>CAXBKX010000001.1:0-218820 GCA_963976475.1 uncultured Rhodobacterales bacterium
ATGGAACTGGCAACCGGTAAAAGCCTGAAACCGCGCCTTAACCGGACGCATACGGAAAATGCCCTACAGCGATACTTTGGTCGCGTCACAGAGCTCGCTCTGGACGAGCGTCTCCAAAACCGGTCGGAAATGGTGGCCGCGATCGGCCGCGCCGAGACCATGGCTATCCTGCGCCTCGTGGAAGGGGAACGCGCGGGACGTGCGTTTGCATTTCTCGCCGAAATGAATCTCCTGAACACATTCGCGGTAGAATTCGAGGGCCTCGACCTAACAGGGGCCGAATTGAAAGGCCTCGATCTGGCGGGGCTGGACTTTGAAGCGAGCGAGTTCCGCGGCGCCGACTTTGAAGGCGCGGATCTTCGAAATGTGGATTTTGAAGGCGCGATCCTGATCAACGCCGATTTCAAGGAGGCAGATCTGCGCCAAGCAAGCTTTGATGAGGCCAATTTGAAGGGGGCCGAACTGGACGGTGCCGACATGCGCGGGGCCAATTTGGGCACCGCCTTTGGCCTGACAAACAGCCAGATTGCGCAGGCCTGCATTGATAAAACTACGGTGCTTCCGCTTAATGTCTTATCTGCCACGACCAGGTCCGGGGCCTGCAGTGATTTAGACCCCAACTAACGGCGACCCTATCGCCGCACACCTGCTGTGAACGCCCTACATTGTGTGCAGCGGTTCATACGCCCTGTGCGCGCGGATCACACCGCAGTTTTCCCTTGCTGGCTTGGCGTTGACCTGTGATTCGCGGCCGTGCAGCCGGCTGCGCAAGGCCGAGATCAGTCCAGGCTTTTTCGAAACCGAATTGATGCGACAGTCATTCCGACGACGGTAAATCCCAACAACCAAAGTGAATCGGTGTCGATTTCGGCCAGCGAAGCTTCGCGCAAGACCACCGCGCGAATGGCTCGCACAAAATGAGTCGCCGGAAGAGCATCTGCAATATATTGTGCCGCTTTGGGCATCCCCTCGTAAGGAAACATGAAACCCGACAGCAGGATGGATGGCAAAAGCACAAAAATGGTCATTTGCATCGCCTGAAGCTGATTTTTTGCTATTGTTGAGATCACCAGTCCAAGTGACAGGCTGGCAAGGATGAAGAGCAAAATCACCAAAAACAATGCGGCAAAGCTGCCATTGATCGGCACGTCGAAAACCAGATATCCCAGACCCAAGATGATTGCGGTCTGAACAAAACCGATTGCGATGTAAGGGATAATTTTGCCGATCATCAATTCGACCGGTTTTACTGGCGTATTGATCAACATCTCCATATTTCCGCGTTCGGTTTCACGCACAATCGCGGCCGAAGTGAACATGATCATGGTCATTGTCAGGATGATGCCCACCAGTCCCGGCACAATGTTGACCGCGGATCGCTGTTCTGGATTGTAATAGAGCGCAACCTCGAAGGTCGGTGTGCCTGCGTTCGCGGGCCTGCGAAACAATTCTGCCAGCGGCATGTTGCGCAAGCTTTTCACCGAGGCGGCAATCACCGTGTCGGAACCGTCCACCAACCATTGCGCGACCGGACGACCAATAGGCCGGTCAGGTTCGCTTTGTAGGGTGCCAACCACTGCGGGATTGCGCGCCACCCTTTGTGCAAGGTCCTTTGGAATGATCAAAGCCGCGCGCACGTCGGATCGGATAATCGCGGTCTCGGCCTCTTGGACGGTGGCAAATCGCTGGGTGAAGTCCACCACTTGGGTTGCGCCGACAATCTGGATCAAGGCGCGGCTAAGCCCCGTGTCGCTTTGGTCCACGACCGCCGCCGGTATATGCCGGACGTTGGTATTGATTGCATATCCAAACAGCACAAGTTGGATCAGCGGGATCATGATGACCATACCAAAGGTCAACCTGTCGCGCCGCAATTGCAGCAGCTCCTTGCGCAGGATCGCCAGAATGCGCCTGACCGACATCATGATTTATCGCCGATCGTGGCCATGACAAAAACATCCTCGAGGTTTGCCTTGACCAATTCAAATGATGTGTCAGGGGTGAAATTTGTGGCCCGTCTGACAACCGCGATCGGGTCAGTTTCAGCCGCATCAACCAACACCCGCAACCGCGCACCGATCTGTGCAACCGATCGGATTTTCGCCGTCGCATCCAGCGCATGTTTTGCCTCTCGCAACCCCTGCCCTTCAATCTCGACGACATTTGCCTTGAGGTTCCGCATCAATGTCTGGGGCGCGCCATCCGCCCGTTTGCGGCCTTGATCGAGAATTGCGATCTTGTGGCAGCGTTCGGCTTCATCCATGAAATGGGTCGACACAATCATGGTGACGCCGCTATCGACCAAATCAAAGAGCTGCTCCCAAAAGTTTCGGCGGGATTCAGGGTCCACCGCAGACGTCGGTTCATCAAGGAACAGCAGATCGGGTTTATGCACAACCGCCGCCGCAAGAGCGAGCCGTTGCCGCTGCCCGCCACTCAAGCTGCCCGCAAGCTGGTCGGCGAAGTCTTGCAAGCCATAGCGGGCCAGCAAGTCGTCGATGCGCAGTTTTTTGTCGCGCCTTGATAACCCATAAATATCAGCAGCAAAGCGGAGGTTCTCAAGCACGGTCAAATCGCGGTAGTGTGAAAATGTTTGGGTCATATAGCCAATGCGGCGCTTCAAAGTTTCCGCCTTTTTTGAAATCCGAATGCCCAGAACATCCGCAGTGCCTGCCGTTGGCGTCAAAAGTCCGGTCAACATCCGCATTGCCGTGGTTTTGCCTGAGCCGTTGGGACCAATCAGACCGTAAATCGTGCCGCGCTCGATCTTCAAATCCAGCGCGTCGACGGCTCGTTTGGTCCCAAAGTTTCGGGTCAAGCCCACTGCATCAACGACCACTTCAGTCATGGCAAGAGCGCTTGAACAGGCACACCGACAGAAAGGCGCGCCGCGGACGCGGGCAAATCAATCTCAGCCAGATACATCAAGCGACTGCGCTCTGTCTGGTTGAGTGCGTAATAAGGTGTAAACGAAGGTTCATTACTGATCCAGCGCACCCGCCCCTCGATCGGTGCGTCAAGCCCGTCGATCCGGATCGAAACAGCATCACCTTTAGCGACGCGCACCCGCGCTGCCTCGGGGACATAGACACGCGCAAAGGGCACCTCCCCCACCAGTATGATCGCAACCGGACTGCCCTGGGACACCCGCTCGCCCAAATTCCAGGGAAGATTATCAAGCACACCAACGCGCGAAGATCTGATCACAAGATTGGCAAGGCGGCCTCGCTCAGCCGCAAGGCGGGCTTGGGCGGCAGAGACCTGTGCTTGCGAGATGCGAACATCTTCCTCTCTTGCACCGCTTGTAAGTTGGTGCAAACGCTCTTGGGCACTGGTCAATCTTGCCCGGGTTTCATTGCGGCGGGCAAGAACCTGATCAAACCGCGCTTGTGTTATCGTATTTGTGTCCAACAACAAGGTTTCACGCCTAAACGCGCCGTCCGCCTCATCAAACGCCGCCGTAGCAGCCTGCACATCGGCCTGCGCAATCGCGACTTCCTCGGCGCGCGCGCCGCTGATCAATTTGTCCAGATCCGCTTGCGCCTGCGCCAGTTGCGCCTCCGTCAAAGCGACATTCGCCTGCTGAATCGTATCGTCCAGACGCACAAGTATGTCACCTTTTTTGACCAGACTGCCCTCTGCGACCGGAAGTTCTGTCACAATCTCGGACACAGTTGCGCTCAGCGACACGCGTTCCTTTGCAAGGATTCCAAGCGCGACGTTGCTGGTGTCATCTTTACATGCAGAAAGCAGTAACAACGGCAGGAGTGCCATCCATTTCAACGTCATAAAAGCCTGCGATGCGGTCATAGTCTGGCTCCTGATTTTCGACAAGCGTTTCTCTGGCCAAGGATCTTGCATTGAGCACGGCATCGGCATGATCCTCTCGACATACTGCAACCTGGTGGTGGACAGCCAAATGATAGTTTCCTCAACGGTTATCATTGCGATCCCCGACCACAAAGCAACGCCGTTGTTGATAAGCCGTGCGGTGTCCGGGTCAAAGCCCGCGGTCTTTGCGCGCCTTCACGTCTGCATCGCAAATGGTGCAGCACCTGACTTTAACGCAAATGCCCCGCACCTTTGGTGCTCTCGACCGTATCGTTCTTGACCCGGAAAACCGCAACATAAAGCGCTGGCACAAACACCAGCGTGATGATGGTTCCGACAATGATACCGCCCATCATCGCAAACGCCATTGGACCCCAGAATATCTGGCGCGAAATCGGGATCAGCGCAAGACTGGCTGCGGCGGCGGTCAACAGGATCGGGCGTGCGCGACTGTCGCTGGCCTCAAACACCGCATCCCATGCGCCGCGACCCTTTTCGCGCAGCACTTCGATCTCGTGGACCAGAATGATCGAGTTACGGATCAGGATGCCGACCAGCGCCAGCACTCCGAGGATCGCCACGAAGCCCAGCGGCGCGCCTGACGGCACCAGCGCAGCCACCACACCGATCAACCCCAACGGCGCAACACACAGCACAACCAGACCCAACCGGAAGCCCTGCATCTGGACCATGATCAGCGACAGCATGATCAGCACCATCAACGGGACCACCGCAGCAATCGGTGCCTGACTGTCGGCACTGGATTCCACGGTGCCGCCAACCACCACCTGAATTTCCGGCGGCAGCGTCGCACTGAATGCCGCGATCTTGTCGGATAAGTCGGTGACAATGGTTTCGGGCTGGTCGCCCGACGAAATTTCGGCCTTGACAGTAATCGTCGGGGTGCGGTCGCGCTGGAAAATCAAGGGTTGTTCGGTGCCATAGTCAAAAGTGGCTATGGCGCGCAGCGGGATAATGGCGCCACCGGTCGCACCCAATTGCAGGCTGGACAATGCCTCAATCAACTGGTCGTCATCGGCGTTGCCACGCGCAACAATATCAACCAGATAGGCCTGATCGCGCAGCTGGGTGATGCCGACACCGTCATAGATCGCGTTGAGCGCAGAGGCGATGTCACGGGCGGTGATGCCCAGTTGGCGCGCCTTGTCTTGCAAGATATCGACGCGGATCACCCGCGCGGGCTCATTCCAGTCCATGACAATATTCTTCAACCGCTCGTCGCTCGCCACCACCGCGGCAAGGTCGCGGGCGTGGTCACGCAGCCCTGCGATATCGGACCCGCTGATCCGGTATTGCACCGGACGCCCGACGGGCGGTCCAATTTCAAGCAGTTTAATAAAGCTGTCGACACCGGGAAACGCCGTTTCAGCGACCTGGCGCAACTGCGCACGCAGCGCGTCGCGGGCCTCGACCGACGGTGTCTGGATCACAATCTGCCCCGTGTTAGGGCCCGGCGTCGGCACATCATAGGCCAAAATAAAGCGGGGCGCGCCGCGCCCGACATACGATGACCAGAACAGCACGTTCTCGTTGTCTTTCAAATAGCTTTCCATGCGGTCCATCTCGGCGCGGGTGGCCGTGATAGAAGCATTTTGTGGCAGGGTCATATCGACCAGCAACTCGGGGCGGTCCGAGTTGGGAAAGAACTGCCGTTCGACAAAACGCATCCCAAAGACAGACGCGCCAAATGCTGCAACAGTCAACACGATTGTCAGCCAGCGAAACCGCATTGCCACAAGCAACAGGTTGCGGAACGCCCGTCGGGCCACTCCGGGGGTCTGATCGTGATTTTTCATCTTGGCGGGCAGCAACGTGACCCCGATCAGCGGGGCAAACAGCACCGCGACGATCCAGCTGACCAGCAGCGCAACCGCAAGCACGACAAACAGCGAGAACGTGAACTCGCCAGCCGCCGAGGAATTCAGGCCAATGGGAATAAACCCGGCAACGGTGATCAATGTGCCGGTCAGCATCGGAAAGGCAATCGAGGTCCATGCGTAGGACGCGGCCTTGGTCCGGCTCTCGCCACGCTCCATGCGCGAAATCATCGTCTCGATCGCGATCATCGCATCATCAACCAGCAGCCCCAGCGCGATGATCAGCGCACCCAGCGAGATACGTTGCAGGGTGATGCCCAGATAGTCCATCACGACAAAAGTAATCGCCAGCACCAGCGGGATGGTCAGTGCAACCACCAGCCCGGCGCGCAGCCCCAGGCTGACAAAGCTGACGGCCAGCACGATGGCCACAGCCTCGACCAATGCACGCACGAATTCATTCACCGCCTCCTCGACCACTTGCGGCTGGTCGGCGACCTGATGGACATTCAGTCCGATTGGCAATTCGCTCTGCGCTTGCGCCATCACCGCGTCCAGTGCGACGCCGAAATCCACGATATTTGCGCCCTTGCGCATTCCAACCGACAGACCCACGGCCGCTTGCCCGTTGTAGCGGAACAGCTCTGTCGGCGGGTCCTGATAGCCGCGCACGATATCGGCCACGTCGGTCAGCCGAAAAAAACGGTCACCGACCCGCAGGTTGATATCGGCCAGACTTTCGGCACTGGAAAACTGACCACCAAGGCGCACCAGAACCCGCTCTGGGCCCGCGTCGATCACACCTGACGGCAAAATGGCGTTTTGCGCGGCCAGCGTTGCCTGCACCGCCTGCTGGTTCAGCCCCAAAGCCGCCAGCCGTTCGGTCGAAAACTCCAGATAGATCACCTCGTCGCGTGCGCCGAAAATCTCGACCTTGCCGGCATCCTCAAGCGCCTGCACCTTGCGACGAATGGCTTCGACCTGGTCGCGGACTTCGCGCGGCGAAAAGTCGTCAGAGGTGAAGGCATAGATGTTTCCGAACACGTCGCCAAAGCTGTCGTTGAACTGAAACCCCTGAAATTCCTCGGGAAAATCGCCGCGAATATCCGCCATCATGTTGCGCACCTTCTGCCAGATCAGTGGCAGCTCGGCGGGTTTGGTGGTCGCCAGCAGTTCCAGATAGACGATCGACTGTCCCGGACGGGTGACGGATTCAGTGAAATCAAGCGAATCCAGGTCTTCCAGTTTTTTCTCGATGCGGTTGGTAACCTGCGTAAGCGTCGCCTGCGTGTCAGCCCCCGGCAGGCTGGCGACGATGATCATCCGTTTGATCGAAAAATCAGGGTCTTCTTCGCGCCCGATATTGGTGTATGACAGGGCACCGGCGACCAGTGCGACGATCATCATGAACCAGACAAATGACCGGTGGTTGAGCGCCCAGTCAGATAAGTTGAAGCGCGTCATGGTGCTATCCCCGGGCCGACAATCTGCCCCTGTGTCAATGAATGGACGCCGCGCAAAACAACCTCGTCGCCAGGTTTCAGCCCCGCGATTATACGCACACGCGCGCCGAGCACCTGGCCAAGCGTGACCGCTTGTTTGGCAACGGTATTGTCGGTGCGGTTCACCACCCAGACGGCGGGCGCAGTGTCGGCGTTCAGGATTGCCGCGCGCGGCAGGCTGATCGTGGCCTCTGCGGATTGTGCGAGGCTGACGCGTGCCAAAGCGCCCAGCCGGTAGGACTCTGGCGGGTCGATCAGTGTCAGGTAAACGCGCAGCGTGCGCGTGTTGCGCTCTGCCACAGGGTCAATACGAGACAGTATCGCCGATGCTTTGATACCGGGGTTCGACGCAAGCGTCGCATCAAAGGTCGCACCGACATCAAGGCCGGCGGCGTCCTGCTCCTTGAGGTCGATGACAATCTCGCGTTCGGCGGTGCCGGCCAGCCGGACGATGGGACGGCCTGCGGCGAGAGTGGTGCCCGGTTCAGCAAATACCTGGGTGATCAATCCGTCACGCGGCGCGAGAAGGATCGCATAACTGCGAATATCACGCGCACTCAGCAACGCCGCTTCGGCCTGATCCAGTCGCGCCTGCGCCGCGGTGAGTGCCCGTGTGGCATCTTGCAGTCGGACCGCGCTGTCAACGCCAAGTGCCGCAAGGTCGCGCGCGCGGCTTTCGGCACTTTGGGCCGAGCGTAGCTGCGCTGATGCCACCAGAACACCGGCCTGTGCCGTGCGCAGGGTCGCGTCGAGGTCCTCTGGTTCCAGCCGTGCGATAATATCGCCCTTGGCAACAATGTCGCCGGTTTCAACGGGTCGGCTGGCGACGGTCCCGATCAACTGAAACCCCAGGTCAAACTCGATCCGCGCCGCCACTGTTCCGACAAAGGCCGGACGGGCGATAGAGGACAGACTGGCAAGCTCTGTGATGACGGGACGCGGCTGGAGGGTCGCGGGCGCGATATCGCCGCCAGCAGCAGGCAAGGCCAATGCCAGCACCGGCGCCAGCCACATGAGAAATATTTTCATCGCGTCGCCTCGACAATCGTGACAACGCGGCCCGGATATAGCAATTGCGCGCCTTGGGTAACAACCAGAGTTCCATCATCGATGCCATCGCTGACAGTGACGCGCCCGGTTTCGTAGCGTGCGATGGTGACGCCTTGCAATGCAACCTGACGGGTGTCAGGATCGATGATCCAGACCGCCGGACCATCTGCCGTCGCCGTCATGGCCGTATAAGGCAGGGTCACGCCCGGCAACTCGGGACGGCTCGCGGTGCCCCTGACCGCCGCGCCATAGGTCACGGTGTCGGGTGGATCATCGATCCCGACAGTCAGTTTGACGGTGCCGGTCTGTGCATCGACAAGTGGCGAAATCCGGCGCACCGTGCCGCTGAACCCGATGCTTGGATTGTCCAGCAACGACATCGTCACAAGGCTGGACGGAACGTCGCCTGTCAGCATGACTTCAGGCACATCAAACAGCGCATCAAGATCGTCACCCAAGGCCAATTCCAAAACCGTCTGCGCGGCACCGACAACCTGACCCACTTCGATCGCGCGCGAGATAACGGTCGCATCGGACGTCGCCAGCAGAACCGTATCTTCCATCGCCTGGCTGGCGCGGTTCAGGTCCGCCTCCGCCTGTGACAGCAGGCCTTGTGCGATGCGTAACGCATCCTCGGCTGTGTCACGGCTTATCCGGGTCGTGGCACCGCGCTTCAACAGGTTTTCCTGGCGGTCAAAATCCTCTGCTGCCTGACGATAATCGGCCTGCGCCGTTGCGACGCCCGCCTGCGCGCCGCGCAGGGCCTGTTCTTGCTGCACCGACTGGATCCGCGCCAGAACCGCCCCGCTGGCCACCTTGTCGCCAACGTCATAGGCTATCGTCTCGATACGCCCGCCTGTCGGAAATGACATGCCCAGCGTTTCACGCGCCACAATCTCGCCAACCATAACTTCGATGCGGTTCTCCACGCGGGTCTGCGCAACGACCGCCGCAACCGCAAGCGGTCCATCGGCATAAGCAGGCAAAGCCACCAAGAGCGCCAAACAGATCGGACGGAAAAGGAACATTTACCATGTCTTCCAAAATACGAGAGGCGTTGGCTGGCAACTTAGGGCGTTCAAACCCCGGGTGAAAGAGACAATGACACTTCAAACAAGACAAACCCTCGCTGCCAACTCGTCGATCAACACACGTTTGTTCTCGGAATAGTCGATCGGCGCTTCGATCAAATGAACGCCGCCGGCTTCAAAACATGCCTCTAGCAAGGGCGCGAAGTCTTGCGCCGCCGTCACGCGGTGACCGATAGCATTATAGCTTTTTGCATAAGCCACAAAGTCGGGATTACCAAAGGTCAACCCCCAGTCATCAAAGCCGTCAATCGCCTGCTTCCAACGGATCATGCCAAATGCATCGTCGCGCAGCACCAGCACCACAAGGTTCAGTCCCAGCCGCACGGCCGTCTCCATTTCCTGCGAATTCATCATGAACCCGCCGTCACCGCAGACCGCCATGACGCGTTTCTCCGGGTGCAGAAGGCTTGCCATCATCGCGGCGGGCAAGCCTGCGCCCATCGTTGCCAGCGCATTGTCCAACAAAACCGTGTTGGACCCGAGCGCCGGATAATTGCGCGCAAACCAGATTTTATACATGCCGTTGTCAAGCGCGATGATACCGTCGTCGGTCATCACCCGTCTCACATCCGCGACAAGCCGTTGCGGCACCATCGGAAAGCGCGGATCGTCGGTATTTTCGCCAACATGACCCTGAACATGGGCGCGCACGTGCTGGAAATATGCCGTTTCTTCGCCTGACAGTGGTGTGATGTTTTCGCGCAGCCAATCAAATGTCGTGCCGATATCACCAACCAGTTCAAGCTGTGGAAAATAGACGCGATCGACTTGGGCGGCGTTGAAATTGACGTGGATCACCTTGGTGCCACCGGGCTCCATGAAGAAAGGCGGCTTCTCGACGACATCATGGCCCGCGTTGATGATCAGATCGGCGTGATCTATGGCGCAATGGATATAATCGCCTGACGACAGGGCAGTCGTGCCAATGAAATTCGGGTGCGCTTCGCTAATCACCCCTTTGCCCATCTGGGTGCTGAAGGTCGAAATACCGGTTGCATCAACAAATTTTCGCAGTGCGATAATGGCGTTACGCCGGTTGGCCCCGGCCCCGACCAGCAGCAGCGGATGGCGGGCTTGGCGGATCATCTGAGCCGCCGACTGCAAGGCCGCCGCACCGCACACGGACATCTGATACGGCTTGACCTCGAACACATGATCATCTTGGGTCGTCTCGGCGGCAATATCCTCGGGCAGTTCAAGGTGAACCGCGCCGGGGCGCTCTTGCTGGGCGATCCGGAAGGCCTCGCGCACCAAGGCAGGGATGCTGCCGGCACTGACGATCTGGCGGGTAAATTTGGTCAGCGGACGCATCATGTCGACAACATCGATTATCTGGAACCGGCCTTGCTTGCTGGTCTTGATCGGCTTTTGTCCGGTAATCATCAAAAGCGGCATCGCGCCAAGCTGGGCATATGCCGCGGCGGTCACCAGATTTGTGGCCCCGGGGCCCAATGTGGCAAGACAAACGCCCGGCTTGCCAGTCAACCGCCCGTAGGTGGCAGCCATGAAACCGGCGGCTTGCTCATGCCGGGTCAGGATAAAGCGGATCGATGACCGGCTCAGAGAATCGAGGAAATCAAGATTTTCCTCGCCCGGCACGCCAAAAACATAACTGACACCTTCGTTTTCAAGTGCCTTTACAAATAGATCCGAGGCCTTGACTGCCATGCTTTACCTTTTTTGCTGACGCAACAGAGCACAGCGATCAATGTCAGGTTTGAAGCGCCACGTGTTATGCAGCTTATGAAAGGCGCGCCCCGAGCGCAAGCCCGAAAAACCCCGAACAAGTAACGCGATCATCACAAATATATTTTTTGCCGTGATTGAAAGGGGCCCCGCACCCGTGAATCTACAGTCGGGCTTGAAGATTGCCTGAACTTGCAAAAGATGTGAATGGGGTCCCCGGTGCGTGCTTCCTCCCGACCCGCGGCATGGTCAGGCACTGCCTTTGCCACCGCAATCTTTGCACTGCGGGCCCAACGTGACACTGCTGTTCACAAAAACCGGCAAAACCAAGCAGCGCGCGGATCCCGAAAGCGCTATCGCACAGTCTGAACCGGGGTCGTGACGGGTCGAAAGACGACCACGCCACCAATCCCAGTCGCTCATGGCGTGGCGCAAGTATTGCGCACAAGCCGGACCAATCAGCCGCAGCTCACGGCGGGGTTGAACGGGCTGAACATGCCCGTCGGATTCTCGCGTTCAGTCCAGACATGCAGGTCGTAATGCGGCTCGAAGCCATGCGCTTCATCGCCGCCGGTGCCCGCCATATCCGCCATCGTATCCCACATCTGACCTGCGAACATCGGCGGACCGCTATTGCCCGCGTCCTTCCATGCCGCCTGGAATATCAGGTTCTCGACCCCGACCAGCATCAGCGACCCATCCGGCTGCGGTTCATACAACAGGATCGACGGCGTGGTAAAATCGATGTTCATCCCCATGCCGTTGACCCGGCCCTCGCCCGGAGGTGCCAGACCCAGCAGCGCGGGATTGATATAGTGGATGCCCATCGCGCCCAACTCGGGCGGCAACCCTTCGGCGGCGGCGCTGGTGCAGTCACCGGGCGGTGCGGGGAAGAATCCTTCAGCCAAAGCGACGTTCACATCGGTATATTTCGCGGTCGCCGCGCGGATACCGTCGATAGAATCGGTGTCTGCCAGCGCCACGCCGGTGAGACCGACAAAAAGGCCGAGCGTCATTGGAATAATTGCAGATTTCATGGAATTGTTCCTTTCAGAGATATCCTCAAATGGGACATCCTGCCTCGATCAATAGCACAAATCAGCGTTTCAATCAAATTTTCGGGGGCCGCGCGCGATCTGTCACTCCGAACGCGACGGCCCGGCCAATGTCTCGCGCATCACCAACGTCGCAGGCAATTCGACCGTGGCCAGCGGCACCCCGTCCTTGACCATTTGCGCCAGCGCCAGTGCCGCGCGGCGTCCCATGTCACGGTGCGGCACATGCACCGTGGTCAATGGCGGATAGGCAATCTGCGCCAGTTCCATATCGTCAAATCCGGTGATCGAGACATCGCGCGGCACATCGATGCCCAACTGTCTGGCGCGGCGCAGCGCACCAACCGCCAAAACATCATTGCCGCAAAACACCACCGTGGGGCGCGGGGTCAGTTGCATGACCGCCTCGAACGCGGCCGCCCCACTTTCAATCCCGTAGGTCGTCTCGTGAAACATCAAATCATCGGGTGACAGACCCGCCTGCGCCATCGCGGCCCGCACCCCGACATGCCGCCCATGGGCGCGGTCATTATGCGCGGTTTCTGCCGAAATCAACGCCAAGCGCCTGTGCCCCATCGCAATCGCCTTGGCCGCTAAATCCTGCATCGCAGCGATGTTGTCAAACCCGACAGAGGGGTGCTGCGCCTTGCGGTCATAGGCCCATGTGACCAAGGCAGGCACGCCCTGCGCCGCCAGAAACTCATAGATTGCCGCACTTCTCTCGTGACCGATCAACAAGAGCGCATCCGCCCCGCGGGCGACCAAGGCGCGGATCTGCTCTTCTTCGATGTCGGCGCGATACGATGTGCTGGCCACCAGCATGGTGAACCCGTGGTTGCGCAACTCTTCCTGAAACGCCTGCAAGCCGCGCGCAAAAATCGCGTTCTCCATCGTGGGAATAATCGCGCCAATGGTATTGGTGCGCCGCGCCGCCATCGCCTTGGCGCCAAAATTCGGCGCATAGCCAATCGCGCGAATAGCCTCTGTCACCTTGTGCTTTGTGCCCGCGGCAACCTGATCGGGAAAATTCAGACAGCGCGACACTGTGGCCGTCGAAACACCCGCTAAGGCCGCAACATCATGCAACGTCGGTGAAGAGCGGCGAGGGGTCATGCATGTCCTTGAAGTAAACGTGGTCACAACTGCATAACAGCCTTTGCACGCCACCGCTACACGGCAGCGCATCGCTGCACAGCGGCGTCGAAATAAAATGTAAAGACTTGCTTTTTGAAAATGTAAAGGCTTACATTAGGGGAGATTCGGCCCTAGCTTCTGGGAGGAGATGCGACATGCCGCTACTTGGTGCGATCATACTATTCGTCATATTTGCGGTGAATGTGGGGCTTGGCTCCGCTGCGGATGCGGCGTTCCTAAGCGATGTGGGCGAGATGCTGGTGCTGTCTGGCACCGCCGTCCTGTTCGTCATCGCAATCATCATAAAAGAAGCCGCCGCCAAAAAATAGGCACGGCACAATGCGTCCAGGGAGGACATTCAATTGGTTAACGACACAACAAAACTCAAGTCGGTAGAGCGCCGTAATTTCCTGAAACTCGCAGGCACCGGCAGCTTTACCGCGGCGATGATTGCGGGTGCGACAGGTGCGCTATGGTCCACCGAAGCCACAGCCCAAACCGCCAATGAGGAGCGCGACCGCGAAGCGGCGGCAGATCATGTCCTGACGCTCGCCACCGAGTATGTCATCGGCACCTCGCGCAGTTACCCCATGATGCAACTGGACGTGAAGGAAAACCTGCAGAACGCATCGAACGGTAAGATCTACGTCAAGCTGGCACCGGGCGGGCAACTCGGGGTCGGCTCCGCGCTGGCACAGATGGTGCAGAGCGGGACAGTTAATGCGGCACAGTTTTCGCTGTCGAATTTTGCCCCATTCGCCCCTGCCGTCGATCTGATCAACATGCCGTATTTGTGCGGCGCCAATCAACGCTTCGTAAACCTTGTCACCTCCGATATCTGGAAGGCGGAAGTCAACGCGATGGTCGAGCAGCGCGGCTTCAAACCGATGTTCTATTTCGTCATCGATCCGCGCGTTATGGCTGTGCGGCAAGGGGGTCGTGGCCCGATCATGACGCCGGCGGACTTGCAAGGCGTCAAGTTCCGCGTGCCGGGCTCGCAGATGTTGCAGCAGTTCTACCGCATGGGCGGTGCCAACCCGACGCCGGTGGCCTGGGGAGAAACGCCATCGGCGATCAAACAGGGCGTGGCAGATGCGCTCGATCCAGCGGTCGGCGCGCTTTATGCCTTCGGCTTCAAGGACATCCTGAGCCATGTGACCTTTACCCGGGCAGTTCCGGACAGCCAAGTCTATGCCTGCAACATCGAATGGTTCAACGCGCTGCCCGCAGACGTGCAGGAGGCCATCGAATGGGCCTCGGAAATGAGCTTTCACCAGAACCTTGCCAAGGTGCCCTCTGCGCGTACCTATGCCATGGCCGAGATGCGCAAGGCCGGCGTCGAGTTCCATTCACTCAGCGACGACCAACTTGCCGAATGGCAGGACACGGTCGGCTATCAGCTGTCCGCATGGGACAACTTCAAATTGGAACTTGCGGGCTCCATGGAGACATTTGACAAACTGGTCGAGGCGGCCGGTACGCGTGGTCGCTACTACGTCCACGATGCCTGATACCGGCGCATAAAATCCGGCGGGGGTCTATTTCCCCCCGCCGTTTCCCCCGACCTTCCCCCTGCCCCTTTGCGCGCAAAACGAGGTGACCCATGCAATTCCTGAAATCACTGGATCGCAATGCCGAACGCTGGCTGCTTTTGGCGTTCTACGTCATGCTGGTCATGACCATGGCCGTCGAGGTTTTGCGCCGCGAAGTCTTTTCCTATTCCTCGATCTGGGGCGAAGAAATCGTGCGCTACTCGTTCATCTATCTGGCTTGGGTCGGGGCGTCGGCGGCGGTCAAGGAACGGGCGCATATCCGCATCGATGTGGTTATGCACTACCTGGGCACACGTCCAAAGGCAGCGCTCTACATCTTTGGCGATCTTGTGATGCTGGCCGTCGCAATCGGTGCTCTCGTCTGGTCGTTCGAGACCGTGCAGGTGTCGTGGAAATTCGGCTCGGTCAGCCACGGCTTGCGGGTCTCGATGGTCTGGTTCCTGATGGCGGTGCCGGTGGGCTTTGGCCTGATGATCACACGGCTCATCCAGTCTTTGTGGCGCGACATGCGCAGCCTTCGTGACGGCACCCCCGTCTACGAAGGCGACAAACTGTTCGATTGAAGGGATAGATCATGCTGTTTAACACCTTAAGTCAAACGGTCGAACTGGGCTGGGACTTCTACGCTCCCGTCATCATGTTTGTGGTGCTTGCAGCGCTTGCCGTGCCGGTCTGGGCCGCGATCGGGGTCTCGGCAATCACCATGCTGTATCTCTCGGGCGACCTGCCTTTGGAGCTGGTTGGCGAAAGCCTGTTCTCGGGCATCGACGCCTTTGCACTGACCGCGGTGCCGTTGTTCATCCTGACGGGCGACGTCCTGGTGCGCACCGGACTGAGCCGCAAATTCCTCGATGTGGCAGAGGCGCTAACCCAATTTGCAAAAGGCGGGTTTGGCTCGGCCACGGTGTTGGTCTGCGGCATGTTTGCCGCGATCTCCGGCTCTGACGCGGCGGGTGCTGCGGCAGTCGGGCGCATGACCATATCGCGCTTGGTCGAAAGCGGCTATCCGCGGCCCTATGCTTGCGCACTTGTCGCCGCAGGGGCCACTACCGGTATCCTGATCCCGCCCTCGATTGCCTATATCATCATCGGCCTCGTGCTGGGCATATCGGCCTCGACCCTGTTTCTCGCGGCCATCATCCCCGGCGTGATGATCCTGACTTCGATTCTGATTACCAACTTGGTGGTCAACCGGATCTACGGCTATGAAGGCGGCGGCAACCTGACGGCGGCGGAATATTTCGCCAACCTCGGCCGCGCTCTGAAATCCGGCTGGTATGCGTTTATCGTGCCCGGCATCATCTTTTATGGCATCTTTTCGGGGCGGATGACCCCCACAGAGGCCGGTGCCACAGCCGTGATCGTGACGATCATCCTCGGCTTCATCCTTGGCACTTTGAAACTGGCGGACTTCCCCGCCATGCTGATCAGCTCGGCCAAGGTCAACGGCATCATCCTGCCGATCATCGCCTTCTCGCTGCCTTTGGCGCAAGCCTTGGCCATCATGGGCGTGCCGCAAAGCTTTGTCTATTCGATCACACTGCTGACCGACAACCCGACCCTGATCATTCTGATGATGATCGGCATCCTGATCGCGGCAGGCTGCGTGATGGAAACCACCCCTAACATCGTGATCCTCGCACCAATCCTGAAACCGCTGGCCGACAACATCGGCATGAACGAGATCCAGTTCAGCATCATGATGATCACCGCGCTTGGTGTTGGCTTCATCACACCACCGCTAGGCTTGAACCTGTTTGTGGTTTCCGGCATCACCGGCGAATCCATTCTCAAAATCGCATGGCGCGCCGTGCCCTTCGTTTTCTTCATGCTGATTGTCGTGCTTATGATCGCCTTTATCCCTGCGATTTCGACAACCATGCTTCCTGACATTTACAAATAAGGCTGGTCCCACATGACACGTGATTATCTGAAAAAAGCGACCCTCACCGCGCAATCCGGCGCATCCGACGTGCACGAACTGGTCAAAGGCATCCTGACCGACATCGAGACCGGCGGCGACGACAAGGCGCGCGAATATGCGGCGAAATTCGACAAATACGACGGCAATATCATCCTGACAGAGGCCGAAATCCAAGCCGCTTGCGCCCTTGTGCCGCAAAAACTGAAAGACGATATCCAGTTTGCCCATGACAATGTAAAACGCTTTGCCCAAGCCCAAAAAGCAACCCTCACAAACATCGAATACGAAATCACCCCGGGCCTGATCGCAGGGCAAAAAGCGATCCCCGTGGACGCGGCAGGCTGCTATGTCCCGGGTGGCCGCTACAGCCACATCGCCAGCGCAATCATGACCGTCACCACGGCAAAAGTTGCAGGCTGTAGCCATATCACCGCGACCTCTCCACCACGCCCCGGTGTCGGCGTGGCCCCCGCCATCGTCTATGCCGCGCATATTTGCGGCGCTGACAAAATCATGGCGCTTGGCGGCGTGCAGGGCGTCGCGGCGATGACATTTGGCCTGTTTGGCCTGCCAAAAGCCAATATTCTGGTCGGCCCCGGCAACCAGTTTGTCGCCGAGGCCAAGCGTATCCTGTTCGGGCGCGTCGGCATCGACATGATCGCGGGCCCCACCGACAGCCTTGTGCTGGCCGATAAAACCGCCGATCCGCACATCGTCGCCACCGATCTGGTGTCGCAGGCCGAGCATGGCTACAATTCTCCGGTCTGGCTGGTCACCGACAACCGCGCTCTGGCGCTGGATGTGATGGCTCGTGTGCCCGCCCTGATCGCTGACCTGCCAGAACTGAACCGCGACAACGCCGCCGCGGCATGGCGCGACTACGCCGAGGTTATCGTCTGCACCGACCGCGAAGACATGGCCGCCTGTTCCGATGAATACGCCCCCGAACACCTGACCGTGCAGGCACAAGACCTCGACTGGTGGCTCGACCGCCTGTCATGCTACGGCTCGCTGTTCTTGGGCGAAGAAACCACCGTTTCTTATGGCGACAAGGCATCGGGCACCAACCATGTGCTGCCAACATCGGGTGCGGCGGGCTATACTGGCGGGCTTTCGGTGCATAAATATATGAAAATCGTCACATGGCAGAAATCCACCCGCGAAGGGTCCAAGCGGGTCGCGCAAGCCACCGCGCGCATCTCTCGGCTTGAAGGCATGGAAGGACACGCGCGCGCCGCTGATGTGCGCCTTGCCAAATACTTTCCCGATGAAACCTTTGATCTGACCGCCGATGAATGATCCGCGCGCCCTTTTTGACCTGACCGGCCGCGTCGCTTGCGTGACAGGGGCCAGTGCAGGTCTGGGGCAACAGGCGGCCATCACCTTGGCTGCCGCTGGCGCGCGCGTTGTCGGCGTGGCGCGGCGCGGCGACGCCCTTGCAGACTGGGCCGCATCTGTTGGCGACAGTGCGGCCATCGTCGCTGCCGATCTGTCCCAGCGTGACCAGATCACCGACATCGCGGCCCAAATCGCAGCCCCCTTTGGCGCACCCGACATCATTGTGCACGCCGCAGGCATCAACACCCGCGAACATGCCGATGATGTGACCCCGGCCGGTTGGGACGTGACCATGAACCTCAACCTCGCAGCCCCGTTCTTTTTATCACAAGCCTTTGCCCCCGCCATGCGCGCCAAGGGCTGGGGGCGCATCGTCTCTTTCGCCTCGCTGCAAACCACGCGCGCCTTTCCGGGCGGCATCAGCTACGGCGCATCCAAAGCAGGCATCGCACAACTCACCCGTGCGATGGCCGAAGCCTGGTCAAAAGACGGGATCACCGCCAACGCCATCGGGCCTGGTTTCTTTCCGACCGAACTGACAGGACCGGTGTTTGCCGACCCCGCGCGCGCCGCCGCAAATGCCGCACAAACCTGCATCGGGCGCAATGGCGCCTTGCGCGACATCGACGGGCCGCTGCTGTTTTTATGCTCGAATGCATCGGCTTATGTCACCGGCCAAGTGCTGATGGTCGACGGAGGATTTACCGCAAAATGAAGGCTCTTGTTTACACCGGTGTTGAAACGCTGTCCTACCGGGATATGCCCGATCCAGTCCCTGACAAGGGGCAAAGCCTTGTGCGTGTGCTGGCGTCCGGCCTGTGCGGCTCTGACATGCACGCCTTTCTGGGCCACGACGAACGCCGCCCTGCCCCGCTGATCCTGGGCCATGAAGCGGCGGGCGAAATCATTGGTGGGCCACGCAATGGCACTCGCGTCACCATCAACCCGCTGGTCACCTGCGGCACCTGCCGCGCCTGCCTTGCGGGCCGCGACAACCTGTGTCCCGACCGGATGATCATCTCGATGCCACCGCGCGAAGGGGCCTTTGCCGAACTGGTCGTGATGCGCGACGAAAACCTCGTGACAGTGCCCGACGATACCGCCCTTGCAAAAGCCGCCCTTGCCGAACCCATCGCTTGCGGCTGGCACGCGGTGCGGCTTGGCGCGCAGGCCCTTGATATGCCGCTTGTCGCCGCCCGTTGCCACGTCATCGGTGGCGGCGCCATCGGGGTCGGTGCGGCTCTTGCGCTGCGTGCTTTTGGCGCCCGAAAAATCACTGTCGCCGAACCCAACGCGCTGCGGCGCGCACAAATTGGCAAAATTGACGGTTTTGACGCCATTGATCCGGCAGACGCCAACATGGCCGATCTGGTCATCGACGGTGTGGGCTATGCCGCGACCCGTGCGGCAGCTTCCGCGCAAACCAACCCCGGCGGTGTGATCATGCATATCGGCTTGGGCGAAGGCACAGGCGGGCTGGACATTCGGCGCATGACCTTGCAGGAAATCAGCTTTATCGGCACCTATACCTATACCTCACAAGATTTCCGCGATACTGCGGCGGCCATTTTTGACGGCAGGCTCGGCGCGCTCGACTGGACAGAAAAACGGCCTCTCTCGCAGGGACAGCAGGCCTTTGACGATATCCGCGCAGGCCGCGTCGCCGCGCCCAAAATCATACTGGAGCCCGCAGATGTATAACAAGATCCTGATCCCCATGGCGCTGGACCATGGCATCGGACAATCCGCCCTTGATGTCGCCCATGCGCTGCTGACTGACGGCGGCAGCATCATCGCGCTGCATGTCCATGAAGCCCCGCAAGGCTCCGTCAGCACCTATCTGGACGCCGATCTTGTGCAGGCCGCATTTGATCAGGCCAAAACGACCCTCGAGACCCGCGTCAAAGACCTGCCCGATGTCAGCGCCATGATCATCAAGGGCCACAGCGGACGCAGTATCGTTGATGTGGCCAAAGACATCCACGCCGATTGCATCGTGATCGGATCGCATAAGCCCGGATTGATCGACTATTTGCTTGGCTCCACGGCCGCACGCGTGGTGCGTCATGCGCCTTGTGCTGTTCATGTGCTGCGCAACCCGACATAACCTATTCATCACTTTCATTCTCCAAAGGAGCAACCCTTGAGCATCGACAAAAGAATTGTGGACGACCTTGTCGCGAATGACATCTCGTTTGTGACCACCGTCCCTTGTAAACAACTCGCCGGCGTGATCGAAGAGGTCGACGCGCGCCCTGAAATATTCCACATCCCCTCCAACAAGGAAGACGAGGGCATGGGCCTGTGCGCGGGGGCCTTCATGGGCGGCAAACGCCCCGCCATCATCATGCAGAACACCGCCATCGGCGTCACGATCAACACGCTGGCAACACTGACGCAATACTACCGGATGCCGCTGCCGATGATCATCTCCTACCGCGGTGAATTGCGCGAACCCGTGGCCTGTCAGGTTGAAATGGCTGTGCATACCAAAGCCTTGTTAAACCAGCTTAATATCCCGACATACCATTTCCACAAAGAAAGCGACGCAGACGAGCTCGATGCGATCCTGAAATACACGTTCATGTGCAACAAACCTGTGGCGATCCTGACGGATGCGTCCTTCTGGGGAGGCTACGGCGACCAATGATCCGTTCAGAAATCCTGCGCGACATCGCGCCAATCCTTCGTGACCAACTGGTCGTTTGCAACATTGGTCTGCCCAGCCAAGAGCTGCATATGATCGACGATCAGCCCACCAACTTTTACATGTTGGGCACCATGGGCCTGTCATCCTCCATCGGCCTTGGCCTTGCTCTGGCACAGCCAAAAACCGTCATCTCGATCGACGGCGACGGCTCTGTTTTGACAAACCTCGGCACCCTGCCGACCATCGCCAATAACGTGGCTGACAACTATATCCTGCTGATCATCGACAACGGGTCGTATGGCTCGACCGGCGATCAACCGACCTATGCGGGCAAGAAAACATCGCTGACCGCCGTGGCGCGGGCTTGTGGATGCGACAATGTGATCGAGGTGCAGGACAAAGACCTCGGCCCGGTCCTGCAAGCGGCCATTGATGGTAAAAAGCAAACCGTGATCGTGTGCAAATGCGACAGCGGCAACATCAAGCTGCCAGTGATCACGATGGACCCTGTGGTGATCCGCGACCGGTTCATGAAAGCGGTCGCCAGCTAAATGGGCACGGGCATCCATTCCAGCGCAGATGCGCGCCGCCTGGCGCGCAAACACCTGCCTTGGATGGTGTTCGACTACATCGACGGGGCCGCAGGGGCGGAAACCGGGGCGCAGCGCAACCGCGCCGCCTTTGACGCCATCACCCTGCGGCCCCGTATCTTGCGCAATGTCAGCGAGCGCAGCCTTGCAGTGCCGCTATTTGGGCAAACCGCGGGCGCGCCTTTCGGGATCAGCCCGATGTGCATGTGCAATCTGTCGGGGCATGGCGCCGACATGATGCTGGCTCGCCTTGCCGCGCGTGAAAACGTGCCCTTGGGCGTGTCCACTGTGGCCTCTACCGCGATGGAACCGCTGATTGATGCGGCGCAAGGCAACGCATGGTTCCAGCTCTATTTTACCGGCGACGGGACCGGCACATTTCAACTGGTCGAACGCGCCAAGGCGGCGGGGTATAAAACCATCGTCCTGACCGTGGACGTGCCAGAGGTGGGCCGCAGGCCGCGCGAATTGCGCCACGGTTTCACAATGCCGTTCAAAATCGGCCCCAAACAATTCATCGACTTTGCGCTGCACCCGCGCTGGTCACTGACAACCGCTTTCAAAGGCAAACCGGAGATGGCCAACTTTGAAATGGAGGGCTATCACTTTGACCGCACCGAAAGCCGTGCGCGCGCCGATTGGGGCACGCTGAAACGGCTGCGCGATATGTGGGACGGGCAGCTTGTGGTCAAAGGTGTGCTTGACCCCGAAGACGCAGTTGCATTGCAAAAGGCGGGCGTCGACGCGATCCAGGTCTCCAGCCACGGCAGCCGACAGTTGGAAAGCGCGCCCTGTCCTATCACCGCGCTTGCCGAAATCCGTCGCGCCGTGGGTGACACCTACCCGCTGTTTTTCGACAGCGGCCTGCGCAGCGGTGAAGACGTGGTCAAAGCCTATGACCAAGGTGCCAATTTCACCTTTTTCGGACGTGTGCTGCAATTTGCCATTGCCGCAGGCGGTGAGGAGGGCTTGACCGCCCTATGGGAGGTCCTCAAGACCGAAACAAGCATCACTCTGGCCCAAATCGGGCGCACGGGCCTGCAAGGCTAAATAGGTCTATGTTGCCATAAGCAGTGTCTGACCCTCCTGTTAGACACTGTTTTTTCGCGCATGGCTCTTTCGTGACCACGCGGTTGCTACTGCGCCCATTGCGCATCTGAACTGCTGCTCAGTCTGGCTGTGCCAATTGACTCGCTCTCATCCCAATGCTGCAAATAGAACAAGAGCCTGGTTTCTCAATTTTGAAACCCCCTCAGGAAAAAAGAATGCCGCCGTTAATATCCAGACTTGTGCCGGTCATAAACGATGATTGATCCGACGCTAGAAAGGCCACCAAATTCGCGACTTCGTCCGAATGCCCTTCGCGTTTCAGCGGGGTCGCGCCTGCCACATTCTTTCGCACCTCGTCCTTGGTGAAGGTATTGTGAAAATCAGTGTCGATCATGCCCGGACAAACCGCATTCACGCGAATCTTGGGGCCAAATTCCTTTGCCATGCCACGGGTCATCGTCATGACGGCACCCTTTGAGGCGGCATAGGCAATCGCACCGGGACCACCACCATCACGGCCCGCTTGGGACGCAAAGGTCACAAAACTGCTGCCCACGGGCATATGCGGGGTGACCGCCTTGGCCAGATGATACAGCGATGTGACATTCAGATCCATCACCGCGTTCCAATGCGCAATATCCATATCCGCGATCGTCTTGCGGGCAACCAAACCGCCGGTCACATGCACAACGACGCCAACCTCGTCGCCAAATTGCGCTCTGGTTTGCGCCACTAGCTTGTCCACATCGGCCGCATCGGTCATGTCACCTTGCAAGGCAAATGCCTGACCTCCGGCTGCCTTGATTTGCGCAACCGCAGAGAGGGCGCCCTCGCTGCTTGAATGATAATTAATCGCGACGCTTGCGCCTTCGCTTGCCAAACGTAGCGCGCAAGCACGCCCGATATCACGCCCGCCGCCCGTTACGATTGCTGTCTTTCCGTTCAAATTCATGGATAACCCTCAAAGAATACCGATCTGAGGTCACAATCGCCCCATCCAGACTTAACTGGTATGGTAGTATTCAGAACTTGTCAATATTGCTATTGCCCAGCGCTCACTCTTCGAAAAAGTCAGGATAGTTTTCGCACGCGGTGGCCAAGGTCCCGTCAAGGTGGCGCAGGTGAAGCCGCATCATCGCAACAGCCGTCTCTTGATCGCCTGCGCAAATCGCGTTGAATATATCGGTATGCCCTTCAAGGACTTCCAATCTTCCCGCCGCGTCGGATAATTCAAGCATACAAACCCGATCTGTATGCGCCTTGATTTCGGCAATGGTCTTGAAAACAAGCGGACAATTCGCGGCGTCACAAATCAGTTTGTGAAATTCATAATCCAGCGCATGTAGCTCGTCCGCGTCGCCGGTTTCCACCGCAATCTTTTGCAGCTTCAGATTTTCTGCAAGCGGGGCAAGGCTCTGTTTTGTGGCAACCTCGCAAGCCGTCCGCACAACCTCCACCTCAAGTGCCGCCCTGATAAACCGCGTGCTGCGCAAATCCTCGTGCGATATCTTGCGCACGCGTGTTGCCCGCTGCGGTCTGATCTCCAACAGGTTCAGCTCGCCCAGCCGCATAAACGCTTCGCGCACCGGTTGACGGGACACATTGCAGGCTTTCGCAACTTCGACTTCCGATATTTTTGACCCGGGCAACAGGCGCAAGGCAATGATGTCCGACCTCAACTGGCGGAACACCTCTTCCGTTGTCGTCAGCCTTTTGGCATCATAAGACGTCTGTAGAGCAATCATATTCAATCCCAAACCTTATAGACTTTTGTGCCTATGCCGCTGCACAAGCCCTCATCGGGCATTTAGGGCGAAAACGTCCTGGCATCAACTTATTCATCGCCAAGCCCGTAAACGAAAAGATCAGCAACCGACGTCGCCGCGCTTGTTTCGCGACCAAAACTGTCATCACCCCATCCACCCTGCACAGGTCTTATCACGTATTACCATACTAGTCTGCATTTTTCTTGACGAATGTATTACGACTGGGTTATCCCAGCTCTAGATTTACTAAGAATCTACCCGCCCCACGGCGATCCGGGGCGTCGAAATGAATTCTGGGAGGAATAAAATGACGTTTTTTAGCACAGCAACAAAAAAGGCCGCGCGCCTGACACTTGGCATGGCTCTGGCCACCGGTATCGGCGCAGCGGCGGCCACATCCGCACTTGCCCAAGACATCACGCTTCGCGGCGCCAGCATGTTTGACGAAAACCACGCATTCACCAAAACGTTGGTGAAATTTGCCGAACTGGTTCAGGAAAACTACGACGGCGACGTCACATTCGACCTGCGCCTGAACGGCGAACTGGGTGTCGAAAAGGACTACGTCAACTTCTTGCAGCAAGGCGTTGCCATCGACTACACAATCATGGCGCCGTCAAACATGGCGAAATTTGCGCCTGCTATTCCATTGATGGATATGCCATTCCTGTTCCGCGACCTCGAACACTGGAACAAAGTGCTGTCCAGCGACGCCTTTGCTCCTCTTGAAGCAGAGCTTCTGGAAAATGCCGACATCAAGATCATCGGCTACACAGGCGGCGGCGTTCGCAACCTTGTTTCCAGCGCTCCGATCCGCAATCTCGAAGAACTGGCAGGCCACAAAATGCGCGTGATGGGTGCCCCTATTCAGGCCCAGATCTTTAGCGCCTTGACCGCGGCACCGTCTGCGATTGCCTACAACGAGGTCTACAATGCGATCCAGTCAGGCGTGATCGCCGGCTTTGAAAACGAAGCCGCCAGCATCCAGAACCTCAAGTTCTACGAAGTCGCGCCCTATGTCACGCTGACCAAGCACACGATTACGGTGCGTCCAATCGTCATGAGCGGCAAAACATTCCGTTCACTGCCAGAGGACCTTCAAGCGGCTGTCCTAAAGGCCGGGGCCGAAGCCGGTGCATTTGGCCGCGAACTTGAATCCCGTGAAGACGGTATCAAGCTGCAAGAAATGGTCGACGCCGGTCAGGTGATCGTTCAGGAATTCGAAGGCCGCGACGCGCTGCTTGAAATGGTTATCCCTGTGCAGGATGCATTTGCTGCTGAAATCGGCGCCACCGACTTGCTGAAATCCGTGCGCGGCATGTAACTTGACACTTGAGGCATCCCTTCGCCGGGGTGCCTCGTTTTTCGCGTCAGGACCATCGGTCCACAGCATAAAGGCCATTGCATGATGATCGGGCGTCTCCTCGAAACCTTCACACAAGGTTTACGCATTCTTCTGGCGATACTTATGGCATCGCTTGCCATCCCCGTCAGTATGCAGGTCATTTCCCGCTATACCGGCATCATCCCCACGTTTTTGTGGACAGAAGAACTCGCCACCTTCATTTTTGTCTGGATCGTCATGATCGGCGCCATGGTCGCGGTCTGGGACGGCACCCATTTCGATGTGGTCATCACCGCGAACGCGCGCAGCCCGCTGGGGATTTTTCTGCAAAAATCCACCGTCCATGTTTTTGTCGGCATCTTTGCGTTGCTGTTTGCCTATTACGGAATCGAATACGCCAGAATTGGCACGATCCAAAGCTCGGTCATGATGCGGGCAAATCTGCTTTGGACATATATCACCGTCCCCATCGCCGGTTTTGTCTGGACAGTATTCACAGCCTACCGGTTGTATGAGGCCTTCACGACCTATCAAACAAGCAAAAGAGCAAAGACATGATCATCACAACAGGTGTTGCCAGCGCCATTCTGGTTGGCGGGTTTTTGCTACTCATTCTGATACGGGTCCCTGTAGCGTTTGCATTGGGCATCGCTACGATCCCGATCGTCATGCTGGATATCCGGCTTACGCCGTTCATCATCATTGACCGCATGTTCCAGTCTTATAACTCCTTCATCCTGCTGGCCGTGCCGTTTTTCCTGCTGGCGGCAAACCTGATGAACTCGGGCAAGATAACCGCCAAGCTCATTGATCTGGCGCGGGTTCTAACCGGCTGGATGCCCGGCGGACTTGGCCATGTGAATGTGGCGGTCTCCATGCTTTTCGCCGGTATTTCGGGATCATCAACCGCCGACGCGGCAGGGACCGGCAAAATCCTGATCCCCGCCATGGTCAAAGAAGGCTACGATCCTCGTTTTTCAATCGCGATCACGGCCTGCTCTTCTGTGATGGGCGTGATTATCCCGCCCAGCATCCTGATGGTGGTCTGGGGCGGCGTCATGCAGATGTCAGTGGGCGCGCTGTTTCTGGCAGGGGCGATCCCGGGGCTATTGATCGGCTTCGCGCTGATGGCGACAGTCTATGGATATGCAAAGGTCTATGACTACCCGATCACACTCAAGCCTACATTTGCCGAATTCTGGAGCGCCTTCAAAGGCGCAGCCTTGGCCATGCTGACACCTGTGCTTGTGATCGGCGGCATCGTCGGCGGCATCGTCACCCCCACCGAAAGCGCCATCATCGCAGCAGCATATGCGCTGTTCCTCGGGGTCTTCGTTTACCGCACCGTGACATTCCGCGATCTGGGCGCAATATTCTACGACACCGGCAGGTTTGCCTCGATCTCCTTGTTCGCAATCGGCACCGCTTCGGCATTTGGCTGGATGCTGGCGTTCTATAACGTGCCGCGGCTGATCGTTGATGTGATGACCGCCGGTGACCTCGGCGTGATCGGAACCTCGCTGATTATCGCCGCCTTATTTCTATTCTTTGGCCTGTTTATCGACGCCATCCCGACGATCATTATCCTTGGCACGGTGCTGCTTCCCGTCGCTACCGCCGCCGGCATTGAACCGGTCGCATTTGCCATCATCGGGATCATTTCGCTGGCCTTCGGTCTGGTGACGCCGCCCTATGGGCTGTGTCTGCTGATTTCGGCAGCAATCGGGGGCATGAACGTGGTCAGCGTCATGAAAGACGTTTGCATCATCCTCACGCCTATGTTGCTGATCTTACTGCTTATCATCGTATTTCCGGATATCGCCCTCTGGCTTCCCCGCACTCTGATGCCAATGGCATTCCAATGATCTGTGCCGTGGTGCCGCGATGAGACCCGTCTGGCGCTGGTTCGGGCCCGATGATCCGATCACATTGACCCAAATCCGCCAGGCCGGTGCGTTGGGCATCGTCACCGCCCTGCACAATCGCGCGCCGGGCACGCCATGGCCCACATCCGAAATCGCCGCGACCAAAGCAATGATCGAAGCAAGCGGCCTGACATGGGATGTCTGCGAATCGATCTGGATGCCAGACGCGATCAAACTGAAGGGAAGCGGCGCGAAACCGGAAATCGACGCATGGATCGAAACGATGCGCCATCTTGCGGACGCGGGCATAAAGACAATCTGCTACAACTTCATGCCCCTGCTCGACTGGACGCGCACAGATCTGGACTACCCCATAGCGGGCCGTGGCCGTGCTCTTCGGTTCGATATGATCGATTTCATTGTCTATGACGTCCATATCCTCGCGCGCGCAAATGCGCATACCACCTACCCAGACCATCTGTTGCTTGCGGCCCGCCAACGATATGCCGCAATGCCCATCACGGCGCAGGACAGGCTGGAACATACCATTATCGCGGGGCTGCCCGGCAGCGCCACCGGCTTCACGCGCGATCATCTTCGTGACGGCATTGCGCGTTTCTCGCAACTTTCGCATGATGACCTGCGCGCAAACCTCGCGTCTTTTCTGGATGCGGTCATCCCCGTGGCCAGCGCGTTGGGCATAAATCTGGCGATCCACCCCGATGACCCGCCCGTCTCGCTGTTCGGGCTTGCGCGCTGTGTCTCGACCGCAGATGACCTGCGCTTTATATTTGCCAGCAATCCGGCCCCTGCAAACGGGCTGACCTTTTGCACCGGCTCGCTTGGCGTGCGGCACGATAACACCCTGCCCGACATGGCGCGCGAATTCCGCGACCGCATCCATTTTGCACATCTGCGCGATATCCAGCGCGAGGCCGACGGCAGCTTTTATGAGGCTGCGGTTTTTGAAGGCAACTCGCAAATCTTCGAGGTGGTCAAAGAACTGCTGCACGCACCCTCGACCTTGCCATTTCGCCCCGATCATGGTCACCTTCTGGATTTTGAAGGCAGCCGTAAAGCCAATCCTGGATATTCCTATCTGGGGCGCCTAAAAGGCCTGTCAGAACTTCGCGGCGCAATACTTGCCCTGTCACACCAATCGAGAGACCTGATATGACATCCATCCTTGGCATAGGCGAATGCATGGTCGAGCTGTCCGCCGCAGGGCCAGGGCTGTGGCGGCAAGGATTTTCCGGCGATGTGTTCAATGCGTTGTGGTATGCCCGCGCACTGTCGCACGACAACATCACGGTCGCATTTCATACCGCACTGGGCACCGATCCCTTGTCAGATGAATTGCTCGCATTCGCGCAAAACGCCGGTATCGATTGCACCAACACCCCGCGCATTCAAAATCGCAGACCTGGCCTCTATTCAATCCACCTGGATGGCGCAGAGCGCAGTTTTACCTACTGGCGCGACACATCGGCGGCACGGATGATGCTGCGCTATCCCGAAATGCTTTGGCCAAAGGTTGCCACCGCTGACGTGATCTATTTGTCGGGGATAACGCTGGCGATCCTTCCCGACGACGATTGCAGCGCCCTGCTGAACAACCTGCGATCTCGCAAAAGAAAAACCGCCATCATCGCCTTTGACCCCAACATCCGGCCCCACCTATGGCAAGACAGCGACCGGATGCGCGCTGTGATCTCGCAGGCCGCATCCCTATCGGATATCGTTCTGCCCAGTTTCGATGACGAGCGCGCCGCATTTGGTGACCGTGACCCCGAACAGACCGCGCAGCGCTATCGCGCATTGGGCGCGGACCATGTGGTGGTGAAAAATGGCCCTGCTGATACAATCCTTCTTCAGGCGGGCACGCTTGCGTCTTTTTCGGTTCCCGCGGTTGAGGGCGTCACCGACACCACCGCCGCCGGCGACTCTTTCAACGGCGCATATATCGCGAGCCTGCTTGCCGGGCTCTCGCCAACAGATGCGATCCATGCCGCACAAACATGCGCGGGTCAGGTTATAAAACACAAGGGGGCTTTGGTCGCCTTTTCGGACCTTGCCAAACCAACACCCGTTTCTTGAATTTCGCCGCGGCGCACCCTGCGCGAAACCATCCACCAGTGACAATAAGTTGCGATTTGCGCGCTCGCAGCTTATCTGCTTGTTGACCTTCAGCAATCGGGCGCGACATGGCGAATTTCCTGTATCAAAACGATCTACCAGACGACCTCGACCTCGGGGCCATTGTTGCCATCGACTGCGAGACCATGGGGCTTAACCCGCATCGCGACAGGCTATGCCTGATCCAGATGTCTGGCGGCGACGGCAACTGCCACCTTGTGCAAGTGGCAAAAGGACAGACCGATGCGCCCAACCTGTGCAAAATGCTGCAAAACCCCGATGTGCTGAAACTCTTTCACTACGGCCGCTTTGACATCGCCGCATTGCTCCACACCTTTGGCACCCTTGCCGCGCCGGTCTATTGCACCAAAATCGCCTCGAAACTGGTGCGCACATTCACCGACAGACACGGGCTGAAAACGCTGGTGCAGGACATGCTCGGCACCGATATCTCCAAACACCAACAGCAAAGCGACTGGGGCGCTGCAGAACTGTCCAACGCACAGCTCGACTATGCCGCCTCTGACGTGCTTTACCTGCACAAACTGCGCGACGCACTCGACGTCATGCTCGCCCGCGAAGGACGCGCCGATATGGCCCAAGCCTGCTTTGACTTTCTGCCCATGCGCGCCCAACTCGATCTGGCCGGCTGGCCGGACCAGGACATCTTTTCACACGCATGACAGATCACACGAAATTCATCGCCACCGCGACCCGCGTCATTGATGCAGAGGCCGCAGCGCTGCACACTTTGGGCGCCTCTCTTGGTGACAGCTTCGGCGCGGCAATCTCGCTTTTGCTGGCGGCAAAGGGGCGGGTGATCGTCTCTGGCATGGGTAAATCGGGGCATATCGCGCGCAAAATGGCCGCTACATTCGCCAGCACCGGCACGCCCGCACATTTTGTGCACCCCGCCGAGGCCAGCCACGGCGACCTTGGCATGATGACCAGCGGCGACGTGGTGATCGTGCTGTCGAACTCTGGTGAAACTCCCGAACTGGCCGATCTGGTCGCCTATACGCGCCGCTTTGACATCCCGATGATCGGGGTCGCCAGCCGCGAAAACAGCACCCTGCTGACCCAATCCGACGTGGCGATCGTGCTGCCGCAACTGGGCGAGGCTTGCGGCACCGGCATCGTGCCCACAACATCCACCACCATGACGCTGGCTCTGGGTGACGCGATGGCGATTGCGCTGATGGAACACCGGCAGTTCACCCCCGAAAATTTCCGCGACTTCCACCCCGGCGGCAAGCTGGGGGCAAAACTGGCGCGTGTGCGCGACCTGATGCACGGCGGCGATGCCATCCCGCTGGTGCAAACCCACACCCCCATGAGCGACACCCTGCTGATCATCAGTCAAAAAGGCTTCGGCGTGGTTGGCGTCACCGACACTGACGGCTACCTTCAAGGCATTATCACCGACGGCGACCTGCGCCGCCACATGACAGGGCTGCTCGAGATGACCGCCGGACAAGTTATGACATCCGACCCGCGTAGCGTCACACCCGACACCCTCGCCGCCGAGGCGATTGGCGTGATGGAGGGCAAGATCACCTGCCTGTTCGTGATGAACGCCGACAAGCGCCCGCAAGGCATTTTGCATATCCATGACTGCCTGCGGGCTGGCGTGGTCTAGACCCGTGGCGGGATACGATAACTTTCACTCATACCTCGTCGGTTGGTCGAAAATCATCCTGCCATTGGTGGCACTTGGACTGCTCTCGACACTCTTTCTTTTTGCAAAATCCAGCACCGACACCAGCAGTATCCCGTTTGCCGAAATCAGTGAGCTGGCGCGCGACCAACGGATTGGCACACCGCAATTCTCGGGGGTCTCCGACGACGGATCTGTCATCTCGATCGGGGCGCAAAGCGCACAACCGGCACCCGGCAAACCAGATACGGTCACAATCACCGCCCTGTCGCTGGACCTTGCCGCCGCCGACGGAAGCGAGATCAAAATCACTGCCATCGAAGGCGAAATCGACGGGTCCAACAGGGTCGCACGGCTCTTGGGTCTGGCGCAGCTCAAAACATCCAGCGGCTACACAATGGAAACCAACGGGCTTACTGCCAACCTTGAAACCGGCGTCATTATGTCCGACGGAGCACTGGAAATTCGCGCACCATTCGGCAGATTAACCGCCGGACGCGTCACATTCAAAACCGCAAACGACGATACCGGACAGCAGATGCTGTTCACACAGGGCGTTCGCCTGATATACACCCCCAATAGCGACAGCGCAGAGGATGCCGACAAATGAAAATCGTGATCGCCCTTCTGGTGGGCCTCGCCAGCGCGTCCCCCGTCTTTGCGCAAACAAACATCAACCTCGGTGGCATTAGCGCGGACCCTTCAGCAGCTGTCGAAATTTCGGCAGATAACCTCTCGGTTGACCAAGACACCGGCACCGCCGTGTTCAGCGGCAATGTGGTCATCGGCCAAGGCGCGCTGCGACTGTCTGCAGGGTCGGTGCGCGTCGTCTACGCGGAAGAAACCGGCGATATCGCACAATTGATGGCCTCGGGCGGCGTCACCTTCGTGACAGACACCCAAGCCGCCGAAGCCGCATCAGCCGACTACAACCTCACCACAGGACAGTTGACCCTGTCGGGCAATGTCTTGCTAAGCCAAGGCGCAAGCGCACTATCGGCCGATAAAATGACCGTGGACCTGACATCCGGCACGGCGCAAATGTCGGGACGGGTGCGCACCGTGTTTCAACAAGATGGCGGCAATTGATGCCCGCGCTGACTGTCCAAGATGGCGATGCGGGTCTGCAAATTATCAATTTGCGCAAAAGCTACCGCAAACGGCTGGTGATCCGCGATGTCAGTCTCGATCTGGGGCGCGGCGAAGTGGTCGCACTACTGGGCCCCAACGGGTCAGGTAAAACCACTTGCTTTTACGCCATCGCGGGGCTGGTGACACCTGAAGGCGGCAAAGTCATCATCGACGGACGCGACGTGACACCCCTGCCGATGTATCGGCGTGCGCGGCTCGGGATCGGCTACCTGCCACAAGAAATGTCGATTTTCCGCGGTATGACGGTCGAAGACAATATCCTGTCGATCCTCGAAATCGCTGTGCCCGACAAGCGCAAACGGCGTGAACGGCTCGAAGACCTGCTGTCGGAATTCTCGATCGAACATCTGCGGCGCGCCTCTGCCTTGGCCCTGTCAGGCGGCGAACGTCGGCGGGTCGAAATCGCGCGTTGCCTTGCAGCGGGGCCGAAATACGTTTTGCTCGACGAGCCCTTCGCAGGCGTCGACCCGATTGCGGTCGGCGAAATCCGGCACCTTGTAGCTGACTTGAAAAATCGCGGCATCGGCGTGCTTATCACCGACCACAACGTGCAGGAAACCCTGCAAATCGTTGATCGGGCCTATATCCTTCACGACGGCAGGGTTTTGATGAACGGCACCACACAAGAAGTGATCAATGACGAAAATGTGCGGCGCGTCTACTTGGGAAATAGTTTCCGCGTCAGCTGAAATACGCAAATGTTAACAACTGCGTCATTGACAAACCCCCCGATGTTAGCGCCAAATGTAGGTGATGATATATCAGGTTTTCACTCCCTTTCATGTTCAGGTTATTCAGCCTGATCAAAGGGATACGGTTAATATTTCCCTTGTATCATCAACCTTCAAAACAGCACCACGACCCTTGCAATGGTTGAATACCTGCCACTTGTCGGGTGCCAAAAACAACGAGAATTGGAGAAACGATGCTTTATCAAATCACCGGTAAGCAGATTGATATAGGCCAGGCGCTGCAAACCCACGTCGAGACCGAACTAAACGAAATTCTCGACAAATATGCAGGCCGACCCACCGACGCAAATATCGTATTTTCCAAGTCCGGTCATGAATATGTGTGCGAAACCACCGTGCACCTGTCGACCGGCCTGACCGCCCAAGCAAAGAACCATGCCACTGAAATCTATGCGGCTTTTGACGGTTGCTCCGAGAAAATGGATAAGCAGTTGCGCCGTTACAAGCGGCGGTTGAAAGACCACCACAAAGAACGCTCACAACCGGTTGAACTTTCGGACGCCGGCTCGTATATCCTCGCTTCGACAGACGAGTCAGATGACGCCCCAAACGATGCCGTAAGTGGAATGATCGTCGCCGAGATGGAGATGAAAATCCAGTCTTTGTCAGTCGGAGAAGCGGTGATGCAGATGGAGCTCGCCGACAAACAGATGCTCGTTTTCCGTAACGAGAAACATAATGGAATCAACGTCGTTTTTCGGCGTGACGATGGAAATATTGGCTGGGTCGACCCGCGCACGATGGGATGATCTAGCTGGCTTAGACCGGAAAGTCTTACAATGCTCCTTGGCGATATCCTTAACCCACACGCGGTAAAAACCATCAACTCTTGCACCAGCAAGAAACGGCTTTTCCACGATCTGGGCGAACTCGCCGAGGGGTCCTATCACCTCGACCAAACCAGCGTCATCGATGCGCTGATCGAGCGCGAAGGGCTTGGCCCGACCGGCGTTGGTCACGGCATTGCACTGCCTCATGCGCGGCTTGGCTCGGTCAGCAGGGTTTGCGGCATCTTCTTGCGTCTTGAAAAACCGCTCAACTTCGATTCCGTCGACAGGCAACCCGTTGACCTGGTATTTGCCTTACTCGCGCCCGCCACCCAGGGCGTCGAACACCTCAAGGCGCTTGCGCTGGTTTCGCGCACGATGCGAGACGCCAATGTCTGTGCAAAGCTGCGTGCAAATAGTGACCCTAGCACATTGCACGCAATCCTGACGGAAAATCAGGCGACCCAAGCCGCTTAACGCGGACGCCAGTCCCCAAATCCAAAGGCAAGATAATCGCGTTGGCACGCATCGCGGGCCGCCGATTCAATCTCGGCGTCGTAAATCGCGGCAAGCCTGTTGGCGAATGGGTCAGTAACTGTCATCGGCTCGGGCATACTTTCCAGCCCCAACTGGCTCGCCAAAACGGCAAAATCGCCTCGCATACGGTCCTCGCGCAAGATCAAATCAGGCAAGCCAAAAATCGACACCCCCTGCAGCCACGTCAACTGACTGGCCCAGGCACCATCAACACGAATCGCGGTCTGCGCATTCAGGTTGCTCTTGAGAAATGACAACCACGCCAGAAATGCCGTGCGATGCGCGGTCATGGTATAATCTTTGTCAGTCTCTGGCGCGGCCGCTTTTTCAGGGATCGGCAGATTATGCACCTTGCGCAACGTGGCGCGAATTTCGCGGAAACATCCTTCGCCTGTCTGCAAAATATGATGACAAAACGCATAATGCGCGCGGGCCAACGGATGGCGCACGACCGAAAAACTGCGATGCCCGACATGGGAACGCTTCCAGTGACGCAGCGCCTTTTGGGTGAAATCCGTTTGCAAATCATCCGCGGTCGCACCATCCAATCGCGCCAGCCAATCGCGCACCGCCGCGTCAGGACCGGACTTGACCGGCATATACAATAGGCCGGATTTGGGAGCGGCCACATAACTCGGAATCATCGGACCACGGCGCGGCTCGAAATTCGGCGTGCGCGACAAATTAAACCGGTCAAGCCGCGCCAGCGACTTTTCCATCGCAGGAAAATCGACAACCTTTTCCGACATCGGCATCGGGTTTTGCTTTTTCAGGGTCTTGTCAAGCGCCGCAATCCGGTTATGGCACCCCAGATATTCGGCCAAACCATTCATCACTTCAACGTCTTGCAAGTCCTCATAGGCCACATAAAATGCCGTCTGCCCCATGCGCTGTAACGTCGTCAAAAGCTGGACCTGAAACGCTTGCAGCGCCTCCAGATGGGCTTCGAATTCCTGCGGATGAAACTCTATCTTCTCGGTCTTGGCATGGCTGACATTGGTCAGCTTCCACTGCCCGGTAGCCGCCGCAATCTTCCAGCTCACAAAACTTTCCACCGGATTGCGGGTCAGAATGATCTTGGCGCAATGCCGGTCGGACATGCAGATATCAAGCACGCGCGGATCGTGATCATTAAAAAACCGGAACCCGTTCACCCCCTCTGCCGCCTTGATCTTTTCGATCAAGACATTCGGGTCGGCGTCTCGTTGCTTTTGGGTCACGCCCAGCACGTTGCCCGCCTGCGGATAGCCGATAAAATGCGGATTGAACGCCTCTCCCAAACAGGTCAGACCATCAAACGCATTGATGTTGGATTCCAGAAAATTGGACCCCGTGCGCATCTCCGCAAACACGACAAAATAGTCAAATGCAGCCATAATCTACCGGACCAAATAAGGTTTGCGTGGCTTGGGTTGCTTGTTTTCTTGCCCCGGATCCACCGGAAAATCGCCCATCAAATAGGGATGCATCCCCTGATTTTTAAGGTTCTGGAGAAACTGCGCAAAGCCCGACAAATCAACCATACGCGGCGCTTCGGTCAGGCGGCGCACCGTCTTGCCGGTCATCTCGTCAACAATCACTTGCAGCGGCTCCATCGGTGCCTGCACAAATTCGGACATCGTCCAGACGCGCACTCGGGCCTTGGCCCAAGGCGACCGCAACGCATTCAAATGCTCGTTCTCGACATGCTGCAAATGCGCGGCCTCTTGGCGGATATCGGCAAAATTGCGGTTTGACTGAAACAGTTTGACCGCCCAGGCCCCCGTAATCACGCTCACATGGGCGTTGGGATCGGTGGCAAGCATCCAACTGATAAACTGCGAATCCTGTGGGCCAAACTGAAAACACTGCCGTTCGCCGCGCGTGTTCCAAATCAAATTCGTCAGGAACATCTGGCTGTTATAGTCGCGCAAAATCGGGTTATCGATCAGCGCACCACTAAACGACCCCTGACGCCCGTCAAATTCAACTCGGTCCATCGCGTATAAATGACCATGCACCCTTGCCGCGGTCACTTTCGCCAACCAGGGCTCGAAATTCTCGAACAATTCACTAAAGCCCTGAAACACGGAATAGGGCGCCGAGGTCACACCGTTTTCCCAGTCACGGTTCGGATACCGGCTTTGCATATACAGACCCGGACGGCCTCTTGTGCGGCGATCCACGGCTTTGGAAAAAATTCGGTCAATCTTGCCGGGGTTCGGCTCGGCGCCCTTCATGGCATTGCCGTCTTCGGCCAGAAACGTCTGATACAAACGGGTCGCATTTGGCCAGATCTTGCGGGCCACAAAGCAATCAGAGCGGCGCAAAAGCTGCAAGTGATCATCATAAAAGATATGTGGCTTGCCCTGAAAATCAAACTTCGACAGGGTCAGTGACCGGCTCTCTATATTGCCCGAATACAAGCGCGCCAAAGTCTGGAAATAACTCTCGTCAGGGATCCATACTTTCCTGAAATAGCGGTCATATGCCTCCCGCTCCGGGTCTTGCAAAATCGCCGTCAACGTCTGGCGGGTCAGACACCACCACTGCGACCCCATATGCGGCACCAGACCAGCAGGCACCTTGCGCTTGAACCGGAAAAACCGCTGCAATTTGACATAGGCATCAAACATTTTGCGATTGGTTTTCCATGAAAACGGAAACCGCAGGGTAAATCTCTCTGCGTCCAGACCACCCACCGTCCAAGGCACTTCGGAGGTTGTTGCGCTTTCGATAAAATCGGTGCGCGGGCGACTGTTCAGATAGGTGACCAACTCTTGCACAGGGCGCAACGGCATACACGACCCCGATGCCAGATACACATGACGGACCTCGGGAAATTTCGCCAGCAACAGCGTCGCGGCCGACTGCGTGCCCGCAACAATACCCCATGTGCCCCATTCGCAGGCGTGTCGCTTGCAAAACTTCACCTGCTTGAGATCGGCAAGTGCAGCGACAAAATCGTCATGCGCCCTTTTCCCGACCTTCTGGTCAACATGCACCGCAACAGGACAGCCACCCTTGACCCAATGCCGGATCACCTGTTCGGCGCGATCAAATGCATTGTGGACCAGAATGACAACACCAACCGTCATGCCCAGTTCCCCTTGGACATAATTCCCAAAATCTCTAGCTGGCGCCAGTTGATATATTTCTCGCTCCATTTGCACCACAGATCGGGGTTCTGCTCTGATCCCGCCGCATAGGCCTTGTATTCATGGCTGTTGGCATAGTGCTGGCCGCGCAGTAACTCTTCGCGTGCCTTATCGGTAAACGTCGATAAGAACTTGGTATGCAACAACGCGCCTGACGCTTTCTCGCCGCCCCATTCATCATAAACCAGATTCAAACCTCGCGGCAGCAACATGTGCGTCGAGCTGACATAGGTATAATTGCGGTTCCACTTCACCAAGGGGATCTTGTTCAACGCGGGCGCTCGCTCCGGCTCATTGGCGAAAAACGTGCGGGCGCGCGGGCCCCCCTGTATCCACAGATTGCCGAACTTGCGATTGCGGTTAATGATATAATTTCCGCTGTCAAACCAATGCGCCGAGTCCAGCGGGTCATCGCCGGGCCGGTAAGGAATATTGTCTACCGGACCCTTGGGATACATATCAACCAGCATCGCGCCAAACGACTTGATCGACGATGCATCCAGCCAATCCGTCAATGCGCCTAACGGGCGGGTATCACAAAACGGATAAACCAACAGCTCGTCAGGATCGACCACAAGCGTCCAATGCCCATGGGCATATTTGCGCTGTAAATAGTTCAGCCAATCAACACCAAAACGCGCCCGCTTGTAACTGCCCTTGGCGCGCCACAGCGATACATCGGGCTGCTCGCGCAGAAACTCGGCCCCGCCGTCGTCACTCTCGTTATCGACCATAAAGAAATGGTTCACACCCAGATCACGGTAATACTTCAGAAAAAACGGTAAACGCAGCGCTTCGTTGCGAAACGTCGAAAACGCCAGAATATCGTCGGGCTTTATCTTGCCCGTGCGATTGGCAGCCGCCGACAACTCGCGACGCTTGCGATACGCCCGAATTAACCAGCGCTTACGCTGGAGCCGAAGCCGATATGACTGCAAAACACCCAAAGATGCCCCTTTTCACATGGTCAAAGCACTACCAGTTTCGAAACGGCTATCAAATCTTACTTAATACAGTCTTGAAATGATCCGCCCATCGGGGCGGCGCATACTGTATTTTTGTCCCTGATCCGCCTGAAACTGCCAATTCTTTGATCGTCTTTTCCCATAGATAGCGGTCCGAAAGGGCTACGTAAACGGCACTGTTGCCCAGAACTTCCCCGTAAACTGCCAAATCGGCACAAACGACACGGCACCCCAGCGCAAGCGCCTCTGCGGGCGGCAGTCCAAATCCCTCTGCCTGCGACGGAAACAGCATCGCCGCAGCCCCCTTCACTAGGGCTGCAATCTGCCCGTCCGACAGATCATTTGCCTCGATCACATTCGGCACACCCTGATCGAGTCGTGCAAAAACCGCATCATTTCGCCACCCGCGCTTGCCGCAAAGATACAGCGGCGGTGCATCAGCCCCCCACGCCTGCCAGATATCCAGCAACAGCGCGTGGTTTTTGCGCGGCTCGATCGTGCCGACAGTCACAAAATAGGGGGCCCGTGGTCGCGCAAATTCAGTGTCTATTACAGGCACATCAACGCCCAAATGGGCCATCACAGTCTTTGGAACGGGGCCAAGTTTCGACAGATGCCGGATCACATCCGCCTGACATTGCGCCGAGGTGCAAATGACCACATCAGCGTGCCGCGACACAATCGCCAGCTTGTCTTCAAACCCCTGCACCGCTCCGGCGCGTTGGGTTTGCGGATACTCCAGCGGGATCGTATCATGCAACAAAACCACCTTTCGGGCCCCGGAGACGCCCTGCATCATGCGAAGGTTCAGGTTGCTATGACCGGTGTTGAAATAGACAAAATCCGCCGGCAGGTTTTCAGTGATCAAACGTCTTAACCGGCTCTTTGTGGCCCGGGCGATTGCGATGCGGCGTAAAAATGACTGTCCGGTCTTTCTGGGACCATCCAGTCTGGGGTTCAGCCGACTGATCACATCAGGGCTGCCCCAGTCACCCGAGGCAATCGCCTTTGCGATCGACGCAGCGCCAGTCCGGTCCAGCAAAACATAGCCGAGCGCTGTGCGGGCAATAGCAAAGAACGGCGTTGGATGATCGGCCAAATGCCTTAGATAGGCGCGTTCCACACGGTCCACGCCCGTCGGATGCAACCCCGCGCGATTGATCAATCTGGTAATATCCAGCAGGTGGGCACTTGGCTGATTTGCTTGTCCCACCATGCTGCAACCCTATTGCGCTGCGCGGGCGTTCCCGACAATCTCTTGCAGATAGGCGGAAAACTCGTCTCTCAAATCATCCCTGGCCAGTGCGAATGACACCATCGCCTGCAAATATCCAGCCTTGGACCCGCAATCGAAACGCTGGCCCTGAAACCGATACCCAAAGACATCGCGACCATCGGTCAATTCTTTCGCAATTGCATCGGTCAGTTGCAACTCACCACCCGCGCCTTTGTCGATCTGATTCAGATTCTGCATGATCTTGGGCGACAAAATATAACGCCCGATCACCGCAAGATTGGATGGCGCTTGACCAACGGGCGGCTTTTCAACCATGCCGCGGACATTCACCACAGGGCCGTTTTCGCCGCTGAGATCCAGCACACCATATGACGATGCCTTTTCGGGGGCGACTTCCATCGTGGCGACCATGCTGCCACCTGTCTCGGCATAGGCCTCTACCATCTGCTGCAAACACGGCTTTTCGGCGGCAATCACATCATCGGGCAAAATCACGGCAAACGGCTCGTTGCCGACCAGACGACGGGCACACCACACCGCATGACCCAGACCCAACGCCTTGTGTTGACGGATATAGGCAATCGCACCGCTGTCCATGCTTGTCTTCTTGAGAATATCCAACAACTCGGTCTTGCCGGCCTTTCGCAACGAGTTTTCCAAATCAGGTGCGTCGTCGAAATAATCCTCAAGCGCCGATTTCCCGCGCGAGGTCACAAAGATAAACTCCTTGATGCCCGCCGCTCTGGCCTCGTCAATGGCGTATTGAATCAACGGGCGATCCACCAAAGTCATAATTTCCTTCGGCACCGACTTGGTTGCAGGCAAAAACCGCGTGCCCAGTCCGGCGACGGGAAAAATGGCTTTTGTAACTTTAGCTTTCATAATTTCTTTCCAGTTAAGCAATTTGTGAACCCATAACATGGTAAAGGCGTGTAACAAAGATGTGAAAACACGTTGTTGATCCACGCCCAAGACTATCGCCGGTTGCAACCCCCGCCTACGCCCTATGGGCTACCTGACCGGCGCAACGCGCTCATTTTCCTGTTCGACCCTTGCCCTTGCTCGCCATAGTTGTATTGGCCTGTCGCTACGCTCAGATTTCCCAAACTGACCGCCCGTTTGCAGCCAGAACCCGTCCGAGGTGAACCCAACACGGTGATATCTCGCCGTCAGCGATAGCAAAATCACCGTCACCCGCTCACCCCGCCTTGTGGCGGCTTTCGCCTGCGCATATTTGCTGCGCCACTGCCAGAACCGCCCTGAGATCATGCGCCTCTTGGCGCTCATTTGCCCATGAAACGCCCGCAACCCGACTTGTGTAAATGCGCCCGCCTCGCCATAGCTGCGCGTCAAACCATCCGCCCAACCGGCATCAAACGTGGCCAACACCCGCCCGACATCGGACGGCAGCAATCGACCCGCCACCATATGACGCAACAGACGCAGGCGTTGCGCTTCTCGCTCTGGCGCAAACTGGCCCGGATCACCCCCATGTTTGCGCAAATAAACCGCAAGGCTTGCGCCAATCTGGTGCAAATCCCGCGGCACCCGCTCTGCACTGCGGCGCGCACTTTTCGCATAGCCGTGATGCACCTGTGCCAGCGGCACAATCGCGGTTTTATGGCCCACCTGACCCAGCCGCATATTCAAATCTGTCTCATCGAGATAAAAGTGAAATGCCGGATCAAACCCACCAAGCGCTGTCAAAACGTCCCGCCGCACGGCCATATTGGTGCCCTCGGTCTTGATCGCTCGCGCAGGCGTGCCGTCAAACACAACCGGCGCAGCACCGGGCAATGCGATATTTTCGGTCCGTGCATCCACGTCAACCGCACGGCCCTTCCATTGAAAACTGATCCCATTGCGCCCGATCACATAGCCGCCCGCCGCTGCAACTTGCCCGTCCTGAAAAGGTGCGACCAGATGCAGCAACCACATCGGCTCGGGCACCGCATCATCATCGATAAACGCGATGATCTCGCCACCGGCTTGGGCAATACCGGCATTGCGTGCGGCGGCAATATTGGGGGTGTCAAACACAACCAGCTTCACCTGCTCGCCCAGCGCATGGGCCCGCACAGCATCCGCCCCCTCGGCATCGGCGACAACGACAATTTCAAAGTGCGGATAGTCAAGCTGCCCGACACCGGTCAGACACAGCCCCAACAAATCCGGCCGCCCGTGACTGACAATCACAACACTGACAGGCGGCAAGGTCACGCCGCGCCCATTTGCGCCATCATCGCCTCGATACGTGGCACATCCTCGGGGTTGTTCAACTCCCAGAACTGACGACCCCGGGCGTCAACTTCCACGCATAACACATGCGCGCCGCGCTCCAAAAACCGCAACTGCTCCAAACCCTCCAGCCGCTCCAGCGGGCCCATCGCCCAGCGCGGATACGCCGCCAGCGCCGACGGACGATAGGCATAGACCCCGACATGATGGAAAACGGGTGTATCTTCCTGATCGGCATAGGTTTTACCTGTATAGGGGATCACCTCTTTGCTGAAATACAACGCGGTATTATTCGCACCAAATACCGCCGTCGTGCCGCCCACGCGCCCCGCGCGACGATCCTCCAAAAACCCGTTCAGTGCCGCGCCCTGGGTGCGCAAAACAGGGGTCGCCACCTCGGCCACCGGATCGGCCCTCAGGCCCGCAATCAAGTCCTCGACAAACCACGCAGGTGTCAGCGGCGCATCGCCTTGCAGATTGACCACAATATCAAAACCGCCACCTAAATTATCATAGGCCTCGGCGCATCTCTCTGTGCCGTTCTGACAAGCCTCGGACGTCATCACAACCTGCGCGCCAAACGCCTCTGCCGCGTCCTTGATGCGCAGGTCATCGGTCGCCACCACCACACGGTCTACGCCCCTAACCGCCATCGCCGCATCCCAGCTGCGCCGGATCAGGCTTTTCGCCTCGCCACCCGCACCACGCAATTCAACCAGCGGCTTGCCCGGATAGCGGGTCGAGGCATAGCGCGCCGGAATGACAACCAGAACCGACATTTACGGCAGCTTCAAATCAACGCCAGGGGCGTAGGCAATAAAGAACGGATTGGCAAAATCAGCCTTGCCATAGGTCAGCGTGCTATGATCATCAAACCGGACCACCGCGCCACCGGCACCCGTCAAAACAGCATGACCCGCCGCCGTGTCCCACTCCATCGTGCGCCCGACGCGGGGGTAAATATCCGCCTCGCCGGTGGCCACCAGACAAAACTTCAACGACGAACCGGCGCTCTTGCTGTCGCGCACATGATACTTGTTGATGTAATCATCTGTCGCCTGATCACGGTGCGATTTGGACGCAACGACCAACAAGGCTTCATTGTCAGGCGTGCTCACCTTCATCTGCGTCACAGGGCCAACCGCATCCTTGGAAAAATCACCCGTCTCCTCGACCGAAACGCCCGCCGCATCGGTATAGAACAACCGGTCCTTTGCAGGCGCATAAACGATGCCGCGCACCGGCACACCATCGACAACATAAGCAATATTCACGGTAAAATCACCGCGCCGCTTGATGAACTCTTTGGTGCCATCCAGCGGATCAACAATCAAAAACGTGCTGACATTCTGTCCGTGACTTTCCGCCTGCTCCTCGGTCACCAGGGCCACATCAGGAAACGCCACTCGCAAACCCGCACTGATAATCGCGTCAGCCGCCTCATCGGCCTCCGTCACAGGGCTTTCGTCAGACTTTGACCGGACCTCGAAATCAGGATCGGCATAAATCTCCATGATCTTGTCACCGGCTTCCAGCGCCAAACGGCGCATGACTTGGGTCAACTTTTCAAAATCCATCACTTAAATCCTTCACGTTTCGTTATACTCGCTGTTCTAATGATTGAAAAAACAGGTCCGCTTCCTTATGGTGGGCGGCAACGCGAACGGCAAGAAATTCGTGGCATTGGGTAAAATACCCGTCACTCATGCAGGTTTATCATGTTCCAATCGGACACCAAACAGACAACAACGCGCACCGTTCTGGGCATGATGGAACTGATTTATCATTCGGTTGTGCGTGACGTGCGCAAAACCCACCGCAACGCGCTGGTCGGCCTTTTGCTCAACATGATGCAAACCGTCATTCTGGTGCTGACATTTTTCCTCATGTTCGAATTGCTGGGGCTGCGCGGCAATACCATTCGGGGCGATTTCCTGCTTTATATCATGTCGGGTATCTTCCTGTTCATGGTCCACACCAAGGCGGTCTCGGCCGTTGTCTCCTCCGAAGGGCCGGCCTCCGCGATGATGCAGCACGCGCCGATGAACACCTTCATCTCGATCTGCGCGGCGGCGATCTCTTCGCTCTACATCCAGCTACTCTCACTGTTCTTCGTGCTGTTCATTTATCATGTCGTGTTTACGCCCGTCGTGATTGATCAACCGATCGGCGCATTGGCGATGATTATGGCGTCCTGGCTCACCGGGGTCGGCATCGGCATGGTTTTTCTGGCGCTCAAGCCTTGGGCGCCCGATGCGGTCAAACTGGCCGTCAGCATCTATAGCCGTGTCAGCATGATTGCCTCCGGCAAAATGTTCGTGGCCAATACGCTGCCCCCCTCCATGCTGGTCTTGTTCGACTGGAACCCGCTGTTCCATGCCATCGATCAAGCGCGTGGCTATATCTTCCTGAACTACAACCCGCACTTCAGCTCATCCTCATATCCGTTCTATGTGGCAATCGGGCTTTTGGTGCTGGGTATGATGGGCGAATTCTATACCCGTAAATCCGCATCCGTGAGCTGGAGCGCAAGCGTCTAATACCCTCTGTTTACCTTACAATCGGATGATTCTCGCGCCGATCTGCGGACTTGGGGGGCAAGAAAATGCGTTTTTACACCCGCCACCACCTTCCCGCGCTTGCAGGCCCCAAACTGCACCCCTATATACGCCATGATCAAACGGTCGGCAAAAACCTGACCCGTTTAACACAACAACAGGCGCGGGTGCCGGAACGGGTTCGCGCCGCTCAACTCGCCTAGCGTAAGGGATTTGAAACATGGCTAAAATTATTGGTATCGACCTCGGAACCACCAACTCTTGTATCGCGATCATGGACGGCGCAAAGCCCCGCGTGATCGAAAACAGTGAAGGCGCGCGCACAACGCCGTCTATCGTGGCATTCACGGACGATGAACGTCTCGTGGGCCAGCCTGCCAAACGGCAAGCGGTCACAAACCCCGAAAACACTATCTTCGCAGTCAAGCGCCTGATCGGTCGCCGGTTCGACGACAAGGATCTCGCGAAAGAAAAGAAGAACATGCCGTTCGAAATCATCAACGGCGGTAACGGCGACGCTTGGATCGAAGCAAAAGGTGAAAAATATTCGCCTTCGCAAATCTCCGCGTTCATCTTGGGCAAAATGAAAGAAACCGCCGAATCGTATCTCGGCGAAGAGGTGACCCAAGCGGTCATCACCGTGCCTGCTTACTTCAACGACGCCCAGCGTCAGGCCACCAAAGACGCCGGCAAAATCGCGGGCCTCGAAGTACTGCGCATCATCAACGAGCCGACAGCCGCTGCACTTGCTTACGGCCTTGATAAAAAAGAAACCAAAACCATCGCGGTCTATGACCTGGGCGGCGGCACATTCGACGTGACCATTTTGGAAATCGACGACGGGTTGTTCGAGGTGAAATCCACCAACGGCGACACATTCCTTGGCGGTGAAGACTTTGACATGCGCATCGTCAACTACCTTGCCGACGAGTTCAAAAAAGAGAACCAGGTCGACCTGACCAAAGACAAGATGGCATTGCAGCGTTTGAAAGAAGCCGCCGAAAAAGCGAAAATCGAACTTTCGTCGTCTTCCTCCACCGAAATCAACCAGCCGTTTATCTCCATGGGCGCCAACGGCCAGCCGTTGCACATGGTGATGAAACTGACACGTGCCAAATTGGAAAGCCTTGTATCCGACCTGATCAAGGCCTCGATGAAACCCTGCCAAGCTGCGTTGAAAGACGCAGGCCTGTCCACGGGCGACATCGACGAGGTTGTGCTTGTCGGCGGTATGACACGGATGCCCCGCGTCAAGGAAGAAGTGACCAAATTCTTTGGCAAGGAACCACATCAGGGCGTAAACCCTGACGAGGTTGTTGCCATGGGTGCGGCCATTCAGGCCGGCGTTCTGCAAGGCGACGTCAAAGACGTTGTTCTGCTCGACGTGACACCTTTGTCGCTTGGCATCGAAACATTGGGCGGCGTCTTCACACGCCTGATTGATCGGAACACAACAATCCCGACCAAGAAATCCCAAGTGTTCTCGACAGCCGAAGACAACCAGAACGCCGTGACAATCCGTGTGTTCCAAGGCGAACGCGAAATGGCCTCCGATAACAAGATCCTCGGCCAGTTCAACATGGAAGGCATCCCACCCGCACCGCGCGGACTGCCGCAGATCGAAGTGACCTTTGATATCGACGCCAACGGCATCGTGTCGGTCGGCGCCAAAGACAAAGGCACCGGCAAAGAGCAGCAGATCACGATCCAGGCCTCTGGCGGCCTCTCGGACGAAGACATCGAAGCCATGGTGCGCGACGCCGAAGAAAACGCGGATGCCGATAAAGAGCGCCGCGAATTGGTCGAAGCCAAGAACCAGGCGGAAAGCCTGATCCACTCGACCGAGAAGTCGATGGAAGAGCACTCTGAAAAGGTCGATCCAACCACCATTGAAGCGATCGAACTGGCCATCGCGGCTCTCAAAGACGATCTCGAGGCTGATAACGCCGACAAGATCAAATCAGGCATCCAGAACGTGTCTGAAGCGGCGATGAAACTTGGCGAAGCGATCTACAAAGCCAGCCAAGAGGCCGAAGATGGTGAAGCCGAGCCAAAAGGCGCAGACGAGGACGATATCCTTGATGCCGATTTTGAAGACCTCGGCGACGACGAAAAGCGTGGCAACTAAAACAACCGCCTAAGGCAAAATAGACCGGCCCCTTGAACCGGGCCGGTCTTTTTCCATTCCCAAAGGGGAACAGTGACAATGTCAAAACGCGACTACTATGAAATCCTCGGCATCAAAAAAGGTGCCGACGCCGCCGAGATCAAAAAAGCCTACCGTCAAAAGGCAAAAGAACTGCATCCAGACCGCAACTCCGACAATCCAAAGGCCGAAGAGCAGTTCAAAGAAGCCAACGAAGCGCATGAAATTCTCAAGGACGCCGAGAAAAAAGCAGCCTACGACCGTTTCGGTCATGCGGCTTTCGACGGTGGCATGGGAGGCGGCGGCAGACAGCAACGCGGCGGCGGTCACAGCGATTTCTCGTCGGCTTTCTCCGATGTCTTCGACGACCTGTTCGGCAACTTCGGCGGCGGTGGTGGTGGCGGGCGCAACCGCCCGCAACGTGGCAATGACCTGCGCTATAACCTGCGCATCAACCTCGAAGACGCCTTTGCAGGACTGCAAAAAACCGTAAACGTCCCCGCCGCCGTTGCCTGCGGGTCATGCAAAGGCACTGGTGCTGCAGATGGCTCCCAACCCGTCAACTGCCCGACCTGCGCAGGCATGGGTAAAGTGCGCGCACAACAGGGCTTCTTCACCGTTGAACGGACCTGCCCAACCTGTAACGGCATCGGCCAAACCATCAAAGACCCCTGCACAAAATGCCACGGCCAAGGCCGCGTCGAGAAAGAAAAATCTCTCTCCGTCAACATACCCGCGGGTGTTGAAACCGGCACCCGTATCCGGCTTGCCGGCGAAGGCGAAGCAGGGATGCGCGGCGGTCCAACGGGCGACTTGTATATCTTCATCGAAGTGGCCGATCACAAACTCTTCGAGCGCGACAACATGAACCTCTACTGCCAGGTCCCCGTCAGTATCTCTGCGGCAGCCCTGGGCGGCGAGATCGAAGTGCCCACCATCGACGGCGGACGCAGCCGGGTCAAAATCCCCGAAGGATCCCAATCGGGCCGGCAAATGCGCCTGCGTCACAAAGGGATGCCCGCCCTGCGCGGCGGCGGCTTTGGTGATATGTTCATCGAACTTGCGGTCGAAACCCCTGTGAACCTGACTGCACGTCAAAAAGAAATCCTCAAGGAGTTCGACGCGATCCAAGCCGAAAACAATCCCAACGGCTCCAACTTCTTCAAGTCGGTAAAAAGTTTCTGGGATGCCATGAAGGGCTAGCGTCCACCATGGATGTTAACCCTTAGTTCACCAAATGTTCTGCAAAGTGTTCTCATGAACCACTTTGCAGAATCACTCTCTTTTTTCGATGACGACGACCTGATGGTCATCGAGACGGCGCAGGGCGGCGGCGACCGACAGCGTCTGCGTGACCGGTTCACAACCTGCGGGCCTGGGTCTGTGCCCGACTATGAATTGCTGGAACTTATCCTGTTTCGCGCAATCCCCCGCTTTGATGTCAAACCCCTCGCTTTGGCGCTGATCGATCACTTCGGCGACCTGAACCGTGTCCTCTCGGCGGCACCCGCTCTGCTTGCAAAAGTGAAAGGATGCGGCCCGACCGTCATTTCCGAACTCAAACTTATCGAGGCAACAGCCCACCGCATGGCGCGCGCCAAGGTGATGCACCGCTGCGTTATTTCAAGCTGGGACGCAGTCATCGACTATTGCCACACCGTCATGGCACACCGCGATACCGAACAATTCCGCATCCTGTTTCTCGATACCAAAAATACCCTCATCGCCGACGAGGAACAGGCCAAAGGCACCGTTGATCACGTGCCCGTCTACCCGCGCGAGGTGATCAAACGCGCGCTTGAGCTCAACGCCGCGTCGCTCATCCTTGTGCACAACCACCCCTCCGGTGACCCCACCCCATCTGACAGCGATATCAACATGACCCGCCAAATCGAAACCGCCGCCAAGGCGCTCTCGATCACCGTGCACGACCACATCATCATCGGAAAATCGCGCGAGGTCAGCTTTCGCGACTGGGGCTTACTGGGCAACCCATAGCTCGGCACGGCGGTTCATCTGACGCCCCCCACTCCGTCTCATCGCATCCTATCGGCAAGGCCTCGCCAAAGCCTTCCGTTTCAACCATTGTGCCATTTGGCAAGCCGCCACATCGGACCGCACCGACACCCCCAAATTGGCATCATGCGCAGCGTAAGCGAACCAAAATCAGAATCGATCTGGATATTCTGTGCGTCAAACCCGATCATCCGGCCGAAATATCCAAGCCACCGCCAGCCGACCGCAGGGTAATATCCTGTGCTGCAAGAGCCATCGCACAAAAGAAAAGTGCGGCGAATACCGCCGCACGTCTCATAAGCCTGCCAATACGTCCTGATGCATCACACGTCATTTCGCGGCGAGTGTCAGGTCCTTGAACATATTTTTCAACACCAGAAATTCCCCAATCGCGCCGCAATCGGGCATCGTCATGGTCAAATCAATCGCCGTTGGTTCTTGTAGGGAATCAAGCTGGATGCTTTGCGCCGAAATGTCGCGCCCGCAATTCGCCGCCGTCACCTCTGCTTCAACGGATAGCGCAACCGTGCCGTCCTGATTATACTTGCCTGTCGGAAATGTATAAACCTCTGCCATCAAAGCGTTGATTACGCGGTCATCGCCAAGCGTGGTCAAAAAACCGGCCTTCGGTGGCGCGGCAAAATCCAAATCGCGGCTCGTCGCGGCCCAGACATGGCCCTCGCTGTCGTAATCCGCGCCAAACTCCAATGCGTGCAACTGCACCGCATCTATGCCCTGCCACTGCAACGCCGCACGATCATAATTCGCCAGATCAGGCACCGGCGTCGACGCAACCGCGCCCTCACCGCCCGCAAATGCCGCGATAAAAAACGCCTCTTGCGCCAAAGCCGGCACAACCACGTCCACCCGACCTGTCTCATCGGTCAATTGCGAAAAGATCATACCTTGATGATGGATCGTCACCGCAGCATTGGGCTGACAGGGTGCCACAACCGATACGGCCACCATCGCCAAAGGCAATGTATCCGCTGTCATGGCAACCTCACAGACCGGTTCCGGTGCCGCCAATGGTGCCATCGGCGCGGGAACCGGCACATCGACCAGGGCCGCCAAGGTGATCGCCGCCTCGTCAGCATAGGGAATAACCATTTCCGGCACCGATAGGGTCGTGGCCATCGCCGACTGCTGCGGCATCACCATCTGTGGTAATGTCATCACCGGCTCTTGCGTCGGCTGGAATCGCGACGCAACTGCATCGCCATACTGCATGACAAACCCGATACTTAGCGCCACTGAAAACGTGACCGCTGCTGTCATAAAACTTCTCTTGCGGGACATCTCTGCCTCCTTCTCCTTTGCGGATATGGAAACAGACTGTCATCTGACGGTGGCCGCACATGGACCACCGCAAGGTATTAGCGTGACATGATTGTGGCGAATTTAGACAATCTTGCCATGGCAATGCTTGAACTTTTTACCCGACCCGCAGGGACAGGCATCGTTCCGGCTTGGACTGCCCCAGGTCGACGGATCATCCTCGACAAAACCCTCTCGCGCCGTGGCACCAACACCCGAAACGTCAGACGTCGCGCGCGCAATCGCCTTGTCCTGCTCGGCTGCCATCGCCGCCTGCTGCGCCTTCATTTGCGCGACCATCTTCGCCTGCTCTTCAGCAGTCATAGGGCGAATTTGGCCCAATTTCTGGGTCACCTCGGTGCGCAAACCATCCAGCAAACGCTCGAACAACTGGAATCCTTCAGTCTTATACTCGTTCAGCGGGTCGCGCTGCGCATAACTGCGGAAACCGACGACCGACCGCAAATGCTCCAACGTCAACAAATGCTCGCGCCACTTGCCATCAATCGTCTGCAACAACACCTGCTTTTCGATGTTGCGCATGGTCTCGGCGCCAAAGGCTTCAGCCTTCTCGTCCATATACTTGGTGGCCGCTGCTTCCAGACGCTCGCGGATGTCATTGTCGTCAACACCCTCTTCCTGGGCCCACTTCATCACCGGCACATCAATCCCCAACTGGGCAATCGCCTCGGCATACAGACCTTCCGTGTTCCACTGATCGGCATAGGATTTCGGCGGCATATGCTCGTGCACCAGATCGTCAATCACCTGACTGCGCATGTCGGCCACGATCTCGGACAGGTCCGTCGCTTCCATAATCTCGCGGCGCTGGCCAAAAATAACCTTGCGCTGCTCGTTCATCACATCGTCAAACTTCAACAACTGCTTGCGGATGTCAAAGTTGCGACCCTCCACCTTCGCCTGCGCGCGCTCCAGCGACTTGTTCACCCACGGATGCACAATCGCCTCGCCCTCTTTCATGCCAAGGCTCGACAACACTTTGTCCAAACGTTCGGACCCGAAAATCCGCATCAGGTCATCGTCCAGTGACAAAAAGAACGACGACCGCCCCGGATCACCCTGACGACCGGACCGCCCGCGCAACTGGTTGTCGATACGGCGGCTCTCATGGCGCTCGGTGGCCAGCACAAACAAACCGCCCGCTTCAATCACGGCCTTCTCGTCAACATCGTGGTCGGCTTCGATCTGCTTGCGAATCTCTTCAGGGTCGGCGTCAGGGCTCGCGGCAATCGCGGCCATGATCGAAAACTCGACATTGCCACCCAGTTTAATATCGGTGCCGCGACCCGCCATATTCGTGGCAATCGTGACCGCCCCCAACTTGCCGGCATCGGCAATAATCTGGGCCTCCTGCTCGTGCTGACGGGCGTTCAAAACGTTATGCTTCACACCGGCCGCGGTCAGCATTTGCGCCAGCGCCTCGGATTTCTCGATCGAGGTCGTGCCCACAAGGATCGGTTGACCCTTTTCATGCGCTTTCAGCACTTCCTTCACAACACCTTCAAATTTTTCCCGCGACGTGCGGTAAACCTGGTCGTTCTCGTCAACACGGGCGATCGGGCGATTGGTCGGCACCTCCACCACACCCAGCCCGTAAATTTCCATAAATTCCTCGGCTTCGGTCAACGCCGTGCCGGTCATTCCGGACAACTTGTTATACAGGCGGAAATAGTTCTGGAACGTCACAGAGGCGAGCGTGACATTCTCGGGCTTTACCGATGCGCCCTCTTTGGCCTCAATCGCCTGATGCAGGCCATCCGACAAACGGCGACCCGCCATCATACGACCGGTAAATTCATCAATCAGCACAACCTCGTCATCGCGGACAATATAGTCCTTGTCGCGGGTAAACATCTTATGCGCGCGTAAACCCTGAGACAGGTGATGCACCAATGTGCTGCTCTCGGGATCATACAGCGACTGCCCTTCGGGCAACAGGCCCACAACAGTCAAACGGTCCTCAAGGAAATCATTGCCCTCTTCGGTAAACGTGCACTGCTTGGTCTTCTCGTCAATCGTGTAATGCTCTTCAACCAGCTCCGGGATCACGCGGTCAATCAGGCGGTACATCTCGGCACGGTCTTGCGCTGGCCCCGAAATAATCAACGGAGTGCGGGCCTCGTCAATCAGGATCGAATCCACCTCGTCGACAATCGCAAAGTTATGCGGACGCTGATGGATCTGCGACAACTCGGATTTCATATTGTCGCGCAGATAATCAAATCCCAACTCGTTGTTGGTCGCATAGGTCACATCACACAAATAGGCGGCCTTCTTCTCGTCGTCGGGCTGCTGCGGATATACCACACCCGTGGTCATGCCCAGCGCGCCGTAAACCTTGCTCATCCATTCCGCGTCGCGCTTGGCCAGATAATCGTTGACCGTCACAACATGCACGCCCTTGCCCGACAGCGCATTCAAATAGGCCGGAAACGTCGCAACAAGGGTCTTGCCCTCGCCGGTTTTCATCTCGGAAATATTGCCTTGGTGCAGAAAGATACCCCCTTTCAACTGGGTATCAAACGCACGCAAACCCAACGCACGGCGCGCCGCCTCGCGACAATTTGCAAACGCCTCCGGCAACAACGCATCAAGATCTTCTCCGGCCTTGGCGCGCTCGGCCAATTCCAGCGTCTTTTGCTTGATGCCCTCGTCGGTCAGTTTCTCGAAATCCGGCTCAAGCGCGTTGATCTTTACCACCAATGGACGGACCGATTTTACTTTTCGGTCGTTCGCAGTGCCAAACACTTTTCTGGCAATCGTTCCTAAACCCATCTTCATTCTCTCCGGCGGCGTGTTCACGCGCTACTTACATCTATTTGAGAGGAGGTCGCTTGTAGGCCATCAAATCGACCCTTACAAAGGACCAGGACCAGCCCCCTCGAAGGCTTTAATTCGATGTAAGGGGCAGGTTATGCAGTGTCAATGTTGCGGGGCTTCGCAACACATCAAGGGATCGTTTAATGCTGAAACATGCAACATTTATCGGGGCTTTCGCTCTTTCACTCGCCGGCAGCGGTGCCATTGCACAAGAGGCGACCGCCGATACCGTGATCGCAACGGTCAACGGCACCGAAATCACGCTTGGGCAAATGATCATCACGCGCGCACAACTGCCGCAACAATATGCGCAACTGCCCGACGATGTGCTGTTCGGCGGCGTGCTTGACCAGTTGATCCAACAACAACTTTTGGCCGATTCTCTGGAAACCACGCCCGCCCGTGTCACCTATGCTGTGCAAAACGAAGAACGGTCCCTCAAGGCCGGCGAAGTCATCAACAACATCACCCTTGGCGCAGTCGACGAAGATGCGCTCAAAGCGGCCTATGACGCACGCTACGCCGATGCGCTGCCCTCGACCGAATTTAACGCAGCCCACATTCTGCTCGAGACCGAGGACGAAGCCCTCGCCGCCAAAGCCCGCGTCACCGCTGGCGAAGCCTTCGCAGATGTCGCGCGCGACGTCTCCACCGGCCCCACCGGCCCGAACGGCGGCAACCTTGGCTGGTTCGGCCCGGGCCAGATGGTGCCAGCTTTCGAAGAGGCGGTTGCCGCCATGTCCGTAGGCGACATCTCCGACCCGGTTCAAACCCAATTCGGCTGGCACGTCATCAACCTGATCGAGACCCGCAACGCCCAAGCGCCCAGCTTCGATGAGGTGCGCCAAGACCTGTTCGGCCAAGTGCAGGAAGCCGCCATTCAGGCGCGATTGACAGACCTGACCGACGCGGCCACCGTCGTCATGCCCGAAGACGGCGAATTCGACCCGACCCTGATCAGCAACATTGACCTTCTGGACAACTAAATCATGACAGTCTCACCTCTGGCTCCGGCCTCCTTTCCAGATCTGCCCGTGATTGACGGCGTGACCTTTGCGGCCGCAGCGGCAGGGGTGAAATACAAAGACCGGCTAGATGTGATGCTCGCGGTCCTCGAGGACGGCAGCAGCGTCGCGGGGGTCTTCACCACCTCCGCGACACGCTCCGCCAATGTGCTTGATTGCCAACGCAAACTGGAGCAACCATCAGACGGTCGCGCGGCAATCCTTGTGAACTCCGGCAACTCAAACGCTTTCACCGGCAAACGCGGCGACGGGTCCGTCGCGGCCCTTTGCGCCAGCGTATCAGAGCTTTGTGACATTGACGCAAACCGCGTCTTTACCGCCTCTACCGGCGTGATCGGCCAACCCCTGCCGCACGAAAAAATCATCGCCAAAATCAGCACGCTGCGCGATCAGCAATCCGCCGGTTTCCTCGGCGACGCCGCACGCGCCATCATGACCACCGACACCTTCCCCAAAGCGGCGACCAAGACCATCACCATCGGCGGTAAACCCGTCAAAATCGCGGGCATCGCCAAAGGCTCCGGCATGATCGCCCCAGATATGGCCACCATGCTGGTCTATATATTCACCGATGCAAAGATCGGACAATCCGATCTGCAGACCCTGCTCTCCCGCCACAACGCTTCCACCTTCAACTGCATCACGGTCGACAGCGACACCTCGACCTCTGATAGCCTGATGATCGGCGCAACTGGGCGCTCGGGCGTTGACGTGACAGACAACGCCGACTTCGAGGGCGCCCTGCACACGGTCATGCTTGATCTGGCCCACCAAGTGGTGCGCGACGGCGAAGGGGCGACCAAATTCGTCACCGTTACCGTGACAGGCGCGCAATCCGACAGCGACGCGCGACTTGTGGCCATGGCGACCGCCAACTCGCCACTGGTGAAAACCGCCATCGCGGGCGAAGACCCCAACTGGGGACGGATCGTCATGGCGGTGGGTAAATCAGGCGCAGCCGCAGACCGCGACCTGCTCTCGATCCGCTTTGGCGACATCCTTGTGGCCGAGAACGGCTGGGTCTCGCCCTCCTACACAGAAGACGCAGGTGCCACCCACATGAAAGGCCAAGACATCACAATCAACATCGACCTTGGGCTCGGGCGCGGCACCGCCACCGTCTGGACCTGCGACCTGACACACCAATATATCACCATCAACGCGGATTACCGGTCTTGAAAACGCTTCTGGTCTCCGCCGTTGCACTGATCGACATTGACGGGCGCGTTCTCTTGGCACAGCGCCCGACAGGCAAATCCATGGCCGGGCTTTGGGAATTTCCGGGCGGCAAAGTCGAAGACGGCGAAACCCCGCAGGCCGCGCTGATCCGCGAACTGCAAGAAGAACTCGGCATCAACACCTGGGAAAGCTGCCTCGCTCCGCTGACCTTCGCCAGCCACAGCTACGACGACTTCCACCTGCTGATGCCGCTGTTCGCCTGCCGCAAATGGCACGGCACGCCACAAGGCCGCGAAAGTCAGGCCCTCAAATGGGTGCACGCCCGCAATTTGCGCGACTACCCAATGCCCGCCGCAGACCTGCCCCTGATCCCGATCTTACGCGACTGGCTTTAACCTCTGGCTTTAACCTATTGTTAATTTGATTTGCTCTACCCTTGTGCCAATTGCGAGGGGAACAATCATGCTACGCACAATCACAATCGGATCATATATCTCCGTTCAGGGGATTTTTCTTCACGCGCTATGTGACGGGCGAATCGCTGTCGGCGTCGGCGACCGCACGTTTATTGGAAAACCGGTTTAAGACACCGCTGCAACCTCCCGCCATTGCAACCGCTCGCGGTTTTCATATCGCCGCGTCAAAACGCAAAAAGGCGACCCATCCGGGCCGCCCTTTCAAGTCTCTCACCATAGCCCTTACAGGTTACGCTCAACCGATTCCCGCTCGAAAATCTCGATCACGTCATCTGGGCGGATATCCTCGTAGTTCTCGAACGCCATGCCACATTCCTGACCGGACTGCACCTCGGCAACCTCGTCCTTGAAACGCTTGAGCGTCTTCAGCGTGCCCTCGTGAATAACCACGTTATCACGTAGCAAACGGACACCGGCGGACCGGCGGGCAATACCTTCGGTCACGATACAACCGGCGATTTTACCCACGTTCGACACCTTAAAGACCTCTTTGATCTTGGCATAACCGATGAACTTCTCACGAATTTCCGCAGACAGCAGACCAGAGGCCGCCGCTTTCACATCATCCACAAGATCGTAAATCACCGAATAATACCGGATCTCGACACCCTTTTGGTTGGCGGTTTGACGGGCCGAGGCATTGGCGCGCACGTTAAAGCCAAACACAGGCGCACCCGAGGCTTCGGCCAGACCGATATCGGATTCCGTGATCGCACCAACACCAGAATGAAGAACGCGCACGCGGACCTCTTCGTTACCGATCTTCTCCATCGCCTGCACAATCGCTTCCGCAGAGCCCTGAACATCCGCTTTCACCAGGATTGGCAATTCGTTCATGCTCTCGCTTTGCTTTGCATTGGCCATCATCTGATCAAGCGTGACAGCCGCACCCGCGGCCGCGCGCTTGTCCTTGGCGGCATTGGCACGATATTCAGCGATCTCTCTCGCTTGTGCCTCTGTCGATGTCACGTTCAAAACATCGCCCGCTTCGGGTGTGCCGTTCAGGCCCAAGACCTCTACGGGCACAGACGGGCCAGCCTCGTCAACACGCTCGCCCTTGTCGTTGATCAATGCGCGGACCTTGCCCCACTGCTCGCCGACAACAAAAATGTCGCCTTTGCGCAATGTGCCGTTCTGCACCAGCACCGTGGCCACAGGACCACGACCTACATCCAACTGGGCCTCGATCACCGCACCATAGGCGGCCCGGTTCGGGTTCGCCTTCAGCTCCAAAATTTCCGCCTGAAGCGCAATCGCCTCCAACAGCTCCGGCAGGCCCTGACCCGTCACGGCAGACACTTCGATATCCTGCACATCACCGGACATGGCCTCGACAACAACCTCGTGCTGCAACAAATCGGTGCGCACTTTGGTCGGGTTGGCCGCAGGCCGGTCGATCTTGTTGATCGCCACGATCATCGGCACTTTTGCGGCCTTTGCGTGGGCAATCGCCTCGATCGTCTGCGGCATCACCGCATCATCCGCAGCCACCACAAGCACAACAATATCAGTCACTTGCGCACCACGAGCCCGCATCGACGTAAATGCCGCGTGACCCGGTGTATCAAGGAACGACAACAACTGTCCGCTATCGGTCGTGACCTGATAGGCCCCGATATGTTGTGTGATACCTCCCGCCTCACCCGCAACAACGCGGGTTTTGCGGATCGCATCCAACAGTGATGTCTTGCCGTGGTCGACGTGACCCATGATCGTGATGATCGGCGCGCGACCCACCAGATCCTTGGGGTCGTCTTTCTCCTGATCGATGACCTGCTCGACATCCGCATCGGACACGCGCACAACCTTGTGACCGAACTCCTCGATAATCAACTCCGCGGTATCGGCATCAATCGTCTGCGTTTGGGTCGCCATGATACCGTTGTTCATCAACGCCTTCACAACATCCGCCACCCGCTCGGTCATCCGAATAGCCAGTTCCGCGACCGTAATCGCCTCTGGCAAGGCCACGTCGCGGTAAATCTTTTCGCGCTCCGCAGACACACCCATTGCCTTCGCCCGGGCGCGGTCCTGCTTGCGCTTCATCGCCGCCATCGATCTCTGACGACCACCTGCACGGCCCGCCATCGCATCATTCAACGTCAACTTGCCAGAGCGGCGGTTATCTTCCCCACCGCGTGGCTTGGCCTTGGTGTCATCCTTGCCACGGTTCGCTTTTTCACGATCCGCGTTGCGTGGGGCGGCACTTGGACGTGACACAGATGTCTCGCCTGGCGGTGCTGCAACAGGGGCGTCCGCTACTGCCTTGGCCTTCACGGCCTCGGCGCGCTTGCGCTCTTCCTCATCAGCTTTTGCCTTGAGACTCTCTTCGCGCTCGCGGTCTTCCGCCTCTTTGGCCTCCAACTCGGCACGACGCTGTTCACGCTCGGCTGCACGCTCTGCCTCTTCGGCCTCACGCTTGGCCGCCTCTTCGGTCTCACGCGCCTTGGCCATCGCCAACGCTTTCATGCGACGCGCCAATTCGACATCCGAAATACCCGCAGGGCGCTTGGATGGATCACCACCTACCGGCATCGCCGGACCACCCGTCGCGGGCTTTGCCGCACCGGGCTTTGGCACCACAACGCGCTTGCGCTTGGTTTCTACCACGACGTTCTTGGTGCGTCCGTGGCTAAAGCTCTGCTTCACATTGCTTGGGCGCGAACCGCCAAGACCAAGTGTCTTTTTGCCGTCGTTATCGCTCATTTGGCTTCTTTATCCTTCCCGGCTGACACGTCGTCGCCGTCTATCTCTCGTAGGCCACGTAGCTTTGTGGCTTCTTCTACAACACGATTGGCAAGTTTTCCATTCGAGAGCGCGCCGTGTATTGCACTTCCGCGTCCGAATGCCAAACCCAATTCCTCCGAAGTGAAACACCCGAAATAACGGGCGCCCTCGGGGGTCCATAACTTTGCCTTGCCGCGCTCGGACCCATCCGAGGCCTGCAACAAAACACGGACATTCTCGCCACCAGCGAGCCAGCCCTTCACTTTTTCAAACCCGCAAACCGCGCGTCCCGCCTTACGGGTCAAAGCGATCAGATCAACGGCGTGGCGACAAACCTGACGCTCCACTTCATCAACAAGACCCTCAGGAACAGACACCGCTTGCTTTGCGCTGCGCGAAAACTGTCCCTTCGTGGCCGCCTCCAACATCGCTCGGGTCGCAGTCACATACATACCACGTCCGGGCAGCTTCCCCAAGATGTCCGGATAAATCCGGTCATCCGGGCCCACAACAAAACGGATCAGCCCCGCCTTTGGCGCAACCTCTCCCGAGACGATGCACTTGCGCAGGGCGTCCTCGTTCTTTGCTGTGTTGTGACCACCACGTGCCATCGTTTTATGTAGCTCCTGAACGCTCACTTACGCGTCGTCTTCCTCGGTTTCGTCAACGTCATCGGACACCAGATCAGCCGGATCAACCCAGCCCAGCATCACGCGGGCGGTCATCACCATTGTCTGGGCCTCTTCAAGCGACACCTCGAATTTCTCCAACACGCCCTCGTCTTTCTTGCGCTCGCCGCCTTCGGTGGTCCAGCCACCAGCCAGCTCCCAGTCCGCACAAGTCGCAAAATCTTCCAGCGTCTTCACACCATCCTCGGCCAGCGCCTGCAACATAAGCGGGGTCAAACCCTCAAAGTTGACAAGGCTATCCTCGACACCCAATGCGCGGGCCGCCTCCATCGCCTTATTGTTGATCGCCTCAAGATGCTCGCGGGCACGGGTCTGCAATTCGCCCGCTGTGTCCTCGTCGATACCTTCGATGACCAGCAATTCGGTCAGCTCGACATAGGCCACTTCCTCAAGGCTCGTGAATCCTTCAGCCACCAACAGCTGGGCAAAGAACTCGTCCAGATCAAGCGCGTCGATAAACAACTTTGTGCGCAATTCAAACTCGGCCTGACGGCGCTTGCTTTCTTCTTCCTCGGTCATGATGTCGATATCAAGACCGGTCAGTTGCGACGCCAAACGCACGTTCTGTCCACGACGACCGATTGCCAGCGACAACTGTTCGTCAGGCACAACAACCTCGATCTTGCCGGCCTCTTCATCCAGAACAACTTTGGACACTTCAGCAGGCTGCAATGCGTTCACAAGGAACGTCGGCATATCTTCATTCCATGGAATGATGTCGATCTTCTCGCCCTGCAATTCGTTCACAACCGCCTGCACGCGAGACCCGCGCATCCCAACACAGGCACCCACTGGATCAATCGAACTATCATAGGAAATCACGGCAATCTTGGCGCGTGATCCCGGATCGCGGGCAACCGCCTTGATCTCGATGATACCCTCGTAAATCTCTGGCACTTCCATCTTGAACAACTCGGCCATGAACTCCGGCGCTGTCCTGCTCAGGAAAATCTGCGGCCCGCGCTGTTCGCGGCGGACTTCCTTGATGTAACAACGGATGCGGTCGTTGGGACGATACGCCTCGCGCCCGATCTTCTCATTGCGACGCAAAATCGCCTCGCCAGACCCCACATCAACAATCACGTTGCCATACTCTTCGCGCTTCACAAGCGCGTTGATGATCGTGCCGGCCTTGTCTTTGAACTCTTCGTACTGCTTGTCGCGCTCAGCTTCGCGGACCTTTTGCAAAATCACCTGCTTGGCAGATTGTGCGGCAATACGGCCCAACTCGACAGGGGGCACTTCCTCGACAAATGTCTGACCGACCTCGGGGTCTTCCATGTATTCACGGGCCTGCTCAACGGTGAACTCGGCCTGATAATTCTCTAGCTCGTCTTCTTCCACAACCGTGCGCACGCGGGTGAACGTGGCCTTGCCTGTGCGGCGGTCGATGTCGACACGAATGTCCATCTCTGCGCCATAACGCGACTTCGCCGCCCGTGCGAGAGACTCTTCCATCGCCTCGACCACCAGATTGGCGTCGATGTTCTTTTCGCGGGCCACCGCCTCGGCGGTTTGCAGCAGCTCCAGCTGGTTTGCGGAAGTAATTGCCATTTATTTGTCCTCCTGACCATCAATGATGGTTTCGATTTCGTCAAACTGGGTCTCGTCGATCTGACCCGCATCCTTACGTCCGCGCAAAACATCGCGGATCAATTCATCTGTCAGCACCAATTTGGCATCTGACAGCCATTCAAACTTCAACCCGATCGTGCCCTCGGGAATGGTGATCAACACCTCGTCACCCTCGACACCCGCAAGCGGACCTTTGAAACGACGGCGGCCATCAATCAATTCCTCGGTCTCGATCTTGGCCTCGAACCCTTCCCACCGGGCAAAGTCCTTCAGCCGTGTCAGCGGACGGTCAATCCCCGGGCTCGACACTTCCAACGTATAAGCATCCAAAATCGGGTCCTCGACATCCATCACGGCCGAAATCGCGGTGCTGATCTTGCCGCACTCATCAACCTCGATCGTCCCGTCGGACTTCTGGGCCATAACCTGCAAAATACTCTCTTTGCCGGTCATCAACCGAATGCGCACAATTTCAAAGCCCATGTCTTCCACGACAGGGACGATGATCTCGGCGATCCGGCGATCAATGGCAGCTTTGGCGACTAGATCGTTCATTATTCTCTCAAGCACAAAAAAACGGGCGCGCGGCCCGTTACAAATTTCCGGTTGGGCTCTGGGTTTGGACCCCAGCGCGCCGCTGTTAAAAATCATATAGATCAGCCGCGCCTGTTCTGCAAGGCCCTCTTTACGCTGCATTCAAACCGCATCACATTGAAAACGAACCACGACAACCAGCATTTCGGCATACGCAAATCATACAGCTATCATATAGCAAAAAACGCCCCGCAAACCGCGGGGCGTTTTGTTTTTCCGTCAGGCGATCTTTACGCGACAGACCACCGCTCGGCCATGCGCGCGTTATCCATCTGCCACAGGTTCCCGACCTGCTCTGGGCTGGAAATACGGTTGTTCACGGCCTGCACATAGTTGGCAAACATCGGCAAAAGAACGCCGCCCTCGTCACGCAGAATCTCCTGCATTTCAAAGTATTGTGCGCGGCGCTTATCGCTATCCAACTCGGCACGCGCCAACAACAACAGCTCTTGGAAACGCGGGCTGTCTTCGTTGTCCCACTGGGTATCGTTCCACGGCACACCAGATTCATACGCCGACGCAAACATCCAGTCCTCGGTCGCACGACCGGACCAATATGCCGCACTAAACGGCTTTTTCAACCAGACGTTCGACCAATAGCCATCCGCTGGTTCCTGGATCACATTGATGTTGATCCCCGCAGGCGCCATCGACGCTTGAATCAGCTGCGCCGCATCAACAGCACCTTCAAATGCTGCGTTTGACGCAGACAAGTTCAGGTCGATGCTGTCCATACCAGCCTCTTTCAAATAGAACTTGGCCTTGTCAGGATCATAGGTCGTCTGCTCCATTTCATCGTTGTAATACTGGTTCGCAGGACCAATTGGCGTGTCGTTGCCAACCGCGCCGTGACCTTGCAAAATCTTGTCGACCAGCTCTTGACGGTTGACGCCATATTTGATCGCGCGACGCACATTAACATCACTGTAAGGTGCGCTGTTGGTCAGCATCGGGAACGTATACTGCTGGTTGCCAGTCACCTCTTGAATGCGCAATGCAGGGTTCGCGTTCAGCAAGGCTTCGGTCTTGAAATCAATGCGGTTGATCGCATCCACCTGACCGGTCATCAGCGCGTTCATCCGCGCGGTATTGTCGTTGATCGCAATGTATTCGATCTCGTCAAAGAAACCGGCGCTATCACCTTTGTAGTGATCATCAACACGTCTCGCGACCATGCGCACACCGGGGTCAAACGACACAACCGCATACAGACCGGTGCCGATACCCTTGGCAATCGCCTCCTCGATCTGGCCCGCAGGGAACATGTTCAGGTGATAGTCGGACATCAGATACGGGAAGTCGGCATTGCCTGCCGCCAGCGTGAACTGCACCTGCATATCTGAGATTTTTTTCATCTCGACAATGGCTTCGACGATCGGCTTTGCGGCCGATTTGGACTCTTCACCAAGGTGCATTTGCAGCGATGCAATCACATCATCTGCGCCAAAGGCCTTGCCATTGTGGAACGTCACGCCAGAGCGCAGGTTGAATGTCCATGTCTTGGCATCTGGGGTCGCTTCCCAGCTTTCAGCCAACTCGCCCTTCAGCGACCCGTCTGCCGCAACCTCGGTCAGGCAATCAAAGACGGCTCCATGCGCGCTCGCGCTCATGAAAATGTCCGAATGGGTGCGGCTGTCCCAGCTATCGGATGTGTTTGCGCCACCAAGTCCCGCTGTCAATTTACCGCCGCGCTTTGCCTGCGCCAGCAATGGCATCCCCGTCAGGCCCAAAACACCCGCCGCAACACCGGATTTCATCAATCCGCGTCTGCTAATTCCATACATTGTCGTCTCCCTGGTTAGTCAAATGGGCGCATTGCACCCGTGTTTTCGCCGCAAGAAGCGGTGATTCGTATTTACATCTTACCCACAGCCGCATCGCCGATGTTATCAACTCCGCGTTCTTGTAGCAGATTTGTCAGCCAGTCAGGGTCCATCTCGGGCACCGATGACAGCAATAGATCCGTGTAGGGATGGTGTGGCGGCTTGAACATTTCGGCCTTTGGACCGGCCTCCACAACACGCCCATCTTTCATCACAACCACCTCGTCAGCAATGGCGCGCACTGTCGCAAGGTCATGTGTGATGAACATATATGACAAGCCCAGATCATCCTGCAACTTGGCCAACAGGCGCAAAATACCCTCTGCCACAAGCTGGTCCAGCGCGCTGGTCACCTCGTCACAAATGATAAACTTCGGCTCGGCGGCCAGCGCGCGCGCAATGCCGATCCGCTGTTTCTGACCGCCCGATAATTCTGACGGCAAACGATTGTAATATTCAGACGGCTCCAGCTCGATCTGATCCAGCAGCGCATCAACGCGCGCGCGTTTTGCCTTGCCCGTCAACCCAAGATAAAATTGCACAGGGCGCGCAATGATTTCGCCAATCGACATTCGCGGGTTCAGCGCGGTATCGGCCATCTGGTAAATCATCTGCACCTGACGCAATTGGTCCTTGGACCGTTTGCGATAATCCGCTGGCATGACTTCGCCGTTCACGCTGATCGTGCCCTCGCGCGGCGGAAGTAACCCTGTGATACACCGCGCAGCTGTCGACTTTCCCGATCCGCTTTCGCCCACAACGGCAACGGTGCGGCCCTCATGCATGTCAAAACTAACGTCATGCAGCACCGGAACCTTGCCATAGGCGGCGGTGATATTTTGCACCGACACCGCAGGCACGGCGCTGGCCACCACTGGCGATTTCAGCGGACGCTCAAAGCTGCGCACAGCCCAAAGCGACTTGGTGTAATCCTGCGTCGGGGCTGATAGCATCGTGCGGGTATCGGCGGTTTCAACCTCGTCACCCTTCAACAGCACCTTGATCCGGTCCGCCATCTGGGCAACCACAGCCAAGTCGTGGGTGATGTAAATCGCGGCGGTGTTAAACTGTTCCACAATATCGCGGATCGAGGCCAAAACCTCGATCTGGGTCGTCACATCAAGCGCGGTCGTCGGCTCGTCAAAGATAATCAGATCAGGCCGACACGCCATCGCCATCGCGGTCATCGCGCGCTGCAATTGCCCGCCCGAGACCTGATGCGGATAGCGAAACCCGATATTTTCCGGATCAGGCAGACGCAGCTTGCGGTATAGCTCTATCCCGTCTGCTTCGCTTTCGGATTTTGACATCACGCCGTGCTGCGTCGGTCCTTCGACATGCTGGTCTATCAGGCGGTGCGCAGGGTTGAAGCTGGCAGCGGCGGATTGCGCGACATAGGCAATCCGCTTGCCCAAAAGACCACGCTTGACCGATGCGGAGGCCTTCAACAGGTCGATCCCGTCAAATTGCACCGAGCCCGCAGAGATGCGCACACCGTCGCGGGTAAACCCCATCGCAGCCAGCCCAAGCGTCGATTTCCCCGCACCGGATTCGCCGATCAAGCCCAGCACCTCACCACGCGCAAGCGTCAGGTCACAGCCGTTGATGATCGGGTTCCACATCTCGTCACTGCGGCCTTCAAGCTTGACGCCACGCATTTCAAGCAGCGGTTCAGTCATTCTTTTAACCCCGACGATTTATGCAGCATCCAATCGACCACAAAGTTGACCGCGACCGTCAACAGCGCGATGGCACTGGCCGCCAACAACGGCGCCGTGGCCGCAAGCGGTGCAAATTGCGCAAAGTTGATGAACGCCGCCAAATCGCGCACCATTGTGCCCCAGTCGGCCAACGGCGGCTGGATGCCCACGCCCAAAAACGACAGCGCCGCAATCGTCAGGAACACAAAGCAGAATCGCAGCCCGAATTCGGCCAGCAAGGGCGCTGTTGCGTTGGGCAGGATCTCTCGGAACACAAGATACCACATGCCCTCGCCGCGCAGTTTTGCGGCCTCGATATAATCCATCACAACGATGTTTTGACCCACCGCGCGCGCCAGTCGGAACACCCGCGTGCTATCGATGACCGCGATGATCAGCACCATAGACACCGTCAGCGGAATGCCCAGGCGCGACGACCAGACACTGGCAATCGTCATCAGCAAAAGCGCAAAAATCAACGACGGGATCGCCATCAAGACATCAACCGCACGGCTTAGCAACTGGTCCAACCAACCGCCGACAACCGCCGCGAGAAACCCGAAGCTACCGCCAATGAAAAACGCCAACAATGTGGTGGCAAAGGCAATGCCAACCGTGTTTTGCGCGCCGAATATCAAGCGCGACAGAATATCGCGGCCAATCTGATCGGTGCCCAGAGGAAACGCAGGATTACCACCCATTGCTGGGTCGCCCCCAGGGGTAATATTGGCGGCAACGCCTTGGATAATCTCGTCTTGGCCATAGGGCGCGATCACCCCCGCGAAAATCGCGAAAATCGCATAGATCAAAATCGCCAGAACGCCAAACGATGCTGTCAGCGGCATATGGCGAAACATCTTGCGCGACCACTGCGTGCCGACATGCCGGCCAAACAGCCGAAACAGCCAGGCCGCAATCGAGAAGATGATGAACCCTTTGATTGCGACGCCAAGAAAGAAAAACTTGTTCGCCACGGCGATGTCACTACTGCGCGATTGCACAAATGCCCACGCCAGCCACGCCAAAACCACACCGCCCAGCACATAACCAAAGGCCACCCCGAACGACATGTCGCGGAATTTCGGGGCATTGTTCGTAACCTTTTGGCCCACCAGCCGCAGCACCCAAGCAATGCCGCCCATCACAACAAATGCGGCAATTATCGTTAAAAGCGTGCTCATTTCGGGTGCCTTAAACGGGGATTGGACAGGATCGACAAAATATCCGCTGTCAGGTTCAAAAGAATATAGGCCGCAGCAAAGATCAACGTGCTGGCCTGCACCACGGGGATATCGCGGATTTTGACGCTGTCCACGAATAGCTGCCCAATGCCCGGATAAACAAACACAACCTCGACCACGACGACCCCGGTGATAAGATAGGCGAGGTTCAGCGCAATCACGTTGATGATCGGCGCCAACGCATTTGGCAACGCATGTTTCACGATCACCCGCAGCGGTGACATGCCCTTGAGCCGCGCCATTTCAATGTAGGGGCTGGCGAGCAGGTTGATGATTGCAGCCCGCGTCATGCGCATCATATGCGCGGTCACCACCAAGGTCAGCGTCAGCGCGGGAAGCAGGGTTTTTTCCAATCGGTCGCTGAAATCCATGCCCTCATAGATATTCGACAGTGACGGCAGGATCGGGTTCAGCACCGCAAGAAACAAGATCAGGATATAGGCCATGAAAAATTCGGGACTACTGATTGAGCTTAACGTCAGAATGTTTGCTGCGCGGTCAAACACCGTATTGCGGTAAAGCGCTGCCAAAATGCCCAGGGTCACCGCAATCGGCACCGCGATCACCGCCGTCACGCCAGCCAGAAACATCGTATTGGCGAAACGCGGCGCAATCTGCTCGGCCACGGTCACACCGCCACCGCCGCCCATATTGGTCTGAAAGTTGAGTTGCGCAAAACTTGTGCCCAAATCACCGGTTACCATCCCGCCCAGCCACGACATGTAACGCGACACCGCCGACTGATCCAGGCCAAGATCCGTGCGGATTTTTGCAACGGATTCCGGCGTTGCGCCCTGCCCCAAGATCAGCTCGGCAAAATCACCCGGCAACATATTCACGGCAACAAAGATCACAATCGAGACCACAAGAAGCGTCAGCAGACCAAGCGCCAGCCGCTGTATAACGATAGAAAGGACATTGCCCAAGCCTGGTATTCCTTTGTAATTTCAATGTAACCTTAGCGACTGCTGGCTGTCTGTAAAGGTTAAAGGTGCAACGCATCCGCGCGAGTGCCGATCAGGTCCATCGCTGCAATCAACTCTGCCGATATCCCCGTCTCCGACAAGGCATGTCCTGCACGCGCCACCATACACAGGTCCGCCTTGGGCCACAGCGCCGCAAGCTGATAGGCGGACACAGGTGGGCAAATCATATCAAACCGGCCCTGCACAATTACCCCCGGAATATCCGCAATCTTGGGCATGTTGCGCAGGATTTGCTGGTCTTGCGACAAGAATCCGCCGTGATGAAAGTAGTGATTTTCAATCCTCGCGAAGGCCCGCGAATACTCCGCCGGGGCCTCGCCCACGATCCCGTCACTTTCGATCGACGCCAGCGCATTTTCCCACCGGGCCCAAGCGCGCGCAAACTTGGTTTCGACCTGATGATCGCCTGAAAACAACCGCTTGTGATAGGCCGCAATAAAGTCGCCCTGCTCGCTTGGCGGCACCAGGCTTGCGAATGATTCCCACAATTCAGGCCAAAACCTGCCCGCACCCCCACCATAAAACCAGTCCAGCTCGGGCTGTGTCATCAAAAACACGCCGCGCAAGACCAAGGCCGCAGCGCGGTTCGGGTGGGTCTGGGCATAGATCAAGGACAGGGTCGCCCCCCAACTGCCGCCAAAAACACCCCAGCGGTTGATACCAAGGGTCTCTCTGATCCGCTCGATATCCGCCACAAGATGCCAAGTCGTGTTCGCGTCAACACTGGCGTGCGGCCTTGAGCGCCCACAACCCCGTTGGTCAAACAGGATAATCCGGTAAACGTCTGGGTCGAAATAGCGCCGCATCGCAGGGCTGCATCCGCCACCCGGCCCGCCGTGCAACACCACAACCGGTATGCCATCGGGCCGCCCGCATTGCTCCATATAGACAACATGCCCGTCACCCACATCCAACATCTGCTGGTCGAACGGGTCGATTGGTGGATAAAGATGTGCGCCTGCGCGTTTTTGACCTAAGACCTTGTCCATATTCGCTCTATATATCGTCACAATCCCCGTGACCACGCGAAAACCGGAGCAAAAGATGAAGCCCACCAATACCGTCGACCCGTCCGAGATTGCCAAATTCGAAGCCATGGCCGCCGAGTGGTGGGATCTGGAAGGCAAGTTCAAACCGTTGCACATGATGAACCCCGTGCGGCTTGACTATATCACCCGCCAGATCGCCGCCGAATTCGGGCGCGATTTGAACGGGCCTGCGCCATTTGAGGGGCTGCGAATCCTCGACATCGGCTGCGGTGGTGGGTTGCTGTGTGAACCGATGGCGCGGCTGGGGGCCACAATTGTTGGCGCCGATGCAGCCGCGCGCAACATTCCTGTGGCCCAGATCCATGCCGAACACTCGGGCCTGACCATCGACTACCGGCACACCACCGCCGAGGCGATGGCAGAGGCCGGCGAACAGTTCGATGTGGTTCTGAACATGGAGGTGGTCGAACATGTGGCCGACCCGCTTGGCTATCTGACCGCCTGTCAGCGGCTTTTGAAATCGGGCGGCTTGCACCTGTGCTCGACGATCAACCGCAATCCGAAATCATTTGCTATGGCGATTGTGGGCGCGGAATGGGTGATGCGCTGGCTGCCCAAAGGCACGCATGAGTGGTCAAAATTCATCACGCCAGACGAATTGTTCAAACTGCTGTCAGATGCAGGGTTGGACCCTGTTGACCGCAAAGGCTATGTGTTCAACCTTGCACGGTTCACATGGGCGATTTCTGACAGGGATCTTTCGGTCAACTACGTCACCGCCGCCACAAAACCCTGATACGCAATCGCCCTATTCTACCTTGGACAGCTTTAGCCGCATTTCGCGCAAAACCGGCAGCACCATGCGCACCTTGTCTTCACCGACCCTGTCGACGACTTCCGCAATGACCGGGGCGATCGATATCACCGCCGCATCACGCGCCGCCAATCCCGTGGCGCTAATCGACACCATCTTGCGCCGCGCATCTTCCCAGTCAGGGCGCACATGCACCCAACCGGCCCACTCCAGTTTGCTGAGCGTATTGGTCATCGCCCCGCGGGTCAGATGAAAGGTGCGGGCAAGCTGTGCGGGGGATCGTTCCTCGCCCGCGAAGGCCAGATGGTTCAAGACCGAAAAATGCGACAACTCCATCCCCTTGGGCAACACAGACACGACCAAACTGCGGGCCAATTGGTCCACAACAAGGATTTCGCTGAACAGCGTCGCGGCTAGGTTTTGGCTCTGGTCGGACATCAAGGGCCTTCAAATGGGCGGTCGTGGGTCAACGCGGCGATACGCCTGCGCGCATGAGACACGTCCTTGAGATCAATATCAATGATTTCAACACCTGCTTGCACGCCCGCGTCAGCCAAAACCTCGCCCCATGGCGAAATTGCCATGCTATGCCCATAGGTCTGGCGCGACTTGCCTGAAACGGCAGGGTGCTGTCCGGTTTGCGCGGCTGCCAACACAAAACACCCTGTTTCTATCGCGCGCGCCTGTAATAAAGCCTGCCAATGGGCCGCCCCCGTCACCGGTGAAAACGCGGACGGCACCACAAGTATCGCCGCCCCCGCCTGCGCCAAAGCCCTGTAAAGATAAGCAAACCGCAAGTCATAACAAATCGAAAGGCCGACCTTCCCAAAGGGCGTATCGGCGAGGACAGCGCGATCTCCAGCGCGATAACCTGCCGATTCGCGATAGGTTTCTGTCGGGCTGACATCCACGTCAAACATGTGGATCTTGTCATAACGCGCCACAATATCGCCCTTGGGGTTGATCATAAATGACCGGTTGGCAAAGCGCCCGTCAGGATCATCCGTTTTGAGCGCCAGCGACCCGATCGAGAGCCAAACGCCCAAAGTCGCCGCCGCCGCGCGCAGCCCCTCAAGCGTGATGTCGTGCGCTTCATGTTGTAGCACGCCGGTCTGGTGGGCACGGCTGGCGCTGACGCAATTGGTCACCTCTGGCGTCAGAACAAACGCCGCCCCCCTGTCCGCCGCTTCGCGTATCGCCGCAACGGTCGCAAGCAGATTCAGCGCAGGGTCATCGCCAGAGGTCAGCTGAACAAGCCCGACCTTCATCCCCGCAAAAGCGCATCAAGTTTACCGGCGCTTTCCAATGCATATAACTCGTCACAGCCCCCCACATGGGTGTTGCCAATGAAAATCTGTGGCACCGTGCGCCCCCCGTTTGACCGCTGGACCATCTCGGCGCGCAATTGCGGTTTTGCCCCGACATTGATCTCGGAAAAACTCACGCCTTTGGATGTCAAAAGACGCTTGGCGGCATGGCAAAAGCCACAGATGCTTGTGGTATAAAGCTCAACGTTTTGCATGGCGCGTCTTCCTTGAATATCCGGTTGCAGCTTATCTAATCATCTTTGACCACCCTTGCCAGTGTCAGCACATTCACGGCCCTTGCACCGGCTATAAAACAGGCCTCTGCGCTGGCGGCCAAGGTGGCGCCTGATGTCATCACATCGTCAACCAACAAAATATGACGCCCCGCAATCAGCGCCCTGCGCTTGGGGTTTGCCGTGATCGCGCCCGATAGCGCGGCAAATCGGGCATCGCGGCTATGCCCGTTCAGCGGCACGGTCCGTTTTATGCGCAACAGAGCATCGGTGCAGACCTCGCGCGCGACCTGCCCACCCAGCACATTGACCAAAGCCGCCGACTGGTTGTAGCGGCGGCGCAGAAGCCGGACCCAGTGCAGCGGCACCGGCACAATCAGCGTATCATCAGCAAGCAAAGGTGCTGCCACACGCGCCATCCAGCGCGCTGCCGGTTGTGCCAAATCCGTGCGGTCCCCGTGTTTCAGCGATAAAACCAGCTTGCGACCGACCCCCGCATAGGCCAACACCGCCCGCCCCCGGTCCCAAGGGCGCGCGATCGTCAAACAATCGTCACACAGCAAGTCATCCGCCAGACTGTCGCCCGGCAAAGAGGTCCCGCATTTGGAACACATCGTGCCGCTGATAAACTGGGTTTCACGCCAGCATTCACCACAAAGACCAAAATCATCCTCGGTCGGCGCGTCACATGCGACGCATTGTGTCGGATAGATTGCTCGAATGATGCTTTGCATCCGCATGATTGCGCCCTAAATGATCGTTATGGATAAAATGCCGAACCTTACCGACCGCACCGCCCTGTTGCGCAACCGCACCCGCGCCGAGCCAGAGGCCATGTTTCTGCACGATCTCGTCGCCGATGAGATCAAGGAAAGACTGAAAGAGGTTAACAGATCCTTTACGTCCGTCGCGATTGTGACCGGATTTGCCGATCTGTGGCACGGACACTTCCCCGATGCTGTGATCGTAGAAGACAGTGAAATCCTCGACCTTGCGCCGCAATCCTTTGATCTGGTGCTGCATATGATGGCGCTGCATTGGGCCAATGACCCTGTCGGGCAACTCGTGCAATGCCGGCACGCGCTCAAGCCCGACGGAATGCTGTTGGCCAGCTGTCTGGGCGGGCAAACCTTGCATGAATTGCGCGCATCCTTGGCCGAGGCAGAGGCGGTTGTTGCAGGCGGGCTATCGCCGCGCATCGCCCCGATGGGTGAAATCCGCGATCTTGGGGCGCTATTGCAGCGCGCCGGCTTTGCCCTGCCTGTCGCCGACGGCACCCCGCTGACCGCCAATTACGCCAATATGTTTCACCTGATGCATGATCTGCGCAAAATGGGCGAGGCCAACGCCTTGGCCCACCGCCCGCGGCATTTCACCATGCGCAATATCCTGACAGAGGCCGCCAGCGTCTATGCCGAGACCTTTACCAATGACCAAGGGCGGGTTGACGCGACATTCGAGGTGATCACACTGACAGGCTGGGCCCCTGATGAAAGCCAGCCCAAACCGCTGCGCCCGGGCAGCGCTGCTGCGCGCTTGGCCGATGCGCTGGGCACCGATGAAACCCCGCTGAAAGAATGATCCCGCGCACATTCCAACCACGTTATGACCGAAACGGATAGATAGATGACCGATATGACCACCGCCAAATGCCCGGCCCATGCGCAGGCTGACCATCCCAAGATCATGCCTGCCAAAGTGGGTGTGCTCGTGGCCAACTTGGGCACGCCAGATGACACCGATTACTGGTCGATGCGGCGATATCTGAACGAATTTCTGTCCGACAAACGGGTCGTCGATTACTCCGCCTGGCTTTGGCAACCGCTTTTGCAACTTGTGATCCTCACGGTGCGCCCCTCCAAATCGGGCGCGAACTATCGCTCTATCTGGAACGAAGAGGCCAATGAAAGCCCGCTTTTGACCATCACCAAACAACAGACCGCCGCGATAAAGGCCACGATGGCACAGCGCTACGGCGACGCCGTCATGGTCGATTTCTGTATGCGCTATGGCAACCCCTCGACCAAATCCAAAGTCCGCGACATGGTCGATGCGGGCTGCACAAAAATCCTGTTCTTCCCGCTTTACCCGCACTACGCAGGCCCCACATCAGCCACCGCAAACGACCAGTTTTTCCGCGCCCTGATGGATGAAAAATGGCAGCCCACTGCCCGTGTGGTTGAGCCCTACTTTGAAGATCCTGCCTATATCGACGCTTTGGCGCAATCGATTGAAGCCGCCTACGCCAAGGCCGACAAAAAGCCGGAATTGCTGATTTGTTCCTATCACGGGATGCCGCAGCGCTACTTGCTGGAAGGAGACCCCTATCATTGCCAGTGCCAGAAAACGACGCGTCTGCTCAAGGACCGGCTGGGCTGGGACGACACGCAGATCAAGACGACGTTCCAGTCAGTGTTCGGCCGCGAAGAGTGGCTCAAGCCTTACACTGTCAAGGAAGTGGCGCGCCTTGCACGCGAGGAAGGCATCAAAAACATCGCTGTTTGCGCGCCCGCGTTCTCAGCCGACTGCATTGAAACGCTGGAAGAAATCAACGAGGAAATCAAAGACAGCTTTGAGGACGCGGGCGGTGAAGACTTCACCTATATCCCCTGCCTCAACGACGATCCCGCCCATATCGCCGCACTTTGCGGGGTGATCGATCAAAACCTGCTGGGCTGGGTGAACCGCTGACGGGCAAGGGCCTGATCAAGCATTGAACTGCTCTGATATAGCGCTGGGGGGGGGCAAAATCAGTCTGGGGGCGATAAAATGTCAAGATGATCGGTTTGTCACCCGCAGTCCCTGGTCCTTGCGGGTCTGGCACCTCTGCGTTGATTGGCCCGGACGGATCGTCGTCACTCGACCGCGCGCGCCGCGCGGGATTTCGAGGCCAGATCCTTGGCGAAAACATCAGTGAATCCTGCGAGACAGAGCTTAAAACCCCGTCGCCGCGCAGGCAACAACCAACGATTCGTTCCAGCTCGGCTCAAGCCGTGATCAAAATCACTGTGCCGAGATCAACCATGGCGTAGATCTCTTCGATCTCGTCATTGCTGACAGCGATACACCCCCAGGTCCAGTCCTTCTCGCCAATGACTTCTTTTGGCGTGCCGTGGATGAAAATATCACCGCCGGGCGATTTGCCCATCGCGCGTGCATTTGCGACATCAACACTGTTGGGATATGAAATACCCACCGACAGATGATAGCGGCTGTTGGGGTTGCGCCGGTCTATGATATAAGTGCCCTCCGGCGTGCGCCCGTCACCTTCAAATTGCTTGTGCCCGACAGGGGCAAACCCCAACTCGAAGTCATAGGACTTCAGCAGGGTCGTGCCGCTGATCAATTGCAGCACCCGCTGTTCTTTGAAAATCTGAACGCGGTCCACTTTCGGGCCGCTATAGGTCTCGAATTTGCTCGTCGAACACCCCGCAACCCCAAGGGCCGCACCCGTCATCATCACTCGTCTGCTAATCATCTACCTGCTCCGGTCTTTGCCGTTTTGACCAGATATACACGGTAAAATCAAAGCTGCGCGACAATTTCACGCGCACGGATCACGTCCGCGTAAAACTGCCGACGATCTCGACATGTGGTGACCAGCGGAATTGATCTACCACCTGCACCCAGTTCAAAACAAAACCGGCGTTTTGCAGGGTCACAGCGTCGCGGGCAAAGGTCACCGGATTGCACGACACCATCGCGATGGTTTTGATCGCGGATGCGGCCAAGGTGGCGATCTGTGCCTCGGCACCTGCGCGCGGCGGATCGATCACGGCGGCATCAAATTTGCGCAACTCATCCGGCTCCAGCGGACGGCGGAACAGGTCGCGTGCCTCGGATGTGACGCGCTTGAGGTTTTTGCCTTCACGCCAGCCGCGATCAAGCGCCGCGATCATATCGCGTTCACCCTCGACCGCATGGATTTCGGCGCGCGCCGCCAGCGGCAAGGTGAAAGTGCCCACGCCCGCAAACAAATCAACAATGCGGCTGGCCTTGGCGGTAATCTCCTCGACCGCGCCCAATAGCGCCGCCTCGCCATGCTCGGTCGCTTGCAAAAACGCGCCGGGCGGCGGCACAACAGCCGCCGTGCCAAAATGCTGCACAGGCGGATGCATGGTCACAACAGGCTCGTCAGGCCAAACCAGCCGCGCGATGTCGTTCTCTTGGGCAAATAGCGCAAGTTGCGTGCGCAATTCTGGCGTCAACGGCTTTTCGGTATCGACGAAAATGTCCAGGCCCGCAGCCGTTTCCGTCACCGTCAATGCAATCTCTGCCTTGCGTGATGCCGATATCACCACCAGCTGTTCCAGCATCGGGAATGCAGCCATCAGTTTTGGCGTAAGCAACTGGCACTCTGGCACGGGGATCAAAGTATGCGTGCCCTTGGCGTGAAACCCGAGCATCGCCCCGCTTTTGGTGCGCTTGCCTGCCAGTTTGGCGCGCCGGCGTGAATTGGGCGGTGAGGTCAGAACATCGCGGAATGTGGTTTCAATGCGCTGGGCTGCCATTGCCTTTTTGACGATATCCAGCTTCCAATTGGCAACAAAGGTATCGTTGGCATGCTGCATCGCACAGCCGCCACAGGTTTTGAAATGCTTGCAGGGCGCAGCCACCCGGTCCGGCGACGGCGTGATAATCCGCACGGCGCCATCTTGGGCCACGGCCACCTCTTCACCCGGCAAAACCCGCGGCAACAGCGTGCGCCCGTCGTCCACCTTGCCTAGCCCGAGGTGGGTCAATCCTTCGATCATCGCCATAATCTATTCCGCCGCCTCTTTGACATTGATAAATCCACCCGACTGTCGGGTCCAATAACGGGCGTATAACCCGTTTTTCGCCAACAACTGCGCATGGGTTCCCTGTTCCTTGATACGACCCGCGTCAAGCACAATGATCCGGTCCATACGTGCAAGCGTCGAAAGCCGGTGCGCGATTGCGATGACCGTCTTGCCCTCCATCACGCTTTGCAGCGCATGTTGGATCGATGCCTCGACTTCGGAATCCAGCGCGCTTGTGGCCTCGTCGAGCACCAGAATTGGCGCGTCTTTCAAAATTGCCCGCGCAATCGCGATACGCTGCCTTTGCCCCCCCGACAGTTTCACGCCACGCTCGCCAAGATGGGCGTCATAGCCAGCGCGTCCCTTGAAATCCTGCAACCCGGCGATGAAATCAGTCGCCTCGGCTTGGGCCGCCGCCGCCGCAACCTCCGCGTGGGTCGCATCAGGTTTACCATAACGAATATTGTCGCGCGCAGAGCGGTTAAACATCGCCGTTTCTTGCGTGACCATCCCGATCTGGCGACGCAGACTTTCTTGTGTCACCTGCGATACATCCTGCCCGTCAATTGCAATGCCGCCAGCTTCAGGATCATAAAGCCGCAGCAGGAGCGACACCAACGTCGACTTCCCCGCACCCGAAGCACCGACAATCCCCAGCTTTTCTCCGGGACCAACAGTCAGGTCGACCCCACGCAAACCGCCCGCACCCCCGCCGTAGGTGAATGTCACGCCCTTGAAATCAATCGCGCCATCAGGCACCACCAGCTCAACCGCATCAGCATCATCCAGCAAGGTATGCGCAGGGCTAAGCGTGCGGATCGCGTCCTCGACCTCGCCCACATTGGCATACATGCCCAGCAGGGTGAAACTGACCCAGCCGGTCATCTGGGCAAGCCGCAAACCAATGGTGCCGCTGACCGCAATGTCGCCGGCACTCGCCGACCCGGTTGTCCAGAAATACAGCGTCGCACCCACCATAATCAGCGGCAATAACCCCGCTAATGTCATCAGCATGAACCGGAAACTGGCGGATAATGTGCCAAAACCGACGGAGGCTTGGCGCATTGTCTCCATCGCATCAATCGCGGCACGATCCTCAAAATCGTCATGGGCAAACAGCTTGACGGTTTTAATGTTCGTGACCGTATCGACCACCTGCCCTGTCACCATAGCGCGGCTTGCCGCTCGGGTTTTCGACGCGGCACGCACGCGCGGCATAAAGAAACGGATCAGCAGCACATAGGCCGCAACCCAAAGCGCCAGCAACAGCGCGCTGCGACCATCAATCGTGAACATCAACATGACCGAGCCGATCAAAGACGCGCCCGCAAAGATCACCGTGTGGATCGTCTCGACCACCAGATCGGTCGCAGCGCGGGCCGCCTGGCCTTGCTTTTGGGCAATACGGCCCGCAAAATCATCGTCAAAGAACTGCACCGACTGGCCCAACGTATGACGGTGCAGGCGCGAATAGATCATGTTCATGATCGCAGGCGCCAGCACCACCGACTGCATCAGCCCCGACAGGCCAAAAACAATCGGGCGCAACAAAACAAAGAACGCAGCCACACCCAGTAGCAACATCATGTTCGTGTCGAAAAACCGGTCCGCGCTTGATGCAAGGGCGGCGTCGATCACCAGACCAAGAATCAGCGCCGACATGACCTCGATCACACCGCCCAGCGCAGACACAAACCCGCCCAGCGCCATATACCGAAAACTACCTTTAAATCCCCAACGCATGAACGCCATAAAAGTATGTGGCGGCGGCCCGTCTGCGGGGGAAAAGGCGTCGATTAGTTTTGATAGACCTGTCATAACTGTCCTAAAAATCCACCGGACTGACGCGCCCAGAATTTCGCATATTGCCCGCCAAGCGCAAGCAAGCCGTCGTGTGTGCCGTCCTCGATCACACGGCCCCTCTCCATCACGATGATGCGGTCCATCTGTGCAATCGTCGATAAGCGGTGCGCAATCGCGATGACGGTCTTGCCTTCCATCATCCCGTAGAGCGTTTTTTGAATGATCGCCTCCGCCTCTGAATCTAGTGCGCTTGTGGCCTCATCCAATAGCAGGATCGGCGCATCCTTCAACATAACCCGCGCCAACGTAATGCGCTGACGTTGGCCGCCCGACAATTTGACACCGCGTTCACCCACGCGCGCAGAATACCCTTTGTTGCCCTCGCTATCCTCTAGGCCAAGAATAAAATCATGCGCCTCGGCCTTTTTGGCGGCGGCAATCACCTCTGGATCCGTGGCGGTTGGATTGCCGTATAGGATGTTCTCGCGGACAGACCGGTGCAACAGCGAACTGTCTTGCTGGACCATCCCAATGGCGCGGCGCAGGCTGTCTTGGGTCACACCCCCGATACTTTGATCATCGATCAAAATATCGCCCTGCTCGACATCGTAAAATCGCAACAGCAGCTTTACGAGAGTTGATTTCCCCGCACCCGACTGACCAACAAGCCCGACCTTTTCACCAGCCTTCATGGTCAGGTTGATGTGATCGAGACCACCTGTATCCCTGCCGTAGTGATGCGACACATCACGTATTTCGACCACACCGTGCGACAACACCAACGGCTTTGCGTCATTGCCATCCAGCAAGGTGACAGGCTGCGCTATGGTTTTCATTCCTTCGGCCACAACGCCCAACTGGCGAAAGAAATTGGTAAAGGCCCACATGACCCAGCCCGACATCGCGTTCAGGCGCAGGGCAAGCGTGCTTGCGGCAGCAACAACGCCAACAGAGGCAGAACCGTCTATCCACAGCTTGATCGCCCAACCCGTCACGCCAACAATTAAAAACCCGTTCAGCAGCATCAAGGCGATATCCATAATGGTATAATAGCGCATCTCGATCTGGAACGTGCGGCGTGCCTCCTCTATTGCCTCTTTGGCATAGCCCAGTTCCTGATTATGATGGGCGAACATTTTAACCGCATGAATGTTGGTATAACTGTCCACAACACGTCCCGTCACAGCGCTGCGCGCGTTCGACGCGACCTCGGACGCCGATCCGATTTTCCTGACGACCCAGCGTAGCAAGATCAGATAGGGCAACAGCCACATCAGCATCGGCACCATAAGCCGCACATCAGCCTCGGCCAGCAAAAATGCGGCGCCGATCAGATAGGCAATCGCAAAGGTGATCGCATCAAACAACTGGAACACAACCTCACCCGCCGCGGGGGGTGTTTGCATAATCCGGTTGGCAATACGGCCTGCGAAATCATCCTCGAACCAGCCAACCGATTGACGCAAAACATGCCGATGCGCACGCCAGCGAACCAAGGTGCCGAAATTTGGCAATATCGCGTTATTCAGCAGCGCGACTTGGAATATATGCAACAAAGGCCGAAAGGTCAGAATGAAAATCGCAACCAGTATCAGCTCGGTCCCGTTGCGCACCCAGAACTCGGAAACCCTATTTGCGGATAAGGTATCGACCAACCGACCAAGATAGAAAATCAGCCAAACCTCAACCGCGGCGATTACGACCGAGGCAATCCCTGTCAACCAAAAGACACGTCGAAACGGCCGCGCATATTCGCGCAAAAACGGGAATAGCTTGGTTGGCGGTTGGTCGGCCTCTTCATACGGGATGTAGGGATCAACAAGGCCTTCGAAAAATCGAAACACGGGGTATCTACCTTCGGCTGCAATATAAATCCATAGCGCGGATTGGACCAAAGGAAAACCGCCAGCGCGACCGCCATGGCGCGCATGAAAATCAACCACGCCATCGGACGGCTTCGCAAAATCACATCTGGCCCCGGCGAAAACAGGCCAAAAAAGACAATCGAACCGGGGACTAGAAACTTAACCAAGCAGATCGGCCCTGGTCAATTGAAACCCGGATGCGATCCAGTCATTTTCCGCCTTGCGCAGAGCCGCGCCAAGAGCTGCGCCTTGCAGTTTTGGCATAAGGTCAGCCGCTTTGATTGGCAGGGTCTGCATGGCCGCAAAACGGATCATTTCGCTTGTATCAGGGTCGATTTCCCGCCCCAGACCAGCCGCTTCGATAGCCGCGCGATCCGTTGCAATATCCGCGCCATGGCGAAACGCACAGGCGGCCAGAGTTTGTCCGTCAAGCAGGTCTGCGATGCGCCTTTCTTGCTGGTTGGTCAATCGCAGACCGTCCCGCAGACCACCAAGCGCAACCAGACGTCGGACCGGATCGGGGGTCAGGTCTGCCTGCTCTTCGACATGCACAAGCCTTGCGATGATTTGCGGCGCCGCACCCGCCAGAATTTGACCCAAAACGCCCGCTGCACCCATCGACGCCAAAGCGGGGCCAGGGTCCGGCGCAGCCAACAGTTTGAGCATCTCGGACGTCACACGTTCGCGTGAAACTTTTGCCAACCCGTCGATATTTTCGGCGCATGCGGCCAGTCCCTCGGCGTCAATCCCTCCTTCGGGATCGCCATACCACGCGTGAAATCGAAAGAACCGCAAAATGCGCAAATAGTCCTCTTTGATACGCTGGTCCGCATCGTCGATAAACCGCACGCGTCGCGCCATCAGATCAGGCAGCCCGCCCAGCGGATCGGCAACTTCGCCCAGCACATCGCAGTAGAGTGCGTTCATGGTAAAGTCGCGGCGGCGGGCGTCTTCGATCATCGTCTCGGCAAAAGCAACTGTCGCACGCCTGCCGTCCGTCGCGACGTCTTTACGGAAGGTTGTGATTTCGAAGGGGGTATCCTGCACGATCACGGTAACCGTGCCATGATCATAGCCTGTCGGGATCACCTTGAGCCCAGCGTCGTTGGCCAACGCCATAACCCGCGAAGGCTGCGCATCTGTGCAAAGATCCAGGTCCGAAACAGGCACATCAATCAATGCGTTGCGCACACAGCCACCCACAAACCATGCTTGGTGCCCCGCTTGGAGAAGCATGGCGCAAACGTGCCGCGCAGGACCGTTAAGCCAATCGGCCCTGATACGGGTCATGTCATGCGCTCGGCCAGGGCACGCAAGATGCGGGCGGTCGCCCCCCAGATATAATAGGGGCCGTAGGGCAACGTATAATAGTAGCGTCGGCGCCCATTCCAGTGGCGGCCCTGCACGCTAAAAGCCGCAGGGTTGATCACATGCGTGAAGGGAACTTCAAAGACTTCGCTGACTTCTCCTGCTTCCGGGACAGGTATAAAATCGCCATGCACGACTGCTAAAACAGGGGTAATAGCATAGCCCGTGACAGTTTCGTGGCTTGGCAAAGCACCGATAACTTGCACCTGGGTCGGATCAAGACCGATTTCCTCATTGGCTTCGCGCAGGGCTGCGGCAGACGGGTTAGCATCCTGGCTGTCTTGCTTGCCGCCCGCAAAGGCGATTTGCCCCGGATGATGTTTCAACCTTGCAGATCGCTTGGTCAGGACCAGATTGCCCGTGCCGGCACGAAAGGCGACCAAGACCGCGGCAGCCGTCAGTTTGCGATCTTCAGGCAGAATGATATCTTTGTTCAAGTCAAAATCGGTTGATGCACTGCCCTCCCGGGACAGTGCATTTTCCAAAGTTTTGATCAGATCACGCATCGGCACTTTTGGCCTCGAACCCAAGCGTATCGGGCTCAAAGGTGTAATGCGACCCGCAGAACTGGCAGTCGGCTGTCACCGTGCCCTCATCGGTGATCATGTGGCTGATGTCCTTCGCCGAATAGATCGACAAGGATTGACGCACGCGGTCAGCCGAACAGGTGCAGCCGAATTTCACCGGCTGCGCCTCATAGATGCGCGGCTGCTCTTCGTGGAACAGGCGCACCAGCAAATCGCTTGGCGTCACCGTTGGGCCGATCAGTTCAAGCGCGTCGACAGTGTCGAGCAAGGCATTGGCGCGAGTCCAGTTTTCACCCTCGACCTCGTCGAGAATGTCCTCTGGCAACAGCAACCCGTCCTCGCCTGATCCGCCATCGCCCTTCAGCTCCGGCGCCGCTTTTGGCATATGTTGAAGCAAGACGCCGCCTGCCCGCCACTGTTCTTCCTCGCCACGAATCTGGGACCGACCAAAGGTCAGCTCGAACCGTGTCGGGATCTGTTCGGACTGTGCAAAGTATGTCTCTGCGCATTTTGACAGCGAATCGCCGGTCAATGGTGTCACCCCTTGGTAAGGTGTCATGTCTGGCCCTTGGTCGATCAGGATTGCAAAATACCCCTTACCGATCTGGCTAAATGGCACGGCCTTGAGGTTGATCGTGTCAGGGTCATAGCTGGCATAGGCACGGATACGCGCAGGCGCGCCATCGTCGGTTGGCCCGTAATAATCGGTTGCGATAAAACGGATCGGACCGTCACCGCGCACTTGCAAGGACAACTTCCAGCGCAGCTTCATCGATTGGCCGATCAACGCGGTCAGCAAGGCCATTTCGGCGATCAGGCCTTCAATCTCGTCTGGATAGCTATGCTGACGCAGCACCTCTTCCAAGGTGCCATCCAGACGGGCCACGCGACCACGAATATCGGAGGCGTCGAGTTGAAACGGCAGGACGGTATCGTCCCAGGCAATTTTGCTGGTCGTCATGGGCTTTCCTTACATGTGCGGAATTGGCATACCCCGCCTATATAGGTGGGGCAAGTCTGCGTCCAAGGGGTGAAAAGATGATCAAACGGTATGGAAACGCGCCAAAGGCAGGCGAGCGGTATAGATTGCGGGCCGGTGCCTATGCGATTTTGCCCAATGCGGGGCAGCTTTTGCTGACGTATCAGGCGGCGCCGCATTATGAATTTCAACTGCCAGGTGGCGGGATTGATGCGGGCGAAAGCCCGATCCAGGCCTTGCACCGCGAAGTGTTTGAAGAAACCGGATGGCGCATTGCCAAGCCGCGCCGCCTAGGCGCCTTTCGCCGCTTTGTCTGGATGCCGGAATACGGGATTCATGCGGAAAAGCTATGCCATATCTATACCGCGATCCCTGTCCGCCGGCATGGCGCGCCCCATGAGGAAGGCCATACTGCCGTCTGGATGGATGTCAGCGATGCGATTCAAGAGCTGGCAAATGATGGTGATGCGTCTTTTGTGGCGAACCTGACGTTCTAAGCGGGCGATTTTTCATGCGCCCGACAGCGGGCGGCCCTCAACAACATGACCGTAAAGTGTCGTCAGGATGCTGACGCCTACCATCAATGTTGTCCAGTTCACTGCCACATCCGCGACCAAGGCAACAATGGGCAATCCGACATAAAACAGTGAAACAATCGTCGAGGCGGCGATTTTCAGAACAGAGACGATGATGGCGACTTTGAAAATGACCCCGCTTGTCGCGGCGGTTTCTGCCCATGCCTGCCTTAATGTCATTGGCTCGCCCACAGCGATCGATGGCAGAATAATCGCCCAACGAAACCAGAGGTAGGATAGTAAGGCGCCCAAAAGCAGGCCGAGTATCATTGAAAAAATGCCAAACCCGGCCCCCATTGTTGGCGCCAAAACAAAACCTACAATCATCAAAATCGGCATCGCAATCAGCATAATCAACAAGCCAAGAATGAAGCTGCGCCAAACATACGACCAGATCGGGCGATCTTTGGTTGCGGGCACCAATGCGGTGTATTCTTCCAGTAGGATGAACCGATGCCACGATACCGCGACCCACCCCATCACAAAGACCAGAAACACAACAAGGCTGAGAATCAAAAGCGCGGATAGGCCAGATATGCCATTTTCGGGATTAAACGAGCCATCCAGCGGCACGCCGGTGACCATGATTACCAGCACAGAGAACGCGGCGAGCAATCCGAACGGGACCAATGACACCTTCAACGCTTGGCCCATGTTGCCAAAAACCATTCTGAAGGCGTGCTGCACAATATTCCAAGCCATCGTTGATACCCTTTTCTCAAAACACTGCTGCTCTGGTCGCACCCTGCCTGCAATCCGTCAACGCCATTTCCTTGCACGGCCATGCAAAAAGCGATATCGCGCGAGGGAATACCGCATGATATAAAGGTTGCCCCTCATGACTGCTCCGAAAAAAGTTGTTCTCGCATATTCTGGTGGTCTGGATACCTCGATCATCCTCAAGTGGCTGCAAACCGAATATGGCTGTGAAGTTGTGACGTTTACCGCTGATCTGGGGCAGGGCGAAGAGCTGGAACCAGCGCGCGCCAAAGCGGAGATGATGGGCGCGTCGTCGATTTATATCGAAGACCTGCGCGAAGAGTTTGTGCGCGATTTTGTATTTCCGATGTTCCGCGCAAATGCCTTGTATGAAGGGTTATATCTGCTGGGCACATCCATCGCGCGCCCGTTGATTTCCAAGCGTTTGGTCGAGATTGCGGCACTTGAAGGCGCTGATGCCGTGTCCCACGGCGCGACAGGCAAGGGCAACGATCAGGTGCGGTTCGAGCTGGCAGCTTATGCGCTGAACCCCGAGATCAAAGTGATCGCGCCTTGGCGTGAGTGGGATTTGACCAGCCGCACGCGCTTGCTCGAATTCGCGGAAAAGAACCAGATTCCTGTGGCCAAGGACAAGCGCGGCGATGCGCCGTTCTCCGTGGATGCAAACCTGTTGCACACATCTTCCGAGGGTAAGGTTCTTGAAGATCCAAGCCAGGAAGCACCGGAATATGTCTATCAGCGCACCGTATCTCCCGAGGATGCGCCTGATACCCCGGAGATGGTCGAGATCGGGTTCGAGCGTGGTGATGCAGTCTCTATTAACGGGGAAATGCTGTCTCCGGCGACTATTTTGACCAAGCTGAACACGCTTGGCGGCAAACACGGCGTGGGTCGGTTGGACCTGGTCGAGAACCGTTTTGTCGGGATGAAGTCGCGCGGCATTTACGAAACTCCGGGCGGCACGATTCTGCTGGAGGCGCACCGCGGAATCGAGCAAATTACCTTGGATTCCGGTGCGGGGCATCTGAAAGACAGCATCATGCCACGTTATGCCGAGCTGATTTACAATGGTTTCTGGTTCTCGCCAGAGCGCGAAATGATGCAAGCCTTGATCGATAAAAGCCAAGAGCATGTCAGCGGCACCGTGCGGGTGAAGCTGTATAAGGGGTCAGCGACAACAGTGGCGCGCTGGTCTGAAAATAGTCTTTATTCTGAGGCACATGTAACGTTTGAAGAAGATGCCGGCGCCTACGATCAAACGGACGCGCAGGGCTTTATCCAGTTGAACGCGCTGCGTCTGAAGTTGGTTGCTGCGCGGAACCGTCGCGTTAAATCCTAAATCTTATGCGCTGCCAGTTTTTCATAATATGGCAGCGCGTTTTCCATTAAATTGAGGTCGCGTCCTGTCAGATCTGGCAACAGGCCCTCGGCCCCTGCAAAACCGGTCGATTTGTGCACCGCATTATACCAATGTGCGGCCCAGATACCGTCATCTGCGCGCGGACCAGCGGGCCAAGATAGCATGGCAGGATCGAACGGAAGGTGGATGGCGGAGCACAGTTTTTTCAGCATGTTTTCAGGATCTTGACGGATATCGGCGCTGTCGATGACGAGGCCGCCGATGTGATCAAAAAGGTCTGCTTGTTGGCGAAAACCAATATCGTCGTCAGTGATGTCGGATCGTTTCGCACCATAGCTTGCGATCACGCGGGCCGGGTGGCGGATCAGGTGGATGTTCACGCAGTCCTTGGCCCAATCCATAGGGAAGCCGTGGATCATGTGGTGCGGCATGTGCTTCATGTAGAAATGTGGCACTTGCGCATTGTTAGTGTCGAAAATGCGCTGCGCGACGATCGTTGGGTCGGTCTGGTGGGCGGCGATGATTTCAGCGGCCATCGGGTGGTCCGCGCCGGTTTTGGCGAGATACGGCGCATAGAAGGGCTCGTCCCAAACTGCAAAATCAGGCCGGCTGCCAAAGGCATACATCATCGCCGTCGAGAGGTTGCGAGGCCCCGACCACATGGCGATTTTCACGGTATGATCCGCGTATGACTGGCGTATGATTTGCGTATGCCATTCATGCGGACACCTCTTTTGCGATGAGATCCTTGTAAAGGTCGCGGATGCGCGCCGTGATCGGGCCAAGCGCGCCCGTGCCGATGACGCGCCCGTCAAGTTGACTGACGGGGGTCTGCGCGCCGAATGTGCCGGTGAGAAATGCCTCGTCTGCGCCGTAGGTATCAACAAGGCTAAAGTTACGCTCGAAAACCGGAATGTCATTGGCGCGGCAAAGGTCAATCACCTTTTGGCGGGTGATGCCGTTCATGCAGTAATCGCCCGTGCTGGTCCAAACCGCACCTTTGCGCACGATGAAAAAATTACAGGCGTTGGTTGTGTTCACAAACCCATGCACATCAAGCATCAGCGCCTCGTCTGCGCCCGCTTTTTGTGCCGCGATGCAGGCGAGGATGCAATTGAGTTTGGAATGGCTGTTGAGTTTCGGATCTTGGGTCATTGGCAGGCCGCGCAGATGCGGCACCGTCGCAAGCGTGATGGGCCGCGGTAATTTGGGCCGCGAATGTTCAATGATGATGACCATTGTCGGCCCCGATTGCGAGAGCTGCGGGTGCTGGAATGGCAACACTTTTACCCCGCGGGTGATCATCAGGCGGGCATGGGCGTGATCGGTCATCTTGTTCGCTTTTTGCGTCTCTAACAAGGCATTTATCACGCCTTTCCGATCCATGCCGATGTCGAGATCAATCGCTTTTGCGGCCTCGAACAACCGATCCATATGTTCATCAACGAACGCCCATTTGTTGGCATAGAGCCGAAGCCCCTCCCAGACCCCGTCGCCCAGCATGAAGCCGCTGTCATAGACACTGACTTTTGCATCTGCTTTGGGGACGATTTTTCCGTCAACGTAGATGAGAATATCAGCGTTGCGCGCGTCGTCTTGCGCTTGGTGAGTGGTGACGTGATCTGTCATGCTGGGCCCCTTTTTTGGTGAGGCTAGGCTGCCTTTCGATATGTTCCAAGTGGTAAAGAGAGCGTGATATCGCCGTGCGGAGAGTTGCGCGGACGGGTGGCAGGCGCGATAATGTGAGAAAAGGAGGCGCGTGATGTATATTTCGATAAGTTCCGCCAAGGCGACAGCGCTTGCGATCTTGATTGGCATTGGCGCCGTGCTGCACAGCACGGCCGCAGAAGCGAGCCACGGCCAAACGGCAGTCGATACCGATGAATGCTATTGGTGTATCGAGAGCGACCTTTAAGCATTAAGGGCCTGCCGCGCAGCCCTTCAGCCATTGAATGCGCGCACCTCTGAGAGATCGGGGATCACGTCGGCGGTGCCTTGCCGCGTGACCATCAAAGCACCCGCTTTGGTGGCCAAAGCGATTGCTTGCGCCATTGGCATCCCTTGATCCAGACCCGCGAGCAGGTAGCCGGTGAACGTGTCGCCCGCACCCGTGGTGTCGACGGGCGTGACCGGAATGGCGTCATAGTGCTGCTTGCCATCCGCGCCGAACCAGTCCGCGCCATCGCCGCCCAAAGTCACGACCACATCGCGGATGCCCAGTGCGTCGGGGGTTTTTCCGGTGGCCGCGGTCAGTTGTTGGGCCTCAACAGCGTTCAGAATCAGGAAATCAAGGTGGGCGAGGACGGCCTGCACGCGCGCGGCAGAGAAAGGGGCGGCGGCGTAGGCGACCCTGAGCCCCATTTTCTTGGCCAGAGATGCGCCGGTACGTTGCAGGTTGGTTTCGTTTTGGGTGACAAACCAATCGCCTGTTTGGGCCTCTGACAGCGCGGTTTGCAGGGCGGTTTGTGGCACTTCGCCGTTGCTGCCCGCGTGCAACAGAATCGCGTTTTCACCCTGCGTGTCGACCATGATGATCGCATGGCCGGTTGCGGTTTCAATCTGCGCGATGTGCCGCGTGTCGACGCCGTATTCCATCAGGCGCTGCAACGCCCAACCACCATCAGGTCCAAGCGCGCCGATATGATTGATCCGACTGCCGGCGCGGGCGATCGCGACAGATATGTTTGCGCCTTTGCCGCCCATAAAAGTGGTGCGCCCGGTCGAAGACAGCGTTTCACCGGGTGCGAGGATATGTGGCACGTTATAGACAAGATCGGCGTTGATTGAGCCGAGATTCCAGATTGCCATTACTGACCGACCTTGCAAGCAGCGATAACGGCCATGTTGAGGATGTCATTGACTGTCGAGCCGGTGCCGCAGATTTGCATGGGCTTTCCGACGCCTGAAAGGATCGGGCCGATGACGGTGGCGCCGGCCATTTCCTGCATCAGCTTGACCGAGATTGAAGCCGAATGCCGCGCGGGGACAACCAGAACATTCGCCGGACCGGTCAGGCGCGAGAACGGATAGCGTTCCATGGCGGTCATGTTCAGCGCGACGTCGACGGCCATTTCACCCTCGTATTCAAAGTCGACGCCGCGTGCATCAAGGACCGTGGGGGCCTTGTGCATTTTTTCGGCGCGCTCGGAGATCGGGTAGCCGAAGGTCGAAAAGGACACGAAGGCGACGCGCGGTTCCAGACCCAGATCGCGCGCCACTGACGCGCCGCGTTCGGCGATATCGGCAAGGTCTTCGTGGTCGGGCCATTCGTGCACCAGAGTGTCGGTGATCAGCACGATTTTGCCTTTATGCAACAGGGCGGTGACGCCAACGGCCCCATCGTGTGGTTGAGCGTCGAAAACATGGTTGATCAGTTCGAGCACATGGGCGGATTTGCGCGTGGCGCCGGTGACCATGCCGTCAGCGTGACCGTGGGCCAGCATGAGCGCGGCAAACACATGGCGGTCGCGAGAGGCGAGACGGTGCACATCGTGATGATCCATGCCTTTTCGTTGCAGCCGGTCGTAGAGGAAATCTTTGTAGGTATCCAGGTGCGGCGTATTGGCGGCGTTCACGATTGCAAGCTCGCCCACGGCGTCGGACATGCCTTCGGCGATGAGTTTTTCCGCAATATCGTTTTCGCGCCCGACGACCAGGGCCTTGCCGAGGCCCGACCGTTGATAAAGGACCGCCGCACGCAGCACGCGGATGTCGTCGCCTTCTGCGAAGATCACGGTGGATTGGGCGGCGCGCGCGCGGGCACTCAGGCTGCGCAGGATGGATTGTGTCGGGTCCATCCGGGATTTTAGTGTGTTTTCATAGCCTTCCATATCGATGATCGGGCGGCGGGCGACGCCGGTGTCCATCCCTGCTTGGGCGACTGCGGTGGGGATGCGGTGGATCAGGCGCGGGTCAAAAGGCGTGGGGATAATATAATCGCGGCCGAAGGTGAGCTTGGTGCCATAGGCCATCGCGACCTCGTCAGGCACGTCTTCACGGGCAAGGGCGGCGAGGGCGTGGGCGCAGGCGATTTTCATCTCGTCGTTGATGGCGCGCGCATGGATGTCGAGTGCACCGCGGAACAGGTAAGGAAAGCCGAGCACATTGTTGACCTGGTTGGGATAATCAGACCGGCCTGTGGCGACGATCACGTCTTCGCGCACGGCGTGCACCTCTTCGGGGGTAATCTCGGGGTCGGGGTTTGCCATCGCAAATATTACAGCATCTGGGGCCATGCTAATGACCATGTCTTGGGTCACCGCGCCCTTGGCCGAGACGCCGAGGAAGACGTCGCAACCGGTCATCGCCTCTGCCAATGTCCGCGCTTTTGTGGTGGCGGCGTGGGCTGATTTCCATTGGTTCATGCCTTCGGTGCGGCCTTGGTAGATCACGCCTTTGGTGTCGCACATGATGCAGTTGTCGTGCTTGGCACCCATCGATTTGAGAAGTTCCAGACAGGCGATGCCGGCGGCCCCTGCGCCGTTGAGCACGATTTTGACCTCCGCGATTTTCTTGCCTGAAATGTGCAGCGCGTTGATGAGGCCAGCGGCGCAGATCACGGCGGTGCCATGCTGGTCGTCATGGAAAACGGGGATGTCCATTTCCTCTTTCAGGCGCTGTTCGATGATGAAACATTCGGGCGCTTTGATGTCTTCGAGGTTGATGCCACCAAAGGTTGGGCCCATCAGCCGCACCGCGTTGCAAAAGGCGTCGGGGTCTTCGGTGTCCAGTTCGATATCGATGGAATTGACGTCGGCGAAGCGCTTGAACAGGACGGATTTTCCCTCCATCACCGGCTTGGAGGCCAGCGCGCCAAGATTGCCAAGGCCGAGAACAGCGGTGCCGTTCGAGATCACCGCGACGAGGTTTCCCTTGTTGGTGTAGTCATAGGCCAGCGATGGGTCGGCGGCGATATCTTCGCAGGGCACGGCGACACCGGGCGAGTAGGCCAGCGACAAATCGCGCTGCGTTGTCATCGGGACGGTGGCGGTGACCTCCCATTTACCGGGGGTCGGGTCCATGTGAAACGCGAGAGCGTCTTCGCGGGTGAGTTTTGTTTTCGACATGGTGCAGCCTCCCTTAACACCTGACAACATTGGTGGAAATTCTGCGAGGGGGCAACGCCTGTCTTTTGCACTTTCGCAGGTAACATGGGGCGGGTAGTGTCGCCCTGATTGATCCTTGGGGGATGCATGAGCACGCCAAATCCAACTGTCACACCGATGATGGCGCAATATCTTGAGCTGAAGGCGGGGTATCCTGATGCCTTGCTATTTTATCGCATGGGCGATTTTTACGAGATGTTCTTTGATGATGCGGTGGCGGCGGCGGCGGCGCTGGATATTGCGCTGACAAAACGCGGCAAGCATCTGGAGCAAGATATTCCGATGTGCGGTGTGCCGCATCATGCAGCCGAGGGCTATTTTCTGACGCTGATCCGCAAGGGGTTTCGGGTCGCTGTTTGCGAGCAGATGGAGAGCCCCGCGGAGGCGAAAAAGCGCGGCGCCAAGTCGGTGGTGCGGCGCGAAGTTGTGCGGTTGCTGACGCCGGGCACATTGACCGAGGAGTCGTTGCTGGATGCGCGGCGTCATAATTATCTGGCGGCCTATTCGGAGGTGCGGGGCGCGGGCGCGCTGGCGTGGATTGATATCTCGACAGGGGCGTTTCATGTGATGGCTTGTGCCCGCGTGGCGCTGGGCCCGGAATTGGCAAGGTTGATGCCGAAAGAGGTGATTGTTGTTGATGGGTCAGAGGGTGATTACTCTGCGTTAGTGTCTGATTCAGGGGCGGTATTGACCACGTTGGGCGGCGCCGCGTTTGACAGCACGGCGGGAGAAAAGCGGCTGACGGCCCTGTTTAAAGTCGGCTCACTGGATGCGTTTGGCAGTTTTGACCGCGCGCAGATTTCGGCGATGTCAGCGGTGGCCGAGTATTTGGAGATTACCCAGAGAGGGAACCTGCCGCTGGTGCGTCCGCCTGTGATTGAGGGCCAAGCGACCGCGATGCAGATTGATGCCGCGACACGGCGGTCGCTAGAGTTGACTCGGGGTGCGGATGGCGGGCGCAGCGGGTCGCTGTTGGCGGCGATTGATCGCACGGTGACGGCAGGTGGTGCGCGGCTGTTGGAGCGGCGATTGGCGAGCCCGTCTTGTGCGCTGTCAGTGATTGAAGAGCGGCAGGAAAGTATTGCGTATTTAGTCGAAAAGACGCGGTTGGCGGCCGATCTGCGTGAGGGATTGCGCGGCGTGCATGATTTGGATCGGGCGTTGGCGCGTCTGGCCCTGGGGCGGGGTGGTCCGCGCGATATGACTGCAATTCGCAATACCATTGCGCAGGCAGAGACGCTGTTGCGGGTAGTGCCGGAGGCGTTGCCGCGTGAATTGTTGGCAGCGAAAGCAGCCCTTGCGGGGCACAGTGAGTTATTGACGCTGCTGGATGAGGCGCTTGTGGCCGAGCCGCCGTTGTTGGCGCGTGACGGCGGGTTTATTGCGCCGCAGTTTGACGACGCGTTGGATGAAGCCCGCAAATTGCGCGATGAGGGTCGGTCGGTTGTGGCGGCGATGCAGGCCGAGTTTATTGAATTGTCCGGCATTTCCGCGCTGAAGATCAAGCACAATAATGTGCTGGGGTATTTCATCGAGACGACAGCTACACATGCCGAGAAAATGTTGGCAGCACCGCTCAATGAGACGTTTATTCACCGGCAAACGACCGCGAACCAAGTGCGGTTTACCACCGTGGAATTGTCAGAGATCGAAACCCGGATTTTGAATGCAGGCGGGCGGGCGCTTGAGCTTGAAAAGCAGCTGTATGAGAGTCTAACAAGGGCGATTATTGAAAAAGCGGGGCCAATTGGTGCGCTGGCGCGGGCCTTGGCAGAGTTTGATGTGGCAACAGGTTTGGCGCATTTGGCCAGCACCGAGACTTGGGCGCGCCCGGTGATTGATGACAGTCGAGCGTTTGAAGTTGCGGGTGGGCGGCATCCGGTTGTCGAGGCTGCGTTAAGCAAGACAGGTGCCCCGTTTGTCGCCAATGGTTGCGATTTGAGCGGCACGCCGATCTGGTTGCTGACCGGTCCGAACATGGCGGGTAAATCGACGTTTTTGCGCCAGAACGCACTGATTGCGATTTTGGCGCAGATGGGTTGTTTTGTGCCGGCGACATCTGCGCATATCGGGATTGTCAGTCAGATTTTCAGCCGCGTTGGGGCATCGGATGATTTGGCCAAGGGACGGTCGACATTTATGGTCGAAATGGTCGAAACGGCGGCGATTTTGAATCAGGCGGATGATCGCGCGCTGGTGATTTTGGATGAGATCGGGCGCGGCACGGCGACCTATGACGGGTTGTCGATTGCATGGGCGACGCTGGAGCATTTGCATGATGTGAACCGCTGTCGGGCGCTGTTTGCGACGCATTACCACGAGATGTCACAGCTTTCGGCGAAGTTGGAGGGTGTGGATAATGCGACGGTGACGGTGCGGGAATGGGACGGCGATGTGATTTTTCTGCATGAGGTCAGGAAGGGCACGGCCGATCGCAGTTACGGGGTGCAGGTGGCGCGTTTGGCAGGGTTGCCGCAGGTTGTTGTGGAGCGTGCGCGCGTTGTGCTGGAGGCCCTGGAAAAAGGTGAGAGGGAGGGCGGTGCGGCGCGCAAGGCAATTGTCGATGACCTGCCGCTGTTCTCGGCAACACCTACCCCTGCGGTGGCACCTGTAAAGCCGTCGGATGTAGAGGACCGGCTGAAGGCGGTCTTGCCTGATGAGTTGACGCCAAGGGAGGCGCTGGCTTTGATCTATGAGTTGCGCGGGTTGCTGGGGCAATAAACACCCCAGCGATTTATTTAGGATGCGGGCATAGAGGAAACGCCAACTTGCGCAGGGCGCAAGAGGCGGTCGTGAAGCATGAAGCCTTCGGCTGCGATCTGGATGATTTCGCCTGCCTTTGTGCCCGGCAAGGGGGCCTCGAACATGGCTTGGTGGACTTGCGGGTCAAATTTGTCGCCGACGACGGGCACGATCGGGTCGATGCCGTGCTTTTTGAACACTGAAATAAGCTCGCGCATGGTGATTTCGACGCCTTCGAGCAGGGCTTTGTTCACTTCTTTGTCTTCTTCCTCAACAGACAAAAGTGCGCGGCGCATATTGTCGTAGACGGGCAGCATGTCGCGCGCCAGTTTGGAGCCGCCGTAGTTTTCAGCTTCGCGGCGGTCGCGTTCAGAGCGCTTGCGGGTATTTTCGGCATCAGCCAATGCGCGCATGAATTTGTCGCGGAAATCGTCACGCTCTGCCTCTAGGTCGGCAATGCGGCCCAGCATATCGTCTTGCATATCGCCTTCTGCGGCGAGGTCATCCAAGGATTGCAGTTCTTCGTTGGCCATGTCTTTTCGTCCTGTCATGTGCGGTCGGCAATCATTTTGCCCACCAACTGTGCGGTGTAATTTACGATGGGCACGATGCGCCCGTAATTGAGCCGCGTTGGCCCGATGACGCCGACGGCGCCAATGATCTTCTGGTTGGCGTTCATATAGGGAGAAACCACCAGAGAGGAACCCGAAAGTGAGAAAAGTTTGTTCTCAGAGCCAATAAAAATGCGCACACCGTCGCCGCCCTCGGCCAGTTCCAGAAATTGGGCGATATCACGCTTGCGCTCGAGGTCATCAAACAGGGTGCGAATGCGGTCCAGGTCGGCCTCGGACTCGTGTTCAGATAGCAGGTTTCCGCGTCCACGAACGATGAGACGTTCGTTTTTCTCGTCTGAATTGTCCCACATGGCAAAGCCACTTTCGACCAGTTCGGCGGCGAGCGCGTCGATTTCTTGGCGCCGCGCGTTAATCTCGCGGGTGATGACAGCGCCAAGCCCGGAGAGAGTGTGTCCTTCAGCGATGGCATTGAGGAAATTCGCAGCCTCGCGCATGGAGGACGGGGTTTGACCTGTTGGGGGTGTGAAAAGCCGGTTCTCAACGCGCCCGTCTGCGAGGACCAGCACGACAAGCGCACGCTCGCGTGACAGCGAGACGAATTCTATGTGTTTTATCGGGGCTTCTTGTTTCGGGGTCAGCACCAGACTGGCCCCTTGGGTCAGGCCCGAGAGCGCGGAGCCAACGCGATCCAGTAGCGTGGCGACATCTTGCTGGTTATCGCCAAAGGTCTGATCGATGGTTTGACGGTCCGGGGCAGTCAGATCGCCGACCTCGAGGATGCCATCAACAAACATGCGCAAGCCAAGCTGTGTCGGGATGCGGCCTGCGCTAACATGGGGGCTGTCGAGAAGGCCAAGGTGTTCAAGGTCCTGCATTTCGTTGCGGATGGTGGCGGCGCTGACTTTTTCTGTCAGGGTGCGGGACAGGGTGCGCGAGCCGACGGGCGCGCCTGTTTCAAGATAGCCCTCGACAACGCGACGGAAAACTTCGCGCGAGCGGTCGTTCATATCGCTGAATTGAGGCGTCGGATTTGTCATTTTAACCAATCTTTCGGGGCGCTGCCATTAAAGCGATCTGATCTGCGGCGTCAATCGGGCTTGGATTTCAGAGATGGTCAGCGTATCGACGTTTAACAACTATAGACAGGAGTTTTCCCCATGCGTCCATCCGGCCGGCAGATCAATGAAATGCGCAAAATCGAGATTGAAACGGGTGTGACGATGCACGCCGAAGGATCGTGTTTGATCAAATGCGGCAATACCCATGTTTTATGCACTGCGTCGATCGATAGCCGCGTGCCGTCGTTTTTGAAGGGCTCGGGTCTGGGTTGGGTGACCGCAGAATACGGAATGTTGCCGCGGGCCACGAATACGCGGATGCGCCGCGAAGCCAAGACAAGCCAATCGGGGCGCACGCAGGAAATTCAACGCCTGATCGGGCGGTCGCTGCGCGCGGGTGTTGATCGTGTGGCACTGGGTGAGCGTCAGATCGTGGTGGATTGCGATGTGATTCAGGCCGATGGCGGGACACGTTGCGCGTCGATTACGGGTGGTTGGGTTGCGCTGAAACTGGCCGTGAACCAGTTGATGAAAGCGGGATTGGTGACGTCTGATCCGTTGGTTGACCCTGTGGCTGCAATTTCATGCGGGATTTATGCGGGGCAAGAGGTTTTGGATCTGGATTATCCCGAGGATTCCGAAGCGGGAGTTGATGGGAACTTTGTGATGACAAACGGCAAGTTGATCGAGGTGCAGATGTCTGCGGAGGGGTCGTTGTTTACCCGCAAGCAAATGGATGGGTTGCTTGATTTGGCGCAAAAGGGAGTGGCCGAGTTGACGGCGGCGCAAATGGCCGCGGTATCGTAATGCGGCGATTTGACGGAAAAGAATTGGTTGTTGCAACGCATAATAGTGGCAAGCTGGATGAAATTCAGGCTCTATTAAGGCCATTTGGCATTACTTCGTCGTCAAATGCCGATCATGGCTTGCCAGAGCCAGAAGAGACAGAAACCACGTTTGCAGGTAACGCAAGGATCAAGGCCCATGCTGCGGCGAAGGCCACCGGATTACCTGCATTAGCCGATGATAGCGGGATCGAAATTGACGGGTTGGGCGGAGCGCCGGGTGTTTATACCGCCGATTGGGCCGAAACACCCGATGGCCGCGATTTCGTGATGGCGATGACGCGGAGCTGGCACGAATTGGAGGCGGCCAATGCGCCTCAACCTCGCACAGCACGGTTTTGCTGCACTTTGGTTCTGGCGTGGCCTGACGGGCACGATGAAGTTTTTGCCGGCGTGATGGCAGGTCAGATTGTCTGGCCGATGCGCGGCGATCAGGGGCACGGCTATGACCCGATTTTTCAGCCTGAAGGGTATGACATAACTTTTGGTGAAATGGACCGTTGGGAGAAAAACAAGATCAGCCATCGCGCTGATGCGTTTGCGAAGCTGGTCGCTGGCTGTTTTGACTGAAGATTGGAAAAACGCTGGCTTTGGGCTTTATATTCATTGGCCGTTTTGTCAGGCCAAGTGTCCCTATTGCGATTTCAATTCGCATGTTGCCGCGAAAATTGACCAAAAGGCATGGGCAAAGGCGTATTTGAGCGAGATTGACCGTGTTGGTGCAGAGACAGATGGGCGGATTTTGGGGTCTGTTTTCTTTGGTGGCGGCACACCAAGCATGATGGATCCCGGGATTGTCGATGCTATCCTATCAAAGGTGCGGGCGACATGGGGTATGGCGAATGATATCGAGATCACCCTCGAGGCGAATCCGACCTCTGTCGAGGCGGGGCGGTTTGCGGGCTATCGCGAGGCGGGCGTAAACCGGATTTCGATGGGTGTTCAGGCGCTGAACGATGCGGATCTCAAGGCGCTGGGTCGATTGCACAGTCACACAGAGGCGCTGGCCGCGTTTGACGTAGCGCGCAATATTTTCGATCGGGTCAGTTTCGATTTGATTTATGCGCGGCAAAACCAGACGTTGGAAGCCTGGCGTGAAGAGTTGTCGCGCGCGTTGGCATTGGCGGTTGATCATCTGTCGCTATACCAATTGACGATTGAAAACGGGACCGCGTTCGGGGACCGGTATTCCGCTGGAAAGTTACGCGGGTTGCCCGATGATGATCGTGCCGCAGACATGTATGAGTTGACCCAAACACTCTGCGAAGATGCCGGTTTTCCTGCGTATGAAGTGTCTAATCATGCCAAATCAGGGTCCGAAAGCCTGCACAATAGAATTTACTGGCGGTATGGGGACTATGCCGGTATTGGGCCGGGCGCACATGGGCGATTGACGGTTTCGGGGCAAAGATACGCGACAGAAACGCCTTTGGCTCCGGGAGCATGGCGAGCGCTTATTGACAGGACCGGCAGCGGCGAGGGATCGCGGTCCGTTTTGACCCAATCCGATGCGGCAACCGAGTTTTTACTGATGGGATTGCGTTTGTCAGAGGGTGTTGACCTAAACCGGTTGGAAAGGGAAATGTTTCATAGAATTATCCCCAAGATCAATGGATTGTCAGATATGGGCATGGTCGAACGCGAGCAAGACAGACTGCGCGTCACAACAAGAGGGCGGCCCGTTTTGAATGCTGTTTTAAGGCATCTTTTGGATGACTAGCCGCCCGATAAGGCGCGCAACAAGTCGTCGAGTTGTTCAAGGTCGTTGTAGGTGATGCTGATTTTTCCACCCTGGTCATTCGCCTTGTGATCAATCATCACTTTCATCCCCAAAGCGGCCGATAGCTCGCCCTCCAACTGCAAGGTATCGGCGTCCTTCGTAGAGGTAATCGCATTTGGTTTAGTTGATTTTGGCTTGGTTAGGCCCTGTTTTGCAAGTTTCTCGGCGTCACGGACGGAGAGCCCTTTTGCCACAATATGGTCGGCCATTTTTTGCGCATCGTCATGCCCGATCAGCGCGCGAGCGTGCCCTTGGGAAAGCTTTCCTTCGATCAGATAGTCGCGCACGCCTTCGGGCAGGTTTAGCAATCGCATCAGGTTCGCGATATGGCTGCGGCTTTTCCCCAATACGCTGGAAAGTTGTTCTTGGGTATGTCCGAATTTTTGCATCAATTGGCGGTAACCGGCACCTTCATCAATAGGGTTCAGGTCGGCGCGCTGGATGTTTTCGATAATCGCGACTTCGAGCACTTCTGTGTCGCTGTATTCGCGCACAACAACTGGAATTTCATGAAGCTGGGCAATTTGAGAGGCCCGCCAGCGACGCTCGCCAGCGACAATTTCATAGATGTTTTGATCGGTCGGGTGTTTGCGAACGATAAGCGGCTGAATAACGCCCTTTTCCGAGATCGAGGCGGCAAGTTCTTCAAGCGCCTCTTTATTAAAGGCGCGGCGGGGCTGGTCGGGGTTGGGGCGCACTTGCTCAACAGGAACGAAGAAGTCAGGCCGCCTCGGGGGTTGGTTCGGCGCGGGAGCAATTTCTTGGTTAACATCCGACATCAAGGCGGAGAGCCCGCGACCAAGACCGCGTGTTTTGCTTTTCTTATCAGTCATTTCCGTCACCCCTTGCGTAGAATTCTATTGTTTTTGAGAAGCTCTTTTGCGAGCGCGCGATACGCGAGGCTACCTTTCGACGTCGGATCGTAGGTCAGAACCGGCGCCGCGAACGACGGGGCCTCGCTTAAGCGAACATTGCGCGGGATAACGGTCTTGAACACCAGATCGCCGAGGTTTTCGCGCGCGTCTGCCTCGACTTGTTGGGATAGGTTGTTGCGCTTGTCATACATCGTCAGGGCAACTCCCTCGATTCTCAGGTTTTTATTCGCGGTTTCGCGTATGTCGCGGATCGTGAGCATAAGCTGGGAAAGTCCTTCGAGCGCGAAGAATTCGCTTTGCAGAGGGACAACGACGCCATCGGCAGCGACCATAGCGTTGACCGTCAATATATTGAGGGAAGGCGGACAATCTATCAATATATAGTCAAAACCGAAGGGATCCATCGCTGTTTGTCGCAGGGCATCACGGAGGAGATAACTACGTTTTTCATTAGAAATTAATTCTATGTCCGCAGAGCTCAGATCCGTGGTCGCAGGAATTATCCACAGGTTTTCGACGTTTGTTGGCTGAATTGCCTCTGCGGGTGTCGCGTCACCCGCGATCAGTTCGTAGGTTGTGATCTCGCGGTTGTTTTGATCTATGCCAAGACCGGTCGACGCGTTGCCTTGTGGATCAAGGTCCACCAAAAGGATTCTTTTTCCGACCTCTGCCAGCGCGGCGCCAAGATTAATTGTTGTTGTGGTCTTTCCAACCCCGCCTTTTTGGTTGGCAATTGCCAGAATGCGGGGAGCTGGAGTGCGGCTGGTGTCAGTCACGAGCGATATCTTTCACAACGAGGATGCGGGCGTCTGGTTCAGTCATACTGGGGTGCGCGTCGAGTTCAAAGCGCCAATTCTGTCGCGCTAAAGATATTTCTTCCGCATAGGATTTACCTTTTGGCAATATTGATATGGCATCAGGGCTTAGGTGGCGCAAAATGAGAGGAAAGAGGTCGTGAAGAGAGCTTAGGGCGCGAGCGCTGATGATGTCGGCGTTTTGTGGTGCGACCAGCTCAACCCTGTCGGCGATTACCTCTATGTCCAATTGGAGTTCGCGCGCGGCGGTGCGAAGAAAGGTGGCCTTGCGTTGGTCGCTTTCTATCAGGGTAAACTGCATTTCAGGTCGCAAGTCCGCGGCGATTGCGGCCACGACAATCCCGGGAAATCCGCCGCCACTGCCGACATCAACCCAACGCGCGGCACCCGCGGGGGCGTATTGAAAAATTTGCGCTGAATCAACAATATGTCGGGTCCACAGATCGTCCAAAGTACTACGCGCGACGAGATTAATGTGGGGAGTCCATTTGGTGGTCAGCGCGGCGAAGGCGGTAAGTCGCGTTATTGTTTCACGTGAAACATTTGTTCCGGCAAGATCGACCATACTATCCATCCGTTCCGGTTCGCTTTTGTCGTTTGAGCCAGGCAACGATGAGCATCAGAGCGGCCGGAGTCATGCCTTCAATTCTACCGGCTTGCGACACATCGCCGGGCTGTGCGTGTTGAAGTTTTTGCACCAATTCGTTGGACAGGCCCACGACAAGACCGTAGTTCATATCCTGCGGCAGTGTGTGTTTCTCGTCGCGCGCCATTGCTGCGATATCTTTTGCTTGGCGTGATATGTAGTTTGCATAGAGAGCGTCATTCTTGATTTGTTGTGTGATTTCAGCGCGCTCGTTAAACGTCACGTCGCAAATCTCGCTGATCTGGTCGAAGTCGAAATCTGTCAATGACAGCGCCTCAAGAGCCGTCCTGCTAGGGCCATCAGGAGAAAGCTTTGCGCCTGACGCAGCAATCTGCCGGGCGCTAAGGGATATCGCAGACAGCTTTTTCGTCACAGTCGAGATTGCCTGCGTCTTGTTTTGGTAGGCTGCCCAACGAGCGTTTGAGACGCAACCAATGTCGCGACCCCATGCAGTGAGACGTTGGTCTGCGTTGTCTGCCCGTAAAGAGAGACGAAATTCAGCGCGGGATGTAAACATCCGGTAGGGTTCTGATACGCCTTTTGTCGTAAGATCGTCGATCATCACACCGATGTAGGAGTCGCGGCGCTTGAAGTTGAGAGGCTCTTCCCCTTTGGCGCGCCTTGCCGCGTTCAGGCCCGCGACCAAACCCTGGGCCGCGGCTTCTTCATAGCCGGTTGTCCCATTGATTTGGCCAGCAAGGTAAAGGCCCGGCACATCGCGGAGTTCCAACGTCGATCGCAGCGCCCGCGGATCAACGTAGTCGTATTCAATTGCATATCCCGGCTGTAGGATCTTGGCGTTTTCCAAACCGACGATGGACCGCACGTAGAGCTCTTGCACGTCGATGGGCAGGGATGTCGAAATGCCGTTGGGGTAAACGGTATGGTCATCCACGCCCTCTGGTTCCAGAAAGATTTGGTGCGATTCTTTGTCGCTAAACCGGACGATCTTGTCCTCTATAGAAGGGCAATAGCGCGGACCTATGCCGTCGATATGGCCACCATACATTGCAGAGCGAGCCAGGTTTTCGCTTATAATATCATGGGTTTGCGGATTTGTGTGTGTGATACCACAACTGATCTGCTTGGCTTGCACGCCTTTGGACAGGAAGGAGAAAAGAACGGGATTTTCGTCGCCCGGTTGCAGTTCCAGACCGTCCCAGTTGATTGTTCGACCGTCGAGACGCGGAGGTGTGCCCGTTTTGAGGCGACCAAGCGGAAGGCCGAAGCTATCAAGCCGCTCTGCCATTTTTATTGCAGGGTTTTCACCCATGCGCCCACCTGGACGGGAGACGTCGCCGATATGGATAACGCCGCGCAAAAAAGTGCCTGTTGTCAGAATGACGGACCTGGACCGCAACTCAGAACCGTCGCGAAGGATAATTCCGCTCACCTGATTTCCTTGCATCAACAGATCTGTCGCCTCGCCAGCCACAACGCTGAGGTTTTCGGCACCTTTGATTTCAGCCTGCATCGCAGTTCGGTAGATTTTTCGGTCGGCTTGGGCCCGCGGCCCCTGAACGGCGGGGCCTTTTTTGCGGTTGAGAAGCCGGAATTGAATACCCGCCGCGTCAGCCACACGCGCCATTGCGCCATCAAGGGCATCGATTTCGCGCACCAAGTGCCCTTTGCCAAGCCCGCCAATCGCTGGATTACATGACATGACGCCAATGGTTTCTTGCGAAAGCGTCACAAGAGCAGTTTGCACACCCATACGAGCCGCCGCTAAGGCCGCTTCAGCGCCGGCGTGACCGCCGCCAATGACCAATACGTCAAAATGTTTCACGTGAAACAATCCTACTTTCCAATACAAAAGCTGGAGAAAATCTCTCCTAGCACATCTTCTACGTCGATTCGCCCAACCAAGCTATCCACAGCCCGGATTGCGCTACGAATATCTTCGGCCACCAGGTCCTCCATGAAGCTACCGTCGATCATCGCTTGTTGCGCCGAATGCAGAAAGCCGAGTGATTTGAGCATCGCGAGCCTGTGTCGTTCACGCATGGCGACCCCGACCGTCGCGACCCGAGAGGATAGAACGGTGGTTAGTTGCACGATCAGCGTATCGACGCCATCGCCGTTTATCCCTGAAATACCAGCTGTCGTGCCGTGATGAATATCAGATTTTGCACGAAGTAGAATGTCGTCGCTGGAGAGGCTCATCGACACAGGGTCATCTGGTAATTGCAAGTAGACACGCATGTCAGCAGCCTCGGCGCGAGCGATTGCGCGTTGAACGCCAATTCCTTCGATAACATCATCGGTTTCGCGCAGGCCTGCGGTGTCAAGGATCGTGACGGGCAGGCCGTTCAGGTCCATTTTCACTTCGATCACATCGCGTGTCGTGCCGGCGATTTCGGATGTTATGGCTGCCTCACGCCCGGCAAGCCGGTTCAACAAGGTCGACTTTCCTGCATTTGGTGCGCCGATGATCGCTACTTCGAAGCCATGCCGCAACCGTTCTGCGAACACAACGCCTGCAGCCTCTTTCTCTAGTTCGCCCCTGACATCGTGCAGTAGCGAGATCACTTCGGGGCTTACATCTATCGGCACATCTTCATCTGCGAAGTCGATTGTTGCCTCAATGAGTGCTGCGGCCCGCAGAAGTTTGCGCCGCCACCCTTCCGCCAAGTCACCAAGATCGCCGGACAGGACCCGCAGGGCTTGCCTGCGCTGACCCTCGGTTTCGGCATCAATAAGGTCGGCGAGCCCTTCAACTTGTGAGAGATCGAGCCGTCCGTTGTCGAGGGCGCGCCGTGTGAATTCGCCTGCCTCGGCGGGCCGCAAATCGGGATCATCGCCCAGAACCCGAAGCACAGCGCCGACCACAGCAATTGACCCATGCAGGTGAAGTTCGACCACCTCTTCACCTGTGAAGCTTTGGCCCGAGGGGAACACGAGAACGAGGGCTTCGTCGAGGTGTTCGCCTGATTGATCCACCAAAGTGCGTAAACCGCGCCGTTCTGGCACGGTTTTCATCAATTTTTGGGCCGCTCTCGTCGCGCTGATGCCTGATAAACGTATCACAGCAACACCAGCGCGGCCCTGCGCAGTCGCTAGGGCAAATATCGTATCCATTTATTTAACCCGTTGTTTTAAAAGGGTAATCTATGTGTTCATTGAATCGAAGAAGTCAGCGTTTGACTTGGTTTGTTTCAATTTCCCGATCAGGAACTCAACGGCGTCAGTTGTGCCCATCGGGTTGAGGATGCGTCGCAACACGTAGGTTTTGGCAAGATCGGCTTTGTCGACAAGCAGCTCTTCTTTGCGAGTGCCTGACTTGAGGATATCCATCGCAGGGAAGACACGTTTGTCGGCGACCTTACGATCGAGCACGATTTCGGAGTTACCGGTGCCTTTGAATTCTTCAAAGATGACCTCGTCCATGCGAGAGCCTGTGTCGATCAGCGCCGTTGCAATGATGGTCAGGGAGCCGCCTTCTTCGATGTTGCGCGCCGCGCCAAAAAACCTCTTTGGTCGTTGCAAGGCATTGGCATCGACACCACCCGTCAGCACCTTACCCGAGGATGGCACCACGGTGTTGTAGGCCCGGCCAAGGCGCGTGATCGAATCGAGCAGGATCACAACATCACGTTTATGCTCGACCAGACGCTTGGCTTTCTCGATCACCATTTCGGCCACAGCGACGTGGCGCGTGGGTGGCTCGTCAAACGTCGAGGAGACAACTTCGCCTTTCACAGAACGCTGCATGTCGGTTACTTCTTCCGGCCGCTCGTCGATAAGCAGCACGATCAGGTAGATCTCGGGGTGGTTCTTTTCCAGCGAATTGGCGATATTTTGCAGCAAAACAGTTTTACCGGTGCGCGGCGGGGCAACGATGAGGGACCGCTGGCCTTTGCCGATAGGAGCGATAAGGTCGATGATCCGCGCGGATTTATCCTTGATTGTCGGGTCTTCGACTTCCATCTTGAACCGCTCTTCGGGGTAAAGCGGGGTCAGGTTATCAAAAGCGACTTTGTGCTTGGTCTTTTCCGGGTCTTCGAAGTTTATTTTCTCGACGCTTGTCAGGGCAAAGTAGCGCTCTGTGTCGTTTGGTTCTTTCATCACCCCCTCGACGGTATCGCCGGTCCGCATCGAATGCGCGCGGATCATTTCGGGCGAGACGTAGATGTCATCGGGTCCGGGCAGGTAGTTTGCCTCTGGTGAACGCAGGAAACCAAAGCCGTCTTTGAGGACTTCCAACACACCGTCGCCGCCGATGATCCATTCTTCATCTGCCCGTTCTTTCAAAATCGCGAACATCATGTCGCCTTTACGCATGGTGGATGCGTTTTCGATTTCGAGTTCTTCTGCCAGCGTCAGAAGTGCCTTTGGGCTTTGAGCTTTCAGATCGGCGAGGTTCAGGCGGTCAATGGTCATAAATATATCCAATTACCGCGCCTCGTAAGGCCGGTATTTTCGTAACAGGGGTGGAAAAGCTATGATCCCGGACGGGTAGCGAGGGTATCTTTAGGCGGCAATGGGCCGCACGTCAATCAAAACGGCCGCACGATGACCATGATAACGATTATGACCATTAGCACCGTGGGGACCTCGTTGGCGATCCTGTAGGTCCGACCAGTGCGCGTATTGATACCTTTGGCAAAATCTTTGCGCCGGGTGGACAGCCAGCCATGAAACGCAGACATCAGCAGGACAGCGATAATTTTGATCCAGGCCCATGCCTGGCTGAAGTCAAATGCGCCTGCGTAGATCAGGATAAGACCGCAGACCCAAGCGACGGTCATCGCCGGGTTGATGATAAGCCGCAGGAGTTTTTGTTCCATGATCTGGAAGGTTTTGTCGAGCTCTGAGCCGACCGTTGCACGCTCTGCGTGATAGACGAACAAGCGTGGTAAATAGAACATACCTGCCATCCATGAAATCACAGCCATGATGTGTAAGGATTTGATCCAAGGGTAGAGTGCGGCAATCAGATCATTCATAGGGCAGGGTCCTCTTAATATAATTAAGTATATATAAAGAAAGATGATGAAGAGGTAGGGACCTTGGATTGTGTGGATTGTTTTTTTATCCGCAAAGTTATCCCCGTTTCGAGTTAAGCCGGTTTGGCGTGCGATGTGGTCCGGGTTTGTTTTTTATAGTGATATAACAATCAATTAACCTCATAAATTTCTGGCCTGTAAGCTGAACTGGACCCCTTGACACGCTGCTCTGTGACGATTCCCCCACAAGGCCGACTTATCCTTCTCCACAGTGGACATTTGGTGTTAAGGCCGAGCATAAAGCGCAAAAGACCCACAGACGCCGGTTTTGTTCAATCTATCCACCTGATCATCCGTGCGGTGACACAGAGGTTTTCCAAAGAGTTATCCACATGAAGCAGCACATTATTCTTGCGTCCGGTTCTGATATTCGCGCCACATTGTTGCGTAATGCGGGGTTGGAATTTGATGTGATTGTCCCGCGCGTTGACGAGCAGACGATGACGCAATCGTTGATCGCCGAGGCTGCGTCGCCACGCGATATTGCCGATGCTTTGGCCGAAATGAAAGCCCTGCGCGTCGCCGCCAAAAACCCCGATGCGCTTGTGATTGGCTGTGACCAGGTTCTGGCGCATGGCCGCGAATTGGTGTCAAAACCGCAGACCCCCGAGCAAGCGATTGCGCAATTGAAGTCACTGCGCGGCCAGACCCACCAGCTTTTGTCCGCGGCCGTCGTATTTGCGGGTGGCAAGCCGCAGTGGCGTCATGTGGGACAAACCCGCTTGTTCATGAAAGATGTGTCGGACGCCTATCTTGACGCCTATGTCGCGCGCAATTGGGACAGTATTCGCCACGCAGTTGGCGCCTATAAGTTGGAGGAGGAAGGCGCGAGGCTGTTTTCCCGCGTTGAAGGTGACTATTTTAATGTCTTGGGGATACCGTTGCTTGAGCTCTTGTCATATCTGACGCTTCGCGGGACAATTGACGGATGATGACACAGATCCCTCTTGCTGGCGTGTTGGGAAACCCGATCGCGCAATCAAAATCGCCCAAGCTGCATAAGCATTGGTTGCGCAAATATGGATTGCCGGGGGATTATGTGCCGATCCACGTCACCGATGACAATCTTGAGGCCGTGTTGAGGGCGATGCCCAAAATGGGATTTGTCGGGGCGAATGTGACGCTGCCGCACAAGATCGCAGCCCTGCAATTGGCCGATCAGGTGAGCGACCGCGCGACCCTTATTGGTGCTGCAAATACGCTGACCTTTCGCAAAGATGGCACGATATATGCAGATAACACAGATGGTTACGGGTTTATTGCGAACCTTAGGCAGAACGCGCCAGAGTGGGATCCGACGGCTGGTCCTGCGGCTGTTTTTGGGGCTGGTGGGGCGGCGAGGGCGATCATTGTAGCCCTTGCTGACGCTGGTGTATCGGAGATTTTGCTGTCCAATCGCACTCGCCCGAAGGCCGAAGCGTTGCGTGCGGAATTTGGCGCCCGTATCCGCGTTGTTGATTGGGTGCAGGCCGGGAATATGCTCGAACAGGCAGTGACGGTTGTGAATACCACCTCGTTGGGCATGGTCGGAAATGCGGAATTGCGGGTGCCGCTGGATGGTTTGCGCAAGGGCACGTTGGTCACTGATATTGTCTACAGTCCGCTGCGCACCAAGCTATTGCATGATGCAGATGCTGCCGGATGTGTCACGGTTGATGGTTTGGGCATGTTGTTGCACCAAGGTGTGCCGGGTTTCGAGCGCTGGTTTGGCGTGCGTCCCGAGGTCGATGATGAAACCCGCCAAGCGGTTTTGGGATGAGATTTCTGCTGGGCTTGACCGGATCGATTGGCATGGGAAAATCGACCACGGCGCAGATGTTTCGCGAAGAGGGTGTGCCCGTCTGGGATGCGGATGCGGCGGTGCACAAGCTCTATGCCAAGGGTGGTAGGGCGGTTGCGGCTTTTGCGCAGCACTTTCCTGAAGTGGTGGTTGATCGTGCGGTGTCACGTGCAGTATTGAAGGCGGTCATCGCAAGTGATCGGGCTATGTTGGCGCAGATCGAGGCAATTGTGCATCCGCTTGTTGCCGAAGATCGCGCGGCATTTATTGCGGATCACGCGGATCAATTGCTGGTTTTGGATATGCCTTTGTTGTTCGAAACCAAGGCGGACAGATGGATGGATGCGGTTGTGGTTGTGACGGCAGCGCCCGAGGTGCAAAAAGCAAGGGTTTTGCAGCGCGAGACGATGACGCCGGGCCAGCTGGAGATGATTCTGGCCAAGCAGATGCCGGATGCGGAAAAACGAGCGCGCGCGGATTATATCATTGAAACGGTGTCTATGGACGCGGCCCGCGCTGCCGTGCAACAGATTGTCAGGGAATTGAAAGGCGAGCCGGATGCGTGAGATTGTTCTTGATACAGAGACCACGGGTTTTGAGCCAGCCGATGGTGACCGCATTGTTGAAATTGGTGCGATCGAGCTGGTTGGTCATATGCCGACCGGTCGGACCTATCACCAGTATATCAATCCCAAGCGGTCGATGCCTGCGGGTGCTTTTGGTGTGCACGGGATTGGCCCGGATTTGCTGGAGCCGCCGCAGCCGGTATCGCCGGGTCAGGTGACATTGAAGGATAAGCCTGTGTTTGCCGATGTTGCGCAAGGTTTCATTGACTTCATTGGCGATGCCAAGCTGGTTATTCACAATGCTGCCTTTGATATGAAGTTTTTAAACGCTGAATTGGGGTGGGTGAACCGTCCGCTTTTGCCGATGGGACAAGCGGTGGATACGCTGGCGATTGCGCGCCGCAAGTTTCCCGGATCACCTGCCTCGCTGGATGCGCTGTGTCGCAGATTTGGTATTGATAACACCAGCCGCACGCTGCACGGCGCGCTATTGGACAGTGAAATTCTGGCAGAGGTTTATCTGGAGCTGATCGGTGGACGCCAACCCGATTTTGCGCTGGCGAAGGACCACCGCAAATCGACGGTGTCTGACACGGGTTCTGCATGGCGCGCGGCACCGCGGCCGGCACCGCTAGCGCCTAAACTGACAAATGAAGAAGCCGCCGCCCATGATGCTTTTGTTGAAAAGCTGGGCGCCGGCTCTGTTTGGAGCAAGCTGGGCTAGCTTAGTTTACTTTTGTTTTATCTGTCTCGACCCGACGGGCGATTTCATTGCGGTAAAGCGCCATGAAGTCGATTGTTTCCAGGTTCAGCGGTGGAAAGCCGCCGTCGCGGGTGACGTCGCTGACGATCCGGCGCAGAAACGGGAATGTGATGCGCGGGCATTCGATCAACAGGTAAGGGTGCATCTGGTCGTCCGGCACGCCTTTGACCTCGAAGACGCCGGCATATTCCAGCTCAAGGACAAAAAGCGGATCACCCTTTTCCTTGGTATTGCTTTCGATTTTCAGCTTTGTGATGACTTCGAACTGGTCTTCGGTGCCGCGTTTGCGGGCGTCCAGATTGACCTGCACTTTGATCTCTGGCTGCGCGTCGCCAGATACGCCTTTTTGGGCGAGGATGTTTTCAAACGACAGATCGCGCACATATTGCGCAAGCACGCGGTTGGTTACTTTTGCAGCAGCGGCGGCAGCGTCTGCGCCTGTTGGTGGTGTATCGGCCATAATTTGCTCCGGCGGTTTTAAGGTTGGGTGGTTGTTATCAGGCCTTGGCCCATGTCTCAATCAGGTTTAGTCGCGAGTCCAGCCAGAAGGTTTGTTTTCCTTAGGCTCAACCACCTCGAAATCGCCGTCAATGACCCGATCATCGGGGCCTTGCGGGCGTTGCGGGCGGGATCCCATAGAGAATTGCTGCACTTTTATTTTGGATTTGGCGTATTTGAAAGCCGCGGCGCGAAACGGTGGAAACAGCAGCGCAAAGCCCACCGCATCGGTGAAAAACCCCGGCGTAAGCAGTAAGGCGCCCGCGAAGATGATCATCGCGCCGTTTGCCAGCGGTTCGGTTGGGTCGTTCAGCGTCGCAAAGGACCCTTGCAGCTTGGATAATTCACGCGCGCCCTGGCTGCGCACCAGCGAGGAACCCAAAATGGCGGTGCCCAAGACGATTGCGAGCGTGGGCCAGAGACCGATAAAGCCGCCGATCTGGATGAAAAGGGCGATCTCGATCAGCGGAATCGCGATAAATGCTATTAAAAGCCACATTGCTTGGGCCCTTTCTGATGTTGTTGCAGGGGTTAAGGTGGACTTGGCTCCCCGCCGCACCTACATAAGAGACGCAACACCGCGTTTCCATGCCCTATGTAAAAGAGGCCCTGATGAACTCTCCGATTATCCAACTTTTGGTACTTGCTGGCATAGCAGTATTTTTGATTTTGCGCTTGCGCAGCGTCTTGGGAACGCGCGAGGGATTTGAAAAACCGAAGGTGAAAGACGATGCGCATAGCCGTCGCCGCGGTGATTTCGAGGTGATCGAGGGTGGACCGGACCGCGATATTACCGACCACACCGAGGAAGGGTCTGATACTGCCAAGGCGCTTGCGCAAATGAAGCGCATTGACCCCGCTTTTAACGTGACCGAATTTTTGGGCGGTGCCCGTGGCGCATACGAGATGATCTTGATGGCATTCGAGCGCGGCGATTTGGCGAGCGTGCTGCCATTTATTTCGGAAGATATTTATGAGGCGTTTTCAACCGTTGTCGATGAGCGCGAAAAGAAGGGCTATACTGTCGAGGCCACCTTTGTTGGTATTTCCGACCTTGCCCTGAAGGACGCGACGTTTGATGCGGATACGAAAGAGGCCGAGGTGACGGTGCGCTTTACCGGTGAGATGAATTATCAGGTGCGTGATGCCGGTGGTGACGTGATCGAGGGCAACGCCAAAGAGGTCAAGCGCCAAAAGGACGTTTGGACCTTTGCGCGCGACATGGGTGCCGATGATCCGAACTGGCGTCTTGTTGCCACGGGCGAATGACCCGAGGTTGGCTGGGGGCTGCGGCCCTTGGCCTTTCGATGACGGGGGCCGTTATGGCAGAGCCGACCTACATGTTGCTGTCGTTTGATGATCTGGCGGATTGGGCCGAGGATGATCATCAGGCGGCGCTGACGGTTTTTACCGAAACCTGCGATGATTTGTCCGTCCCGGGGTGGGTGGGCATTTGTGCGGCTGCCAAGGTGGCACCCGATGCACGCGCGTTTTTTGAGGCGTTTTTCCAACCTGTTTTGGTGCAGGACGACGAGCCGATGTTGTTTACCGGATATTTCGAGCCGGAACTGCGCGGCGCAAGGGAACGGGGCGGCCTTTATCAGTATCCGATTTACCGGCTGCCCGAGGATCGTGTAGTTGGCGAATTATATCTGACACGCGAGCAGATCGAGGATGGTCGCCCACTTGCGGGCCGTGGGCTGGAGATTGCATGGCTGGCCGATGCGGTTGATTTGTTTTTCCTGCAAGTGCAGGGGTCGGGTCGCATCCGGTTCGAGGATGGTGGCGGTATCCGCGTGGGCTATGGCGGCAAGAACGGGCATACCTATACATCTGTGGGGCGCGAGTTGGTGAACCGCGGGATTTACGACGAGCATCAGGTATCAGCGCAGGTTATTCGCAATTGGGTGCGCGATAATCCCGATCAGGGCCGCGAACTTTTGTGGGTGAACAAGAGCTATGTGTTTTTCCGCGAGGTGAACGAGGTGCCTGCCGACAAGGGCCCGTTGGGTGCGATGAACCGGTCGATTACGATGGGCCGCTCGATTGCGGTTGATCCGGATTTTACCGAGCTTGGCACCCCTGTTTGGGTCGAAAAGGAAGGTGCCGCACCGATGCGCCGTTTGATGGTGGCCCAAGATACGGGCTCTGCGATCAAGGGCGCGCAGCGTGCAGACATTTTTTATGGCACAGGGGATGCGGCGGGGCGCAAGGCGGGTCGCATCAAGGATGGTGGTCGCATGATCCGGCTTTTGCCGATCCAGATGGCCTATGCATTGCTGCCCGAAACAGTTGAATGAGACGTCCGCGCCATCTTTCCAATGAAGAGCGCGCGTTATGGGACCGCGTGGCGGGGACGGCGATGCCGCTGGACCCGGCCCGTCCTGTTGAACCGCCTGTGCCTGCGGCGAAACCAGTGAACAGGCCGGTGGTGCGAGAGGTCGATCCGATCCATCATTTTATGCTGGGAGAGAAGGCCGGCCATAAGCCCCGCGGGCACGATATTTTGCCCAATGTGACGGCACGTTTGACCAATGCGCCGGTGCATATGGACAACAAGGCCTATACCAAGATGACCCGCGGCAAGTTAAAGCCCGAGGCGCGGATTGATTTACACGGCATGACGATGGCCGAGGCGCACCCTGAATTGGTTGCGTTTATTCTGGGGTCGCAGGCGATTGGGCGGCGGCTGGTTTTGGTGATTACCGGCAAGGGTAAGGTGAGAGATGACGGCGGACCGATGCCCGCAAGGCAGGGTATTTTGCGCCATCAAGTGCCGCAGTGGATGGCGATTGCACCGCTTGCGCAGGCGATTTTGCAAGTCACGCCCGCGCATTTGAACCACGGCGGGCATGGCGCCTATTACGTTTATTTACGGCGCAGCAGATAGGCGGCGAACCATGCGCGCGGCGACGCCCAGCAGGACCGCGCAGATTGCAAAGACGCCCGCATAGGCCAAAAGCTGTATTTCGATCCCGATGTTTTTATCGATCAACCAGCCGCTGATGCCGGGCCCAAGTGCGGAGCCCAGGACCATGAGAGCAGTTGCTGCGGATTTGATCGAGCCGATGTATCGCGTGCCGTAAAAATCCGCCCAAACGGCATTGATGATCGTGCTATGCCCGCCGCCGGCGATGCCCATCAGGATGACGGCGAAGGCGGTCCAGATAAGGCTGGGCGCATACCAGTTCATTACAAAGGCCGCGACATAGGGCAGGATGTAGAACGGCAGCAGTCGCACCACGCCAAAGCGGTCGATCGCCCAGCCATAACCAATTGTGCTAAGTGCGAGGGCGATGGTGCCAAGCGGGAAGACGGCGACCAATGACAGATGGGTCCAGCCTTTGACGGCGGCGAAGTAGGCCTGGTGGAACCAGAACACGGTGCCGAAGGCTGCAAATGACACGATGGCCGGAACAATCAGCCAGAACAGGGGGTGCGAAAGCGCCTCGCGCCGTGTCCAGTGTTTGCCCAACAGTCCGGTGGAGGAGTTGACCTGTGCTTCGCTTTGCGGGGTGCGTTCAAGGAGCAACAGCATATATAGAACGGGGGCCATCGCAAGGCAGAAGACCGCAAAATAGATCCAGAGTGTGCGCCAGTCGATGAGGGTTTTGAGCCAGACCATGGTGAGGGGCAATGTGGCCTCGGCGAGCATGAAGCCGAGACCTGCGACGGCCAGTGCCCGTCCGCGTGTCGCGATAAACCAGCGTGACATCGCGACTGCGGACAAATGGGTTGCCATGCCTTGCCCCAAAAAACGCAGCAGAAATATCACCACAATCAGGCTGGCGAGACTTGCGCTATAGGCCATGGCGAGCGAGCCAAGTGCGAGCCCGGCGGCGACCAGAATGCCCAATGTGCGCACGCGGAATATATCGGCCAATCCGCCTGCGAAGATCATCACAAAAGCCGAGGCCATGGTGCTGAACATATAGATGATGCCCCATTCGCCGTTGGACATGCCGTAGGTTTCGCGGATTTCGCCGCCGAAAATCGAGATGAAAAAGGTTTGGCCAAAGCTGGACATGAAAGACAACAGCGCGCCCGTCGCAAGGAAGGGCGCGTTTTGTTTGATGAAGCGAAGGTAACCTGTGTTCATCCACCCAGTGATGGGTATTTCATGGATAAAAGGGAAGCCCTAAAGCGGCCCTAGAGGACGTAGCGTGACAGGTCGGTGGAGCGGGATAGTTCGCCCAAATGTTGTTCCACGAATGCGGCGTCAATGGTGATGCTGTCGCCTGCTTTGTCGGGCGCGTTGAATGACAGGTCTTCAAAGACCCGCTCGATCACCGTGTAAAGCCTACGCGCGCCGATGTTTTCGACGCTTTCGTTCACTTCGGCGGCGATTTTTGCCAGTGCCTTGATGCCGTTTTCCGAGAAGGTCACAGTGACTTTTTCCGTGGCCATAAGTGCGGAGTATTGCAGGGTGAGCGCGTTGTCGGTTTCTGTCAGGATGCGCACAAAATCGGCCTCTGTCAGGGCGCGCAATTCGACGCGGATTGGCAGGCGGCCTTGCAATTCGGGCAGCAGGTCAGAGGGTTTTGCGACATGGAATGCGCCCGAGGCGATGAACAGGATGTGGTCGGTTTTGATCGGGCCGTATTTGGTTGAAACAGTTGTGCCTTCGATCAGCGGCAACAGGTCGCGCTGCACACCTTCGCGGGACACATCGGCGCCGCGTGCATCGGCGCGCGCGCAGACCTTGTCGATCTCGTCCAAGAAAACGATGCCGTTTTGTTCAACCGCCTCCAGCGCAATCTTGGTGACGGCTTCATCGTCTAAAAGCTTGTCGGCCTCGTCAGCGATCAGCGCGTCATAGCTGTCGGCGACGGTCATCTTCTTTTTAACGGTGCGCCCGCCCATTTTGCCGAACAATTCGCCCAAGTTCATCATGCCGCCCATGCCACCGGGTTGGCCGGGGACTTCAAAGCCGCCCATCGGGTTGGAGGTGTCGGCGAGTTCGAGCTCGATGATGGTATGATCAAGCTCGCCTGATTTGAGTTTTTTGCGGAACAGGTCACGGGTGCCGCTGCGTGCGTCTGTGCCTGCCAGGGCGGTAATGACGCGTTCTTCTGCGGCTTCGCGGGCTTTGGCGTTCACGTCTTCGCGCATGTGGTCGCGGGTGTCGATGATCGCGTTTTCAATCAGGTCGCGGATGATTTGTTCCACGTCGCGACCGACGTAGCCTACTTCGGTAAATTTGGTTGCTTCGACCTTGATGAACGGCGCGCGGGCGAGTTTGGCCAAGCGGCGCGAAATTTCGGTTTTACCGACGCCGGTGGGTCCGATCATCAGGATGTTTTTTGGATAGACTTCATCGCGCAGATCATCGCCCAGTTGCTTGCGCCGCCAGCGGTTGCGCAGGGCCACGGCCACGGCGCGTTTGGCGTCGTTTTGGCCGATGATATAGCGGTCGAGTTCCGAGACGATTTCACGGGGGGTCAGGTCGGTCATGCTTGGATGCTTTCCACAGTCAGTTTGCCGTTGGTGTAGACGCAGATGTCGGATGCGATTGCCATCGCTTTGCGAGCGATTTCTTCGGCGTCTAGGTCGCTGTCCATCAAGGCGCGTCCTGCGGCGAGCGCATAGTTGCCGCCAGAGCCGATGGCCGTGACGTCATGTTCGGGTTCAAGCACGTCGCCCGCGCCGGTGATGACAAATAGCTCGGTGCCGTCGGAGACGATGAGCATGGCTTCCAGTTTTTGCAGGTATTTGTCGGTGCGCCAGTCTTTTGCCAGTTCCACAGAGGCGCGGGCGAGTTGACCGGGGGTTGCTTCGAGTTTCTTTTCGAGCCGTTCCAGCAGCGTAAAGGCGTCAGCGGTGGAACCTGCAAAGCCTGCGATTACGTCTTGGCCGCCGGGCGACAGGCGGCGCACTTTGCGAGCGGTGCCCTTGATCACGGTTTGGCCAAGGCTGACTTGACCGTCGCCCGCGATGACGACTTTGCCGCCTTTGCGCACGCCGATGATGGTGGTGCCGTGCCAGCCCGGGAATTCGTCTTTTGCCATTGTCGCATCCTTCGTTTTGTTGAACCCTATATGGCGGTCAGGGGGGAATGCTACAAGGCGGACATAAAAAAGGGCGCCGCAGTGGCGCCCGATTTTTGCGATTCAGGTGGCTTAGATCGACTCTTCGATCCAGCTTTGTAGTGCTGCTTTTGGTGCGGCGCCTGCTTTGTTGGATACAACCTCGCCGTTCTTGAAGATGAACAGGGCGGGGATGCCGCGCACGCCCATTTGAGCGGGGGAGTTTGGATTGCTGTCGACGTCTACTTTGACGACTTTGATTTTGCCGGCCATTTCAACCGACAGTTCTTCAAGTGCTGGGCCGATCTGTTTACATGGGCCGCACCATTCCGCCCAGAAGTCGACGACGACGGGAATATCGGACTGGCGCACTTCGGCGTCAAAGGTTGCATCGGTTACTGCGACTGTGGCCATTGGGGCTCTCCTTGGCGGAATTGATATGGGGGAACCTATGAACCGCGCCCGCAATGGTCAAGGCGTGGTCACACGTCCGAGAGCCTCTGCGACAAGTTTTGCAGGCATTGGCATGAGTGTTGCGGTTTGTGTCCATAAAATTGCCACTTCGATTGCGTGATCTGGGAATACTTTTTCCAAAGCGGCATGGTAGGCGCCCATTTGTCGCAACAGCCCTTCGGGAGTTTGTTCAGGGGTATCGGGGGGGAGTTGGTTGGATTTGTAGTCAATCGCCAGAACGCTGGTGTCGGTGATGATCAGCCGGTCGATTGCGCCGTGAAAGCGTCTGTCGTTGACGGCCGCCGTGATATCAACCTCGGTTAAGGCGTCGCTGTTCCAGAGATGGGCGAGCGCGGGTGCGTCAAGAACAGCCATGACGTGACTGGCGATCTCGGTGTCGTCGGCAAGCCCCTGATCCATGCCCGATAACAGCCCTTTGGCAAGAGCGGCTCTGTCGGCGGCGGGCACAAGCGGCAAGTGTTCCAGCAGCAAGTGGATGGCGGTGCCGCGCGCCATCGCGGTTTCTTCGTCCACTTTGCCGGGGTCACCGGCCAAGACCTTGGCCCCGCCCAAGTCGGAGGGTGCAAGGGTTGTGCGCATGTCGATGGCGGGCAGATCACCTAAGCTGAGCGTGTCGGCGGGTGGCGCGACGGGAGCGGAAGAATGTGTGAATTCGCCGCTGGTCCAAAGGGCGTGAGAGACCCGTTTGATGGGTAGACCGTGGCTTATATCATCGACGGCGCCTGCGTGATCCATGCCGCGCGCGACCATTGTGAACCAGCTATCGTCGTCGTCGCCCGTGTCACCGGCGGCGGCAACAATCAGCCATTTTTCGGCGCGGGTCATGGCGACATAGAGCAGCCGCAGGCGTTCTTCTTCCAAGCTGTCTTTGATCGCGGAGGTCATGGCTTGCACCGCCGCAGGCGCGCTGTCGGCATTGGGTCGCCAGATGATTTTTTCATCCGCAGGAATGAGATCGCCGACTGTTGCGTCCTTCTTTTTGGCGCAGTCCGGCAAGATGACGATGGGTGCCTCGAGCCCCTTGGCGCCATGCACTGTCATTACGCGGATGCGGTCACCTTGACTGTCCATCTGCCGTTTGATTTCCAGATCGTCGGTCTGCATTGCAGCCAAAAAGCCGGTCAAGCTAGGCACGCCCGTGGATTCGTAGATCAATGCTTGTGACAAAAGCGCGTCGATGCCGTCTTCTGCCTCGACGCCGATCCGCGCTAGCAGGTTTTGACGACCCTGGTGCCGCGTCAAAATGCGCTCGATCAGGTCGTAGGGACGCAAGTAGTCAGCCTGCTGACGCAGGTCTTGTAAGACATCAATTGTTGCTTGGTGTTGGTTTGCTTGGCGCAGTGCCGTCCAAAGATACCCTTTTTCGGGGCGATGGTGCGCCAGCGTAAACAGGTCTTGTTCGGACCAGCCAAACAAGGGGGATTTCAGCGCACAGGCCAAAGAAAGGTCGTCTTCAGGCAGGGCCACAAATGACAACAGGGCGGTCAGGTCGCGCACGGCCAGTTCGGCCCCGACGCGCAACCGGTCGGCCCCAGCGATTTGCAATTCAGCGGCTTTGCAGGCGCGAATGATCTCGGTGAACAGTCCTGTTTTGCGCCCACGCACGAGGATCAGGATGTCGCCTTCTGTGATGGGTCGGTGGTTGTAGGTGTCGGTTTTGTCGATTTCGACGGGCAGGGTGTCATGGGCGATCATGTGTTTGATCTGGCTGGCGATCTGATTGGCCAGAACCACGATTTCGTTTGTGTCAGAGGGCTGATCGACGGGTGCGAACCAGTCGGTCGGGTCTTGGGCTTCGGTCTTGGGGATGACGGGCCAGAGATCGACGCGGCCCGGCATGTCGGCCTTGAATGCAATGTGTTTGGCTTCGGTTTCGGGGTCGATGTTTTTGGGGCCCACAAACGTGTCGTCAACCACGCGTAATACCGCGGGAGATGACCGGAACGAGTAGGTCAGTTGCATATTGGCAAGGCTACGGCCCACATGTGCGAGGGCATCATCGAAGTGATGGCGCATTTGGTCGAAGGCTTCTGGTGCAGCACCTTGGAAAGAGTAGATCGATTGCTTGCGGTCGCCGACAACGAAAATTGTGCGCTCTGTATCGGGGTTGGCACCGACGCCGGCGGTGAATTCGTGGGTTAGCTGCCGGATGACGGCCCATTGGTTAGGGCTGGTATCTTGGGCCTCGTCCACCAAAACATGGTCGATGCCGCCATCGAGCCGGAACAGGACCCAAGCGGCGACCTTTTCGTCGGTAAGAAGCAGTTTGGTTTTCACGATCAGGTCGTCGAAATCAAGTAGTCCCATGTCGATCTTGCGCTGCTCGTAGGCGGGCAGGAACTGGTCGCAAAAGTCATACAACGCGCGCGTTCTTGCGGCGGCATTCAGGGCGGTATCATAGGATTTCGCTTGTGCGACACGGTCCATCCATGCGTGTAGATCGTCGATAATCGGGGCTGCGGCCTCGACGGCTTTGCTGTGATTGCCTTGCGGGAAATTGACCGATTTCGAGGATGCGTCCTTGGCATAAAGGAACAAGTTGCACAGGGTGTTGTAGTCATCCCATGTCGGCGATGTGAGAGTGAGGGTCTTAAGGGAGGCCGCGAATTTTTTGTAGGTTGCGGATTGATTGGCGAAGGCTTGGGAGATGTCTTCGATCAGGTTTGCTTCGGTGCCATCGATGGCGATGTTCGGGATATCGGCGCGACGCAGTCCTGCGGGATAGTCAAGCAATTCGGCCAGATCGGTATCGGACATAGGGGATTGGAGTTTTTCGCGCTGACCTGCGATATCTGCGGTGAAATCGGCCAGATCGGCACCGGAGAAATGGGCAAGCAACGCATCGACGACTGCCGCATGGGGCCCTGCAATCATGTCATCGACAACCTCGGCGCGCAGGTCGCGGGCGATGGCGTCTTCCATTTCGCGGAACTGTGGGCTGATGCCGGCCTCGAGCGGAAAGCGCCGCAAGACACCACCGCAAAACGAGTGGATGGTCTGGATTTTCAAGCCGCCGGGTGTCTCGATGGCGCGCGCGAAAAGTTGGCGTGCGTTTGCCAAACGGTCCTTGTCGATAACCCCCTCAGTGCCCAGTTCCATCAGGTCGCCGCGCAGGTCCTTGTCGCTCATCATCGCCCATGCGCCCAGACGCTGGAACAGGCGGTTTTGCATCTCGGCGGCGGCGGCTTTGGTATAGGTCAGGCAGAGGATATTTTGCGGCTCGACGCCGTCAAACAAAAGCCGCGCGACGCGGTCGGTTAATACGCGGGTTTTGCCGGAGCCTGCGTTGGCCGAAAGCCAGGTGGATGCCTTGGGATTGGCGGCATCGACCTGCCGTTGGGAGGCGTCATTGCGGATCATGACAAATCCTCCGGTTCGGCGGTTTGGCTGGTGTCCCATTCGCCAAAGCGCGACAGGTGGTCGTAATAGCTGATGTCGGTGCGCGAGTAGGTTGCGATGCGCGCCGTGTAGCCGCGCGATTTGACGTTGTATTCGGCGAGCAATTTTTTGAAATCAGCCCAGACCTGGTGGGTTGGGTTGTCATCCAGTGGGGCGATCACGTCTTTCATTGTGGTGTTGACCGCCACAAAGATGGCGCCATCCACCGCGCGTTTTCCGAGGTCTTCAAAGGCGCCGAATTCTACCATTGCCGCTTCGAGCAATAGCTGTTTGTCGAATTGTGTTTGCATCTTCGTTGTGGGGATCTGGCCGGTTTTGTAGTCGTAGATTAACGCGGACCCGCTGGCTGTCAGGTCGATCCTGTCGGCTTGGCAGGTCAATGTGACGCCGGTATCCGGCACCGGGATTTCGCCCCAGGTTTCCAGTATATGTGACGCGGCGAGCGCTTGGCGGGTTTTCTCGCCGGTCAGATAGAGATCGGCAATCCTGTCAAACCGAGACAGCCATTGTGCGCGGATCGTGGGCCAGGGGCAGTCGCGGGCGAAGATATCTTGGGCGATTTGCATAAGGATCGAGCGGGCATTTTCGTCCACAGCCAGCGTGCCGCCCGAGATGAATTTTTCGAGAATCTCATGTATTATGATGCCGCGCAGCCGGAAGTCGACGGTGGGGATGAGCGGGTTCAGTTCTTTGAGGCGCAGCACCTTTTGTGCGTAAATCGCATAGGGGTCACGGATCAGGGTTTTAACCTGTGTGACTGAGATGCGTTTTGGTCGCGCGGCGATCGGGGGACGGGGCGAGGGCCGTTTTGCGGGGTCTGTCTTGCGTTTCGGTATTGACAGGGCGGCGGATTGTTCCAGCCAGCGGTTGCCATCCGCGCGCATTCGATCAAGGGCGTTTTGGCCGTTTTGGTCGGGCAGGCCTGCCAGCAAGTTGACCAAGCGGTTGACCCAACGCGATGGCACTGTTTCGGCCTCGGCGGATCGTTTGGCGCGGCTGATCCACACCTCTTTTCCGGCAACAGCCTGTTGGTAGTCGTGGGCGGACAGGCCGATGCGCCGCTCTGGCAGCAGAAGCCCTGCTTGTTTTCGCATATTACGGTTCAGCCAAGGATCGGGTGCGGCGGACTCTGGCCAGATCCCTTCGTTCATGCCGCCCAGGATGACCAGATCGGCGCTTTGAACGCGGGCATCAAGGGTGCCCCAGATCAGGATGTTCGGCTGCGCGCCATCGGGGTTGCGCACCGTGCCATCCGCGAGAATTGCACCGAACATTGCGGCATATTCGCGCGGCTTGAGGGTGCCGCCGGCATCGGCATGAGCCGTTAGGTTGTCGCAGATGCGACGGGCTTCGCGGCCCGCGGTTTCGCGCCATAATTCGCCTGATCCATCTGTGTTTGGTCCGGCGCAAAACCGTTCGGTCAATGCCAGATGCGCGGAGACGCGGTCGGCCAGGGTATGCTCGGCGGGGTTATCAATGTTTGTGATCAGTGACCCCAGCCAGCGGGCCCACTGGATGCGATCGGCATCAGATTCTTGCGCCCATTGGGTGAACGTCTCGGCGGTGGGGAATGGTGGCCCGTTGTGGCGTAATTTGAGTTCGAGGTCGCGGGTATGGCGCAGATGGTTGTTGCGCCTGTTTGCCCCGGTGTTGCAAAGCGGGTGTTTAAGCAATGTCAGCAGGCTTTCGCCGGTGACGTGTTTCCCGAACAGGTCGGCGACATGGCGCAACATCCGGCCCGGAGGCGAAAGAGGAAGCGGTGTGCCGCCGCCATCATCTGGCCGAATTTCCCAGCGATCAAGAGCGGCGGTAACCTGACGGGTCAGCATCCTGTCAGGCGTGATGAGTGCGGCGGTGATCCCTTGCTCGGCTGCAACCCGCAAGCGCAGGGCGATGGCTTCGGCTTCGGCGCGTGGGGTGCTGGCCTCGAGCAGGGTAAGCCCCGCAGTCGCAGTGCGCAAATCGCCAAGGTCGGGCCCGTCGCGCAGCCATTGATCGGTCACCGGCGCGGGGCGCAACGACAGCGACACAAGAGCGTTGCGAGCGGGGTGCGGTGGCGGGGTTTGGTCCCATTTTTTGACATCCGGTTTGGCAAACCCGATCCGCCCCATCAGTTTGCGAAACCGGTATTGCGGGTGGTCTTCCGAGACCAGATCATCATTCATCCGGTCCCAGACATCGCACGGCAGGTCAAAGTCGAAGCCGGGCAGGATGACCGCCCCTTGTGGCAAATGCGCGACCGCTTGCATGAACAGGGCGGTGGCCCCGCGTGATCCTGTGGATCCTGCCACGATGATGGGATGTGTCGGTGGGGTGGTGGTCCAGCGGGCAGCAAGGTGGTTGACGACACGGCGCAGACGCAGGTCTTTGTCGGGCACAGTGCTGGTTTCAAAAAACGGTGCTACGATGTTCAGAAAGCGCAAAGCGCGGTCCCAATGACCGGATTCGTCGGCGACATCGAGTTGAGCGAAAGCGGTAGGGTCGACCCCTTCGCCATGCATTTCTTCCATCAATTTCGCAAGGCTGTCGGAGAGGTCATAAAGAGCGGCGCGCGGCGCAAGGCTGGGGTCTTGGTCCAGAAGGGCGGCAACAAATTGCGATAGCTCCAACCTGCGGCGCAGTGGCGAGGCGGCGGGTGGTCCTGCATCGGCGGCATGGTCGTTTGCGAGATCGGTGATCAGCCGAATGCGCGGGAGTAGTCGTGCGGGGCCTGCGTCAAAGACCTGTCGAATGCGGCGTCGCATCCGGCTGGTATTGACGAAAATTTCGACGCGCGCCAAGTTGGCGGGAGCCATGTCACCCATTCTGTCTTGCAGCCCTGCAACCAGGCCTGTGGCGAAATCGGCACCAAGGGGCATTCCAAAAATGCGGGGAGTTTTTGATGGTTCAAACATTGGGGCTCTCAAGCATGTTTTCTGCCAGCCGGATGCTTTGGGGCTGGCCGACGTCACACCAGTGCCCGTGGTAGGACAGCCCGTAAAGCCCGCCGCGCGCTGCGATCCGGTCCCAAAGCACGTTCATGGAAAAAGCTGTAGCGTCGATATCGGCAAGGTCATCTGTCCGGACGATTTGCAGGCCTGAATAGATTTCGCCCGCGCCGCGCGACAGGCGGCCATTTTGATCGGCAATGAAGTCGCCATTGCCCTTATGGCCCATTGCGCGAGCGAGTGGGACGGTCATCAAGAGCGCCTCCATGTGCGGTTTCCATGCGGCGAGCAGGGCGCGGATCGGGTTGGGACCCGCCCAGACCACATCTGTGTTCAGCGTTGCGACCTTGGATTTTCCGAGCAGAGGCAGGGCGTGGCGCAACCCTCCGCCGGTTTCCAGTAAGCCGTTCGTTTCGTCCGATATCAGCACGTTGCGGGATGCGAGGTGGTCGCGGATCATCTCGGCTTTGTAATGCACATTGACAACGATTGGTCCGGTGCTGCGCGTGTCAAGCAGGTCAAATGCGTGGTCGATAAGCGGCCGCCCCGCGACGATGACAAGTGGTTTGGGGCGGTCTTTGGTGAGCGGTCCCATGCGCGCTCCCAGACCGGCCGCAAAGAGTAAAACGGGTAGTTTTGTCATGGGCGCAGCCTTTGCAAAGTTGCCGCGTCGGGTGCGGGGAGGGCGCGGATCACCACGCTGTGCAGGTCAGCCAGTGAAGGGTGGGCGAGATCAGTCATGATATGTGACCAGACTCGCGGCAAAAGTGCGAGGTATTTTATTTTGGCGTCGTTGCGCGCAAGCCGCGCGAAAATGCCCAGAATGCGTAGATTACGTTGTGCGGAAACGCAGGCGAGATGGGCGGACATTTGAACAGGATCGGTGCCGGTCGCGGCGCAAAATTGTGTAATACATCTCTGGGATATGTCGGGATCTACATCGCGGCGCGCATCGCGAAGCAGTGACATCAGGTCATAGCCCGCGGGCGCGTAGCAGGCGTCTTGGAAATCCAGCAGCCCGACCCGATCTTGTCCGCGACGGTGGGGCCGCCAGATCAGGTTTTCGGCATGAAAATCGCGCAGGGCGATATGTGGGGCGGGATCGACGTTATTGGCGTATGCGGCATCCATTGCGGCAAGCAGATCATCTTTACATTGTGGATCGGGGGCATAGTGCGATGCGGCCAGATCAATCATGCCAGCGGCGCTGGATTGGTCAATGACGCCCAGCGGGATTTTTGTTTTTTGGTGGTGAAGATTGCAGAGAATATCCGTTGCGGTCCGGTAGAGGGTCGCCTCGTCTTGCGGGGCGGTTCGCAAGTGGGCGGCAAAATCGGTGCGCCCGAGATCACGAATGATCATAAAGCCAATGGTCGGGTCGTGGTGCAAAATGTCGGGGGCTGAAAAACCTGCGTTGGTGAGAAAATGGGCGATGTCCGCGAAGGATTTTGTGGCGCAGGCTGGGTCGTCCATCGCGATGACGGCGGGCAGTTCGTTGCGGGTCAATCGAAAATAGCGTCGCGTGGATGCGTCGCCGGTGATCGCGGACTTGGACCAGCCCGCCCAAGGCGTTGCAGCCAGGGCATCTGCGATGATCTGGTCACGCATTTTGCAGGGCGCTTTCAAGGCGGGATCTGATCGCGGGAGGCATATAGATCGTGACGTGATGTCCTATTTCTTTTGCGGTAAACGCAAGGGTGGCCGCATGTTTTGGCGCGGCCTGCCCCAAACGGTCAGGCCATTCGATCAGGCAAATTGCACTTTCAAAGGCGTCATCAAGGCCAAGCTCCAAGGCCTCGTCTGGGTGTGTGAGCCGGTAGAGGTCGCAGTGCCAAATGTCGCCATCCGCGTCTTCATAGGTTTGAACGAGAGTAAAGGTGGGGGATGGCACATCTTCCAGCCGACCCAACCGGGCACGGATGAGTGCGCGGGCAAAGGCGGTTTTTCCAGCACCGATTGACCCCTCCAGAAGCAGAGTGTCCCCGATTTCCAAAAGCGGCGCGATGCGGGTTGCAAGCGCGACTGTGTCAGCTTCGCTCGGCAGTGCGATATCTATTTTGTCAGGTCCCATACCTCAAGATATGCGGTGGGACGGTGCCTGCAAGTCAATTCAGCGCTTTGACATTTTCAGGGCTGGGTCAACCTGGGTCAGCTTCTGTACGGTGACCGATTGCGAGCTTTGAAAACGGAACCTGATCATGGTCATTCCGCCAGATATCGGGTCTGCATGGCAGCTTATCCAGCGCCCGTCATCCATGATCGCGGTGTCGGCCCATGATTTGCGCAGGCCCATTTGCGTGGTGAATTCGCGCAGGTTTGTCCAGATCCGTGAAGGGGTGCAGCGTTCTTGCCATTTGCGAAGCTCGCCACGCAAATCGCAGTTCCCAAACCCCATGTCGGCGTCACCGTCCCAAAGCGAGTTATAGGCCGCATTTGACAGCACAAGGTTGCCGCCGTTCGAGAACACCACAATGGCGTCTTCAATTTTGTCCAGGACGGCCTGGCCGGTTTCGATTTCGCTGCGGAATCGGCGCGTGAGAGAGATCTCTGCGCTGATATCTTCGAACAAGAGCGCAAATGCGCCATCGGGGTGAGGTCGACCGGTCACGCGAAAGGTTTGCCCGTCTGGCAGGTCCCAGCTTTCCGAGTAGGTGCCGTTTTGCGTGTCCTTTTCGAGAGGAAAGAACTGTTCACGCCAAGTGTTGTAGTCTTTTGGTTCGGGTAACATCCGCAATTCGCGCAACCGGTCCAGAAAGGAATCCAGAGAGGGGCGGCTGGACAGAAATTCGATCGGCAGTCCGGTCATGTCGAAAAGCGCCGGATTGAACGTGGCAAGCTGCCTGCGCCTGTCGAAGATTGCCAGCCCGATCGAGAGTTGCGCGAAAGTTTGACTAAGGGTTTGCAGGAATTTTCGTTGCGCCAGTTCGGCCCGCACGATCGGATCGGCATCGATGGCATATTGCATCGTGCCAGCATCGGACTTGTGGGTTGTGATATCATACCAGCGCGGGCCTGCGCTATTGCGGATTTGAAGCGAGGTGCGGGATGCGGAGGTGCCGGTTACAGGTGCGTCGCTTAGGTCCTTGAACAGTGGCAAGCAAGGCATTTTGGGTGCGCCGTCTGTCACGTCCGCGCAGGCATCATTGGCCGCAAGATAGGCATCATTGGCCCAAACAAGCCGGCCCGCGGGATCGTTGCGCCACATGATGATCGGCGCGTGGTTTGCCATTTCGCGCAGCGTGGCAAGCTCGCCATCTTCGCGGGCATCCTGTAGTGTTTTCAGGGTTGTATCAATGGCGCCGTCGGGAATGCCGACGCTAATGCGAATGCGCCCCTTGAGTGGCTTGAGGTCAAGCCAGGCGGCGGTGCCGTCGCTGGCATCAATGATGGTTGGGGCGGTGAGGTCGGTATCCAGGGCCTCGCCCAAGGTCGGGAATGTGTCGCGCAGTGCGGCGATGATGCAGTCTCGCGTCGGGATCTTTTTATCCGGCAAATTCAATAGGCTCATGGCCTGTGGGGTGGCGTCAATAACAGTGTCACCTTCCAAGAGAAATGCAATTTGCGCCATCGCAGGGTAAGATATGTTTGCGTCAGGTTTTGATGCCCGCCCTAAAAGGAGCGCCAAGCCCCAGAACAGTGTCGCCGCTGCAAAAGCAGTCGCACCGATCGCAAGTAAATCCAGTAGTCCCAATGACATAATTTTGCCCGTCCCAAAGCGCCCCGAGGCGAATTTGCGGCAAGAAGGTTAATGCATCGTTAAAGGGTCTTAAGGCGCATCAAATTTTTGGTTGTCCCCAAGGGGCGCTGCAATGGGTGACCGGATTTTTGCCAGCGGCCAAATGACGTCGATCCGTGCACCGGCATTGTTTGAGGACCCTTTGCCTCCGTTTCGAAATAGCAGCTTTGCGCCGGACCGTTCCAGAAGCGTTTTTGCAATGAACAGGCCGAGCCCCATGCCCGCATATCCGGGGCGCTTTTTTCCGTCTTCGGTTTCCCGGCGTCTGCGCACAAACGGATCACCGATGCGCCCGATGACGGATGTTGGAAAGCCGTCGCCATCGTCAGAAATGTGAACCCGCAGTTCGGTTTCAGACCAGCGAACGGAGATGTCGACGCTGTGGTTTGCAAAGTCCACAGCGTTTTGGATTAGATTGCGCAGCCCGTGCACGATTTCAGGTCTGCGCGGCACGCTGGGCTGTTTTTCGGTGCTGTTCGGGCTGTCCGGGCCGACATGAAACGCGACTGATTTGCCGCGATCCAGATGGGGCGCTGCGGCCTCTTTGACAAGCGCCTCGATCGGAGTGTTGTGAAGCAACAGATCGTCTTTGCCGATATGTCCCATCGTTTGTAGAATTTCGCGGCAACGTGCGGCCTGATCGTGGATCAGATCGACATCTTCCAGCAGGTCAGGATTTTTTGCCAACTCGTTGCGCAATTCGCCGCTGACCAGCATGATCGTGGCAAGGGGCGTGCCAAGTTCATGCGCGGTTGCGGCCACAACGCCACCGAGGTCGGTTAGCTTTTGCTCGCGCGAAAGGGCCAGTTGCGTGGCCAAAAGCGCCTCGGCCATGTTGTGCATTTCTGTTGTGACCTGCCGTGCGTAGACCCCCAAAAACACCACGCCGATCACGATGGCGAGCCAGAACCCGAATTGAAATAATGCGGGCAGGACCAAGACGGCACCGCTCGCGGTCGCAATCGGCAAGCTGAACCGGGTCAAAAGCGTGGTCATGACAATCGCGATTAACCCAAGCACAATTGTCCGGCGCAAGCGCAAGATCGTTGCCGCAATCGTGACAGGTGCAAGCATCAGCAGGGCAAAGGGATTGCTCAAACCGCCGGTCAGGTAGAGCAGGACGCTAAGCTGGATGATGTCGAATACCAGAATGAAGAAGGCTTCGCGTTCTTGTAACCGTTTGTTTTCGGGGTATATGAGCCGGAAGGCCAGGTTCACGCCAATGGATGCGATGACGGTCATAGCGGCAAATCCGGTTTGAATGTGCAGGTCAAAAACCTGAACCGAGATGATCAGCGCAAAGGCCTGACCCAGAATGGCGATCCAGCGTAATTTGGCGAGTGTTTGCAACCGCACCCAGTCGCTGCGCTGCCGTGATTGGAACATGTCGAATTCGATCGTGGACATCAGGGACCCTTTGATGTGGCCGCGTTTTTGGTGAGTATAGCGCGTTATATCACCAACGCGCGGAATTATATGGGCTGCGCATCTTGGCGTAAGCGGGGTATCCAGTGCTGGAAGGCCAAAAAAACCGCGGATTGGGTCACATCTCGGGCTGCGGCGACCTGACATGTTGACGCATGTGCGCTAAAAGCTACCTGTGGCGAAATTAAGCGGAAGGGCTTGAGCCGATGGATAAAGACCCGATTGAGCTTGGCGATGACAAGACATTGTTGTTGGTCGATGACGATGAGGCGTTTTTGAAGCGCCTTGCCAAGGCAATGGAGAAGCGCGGGTTTTCTGTTGAAACGGCGGGATCGGTTGCGGGTGGGCAGGCGATTGCCACGGCCCGCCCACCTGCCTATGCGGTTGTTGATTTGCGCCTGACCGACGGCAACGGGTTGGATGTGGTCGAGACATTGCGAGAGCGGCGCCCCGATGCCCGCATTGTTGTGCTGACGGGTTACGGCGCGATTGCGACGGCGGTGGCTGCGGTCAAGATTGGGGCGATTGATTATTTGGCAAAGCCTGCGGATGCCAATGACATTACCAACGCGCTTTTGGCGCGCACGGATGCCATGCCGCCGCCGCCCGAAAACCCGATGAGTGCCGACCGCGTGAGGTGGGAGCATATCCAGAGGGTTTTTGAGCTATGTGATCGCAATGTATCCGAAACGGCGCGACGTCTGAATATGCATCGCCGCACCTTGCAGCGCATTCTCGCCAAGCGGAGCCCGCGTTAGATGAGCCCGCTGTTGCGCAAACCGGTTGCCGCGACAGGCAAGGTTCATGACATCACTGTCGAGACCGCAAAAACGGAGAAATCCCCGGATTGGGCCTATGTCGGTTTTGCGCTGCACCATCTGAAATCGGGTGATGAGGTGGCCGAGGCTGCCGGTGATCGCGAGGTCATTGTGGTGCTGGTCGAGGGCAAGGCGCATATCACGGGCGCGGGGCAAAACTGGGGGGAGTTGGGCGAGCGCATGAGCGTTTTTGACCGCACCCCGCCGCATTGCCTGTATCTGCCTGACGGTGTTGATTGGCGTGCGGTTGCGACGACGGATTGTGTGATTGCGGTGTGCACGGCGCCGGGGCATGGCGGGCATGAAGCGCGCATCATTGGCCCCGCTGGCATTACCACCACACCACGCGGCAAGGGGACCAACACCCGCTATATCAATGCGATTGCGATGGAAGAGCGCGATGTTGCCGATAGTTTGCTGGTTACCGAGGTTTTCACGCCTGACGGGCACTGGTCGTCTTATCCGCCGCACCGCCATGACGAGGATAATTATCCTGATATGACCTATCTGGAAGAGACTTATTATCACCGCATCAACCCCGCCACGGGGTTTGGTATCCAGCGCGTGTTTACCGATGATTTGTCACTGGACGAGACGCTATCGGTTTATGATGGCGATGTGGTTCTTGTTCCAAAAGGTCACCATCCGTGTGCCGCAAGTTATGGTCACGAGATGTATTATCTGAACGTGATGGCCGGGCCGAAACGCAAGTGGCGGTTCCAGAACCACCCAGACTTTGACTGGATCGCAAAGCGGGATAGTTAGGGTTTTCGGCCTAGATGTCCGCGACCTTTACAGCGCGGCCCGACGCGGCGGATTGCACGGCGGCCTCTGCCAATATCAGCGCCATCAAGCCGTCGTGGCCTGTTGTGGGGGGGGCGGTTTTGGTTTGCATAGCCTTTACAAATGATGCGATCTCGGCGGCGTAGGCGGCGGCGTAGCGCGACATGAAAAAGTCGAGAAGGGGTGGGCGGGTGTAGCCGTTTTCATTGGCCACCTCGATGCGGGAAGTGCGGTGGTTTTCGACACTGACAGAGCCTTTTGAGCCGTGAACCTCGATGCGCTGATCATAGCCGTAAGTGGCGCGGCGAGAGTTCGTGATGGTGCACTGTTTGCCTGTCGCGGTGGTCAGGACCACGTTTGCGCTGTCGAAATCGCCCGCTTTGCCGATTGCAGGGTCAACGAGGTTGGACCCAACCGCAAAGACGGTCTCGATTTCCTCGCCAAGCATCCAGCGGGCCACGTCGAAATCGTGGATCGTCATGTCGCGGAAAATACCGCCCGAGCGCGCGATGTAGGATACCGGCGGCGCACTTGGGTCGCGAGAGGTCAGCGTGACCATCTCGACATCGCCGATTTGACCCGCATCAATCGCGGCACGCAGTGCTTGGAAGTCGGGGTCAAAGCGGCGTTGGAAGCCGACCATCAAGGTGCCGTTGGTTTGTTTGACTGTTTCAAGACATGCGCGCACGCGGGCCACGTCCAGATCGATGGGTTTTTCGCAAAACACCGCTTTGCCGGCGCGCGCGAATTGTTCGATCAGATCGGCGTGGGTGTCGGTTGGCGTGCAGATCACCACAGCGTCGATGTCGTCGGAGACTGCGATTTCATCGATAGTGCGAATGTCACCGCCATAGGCCGATTGTGCGGCTTGTGCCGCGGCCAAAACAGGGTCGGCGATTGCGGTGAGTGTTGCGCCGTCAACGGACGAAATTGCCCGCGCGTGCACTTGTCCGATGCGCCCTGCGCCCAAGACGCCAAACCGAATTTCCATGTTCATTTCTCCAGACTATATGACGCGAAACTAGCGGGGGTTTTGGGCGATGTGAAGGCGTGTTTTAGAGGTCGAACTGCTTGCGAATACGGTCGATGGGGGTGCCGCCATGCAGGGGGACCAATGATAATGTGTCGTAATCATCAAACCCTAGACCGCTGTAGTATTTTAGTCCGGACATGTTGTCAGCCCGAATGGTGGCGTCGATGGTTTTGACGTGAGCTGCCTTGGCGGCAAAGCGGGTCGCGGAGAACAGTTTTTGCCCGATGCCCATTTGAGCCCGATCAGGGGTTACGAAGCTGGCGATGATGGCCCAGCCATCGCGGGAATTGTCCCAGCCCAAGAATTGGAAACCCGAAAGCCTGCCGTTCGAAATGGCGACGTGGCAGCAGATAAGCGTGGGCGGTGCGATGTAATGCGCGCGCATGGCGGCGATATCAAGCGGGGTTTGATGCGCGGTGGTGCCGCCCACCGCGATAATTGCATTCAAGAGTGTGACCATTTGCGCAGCGTCGCCATTGACGGCCGGACGCACGCGGGTGTTGAGCATAATCATAATTGGGCCATCAGTGCGTGGTGTTTTGCGGTGAAATCCCGGCGCACCTCGACGGGCGGGCGCAATCTGATTTGAAGGGTTTTTGCCAAGTTAGGGTCTATTTTTCCAAAAAACTTGTCAGCCTCGGAGCTGGTAAACCCGGCGATTTGAACCGCCTCGAGCCATGCGGAGATTTTGTCGGCTTTCTTGATCTGCTTCTTGATTGCGATAGGCAATTGCGCGGGTAGGCCAAAGCGGATGTGAATTGCTGCCATCAAGCGGTCGTCAAGAACGCCATAATTTGGGCCAACGGCGGCTTTTACCGGCGAGATCATGTCGCCGATCACATATTCGGGGGCATCATGCAACAGCGCGGCGAGTTGCCATTTTACCGGTGCGTTGGGATTTTGTGCGGTAAATATTTCAGTCACTAACAAGGCGTGTTCGGCAACAGAATAGGCAAAATCGCCGATGGTCTGCCCGTTCCAGCGCGCGACAAATGCCAGCCCATGGGCGATGTCTTCGACCTCGATATCCATTGGCGTCGGGTCGAGCAGATCAAGCCTGCGCCCAGAGAGCATTCTTTGCCAAGCGCGTGGTTGTTTCATGTTTTCCCGTTACCTTGTCGCAGTGCCTTGCCGGTGTTAAATGATTTATAGAACAGATGAAAAATAGGATGGCCCCAATGGCAACCGACTACATTGTAAAAGATATTGCACTCGCTGGCTATGGCCGCAAGGAGCTCGATATTGCGGAAACGGAAATGCCGGGGCTGATGGCGCTGCGCGACGAGTTTGGCGCGAGCAAGCCGCTGGCGGGCGCGCGGATTGTTGGATCGCTGCATATGACGATCCAGACTGCGGTTTTGATTGAAACGCTGACAGCTTTGGGGGCCGACGTGCGCTGGGCGTCGTGCAATATTTTCTCGACCCAAGACCATGCGGCGGCGGCGATTGCTGCATCTGGCGTGCCGGTGTTTGCGATCAAAGGCCAAAGCCTGACCGAGCATTGGGATTATCTGGACCGGTCGTTCATGTTTCCCGAGGGCGCGAACCTGATCCTGGATGATGGTGGCGATGCGACGCTTTATGTGCTGCTTGGTGCGCGGATGGAGGCGGGCGAGGATGTGCTGTCTGTGCCGACGTCGGAAGAGGAGGAAGCGATCAAAGCGCAGATCCTGAAGCGGATGGCCGAAACCCCTGGTTGGTTTGCCAAGACAAAAGCCGCGATTTTGGGCGTTTCCGAGGAGACAACAACAGGTGTTCACCGCCTGTATGATCTGCACAAGAAGGGTCAGTTGCCGTTCCCTGCGATCAACGTGAACGACAGTGTGACCAAGTCGAAGTTTGATAACAAATACGGTTGTAAAGAGAGCCTTGTTGACGGGATTCGCCGTGCGACGGACACGATGATGGCAGGAAAAGTCGCCGTTGTGTGTGGCTATGGTGATGTTGGCAAGGGATCGGCGGCGTCCTTGTCTGGTGCTGGTGCCCGCGTGAAGGTGACGGAGGTTGACCCGATCTGTGCGTTGCAAGCGGCGATGGACGGGTTCGAGGTTGTCACGCTGGAAGATGCCGTTTCCACGGCAGATATTTTCATCACGACCACGGGCAACAGGGATGTCATTCGGATCGAGCATATGCGCGAGATGAAGGACATGGCGATTGTTGGCAACATCGGCCATTTCGACAATGAAATTCAGGTGGCGTCCTTGCGCAACCACAAGTGGACCAACATCAAAGATCAGGTTGATATGATCGAGATGCCAAGCGGTGCGCGGCTTATTTTGCTGTCCGAGGGGCGATTGTTGAACCTTGGCAATGCGACTGGGCACCCAAGTTTTGTGATGTCTGCCTCGTTCACCAATCAGGTTTTGGCGCAGATTGAATTGTGGACCAGGGGTGATGAGTATTTGCCCGGGGTCTATATTTTGCCCAAGCATCTGGATGAGAAGGTGGCGCGTCTGCATCTTGCGCGCATCGGTGTAAAGCTGTCGACGCTCAGTAAAAGTCAGGCGGATTATATCGGCGTGACTGTTGAGGGTCCGTTCAAGCCAGAGCATTACCGCTACTAAGGTTGTGTGACACTGCAAATGAGGGGGCTCGCACGCAATATTCGTGGGCCCCTTTCGCGTTGGGTTTGGATTTTTTCCGAACAGATATGGATCGCTAGGTTGATCCAATCCTGTCAAATTTCCCCCTGTTTTAACTTTACCAATGACGGTGAAGCACATTAGGCTTTGCGCAAGCGGTGCCGGATTGGCGCGCGCATCAACCGGCCTTTTGGTCAAAAACAACAAATGGGGATATTTTTATGGGTAAGAGAGACGAATGGATCGCGAAATACGCGGATGATCTGACCAACAAATGCGGCATGACACCGGACATGGCGTTGCTGACCAAGGTCACGATCGGCTGCGGTCCAGCCATTTATAACAAAGATGCGCAAACTGTTGCTGGCGGCCAGGCGTCGGAGCTTGAGACTGTGAAAAACAACTTTCTGATCAAAAAGCTGGGCCTTGCCGATGGCCCGCAGTTGATGGAAGCCATTGACAAGGTCATCGAGATTTACGGCAAATCCGAGCGCAACAAATACCGCGCTGTGGTATATTACATGCTGACAAAGCATTTCGGCAAAGAGTCCGTTTACGGATAAGTCCTTGGCAGACAGGCCGCGAAGCGCTCGCCCCCGAAAATGGGCGAGCGCTTTGCGTTTCAAGACAGCGTGGCAATATCCTTTTCCGACGTCGGCATGAAGCTTGCGCACTGTCAATCCGCAAGGCATATCAGCCCGACGAAATGAGATCTTGGGGCCGCGAAGTCTTGCTGCCGCCGGAGCGCTTGTTGATACTTCTGCTCTGTGCAGCCGGCGACATTTCTGAATGGCGGTTGCAAGTCGCCGGGGTATCCACACAATATTGTGCAATATGGCCCATTGTGTGCCGGTTAACTGCCCCGATATGTCGAGAAAGCGTAGGGCGACAGCAGGAGCGGCACATGGTAGTGCGAGGCCTCTGACATGCCAAAGCGGATCGGGATCAGGTCGAGAAATTTTGGCGCGGGCAGCGCGCTGTTGCAGCGATCCAGATAGGCGCCTGCGTGAAACACCAGCTCGTAGGTGCCGGTCGCGAACTGCTCGGCGGGCAAAATCTGGCTGTCGGTGCGCCCGTCCGCATTGGTGGTCATCGTGCAGATCAGCCGGCGCGTCTCGTCGGTGATTTTGAACAAGTCTATTTTCATATCCGCAGCCGGGCATCCACGCGCCGTATCCAGAACATGTGTCGTCAAAAATCCGCTCATCGCTCTCTCCTTTTGGGGGTTGCGGGCACTGTGCCTTTTTATGCGCGCATTGAGCAGGGTGAAGTTGCAGGAGGTTGCTTCAATAAGTATTTGAAAGTCGCTGGCCCTGTTTCAGGGTAGCGTGATCAAAATAGAGGGCCAGACCGAATGACACAGATATTGACCGTGACGTTGTTGAATGCTGCCGATTTTGCGCCCTACGGCGATGTGATCGAGGTTGCGGGCGCGCCTGATAAGATTATCAACGCGGGGATGTGCGGGCGCTATCATGATCGCGCGAAACTGGATTTCGGCGGCGGTGCGGCGGGGATTAGCCTGTTTGACGCCAAGGCCCGCCAATTGCCCCATGTCGTGGATATGGTTGAACGGCACCCGTTGGGCAGTCAGGCGTTTATCCCGCTGACACAGGTCTGTTTTCTGGTGGTTGTAGCGGCGGACCGCGACGGCGTGCCGGTTGACCCACAGGCGTTTTTGACCTGTCCGGGGCAGTCGATCAACTTGCATCGCGGGGTGTGGCACGGGGTGTTGGCACCGCTCGGCGCGGCGGGCCAATATGCTGTTGTTGACCGGATTGGCGAGGACACCAATCTGGAGGAGCATTATTTCGACACCCCCTATGTGATCGAAACAGTGCCCGCCTGATTAGAATTCCACCTCTTCGCCGACGCCCCTGGCTTGCGCCAGATCAACCGCCGCCGAAGCCACGGCAAGGTCCTGCAACCCGACGCCTGTGCCATCAAACAGCGTAATTTCGTCCGCATTACTTCGCCCCGGATGCACACCATTGATCACACTGCCCAGCTCGGTGATCTGGGTCTGTTGCAATATGCCGCCCGCGATGGCGTGCTGGGCCTCGCCGATGCTGACCGATTGCGCGATCTCGTCGGTGAACACTGTGGCGCGCGCGACCAAGGCGGCCTCGACCTCTTGCTTGCCTTTGGTATCGGTGCCCATGCAGGCGATATGGGTGCCCGGCTTGACCTGCACGTCTTTCAGGATCGCAGCGGTGCTCGATATAATCGTGACAATCACATCGGCCTGCGCGCCCAGATCATCCAGCGACACGGGCGTAAAGGGCAGGCCCAGTTCAGCGGCCACATCCGCCAGCGCGGACAGTTTTTCAGGGCTGCGGTTCCAGGCCACGATGCGGTCGAAGTTGCGTTGCTCGGCGACAGCGCGCAGCTGATAGGTCGCCTGATGACCCGCGCCGATGATGCCCAGCACTTTGGCGTCTTGACGGGCCAGATGCGCGACCGACACGGCCGCGGCCGCCGCCGTGCGCAGGGCGGTCAACAGGTTACCGCCTACAACGGCGCGACATTTTCCGGTGTCTGCGTCAAACAGGAAAATCGTCGATTGATGGTTTGTCAGACCCTTGGCCGCATTGCCCGGCCAATAACCGCCCGACTTCAACCCAAGGGTCAGCGCCGCGCGGTCAAACCCTGATTTGAACCCGTATAGCGCATCGGCATGGCCAATCGCTTCGCGGATTACGGGGAAATTATAGGCCGACTTTGCCGCCATCGCGGCAAAGGTTTTTTCAACCGCATCAAAGCTGTCTTGTCGCCCGATCAGGGCTGCGATGTCTTTTTCAGGCAGGATATACATCAATAGGCCTTTCCGCGTGCAGAGACCGGCCAGACGGTTTCGACCTTGCCGCCCCTCACACCAACATACCAGTCGTGCACGTTGCAGGTCGGGTCGCAGTGGCCGGGCACAAGGCGCAGTTTGTCATTCACTTTCAACGCCCCATTCGGATCACCCACAACGCCGTGTTCGTCGGAACACTTGAGGTATTCAACATCCGAGCGGCCATAGATAACAGGCAAGCCGCTATCAACCGATTGCGCCTTCAGGCCCGCGTCAACAATCGCTTTATCGGCTTTGGCATGGCTCATCACGGTTGTCAGAATGAACAGCGCGTTTTCCCATTCGCCGTCATCGATGCGCTTGCCATCCGCGTCCAGAATACGCCCGTAATCTGCGTCCATAAAGGCGTAAGACCCGCACTGAAGCTCGTTATAGACCCCTGATGTACTTTCAAAGTAATACGATCCGGTGCCGCCGCCGCCCACGATGTCGCAGTCAAGCCCGTTGCTTTTCAGACCGGTTACCGCATCACCAACCTGCGCGATAGCCGCGCCCAGTTTGACCTTGCGATCGGCGTAAAGCTCCATGTGCTGCATCGCGCCCTGATAGGCTTGGATACCGGCAAATTTCAATCCCGGTGCGGCATCAATCAACTTGGCGATATGCACGACATCCTGCGTCGTGGTCACGCCACAGCGGCCCGCGCCACAATCGATCTCAACCAGCGCCTCGATCTGGGTGCCCGCCGCAACCGCCGCATCTGACAGCGATTTGACGTTCTCGGGGTCATCCACACAGACCAGCACACGGCAGCCGAATTTTGGCATTTCCGCCAGGCGTTTGATCTTGGCAGGTTCGGTCACCTGATTGGACACCATCACATCCTTGATGCCGCCGCGTGCAAATACTTCCGCCTCTGACACCTTTTGGCAGCACACGCCAATAGCCGCACCCATGTCTTGCTGAAGCTTGAGCACATCAACCGATTTGTGCATTTTGCCATGGGCGCGGTGGCGCATCCCGTGCGCCTTTGCGTAGTCGCCCATCTTCTTCACATTGCGCTCCAGCGCGTCCAGATCCAGCACAAGGCAAGGCGTTTGAATATCGGCTTCGTCCATGCCGGGCTTGGCGGGGATGTTGTAGCCGACGTCGTAGCTGTCATAGTTCATTTCAAATCTCCAAATTCAGGGCGCTGCCATGGCAGCAGATCAAGATCGACGTTGCCGCCGGTAATCACCACACCGACGCGCTGGCCGGCAAAGATGTCTTTGTTCTTCAAAATCACCGCCAAAGGCACCGCGCTGGATGGCTCTATGACGATTTTCATGCGCTTCCACATGATCTTCATCGCCGCGACAATCTCGTGCTCGGAGGCGGTCAGAATATCGGTCACATGGGTGGACACAAAATGCCATGTCAGGTCTTTCAGTGGCACCTTAAGCCCGTCGGCGATGGTAACGGGCGCGTCATCGGCAATAATGTGACCGGCCTTGAAGCTGCGGTAAGCATCATCGGCGTTCCGGGGTTCAGCGGCATAGATCCTGATCTGCGGGGCCAGATTGGACAGCGCCAAACAGGTGCCCGAAATCATGCCGCCGCCGCCGATCGGGGCGATCACCGCGTCAAGGTCTTGGACCTGTTCAATCATCTCGGCAGAGCAGGTCGCCTGTCCTGCGATCACCCGTGGATCATTGTAGGGATGCACAAATTCCGCGCCGGTTTTGGCCACGACCTCGGCGAAAACCGCCTCGCGCGATGTGGTCGACGGCTCGCATTCCACCACTGTGCCGCCATAGCCGCGCACCGCGTCCTTTTTCGCCTGCGGGGCGGTATGGGGCATCACAACCGTGCAGGGGATGCCCCGCCTGCCCGCCGCATAGGACAGGCAGGTGCCGTGGTTGCCGCTGGAATGGGTGGCGACACCGCGGCGCGCCTGTTCAGCGGTCAGGCCAAACACCGCATTGGACGCACCACGGGCCTTGAATGCGCCGGCCTTTTGCAGATTTTCGCATTTGAAAAACAGCTCTGCACCGGTCAGGTCATTCAGATATTGCGAGGTCAGCACTGGCGTGCGGTGCACATAAGGCCCGATCCGGTCCTGCGCCGCGCGCATGTCTTGCAGGGTCGGGATATACATCACGCACCCCCGTGGCGATAATGGGATTGGGCGGCCGCAACGCCGGACCCAAGCGTGATATCAAGCCCCAGATCAACCATGACCATTTCGGCCACTGCCAGCCCCGATAACATCATCGCATCGGTCAGCATCCCCAGATGGCCGATGCGAAACACCTTGCCCGCGACCTCTCCCAAGCCAACCCCGAACGCCATGCCGTAATCGCGCGCCGCCACATTGACGATCTCTGTGGCGTCAAATCCGGCGGGTGTTTTGATCGCCGATACACTGTCGGAATAAGCGTCGGGGGACACGGCACATAGCTCTAGCCCCCAAGCCTTGACTGCCAGCCGCACGCCTTGCGCGATACGGGTGTGGCGAGCAAAGACGTTGTCCAGCCCCTCGGCCGCGATCATCTGCAACGACAGTTTCAGCCCGTTCATCAGACCCACAGGCGGGGTGTAAGGAAACGCATTGGCCGCATAGCCCTTGGCCATATCGCGCACGTCGAAAAAGGTGCGCGGCAGGGTCGCATGTTCAACCGCGCGCATCGCCTTTTCGCTTAACCCGACAATCGCCAGACCGGCGGGCAGCATGAACCCCTTTTGCGACCCGGCAACGGCGGCATCAACGCCCCAGTCGTCCATGCGGAAATCCATCGAGCCGATCGAGCTGACCCCATCGACAAACAACAACGCAGGGTGACCGGCGACATCAAGCGCGCGGCGCACCGCCGCAATATCGGATTTCACGCCTGTAGCCGTTTCATTGTGGGTGGCCAGCACCGCCTTGATCTTATGGGATTTATCGGCGCGCAGGATTGCCTCGTAGTCATCCGCGGGCAGGCCGTGACCCCAAGGGGCTTCAACCACCTGCACGTCCAGACCGTGGCGCTGACACATATCGATCCAGCGGTGGCTGAACATGCCATTGCGCGCCGCCAAAATCCGGTCACCGGCTGACAAGGTATTGCTGATCGTGGTTTCCCAACCGCCGGTGCCGGTGGAGGGAAAGATAAAGATCTGCGCGCTTTGCGACTTCAAAACGCGGCGCACACCGTCCAGGCAGGGGTGCAGAATATCGCCAAACAACGGCGAGCGGTGATCGATGGTCGGCATGTGACAGGCCAGCCGGATCGCCTCGGGCATATTGGTCGGGCCGGGAATAAAGACGGGGTTCTGAAAGCTCATGACAATCTCCTGATTGGATTGCTTTATGGATACGGCCTAGCGCATTTTTTCACAATTTTTTCGATGGATTAAATTTGCACCCAGTATAGCGAATTTATCTCTTATATTACAATGCATTGTATTTTTTCATAGATTCTAATCCAGATTTAATTTATAAGAAAACCATCACCAATGACGAGACACATCAACATGGACAACACCCAGCGCAACAGAGGGCGGCCGAAAAAATTTAACCCAAAGGAGGGCGAAAATATCATTCAGGCCGTGGATCGCGCAATAGATCTGCTTGATGTGCTGGCCGAGGGCGGATCGATGACGCTCTCTGCGCTGGCCGCGCAAATGGGTCAGTCCCCCGCCACGATTTACCGCGCGCTGTGCACATTTCAAGCCCGCGGGATGGTTGAAAATGACACGCTGACCCAAGAATGGGCGATTGGCGCTGCGACATTCCGCATCGGGGCCACGTTCTTGCGGCGCAGCAATGTGACCTCCAGCGCGCTGCCCGCGATGCGCGATTTGATGGAGGTCACCGGCGAGACCTCGAACCTTGGCATCGAGAAATCGGGCATGGTGATGTTTATCAGTCAGGTCGAAACCCACGAATCCATTCGCGCGTTTTTTCCGCCCGGCACACAAGGGCCGATGCACGCCTCTGGTATCGGCAAAGCGCTGTTGAGCACATTTAATGACCGCCAGCTTGCGCAGTATTTTATGGTCGCCGACCTGACGTCATTTACCCCAAACACGATTTGCACGGCGGCGGATTTGACGGCGGATATCAAGCTGATCCAGCGGCGCGGGTTTTCATTTGATGATGAGGAAAAGGCGATCGGAATGCGCTGCATCGCCGCCCCGATCATCAACCATCAAGGTCAAGCGGTTGCTGGCATTTCCATCTCGGGGCCATCGCACCGCGTGACCGCTGAAATGGTGCCCAAGATTGGCGCCTTGGTCAAAGCGGCAGGCGATGCTGTGTCGCGCAGCCTTGGCGCTGATATTACTTTGTAAAGCCGCCTGAAAACCGCATATGCCGGTTCACATCTTTATACAGAAGATACCGGAACGGGCCCGGACCGCCCGCGTAACAGGCTTGTGGGCAGAAGGCGCGCAGCCACATATAGTCACCGGCCTCGACCTCGACCCAATCCTGATTCAGCCGGTAAACCGCCTTGCCCTCTAACACATAAAGCCCATGTTCCATCACATGGGTTTCGGCAAACGGGATCACACCGCCGGGCTGGAACGTCACGATTGTCACATGCATGTCGTGGCGCATGTCTGCGGTGTCGACAAAGCGGGTCGTCGCCCACGCCCCGCCAGTGTCCGGCATAGGAGTCGGCGCGATGTCGTTGTCGTTGGTCACAAAGGCCTCGGGCGCGTCCAGCCCATCGACATATTCATAGGCTTTGCGAATCCAGTGGAACCTGGCGGGTGCGTCCGATGTATTGTGGACCTGCCAATCAGATGCAGGTGGCAGGTAGGCATAGCCTCCCTCGCCCATCACATGCACTTTGCCTGCAATCGTTAGCGTGATTTCGCCCTGCACCACAAAGATGACGGCTTGCGCAGTTTTGTCGGTCTCTGGTCTGTCCGAGCCGCCATTGGGGGTCAGTTCTGCGATATATTGCGAGAATGTCTCTGCAAAACCTGACAGTGGCCGCGACAGCACCCAGAACCGCGCGCCTTTCCAGAAAGGCAAAAAGCTGGTGACGATGTCGCTGAACGTGCCCTTGGGAATCACCGCATAGGCCTCGGTGAACATCGCGCGATCTGTGGTGATCTGCGTTTGCGGTGGCAAACCGCCAACAGGCGCGTAATATGGGTTCTTGGGCATCAATTGACTTTCCGGTTATACCACATGACCCTATCCAACCTGCTTGGTGTTGTTTTTCCAACTACAAAGCGACATGATCCGCGCAGAGGGTCTATCTTGGGAAAATTGATAATCCACGCAAGATCAAGGTCTATGGGGCGCAGCCGCTTTTGCAGCGACCCGATCGCACCATTGTAGACGACGGTATACAATTGGTATATGGCATCAAGAAAGTTAACCGAACCGAAGCGAGAAAACAGTATGGCCGATATCATTTACACCAAAGTTGACGAAGCGCCGCAGCTTGCCTCAGCGTCGCTTTTGCCAATTATTCAGAAGTTTTTGGGAGCCGCTGGCCTGAGTGTCGAAACCCGCGATATCTCTTTGGCAGGGCGCATCATTGCGACATTCCCAGAGATTTTGACCACAGCCCAAGCCCAACCCGATGCGCTGGCCGAACTGGGAGAGCTGGTCAAAACACCCGCCGCCAATGTGATCAAACTACCCAATATCTCAGCCTCGGTGCCGCAACTGGTGGCGGCAGTGAAAGAATTGCAAGGCCAAGGCTATGCCCTGCCTGACTATCCCGAAGATCCGCAAACAGACGCCGAAAAAGACGTGCGCGCCCGCTATGATGCAATCAAAGGCTCGGCAGTGAACCCGGTTTTGCGCGAAGGCAATTCTGACCGCCGTGCGCCCGCTGCGGTCAAGGCATTCGCCAAAGCGAACCCGCACCGCATGGGCAAATGGGTGTCCGACAGCAAGACACGCGTGGCCACGATGGACGCAGGCGATTTCCGGTCCAACGAGAAATCCGTGACCTTGGCTGATGCCGCAACCCTGCGCATCGAGCTGGACACAGGCAACGGCGTGACAGTGATGAAAGACGGCCTATCGATGCCCGCAGGCACAATCGTTGACGCCACATTCATGTCCGCCAAGGCGCTGACCGCGTTCTTTGACAAGACGATCGCAGATGTGGCGCAAGAGGGCACACTGTATTCCTTGCACATGAAAGCCACGATGATGAAGGTGTCCGATCCGATCATCTTTGGCCATGCCGTGCGCCAGTATCTGGCCCCTGTGTTTGAAAAGCACGGGGCGGCGTTTGACGCAGCGGGCATCAGCCCCAACGCGGGTCTTGGTGATATGCTGGCCAAGATCGGCGCGATGGAGGACGGCGCTGCAATCGTGGCCGAAATCAATGCCACATTGGCCAGTCGCCCACCGCTCTACATGGTGAATTCCGACAAGGGCATCACCAACCTGCACGTGCCTTCCGACGTGATCATCGACGCCTCGATGCCCGCCGTGATCCGCGCGGGCGGCAAGGGTTGGGGTCCTGACGGGGCCGAAGGCGACACCACCTGCGTGATCCCCGACAGCTCTTATGCAGGCGTTTACGCCGAGACCATCGCCTATTTCAAACAGACCGGCGCGTTGGACCCTGCAACCGCAGGCACTGTGCAAAACGTCGGGTTGATGGCGCAAAAAGCCGAAGAATACGGATCGCACCCGACGACTTTCGAGGTCGTGCAATCCGGCACGATGCGGGTGATGAACGGCGATAGGATCGTCATGTCGCATGTGGTAGAGGCGGGCGATATCTGGCGCATGGCCTCGACCCGCAAGGCCCCGATTGAAAACTGGATTGATCTGGCGATTGAACGCCAGGCGGTCGAAAACTGTCGCGCGATTTTCTGGCTTGATGCCAGCCGTGCCCATGATGCCGAGCTGATCAAATATGTCACGCCGATCCTGATCGCCAAAGGCGTGGCAGACCGCTTTGAAATCCTGGCCCCGACCCCTGCAACCCGGGCCTCTTTTGAAGATATCCGCGACGGCAAAACCTGCATCGCCGTCACCGGCAATGTGCTGCGCGATTACCTGACCGATCTGTTCCCGATTTTGGAAGTCGGCACATCGGCCAAAATGCTGTCAGTGGTCAAACTGATGCAAGGCGGCGGCATGTTCGAAACCGGCGCGGGCGGTTCCGCACCAAAGCATGTGCAACAACTGGTGCAGGAAAACCACCTGCGGTGGGATAGCCTGGGCGAGTTCTGCGCGCTTGGTGAAAGCCTGCGTTTTGTCGGCACAGCCAAGGCGCGCGTGCTGGGCAAGGCCAGTGATGATGCGACCGAAAAACTGCTGGCCAATGGCAAAAGCCCGGGCCGCAAGGTAGGCCAGGACGACAACCGCAGTTCACATTTCCACTTTGCGCTCTACTGGGCCGAGGCATTGGCCGCACAGACCGACGATGCGGCGCTGGCACAGATGTTTGCACCGCTTGCCGCCGCACTGGCCGCAAATGCCGATGCGATCCTGGCGGAATTGAAGTCGGGCGCGGGTCAACCCGTTGATCTGGGGGGCTATTTCAACGGGGATGCGGCCAAAACCGCCGCCGTGATGCGCCCTTCTGCGACGTTCAACGCACTGATCGATTGAGCAATCCGGCCCCCGATCTCGCGCGACGGTCGGGGGTCACTATCGCTTGAAACGCGGCCCTTGTAAGGTGGCGTTATGACAGACTCTGCGACATTCCGGCTTCACCCCGAAAGCACCGTAATCGGTCCTGCATCGCAGGGCATGGACCTGCTATTGGCGGGCCTGGCGCGGGGCGATACGATCTTTGCGCGGCAATCAGGCCTCAAGACAATCGCGGGCGCCCAGCAGTGGCTCTTGTGCGAAACCTCGGGCAGTAGCGGCGCGCCGAAAACCATCCGCCGCAGCCCGCAATCTTGGCAAGCCAGCTTTGCCATCACCGCCGAAACATATGCGGTCACCGCGGCCGATACATATGTCACGCTGGGGCCCATCGGCCATTCCCTGACGCTTTATGCCACGCTCGAGGCGCTGCATGTCGGGGCCAATATTGTGGGTCTGACGGGGATCAGCCCGCGCGCACAAACGCGCCATATCGCCAGTTTCAACCGCTGTGTGATTTACGCGACACCTGCGCAACTGGGGCTTTTGCTACAAGGGGCGAAGTCCGCAAAAATAGACACTATTGCGCATGTTCGACACATTTTTTGCGGCGGTGGCGTATTGAATGAGACACTGCGCGAGCAGATTTTGGCGGCTTTTCCTCGCACGCAGATCCACGTCTTTTATGGCGCCAGCGAGACCAGTTTTATCACCATCACCGATGCAAATACCCCGCGTGGCTCTGTCGGACGGTCCTATCGGGGCGTGCAATTGCGGCTTGATGACAGCGGCGAGATTTGGGTGAAGAGCCCCTATCTTTTTGAAGGTTACGCCAGCGGTGCCGCGCAAGACACCCGCTGGGACGGTGCCCATCTTAGCATCGGCGAGATCGGCCATCTTGACCCGCAGGGCTATCTGTTTGTGCAGGGGCGCAAGTCGCGCATGGTCACGGTCGCCGATCACAATGTGTTTCCTGATCTGATCGAAGCACTGTTGATAACTGCGCCTGGCATCACGCAATGCGCCGCGATTGCTTTGCCAGATGTGAAACGCGGCCATCGCATTATTTGTTTTTTGCAATGCGCAGGCGACCCTGATTTTGCCGGTTTACGCCAACTTTGCCACCGCCATCTGGGTGCGCCGTCGGTGCCCAAGGATTTTGTCGTGATCCCCGAAATTCCGCTGCTGCCTGCGGGCAAACCCGACCTTGTCAAACTATCGCAATGGCTGAAAGATCGGGCATGACCTGTTCGTATCTGATCGCCGCGCGCCGCAGCCCGATCGCCCCGCGCGGCGGTGCCTTGGCGCATTTTTTACCCCATGCGCTGGCTGCCCCTGTTCTGGCGGCGGCTTTGGCGGATGCGGGCATCAGTGCCGATCAGGTTGGCGAATTGATCGTGTCCAATGCGCTGGGTGCCGGCGGCAATATCGCGCGGCTGGTGGCGCTTGGCGCGGGCTGGCCGCAGCGCATCGCGGGGCTGTCGATTGACCGGCAATGCGCCGGCGGGCTTGATGCGTTAATCTTGGCCGATGCGCTGATCCGGTCGGGGCAGCACGACATTGTTGTGGCCGGCGGTGTGGAAAGCTATTCGCGCAGACCGTTGCGGGCACATAGCTTTGCTGATGGCCGCCCCCCCGAACCTTACGAGCAAGCCCGCTTCACCCCTTGGCCTGAACGTGATCCCGATATGGCGCTAGCCGCCGATCAATTGGGGCAAGACCTCGGCATATCGCGCAGCGCGCAAGATGACTGGGCAATGGCGAGCCATGCAAAGGCGCGGCCTACATCCGAAATCGTCCCTGTTGCAGGATTGGACCACGACCCGTTCACCCGCGATTTGACCCCACGGCATTGCGCCCGCGCACCCGTGGTCAACGGCACAATCACAGCCGCCAATATGGCCGTGGCCGCCGATGGCGCGGGCTTTGTTGTGATGGCCTCGGCGGCATGGGTGGCAGCACATGGTATCGATGCGGTGGGATTTGCGGGCGGGGTGACATTGGGCGGTGATCCACTGCGGCCCGGGCTGGCACCGGTGGCGGCCATCGACGCGGTTCTTACGCGCGCGGGGCTGACGGTGGATGATCTGACCGCCGCGGAAATCATGGAAGCCTTTGCGGTGCAAGCCATCGCCTGCCAGCAAGGCGCAAACATCGCGCCCGACATCATCAACACTCTAGGCGGGGCCTTGGCGCGCGGGCATCCTGTCGGGGCCTCTGGGGCGGTTCTGGCGGTGCGATTGTTCCATGAGTTGCGCATCAAAGGCGGCACGGGACTTGCGGCGATCGCGGCGGCAGGCGGCATCGGCAGCGCTATTTTGCTGGATCAAAACCGCGAAAACTTGTGAAGTCGTCCAGCGGCGCACGCGCGGTGCGAAACCGGTTCACCGGTGCCGCCATGTCCGCGACCCCAAGGGCGACGCCGCAGACAACCATCTCATTCTCGGGCAGGCCCAGATGCCCGTGCACCACACTGGCGTAATTCGCCAGCGCACCAATGCCCGAACTGCCCAGACCCTCGGCCTCGGCGGCCAGAAACAGCGCCATCAGGCTCAGCCCCAGATCCATGAAACACCCCTTGCCCATGTCGCGGTCAATGGTCACCACAATCCCGACGGGGGCGTCAAAGAACCGGTAGTTGTGGTCAAAATTGGCGCGCCGTGCCGCCACATCGCGCCGCGCAATACCCAATGCATCATAGAGCGCATAGCCTGCCGCGCGTTGGCGGTTTTTCAACGCAGGCGACATATCGGGCGGAAAATAGGAATACTCGCTCTCAATGGGTGCAGCCTCGGCTATGGCTCGCGACAACCGCGATGTCAGCTCTGCCAGCGCATCCCCTGTCAGCACATGAAATTTGCCCGGTTGCAAATTTGCCCCGCTTGGTGCCATGCGAGCGGCGGTACAAATCCGTGCCAGCGTATCGCGCGGCACGGGCGTATCGGTAAATGCCCTGACCGAGCGGCGTTGCGCCAAAAGGTCGATCACATCAGCCATCATAGCGCGACAAAACGCTGGCAGGGCGCGATTTGAAAAGGGCCGCGGTCAACAGGCCCGCAATGACCGCCTTGATCACATCGCCGGGCACAAAGACCAGCACCAGCAGTGCGGCCTCGGACAGCGATTTGTCCAATGCAATCGCCAGCCCCGCGATGCCAAAGATATACATCACCACAATACTGCCGATAATCGCGGCGACAGTTGCAACCAAGCCAAGCGGCACACCGCGCCATTTTTCCACGATCAAGCCGGTGACAAACGCCCCGATTGGCCAGCCCAACAAGAAGCCCGCCGACGGTGTCGCAAACGCGCCCAAGCCGCCACGCCCGCCCGACAACAGCGGCAAGCCAATCGCCACCAACAGCAAGAACAACAACACCGAAAGCGTGCCGCGCCGCGCGCCAAGCACCGTGCCACACAGCATAACCCCAAGGGTCTGCGCGGTGATCGGCACCCCAAACCCAAGTGTGATTTTCGGGATCAAGCCAAGGGCCGCAATCACGGCGGCAAACAGGGCAATCAGGGCAACATTCTTTTCCATTCAAGGGTCCTTCAAGGGGGTAAATCCACCGCGCGCACGCAACGCCTCGGCAACATGGTCTGCATCATCTAACGCCAAAACGGTGAAAGGTAAAAGGATACGCCAATTTGGCCTACGCGCCGATCTGGCCCGCCATGCCTGCGTCAAGTTACGGCCCTTTTGCGCCAGAACCGGCGTCAGGCGGATGACCAGCGCAATCGCCATGTCCAAGGCTGCGGGGTTCAATCCCAGCTTTGCCAAAGGACGGGTCAGCAGCCGCACCACGTCAATCATATCCGACAGCCGCGTGGTCATTGTCACCAGATTGGCCAGCGCAAGGGCCGACAAAAGCCGCAGCAAAATCACCGCGCCCTGCTGCGTCTCGCCGGTCCAGATATGCCAGATCGCCACAATCACGACAAACGGCCAAAGCACGCGCAATTGCCGCAACCCCGCCTTGAAAAACAACGCCCCCGCAGACAGATAAACACCCGTCACCGCCACAAGGATACCCGCGTGCAGCGCAAGGTTCTCGATAAAGAACAACACGATGGTAGCGGCGCAAAGCCCGGCCAGTTTCATACCCGCAGGCCAGTTGTGGGCGCGGGTTTTAACCGGAGAGGACAGCGATATCATCGGACCCTCCCACTGCTGTCATCTCGGCAATATAGGCGCGCAACACATCATCCGCGGCCCCCGATTGCACCACTGCGCCCTGCTCCAGCCATATCACATGATCATAGCCCGCAAGGTCGGCTGGGTCGTGACTGATGTGCAAAAGACTGCCCTGATATTGCTGCAATGCGCGGGTCAGCTGTGCTTTGGTCGGGATATCAAGACCGGTGAACGGCTCGTCGAGAATGATCAGCTTGGGCGTCATCGCGACTATCGCCATCAGACAAACCAGATGCTTTTGCCCCTGCGACAGGCTGTGGATATGCGCATCGATCCAGTGCGGTTTTCCGAAACCCGCCAGCGTGTCTTGGGTCATTTGGTCCGCGACGGATTTGCTGCGTCCTAACTGCCGCAAGCCAAAGCTGATCTCTTCGCGCACGGTGGGGAAAATGATCTGCTGGTCAGGGTTCTGGAACAATATCCCCACATCGCGCAGGGCCTGCTTGCGGTCTTTCACCAGATCATACCCGTTCAACCGCGCGATACCCGACGTGGGCGCGACCAGCCCTGCGATCATCCTTGCAAGGGTCGATTTCCCCGACCCGTTGCGCCCGACAATGCCGCAGCGCCGCACCGAAATCTGCTGTGTGATAGTGCGTAAAACCTGCTTTCCATCTACAGAAAAACACAGATCGGTCAGTTCAATCTGCGTGATATCGTCGGGATTGCGGGTCATGTCGGCCTTGCCACTGCGGTTTGAACAGCGGTCTGACATGTTGCGCGGGCTTTGCCAACTGTCTTGCGGGCTAGCCCTCGTTTGCGGCGCGGAACCATGCAACGAGCGCGGCGCGGGCTTCGGCGTCCATCTGCACCGCATTGGGCGGCGGCATGGCACGGCTGACACCGGCCTGTCGGTAAATCTGCTTGGCATACCGCGCCACATCACTTTCGGTTTCCAGCACAACACCCTTTGGCGGCCATTGCATAGTGCCCCAAACAGGCTCGCGGGCGTGGCACATCGAACAACTGCCAATCACCGTGTCATAGGCCAGATCAAACCCCGCAGCAGACGCAAATTTCTGCTCATACGGGGTCAGCGCGCGCGCCTCTGCCGCCTCATAGGTATCCATCGCAGGCACCGTGGACAGCCAGGCGATGACAATCATCAACACCACCGTGACACCCCATGTCCATGTCGGGCCTTTACCCGTGGCGTGCATGGTGTTGAAATAATGCCGGATCGTGACGCCCGTGAGGAATATCAACGACGCAATGATCCAGGCGTATTGTGTCCCGAAGGCCAGCGGATAGTGATTTGCCAGCATCAAAAACACCACCGGCAGCGTCAGATAATTGTTATGGGTTGACCGCAATTTGGCGATTTTGCCGTATTTAGGGTCTGGTTTACGGCCCGCTTTCAGATCGGCGACAACGATGCGCTGGTTCGGCATGATCTGGAAAAACACGTTGCCGGTCATGATCGTGGCGGTAAACGCACCAAGATGCAGCAGGGCGGCGCGGCCCGTGAATATCTGGTTATAGCCCCATGCCATCAGCACAAGGATCACAAACAGCAACAGCATCAATACCGTCGGCTGATTGCCCAGCTTGGATTTGCATAGAAAATCATAGGCCAGCCAGCCGATGGTCAGAGACCCACCAGAGATCAAAATTCCCTGGAACAGGGTCAAATCGGCCTTGGTTGGATCCAGCAAGAACAACTCGCCGCCCACCCAATAAACGATCATCAACAACGCGGCCCCCGACACCCATGTGATGTAGCTTTGCCATTTGTGCCAGATCAGATGCTCGGGCATGTTCTCAGGGGCGACCATGTATTTCTGGATGTGGTAAAACCCGCCGCCGTGCACTTGCCATTCTTCACCGCTGGCCCCTGCGGGCATGTTCGGGGCTTTCTTCAGGCCCAGATCAAGCGCGATGAAAAAGAACGACGCCCCGATCCACGCCATCGCCGTGATGACATGCAGCCAGCGCACAGCAAAAGCCAACCAGTCCCATAAAATCGCTACGTCATACATGCCGGACCCTTTCGCTATTCGCCGCTGTGGCTACCCTAGCGGATTGCGCATTCTTCTTGTATGATACCTAAACACCAAGCAGCATCAAAAAAAACAAAACAATGTCATATCTCGATAACATCCGCACATTTGTCCGCGTCTATGAATTGGGCAGCATGTCCGCCGCGGGGCGCGACCTGCGGATTTCGCCTGCGGTCACCTCTTCGCGGATTTCCCAGCTTGAAGAACATCTTAGCGTGCGGCTATTCCAACGCACCACCCGCAGCCTGACGCCCACCGAGCAGGGCAAAGCGTTTTATGGCGGTGCCAGCGAGATATTGGAAGCGGTCGACAAGGCGGAGGCCCGCGTTGTCAATATCACCGAAAACCCCAAAGGCGCGCTTTATGTGGCCGCCCCTTTGGGTGTTGGCCGCCGCCTGATCGCGCCGCTGGTGCCCGGGTTTCTGGCGCAATACCCCGAGGTCAAAATCCGGCTGCGCCTGACCGACCGTAAGGTGGACCTGACCACCGAAGGTCTGGATCTTGCGTTTTTCCTTGGCCAGCCCGAAGATTCCACCCTGCGGATGCGCAAAATCGCCGATGTGACCCGCGTGCTTTGCGCTGCACCCGCCTATATCACTGCTTTCGGGATGCCGCTGTCGGGCGATGACCTGACCACGGGGGCGCATGAATGCCTGAACCTGCGGTTTCCCGGCGCGCCCGAATTTCAATGGCGACTGACCACCGCTGACGGGCCCAAGCGGTTTCGCATCACCGGGCGCTACGAATCCGATGACGGTGACGTGCTGACCGACTGGGCGCTGGCGGGCAATGGCATTGCGATGAAACCGGTTTTTGAAGTTGCCGACCATATCAAGGCGGGGCGGCTTGTGCCCGTCGCCACAGCCACTCCACCCGAGCCAATCCAGATGGCCTGCCTTTATACCCACCGCCGTCGGCAAGACCCCAAAACGCGGCTGTTCATGGATTATGTGATCGAACGCATCACCGCCGCCGTGCGCGACAGCTCGCTGCAAGCCGCGCTGGCCAAGCCGTAAACGCTGGACAATCGCCTTTGGAAAAGTCACGTTTTACACACCCGCAAGAACAGGATGTGACCGTGACCCAGAACAGCAATCGCAAAACCTCGATCCGCACCCGCGTCGCACAGGCCTTGCATTTCATTGAGGCCGAAACCGGCGCTGTCGTGCCCGCGATCCAGCCTGCGGCGACCTATGCGCGTGACGAAAACTATGACATCCGCAAGCCGTATTTCTACCGCCGCGATGGCAATCAGGCGACCTGCCACGCCGAGGCGATTATCGCTGAGCTGGAAGGTGCTGCCGACAGCCTGTTGTTTGCCTCTGGCATGTCTGCGGCCACCGCCGTGATCGAGCATCTGCCGACCGGCGCGCATGTCGTGGCCCCCCGTGTGATGTATCACGGCGTGCTGCACCAGTTGCAGACTTACGCCAGAAACGGGCGCATCACGCTGGGCGACTACACCGCAGGCAACCACGATGAACTGGCGGCTGCTGCGGCCGCACAGCCTACCACGCTGGTCTGGATCGAGACCCCCAACAACCCAAATTGGGAAGTGACCGACATCGCGCTAGCCGCCAAAATCGCCCATGACGCGGGCGCAAAACTGATCGCCGATTGCACCGGCACACCGCCCAATATCACCCGTGCTTTGGACTTTGGCGCCGATATCTCGTTTCATTCAGCGACCAAATACCTCAACGGGCATTCCGACATTACCGCAGGCGTTCTATCGGTGCGCGAAACGGGCGCGTTTTGGGACGAGATCGCATTGATCCGCAAATTGCACGGCACCGTGCTGCATTCGTTTGACGCATGGATGCTGATCCGCGGGATGCGCACGCTGTTTTTGCGGGTCGATAAATGCTGTCTGAACGCCATGGCCGTCGCCCGGCATTTCCACGGGCATCAACATATCGAGGCCGTGCACTACCCCGGCCTGCCCTCTGATCCGGGCCATGCAATCGCCAAGGCGCAAACCGACGGGCAATTTGGCGGCATGATGTCGATTGTCGTCAAAGGCAGCGAGCAAACCGCCATTGACGTCGCGCGGTTCTGCGAGGTCTTCTACCCCGCGACATCGCTTGGCGGCGTCGAAAGCTTGATCGAGCACCGCAAAACCGTCTCGGGGGAAGGCTTCCCCGTGCACCCGCGTTTGCTGCGCCTGTCAATCGGGATCGAAGATGCCGACGATTTGATTTATGATTTGGAACAAGCGCTTGCGCGTGCCACCGCCTCGATCAAGACAGACCCCCATTGACGGCGGCGGGTGCTCCTCTTACATAATCAATAACTTGAATGTAAATGCTTTCAACCGCAGGAGACACCACATGCCATATCCCGTCAACATGGACGTCACACCAGTCGTTACCGCGCATTTCGACGAAGCCACCAACACCATCACCTATATCGTGCGCGACCCCGACAGCACGCACTGCGCCATCATCGATAGCGTGATGGACATCGACTATGCCGCAGGCCGGATCACCTATGACCACGCCGATGCGTTGATTGCACAGATCGAGGCCGAGGGGCTGACGCTTGACTGGATCATCGAGACCCATGTGCACGCCGATCACCTCAGCGCCGCCCCCTACCTGCAACAAAAGCTGGGCGGTAAAATCGGCGTCGGCGAGAAAATCATGCTGATTCAGGAAACCTTTGGCAAGATCTTCAACGAGGGCACCGAATTTGAACGCGATGGCTCGCAATTCGACGCGCTGTTCAAGGATGGCGACACCTATATGATCGGCAATATGCAAGGCTTTGCCATGTATACGCCGGGGCATACGCCTGCGTGCAACGTGCATGTCATGGGCAATGCGGTGTTCACCGGTGATACGTTGTTCATGCCCGATGGCGGCTCTGCGCGCGCCGATTTCCCCGGCGGGGACGCAGCCACGCTTTACGACAGCATTCAAAAAGTGCTGGCGCTGCCCGACGATATCCGGCTGTTCATGTGCCACGACTATGGGCCAAACGGGCGGGCGATTGCGTGGGAAACCACCGTGGCCGAACAAAAGGCCAGCAACATCCACGTCGGCGGCGGCAAGTCCCGCGACGATTTCATCAAGTTCCGCACCGAACGCGACGCGCAACTGGCGATGCCGAAACTGATCATCCCGTCGTTGCAGGTCAATATGCGCGCCGGTCATGTGCCCACCGACAAAGACGGCAATCCGATGCTCAAAGTGCCCGTCAACGCCCTGTAAACGAAAGCGACTATCATGGAAATCAAGCACCTCACGCCCGGCCTTTCGGTTGCGGCGCAAGTCACGACCGCTGATCTGCAAACGATCAAGGATCGCGGCTTCAAAGCGGTCATTTGCAACCGGCCCGACGGCGAAGGTGCTGATCAACCCACCTTTGTGGAGCTTGAAAAAGCCGCAAAAAAACTGGGGATCGCGATGCATTATATGCCGGTCAAACCCGGCATCATTCTGGACCCCGACATTGATGCATTCCGCGCCGCGCTGACCGCATTGCCCGGACCTGTGCTGGGCTTTTGCCGCACCGGGATGCGCACAACCACGCTGTGGTCGCTGTCACAGGGCAGGACCGCCGATCTGGCGCAGATTTTGGCTGTCACCAAGGCGGCTGGCTTTGACATGGGCGGCGTGGTGCGGCGCATCGCCAATGGCGGCACAACGCCCACCGACACCACCGACGCAAGCTATGACATCGTGATCGTGGGCGCGGGTGCTGCCGGTATCGCCGCCGCCGCCTCGCTGAAAGCCCGCGATGAAACGCTGGACATCGCTATCATCGACCCCGCCGATATCCACTATTACCAACCCGGATGGACCATGGTCGGCGGCGGTATCTTTCAGCCCGCCAAAACCGCCAAAACGATGGGGTCGCTTATCCCCAAAGGGGTGCATTGGATCAAGGCCGCTGTCGCCGCGTTCGAGCCCGCCAATAATGTGATCATTCTCGAAGGCTGCCGCGTCATCGGCTACAAGCGACTGGTCGTCTGCCCGGGGATCAAACTGGACTGGCACAAAATCGATGGCCTGTCCGAGACATTGGGCAAACATGGCGTGACCTCGAATTATCGCTACGACCTCGCGCCCTATACATGGGAGCTGGTGCAAGGGCTCAAACAGGGCCGCGCCATTTTCACCCAACCGCCAATGCCGATCAAATGCGCCGGCGCACCGCAAAAAGCGATGTATCTGTCCGGCGATGCATGGGTCCGGCGCGGGGTTCTCAAGGACATCGACATCCAGTTCAATACCTCGGGCGGTGTGCTGTTCGGGATCAAGGACTACGTGCCCGCCCTGATGGAGTATGTCGCAAAATACGACGCAACACTGAACTATTTCCACACCCTGGTCGCCGTGGACGGGCCTGCAAAAAAGGCATGGTTCGACGTGGCCAAACCCGATATGCCAGTGGAACGCATCGAGACGGATTTCGACATGATGCACGTCTGCCCGCCACAAACCGCGCCCGATTTCATCCGCGTTTCCCCCTTGGCCGATGCGGCGGGCTGGATCGATGTCGATCAGGCAACCCTGCGGCACAAAACCTATGACAACATCTGGTCGCTGGGCGATGTGATGAACGCGCCCAATGCCAAAACCGCCGCCGCCGCGCGAATGCAGGCGCCCGTTGTGGCCAATAACATCATCGCCGACATTCAAGGCAAAGAGGCCATCAGCCAATATAACGGCTATGGCTCCTGTCCGCTGACCGTCGAGCGCGGCAAAATCGTGCTGGCCGAATTCGGCTATGGCGGCGTGCTGCTGCCCAGCTTCCCCACCGGTCTATTAGACGGCACAAAAGCCACCCGCGCCGCATGGTTCCTGAAAGAAAAGATACTGCCACCGGTCTATTGGAAGGCCATGCTCAAAGGCCGCGAATGGCTGGCAAAACCGCAAAAAATCAAACCCTAAGGTCCCTGCCCCATGCCCCGCCTCGTCTTGCAATATCTGCCCATCCTAGAGTGGGGGCGGACCTACTCCACATCCGCCTTCTCCAACGACATGATCGCTGCTTTGATCGTGACGATCATGCTGATTCCGCAATCGCTGGCCTATGCCCTGCTGGCTGGGCTGCCGCCCGAGGCCGGGCTTTACGCCTCGATCGCGCCGATCCTGCTGTATGCGGTGTTCGGCACCAGTCGGGCGCTTGCGGTGGGGCCGGTGGCCGTGGTGTCACTGATGACCGCCGCCGCATTGGGAAATATCGTCGACCAAGGCACCGCGGGCTATGCGATTGCGGCGCTGACGCTGGCGTTGCTGTCGGGGCTAATGTTGCTGGGCATGGGCATTTTCCGGCTTGGGTTTATCGCCAATTTTCTGTCACATCCGGTGATCGCCGGGTTCATCACCGCATCGGGGGTGATCATCGCGGCAAGCCAGCTTAAACATATCCTTGGCATCGATGCTGCCGGACACAACCTAGCCGATGTGCTGGTCTCGCTTGCCAGAAACCTGAGTGATATCAACTGGATCACCGCCACCATCGGCATCCTGTCGATCGGTTTTCTGTTCTGGGTGCGTTTGGGGCTAAAGCCGATGCTGCGCAACCTCGGGGTCAGGTCCGGCACCGCCGATATCATAGCCAAAACAGGGCCGGTCGCGGTTGTTGTGGTGACCACGCTTGCGGTTTGGGGCTTCGGGCTGGCCGACAAAGGCGTGCAAATCGTGGGCGACGTGCCGCAAAGCCTGCCACCGCTCACCCTGCCCTCGCTCTCGCCTGATCTGATCGGCCAGCTTCTGCTCCCCGCCTTCCTGATCACAATCATCGGCTTTGTTGAATCAATTTCCGTGGCGCAAACTCTCGCGGCCAAAAAACGGCAACGCATTGATCCAAATCAGGAATTGATCGGTCTTGGGGCGGCAAACATCGGGGCTGCTTTTACCGGTGGCTTTCCGGTCACGGGTGGCTTCTCGCGCTCTGTGGTGAACTTTGACGCCGGCGCAAGGACCCCGGCCGCCGGTGCCTATACCGCCATCGGGCTTGCCATCGCGGCGCTTGCCCTGACGCCGCTGATCTACTTTTTGCCCAAGGCCACACTGGCCGCGACCATCATCGTCGCGGTGCTTAGCCTTGTTGACTTCTCGATCCTCAAACGTAGCTGGGCCTACGCGCGCGCGGATTTCGCCGCCGTGCTGACAACGATCCTGCTGACACTCGCTGTGGGCGTCGAAGCGGGCGTCTCGGCGGGCGTCGGCCTGTCGATCCTGCTGCACCTCTATGCCTCGACCAAACCCCATATCGCCGAAGTAGGGCGCGTTCCGGGCACCGAACATTTTCGCAACATCCGGCGGCACAGCGTCGAAACCACCCCCGATGTGCTGAGCCTGCGGGTCGACGAGAGCCTGTATTTCGCCAATGCGCGGGTGCTGGAAGACCGGATCTATGCCCGCGTGACCGACGACAAAGCGATCAAACATGTAATTCTGCAATGCAGCGCGATCAACGAGATCGACCTGAGCGCGCTGGAGTCCCTCGACGCAATCAACACGCGACTGGGCGAAATGGGCGTGCAATTGCACCTGTCAGAGGTCAAAGGCCCGGTCATGGACAGGCTGCAATATGCAGATTTCCTCAGCGCGCTGACCGGCGATGTTTTCCTGTCACAATTCGCCGCCGTGACATCCATCGCAGCACAAACAACACGCAAAACCACACCGCCGGATAGACCTTTCACGCAAGATTAACTAAATATAATGAAACCCCCAAGGCACGAGGCACCACAATGGGCTTAACTGCATCTGACAAAACGCTCGGCAAAGACGACGTCATAAAGATGACGCAGTCGGCGCAGGACGCTTCGAATTTCCTCAAGGCACTAAGCCACGAGGGACGCCTGATGATCCTGTGCCATTTGTCGGGCGGCGAAAAATCGGTGACCGAACTGGAACAATCGCTTGGCGCGCGTCAGGCGGCGGTGTCCCAGCACCTTTCGCGTTTGCGTCAAGAAGGGCTAGTCGCGCCACGCCGCGATGGCAAAACCATTTACTACCGGTTGACAGACGACAGGGCGCAACAGATCATCGCAGTGGTTTATGATCTGTTTTGCAAGACCAAATAACCGGTCCCCCAATTCGCGGTCAGATGAACGCGGCGCAACGCCCATGACACGTAACCCTTCGTCCCGTCAATCGACCGAAAGCCATTGCCTGCGCGGTTTGGAGCTGCCACTATTTCGCCATGGGAATGGCGGACGTTGAATATCTTCTTGAGGAAAAGGGTGTCCTTTTCGGCCGCCACAACTTGGCAATGCCCCATGCAAGTATCGCCTTGATTATTCCGCAACCGATGATCGCAGTACCGATATCGATCGAGCTAAGCATGAACAGGCCACCGGGACAGACACTATTGATCATAACCCGTGGCTGATGCGGCGGAGTGTCGCTAGGGCTTTGTTTCACCCAGCCCGCAGATGATGTCCCATTCGGTGTCTGTAATGGGCTGCACGGACAAGCGCGGACCTTTGACCAGGGTCATGTTTTCGAGGCGCGGGTCGGCTTTGATTTGTGCCAAGGTGACGGGTTTTACAAAAGGCCGCACCGCTTTGATATCGACGCAATCCCAGCGCAGGTCGTCGGTTGTGCTGTCGGGGTGGGAGGCGGCGCAAACTTCGACGATGCCGACAATCTCCAACCCCGACCGCGAGTGGTAAAAGAACCCCAAATCGCCGGTTTGCATCGCGCGCATGTTGTTGCGTGCTTGGTAATTGCGCACGCCGTTCCATTCTTCACCAACTGACCCTTTGGCCACTTGGGCGTCCCAGCCCCAGACATCAGGTTCAGATTTGAACAGCCATTTTGCCATCAACCCACGACCTTTTTCCATTCCTGCAGGGTCACGGACTGGAACAGGCCCGCCTTGTTATAGGGGTCATTGTCGGCCCATGTTTGGGCCGCCTCCATGCTGTCGACCTCGAGAATGATCAGGCTGCCGCACATGGTGCCCTCTGCGTCAAGAAAGGGGCCGGCCATTTCGACAATGCCGGTTTCCTTGATATAACCCAAGTGCGCGTCCCGATTATCGAGCCGCGTTTGCAGGGCGCCGTCGTTGTCTTTGGTGATAAGTGCGAAACGCATGTTATTCTTCCTTGAGTGGGCGCGAAAGCAGTGCCGCAAGGGCGGCCTTCACGGTGGTTTTGTCTTCGGTCAGGTCTGCGACGACTGTGCAGATCGGCATGTCGATGTCCAGTGTTTGGCTAAGTTGCCGCACGGCGCGGGCGGTTGCGGCGCCTTCGACGGTTGTGTTTGCGTCAAAGGGCGTTCCTTGGCCAAGTGCGACCCCGTAGCGATAGTTGCGCGACTGGTCGGATGTGCAGGTCAGAACCAGATCGCCAAAACCCGATAGACCATTGAGTGTGTCAGGCGCTGCGCCGTGTTTTGCGGCAATCCGTTGCATTTCGATGAACCCGCGGGTGATGAGGGCCGCGCGCGCGCTTTCGCCCAGTTTGGCGCCCATGCAGACCCCGCAGGCGATGGCCATGACGTTTTTTAAGGCGCCACCCAATTCTGCGCCGACGGTGTCATTTGTGCGGTAAAGTCGCAGTGTCAGGGTCGATAGCCGGGTTTGTAGCAGCGTGCTTTTGGCGTCGTCAGAGCAGGCAAGCGTCAGGGCTGTAGGCAGGCCGCGCGCGATGTCTGCGGCAAAGCTGGGACCGGTAAGAATCGCGGCGGTGGCGTCGGGCACGCAGTCGCGGATGGTGCTGACGGGTCCCGCCATCGTCGTCAGATCAATGCCTTTGCAACATGCCACGAGAGATTTTCGAGAGAGGTTTTCGGCGTGGGCCTGAAGAAAGGTTCGCAATGTTTGCGCGGGTGTCGCGAGCAAAATGATGTCGGCAACAAACAGATCGGCGAGATCATGCGTGATGGTGAGGCCGTCAGCAAGCGTGACGCCGGGCAGTCGCGGATTGCTGCGCGTCTTTACCATAGTTTCCACAGCGCCTGCATCGCGCGCCCAAAGGGTAACGGGTTTCCCGTCAAGCACCAAGGCGACCCCGAGAGCGGTGCCGAACGCGCCGCCGCCTGCAATTGCGATTTTCATGCTTTTGCTCCTTTTTTGCCCGAGCCAAGCATGGGTGCCGCGGTTTGGTCGAGCGGCCAGCGCGGTCTGGCAGAAAGTGTCATGTCATCTTGTGCGCCCGCCTGAAACCGCGCAAGTCCCGCATAGGCGATCATTGCGGCGTTATCGGTGCATAGTGCGAGTGGGGGGGCGACAAAATCAGTGTCTAACTCAGTGCACAGGGTCTGTAATTGTAATCTGACTTGAGTGTTTGCAGCGACCCCGCCGGCCACGGCAAAGCTGCGGGTTTGCGGGGCGAGAGCAAGGTAATCGCCCAACGCACGGCGCGATTTTTCGGTCAGGATATCGGCGACGGCGGTTTGGAAGCCTGCGCTAAGGTCGGCCTGATCTTGCGATGTTAGCCCGCCATTTTCTGCGATCACCGCATCGCGGGCACGGACCATTGCGGTTTTCAGCCCGGAGAACGACATGTCGCAACCCGCTTGATTGAGGAGTGGGCGCGGCAGTTTGAATCGCTTTGCTTCGCCTGACAGGGCAGCGTTTTGCACGGATGGGCCGCCGGGCTGCGGCAGGCCAAGGATTCGGGCGGTTTTGTCGAAGGCCTCGCCGGGGGCGTCGTCGATGGTGCCGCCGATGCGGGTGAAGTCGTCGTGATCCTTGACCAGTAAAAATTGGCAATGCCCGCCAGAGACCAACAGCATCAGGTAGGGGAAAGGCGTTTGGTCGGTCAGCCGCGGTGTCAGCGCGTGGCCCGCAAGGTGGTTGACGCCGATCAGTGGTAATCCAGTTGCAGCACAGATGCCTTTTGCCAGCATCACACCGGAAACGACGCCGCCAATCAGACCCGGACCTGCGGTGACAGCAATGCCGTCAAGATCTGAAAAATCAATATTTGCCTGTGTCAGAGCCTGTTTTACACTCACGTCCAGTTTTTCGACATGGGCGCGCGCGGCGATTTCGGGCACGACGCCGCCAAATGCAGCGTGCAGGTCGGTTTGGCCGAAAACCACGGAGGACAGCACTGTTGGCACACCAGCACCTTGCCGAACAACGGCGGCTGCGGTGTCATCGCAGCTACTTTCAATGCCAAGGATCGTCAGGGTTTGTGTCATGCGATGTCCGGTTGCGGTTTGTGGTTATGCAGGTAACACTTGGGTCTTGTGCAAACAATGGTCCTGAAATGAAGCCTGTATTGATCGTCACGCGTCCCGCACCAGATGGTGCCCGCTTTGCGAATGAAGTGGGCGCGCAGTTAGACGTGCCGATCCTGATTTCACCGCTACAGACAATTGTGCCGATCGAGGCGGAGTGCCATGCGCAGGGGTTTGTTTTCACGTCGACCAATGGTGTCGCACAAGCCGAGCGTCTGGGGCTTGCAAGCGGTCCGGCGTGGTGTGTTGGGGATCGCACGATGCGCGAGGCCGAAATCGCGGGGTTTGATGCCAAGTCGGCGCATGGAAATGTCGAAGATCTGATTGCGATGATACTGATGCAAAACCCGCGCATGGAGCTTGCGCATATCCGTGGCCGCGAAGCGCGCGGTGATGTGGCGCATCGCTTGACTGCGGCCGGTGTCGCCTGTGCGGATATAATTGCCTATGACCAGCGCCCTGTCGATTTGACGCAACAGGCGAAAGCGGCGATCGAGGGGGTCGACCCGGCAATCATTCCCCTGTTTTCACCGCGCGCTGCTGTCTTACTGGTGGAGCAAGCGAAGATCGGTCCGAATGCGGTTTTGATCGCGATGAGTGCGGCAGTGGCAAAGCCGTTATCGTCTTATCGGGTCGAGGTCTTGAATGCACCGAACGGTCAAACGATGTTGGAGGCAGTGCTTGCTGCTTGCAACAAAGTGTCGCCATCGTGAACGTCGCTTGAGGGTTAGCGGGAGGCCATATAGGCTGCGATTGCGTCTTATGTGTAAATGGACGAAGTGATGAAAGGGTTTGAACGTGGCAAAACAACCGGCCAAGGGTCGCAAGACACCTGCAAAGTCGAAGGCGGAAACCCCCGAGACATCTGATGAGACACCCATGGCTGAAGAGGCTGTTATGGTTGAGGAACCGCAGGCGGAAGATGTGGCGGATCCGGAGCATGAAGTGCAGGAGCCGGTTCCCGAAGCCGCGGTGGATCTACCCAGTCCCCCTGTGTTAGAGCCGAAAAAGGCGTCTGCGATGCCCGCCATCTTTGGTGGATTGGTGGCCGGAGCGATTGGCTTTGGTGCCGCTTATCTGGTTTTGCCCAAGGCCGATACGACCCTTTCGGCGCGCGTGTCTGCCCAGTCGAGCGAGATTGCAGGGCTGCGTGATGCCGTGGCAGGGATACCCGTTACGGACCTATCGGGTGTTGAAGCTGTGCAGAGCGCAATAGCTGATCAGGCGCGGAACATGGCGGGTCGAATCACGGACCTCGAGGCGCGACTGGATGATTTAAGCACACGCGCGGGCGAGGAGGGGTCGTTGTCAACGGCTGCCTATGCCCAGGAGTTGGATGCGTTGCGTGCCGAGATGGAAAACCTGCGCGGCACGGCCGTTGCGGAACTGGGTGCCGCCCGCGACGCCGCGGCGTCGATTTCGGCCAATGCCGAGGCGGCCGCACTTGCGGCAGCGGGGCGTGCGGCCCTGTCGCGGATCGAGGGTGCGCTGGAAACCGGTGCCCCGATGGGTGCTGCCTTGGATGATCTGGCGGCGGCGATCCAGGCGGATGTGCCTGCCGAGTTAGCCGCAGTGCGTGACGGTGCGCCGACATTGGCGTCATTGCAGGCCTCGTTTCCCGATTATGCCCGCGCCGCCTTGGCGACGGCGCGTCGCGAGGGTGCCTCTGGTGAGCCAGAGGGTGGATTGGCTGCATTTTTGCGCAATCAATTGGATATCCGTTCAGTTGCACCAAAAGAGGGCGACAGTGCCGATGCGGTGTTGTCGCGTGCCGAGGCCGCTTTGAGGCAGGGTCGTTTGACCGATACGCTTGCCGAAGTTGGGGCCTTGCCGGAAGTGGCGCGCGCTGAACTGACCGAGTGGCAGGGATTGGCAGAGGCGCGCGCGGATGCGCTGTCGGCTGCTGCGACCTTGGCCACATCACTTAACGATAATTGAAGGCACCGCTGATGTTATTTTCCCTAATCAAAATCGTATTTTTTGTGGCCGCGGTCACTGCCCTGACGTTCGGGGCCACGCAGTTGATGGAGGTGTCAGGTGGTGCCACGATCGCCATTGCGGGGATCGAGTTGACCCTGTCGATATTGCAGTTGGCCTTTGTGCTGGTTGGGTTTGTGGCGCTGGTCTGGTTGGGTTTGAAATTGGTGAACTTCCTGATTGCCGCGTTCAAGTTCTTGAATGGCGACGAGACCGCGATTTCGCGCTATTTTGACCGTAATCGCGAAAGGAAGGGCTATGAGGCTTTGGCCGAGGGTATGATGGCGCTTGCCTCGGGCGAGGGTCATTTGGCAATGAACAAGGCGCAGCGCGCGGATAAATTGTTGAAACAGCCGCAGTTGACCAATCTTTTGACGGCACAAGCCGCCGAGATGACGGGTGACGCGCGCACCGCGGAAGCGACCTATAAAAAGCTGTTGGAGGACGACAAGACCCGCTTTGTCGGCGTGCGCGGCATTCTCAAGCAAAAGCTGGCGGCGGGCGACACCGAGACGGCGCTCAAGCTCGCGCAAAAGGCGTTTCTATTGAAGCCAAAGCATGAAGAGACTCAGGATGTCTTGTTGAAATTGCAGGCGGAAAAATCTGATTGGAAGGGGGCCCGTCAGACACTGGGTGCCAAGTTGAAATCGGGCACGATGCCGCGCGATGTGCATAAGCGGCGCGACGCTGTTTTGGCACTGTCCGAGGCGAAAGACGTGTTTGATGAGGGCAAGACGATCGAGGCCCGCGAGGCCGCGATCGAGGCAAACCGGTTGTCCCCCGACCTGATCCCTGCTGCCGTGATGGCGGCGCGCGGGTATATCGAGGCCGGAAATGCCCGCTATGCAAGCCGCGTTTTGACAAAGGTTTGGGCGACGTCCCCGCATCCTGATATCGCGGCGGCCTTTGCCGAGATTGTCCCCGACGAGACCCCGCAGGCAAGGTTAAAGCGGTTCAAGGCGCTGATAAAGCAGGCACCCGACCACCCGGAGACCAAGATGTTGCAGGCCGAATTGAACATTGCCGCCGAGGATTTCCCCGCCGCGAAACGCAGCTTGGGCGATCTGGTTGAGGCTGATCCTACGGCGCGCAGCCTGACGTTGATGGCCGCGATCGAACGCGGCATGGGGTCGGATGATGTTGTGGTGCGCGGTTGGTTGACGCGCGCATTGACGGCGCCGCGCGGTCCGCAGTGGATTTGTGACAAGTGTCATACGATCCACGCCGCATGGGGTCCAACCTGTAATACCTGCGGGTCGTTTGATACGCTGGCATGGAAAACGCCGCCCACCGGCGAGGTTGCGATGCCAGCGGGAACCGAGATGCTGCCGTTGATCGTTGGTCAAATTGCGCAACAACCCGATGACGAGGCGGTGGTCGAGGCTGAAGTTCTGGATGTGACGCCTGAAAAGCAGGACTGAGGTCAAAACGAAGGTGGCGTGCAGGCGCTGATAATTTTGCAGGCCGTGTCACTGATGTTGCGAAAGCGGTGCGGCAGGCGGCTGTCGAATAGGTAACCTTCGCCCACGGTTAATACCTTGATCTGGTCGCCGACAGTAATTTCGATTGCACCCTGCACGATGATGCCGGCCTCTTCGCCCACATGTGACAGCAGTTCGGGGCCGGTGTCGGCGCCAGGCGGATAGGTTTCGTCGAGCACTTGCAGGCTGCGGGTGCTTGCGTCGCCAAGTTGGCGCAGCGAGACACCTGCGCCCGGGACTTGCGGCGAAATTTCGGTGAATTCGGCAGGGCCATAGAAGTATTTTGGAACTTCTGCGTCTTCGATGGTGGCGAAAAATTCAGCGATGCTCATTGGAATTGCGTCCAGCAAGCTTTTCAAAGAGGCGACCGAGGGGCTGGTTTTGTTTTTCTCGATGAGCGAGATTGTGCCGTTGGTGAGCCCCGCACGCGCCGCCAGTTCACGTTGAGACAGGCCGTTTGCCAATCTTATTTCTCGCAGCCGAAGACCTATATCCACCGTAAACCCCTTTGTTGTCGCGAAATTATGCCGCGGGGGACTGTGAGGGCAAGGCTTAACCGAGACAAATGGACAGCGACATAAAAAGTGACGTATTTGAGTGGCTTTTTGTCGCTATGATACTGTTAAATTCGCCGCAAGATGAATCATATTGACAGGTAAATTAAACGTATTATGAGAATTTTAAACGCAGCAATGTAACGGCGCGTGATCGTCTAGTGAGAAGGACCAAGAGATATGTCGACGCCTGTTAAAAAGAAAGCCCGCAAAGTTGCCGCAAATAAAAAAAATACGCCGGATATTGCGATTGTGCCTGACTATGTTGCCCCTGCCGTGACGAATGCCGCATTGATTGCGCGTCGTGAGGCCGCGGTTGCGCGCGGTGTTGCCTCTGCTGCGCCGATTTTTGCGGACTATGCCGAGAACGCCGAATTGTGGGATGTCGAGGGCAACCGCTATGTCGATTTTGCGGGTGGCATTGCCGTGCTGAACACCGGTCACCGTCACCCCAAGGTGATTGCCGCCGCAAAGGCGCAAGAGGACCATTATACCCACACAAGTTTTCAGGTGGTTCCTTATGAACCCTATATCGCGCTTGCCGAGAAGCTGAATGCGCTGGCACCAGGTGATCACGCGAAGAAATCCTTGCTGGTGACCACGGGTGCCGAGGCGGTTGAAAACGCCGTCAAGATTGCACGCGCGGCAACCGGTCGTCCGGGTGTGATCGCCTTTACTGGCGGGTATCACGGGCGCACGCTTTTGACGCTGGGCATGACGGGCAAGATTTCGCCCTATAAGAAAGATGTCGGTCCGTTCCCGTCAGATATTTACCGCGCTCCGTTCCCCAATACCCGTGACGGGATCACGGTGCCGGATGCGCTAACCGGCCTGCAAAACCTGTTTCTGACCGATGCGCAGCCAGAGCGCGTTGCTGCGATCATCATCGAGCCTGTCTTGGGTGAAGGCGGTTATACACCGGTGCCATTTGAAATGTTGCGCGCGCTGCGCGCAATTTGTGACGAGCATGGCATTGTGCTGATTGCCGATGAAATCCAGTCCGGTTTTGGCCGTGCGGGCACATGGTTTGCCATCGAGCATTCCGGCGTTATTCCCGATCTGATCACGGTCGCGAAATCGATGGCTGGCGGCTATCCGATTGCGGGCGTTATTGGCCGCGCCGAGATAATGGACGCGGTTATCCCCGGCGGTTTGGGTGGCACCTATGGCGGCAACCCTGTGGCATGTGCTGCGGCACTGGCTGCGATTGACGTGATTGAAGAAGAGGGGCTATTGCTGCGCTCGAACGAAATGGGCGAGGTTTTCCGCGCGCGTTTTGCCGAGATTGGCGCCCGTGTTGCGCCCTACCGCATGTGGGACATTCGCGGCCTTGGTGCGATGTTGGCGGTGGAGTTCGTGACCGACTTTGAAAGTGCGGCACCTGACGGCGCTTTGACCAAAGCGGTGATTGCCGAGGCGCTCAAGCGTGGGCTGATTCTGTTGGGTTGCGGGATGCACGGCAACGCGCTGCGCATCATGGTGCCGCTAACGGCGTCTGATGAGATCATCGAGGAAGGCCTGGCAATATTTGAAGCGGCCTTGGCCGCGGCGATTGCGAATACATAACAGTAAATAGAGGGCGGATCGAAATATCCGCCCCAAGACTATTAAAAATCAGTAGTTTAGATCGTATAGGCCATCATTCTCCTGTGCGGTTTGTTGTGACTTGACCTAAACGTAATGTTGAAAATAATCAACATAACCGCCGATTTGTCGCAGATTTATGTTGCAGGTTGAGACGTCCTGCGCCACCCTTTCAGACATATGTGCGCTGATAATATCCGCAAGCTTGGTCTGATCTGCCTCATTTGACAGACGCTTTGCGGATATGCGGCAAACTGGGACAAAAGAATCTAAAGGGAGAATGATATGAATTTCTTGAAAGGGCTTGCAATTGCAGGCGCCATGACTGTTGGCACCGCGGGTGTCGCGCAAGAACAGTTTATCACAATCGGCACCGGTGGTCAGACGGGGGTGTATTTTGTTGTGGGTCAGTCGATTTGCCGCTTGGTGAACCGCGGCACCGCAGATCACAACCTGAAGTGCACCGCGCCGTCTACGGGTGGCTCGATTGCCAATATCAATGCGATCAAGGCTGGCGATATGGACATGGGTGTTGCCCAGTCCGATTGGCAGTACCACGCCTATAACGGCACGTCCAAGTTTGAAGAAGACGGACCATTTGAAAAGCTGCGCTCGGTATTCTCTGTGCACGGCGAGCCGTTCACGGTGATTGCGCGCGCGGACGCGGGCATCACGTCGTTTGACGATCTCAAGGGCAAGCGCGTAAATGTCGGCAATCCGGGCTCTGGTCAGTTGGCAACGATGGAAGTTGTGCTGGAGGCCAAAGGCTGGACGATGGACGACTTTGCGCTGGCCTCCGAGTTGAAGCCGGCCGAGCAAGCCGCCGCATTGGGCGACAACAAGGTTGATGCGATTATCTACACTGTTGGCCATCCGAACGGGTCCATCCAGGAAGCGGTGTCCACCGTTGATGCGGTTATGGTTCCGGTTGAGGGCCCCGAGATTGATGCGTTGATTGCGAATAATCCGTTTTATGCTGCGGCCACTATTCCGGGCGGCATGTATGAGGGCTCGCCAGAAGACACGCCGACATTTGGTGTAAAGGCGACCTTTGTCACATCTGCGGATGTTGATGACGAGGTTGTCTATCAGGTGGTCAAGGCCGTGTTTGACAACTTTGATCGCTTCAAGCGTCTGCACCCCGCGTTTGAAAACCTGACCGAGCAAGAGATGATCACTGGCGGGTTGTCGGCGCCTTTGCATGACGGTGCTGTGCGTTACTACAAAGAGCGTGGCTGGATGTAATCTGCCCACGATTTGAAAACCGGTGCGGCGGCAAAACCTGCCACACCGTGTTCACGATGAGTAAGATGCAGGCCTGAAAACAGGCCGCGAGGGGGGACCACGATGACGGATAATCAATCGCAAACCGCAGACAGAGGCGGCCTTAGTCAGGACGAGCTGGATGCGCTGGTTGCATCATCTGATACCGGTGGTCGTGGCAGCACGGGCACTGTGGGTATTTTCCTGACTGCCGTGGCACTTTCCTGGTCGCTGTTTCAGCTTTGGATCGCCTCGCCCATTCCGTTTATCGTTGGTTGGGGTGTTTTCAATGACACCGAAAGCCGCTCGATCCACCTTGCCTTTGCCATATTCCTTGCTTTCGCGGCCTTTCCGGCGACGCGGTCAAGGTTCCAGATTGGTCTTGGGATCATAACGCCCGTGGTTCTAGCCTATCTGTTCATGGTCTCCGCCAAGGACGGCACCGCCACATGGTGGATTCCGCTGGTCGCATTGGGTGTGATTGGCGCCGTTGTGTTGGGATCACCCAAAGACCGCGTGCCGTTTTGGGAGTGGGGGCTGGCGATTATCGGGGCTGCTGCCGCGCTTTATCTTTTTGTCTATTACCGTGATATTTCTGATCGGGTGGGCGCGCCGATTACGCAAGACTTTGTCGTGGCAGTGATCGGTATCATGCTGCTGCTGGAGGCGACCCGCCGCGCGCTGGGCCCTGCCTTGATGATCGTTGCAAGTGTATTCCTGATTTACACGGTTCTTGGCCCGTATATGCCAAGCATTATTGCCCATAAAGGTAACAGCCTGTCAGAGATCGTGAACCACCAGTGGATCACCACCGAGGGCGTGTTTGGCATCGCGCTGGGCGTCTCGACCGGATTTGTGTTCCTGTTCGTGCTGTTCGGGTCGCTGTTGGACCGCGCGGGGGCGGGGAACTATTTTATCCAGGTGGCGTTCAGCTTGATGGGCCACATGAAAGGCGGGCCTGCAAAGGCGGCAGTTGTCTCATCGGCGATGACCGGTCTGATTTCGGGATCGTCGATTGCAAACGTTGTGACCACCGGCACGTTTACCATTCCGTTGATGAAGAAGGTCGGATTCAGCTCTGAAAAGGCCGGTGCTGTTGAAGTTGCCAGCTCCGTGAACGGTCAGATCATGCCGCCCGTGATGGGGGCGGCTGCGTTTTTGATGGTCGAATATGTCGGGATCCCGTATTTTGACGTGGTCAAAAATGCGTTCTTGCCTGCGGTCATTTCCTATATCGCGCTGGTGTATATCGTGCATCTCGAAGCGTTGAAGGCGGGTATGGAGGGGCTTCCCCGGGCCTATACGCCCAAGCCGATCGTGCAGCGCCTGATCGGTATCGCGTTTACGATTGCTGCGATTAGCGCGATTTCCTTTGCGGTGTATTACGGTATGGGCTGGATTCGCCCCGCGTTTCCGAATTCTGCCGGTTATATCATCTTTGTGTTTATCACGGCGGTCTATATTGGCCTGCTTTATGTGGCGTCAAAAGAAGAGCCGCTTAAGCTGGATGATCCAAATGCACCGGTGACGGCATTGCCAAAGCCAGGGCCTACGATCCGGTCTGGCTTGCACTTTATCCTGCCCGTCGTGGTCTTGGTCTGGGCTTTGATGGTTGACCGTTTGTCGCCTGGGCTGTCGGCGTTTTGGGCGACAATGTATATGGTGTTTATCCTGCTGACCCAGCGCCCGCTGACCGCAATGATGCGCGGCAAGGGCAAGGTGGCCGCAGCCATCCGCGAGGGTGGTCGTGATCTGCTTGACGGTCTTGAAACCGGTGCGCGTAATATGATCGGGATCGGTATCGCCACGGCAACAGCGGGTATTATCGTGGGTGCGGTCAGTCAGACGGGCGTTGGCTCGGCGCTGGCTGATGTGGTCGAGGTTCTGTCGGGAGGGAACATTCTCGCGATCCTGTTTTTGACCGCGATCCTGTCGCTGATCCTTGGGATGGGCCTGCCGACCACGGCAAATTATATCGTTGTGTCCGCATTGCTTGCCCCAGTGATTGTGACGCTTGGTCAGCAAAACGGGTTGATCGTGCCGCTGATCGCGGTGCATTTGTTTGTGTTCTACTTTGGGATCATGGCCGACGTGACGCCACCTGTCGGGCTTGCCAGTTTTGCGGCGGCCGCTGTCTCTGGTGGGGATCCGATCAAGACCGGTGTGATTGCGTTTTTCTATTCGCTTCGCACCGCAGCCTTGCCGTTCCTGTTTATCTTCAACACCGAATTGTTGCTGATTGATGTGACGTGGGGGCAGGGCATCTTTGTGTTCATTATTGCCACGATTGCGATGTTGCTGTTTGCGGCTGCGACCCAAGGTTGGTTTTTGGCCAAAAACCGCATTTACGAAACGGTTGCCTTGCTGCTGATCGCGTTCACCCTGTTCCGGCCGGGATTCTGGATGGATATGGTCTCGCCGCCCTATTCGGAGGAGGCGCCGGTCAATATCGCGGCAGCGGCGCTGGCGACCCCTGTTGGCGAAGACTTGCGCCTCCGAGTGGCGGGCATGAACGATTTGGGTGACCCGATCGAGTTTGTTGCGGTGCTGGCGATTGGAGAGGGTGCCACCGGTGAAGAGCGTCTGGAGGCTGCGGGCCTCGCGTTCCGCACGGACGGTGACACGATGATCATCGACGATGTGGGCTATGACAGTGCGGCGTCAATTGCAGGTCTGGACTGGGATCAAGAGGTTCTGCGCGTCCTGCGACCCCTGAACCAGCCGAGCAAATATCTGATGTTCATACCCGCATTGTTGCTGTTGGGCCTTGTGATGTTTTTGCAGCGGGGCCGCAATGCGCGGTCACGCCGTAAACCAGCCACCGCGTAAGGAGAGATTATGTATAATACTATCCTGCTTCCTTTGGACCTGAACGCCAAGTCGTCGTGGAAAAATGCGCTTCCACAAGCGGTGGAACTGATCCGCGCTTCGGGTGGCACGTTGCATGTCATGACGGTGGTCCCCGACATGGGGACGCCACTGGTCGAAAGCTTTTTCCCGCAAGATTTTGAAGAAAAAGCTGTCGCCGCTGCAAGTGACGCGCTGAACCGGTTGGTGGTTGAAAATGTCCCCGAAGGCATCAAGGTCAAACAGCATCTGGGCTTTGGCAAAATCCATAAAAAGGTGCTGGCCGCAATTGACGAAACAAAGGCCGATCTGGTCATGATGGGCGCACCTGTGCCAAACCGCGTGCGGGAATTTCTGGTCGGGTCAAATGCAGACCGCATTGTCAGCAGATCACCTGTTTCTGTTCTTGTTGTAAGGGTGTAAGACGTGTCCAGCGCAGAGCTTGAACGCACCCAAAACGGGTCCCTCTGCTGTTACGGAGACGACCCTAGATGACCCCTTTCGCCATTGCTGGCGTACAGATGTACGTCAACCCCTTACACTCGAACGTCGAAGGCATGATGCAACGTCTTGACGTGCTGATGCTGCGTTTTCCCTGGACGCAGATGGTTCTGTTTTCCGAACTGTCCCCGTTTGGCCCGCTGGAGCGGTTCCAATTGCCGCAAGAAAACGAAGTGATCGAAAAATTCTGTGCGGCGGCGCGCCGTCACAAAGTTTGGTTGATCCCCGGCTCGATGTTCCTGACACATCCCGACGATGGCCGTGTGTATAACACATCGCTGGTGATCAATCCCGATGGTGAAATTATTCGCCGTTATGCCAAAATGTTCCCGTTCTTGCCGTATGAGGCAGGCGTCGCCGCAGGCACCGAGTTTTGCGTTTTCGACGTGCCGGACGTGGGCCGTTTTGGCCTGTCGATCTGTTATGATATGTGGTTCCCCGAAACCACCCGCCAGCTGACAAGCCAGGGCGTCGAGGTGCTGCTGCATCCGGTTCTAACCGGCACAACGGACCGCGATGCAGAGCTGGCGATTGCCCGCGCGACCGCGGCACAATTCCAGTGTTATGTGTTTGATGTCAATGGTTTGGGCTCTGGTGGTATTGGTAAATCTTGCGTTGTTGATCCGACGTCGCTGGTCTTGCACCAGTCTGGCGGACAAGAAGACATGTTCCCGATTGAGGTTGACTTGTCTGTGGTCCGTCGCCAGCGTGAGACGGGTATGAAAGGCCTTGGTCAGGTGCTCAAAAGCTTCCGCGACCGGTCTGTCGATTTTGATGTCTATGACCGAAATAGCGGCACGGATGACTATCTCAAGCGGCTTGGTCCGCTCGCGATTCCGACGCAAGGATCACGCGCAGGACTGTATGTGGATGAGCCGGCAAGTGCCGAAGAAGAAATGGACCGGAGCGGGGCATCAGGGATTTCTGATGCGCCCTATCTTGGCAAAACGTCAGGCGGCTAAACCAAAGGAGCCGGCAGGATCCTTTGCGTGTAGATTGGCCCAATAATAACGGGAGAGCGACCAATGGATTCTGTCAGCGACTATTACTCTGCTACCCAACTTCGCACTGATCGGTGGAGTGCGTTGCGCGAGGTGACGGGGACGCTTTCGCGTAGCGCGCCGACCAAAACTTCGGCCAAAGAGCGGGCGAAAGCCGAAGAATTGTTCAAGTCCCTGTCCGTGATCGAGCCCTATTGGGCCTTTCCGGGCATGGCCGCTTTTGACCACATGCGCCGCCAGTTGGAACATAACAGTTTCCAGGATTTGGCGTTTTCGGTGCACCGTGTTACCCGTGCGTTGACCACAGGCGCGTATCGCCGCCGCCGTATTCCGCTGGAACGCGACAGTATCGACAAGGAAGAGCACGACGACGAGGCGCTTTTGTCCCCGGAAGCACGCGCGATGACCAAGCCCTATTTTGAGGTTTTGATCGTTGACAGCGTCAGCGAACAGCAAGAGCGCTGGCTAAAGACAAATGTCGCCAGAATGCGGCGCAGCGAAGACCCGTTCACCTATGAGGCGGTGGTTGTGCCCAGTCTTGAGGATGCGTTGATCGCGGTGCTGTTTAACCACAACATCCAGGCGATTGTTGTGCGGCCGGGCCTGACGTTGAAGTCCGAGTTGGATAATGAAATTTTACACAAGTTTCTTTCGCGCGCCGGCAGTAGTGACGAGATCGACGCAACTGCACCGGAAAATCTGGGCCCCGAGCTGTGCCGCTTGATTGCCCGTGTTCGCCCCGAACTGGATGCCTATCTGGTCACGGACCGATCCGTCGAAGATATTGCAGGACTTGATCTGGGAATTTGCAGACGCGTTTTCTATAATCAAGAAGACTTCATGGAATTGCACCTGAACATCATTCGCGGCGTCGAGGCGCGCAACAAGACGCCGTTTTTCACCGCTCTGGTGGATTATTCCAAACAGCCGACGGGTGTGTTTCACGCGATGCCGATCAGCCGTGGCAAGTCGATTACCCGCAGTCACTGGATTCAGGATATGGGTGCGTTTTACGGGCCGAATATTTTCCTGGCCGAAACTTCTGCCACATCCGGTGGGCTGGATAGCCTGCTGGAGCCAAGCGGCCCGATCAAAGAGGCGCAGGAGCTGGCAAGCCGTGCGTTCGGATCCAAACAGACGTTTTTTGCCACCAATGGCACCTCGACCTGCAACAAGATAGTGGTGCAGGCGCTGGTCCGTCCTGGTGATATTGTGCTGGTCGATCGCGATTGTCACAAATCGCACCACTACGGCATGGTGCTTGCGGGCGCCGAGGTGGTCTATCTCGACAGCTATCCGCTGAACGAATATTCGATGTATGGCGCGGTGCCGCTGCGCGAGATCAAGCAACAATTGTTGGAGTTGAAGGCGGCTGGCAAACTGGACCGTGTGCGGATGCTTTTGCTGACAAACTGCACCTTTGACGGGATCGTTTACAACGTCGAGCGGGTGATGGAAGAGTGTCTTGCGATCAAGCCAAATCTCGTGTTCTTGTGGGACGAGGCATGGTTTGCCTTTGCCCGCTTTAGCCCGACATACCGTCAGCGCACAGGGATGCGCACCGCCAACAACCTGCGTAAAAAACTGCGCACCCCCGAACATAAAGCGGCATATGAGGCGCAGCAGGAAAAGCTGAAAGATGCCAGCATCGCGCAGCTTCTCAACACCCGTTTGATTGCCCCGCCACAAGCCCGCGTGCGGGTCTACGCGACCCAATCAACCCATAAAACCCTGACATCACTGCGACAGGGATCGATGATCCACGTCAATGATCAGGACTTTAAGGGCGAGGTCGAGCAGTCGTTCCATGAAGCCTATATGACCCATACATCAACTTCGCCGAACTACCAGATTATCGCGTCCCTGGATGTGGGGCGCCGGCAAGTCGAGCTGGAGGGCTTTGAATTTGTGCAGCGTCAGATCGAGGCTGCAATGTCCATGCGCCGCGCAATTAGCACGCACCCGTTGCTGCAAAAATACTTTAAAGTGTTGACCGCAGGCGACATGATTCCGGAACATCACCGTCAAAGCGGCGTGACCACATATTTCGACAACGAACAGGGTTGGACAGATATGTGGGACTGCTGGGAGCAAGACGATTTTGTGCTTGATGCAACCCGTGTGACCTTGGCTGTGGGTGGCACCGGATGGGACGGTGATACGTTCAAGACCGATATCCTGATGGATCGCTACGGCATCCAGATCAACAAAACCTCGCGCAACACAGTCCTGTTTATGACCAATATCGGCACGACGCGGTCCTCGGTCGCCTATCTGATCGAGGTCTTGGTCGAGATCGCAAACGAGCTCGATGATCTGCTGGATGATGCGTCCAAGATGGAGCGGCTTTCGTTCGATCGTAGGGTCAAAAACCTGACTGAAAACTATCCGCCGCTGCCCGATTTCAGCCGTTTCCATGATGCGTTTCGCCCCGATGATGTGACGCCGGAGGGCGATATCCGCACGGCGTATTATCTAAGTTATGACGATACCAATTGTGACTATTTCGAACTGGATGGCACCTTGAAAGAGATGCTTGATGCGGGTCAGGAGGTGGTCTCGGCCAGCTTTATTATCCCGTATCCGCCCGGGTTTCCAATTCTGGTGCCCGGTCAGGTGATCAGTTCTGAAATTCTTGCGTTTATGCGTGCCTTGGATGTGAATGAGATCCACGGATACCGCGCCGATCTGGGGTTGCGGGTCTTTACGCCGCAGGCCTTGGCCGCGCTGCCGCAAGCAAAAAAATCAAAGCCAAAAAATCGAAAAGAAACAGTGAAGGGAGACTAAACCATGTCAACGACTGTGCTTAAGAATATCTCGGAAATCCGCCGGTTCTTTCACCGCAACGAGGACCCGATCTATTTCATTTCTGCGACCAACTTTAACCTGTTGGGCCTTGATGAATGGGTCAAGAATTTCAAATATATCTGCTATATCGATTGTTATGGCGGCAAGCACCCGAACGTGTTTTGCCCGTCCGAGCAACCGCACGCCGAATTCCAATCCATCGAGGACATCAACAACTATCTGTTGCAGCACAAAGAGGTCATCGATTTTGTCAAACGTCGTGGCGGCAAACCCAAATTTGTCTTCTTGATGTTTGATGAAGAAACAGAGCGCTTGTCCAAGGAATTGGGCGCCGATGTCTGGTTCCCGAAAGCCAATTTGCGCACCAAGATGGATAACAAGATCGAAACCGTGCGCATCGGGAACAAGGCGGGTGTGCCGTCGGTGCCAAACGTGCTGGCGGAAGTGAAGTCCTATGAGGATCTGAAAAAGACCTGTGAAAAAGCAGGGATTGGCCATGATCTGGTGTTGCAATCGGCCTTTGGCGACAGCGGGCACACCACGTTCTTTATCAAATCCGAAGCCGATTTCCGCCGCCACGAACATGAGATTGTGGGCGAGGGCGAGATCAAGATCATGAAGCGGATTGACTGCCGCGGCTCCGCGATCGAGGCATGTGCGACCAGAGAAGGCACGATCGTTGGCCCATTGATGACCGAGCTTGTCGGGTTCAAGGACCTGACGCCTTACCGTGGTGGGTGGTGTGGAAATGAAATCCTCTCGACGGCTTTCCCGCCGAAGGTCCGCCAAAGGGCGCGCGAGCTGACGTTCAAGTTCGGCGAGCAATTGCGCAAAGAAGGGTATCGCGGCTACTTCGAGCTCGATTTCCTGATCGACAAAAAGTCCGGTGATATCTGGCTGGGCGAATTGAATCCGCGCATCACGGGTTGTTCCTCGATGACCAACCACGCAGCCTTTGCCCATGCCGATGCGCCATTGTTTCTCTTCCACCTGTTGGAGTTTTCCAAAAAGAAATTCAATCTCGACACAACCGAATTGAACAACCGCTGGGCCAACCCCGATATGATCGACAGTTGGTCGCAGATGGTGATCAAACATACCGAGGATTCGGTCGATATCTGCACGAGCGTGCCCGAAACCGGCATCTACAAGATGCTGGAAGACGGCCGTGTTGTCTATGACCGGTTCGATTATCACCGTCGCGCGGTTGAATCCGAGAACGAGGCGTTTTTCCTGCGTATCTTGCAGCCGGGTGACTACCGCTATGAGGGGGCCGATATCGGTATTCTTGTGACCCGCGGTCGGTCGATGACCAAGAGTTTTCAACTTAACGAGCGTGCGAAAAAGTGGATTCACGGGATTAAACAGACCGTCGAGGGCCAACCCTTGGCTGTTGCGCAAGCGGGGCCTGCATCGGAAGATCTTGCCTTCAAGATCATGTAGGAATTGCGATGTATTGGCGCGCAGTGAGCGAAGATTTGCCCGGCCCGAAATGGGCCGGGCTTTTCGCCGAATATTGGCCGGATTACCAACGCTGGTGGCTCAAGGAGGGCAACGCGGCGCGCCCAAGCTATTTGGAATGTAGACGCGCGCTCAAAGAGCACATGCCCGAAATTATACCGCTCTACGACGACCTGTGCGAGGCGGCGGGAGGTGGCGACCAGGCGGCGCGGTTTTTGTCATTCTATTGCCCGCCACCCTATTTGTCGGGGTGTAGCCAAGCGATCTGGCACGGCAAAGAGCCGGTTTTGGTCCGCAACTACGACTACAACCCCAGCGCATTTGACAGCCTGACATTGCGCACAGCATGGCAAGGCCGCCAGGTGATCGGCACATCTGATGGACTGTTTGGCTTGGTCGACGGGATGAACGACGCGGGGTTGGCCATATCTTTGACGTTTGGAGGCCGCCGCATTGTCGGTCAAGGCTTTGGCGTGCCTTTGATCCTGCGCTATGTCTTGCAGACCTGCAAAACGGCGCAAGAGGCAGGTGAAGTGCTGGCGCGTATCCCGACCCACATGAGCTATAACGTCACTGTCTTGGATAAAAAGCGCAAGTATCTGACCGCGATGATGGCGCCTGACCGCCCTGCGATCCTGACCCATGCCGCGGTGGCAACAAACCATCAGGAAAACATCGAATGGATCAGTCACGCCCGCATCACGGCGACGGTCGAGCGTGAGCGGTATTTGCTGCAACGGCTGACATTGCACCGCGACCCACAGGAAAAATTCATCGGCGCGTTTCTGCGTCCGCCGCTCTATTCGACGGCGTTCAAGGCCGGCTTTGGCACGCTTTACACCGCAATCTATCGCCCCAAAAAAGGCGAGATGGAAGTCCGCTGGCCGGGCACAGCGTGGCCACAAACCTTTGATGCCTTTCAGGAAGGCGGCAGACAGGTGCAAATTCCCGGTGCCGCATAAGGAGACCAGATGTCACATATTTTTCCTCGTCATACCAAGCAGTTGCCCCCTGTAGCGATACGCGGTGAAGGGTGCTATTTATATGATGAGACGGGCAAGCAGTATCTGGATGCATCGGGTGGTGCGGCGGTGTCTTGTCTTGGACATGGTGACAAGTCGATAATCGACGCGGTCAAGGCGCAGCTTGATGCGCTGGCCTATGCCCATACAGGATTTTTCACATCCGAACCCGCCGAAGCATTGGCGGATTTGCTGATTTCACATGCGCCCGGTAATCTGGACCGGGTTTATCTGGTGTCGGGCGGGTCCGAGGCGATGGAAGCAGCGTTAAAATTGGCGCGTCAGTATTTCGTCGAAAAGGGAGAGCCATCACGAGGCCGCGTGATTGCGCGCAAGCAAAGCTATCACGGCAATACAATGGGGGCGCTTTCGGCAGGGGGCAATGAATGGCGGCGTGCGCAATTTGGTCCACTGCTGATCGACATGAGCCATATCGATCCGTGTTATGAATACCGTCTGAAGCAGCCCGGCGAGACCGCCGAAGACTATGGTATTCGTGCCGCGAACCTGCTGGAACAAGAGCTGTTGCGCGTGGGCCCGCAGACGGTCATGGCCTTTGTCGCTGAACCTGTTGTGGGTGCCACATCGGGCGCGCTGACTGCCGCACCGGGGTATTTCAAACGCATCCGCGAGATTTGCGATCAGTATGGAATCCTGCTGATTTTGGATGAGGTCATGTGCGGTATGGGTCGCACCGGCAGCCTGTTTGCTTGCGAGCAGGAGGAAGTCACACCCGATATATTATGTATCGCCAAAGGATTGGGTGCTGGGTATCAGCCGATCGGCGCAATGCTCTGCACGGCGCAGATTTATGCGGCGATCGAAAACGGCAGCGGATTTTTCCAGCACGGCCACACTTATTTGGGGCATCCGACCGCGGCTGCGGCGGGGTTAGCTGTTGTCAACGCGCTGCTGGATCATGGTCTGGTTGCGCGTGCCAAGGCCCAGGGCGACAAGCTGATGAACACCTTGCGGGCAGAGTTTGGCCAGCACCCGCATGTGGGTGATATTCGCGGGCGCGGGTTGTTCCTGGGCATTGAATTGGTTGCAAACCGCGAGACAAAAGCCCCCTTTGATCCCTCGCGCAAAGTCGCAGGTAAAATCAAGGCGGCCGCCTTTGAGGCAGGGTTGATTTGCTATCCGATGAGCGGCACCATCGACGGGAAAAGCGGTGATCACGTCTTGCTTGCGCCACCGTTTATCATCTTGGACGATCAGATTGACGAGTTGGTGGCCAAGCTGTCAGGCGCGATCCAGACGGCGCTGGCGTAAAGGAAACACCATGTCCAATCCTTGCATTATTTGCGTTGCGATCACCGGATCAGTGCCGCGCAAACAAGACAACCCAGCGGTGCCCGTGACGATCAGCGAGCAAATCGAATCGACCCATGCTGCGTTTGAGGCGGGCGCGTCGATTATGCACGCCCATGTGCGCAACGACGACCAGACCCCGTCATCAGACCCCGACAAATTCGCCGCATTGATGCAGGGTGTCGCAAAGCATTGCCCGGGTATGATCCTGCAACTATCGACCGGCGGGCGGTCGGGCTCGGGGCGTGAACGCGGCGGCATGTTGTCACTGCGGCCTGATATGGCGTCGCTGTCGGTGGGCTCGAATAACTTTCCAACCCGCGTTTATGAAAACAGCCCCGAACTGGTGGATTGGCTGGCCTCCGAGATGCGCACCTACGACGTAAAACCGGAAATCGAAGCTTTTGACCTATCGCATATCCACCAAGCCGCCGCGATGAACCGTGATGGGCGTATCGCGGGCCAGCTATATATCCAATTCGTGATGGGTGTGAAAAACGCGATGCCTGTGGACCGCGATACCTTTGATTTCTATATAAAAACGGTCAACCGCTTGGCGCCGGATGCGCAGTGGTGTGCGGCGGGGGTTGGTCGCGGACAGGTTGTCGTGGCTGATTGGGCTATCTCTGGCGGCGGGCATGTGCGCACGGGGCTAGAAGATAACGTCCGTTGGGACAAAGACAGCCTTGCACCGTCAAATGCGGCATTGGTCAGTCGCACGGCCGAGATTTGCGCAAAATATGATCGCCCCGTGGCGACGCCCGCGCAGGCCCGCGCGATATTGGGCCTGCGCGCAACAGTTTAGCCAATGTCACCCATGCAGAGGTATTTGATCTCGAGGTAATCTTCAGTGCCGTATTTGGACCCTTCGCGCCCAAGGCCAGACTGTTTGACGCCACCGAATGGGGCGACTTCTGTCGAGATCAGCCCTGTGTTGATACCAACCATCCCGCTTTCAAGCGCTTCGGCAACCCGCCAAACCCGCGACAAGTCGCGGCTGTAGAAATAGGATGCCAACCCGAATTCGCTGTCGTTTGCCATTGTGATGACGTCGGCTTCTGTGTCGAATTTGAACAGGGGGGCGACGGGGCCGAATGTTTCCTCGCGGGCCACTTTCATCTGCGATGTCACACCGGTTAAAACGGTCGGGTGGAAGAAATTACCGCCCTGATTGGATCGCGTGCCGCCAGAAATTACGGTCGCCCCTTTGGAAATCGCGTCAGCGATATGGTCTTCAACCTTGGCCAAAGCCGCTTCATTGATCAGCGGTCCAGTGGTCACGCCGTCTGCAAAACCATCGCCGATAACCAGTTTTTCGGTCGCCGCTTTCAACTTGGTCGCGAAGGCGTCATAGACACCAGCTTGCACATAGATGCGATTGGCGCAGACGCAGGTTTGACCATTGTTGCGGTATTTTGCGATCATCGCGCCTTCGACGGCGGCGTCCAGGTCGGCATCGTCAAAGACGATAAACGGCGCGTTGCCACCCAGTTCAAGCGACATTTTCTTGATTGTGTCAGAGCACTGGTTCATCAGAATTTTGCCGACGCGGGTTGAGCCGGTGAAGGTGATTTTCGCAACCTTTTCATTGGCACAAAGTTCGCGCCCAATGCCCGCGCTATCGGATGACGGAATGACATTGAAGACACCCGCAGGGATGCCCGCCCGGTCGGCTAAAACAGCCATCGCAAGAGCGGAAAGCGGGGTCAGTTCTGCAGGGCGTGCGACAAAGGTGCATCCAACAGCCAGTGCTGGTGCCACCTTGCGGGCGATCATCGCATTGGGAAAGTTCCATGGCGTGATTGAACCCACGACGCCGATCGGTTGCTTGAGAACGACAATCCGTTTGTCACGCTGGTGGCCGGGGATGACGTCGCCATAGACCCGCTTGGCCTCCTCGGCGAACCACTCGATAAAGCCCGCACCGTACTCGATTTCACCGCGCGCCTCGGGCCAGGGTTTGCCCATCTCAGCGGTCAGGATCGTGGCCAGATCATCGGCATTCGTAATCAAAAGGTCGAACCATTTGCGCAAAACGCCAGCCCGTTCCTTTCCCGTCCACGCGGCCCATTGCGCCTTGGCGGCAAAGGCTGCATCAATGGCTTGCGTGGTGTTGGCAACGTTAAGGTCCGCGACCTGTGCAATTGTCTCGCCCGTTGCGGGGTTGGTTACAGCGAAAGTCGAGGCGCTGCTTATCCATTGGCCATTCACATAGCCGCGGGTTTCCAACAGCGAAGGGTCGTTCAGCGATAGGTTTGACATGTGAATCTCCGGCAAATGGTCGCCTGCCGACCTGACCCAGCAGAGGGGTAAAGTCCAGCGGATTTGGGTCTCATTGCGCGTGGCATTGAAGACACGGGGTTGATTTTCACCAATGGCACAAGTGTTGGCCAGCGCGATGCGGGCGTTGCCTCGTCACCCTTCCAGCACAACGGCGTTATACATGATCTGCCTGGGTAGGCCCCGAACCCCGCCGCGCCAAGCCCCGAGCTTTCAAAGGAAAAAGTGACGGCGAGTTTCACTTCTGCCGTTTGCGATACAGTGACCATGCCCGAAAAAAAGTGCGGCAAAAACCAGTCGGATCATGTGACAATATCTCCTTTCAAAAATGCAGCAAGATCAGCGGTTTGCGGGTTTCCCAATGCTTCAGAACTGCCCTGTTCGTGAATTTTACCACCTTTCATAAAGATGACATGGGCCGCCAGGCGCCGCGCTTGGCCCATGTCGTGGGTTGCCATGACAATTCGCGTGCCGGTGGCGCTTGCCTGAGCCAACAGGTCTTCTATTTCGCGGGTTGTGTGGCCATCGAGATTGGCCGTTGGCTCATCCAGGAACAAGAGGTCGGGTTGGCGGATCAAAGCACGCGCGATGGCCAGTTTCTGCCGTTCGCCCCCCGATAGTTGCGTTGCAGGTGTATCGCCAAAATCGACCATATTGATTTTCGTCAGCCACGCAGAGCAGGTCTGCGAAATAACGGCTTTTGGCACCCCCATGAGATGTAGCGGATAGGCCAGATTTTGCACGACACTGCGCCGCAAGACGGTCGGATGTTGAAAAACATAGCTGTGTTTTGCGGGGTCATGTTCCGCCCATTCCAGGCTGCCTTCGCTGAAACGCTCCAGCCCGTGCATGACTCGCAGCAAGGTGGTCTTGCCCGATCCATTTGGACCAATGACAACCAGTGGCCCGCCGTTTTCAATGGCCAGACTTATTGGCCCGAGAATAGATTTACCGCGACGGCGCACGCGAATGTCGCGCAGGATCAAGGGAAATAGCAGGCTCACCAGCGACGCCCCCTTTCTGTTTGGGACAGCCAGTGGATCGCGATATTCACGGCCAATGCCAATCCGATCAGCACAAAGCCCAGCCCAAGTGCCAGCGCAAAGTCACCCTTGCCAGTCTCGAGAGCGATCGCGGTTGTCAGGACTCGCGTTAAGTGTTCGATATTGCCGCCGACGATCATAATCGCGCCTACTTCTCCGATTGCACGTCCAAATCCCGCAAGCGAGGCGGTCAAAAGGTTGCGCCGTCCGTCCCACATGAGCGTTGTGATCCGTTGCCACTTGGTTGCGTTGAGCGAAAGCAGCAGATCATGATATTCCGCCCATAGTTCGCGCATAGCCTGGTGGGCGATGGAGGCAATCACCGGTGTGATGATGATAACTTGTGCGATGATCATCGCAGTCGGCGTAAAGAGCAAACCCAAAACACCAAACGGGCCAGAGCGCGACAACAAAATATAAACGATAAGCCCGACAACAACTGGTGGAAGCCCCATCAGCGCATTGATCACCGAGATGACCAACCGCCTGTAACGAAACCGTTGAACCGCCAGAAACGTCCCGAACGGAATCGCGATGCCGGATGCAATGATTAAGGCCGTCAGGCTGACGTGTAGCGATCGCAGGCTAATTTCCCACAGGTCCGCGTCAAAGGTGACGATCAACCAAAAAGCGGCAATGATCCCATCTATTATGTCGGTCATGTACCCATCTTGTCATCAACTGAAACGCGATTGGGAAGTCAGCCGCGTGCACCGACTGTCGTGATTTGCCACCCAAAGGACAAGTGTTTTTCCGGATCAATCCGAGGCGAGTTTACCAAAGTGTTTGTGGGTTTTCCGCAGTTGGCGTCTGGCCGCGCGCACCAAAAAGGCAAGGGCAATTCGCGCACGGGCGGCACCGTGTTGTTGCATCCCTTTACCGCCACGCGAAATAAGCAGGCTAACCTCGTAGAGAACCCGCGCAGCATCGAGCCTGCTGGACGTTGCCAGATATTCCGCCGACCAGTCGGGATCAAATTTTTGTTTGAAACTGCGCAGCCCTTCAAATTGGTAAAACTGCTCGCCGTTTTCGTAAAGGAAACTCCCGACGCGGTGCCAGGTTGATGCAAGCCGTCTGTTTTCCAAGCCAGAGAGCGGCGCCGCCCCAAGCGAAAACCATGTAAAGCCCTGGTCCCTGGCCCAAAGCAGCATTTCCGCAAATAGGGCGTCCATCGCGGCGCCCGGTCCTGTGGGGTCATAGCGCATCAGGTCAATGGCAATTTCCGAGTTATCACCTGTCTTCATGAGGTTTGCAAAAGCCATGATTTTTCCGGTTTGTGTATTGCGGATTACGGCAAGATCAAAATATCCCAAATAGTCAGGGGTAAACCAACCAAGCGAGAACCCCTTTTCACGACCGTTCTTGGCTTTTAGCCAAGCATCCGACACTGCGCGTAAATTTTCCATATCAGGCCCGGCTGACCCTGCCGGGATCACTTCAAAATGACACCCGTCGCGCCCGATCCGCGCCTTCGCATGACGCCAGTCTTTGCGCTTTGGCCCTTCCAGAGAGAAGGTTTCAAGCTTGACGCGCGCCACTTCGCCAATTTTCAGGATCTGCATCCCGAGGTCGAGATAAGTCGGCAAATATCGATCCGATACCCCGTAAAATGCACAGCGACGGCCCATTTTGTCGGCCATTTCGCGGAGTTGCCAGATTGCGGCGATACCGGCGGTTTTGTCGCCAACGGGGTCTCCTTTACTGACAAGGGTGCTGCCGGTATCGGCGTAGGCAATATAGGCGGTCTGATCGTCAGTGATAATAAACCGCTTGTCGCCACTTAGGGCGATACCGGCGTCCGCATGTGTTCCATTCTGGGTCAGGTGAAGAACGATGTCGGGGATTGCTTCGCGTTTGAGGCGGCCGGATTGTTTGCTGAGGAGTAAATTCAGGATGAAGGCGGACAACACCACTGTAACGGCAAGCGTTGCGCGCAAAAACCGTGATGCATCACCCTTCCATGCAACCTGCCACCAAAGAGCGTCCGAATATTGTACATTGGAATAGGCAAAGAACCCGATCCAACTAATGGCCCCCGCAAGGATTGCAACGCTGATGACCCACCGCCAGTTGAGCTTGAGCGCCGCATTAACATCGGCGCGGTAAAAGGCAGCGCGAAATATCCACAGAATAGTCATTGCAACCGTAAGGCCGATTGCTTCCTCCCAGTCGAACCCTTTGAGCAGCGAGACTATCAACCCGATCCCGAAAAGGACCATCGCAAAAAGCCATGCGCGAAACATTCGCCGATATAGGCCGCGTGCGACGATTAATAAAAGGACTCCGCTGATGCTGCCCAACAAGTGGGACGTTTCGACAAGGAAAAGTGGCAGTAATTCACGCAAAAACCCTAGCCGCGTCGGGTCCGCTGGTAAGTTCCCGGATATCAAAAGGATCACCCCCGAAAGCATTGCCAGTCCTGCCGCCAAAATCGGGACGAGTGGTTCGATCGCGCGGTGCACCATGATCGAGCCGCTGGTTGCTTGCGCCTTGTTGGACAAAACCCACGCAACTGCAAGTCCGGTGATCGCGAAAACAAAAGGCAAAACCGTATAGATGACACGGTAAATCGCGATAGCCGCCAATACATCAGACCGTCCGACCGCACCAAGCCCCGCAATCAGCGTTGCCTCGAACACGCCAAGCCCGCCGGGAGAATGGCTAACGATCCCCAGCCAGAAGGCCCCTGCAAATACGATGAGAAAATAGACGAAGTCTTGTGACAGGTCTGCGGGCATCAGAAAATAAAGGGTCGCGGCCATCGCAACAATGTCGATCATCGACACGATCGTCAGCCTTATTCCGGTTTTTGCGCCCAACACCTCCATTTTTATCGGGCCCATTTGAACGCTGCGCGGGCCTTTTCGTGTCCACCAAAAGAACACCGCGATGCCGATCAACATGGCGGCGCCAAGCAGGGTCTCGCCATTGGGTAAAATCGGCGAAATCGGCAGTATTTGAGACAAGCCCGTTGGGTGGAGCAGCAAAAGCAGGCCCAAAATGGCCCATAATCCGCCGGTGAATGCGACCCATGATATTGCAATGAGTTTCGCCACAGCCGAAAGGTCGATGCCGAAAGCCGAATAGACCCGCAACCGCACCGCCGCCCCTGTAAGCCATGAAAATCCCAGCATATTGGAAACCGCCATGCTGGACCCCGCGGTCATCAAGGAGATATGCAGCGGCAATTTTACGGGTGTCACGCTGGGCAGGATCAGCACATCATACATGGCGAAAGACAGGTAGCTGACGATCATTGCGGTGAATGACGCGATCAACAGCGATTTAGGATAACTGGTCGCATCTGCCCTCACATCGGCAAAATCAATGTCCCGGGACATCTCTTGCAGGACCCAGAACGCCAAGGCCGCAATCACAACCGGCAGACTCAACCGCCATGCAGGGTGCCGCAAAAATCGCATGATCGGGTGGCCATTGGTGTCGATTTGATCGGCAGATGGCATAGGTTGCGTCCTTGCGTGCATTGGGTTGGCGTCGTTTGCCCGACGGCAAGGCCTGCCAGACCTTTCAACCTTGACAGGCGCGCCTTCATAAATGGTGAATGTCGACCTTGCCAGCGCCGTGTTTCACAAACTTGTCCAACATATCAGCCAAGTCACACTCCGCCACAAGCAAATTTATCGGATCAGCGCGCAGGTCTTGTCGCGTGGTGTTGGTCGCCGGCGCGTATGCTGCGCCGGCGTATTTGGGCATGATTTATGCGATGTTGAACCGGTCGAGGTTCATCACCTTGGTCCATGCGGCCGCAAAGTCGCGCACAAACTTTTCCGAGACATCTGACGCCGCGTAAACTTCTGCCAGCGCCCGCAGGATCGAGTTGGACCCGAACACCAGATCGACCGATGTGCCTGTCCATTTGGCAGCACCTGTCTTGCGGTCGTGACCCTCATAGCTGTTCTTGGACGTGGCGGACCACACGGTGCCCATATCAAGCAGGTTTACGAAATAGTCGTTGCTCAGCGTGTCTTTTTTATCGGTAAACACACCATGAGCGGACCCGTCTGTGTTTGCGCCCAGCACCCGCAGCCCGCCGACAAGGACGGTCATTTCCGGCCCTGTGAGGGTCAAAAGCTGCGCCTTGTCGAGCAGCATTTCCGCAGGAGTGCTGCGCGCGGTTTTGCCGTGATAGTTGCGAAACCCGTCAGATTTCGGCTCGAGCCAAGCGTAGCTTTCCACGTCTGTCTGCTCTTGGGTCGCATCGGTGCGCCCCGCAGTGAACGGCACGGACACGGCGTGGCCTGCGTTTTTCGCCGCTCGCTCGACTGCGGCAGAGCCACCCAGCACGATCAGATCGGCGATGGAGACCGGCTTGCCGAAACCCGCTTGGATGCCTTCGAGAACCTTGAGCGTTGCGGCCAGTTCGGCAGGGTTATTCACCTCCCAATCCTTGGCGGGTGCAAGTCGAATGCGCGCACCATTGGCGCCACCGCGCTTGTCAGAGCCACGAAATGTCGAGGCCGAAGCCCAAGCGGTTTTGACCAGTGTTGATATGGGCAGTGCCGCAAGAAGTTGCGTCTTGAGATCTGCGATATCCGCGTCATTGATCAGCGGGTGATCGACGGCTGGCACTGGGTCTTGCCAAAGTTCTGGCTGTGCAGGGACAAGTTTACCCAAGCCCAATTCATAGGGCCCCATGTCGCGGTGGGTCAGTTTATACCACGCTTTTGCAAAGGCTTGAGCAAATTCAGCCGGGTTCTGGTGGAACCGTCTGGCGATTTTCTCATAAGCTGGATCGACCCGCATCGCCATGTCGGCGGTTGTCATCATTGGCGCGTGAGAGCGGGACGGATCATGCGCGTCCGGCACGGTGCCTTCGCCGCCGATGGCTGTCCATTGCTGTGCGCCCGCGGGGCTTTTCGTCAGTTCCCACTCATAGCCAAACAGCGTGTCGAAATAGCTGTTGTCCCATGCTGTGGGCGTTGGCGTCCAAGCGCCTTCGATCCCAGAGGAAATCGTATCAACGCCGCTGCCCGTGCCCATGCTGTTTTGCCAGCCAAGGCCCTGCTGCTCTAGTGGTGCACCTTCCGGCTCGGCACCCACAAACCTGTTCGGATCACCTGCGCCATGGGCCTTGCCGAAGGTATGACCACCAGCAGTCAAGGCCACGGTTTCTTCGTCGTTCATCGCCATGCGGCGGAAGGTGTCGCGGATATCATGGGCCGAAAGTTGCGGATCAGGGTTGCCGTTAGGTCCCTCGGGGTTCACGTAGATCAGGCCCATTTGCACAGCGCCCAATTCGCCGATCAACTCGCGTGCGCCCTCATAGCGCTCGTCGGCCAGCCATTCGGTTTCTGGACCCCAATAGATGTCTTCCTCTGGCTCCCAGATGTCTTCGCGACCGCCCGCAAACCCGTGGGTTTTAAAGCCCATCGATTCGAGCGCAACGTTGCCTGTGAGGATCATCAGGTCGGCCCAAGACAGCTTGCGGCCATACTTTGCCTTGATCGGCCAGATCAGGCGGCGGGCCTTATCAAGGCTGACGTTGTCTGGCCATGAATTGAGCGGTGCAAACCGCTGGCTGCCGGATGTCGCGCCACCGCGACCGTCGCCGACGCGGTATGTGCCAGCAGAGTGCCATGCCATGCGGATGAAGAACGGGCCGTAATGGCCGTAATCCGCAGGCCACCAGTCTTGGCTGTCGGTCATCAAGGCGCGGAGATCGGCGATAACGGCATCAAGATCGAGCGTTTTGAACTCTTCGGCATAGTTGAAGTCGTCGCCCATCGGGTTGGACTGCGGGGTGTTCTGGTGCAGCACCTTGAGGTTCAACTGCTCTGGCCACCAATGCTGGTTCGCAGATGCGCCTTTTGCCGTGCTTGTCTGGCCCATGACTGGGCATTTTCCTGCGCTGTTTCCGTCCATTGTTCTCTCCAATCAAGGTTGAATTTGCATCATCGTAACAAGGCCGACCAATTAGTATAAGTTGTATTTTCTGATCGTTGCGATAATTTAGACTTATGGCTGACTTTACTCTCAAACAACTGCGATATTTCGAAGCACTGGCCCGTCACCTGCATTTTGGCAATGCGGCGGATGTCTGCGCGATCTCGCAACCTGCATTATCCATGCAGATCAAGGACCTCGAATCCATGATCGGGGCGGCGTTATTTGAACGATCGGCACGGCAGGTGCGCTTGACCAGCTTCGGGGCTGATTTTGCGCTGCGGGCGCGTGAGATATTGCTTGCAGCAGACGAGTTGGGCGATCTGGCGCGAGCGTCCGGTGATATGATGACGGGTCGCTTGCGATTGGGCATCATTCCGACGGTCGCACCCTATTTGCTACCCACGCTGATCGGTAACCTGCAGGCGAGCTATCCCGGCGCAGACCTGCACATCCGCGAGACCTTGACCCCTCGGCTCATTGAGGAGGTTTCGGATGGCAAACTGGATGCGGCGATTGTGGCGTTGCCCATCGACGAGCCCAGTTTTGAAGAGGTCGCGCTTTTCACCGAGGATTTCGTCTTGGTCCGCCCGCTTATCGACGCAAACAAGCCGGTTCCCGCGCGCGAAACGCTGCGCGACATGCGGTTGTTGTTGCTGGAAGAAGGCCACTGTTTTCGCGATCAGGCCTTGTCGTTTTGCAATGTCGCGACCCTGCGCCCTTGGGATGGATTGGACGGCAGTTCGCTGTCGACATTGGTGCAAATGGTTGGTGCAAATATGGGCATCACATTGCTGCCAGAAATGGCAATCGCAGTAGAGGCGCGCGCGGCCCCTGTCGCGATCTCGCGATTTGAAGGCAGTCCGCCATCACGCACTATCGGGATGATTTGGCGCAAGTCGAACCCGCTGTCGAAACGATTTGCACAGGTTGCAAAAGTGGTAAAAGGTTCCGGACAACAAATTCGAAAACCAGCGACGGAAACTTGCCTGACCGCCGTATAACATATGCAATACAATCCAAAGCGCCGGCCGAGACGTAACAAAACAAAGACTTGAGGGAGAGAAGCGTCATGCGCTTTTTACGACGTAGCCTTGGCGGGCTTTTTCTGTTGGCCGCGACAATGGCGCTTTTGGGTGTTGCGTTCTCGATGGTCAGCGGTGCGATTCGTGCGCAAATGTCCGAAGAGCCGCGTCGCCGCCCTGCGGTCGAACAGGTCTTGACGGTCAATGCGATCACCGTTGAGGTGGGCACGATCACGCCAGAGCTGTCGGTGTTCGGCGAGGTCCGCGCAAGGCGCACGCTTGATATACGGCCCTCTGCGACGGGTCGTGTTATCGAGGTTTCGCAAAACTTTCAAAACGGGGGCATCGTTTCAGCGGGTGATGTCTTGCTGCGGCTGGATCCGACAGACGCACAATCCGCGTTGGACCGTGTGCGCGCCGATATGCAGGACGCGCAGGCCGAACTGCGCGATGCGCAGCGGTCGCTGATTCTGGCGCAAGACGAATTGGACGCCGCAGCCGAACAGGTGCGCCTGCGTCAGGTCGCCTTGACCCGACAGGTTGATCTGCAAACGCGCGGCGTTGGCACGGCGGCCGCGGTCGAGGCTGCGGAACTGGCGGTTTCGTCTGCCAATCAGGCTGTTCTGTCAAAGCGGCAGTCCGTCGCCCAAGCACAGGCGCGCATCGATCAGGCGATGACCAGCGAGTTGCGCGTGCAGATCAACTTGTCAGAGGCGCAGCGCACGTTGGACGACACAACTGTTGTGGCCGATTTCGACGGCGTTCTTGCCGATACATCCGTGGTTGAAGGCGGGCGTGTGACCGCCAACCAACTGGTGGCGCAATTGATCGACCCCAGCGAATTGGAGGTCGCGTTCCGTGTCTCGACCGCGCAATATACCCGGCTTTTGGACGGTGAAGGGCGCCTTATACCGGCACCGGCCACCGTGCGCCTAGATGTGCTGGGCGGAGATTTGACCGCACCCGCCACCATCAGCCGCGAAGATGCCTCCGTGGCCGAGGGCCAGACCGGTCGCCTGATCTTTGCCAGGATGGACAGCGCGCGCGGGTTCCGGCCCGGCGATTTTGTGACCTTGACGGTTGCTGAACCTACGCTGGAACGGGTAGCGCTATTGCCCGCGACTGCCGTTGCTGCGGATAACACAGTGTTGGTGATTGGCGACGATGACCGGCTGACATCGGCCACCGTCGAGGTGTTGCGCAGGCAAGGTGACGCCGTGATCGTGCGGGCGCGCGGGCTTGGCGGGATCAGTGTTGTGGCCGAACGCTCTCCCATTCTGGGGGTCGGGATCAAGGTGAACCCGCTGCGCCGCGCTGATGATGGGGCGGTGATCGTGACCGCGCCTAAAATGCTGGTGCTGACACCGGAACGGCGCACCAAACTGATGGCCTTTGTGCAAGCCAATACGCGGATGCCCGAAGACGCCAAGGCGCGCATTCTGGCGCAATTGCAAGCCGATGAGGTGCCCGCCGAAACCGTTGAGCGGCTGGAAAGCCGAATGGGGGGTTAGGCCATGCGCGACCTTCATCAAGTGGGCGGGATTCTGTCGTATTTCACACGGCATAAAACGGTCGCAAACCTGCTGATGGTTGTGATGATCGCTGCGGGTGTGATCGCCTTTCCCAAGATGCGGGCGCAGTTCTTTCCCGATGTTGTGGTTGATTCGGTCAGTGTATCGGTTGGCTGGGACGGGGCAGGGGCCGAGGATGTTGACCTGGCGATTGTGCAGGTCATCGAGCCCGCCTTGCTGGCCATTCAGGGCGTTACGGATTCGACGGCGACATCCACCGAGGGGCGCGCCAGCGTGCGGCTGGAGTTCGAGCCGAACTGGGACATGGACCGCGCCGCCGACGATGTGCAAAAGGCCATAGATGCAATCAGCAATCTACCCGAAGCCGCCGACGACCCACAGGTCAGCCGGGGGCAGTGGTCGGATCGGGTCACGGATCTGGTGATCACCGGCCCGGTCGGCGTTGACCAATTGGCGCGCTTTGCCGATGAATTGATCCTGCGCCTGTTTGCGGCAGGTGTAACCCAGACCACCGTGCGCGGGGTCGCGGCGGGCGAAACCCTGATCGAAGTTCCGTCACAATCGTTGGTCAGATATGATGTGACGATGGCGCAAATTGCGGACGCGATTGCAGCGCAAGCAGACGCAAACCCTGCGGGCGATGTCGCGGGCACCTCGCGGGTTCGCACAGGGTCACCCAAACGGACCGCCGAGGAAATATCGGGTATTTCGCTGCGCACCAACGCCGATAATTCGGTGTTGACCGTGGGGGATGTGGCGCGCGTTCTGGAGGGCGCGATTGATCGGGACCGCGCCTATTTTGTCGGCGAAAATTCGGCGATCACGATCCGCGTGGACCGGTCGGATCGCGGCGATGCGATTGAATTGCAAGCCCGCGTGCAAGAGGTCGCGGATGCTTTTGAGGCGACGATGCCCAACGGGGTTGTCATCGACCTGATCCGAACGCGCGCAGAGCAGATCACCGGGCGGTTGAATATCTTGTTGGAAAACGGGCTGATGGGGCTCGGGCTGGTTGTCACTCTCCTCTTTCTGTTTTTGAATGCGCGGATCGCACTATGGGTTGCAGCGGGCATTCCGGTCGCCATGCTGGCCGCGATTGCGCTGATGTATGCCGCCGGGTTGACGATCAATATGATCTCGCTGTTTGCGCTGATCATCACGCTGGGTATCGTGGTGGATGATGCAATTGTGGTGGGCGAGCACGCCGATTTTCGGGTGCGCAGGTTGGGCGAAGACCCGGTAACCGCGGCAGAAACAGCCGCGCGGCGTATGTTTTCGCCGGTATTTTCGGCAACGATAACCACGATTATCGCCTTTTTTGGGCTGGTCTCCATCGGTGGGCGCTTTGGTGATTTGATCAGCGATATCCCCTTTACCGTGATTGTGGTTTTGGCGGCCAGTCTGGTCGAATGCTTCCTGATCCTGCCGCACCACATGTCACACGCATTGGCACATTCCAGCAAACAACACTGGTATGATGCACCTAGTCGTTTTGTGAACCGTGGCTTCAGTTGGGTTCGCGATACTGCCTTTCGGCCCTTTATTGCGGCGGTGATCTGGGCACGGTATCCGGTGATCGCGGCGGTGGTTCTGGTGCTAAGCACCCAAATCACTTTGTTTATCAACGGCGATGTAACGTGGCGGTTCTTCAGTTCACCAGAGCAGGGGTCAATTAGCGGCAATTTTGCGATGGCCGCGGGGGCGGACCGTGATGATACTGTCGCGATGATGCAAGAAATGCAGCGCGCCACCGAAGCTTTGGGCAAATCTTATGAAGAGCGCTATGGCAGCAATCCGATCGACTTTGTGATGGCCGAAATCGGCGGCAATGCGGGGCGCGGGATCGCGGGCACCGATAGCAAGGACGCTTCTTTGTTGGGGGCAATATCGATCGAGTTGATCGACGCCGACCTGCGACCCTATTCCAGCGCGGCGTTTGTCAGCGAGCTGCAAGAGATGGTTGTCAAACACCCGCTTGCCGAGACGATCAGTTTTCGCAGGTGGGGGACCGGGCCGGGCGGTGACGCACTTGATATCCAGATTTCAGGCGCAGACTCCGAAACCCTCAAGGCGGCTGCCGAAGACTTGAAAGTCATGCTGGCACAATTCCCCGAAGCCTCGGCGCTGGAGGATAATCTTGCGTATGACAAAGAAGAGCTGATCTTGCAGTTGACGCCGCAGGGCCAAGCGCTGGGCTTTACCATCGATGCGCTGGGCCGAACGCTGCGCAACCGGCTGGGTGGGATCGAGGCGGCGAGCTATCCTGACGGACCTCGTTCGGCCACAATACGGGTGGAATTGCCAGCGGGCGAATTGACCGCAGATTTCCTTGACCGGTCACTGCTGCGGGCCGATAGCGGAACCTACGTGCCATTGGCCGATATTGTATCAGTAGAGCGTCGCACGGGGTTTTCCACGATTCGGCGCGAAAACGGGGTGCAACTGATTTCGGTCACGGGCGACCTATCGGACGATGACGCGGCCCGCGCCACCGAAATCATGCAGACCGTCGAGACCGTGATCTTGCCAAAAATCGAAGCGGATTTTGGCGTGCAAACCAATTTATCGGGACTGTCAGAGCAATCCGACAGGTTTTTGGGCGAAGCGCGCAATGGGTTGACCCTGATTCTGATCGGGATCTACCTGACGCTGGCGTGGATTTTTTCCAGTTGGACGCGCCCGCTGGTGGTGATGGCGATCATTCCCTTTGGGTTGGTGGGCACAATCTACGGGCACTACGTCTGGGGCGTGTCGATGAGTATTTTCACCGTGGTGGGGTTGATCGGCATGGTCGGAATTATCATCAACGATTCAATTGTTCTGGTCACAACAGTGGATGAATATGCGCAAGAACGCGGACTGATCCCTGCGATCATTGATGGCACTGCCGACCGGCTGCGCCCCGTGCTGCTGACCACGCTGACCACGGTTCTGGGCCTTATGCCGCTGCTGTATGAAGGGTCAAGTCAGGCCCAGTTCCTGAAACCTACCGTGATCACACTGGTCTACGGGTTGGGCTTTGGCATGGTGCTTGTCTTGATGATCGTGCCGGCGCTGATGGCCATTCAGGCAGATGTTGGCAAGCAATTCATCGCGCTGCGCCGCGCACTTTATCAACCAGGAAAAACCGGTCTTGTGGGTGTGATGACGACGATCGGGGCGTTTGGCATCGCGGGGCTTTTTGCGGCCACTCTGGGGGCGCAGATTGTCTTGGGTGACGCGCTGTTCGGGCTGGGGCAAGGCGGCGTGATGATGTCCGCGGCGACGTTTATGCTTGGATCGACCGCATTTCTGATGGCCATCTTTGCGGTTGCAGGGCTTATCCGTCTGCGGCGCCCAGCGTAAACCGCATCTGCCAAATAAAAAGGGCCACCGAATTGGCAGCCCTTTTCAAATCAGGTTATGGCAACCGCCAAATATTAGTTGGTCGTGACTGTTGTCTTTGATTTGCCGCCCGCAATGATAAAGAAGCCGGCGGCCAGACCACCGACGACAAAGGCAGAATTAAGATGCGTGGCTGTCGACACAGAATCATCGAGGATTGTGATTTCTTCGCCGTTTTGCGCAAACGCCGGTGATGTGAAGGCAACAAGCGCAGCGGCGGTTACAAGTGAACGAATAGTCATATCTTGGACTCCAATTAAATAATCTATTTTTATGTTTACCATAGGTCGCGGTTCAAGAAAAGCCTGAATCTGGCCAAAATATGACCTCGAAGGGCAAGAAACCAGTGGCTTTGCGTGCTTTGAAGCCTATTTGACGCCGCCAGCGAATCAGATGTTGTGACGGTGCGCAGGTAAAAAAGCCAAAGGCGCAAACCCCCGGCTTTCCCACAGCTGTTTAATTGGTCGCAGCGGCGACCGACGTGGTGATCAGCGATGGCGTGATCTGTCGAATGACACGACTCCAGCGCGTCACCGGTTGTTCCGCGACAAACACCACATCATTGGGGCGCAACTCGAACCGCGCCGCCAGTGTAAAGTTAGTCGCGTTGCTTGCGTCAAGATTCCAGGCCGTGACCGCGCCGAACTCGCGCGGATCATCAGAGGCGCGCAGCACATAAATCTGGCTCACGTCGCCGGTCTCGGTCGGGATACCGCCACCGCCATCAAACAGTGCATCTGCAAGCGATGCTCTCTGCCCGTAAGGCAAGGCAAAACGCGATTGCTTGCCAACTTCACCCGTCAGGTAAACATAGTCGCGCTTTTCTGCGCCCAGACTTGCACGGGTTTCAAAATTGCTGCGCGCTTCGTTCAGGTTTGCACGGCGCAGGTTCACTTCTGTGTTCAGCTCCGACAGGGCGGCGGCGCGCGATTGCTGGCGGGCCTGGTTCAGGGTGATCTGTTGCGCAAAATAGTCCTGCGCATCGTTCAGGTTATAAGAGGTGTCGACAAAAACACTGTCGCCATCGATCAGACGGATTTGCCGCAGATCAGGGTTGGTCAGAAAATCGTTCAGCGCGATTTCATACAGTGATCCACCGCGGTAAATCCGGATCGAGGAGAAATCCTGATCCTGAACCGTTATACCGCCAGCAGTGGCAATTGCCTCGTCCAGATAAAGCGGTGTCAGGGAAATCGGGGCCACGGCCGGCCGGCCAACGGCGCCACCGATCGAGACCCTGCGCGAGTTGAATTCCGCGATTTCGAGGCTGAATGTCGGGTCCAACTGGTTTTCGACAAGGCGTTGAAACAGCTCGGCCTCGGCGTTGTCGATTGTCATACCCGCAAGTTGGACGCGCCCGACATTGGGGATGTTGATCGACCCGTCATCTTGCACGGTATAGCCTTGGCGGGTGTTCTGGGCAGCAAGCAGACCGGAAAGTTCCTCGACCGTCGAGCCACCGCGCGGCGTTGCCAGCAAGACCACATCACCGACACCAATCGCATATGGCGCAACCGTAGGTGTGGGCGGGATGCGTGATGTAATTTCGTTGGGACGCACGGACGGGGATAAAACCGGTTGTGGCAACGCGCCCGTGGCCCGTGCGGTTCCGCCGCCTGCGGTCATGTCGAAAATCGCGGGCAAAGACCGGGGTTGATACGTTGCGCTATTGGCCAGCATCACCGTTTCGCCGGTCATCTGCATGACCCGCACGCGGGTGTTATCGTCGCTCGCGCGCACAATCGGGCTTTTGTAGGCTGACCCGCAACCTGCCAATGCAAACATGACGCCTGCCAAAATAATCTTCTTCACGTGCAAATCCTTCTCAATCCCGACTTAAATTTCTAGCGTCAAACGCGGCAAGGTTCCAGTCACCTTTACTGCTTATCGATTCGGGCCGTCGCGCATGACAACCGGACCGATGTTATCACTTGCCCATTGACGCGATTGCACCATTTTTCCGTTGCTATCACGCAGCCAGTAAAGGTTTTCAAATTTTTGGTCAGTGCTGGTGCATGTTTCCGCGACAAGTGTGGTGTTCACAACGAGGCTATTGACGGTCAAATCGCGCGCACCGCGCACCTCGATATCGCAAACATAGCTGCGGGTCACTGTTTGCTCTTCCGGCCCGATAAATGTCATGAACCGTTCAACAGCCCCGTCTTTGCGGCCCAACACCGCAGCGCGGGTCTGGGACACGTCCGATGACATCAAATCATCGCCCAACCCGCGGGTATTGCGCAAGAATCCGTCTTCGATCGCAAAAGACGGGCCAGAGGCAGTCAGCCATGTCTCGATGCCATCGCGCCGGGTATCAAACACGCCAATAGTAACCACTTCAAGTTCCTCGATCCCGAATTTCAGCAACGGCGCCCCTGCCTGTTCGGCCGCAATATACCGGGATTCCTGAAGCGTGGGCGTGATGGTCTGTTGGGCATAATCAAGAACCCGTTCAGCCGTCGCCCGTGTCGCATCATCGGTCGCAGCGCATCCGGCAAGAAGGGCCGCGATGGCGGACAAAATAGGTGTGCGCATCGTGATCATCTCCAAAACTTGCCCCACTGGTCTTCCATGCTTGGCGTGCGATACCCGCGGGTGACATCATACAGGCGGTTGCGGATGTCGAGCCTTGCACCACCATCACGTTGCACTGTGCGGATTGTCTGGCCGAAGGTGTTCAGCGACGGATCACCGCTCAAATACCCGATCGGAAATTCGATAGTGATGCCCTTGTCAAACGAGCCTTCGCCGAAATCTTCGAATGACACATCCGTCAGCGTCGCAAAGGCGCCAACCTTGACCCCGTTTTTGAACGCCCGGTTCACGGTCACGGTGCCACCCCAGTCGCCCGCAAGGTAACGCCCAACATCGAGCTGCCCCTGAAATCCGTTGTCAAAGTCGTAATAGGCGCTGAAAAACCCTGTCGCGACTTCATAATCTTGAAAACCGAGCCGCATATCAAAGTCGCGCTGCTTGACGTAATTGAGCTCGGCGCCCAGCGCCAGACGGCTATTGACGGGCTGCCACAGCACTTCTGCGGAAACGCCACCAAACATGCTTTCGAGATAGCCAGCTGTCAGGCGGCCATACATGTTCTCACCGGGCCGGAAAAAATATTCGGCGGTAAGGTGCGTGAGTTCAATATCAGATTCTTGCGCATATCGCACACCGTCGGTTCGCACGCGCGGCAAGACAGAATTAGAGACGCGGGTCGCATCGGACACGGTATCATAGAATGGGCGGCGCAACTCCCCTGACAGGATCATACCCGGCCGGACCTCATAGGCGGCTGTCAGCGAGGCGCCGATCTCGGCACGCACCGGACTGTCAGGGTCAAAAAAACTGGGGGTCAGATAGGGACGCAGCGCATAGGTGAATTTAGGATAAATCCCGGTCAATTCATCTGAGGGATTGGCTTGTGTGGCATCGGTCAACGCGGTGCGTGCAAACGATTTCCACGCGCCATCAAGGTCGAACTCCAGATCTTCCAGATCGGCACGGGCCAGCGACGCGGTGGTTGTGGCCATGCCGTTCACCACAAACGTAACGTCAAACATCTCGACCTGGGGCGCAAATGTATTCGCCATGATACGGGCGGTGCGGCCCAGCGCTTGTGCTTTTGCAGGAAAGCGGGTGTTGATGACCCGGACACTGGCGCGGTTGCCGTTCACCGACAGGCCCTCCAGCATCAGACCCTGATCCGCCAACCGTGCGCTCAGGACGTCCACAACAGAGTCTGTGCCGCGCGGCTGGTTCCAGCTTGCACTTGCAACAGTGCTGCGGGGCTGCAAAGCAAGCGGCGATTCTTCGATGCCGCTGGGGGCCCGGGATGTTTTCGGGTCCACCACATAGCTGATGCGGACACCCAACTCACTGCCATACAAATAAGAGGCACCAAGATTGACACCGTTGTCGAAAGCGTAAGTCAGGCCAAAGTTGACCGGAGAGTCCATCGACAGCAGCCCGCGCGACACTTCGCGGCTATATTCGTCAGAGGAATACTCGGCCATCAAGGTCAGCTTTTCAGTGACCTGCCATGATACCCCGCCAAACGGGGCAATATCGCCTTTGAACCAAGCGTCAAAATCCAACTGACCTGTTTCGCTGATGCCACCGGCACTGGTGTTCGGGCGGGTGCCGAAATCCTCGGAGAGACCGGTAAACGGTGACGGACGCCCGTTGCGTTCACCCAAACGACCCCAGCCCAAACCTGCGGTGACCTGAATGGCGGGCGTGATGGATTTGGTCGCGACAACATATTCACTGCTGTAAACACCGGTGCCGCCAAAATCGCGCAAACCGATAGCAAAGGCTGGCAGATATTTCGTCTCGTCATTGATCCGGTAGCTTAGATCAAAGCTGCGGTCATAAAGGCTCTTTGTGCCGCCCGACAGGTATTGATCAATCACGCCATAACGGAACGTTCCTTGCAGCTTGGGTGTAATTTGAAACGTCAGGGTGTTTCGGATGGTTGGGCCGGCAAAACTGCTGGTGAAGGCCAATGCACCATCATCCAAAGTCGCGGCACTGGGCATGTCGATCAGGCCGGTCGTGCCGTAAGTGGACAGATTTTGGGCCTGCATTGCCGTCGCGGGCAAGATGCAAGCCAACACACCCAAAAAGTTGGCCGCAGCATTCTTTTGCTGTTTCATTTGTCTTCAATTCCTACCAGCACAATTTTTAACCCATAGCAGTTTTTGAAGCTGGCTTTCCAAGCCGTTCGGTTTCTTCTAAAAAATGGCCCAACGCTGTGCGGCAATAGCAACAGATTGTTCGCAAAACTGGGAATTTGGCATGTTTAATTGGTTTTCACGAAAGCCCCTGCGCGATGTGGGTCAGCCGCCAGAGACCGTTTCACCCGCAACCCCCCTTGTCGTTGTCGGCGATATTCATGGCCGCAATGATCTGCTACAGCGGGTTCTTGCCGGCGTGGATGCTGCGCATACGGTCGTTTGCGTCGGTGACTATGTGGATCGCGGGGACGAAAGTGCGGCGGTTTTGCGCAGCTTGGCGGCCCGCCCCGAGATCATTTGCCTGCTTGGCAACCACGAAGCGATGCTGCTGGATTTCATTGATGCCCCTGAACAGACTGGCAACCGCTGGATGCGCTATGGCGGCCTGCAAACAGTGGCCAGTTTCGGGATCTCGGGCGTGCATGAAAATGCGGATGCGGATAAGATGAAAGCCGCCCGTGATGCCTTGGTCGCTGCAATGGGTGCTGATCTTATCGGGTGGCTGCGCAGGCTGCCCACGCATTTCATCAGCGGCAATGTTGCGGTCGTCCACGCCGGTGCCGACCCCTATGCACCGCTTGACGATCAGGCCCGCCGCAATCTGATCTGGGGGCATCCCGACTTTGGCACTGTCGCGCGCCCTGACAAAATGTGGGTCATACACGGCCATACGATCGTCGATGCGCCCATGGTGAATAACGGCTGCGTTGCCATTGATACAGGGGCTTACGCAACAGGGCGCCTCACGGCGGTTGTGGTGACAGACCAAGGATTTGCGTTTCGATAATGCCGCCCATCGGAAACTTTTTGGGTCTATCATTGTCCACGCAGAACGCAACTTGACGCCCGAGTGTCGTATTTGCGCTGTTGTGGCTCAAGGTGGGCCGCTACACCTGCGGGTGCAGGTAGTGAACCAAAGGACGTGGGTAAATGGCATTGGATGATCGCAAAGGTGTCTGGAAATCGGGCAAAGGCAAAGGTCGCCACACGACCAAGGGCCGCCAGCTGGACGACACTGCTCATGCGCAGGTTCTGGCACTGCTGGGCGACAAGCCGCGCCGCCGTGATCTGCTGATCGAACATCTGCACCTGATTCAAGACGCGCAGGGCTGCTTGTCCGCCGCCCATCTGCGCGCTTTGGCCGAAGAGATGCGTTTGTCGCAGGCCGAGGTCTATGAGGTCGCGACATTCTACGCCCATTTTGATGTGATCAAAGAGGGCGAGCCCGCGCCCCCCGCGCTGACCATTCGTGTTTGCGATAGTCTTTCATGCGAATTGGCCGGTGCGCAGGCGTTGAAAAAAGCACTCGAAGACGGGCTTGATGCCCTTGAGGTCCGTGTTTTACGTGCCCCTTGCATGGGCCGGTGCGACACCGCTCCGGTGTTAGAGATTGGTCATGCCCATATTGATCACGCGACCGTTGAAAAGGTGCGAACCGCAATTGCGGGCGGGCATACCCATGCCGTGATCCCCGAGTACGAGGGCTTTGACGCCTATGTCGCCGCTGGCGGTTATGCTGAACTCAAGGCGTTGCGTGAGCGTGGGAATTGGGAAGATGTGCAAGCAAAGATCAAGGAAAGCGGTTTGCGCGGTCTTGGCGGTGCGGGGTTCCCGTCTGGCACAAAATGGGGCTTTGTGCGTGCCAACGAAGGCACCCGCTATATCGCTGTGAATGGCGACGAGGGCGAGCCGGGCACGTTCAAGGATCGCTACTATCTCGAACGCACCCCGCATTTGTTTCTCGAGGGTATGTTGATCGCCGCTTGGGCCGTCGAGGCCGAAAAAGCCTTTATCTATATGCGCGACGAATATCCTGCGGTGCTGCACATTTTGGCCGCTGAAATTGCGCGTCTGGAGGCCGCTGGCATCGTCGAGGCGGGCTACATCGATCTGCGGCGCGGCGCTGGCGCCTATATCTGCGGCGAAGAATCCGCGATGATCGAGAGCATTGAAGGCAAACGCGGCATTCCGCGCCATCGACCACCATTTGTGGCCCAAGTCGGTATCTTTGGAAAACCGACGCTGGTGCATAACGTAGAGACGCTTTTGTGGGTCGCGAAAATTGTCCGCGAAGGGCCGGAATGCCTGAATAGTGTCGAAAAGAATGGCCGCAAGGGTCTACGCAGCTACTCGGTTTCGGGCCGCGTCAGGAACCCTGGCGTGCATCTTCTGCCTGCTGGCTCCACGATCACCGATATTATTGAGGCTTGCGGCGGCATGGCCGACGGCGAGGTGTTCAAGGCCTATCAACCGGGGGGGCCGTCCTCTGGTTTGCTGCCCGCGTCGATGCACGACATCCCGCTCGATTTCGACACGCTGCAACCGCATGGCACCTTTATCGGGTCGGCGGCGGTTGTGGTTCTGTCCGCGCGTGACAGCGCCCGCGATGCTGCCCTCAATATGCTGCGGTTCTTTGAGGATGAAAGCTGCGGTCAATGCACCCCTTGTCGTGTCGGCTGCGAAAAAGCGGTGAAGCTGATGCAGGCCCCGAAATGGGATCAGGCGCTGCTCAAAGATCTGTCAACCGCCATGGTCGATGCCTCGATCTGCGGCCTTGGCCAAGCAGCCCCGAACCCGATCAAAATGGTGATGACCCACTTCAAGGATGAAATCTGATGGCGAAAATTACATTCACACTTGATGGTAAATCGGTCGAAGCTGAGAAAGGCATGACCATCTGGGAAGTCGCAAACGGGCGCGGCCTGATCATCCCGCATCTGTGCCATAAACCAGAGCCGGGGTATCGCTCCGACGGCAATTGCCGTGCCTGTATGGTCGCGATCGAGGGCGAGCGCACGTTGGCCGCGTCCTGCATCCGCGAACCGTCCGAGGGCATGGTTGTGACGACTGACCAGCCGCGCGAAGTGCAGGCCCGCAAGATGGTGGTGGAGCTGCTGGTCGCTGATCAGCCGACCCGCGATGTCGCCCATGACAAGTCCTCTCATCTATGGGATATGGCCGCGGCGCAAGATGTCACAACCAGCCGTTTCCCCAAGTTAGAGCCTGATTTTATCCCCATGCTTGACAGCAGCCATGTGGCGATGTCGGTCAACCTCGACGCTTGTATTCAGTGCGGCCTTTGCGTGCGTGCCTGCCGTGAGGTGCAGGTCAACGACGTGATCGGCATGGCCGGGCGCGGGCACAACGCCTACCCGGTTTTCGACATGGACGATCCGATGGGCGACAGCTCTTGTGTGGCGTGCGGCGAATGTGTGCAGGCCTGCCCGACGGGGGCCTTGATGCCCGCAACGGTCACGGACGAAAACCAGGTCGGTGACAGCGCGGATTTTGACAGTGAAACCAAAAGCGTCTGCCCGTTCTGCGGCGTTGGCTGCCAGATTTCGCTTAAGGTCAAAGACGGCAAGGTCAAGTTTGTCGAGGGCATCAACGGTCCTGCCAACGAAGGACGGCTTTGCGTCAAAGGGCGCTTTGGCTTTGACTATATCCACCACGCACACCGGCTGACCAAACCGCTGATCCGCCGCGATGATGCCCCTGCGAAGGGGTTGAATGTGGACCCCGGAAACTGGCAGGAAGTCTTCCGCGAGGCGTCATGGGACGAGGCGCTTGATTTCGCGGCCAAGGGGCTCTTGGACCTCAAGGCAGACAAAGGCGGCGCATCTGTCGCGGGCTTTGGCTCCGCCAAATGCACCAATGAAGAGGCGTATTTGTTCCAGAAAATGATCCGCCAGGGATTTGGCCACAACAACGTCGACCACTGCACGCGGCTTTGCCACGCCTCATCCGTCGCGGCCCTGATGGAAAACGTCGGATCGGGCGCAGTCACGGCAACATTTAACGAGATCGAAAACGCCGATGTGGCGATTGTGATCGGCGCGAACCCTGTTGAAAACCACCCTGTTGCCGCGACCTATTTTAAGCAATTCGCGAAAAATGGCGGCAAACTGATCGTGATGGACCCGCGCGGTCAGGCGCTGAAGCGTCACTCGTCGCACATGCTGCAATTCCGGCCCGGCGCGGATGTGTCGATGCTCAACGCGATCTGCCATGTGATCGTGGACGAGGGGCTATATGACGAGACCTACATCTCCAAGTTCACCGAAAACTGGGAAGCTGAAAAAGCGCACCTTGCCAACTTCACCCCCGAGAAAATGTCGAAGATTTGTGGCATTGAGCCCGAGGTGTTACGCGATGTGGCCCGCACATTCGCAGGTGCCAAGGCCGGCATGATTTTCTGGGGCATGGGCGTGTCGCAGCACATCCATGGCACCGATAATTCGCGCTGCCTGATCAGTCTTGCGTTGATGACGGGCAATGTCGGGCGCCCTGGCACCGGCCTGCACCCGTTGCGCGGCCAAAATAACGTGCAAGGCGCGTCCGATGCGGGCCTGATCCCGATGTTCCTGCCTGATATGCAAACCGTCACCGACGACGGCGTGCGGTCGCGTTTCGCCGAGGTCTGGGCCCGTGATCTGGCGGCGGATGCTGTCAACGAGCCGCTTTTGGCGCAAAAGGGCCTGACCGTGACCGAGATCATGGACGCGGTGCACGACGGGGATATCCACGGTATGTATATTCTGGGCGAAAACCCCGCAATGTCCGACCCCGATGTCGAACATGCGCGTGATGCCTTGGCAAAGCTCACGCACCTGATTGTGCAGGATATTTTCATCACGGAAACTGCAAACTATGCCGATGTGATCCTGCCTGCCTCGGCTTTCGCGGAAAAATCGGGCACCGTCACCAACACCAATCGTCAGGTGCAAATGGGCCGTCCCGCTGTCGCCCCTCCGGGTGAGGCGCGCGAAGATTGGTGGATTGAGGTCGAACTGGCAAAACGCCTTGGCCTTGGCTGGACCTATACGCATCCATCACAGGTTTTTGCCGAAATGGGCCTGTTGATGAAATCTTTCAACAACATCACTTGGGACCGGTTGGAAACCGAAAGCGCGGTGACCTATCCGTCGCTCTCCGCCACCGATCCGGGTCAGCCGATAGTCTTTGCCGACGGGTTCCCGCGCCAAGATAACCGCGCAAAATTCACCCCCGCCGAGGTGATTGCGCCCGACGAGGCGCCCGATGCCGACTATCCGATGATTCTGACCACGGGACGGCAGTTGGAGCATTGGCACACCGGGTCGATGACGCGGCGGTCCAAGGTTCTGGATGCGATGGAGCCAGAGGCAAACTGTTCGTTGCATCCCAGCACATTGCGCAAACTTGACGTTGCACCGGGCGGCATGTTGCGGCTGACCACGCGCCGCGGTTCGATCGAGATCATGGCGCGATCCGACCGCGCGGTGTCCCCCGATATGGTGTTCCTGCCCTTCGCCTATGTCGAGGCGGCGGCCAATATCCTGACCAACCCCGCGGTGGACCCTTTTGGCAAAATTCCGGAGTTCAAATTCTCGGCTGTGAAAGTCGAAAAGGTTGGCAACACCGTCGCGGCCCAATAACGGCGTCCGGCTATTTGGCGCAAGCGCCAAATAGCCGCTCTGCGCAAAGGCCAACGCACAAGCAGGGCCAACGCACAGCCAAACCTTCGCAGCCGGGTCATCCGCGCGTAAACTCACGGGGTCTCCGGGCGGCGTTCGATCCGCTGCAATTTGTCGATTGCTGGCGGAAAACTGCCCTGCGACGCTTTAGCATAGCCGCCGGACTGGCATTTTCTTGGCTGTTGGGATAGTCTGATTTCCTGACATGGCACAATGCAAACCACGCAGGCCTATAAATTTGCCACTTTATTTTGGCGCGGATAAGACTAATTATCGGCTATACGGGGATCATCCCCGTGGCCCTTGGATCAAAAGGACTATGAACATGAGAAATCTCCCTCTTGTTGCCCTATTCACAGCACTCGCACTGCCCGCCTTTGCACAGGGTGACGTGGCCGCCGGTGAAGAACAGTTTAACCGCCAGTGTGTGGCCTGCCACGTTGTTCGCAACGGCGCAGGCGATGTTCTTGCCGGGCGCAGTGCAAAATCGGGCCCGAACCTTTATGGTTTGGCTGGCGGTCCCGTAGGTGCCCAAGACGGGTTCCGTTACGGCGACAGCATTCTGGAAGTCGCGGCGACTGGCGCTGTATGGGACGAAGAAAGCTTTGTCGCCTATGTGCAGGACCCGACCGAATGGTTGCGCACCACGCTGGATGACCGTCGCGCGCGCAGTAAAATGGCATATAAGGTGCGCGACGAGCAGCAAGCTGCCGACATCTACGCCTATATTGCATCGCTCGAGTAAGCTCTCAAACCAGACGCAATGAGTGGGTCGCTTGTGGTGAACAGGCGGCCCTCTGCATTTGCCGACCAGCATTGAAAGCATCACCTCTTGAACACCATGAAAAATGGTGAAACATTTGGGGATGGAAAATCACATCAAATCTTGGGCCGATGTCGCCCCCCGTTTGGTCGCTGTCGCCGCAGGGCGCAGTCCCGCTGACACGGTTGTGCGCGGCGGCAAGTTGGTAAACGTGCAGACCCGCGAGGTGCTGGATGGTTGGCAAGTGGCGGTGGCCGACGGGCGCTTTGCCTATGTTGGCCCTGACGCTTCGCATTGCATTGGTCCCGATACGGACGTCATCGAGGCACATGGCCGCTACCTGATCCCGGGCCTGATCGACGGCCACATGCATATCGAAAGCGGCATGTTGACCCCCGCCGAATTTGCGGCTGCCGTTATTCCACACGGCACGACCACCATGTTCACCGACCCCCACGAGATCGCCAATGTGCTGGGCCTTGCGGGGGTGCGCATGATGCATGACGAAGCGCTGATGCAGCCGGTGAATATCTATACCCAGATGCCGTCCTGTGCGCCCTCTGCGCCCGGATTAGAGACAACCGGCTTCGAGATTTCCGCCGCGGATGTCGCCGAGGCAATGGCTTGGCCCGGGATCATCGGGTTGGGTGAAATGATGAATTTCCCCGGTGTGGTCAACGGTGATCCGCAAATGCTGGCCGAAATGGCCGCGACCATGAACGCAGGAAAAACCGTCGGCGGGCACTATGCCAGCCCCGACAAGGGGCGCGCCTTTTCTGCCTACGCTGCAGGCGGGGCCGCCGACGATCACGAAGGCACCGCCGAGGCCGATGCGATTGCGCGGGTGCGGTTGGGCATGAAATCAATGATGCGGCTTGGCTCGGCTTGGTATGATGTTGAAAGCCAGATCACCGCCGTGACGCAAAAGGGGCTTGATCCACGCAACTTCATCCTTTGCACTGACGATTGCCACTCTGGCACACTGGTCAATGACGGCCATATGAACCGCGTTTTGCGCCACGCGATTGACTGTGGTTGTGATCCGCTGATTGCACTGCAAATGGCCACCATAAACACAGCCACGCATTTCGGGCTGGAGCGCGAGCTGGGATCTATTGCGCCGGGTCGGCGGGCCGATATGATCCTGACCTCTGATCTGAAAACATTGCCCATCGAACATGTAATCGCGCGCGGCCAGACGGTGGCAATTGACGGTAAGATTACCGTTGATTGCCCGCATTACAACTGGCCCGACAGCGCACGACAAACTGTGCATATGGGCAAGGTTCTTGGCGCCACAGACTTTGAAATTCACGCCCCCGACGGAAAAAATACGGTCACGGCGCGTGTGATTGGGGTTGTCGAAAATCAGGCCCCGACCGAGGCACTTTTTGCTGATCTGCCGGTGAACAACGGCATCGTCGAGGGTGAAAACGGCGTCTGCCAAATCGCGCTGGTAGAACGGCACCGCGCGACAGGCGCTGTGGTGAACGGTTTTGTCTCCGGCTTTGGCTATACCGGCGACATGGCCATCGCATCCACGGTCGCACATGACAGTCACCACATGATCGTGGTTGGCACCAACCGCGCGGACATGGCGCTGGCGGCAAACCGTCTGGGCGAGGTGGGCGGCGGCGTCTCCGTCTGGAAAGACGGCCGCGAACTCTCGCTGGTCAGGCTGCCGATTGCAGGATTGATGTCCGATAGCCCCGCCGCACAGGTCGCAGCCGAGGCCGACAAAATGGTCGCGGCAATGGCTGCTTGCGGCTGCACTTTGAATAACGCTTACATGCAGCATTCGCTTTTGGCCTTGGTTGTCATACCGGCGTTACGTATTTCCGATTTGGGCTTGGTCGATGTGGCTAAATTCGAGATCACCGAACTATTTGAGGACCCTGCATGACCATTGAAATCCGCACGCCCGACGTGCCCGCACACGAAAGCTTTATGGACGCAAAATCCGCCGTTGCGCGGCTGCAAACGCTTTACGCCACCGCCGCCAACTTTCTTTGTGAAAATTTCAATGAGGCGATCACCAACGGGCAGCCGGACGCGCGCATTCGGGCGTTTTACCCCGAGATCAGATTTACCACGACCAGCTACGCCAAAACCGACAGCCGGCTGTCGTTCGGTCACGTCGCAGAACCCGGCGAATACGCAACAACCGTCACCCGCCCCGACCTGTTTGCGCACTATTTGACACAACAAATCGCTCTGATCATCGAATCCCACGGCGTGCCCGTCCTGATCGGCGCCTCATCCACCGAGATGCCTGTGCATTTCGCCGTGGCCAATGATGCAACCGTGTCCGTGCCGCAAGACGGCAGCATGGATTTCACGCTACGTGATAATTTCGACGTGCCTGACCTGTCCACGACCCACGATAGTATCGTGAATGGAAACGGGTATCTCTATCCTGACGGCGCGCGCCCGCTTGCCCCGTTTACAGCGCAACGGATCGACTATTCTCTGGCGCGGCTGTCGCATTACACCGCCACCGCAGCCGAGCATTTTCAAAACCACGTTCTGTTCACCAACTACCAGTTCTACGTCGAGGAATTTGAATCCTATGCGCGCCATGTTCTGGCTGATCCCGACAGTGGTTACACCAGCTTTGTGGGCACGGGAAACGTCGAAATCAGCGACCCCACTACGCCCATGCCCGTGCCCGCAAAACTGCCGCAAATGCCGACGTTTCACCTCAAGCGCAAAGGCGGCGGCGGCATCACGTTGGTCAATATCGGCGTCGGCCCGTCCAACGCCAAAACCGCGACCGATCATATCGCTGTTCTGCGCCCGCACGCATGGCTGATGGTTGGGCATTGCGCCGGACTTCGCAATTCGCAACGGCTGGGTGACTATGTTCTGGCGCATGCCTATTTGCGCGAAGATCATGTGTTGGATGACGACCTGCCCGTCTGGGTGCCGATCCCTGCGCTGGCCGAAATCCAGATCGCGCTGGAAACGGCAGTGGCCAATGTGACCGAGCTTGAAGGCTTCGAGTTGAAGCGGATCATGCGCACCGGCACGGTCGCGACAATCGACAATCGCAACTGGGAACTGCGTGAACATTCAGGCCCTGTGCAACGGCTATCGCAGTCCCGCGCCATCGCATTGGACATGGAAAGTGCGACAATCGCGGCCAACGGCTTCCGGTTTCGGGTGCCCTACGGCACGCTGCTTTGCGTCAGTGACAAACCCTTGCATGGTGAATTGAAGCTGCCCGGCATGGCGTCTGATTTCTACAAAACACAGGTCGCAAGCCACCTGCGGATCGGAATTCAGGCGATGGAAATCTTGCGCGAAATGCCGCTGGAACGGATTCACAGCCGCAAGTTGCGTAGCTTTGAAGAGACAGCTTTCCTCTGATGCGCCTAAAAGAAGCAAAAAAGTGCCATTTTTGGTGTTTTTTCGTTCACTAAACGTTGTGGTGGGACACAAGATACCGTTAACTGTGGCCACATGAGGCCCCATAGGTCGGGCGTAACGATGGAGACCAGAAAATGGCAAAACCGATGACTAAAGCACAACTCGTTGCAGCACTTGCAGACGAAATGGGCACAGACAAGAAAGCCGCAGGCGCAGCACTTGATGCCGTTTGCGGTCTGATCACTCGTGAAGTATCCGGCGGCGGTGCTGTCACACTTCCCGGTGTTGGCAAAATCTATTGCCGCGAACGTCCAGAGCGCATGGTGCGTAACCCTGCCACAGGCGAACAGATCAAAAAAGACGCCGACAAAGTTGTCAAAATGACAATCGCCAAAGCACTGAAAGATTCCGTGAACGACTAAGTTGCCTCACATAGAATTTTAAAAAGGGTCGCCGGTTTGGTGGCCCTTTTTGTTTGCGCACCGTGCAATACCGATTGCGTGCAACATGACTTTCGGCAAGTCTCGCGCAATGGATATGAAAGCAATTTTAATGGGCTTCGCCTTTGCGGCGATGTGGTCTTCGGCGTTTACATCGGCGCGGATTATTGTCGAATTCGCCCCGCCACTGACCGCGCTTGCGCTGCGCTTTTTGGTATCCGGCGCCATTGGTATTTTCATCGCAAAACTGCTGGGTCAAACCATGGCCCTGACGCGGCGACAATGGACCGGTGTCGTGGTTTTCGGCATTTGCCAGAACGCGCTTTATCTGGGCATGAATTTCGTTGCGATGCAGACGATCGAGGCATCGCTTGCGGCCATCATCGCCTCCACGATGCCGCTTTTGGTGGCGCTTGCAGGTTGGCTATTCATGGGCCAGCGGATCAGGGCATTGGGTGTTGCAGGCCTTGTTGCGGGCGTGGTTGGCGTGACCCTGATCATGGGCGCACGGCTTGGCGGCGGGGTTGATCCGTTCGGGCTGATCTTAAGTATCCTCGGGGTGATATCGCTCACCGTGGCGACGCTTGCGGTGCTTGGCGCCAGCTCGGGCGGCAATGTTTTGATGATCGTCGGGCTGCAAATGCTTGTGGGCAGTGCCGTTCTATGGGGGCCCGCGCTCGCCTTCGAGACGCTCGATGTCACTTGGAACTGGCAGTTGATCGTGGCTTTCGGCTACACCACACTGGTGCCGGGCCTGCTTGCGACATGGGTCTGGTTCATGCTGGTCGGACGGATCGGCATGGTCAAGGCATCCACCTTCCACTTTCTCAATCCGTTTCTCGGCGTCGCAATTGCCGCGGTTCTATTGGGCGAAAATCTGGGGCCTTTTGACGTGTTGGGCGTGGCGATCATCGCGGGCGGCATTCTGGCGGTGCAACTGTCCAAACAGCCCGTCACCAGCCGCTAGCAGGCACATCCAATTCACTGGCCAACTGGTCGAGAAAATCGCGCAAAACATTTGCACGGTCCTCCGCCAGCTTGCGCCCGGACAGTGTTTGCATCGTCTCGGGCAGCGCCAGCAATTTGAGCTTGAAATGATCAACAGCATAAGCTTTGTCATTGAGCGGGCGCGATTGCCCGAACGGGTCCAGCCCATGAAACAGCGCGCCACCCATGGCCCCTGTCGTCGCAAAGCAGCGCGCAATCCCGATCGCGCCCAATGCCTCGATGCGGTCGGCGTCCTGCAAAATCTTCGCCTCGCGCGTTTCGGGGCGCACATTGGCGGAAAAACTATGGGCCTCAATCGCATGGCTGGCGGCTTGCACCTGCTCGCTTGTCAAACCCAAACCCGCCAAAACCGGTCGCGCCATTTGCGCCGACAAGCTAGACGCGCGGGCACGATCAGGGTGATCTTTCGGCAAGGTAACCAAATCATGCAAATAAGTCGCGCCCAGCAGAACCGTCATATCGCAGGCCGGTTCGCCGCCGGCAATCACTTGCGCATTGGCCCATACGCGGTCCGTATGAGCCACATCATGCGCCGCATCTGGGCGGCCCACCGCGGCCAGATGCGCCCGCAACGCCCCGCGCAACATCATCCGATCTTGCCCCTAACGCCACCCGTCTGACCACGATCCAGCAGCAGGTGGTCAAGGATGACACAAGCCATCATCGCCTCACCCACAGGCACGGCACGAATACCGACACACGGGTCATGCCGGCCCTTGGTAATCACCTCCATCGGGGTGCCATCCATGCGGATCGACTTGCGCGGGGACAGGATCGAGGAGGTCGGCTTGACCGCAAAACGCACCACCACATCCTGACCCGTGCTGATCCCACCCAGAATACCGCCTGCGTGGTTGCTGGAATAGACCGGCTGCCCATCGGGGCCCATGAAAATTTCGTCGGCATTATCGCGACCGGTCAGTGATGCCGCATTCATGCCCTCGCCAATCTCGACGCCTTTGACCGCATTGATCGACATCATCGCCGCCGCCAAATCCGTGTCTAACTTGGCATAAACTGGCGCGCCGATCCCCGCGGGGACACCGCGCGCAACCACCTCGATAATCGCCCCGACCGAGTTGTGATCGTCCTTGCGCAGCCACGCCAGATACTCATTCCACGCGGCGGCGGCCTCTGCATCAGGGCAAAAGAAATCGTTGCGGTCAATCTCGTCCCAGTCGATCTTGGTGCGGTCAATCTGCTTGGCACCCATCTGGGTCATATACCCCTTGATCTGCACATTGGGCGCAATCGCGGCAATCGCTTGCCTCGCCACACCACCAGCGGCCACCCGCGCGGCGGTTTCACGTGCCGATGACCGCCCGCCGCCGCGATAATCACGCACACCGTATTTCTGGTGATAGGTAATATCGGCATGTCCGGGGCGGAACGTATTGGCAATATCGCCGTAGTCTTTTGATCGCTGATCGGTGTTGCGGATCATCAGCTGAATGGGCGTGCCCGTGGTCACACCGTCAAACACCCCTGACAGAATCTCAACCGCATCCGCCTCTTGGCGCTGGGTGGTATTCTTGTTCAAACCCGGGCGACGCTTGTTCAACCACTGCTGGATCATACCCGCATCAATCGGCACATTTGGCGGACAGCCGTCGATAGTCGCACCCAAGGCAGGCCCGTGGCTTTCGCCCCAAGTGGTGAACCGGAAAAGATGGCCAAATGTGTTCATCGACATGGGAATGCTCCTTTGCATCCCCGATACGGCAAATGCTGCGCTTGGAAAAGCCCGACTGCGACACTGTCTGCGACTTTGTGACCGATTTCCCAGCCACAGCTCACTTGCACTTCCGCCCGTTCCATCCTACCAAAGTCACACCTCGGGGGGCCATTCTGGCTGAGATGCGCAAGCGGACCCGTTGAACCTGAACCGGTTAAGACCGGCGGAGGGAAGGTCCGGCAATCACGCTGTCCCCCATTCCGCCCGTCGCATTTGGAGGATATGATGCAAAAACCAATCATTCTGACAGTTGCTGCGGCCCTTGCTATGGCAACACCTGCCATGGCCCAGACGCCCGTGCTGACTGTTCTTACCTACGATAGTTTCACCAGCGAATGGGGCCCCGGCCCTGCGATCGAGGCCGCCTTTGAAGAGACCTGCGGCTGCGACCTGCAATTTGTGGGCGCAGGCGACGGGGCGGCATTGCTTGCGCGCCTACAGTTGGAAGGGCCACGCACCGACGCCGATATCGTCCTGGGGCTGGATACCAACCTGACGGCAGCAGCCCGCGAAACGGGGCTGTTCGCACCGCATGGTATCACCGCTGATCTGGACCTTCCCGTTGCATGGGATGACACCGATTTCATGCCGTTCGACTGGGGTTATTTTGCCTTTGTCGGCAATGCGGGGGCTGCGGCACCAACGTCATTGCGGGCCTTGGCCGACAGCGACATCAAAATCGTGATCCAGGACCCGCGCTCCTCGACTCCGGGACTTGGGCTTTTGATGTGGGTGCAGGCGGCTTACGGCGACGAAGCCGGCGCACTTTGGGCCGACCTTGCGGATAATATCGTCACCGTGACACCGGGCTGGTCAGAGGCTTACGGGCTATTCCTGGAAGGCGAGGCTGACGCGGTGCTGTCCTACACCACTTCGCCCGCCTACCACCTGATCGCCGAAGACGACGATAGCAAAGTGGCATGGGCCTTTGATGAGGGGCACTACATGCAAGTCGAAGTCGCAGGCAAGGTCGCAGGCACCGATCAACCCGAATTGGCCGATCAATTCATGGCCTTCATGGTGTCGGATGGGTTCCAGTCAATCATCCCGACGACAAACTGGATGTATCCCGCCGTGACACCTTCGGGTGGTTTGCCCGACGGGTTCGATACCCTGATCACGCCGGCAAAATCGCTGCTGTTTTCACCTCAAGAGGCGCTGGCGATCCGGGCGTCCGCTCTCGACGCATGGCGCACAGCACTTTCACAATAAAAACGCGCTGGCCCAGTGGTATCGCCGCTGGGCTGGTGTTGGTTTTGACATTCGGCACGCTTGGGGCCGTGATTTTGCGTGCCGATTTCATGGCCGGATTGGGGGCGGCTGATTGGGCTGCGGTGCGGTTTACCGTGACCCAAGCGTTTGTTTCCGCCGCGCTTAGCTGTATCCTGGCGATCCCTGTGGCGCGGGCTCTGTCGCGGCGTGCATTTCGCGGACGATCGGTGTTGATCACGTTGCTTGGCGCGCCGTTTCTGTTGCCCGTTGTGGTGGCCGTATTCGGCATTCTGGCGGTCTTCGGGCGGGGCGGAATATTGAACAGCACGCTGGCGTGGGCGGGGCTGCCACAGGTCAGCATCTACGGCTTTCAAGGGGTTATCTTGGGCCATGTGTTTTTCAACCTGCCACTGGTCACGCGATTGATCTTGCAAGGATGGCTTGCGATCCCGTCAGAGAGGTTCCGGCTCGCGGCTAGCCTTGATGGCTGCGTCAGCCAACTGCTTGAGCGACCGATGCTGCGCAGCGTGCTCCCCGGCGCATTTCTCGTGGTTTTCCTGATTTCCCTGACCAGCTTTGCCGTGGCGCTGACGCTCGGCGGCGGGCCGCGTGCGACAACTGTTGAACTGGCAATCTATCAAGCCTTGCGGTTTGATTTCGACCTCGGGCGCGCGGCCATGCTGGCGCTTGTGCAATTTGGCCTTTGCGTCGGTGCAGGCGCTTTTGTTTGGCGCTTTGGCACTGCAAATGCCTTTGGTATCGGGCTGGACCGGCGCATAGAGCGCTGGGACGGACACGGTTGGCTGGACGGTATATGCATCGGCTTGGCCACACTGTTTCTGATCCTACCGCTTGGCATGGTGGTGCTGCGCGGGCTGCCCGGGCTGCTTGATCTCCCCGCAGACATCTGGTGGGCGGCGGGGCGGTCCTTGCTGGTGGCAACGGCGTCTGCGACACTTTGCATGGCGCTGGCTTTGGCGCTGTCGCTGCGCGGTGGGGCGCTGGTTGCCATTGTCGGTGTCTTGCCGCTTGCGGCGTCCTCACTCGTGATCGGCACAGGTCTGTTCTTGATTATCTATCCTGTCATGAACCCGACCAAACTGGCGCTTTTGGTGACAACACTGACAAACGCCACTTTGGCGCTTCCTTTTGTGCTGCGGGCCATTGGACCGTCGGTAGATGCGGTCAATGCAGACTTTGGGCGACTTGGTGCAACTCTGGGCCTTAGCCCAGTGGTCTGGACCCGACACATCATGTTGCCGCGACTCCGGCGCCCCATCGGGTTTGGGGCCGGGTTGGCCGCGGCGCTTTCTATGGGGGACTTGGGGGTGATCACTCTTTTTGCAGGCGAGGGCGGGGAAACCTTACCACTTGCGATGTATCGCCTTATGGGGGCCTATAAAATGGAGGCCGCTGCCAGTGCGGCGCTTGTCCTGCTGGGGCTCAGTCTGGCGCTCTTCTGGATATGCGACCAAGGAGGACGAACCAATGTTGACCTTTGAAAACCTGACGTTGAAACAGGGTGACTTTGCGCTGCGCGGCGATCTGTCGATTCCGCTTGGGCAAATCACCGCGTTAATGGGGCCGTCGGGGGCGGGGAAATCCACCTTTTTGGCTGCAATCGCCGGATTCTTTGCCCCAGAGTCAGGGGGCATCGACTTTGACGGACACCACATCCAAGATCTCGCGCCCGCACAGCGCCCGGTAAGTATTCTGTTTCAGGACAATAACCTTTTCCCTCACCTGTCGGTGTCACAAAACGTCGGGCTGGGCCTGCGCCCCGTCGTTAAATTAACAGCGGCAGAGCAACAGAAAGTTGCAAGGGTTTTAGCGGATGTGGGGCTTTCGGGGCTGGGCGATCGAAAGCCCTCGGCGCTCTCGGGCGGACAACAAAGTCGGGCGGCTTTGGCACGGGTTTTGATCGCGGCCCGTCCGATTGTTCTTTTGGATGAACCCTTTGCGGCACTTGGGCCGGGGTTGAAAGACGAGATGCTCGACTTGGTAAAGGCGCAGTTAAACACACGCACGGTGATCATGGTGACACATGATCCCGCCGATGCAAAACGGATCGCGGACGCCGTGTGTCTGGTGGCCGACGGAACCGTATCGAAGCCCACCGTCACTGCTGATATTTTTGCAAATCCACCGCAGGCCCTGCGGGATTATCTTGGGCAGATGGGTTAAAGCCCATCCTACTCCGGTCACAAAAAAAGGCCCGCCAGAATGACAGGCCTTTTTGATAATAACAGCGGCCTAGTCTTCTTTTTTACGCTTATGCGGCGCCCACAAACGCTTGTTTGTCAGATACAACAGAACCGACAAAAGCGTCAGGAACAGAACACCCGTCAAACCGGCTTGCTTGCGCGCCATCAACTTGGGCTCTGCGGTCCAGGTCAAAAAGGCAGCCACGTCTTCTGCCTCCGATTTCAGATCATTCGGGCTGCCATCGTCAAAATCGACATCCTCGCCATAAAGCGGCTGACTCATTGCGATCCAGGACCCGGGAACGAGGTATTCCCCGTCCTCGGAAATACAGTCTTCCGGATAACCACCGTTTGGAAATGCAATATTATAATTTCCTGCGAAATCTTCTGGCGCACATTCCGGGGTCTCTTCGAAACCTGCGATCAGCGATGCGATATATTCAGGGCCTCCCATGCCTTTGAACAATTGGTTCAAGCCGGTGCCATATGGGCCGTGAAAGCCAGCGCGCGCCTTTGCCATCAATGACAAATCAGGTATTTCGGAGCTGGCAGATCCGGGGAATTTGTCCGCCGGTGTTGCAGGGCGGTAGTCACCCGCTCCATCGTCCAACGATTGGTCATAGACCTCAAACTGTTCGGCATAGGCCCGCATCTGTTCTTCGGGAAGCGCAGGGCCACCCTCATCCGACAAGTTACGGAACGAGACCAGCGACAGACCATGACATGCGGCGCATGATTGGGTGTAGATTTTCAGGCCGCGTTGCAGCTGGTTTTGATCAAAGGCTCCAAACGGCCCCTCGAACGTGAAATCGTAGTCTTCAATCTCGGCTTCGATCTCGGCAAATGCAGTTGTGGCCGTAACGGCCAAAACAGCAGCAAGTGTGAGTTTACGGATCATCAGTCCTGGTCCTTTCTCACTCGGCCGGAGTGGTGGCAGTGCCACCATCTTTTGGGCCGTAGTGTGCATTAAAATCATCTTCAATTGTCGCAGGAGGGGTCAGCGGTTTTTCGATCACACCCAAGAGCGGCAGGATGATCAGGAAATATGCAAACCAATACGCCGAAGCAATCAGTGAAATCCAGTCGTAGGGGAAATATGTAGGGCGGGCACCAACCCACATCAGCACAACAAAATCTACGACCAATAGGGCAAACCACCACTTGAACATCGGGCGGAACCGGCCCGAGCGCACCGACGAGGTATCAAGCCACGGCGCCAGTGCCATCACAACAATCGCACCAAACATCGCAATAACACCAAAGAACTTTGCATCAATGATACCAAAGCTAAGGAAGTTCACGATTTGCACGACCCAGACATCGGCCGTAAAGGCACGCAAGATTGCGTAGAATGGCAGGAAATACCACTCTGGCACAATCTCGGCAGGCGTCACCAATGGGTTCGCAGGGACATAGTTGACCGGATCACCAAGATAGTTGGGCATGAAACCGACAACCGCCATGAAGATCGTCAGAATAACCGCCAGCGCGAACAGATCCTTGATCACAAAGTAAGGCCAGAAAGGCAGTGTATCTTTCTTGGCTTCATCAACACTGCCGCGACGCACCTCAACACCGGTCGGGTTGTTGTTGCCTGTGTGGTGGAACGCCCAGATGTGAACAATCACAAGTCCGGCAATGATAAACGGCAACAGATAGTGCAACGAGAAGAAACGGTTGAGCGCCGGTTGACCAACTGCGCTCGCGCCCAAAATCCATGTTTGCAGCGTTTCACCGACGAACGGAATCGCACCGAACAGGCTTGTGATAACAGCCGTGCCGTGGAACGACATTTGACCCCAGGGCAAAACGTAACCCATGAAGCCCGCGCTCATCATCAATAGATAAATAAGCATCCCGATGATCCATGTGATCTCTCGTGGGGCTTTGTAAGATCCGTAATACAACCCGCGGAATATGTGCACATAGACCGCAAAGAAGAACAATGATGCGCCATTCATGTGGAAATAACGGATCATCATGCCGCCATTCACATCACGCATAATCCGCTCGACAGACTTGAATGCCAAATCAACCTGCGGTGTGTAATGCATCGCAAGCACAACGCCGGTGACGATTTGCAAGACCAGCGCGAAGGCCAGCACAATGCCCCAAATCCACATCCAGTTCAGGTTTTTCGGGGTGGGGGCCGTCAGCGTGGTATAAAGCAGGCTGATGATCGGAAGGCGCGACTCGATACCTTTGGTAAGGTTCGACTTCGGCTCATAATGGTCGTGGGGAATACCAGACATATACTGCTCTCCTTAACCCAGTTGAATTGTCGTTTCGTCGATGAACGACGTAACAGGAATATCAAGGTTGCGTGGCGCAGGACCTTTGCGAATACGACCAGCGGTGTCGTAGTGCGAGCCGTGACAAGGACAGAACCAGCCGCCAAAATCGCCAGCTTCGCCCAAAGGCACACAGCCAAGGTGCGTGCAAATACCAATCTGCACCAACCAAACGCCGTCTTCCGACATTGCACGGTTTGCATCTGACGCATCTGCACCGACAGGCGCATTCGGGTTTTCAGAGGCTTGATCTGGCAAATCTGCCAGAGGTGTCTCGCGGGCTGCGGTAATCTCTTCTTCCGTGCGGGCACGGATAAAGACGGGTTTACCTTGCCACAGCACGGTCAGCTGGGTGCCGACGTCAACCTGACTGATATCAACGCGAATTGATGACAGCGCAAGAACGTCCGCGGAGGGATTCATTTGGTTGATAAGCGGCCAGACAGCCGCGCCAGTAACCACAGCACCCGCACCTGCGGTTGCATAGTAGATAAAGTCGCGGCGTGTGCCTTGATGGTCGTCTGCATGTGACACGAGGTGCATCTCCGATGTTTGGGGCCCGTCGGCCCGCACGAAATATCAAATAGTGGTAAACACTACTCATTGCGGCGTTGTTTAGCCCCCAAAACGGCATCCGTCCAGCGGACAATAGGGCGCAGGTATCATAAGACTACACACATGCACAAAAAGGACAAACAGATGATGAACGAAAACTGCCATTGCGGGGCGGTTAAATGCAGCAATGCAAGCCTGCCTGCGCAACTGGCCGATTGCAATTTTAGCCCATGGCGCAGGCTGCGGCCGCTTTGGGCGGATGGGCCTGACGGCGTGATCACCATATGACGCGGCGAGGGACGCAACTTCGTTGCAGTGCTGCCGAATTTGCGCTTGCACGACGCATTGGCTAAGCGGAAGAGCTTGGGTTCCGCAAAACATGGCGGTGAATATGGCACTTTGCGATGCAGCCGCAATTCGCCAAATTCCCGTGCGGCGCTTTGACGGGGCTGACACCTGGACGTTTCTGGATTAACCTTGTGGTTATGGGTGCTTGTCATGATCCGTCAACAGGCATATCTATGAATCGCTACCATGATTGAAAGTCACAAACGATGCTGCATAACGCCAAAGGTCTGATCGCTGCTTTAAGCCTTTTCCCACTGGGTGTGGCTGCGCAAACGGAAATCGAACTTAGCTTCTATGGCGGCGCACAAAACGCGCCTGGTTCTGTCGTGACCGTGACCGGCGATTCGGTGATTCCCGGTGATGAATTCCAGATGAACTGGGTCGGCAAATCTTTCTCCGCACCGCCTTATTACGGATTCCGGGCGACAGTTTGGAAAACACCATCTTTCGGCTATGGCCTCGATTTCGCGCATAACAAAATCTATCCTAAAGACGGGGATCTCCCTGCGGGCTATGATGCTCTTGAATTCACCGATGGTCTGAACACCCTGACCGTAAACGCCTACCGGCGCTGGAAAAACGCGCTGGGCGATGTCACGCCCTATGTCGGTGGCGGTCTGGGCATCTCAATTCCATACGTGGAAGTTGCCTATGGCAGCAGCGAAACCTTTGGCTACCAAGTGACCGGACCCGCAGCAACATGGATCGCCGGCGCCAGCTATCCAATCAGCGACCGCTGGTCGGTGTTTGGCGAGTATAAAGGCACATATACCCAAAACATCGCCGACCTGGACACTGGCGGTACATTGAAGACCGACGTTGTGACCAATGCGGTCAACGTCGGGCTTAGCTTCAAATTCTAAGCCCCGATAATGGGTTGAAACCCATCCTACGGCTTGGTGGCGACCATACTGTCGCGCGCGGAAAATGCGGTGAACCACGCGGCCAGCGCGTCGTTACCGTTGCGCCAGGCGCGGGCATCGTGGCGCAAGTCTAGATACCCCAGCGCACAGGCCACGCCGATCTGCCCCATATCGATCGGCCCCGCCAGATGGCTCATCCAGCGTCCATTAATCACCGCCACCGCGCGGCTGACTTTGTCCCAATGCGCGTCCATCCAGACGTCATATTGTTTGTCGATGGGACGCAAGCGTGCCTCGTAAGTGATGCCAACAGCCGAATCCATGATCCCGTCGGCCAGCGCCTCCAGCGTCAGAACGTCCCAAATGCGTGCCTGCGGATACAGCCCCGCACCCGCATGATCATCAAGAAACCTCGTGATGACCCGACTGTCAAAAATCGACGGAGCCTGTGTGCGCACCAGCGCAGGAATGCGCCCCGCCGGATTTGCCGCAATCACCGTTGGATCACTGGCCAATGCGTTGGTGGTCACTTCCACCTCTTGCACCGCATCCTTCAAACCCGCTTCACGGATCAAAACGCGCACTTTGCGCACATAGGGCGACGCCGGAGACATCAACAGTTTCATCGTGCAAATCCTTATCTGACGCCTAGAACAAGACGCCATCCTCGCCCTCTTGCCAAGGGGGATACTTTGCCATGATGGCGGCAAATGCGTCTGACTGGGTAAATGCGGTCAGCCAGCGTTGCACATTGTTCCAGTCTTGCGCATCAAACCACGCACGATCCGTATTCGCAAACTGACGCACAAATGGCAAAATCGCCATGTCTGCAAGCGATTGCGTCCCATACACCCAATCTTGCCCTGCGAGCATCCCGTCCAGTTGCCATAAAAAACCGGCACCTCTCGCCTGCGCAACCTCTCTTGTCCCAAGGTCGTGGCGGACATGATATTTGTAACGGTCCAACGCCGCCTTGAAGGGACCGTCAGCAAGCGCAATCAATGCATAGCCCGCATCAGGCATCCCGAGCCAACCCTGCGGATCGTTTTGCGCAAGCGCCCAACGCATCACATCAAAACTTTCGTCAATCACACCGTCAGGCGCTTCAAGCACAGGCACGGTCCCCTTTGGCGATGCGGCTAGCATGGCTGCGGGTTTGTTGCGCAACATGACTTCTCGCAGTTCGACCTGCACGCCACTTGCCTTGATCGCCAACCTTGCGCGCATGGCGTAGGGGCAGCGTCTGAATGACCAAAGGATGGGTGTTTGTGGCAAGTTTCGGACCCTCCGGCGCGAGTATTTCAGGAAAAAGCGAGGAGTTGACCACCACGAATACCCGCGATTGTTGCAGCTACGATCCGGCTTTCGGGTTGGTCGGTCTCAAAGCAAACTTCGGTGAATTGCTCGGTCCGCCCCATGCGGGGATTTTCCATCAAAACCTGATGCGTTTTACCGATCTGCGCGGTCAGATGGGCCGTGACTTGGCGCTCACCGGCAAAGCGCAATCTGGCCGCACGCTCCTTGATCAGCCCTCCATTCACAGCGGGCATTCTGGCGGCAGGTGTGCCGATCCTTGCGGAATAGGGAAAAACGTGCAGCCACGTCAGATCACAGTCCTCGACCAACGCCAGCGAGTTTTGAAACATCGCCTCGGTCTCGGTCGGAAAGCCCGCAATGATGTCGGCACCATAGGTCATATCGGGGCGCAGCTTGCTGGCCTCTTCGCAAAACTTGATCGCGTCATCGCGCAAATGCCGGCGCTTCATACGCTTGAGGATCATGTCATCGCCATGCTGCAACGACAGGTGCAAATGCGGCATCAGGCGCGGCTCTGTCGCAATCGCACACATCAGGTTTTCGTCGACCTCGATACTGTCAATTGAACTGATCCGCAGGCGGGGCAGGCCCGGGATCAGCCGCAAGATACGCATCACCAAATCGCCCAGTTTTGGCGCGGCAGGCAAATCAGCCCCCCAGGACGTCAAGTCAACACCGGTCAGAACAACCTCTTGATAGCCCTTGTCGACCAACCGCTTGATCTGGTCGACGACAACCCCCGCAGGCACCGACCGCGAATTGCCGCGCCCGTAAGGAATGATACAAAACGTGCAGCGGTGATCACAGCCATTTTGAACCTGCACATAGGCGCGGCTGCGTGTGCCAAACCCGTCAATCAAATGACCCGCGGTCTCGGTCACCGACATGATATCATCCACTTGCACGGGCTCTGTCTGACCAATCAGATCAGGGGCAAGCCCCGCCCAAGTCGCCGGGTTCATCTTTTCGGTATTGCCCAGGACAACATTCACCTCGGGCATGTCCGAAAACGTCTTGGGCTCTGTCTGTGCCGCACATCCTGTCACGATGATCTGCGCCTCAGGATTGGCGCGGCGCTGCTTGCGGATGTCTTGCTTGGCCTTGCGCACGGCCTCTGCTGTTACCGCACAGGTGTTCACGATAATCGCGTTTTGCACGCCCGCTGCACCGGCCAGTTCCTTCATCGCCTCGGTCTCATAGGCATTCAACCGACACCCGTGGTTGGAGAAAATCGGCGATCTCATAGCGTCCACTTGCCGTCAAACACATGGGCCGTGCCACCCGTCATCCAAACACCACCCTCGCGCCAGTCAATCATCAGGGTGCCACCATCCAGATCAATACGCACCTTGCGCCCCGTGATGCCACGACGTGCGGCTGCAACAGCTGTGGCACAAGACGATGATCCAGAGGCAAGCGTGACGCCCACGCCCCGCTCCCAAACGCGCATACGCAGGTGGTCAGGGGCAACAACAGAGGCAAACTGCACATTGGTGCGTTGCGGAAAAAGCGGATGATGCTCAATCTCGGCACCGCGGGTGGCCAGATCGACTGCCTCGGCGTCATCCACGAAAAACGTGCAATGCGGATTGCCCATGCCCGTGGCCACAGGATTGCCCTCGATCGGCAGTGACAGCGTATCCATCTGATAGGCCAAAGGCACCTCGGTCCAATCCAGCTGTGGCTGACCCATATTCACCGACACCAGCCCGTCATCCGCATCCACCGCATAAAGCGTGCCGCGATCGGTGGTGATCGTCAGGGCATCAACGCCGCTTTCATCCATCAGATACCGCGCCACACAGCGGGTCGCATTGCCACAGGCGGCAGACTGCGATCCATCCGCATTCCAGAACGTCAAATGCACATCGGCACCCCGCGCGTTTGACAAAACCGCCAATTGATCAAAACCAACGCCGCGATGACGGTCCGCCATGGCAATCGCGACTTGCGAATCGACGCGCGGCACAATCCCTCTCTCGTCCACAACAACAAAGTCGTTTCCAAGGCCGTGCATTTTCATAAACGGTAAATATGGTTGGTTTTTTCGGGTCATAAGCGGGCATATAGACCCTCACTTGAAATGAATCCAGTGGCAGACGCATTTGTGGGTTGACCACAGCGCGTGGCTTTTCTAGATAGCCGCCTAGTGGGCCGGTAGCTCAGTTGGTAGAGCAACTGACTTTTAATCAGTAGGTCTCGGGTTCGGATCCCGACCGGCTCACCATTTTCGTTTTATTGTTAGTGGGATCAGTCAGACCTTTTGGACTCTGGCGTCACGATTCTGTCCTTTTCAGTCAGAGCTTTTGTCCTTTGGGCATTTTTTCTAAGCGACGGGAGGCGGCCAATTTTCATTGGATGACAGGTGTGCCGACCTGGAAAATCAACGTGCAAATTGGCCTGAGTCGCTTTTATCGCAAGCGGTGCACGCACCCTACCTTCCTTGTGAGCCATTGATCTGAGTTGCGTCCCTGACGGAAGGATTGTATGCGGCGGTTCCAGCCCATTGATTTGATGTGTTCCTGACGCGTGACGTGCC
>CAXBKX010000002.1:0-203050 GCA_963976475.1 uncultured Rhodobacterales bacterium
AGCAACTTCAAAACGCCGCCTAATCACACCGTCACCAACTTTTGGGCTTAACTCGCCCGACGTCGGGGCCTAGTATACAAGGTGTTGCGCGGCGCACCGTGACGGTGCTCTTATCGCTGATTTACTCTTGAAGGTTACCTCTAAGCGGGAGGCTCCGGCAGATTTTCCGGACCACTTTTGCATAGGTTTTCTGGAAAGGGTTATTCATGAACAAAGCGATAACTGATGGGGTCGTCTTGGCACCACTGCCATTTTCTGCGGGTTTGGGCGTCTGGTCAAGCGGCGATGGCACGCCGGGATCGGACACATATGCGGTCAGCGGCGATGGTGTATTTGTTGCAGCGGATCAGGATTTTGGCGGCGCGCTGGAAGTTTTGAAGTCTACGACTGTGGCGAAGGTCCGGTATATGGGCGAAACACCGTTGTTGCCGGGGTGTTATTTGCAAGTGCGCGCCAAAGTAAAAGCCGTCGCAGGCCCCATGCCCTCGGTGCGAATTGCAGGTTGGCCCGGGCTGGCGGGGGGGGCTCAAGCGACAGGTTTGACGATGGTTGGCCCGAGCACACAATTGACGACCTATGGTGAAGTTGTCGAAATCAAAGCGATCATTGCGACGGCTGACCGCACTGGCGTCGACATGGTCTGGAACGGTGTTTCCTACGGGCATCTCGGGATTGATTTGACTGGCGCCAGCGGTGGTTTGGTCCGGCTGGATGATATCATCATTGAAGATGTGACAAGCTATTTTATCCGTGATTTGTTGTCGCTCGTCGACGTGCGCGATTACGGCGCATTGGGGGATGGGTCTACCGACGACAGTGCGGCGTTCGAGGCGGCTGATGCGGCGGCGAACGGGCGGACGGTTTTTGTTCCCGAGGGCACCTACAATCTGGCCCAAGATGTGACGATAGAAAGCAAAATAAAGTTTGAGGGCACGGTTACGCAGTCCGCCGACAAACGGTTTATTTTGCAAAAGGGGTTCAATTACGAGAGCTATTTGAACGCGTTTGGTGATGAGACAATGGCGTTTAAAAAGGCGTTTCAGGCGTTGCTCAACTTTGCGGATCATGAATCGCTGGATTTATGTGGTCGCCGGATTTCATTGTCCGAGCCAGTGGACATGCAGGCCGCGGACCCCGCGCGCACCAGTTTTGCGACCCGACGGGTCATTCGAAATGGACAGTTTCAGGCTGAAAGTTCGTCAAATTGGGCAACATCGACAACCACGTCACAGGGCACATATTCAACCTCTAACCCCACGCGGTTGTCCAATGTGGTCAATGTCGCAAACGTGCCGGTTGGTGCCTTGGTCACAGGCACCGGGGTCGGGCGGGAAGTTTATGTCAGCGGCCGCAATATCGGCGCGAAAATCGTCTACCTGAGCGAGCCACTCTATGACGCTGCCGGCACGCAGAATTTCACTTTCAAACGGTTCAAATATCTTTTGGATTTCAGCGGCTTTCAAAGCCTAAGCCAATTTGTGCTGGATGATATCGAGTTTCAGGGCAACGGGTTTGCAAGCGGCGTGATGCTGGCACCGGACGGGATTACATTCCATGTGCGGGACTGCTTTTTTACCAAACCCAAAGACAGAGGGCTGACCTCTATCGGGACAGGGTGTCAGGGCATGATGGTGGATCGCTGTCAGTTCAATTCCAACGAGACGGCTGACGACGTGCAGGATCGCACGACAATTGCAATGAATACCAATGCCAATGATGTCAAAATCAGGGATAACCGTATCATGATGTTCCGGCATTTTGCGGTCATTGGCGGGGCCACGACTTTGATGACCGGCAACCATTGGTTTCAGGGGGATAGCCAGCAAAACGGGGTGCGCACGGGTGGTGTTGTCTTTACCTCGCCGAATACGTCGTCGATTGTGAGCGGAAACTATATTGATAACAATTTTATCGAATGGACCAACGAGCATAGCTTTGAACCGGCGCTTGGCAGTCAATTTTCCTTTGGCGGAATGACAATCAACAACAACATTTTCTTTGCATCCAATGTTGCGGCGTCATTCAAATTCCTTGTTATCAAACCCTACGGTGTCGGGCATTTTATCCATGGCTTTTCTGTCATGGGCAACGTGTTCAGGGCGATCAACGGCTACATTGATGGCGTTGAGAAAGTCGACACAACATTTGCGGATCTTGATTTCAGCCGGATACGCATGGTCAACTTTTCTGGCAATACGTTCCATGGCGTGTTGCAAGAGGTTTATAATCCTGCGTTCCTTGAACATACGCAAGCAACCGCTGCGTCAACTTGGACTGCGCAAACAGACCCATTTTTGCCCTTCAACGGCAGGGCGCGTTATGTCGATTCAGTTTGCACCGACGGTGTATTGCTGAATTCCAGCAATGGTGCCGAATATATCGCGCCTTCGGTCGCAACAGGACAGGGCACCGATAAGCGTGACATCAAGTTGACGTGGGGCAAGTCTGTGAAGGGTACCGTGCGGTATATCGTGAGGATGGATAACCCGCTGTAGCGCGGGTTTCGCACAAATGTGTAGCAAAAGGACCGCGGTTTTCGCCGGCCTCTAGGGTAAATGTTCAAAAGGTGCTGACCATAGATTTTGGTCAGCGCCCAAATGCGGGCAGGTGGTCACTGCCATTAGTCAGGCAAGCGCACGTTTGCCTCGGAGGTGCCGGCATTTGCGCTTGAGAAACCACCGTTTGTAAGTGCCAGATTAGCCCCGAAACTGATGACAATGAGGGCCAGAACGGCAAGCAGGAAAGACTTCATCTTAGGTTTTCTCCTTGCCGGAGGAATTATCGCCGAGCACCTCTTGCGCCCAAATGCTGTGGTGTTCACGCGCCCATTGTTCTTCAACCTGGCCTTTGCCCATAGCATCAAATGCACCTTCCATGCCGACCGAGCCAAGATAGATATGCGCAAAAATGATCGCGGTTAATACAAGACTGAGAAGTGCGTGCCACAATTGCGCAAATTGCATCTCTTCCTGAGGTTGCAGTGGATAGGGTAAATCCGCCAGACCGAACCAGGCGGGCACGCCCCACCCGTTGAGTGTTGAAAACGTCTTGCCGAACAGATCGAGCTCGAACGGGAACAAAAGTGACAGACCCGATAATGAAATCGATCCACCAAGCACGATAACAGCCCAAAAGATGAGTTTTTGGCCTGCGTTGAATTTCTTCGCTGGCACATGATCGCCGCCGAACAGGCCGCCCGCTCTGACGAGCCATTTAAGGTCGGTGCGGTCAGGGATATTATGCACGACCCAGACCACAAAGACGATCGCCAAGGCGGTCATAAAAGCCCAAGACACGTTATTATGCACCCATTTTGAGATTGTCGCGAGCGCCGAGTAGCTTTCGAGCCCAAAGACCGGGATCAAAACCTTGCGTCCGAAAAGTGTGAGCAAACCGGTCAGGCCAAGCACCAGAAAGGACGAGGCCAGAAGCCAGTGACCAAAGCGTTCGAATGCTTTGAAGCGCGTGACTGTGTGTCCGGTTTTCTCCCCGTCTATTCGAATGCGTCCACGGATCATGTAAAACAGCGCCAGCAACAGCAGTGTGCCCCCCAGCAAATAGACCGCGATTGTGAGCAAGGTGCCTTCGCGGAATGTGAGCCACCAGATGCCGCGGTCCTGAATGAGCGTGGTGGCCGCAGGATTACGCATCTGGGTTGAAACATCGGCCAAATTGTAACGCAGGGCGCGCCAAAGCTCAGGATCCGAGGCCCCGCCTAAAGTGCCCAGTTGCTGGGTTGTTGCAGCGGCGGCATCGGGGTTGCCGGTTTGATCTCTGCGAAAGCTGTCGTCAATGACAAGGCCCTCTTGCCTGCGCAAAATGTCGTCCAGCGTTTGTGCGCCGCCGGTGGCCGCGCGCGATACGCCCTGTGTTTCTTGCGTAAATGCAGGAACGGCAAGGGCCCATATCAGGGCAATCAGGCTCAACAGGCGAAGCATAGGCATGTCCTTGTGTTGTGGACAAATCGGGTGGCCTCCCGGTGCAGGCCACCCGATTTATCAGCGTCAAAGAGGCAGTTATTGGCCTTTTTGACCATAGGCAGTGCCCCAGCCCCAAGCGCCAGATCCAAAGCCGCGGGCAACGATGCGCTCGCGGTAGATGTCTGCAACCACGTTGCCGTCCCCTGCAAGCAAGGCCTTGGTCGCACACATTTCCGCACAGATCGGCAGTTTGCCTTCAGCGATGCGGTTGCGGCCATATTTCTGGAACTCGACGGTGGAGTTGTTCTCTTCGGGACCACCGGCACAGAAGGTGCATTTGTCCATCTTGCCACGCGACCCAAAGTTGCCCGCTTGCGGAAATTGCGGCGCCCCAAACGGGCACGCGTAAAAGCAATAGCCGCAGCCGATGCACAGATCCTTGGAGTGCAACACAATGCCGTCTTCGGTCTGATAGAACACATCGACCGGACAGACCGCCATGCAGGGTGCGTCCGAGCAGTGCATACAAGCCACCGAGATCGAGCGTTCGCCGGGTTTGCCGTCATTGATCGTGACAACTTTACGGCGGTTGATGCCCCAAGGGACCTCGTTTTCGTTCTTGCAGGCGGTGACACAGGCGTTACATTCGATGCAGCGTTCAGCGTCGACGAGAAATTTTACTCGAGCCATTTTCTTTCTCCCTTATGCTGTCCAGATTTTGCAAAGAGTAGCTTTCGTCTCTTGCATCTGGGTTACGCTGTCATAGCCATATGTCTGTGCGGTGTTGGAGCTTTCGCCCAGAACGAACGGATCGGCGCCTTCCGGGTATTTGTCACGCAGATCGACACCTTCGAGGTGGCCGCCAAAGTGGAACGGCATGAAGGCAACGCCTTCACCGACCCGCTCTGTGACCATGGCCATCACCTTGACCTTGCCGCCTTCGGGCCCTTCGACCCAGACTTGCGCGCCGTCTCGCACACCCAGGTTATTGGCGTCGCGCGTGTTGATCTCGACAAACATGTCTTGCTGCAACTCCGCCAGCCAACGGTTGGACCGGCTCTCGTCTCCGCCCCCCTCGTATTCGACCAGACGCCCCGATGTCAGGATGATGGGATACTCCTTCGAGAAATCGTTTTTCTGGATCGAGGCATACATGGTCGGGACGCGCCAGAACTTTTTATCCTCGTAGGTCGGATAATCGGCCACCAGATCGCGCCGGTTGCTATAAAGCGGCTCGCGGTGCAGCGGCACGGGGTCCGGGAACGTCCAGACCACGGCACGGGCTTTGGCATTGCCGAATGGCGCGCAGCCACGTCCAATCGCAACCCGCTGGATGCCGCCGGAAAGATCGGTTTTCCAGTTCGTGCCCGGGCCTGCAACCGCGTCAATCGCGGCGCGTTCATCTGCGGTCAGATCGCCATCCCACCCCAGATCCATCAGCATTTGCATGGTGAATTCAGGATACCCATCCTCGATTTCAGAACCGGGTGTAAAGACGCCCTCGGCCAGCAGATTGTCACCGTCTCGTTCCACACCAAAGCGGGCGCGGAACGTCAGGCCGCCTTCTGCGACGGGCAGCGACATATCGTAAAGGTTGGCGGTGCCCGGATGGTTCATTTCCGGGGTTCCCCAGCAAGGCCAAGGCAGGCCGTAGAAGTCGCCGTCAGCCGGCCCGCCAACTGCACGCAACGACGTGCGGTCGAAGGTATGCTGGTTGGCCATATGCAACTTGAGCCGTTCGGGGCTTTGGCCCGTATAGCCGACCGTCCACATGCCGCGGTTGAACTCGCGCGTGATGTCCTCGATGTTCGGCTCTTCTGCGCTATCCATGCCGATATTGCGGAACAGGCGATCGGCAAAGCCGAATTTGGTTGCGAATTTATACATGATGGTATGATCAGGCAGCGATTCAAACAGTGGTTCGACGACTTTATCACGCCACTGGATCGACCGGTTGGAGGCTGTCACAGAGCCACGCGTCTCATATTGTGTCGATGCGGGCAACAGATAAACGCCATCAGTGCGGTCATGCAGCACGGCCGAGACCGTTGGATAGGGGTCAACAACCACGAGCAGGTCGAGTTTCTCCATCGCGGTCTTCATTTCTTTCTGACGGGTCTGCGAGTTGGGTGCGTGACCCCACAGAACCATCGCCCTGGTGTTATCGGGTTGATCAATATTTTCTTTGTCCTCAAGCACACCGTCAATCCAGCGGCTGACAGGAATACCTGTGAGGTTCATCATCGGTGTATCGCCGTATGAGGCGTCCGAAAACCGGCCCTTGAGCCAATCGAGGTCTTCTTCCCAGACACGCGCCCAATGCGCCCATGCGCCGTCAGCCAGACCGTAGTAGCCAGGCAGCGTGTCGGCCAGAACACCAAGGTCAGTGGCCCCCTGCACATTGTCGTGGCCACGGAAAATATTGGTGCCGCCACCCGCCACACCGATGTTGCCCAGTGCAAGCTGAAGGATGCAATAGGCACGCGTGTTGTTGTTGCCGTTGCTGTGCTGTGTGCCGCCCATGCACCAGATCACAGTGCCCGGGCGGTTGTTGGCAAGTGTGCGCGCAACGCGCTCTAGCTGCGAGCCGGGGGCACCGGTGACGCGCTCTACCTCTTCGGGCGTCCATTTGTTCACTTCGGTGCGGATCTGGTCCATGCCCCAAACGCGGGTGCGGATGAATTCCTTATCTTCCCATCCGTTTTCAAAGATGTGCCACAAAATGCCCCAAACAAGCGCCACGTCCGAACCGGGCCGGAAGCGGACATATTCGTCGGCATGTGCCGCGGTGCGGGTGAAGCGTGGATCACAGACGATCAATGGCGCGTTGTTTTCCTCTTTCGCCTTGAGCATATGCAGCAAGGACACAGGGTGCGCCTCGGCAGGGTTGCCGCCGATCAGGAGGATCGCACGCGAGCTATGCATGTCGTTGAAACTGTTGGTCATGGCACCGTAGCCCCATGTGTTTGCCACACCTGCCACGGTGGTCGAGTGGCAAATCCGCGCTTGGTGGTCGACGTTGTTGGTGCCCCAATAGGCGGCAAATTTGCGGAATAGATAGGCCTGTTCGTTGTTGTGCTTGGCAGACCCCAGCCAGTAAACCGAATCCGGCCCGCTTTCCTCGCGGATTTTCATCATGCCGTCGCCAATCTCATTGATTGCGGTTTCCCAACTGATGCGCACCCATTCGCCGTTTTCTTTTTTCATCGGATATTTCAAACGGCGCTCGCCATGGGCCGTTTCGCGCACAGCCGCTCCTTTTGCGCAATGCGCGCCAAGATTGATCGGGCTGTCAAAGGCGGGCTCTTGGCCGATCCAGACGCCATTGTCGACTTCGGCCATAACAGAACAGCCAACAGCGCAGTGGGTGCAAACGGATTTGACGGTTTCAATCGCGCGGGTTGCCGCAGATTGTGCCGTGGCCTGCGTGACGGTGCCGCCTGTCGCGGCAATCGCGGCCAGCCCACCGATCGCAAGCCCTGATCCACGCAGGAATCCACGCCGGTCGATTGCGTTGCTACCCTTGGTGACGACAATCGGCGTGCGGCCTGATCGACGCGTATATCCGTTGGTCTTTTTCCTAAGCATTGTCTTCCTCCCTGATCCAGCCTGGCTGGAAAAATTCTAAGGGCCGCTATTTCTAGGGCCATGTGCGGCTTGATCACATGTGACCAAAACCGCGAGGGGCGCCATAAATTCTAGAAACGCGTGCTTTCAAAATAGGCGCGGGTGTGTTCGGTGTCTTGCAGTTTGTCGGACGACAGATCAACGGGTTGCGCTGCGGCCGTGGTGGCACCACCGGCGGCGACAGCAATCGCTGCGGGTGCGGCTGTGCCGGCGAGTTTCAGGAAATTTCGGCGGTTTGTGCCTTGGGTCTTATCGCTCATGGGATGTCTCCCCTTCCTTGTGAATGGCGAGCATCCCCGCCGGTTTACTGGCGCGCCCGTCAGCCCGCCGTCATGCGAAATGCTTCGCGTTCGATATCCATGAATGCGGCACCAACAGCACCAACGGAGGCATAAAGCACCGATGATTTTGCCGCCTGAAGGTCGTTGAAGTAGTGGCTTGACCATGTGCCGATATGGGCGGTGAAAAATTCGTGTTGCTCGGCAATGCTGGCGGTGCGACCAAAGCGGCCGACGATCATGCCTGCCATCATTTCCATCAAAGACGCGATATTGTCTTCGGGTTCGAACACATCATCGGCGCGGGTCATGCCGAAGTTGGCCATTTTCGCCCGCAAATTTGCCAGGGGTTTTTCGTTTAAAAATCCTGTCAGGTAATAGCTGGCATAGGGCAGCAACTCGCCCCGTCCCAACCCAATGAACAAAGCATTGTATTCGGTTTGCACAGCTTTGGGCTTGGACACTTTTGCCACACGCGCAAGGCCTTGAATCGCTTTCCCAAGCGGCGTGTCGTCGCCTGTCAACGCAGCGGTCTGGTCAAGCAACATCTGGTCGGGAGGCCCAACCAGCATAACGCCCAGATAGTTATACAGGTCGGCGCGCTGGCGATCTTCTTGTGATACATCTGGCAAGGACGCGGCGACGTTCATGCGGCGCCCCCCTCGAAATGAAATTGCATCCGGCGCGCGCGGGGCATCTCTGGCGCCTCGGGTGAAGGGTCTTCAATCGGCGCGGCGGCGTCAGGTGCGGTGGTGACGGACGCAATATCAACCTGTGGATCTGTGATTTCGCGACTTGCACCGCCCGACATATTCTGTGTAGCAGGCACCTGCTTTTGATGCGCGGTTCCGCACAAATGCGCCAGCATCCCTTGACCGACCTGATAGGTCGTTTTGATCGGATCCTGACCAATACTGCCCGTCAAATAGTCATCGTCATAATCGTTGAGACCATCAACACAGGCCAAAACCGGATTGCTGCGCCACAGGGTCCGCAACGCACGCTTGCGCAAATGGGCCGGCACGGTTTTGGACAGGAACGCTTTGAAATCATCGCCCTGCACAAGACTATCAGGGTCGGGAAGGCCCAAGGCGTCCAAAATCTCTTCATCTGATTTTTCGCAAAGTGCGGCGTGTTCCTGGTCAAGCACGGCCTGCTCTTGGGCCAGCGCTTGCGCCTTGGATTCTGCAGCGACCGCGGCACGACGGCGCGACCAAGATGGCAGGGCGGCACTCAATTCAACACCTCCTTGCGGCGGGGGGCGCGGTAAACATCGCTGACCTGCCGAATGCGCGGATCACCAACCCCGTCATCAACACGGTCAACGCGGGATTTATCGCGGCGGCGTTTCACAAACGCCTCTTCTTGGAAATGCGTATCGACAAAATTTGCGACCCAAGCTTGCAGTCCGTCAGGCATCGGGATTTTCTCGACCAGTTCTTCGGCGGAATCGCAGTAATCTTGCGCCTCGTAGGGCGAAGCGGTGACCAGGATGAGCGTCCAGGGCAGCTCTGTTGACAGACCATTGGGCCGCAAGACCGCGTAGACTGATGGCTGTCGGGTTTGCAGCTCATGCGCATAGGCCTGAGCGTCGGAGACATAAAGCGTCAGGGGCAGGGTTGCTGCGTGATATTCAGTGATATCGCCCTGGGTGCGCAAAATCTTCCAGTTGGCGGCACCCGCGCCGGGTAGGACGGCCGAAGCTGTCCAGGCATATTTTGCCCAGCGCGTTACCCCCGGTGAGCGTCTGACAACGACACCAAGCGGGATGGTTTCAGCGTTGGGGTAGTCTACGGCCACTTTCCCACCTAACGATTCAAGGTCCATTTGGCATCTATTGTTGACCACCTCGTCGATTTTTCAAAGCAATTTTTCTTGCGCATTTGGCGCTGACCGATCACGCCGCGGTGCAGCAATGCACCAACCCTTTATAGTGCAAGCCTAAAGCCACCCCACGCTCTGGGTTTGGCGAAGGCATTTGGCTTATCTGCTGCGCTTGCAAAAAGGGTCAATGCCAAATTTCGGGCAGAAACAAGTTTACTGTCGCGCAAATTCCTGACTAGCTAAGGGGCGGATATAAATCTGATAGCGGGAGAACGCATGTCCAGGACATTGCTTGTATGTGACTGCCTTGGGACCCAGACCGTTGAGGCCGACAAGCTGTCTGCGGCCACCGGCCTGGCATGTGCGGGCTGTCACACCAGCCTTTGCACCACCCAGATCGAGATGGCAGCAAAAGCGATTGCGCAGGGGGATGTGATGATCGCATGTCGCCAAGAGGCGCAGCGGTTTGCCGAACTTGCAGAGGAGCTGGAGGCAGATCTGCCGCAGTTTGTCGACATCCGCGACCGCGCGGGCTGGACAGATGACACAACCGCCACGACGCCCAAAATGGCCGCGCTGATCGCAGATGCCCAGCTACCCGAGCCTGATTATAAATCGCTTGATGTTGTGTCGCAGGGCACCTGTCTGATCATCGGCCCGCGCGAGATTGCGCTGGATGCGGCCGCGCGTCTTGCCGAGAGTCTGTCGGTGACGGTCTTGCTTGCGCAAGGCGGTGCTGTCGCGCCCACCTGTGGCTATGACGCGGTGATTGGCACCTTGCACAAAGCCACCGGGTCATTGGGGCAATTTGAAGTCAAGATCAACGCCTTTCAACAAAGTCTGATCGGCGGGCGCGGCACACCTGCCCTGTCGGCGCCGCGTGACGGTGCCGTCTCGCACTGTGATATTATTCTTGATCTAACCGGCGACACCGCGCTGTTTGCGGCCCCCGAAAAGCGCGACGGCTACTTGCGCGCCGATCCCAAAAGCGGCCCCGCTGTGGCGCAGGCGGTTTTCACCGCAGCCCAGCTTGTCGGCACCTTTGAAAAACCGCTTTATGTGCGTATGGAGACGGCCTTGTGCGCCCATTCGCGCGCGGGAAAGGCCGCGTGTTCCAAGTGTCTGAACGTCTGTCCGACAGGCGCGATTATCCCGACCGGCGAGCACGTCACGATTGACCCGATGATCTGTGCAGGATGTGGGGCTTGTGCTGCGGTTTGCCCGTCCGGGGCGATCACATACGACATGCCAACACCCGACCATATGTTCCGCAGGATCAACATTTTGGCCAGCACTTACCGTGCGGCAGGAGGGACCGATGCGACCCTGTTGGTGAATGATGATCACGGCGCGCAGATGATCAGCCTTGCGGCAAGGCACGGACGGGGGCTGCCTGCGCATGTGATCCCGATGGAGGTCACTGCGCTCTCGGGTTTTGGACATGCCGAAATGCTGGCGGCTCTGGCCTGTGGCTTTGCCCATGTACATGTTTTGCTGGGGCCCAGAACAGAGCGCGATGCACTGGATCTGCAACAGGCGCTGGCAGACGCGATTTGTGCGGACAAGATCACCTTGCTTGATATCGCGGACCCCGATGCCTTGTCGGACCATTTGTTTAACCAGACGCGGGTCGTGTCCGTTGGCACGCCGATCCTGCCGCTGGGCACGCGGCGCCAGGTTGCACGTTTGGCCGCAAAAGCGCTTCACCCCGAGGCCAAGACGATCACCTTGCCAGCGGGCGCGCCTTACGGTGCCGTCATCGTTGATACCGATGCCTGCACGATGTGTCTGGCCTGTGTGTCGTTGTGCCCCTCCGGTGCGCTCGGCGACAACCCCGACCTGCCGCAGCTGCGGTTTCAGGAAGATGCCTGTTTGCAATGCGGGCTCTGCGTCAATGTTTGTCCTGAAAAGGCGATCACACTGGCCCCGCAACTCGATTTGACCGATGCGGCATTTACGCAAAAGGTTCTGAACGAGGAAGAGCCATTCGCCTGCGTCGAATGCGGCACATTGTTTGGCGTCAAGTCGACCGTCGAGAAGATCGTCGAAAAACTGGCGGGCAATCACGCGATGTTCGCCTCTCCCGCGGCAGCGCGGATGATCCAGATGTGCGATGGATGCCGTATCAACGCGCAGTATCATTCACAGAACAACCCCTTTACGTCAGACGCCAGACCAAAGCCGCGCAGCACAGATGACTATTTGTCAAACCGCAAGGATCATTGATCCAGACTGTTCCAAATTGGCAAAAACCCCGATCGGAGGCACTATCATGAGCGAAGATTTCAACATGTCGATGCGCAAATTCCTCAAGCAGGTTGGCGTGACATCCCAACAAGCGATTGAAGAGGCGTTGCGCAATGCCGGCGGTACATCGGGCCGTGCATTCGAGGCTAAAGTGGTCCTGACGATCGAGGGGCTGGATATGGAACATGTCGTGACGGGCAACATCGAAGGGCACTCCTGAAGTGGCGGCCAACAGAGAAGCCGTACTTGCGGTCCTTGCCGGTATCAAAGACCCGATCAGCGGCACATCTGTCGTCGAGGCGGGTCTCGTCAAGGCCTTGACTGTCAACAATGGCGCGGTGCGCTTTGTGATGGAGGTCAGCGGCAGCCATGCGGCGTCTTACAAGGCAGTTCAGCAAGACGCCGAGGCGCAGATCAAGGCGTTGGACGGGGTGCAGGCAGTGGCCATCGTCTTGACCGCCCATAGCACGCAAAAGGCGCCGCCCGACCTCAAACCCTCGCGCAAAGCCGAGCCTGCCGGTCCGCAAAAAATCCCGGGCGTGGACCGTATTATTGCCGTGGCCTCGGGCAAGGGGGGCGTGGGGAAATCAACCGTCGCGTCCAACCTTGCCTGTGCGCTTGCGGCCGAGGGTCGGCGAGTTGGCCTGCTGGATGCGGATGTTTACGGACCCTCGCAACCGCGCATGTTGGGCGTGTCGGGGCGCCCTGCCTCGCCTGATGGTAAAATCATTTTGCCGATGCGCAATTATGGCGTCACGATGATGTCGCTGGGGTTGATGGGCAACGAGGATCAGGCCGTTGTCTGGCGCGGGCCGATGTTGATGGGTGCGCTCCAGCAAATGCTGACACAGGTGCAATGGGGCGCGCTTGATGTGTTGATTGTCGACCTGCCGCCGGGCACGGGTGACGTGCAAATGACGTTGGCACAAAAGGCCGAATTGAACGGTGCGATTATCGTCTCGACCCCGCAGGACATTGCATTGCTCGATGCCCGCAAGGGGATCGATATGTTCACCCAGTTGGGCACGCCGATCATCGGGATGATCGAGAACATGTCGACCCATATCTGTTCGCAATGCGGGCATGAGGAACATATGTTCGGGCATGGCGGGGTCGTGGCCGAGGCCAAAAAACTGGGCGTGCCATTGCTTGCGGAAATTCCGCTGCATCTGGATATCAGGCTTGCGGCCGATGGTGGCGCACCGGTTGTCGTGTCCAAGCCCGACAGCCCACAGGCCCGTGTGTTCCGCACAATCGCCAAAGACCTGATCGCACAGGGTCATGCATGACCAAGGTTTCGCTGCCACCGTTGTTTTCGGACCAGGATGCCAAGGGCGCTGACCCGTTTGCGATGGCAATCGAGGCCGCGGAGACGGGCTGTGAGGCGGGGCTGGTGATCCACGATCTTGCGGCCGATACCCTGCGCGCCGCGATCGTTTTTGCCCCCGATGTGCCGCTGGCGCAAGCGGTCGCCATCTTGCCAATTTGCGGTGTTGGGTTTCAAAATGCGCTGGGCGTTCTGGCACCGCCCGAGGTTGGCGTGCATCTGGGGTGGGATGGCACGATTTATGTCAACGGCGGCGTCTGCGGGGCGTTGCGCATGGCGGCCTCGGACACGGGTGATGATTTGCCCGATTGGCTTGTGATCGATCTGACGCTCTCGCTTTGGCCTGCCAGCGATGAAACGGGGCTGACCCCGGATATGACGGCGCTTTACGCAGAAGGTTGTTGGGATGTCGATGCGGTTGCATTGCTCGAGGCATGGGTGCGCCACACGCTCGTGGGCATCAACACCTGGGCTGACGGCGGCATGAAACAGCTACACCGCGACTGGTTCGGGCTTGCCCGTGGCCTCGCAGGTGAGATAACCGCCGCAGGTCACACAGGCACCTTTATGGGTGTCGACGAAACGATGGGGCTATTGCTGAAAGTTGCAGGCACCCCCACATTGGTTCCACTTTGCGCAAACCTGACGAGGCCCACATGAAACTAGCCCGCGCTATCCACTTTGATGAAAGCGACCAGAGAGTGTTTCACAACCCTGCCCGCACAGGGGAATGGTGCATTTCTGGCGGGTTCGAGTTTTCAAATTGGGGGGAGGCGGATCTTGTTGGAAAGGCACGCCAAGCGTTCACCAATGGCTGGATGGGTGTGGAAACATTCGGACGGGCCAGTTGCGTCGCGGTGACCCAGATCGAGCCGCAGGAGCGGGATGTGCTAGTCCAGCTTCTGGCGCAATATTTCGTCGATATCTATGGCGCGCCCTCGGTCGAGGCGGCGCTTGGCACGGCGCGTGAAGAGATTGCGCAAATGACCGGGCTTTGCGAGGATCATGCGCCAAACACACTTTTGACGGTCACGCGAGAACTGACCAGTGCGGGCGTGCGCGAAAGCTATCGCATTATCACATCGCAAGATGCCGACATCACGCAATTCGCGGTGCATGGCCATCTCGACGACGGGCCGCACCAACATTAAGACTTACTCTGTGGCATTGAAAACGAATAGTTTTTCGCCGTTTATCGTATAATTATTGATCAGTTCCGCAGCGCGCGGGCTGGTGAGCCACGCCTCGAGTTGCAGTGCCAGATCATAGCGCACATTGACGTTTTTCGCGGGGTTCACGGGCAAAAACGCGTATTGATTGAATAGCGCAGGGTCGCCCTCGTAGAGCAACGCCAGCCCGTCCTTGTTGCCAAAGTTCAGCCAACTGGCCCGGTCCGATAAAATATAGGCGCTAAAACCTGCGGCGGTATTTAATGCGGGCCCCATGCCCGCACCCACCGACCGATACCAAGGACCGAACGCCTCTGCGTCAAGGTTGGCTGTGCTCCAAAGTGCCAGTTCGGCCTTGTGGGTTCCGCTGTCGTCGCCGCGACTGACAAAGGGGGCTTGCGCTGTCGCGATGCGCGCAAACGCATCCGCGGCACTGGTTGCATCCTTGATGCCGGCGCGATCATCCCAAGGTCCGACAACCACAAAGTCGTTATACATGATCTCGCGCCGGTGGGTGCCATTTCCCGCAGCGACAAATGCCTCTTCCGAAGCCTTGGAATGGACCAGAACCGCATCCACGTCACCCGCCTCGCCGAGCCGAAGTGCTTGTCCTGTGCCGACCACCAAAAGCTGCACCTCCAGATCAAGGTCTTGCTTGATCGCGGGCAGCAAGACATCTGCCAAACCCGAACTGTCAAATGATGTCGTCACCGCGACACGGATCGCGTCTGCGGCCGCCGCTTGCGCCCAAATCAACGTCATCAATACGGCAAACAAGTGTTTCATGTGACAATATCTCCTCGCACAAAGGCGGCAAGCTCTTGCGGATCAGGATTGGCAAAAAATGCATGGGCAATCCTTGCTTTTTGTATCTTGTCATCGAACACAAAATCCAGAACCTTTGCAAGCCGCCGTGCGAGACCCACGACATGAGGCGGGTATCCGCCGCAGAAGTTTCAAGCAAGATCGTTTCGATTTCGCGCGTGGCGTGCCCGGCGTGCCCGGCGTGCCCGGCGCGATCGGGGCGTTGGCCGTCGGCAAGCCATGCGCGCTGGGGTGAACCGCGCGGGCGTCGTTTTACAACCGGCCCAAAAGGCGAGGGCGGCGCTTTGCGCAACAATTTCAGTTCCTTGAAGTCGCGTTCAAATTTTTAGATCGTGTTCTTGTGTAAATGATCCAAGCTGATGCGACGTTTGGATATTGTGCGGTGTCAGCCGATGCGCAGGGTGGTATCTGTCAGGAACGTATAGGGTGGCAGGTCGAGATTGCGCGGTGCCGGGCCTTTGCGGATCCGTCCTGCGGTATCGTAGTGAGACCCATGGCAGGGGCAAAACCAGCCCTTCCAGTCGCCCAGCGGATCGCCGGTATTCTGGCCAAGCGGCACACAACCCAAATGTGTGCATATGCCGATGACGACCAACCATTCCTGACGCTCGGCGCGCTCGGCATCAGTTGCCGGATCAATCATGTCGGCGGTATCATCGGCCACTGCAAGGTCGATCTGGGCTTGTGTGCGTCGGTCAATAAACACCGGTTTGCCGGCCCACAAGAATGTCAGGCGGGTGCCGACCTCGACGTTTTCCAGATCAATATCGATTGTCGACAATGCAATGATATCGGCGCTTGGGTTCATTGAATTGACCAGCGGCCAGACCGCGGCGCCAGTTACAACCGCACCCGCGCCTGCCGTGGCATAGTAGATGAAGTCACGCCGCGCGGGGACGGCGGGACGTTGAGCGGGCGGGGCGTTGGTGGAAGGGCTTTGATCAGACATATCTTACTCCAAACTCCAATTTACGGGTAGGTGCGGCGTCTTAGATGCCCCAGGCATAGTTCGGGACGCGGCCCAAATGCACCGAAACGTCACCCAATCCCTCGATCGCTTCCAACGCAACCTTGGCTGCCGCCTCTTCGTCGTTGGAGTTGACAATGCCCCAGACGTCGACGCGGTCGTCGGTAACAATGACGTTCAGGTGGACGGGGTTCAGGCCGGGCACCTGCGCAAGTGCGCCCATGACGACGTCTCGCTTTTCGTCTTCGTCGGCCTGAGAGCGAATGCGGACGATCGGCTGGGCGGCGAGCGCTTGCAACAGATTGGCGCGGCTGACGATACCGACCAGTTTCCCGTTATCGACGACCGGGACCCGTTTGATATGGTTTTTTTCCAACAGCTTGGCGATCTGACCGACGGGTGTATCGGGTGTGACGGTCGCGACTTGCGTGGTCATGACATCCTTGAGGTGCTGGCCATGTTCCTCGATATAGCTTCGGGCGTTGTGTCGTGGGTCGGAGAACAGCGACAGCCACCAGGATTTTGACCTGTCGCGGGCACCTTCAACACGGCGCATCAGATCACCTTCGCTGACAATCCCGACAATACCACCATCCTTGTCAAGGACCGGAATGGCGCTGATCCGGTTTTTGAGCATCAGCTCCGCTGCCTGCGCCAGCGTTGTGTCCGGCTTTCCGGTAATGACCGATTTGGTCATGATGTCTGAAGCGTTCATTGCTGTTTCTCCTGTCGCTCGCCGGGGTGCAACCGCCGGAACAGCCCATGCGGTTTCTGCGCCCTCTAAGATAAAGACGCTCCGTGCGCTCAAACATTACAGTAAGAGGGAGGGTCAGTGACCTCCCCCCCAGAGACTCCCTCATTCATAACGAGAGATTGCGGATTTGGATTCTATAGTCCTGGGTCGTATTTTGGCCAATCACATCGTGCGCGCGCTATTGCGGATGCAATCGGCTTTTTGCGCAGGCCGTCGAAATTGTAGAACTGTCCGCCATGTCGGTATACGAGCGCCCCCGGCTTCATCGTCCACCGGCTTCCCCTGCGGGTCTCCACGCCCGCAAGCGGGGCCATCGCGAGGCTGAATTTTGTGAAACCCTCTGTCTTCATGTGCAGCATAAGTTCGGTGACCAAAAACGCCATTCATCCGGATGGGGCGTCGTTGAGCTGCCGCATCAGGTCAATCGTTGCCGTTTGTTTTTGCCCTGTCAGCAATATATTTGCGAAGGCGACGATGCGCGCATCATGTCGCACAATTGCGACCGGAAACTGCCGAAGATAGGCTGCATAGAACCAGACAGGGCCGCCGCGACAACGGTCAGCTTGCGGGCGATTCAGTCCCGCGTTCCGGCAAATCGCTCGGCCCAATCCGCCCGTTCGTCATCGGTGATTTTGCGGAACGTGATGTCGGGCACCTGAAAGGCGTGACTTGGCTGCAACACGTTGACCGCAGCCGCAATATCGTCAGGCCAGGTCGCGTCAGAGGCGTTCATCGCGGCCAGAATTTCGGCGCTGGCATCGGGGATAAACGGTGCGGACAACACCCCGTAAAGCCGGCACAGGTTCAGCCCCATACGGACCTGCATTGCGGCTTGGTCGGGGTCTGTTTTGAAGGTGGTCCAAGGGGCCACAGCTTGCAGATACTCGTTGCCCAGCACCCAGATCGCCCGCAAATCGGCGGCGGATTTGCGCACTTCCATCGTGTCCATATGGGTTTGATAATCGGCGATCCTGGCTGTCAGATCCGCGATCAGAGCCTGTTCGCGGGGGCCGTAAGCGGGGCCTTCGGGCACGGCTTGTGAAAATTTCGAGCGGCAAAATTTGGTGATTCGGCTGACGAAATTACCCAGCACATCGGCAAGATCCTTGTTCACATCAGTCTGGAAGTTCTCCCAGGTAAATTCCGCATCCGAGGATTCAGGCGCGTGTGACAACAACCACCAGCGCCAATAGTCGCTGGGCAAAATCTCTAGCGCCTGATCCATGAACACCCCGCGCCCGCGCGATGTGCTGAACTGGCCGCCATCATAATTGAGGTAGTTGAACGATTTGATGTAATCGACCAGTTTCCAGTCCTGTTTCATGCCCATGATGGTGGCGGGAAAGCCAAGTGTATGGAAAGGCACGTTATCTTTGCCCATGAATTGGGTGTATGTCACGTCGGCGGCACCGTTGTCGGTGCGCCACCAGCGTTCCCAATCGGCCCCATTGCCTGCATCGACCCATTCTTGCGCGCAGGCAATATATTCGATCGGCGCGTCAAACCAGACGTAGAAAACCTTGCCTTCCATGCCAGGCCAATCGTCGGTGCCGTTCTTGACAGGGATGCCCCAATCAAGGTCGCGGGTGATGCCGCGGTCTTGCAATCCGTCACCGTCTGTCAGCCATTTCTTGGCAATCGATGTGGTCAGAATGGGCCAGTCTGTCTTGGAGCCGATCCAGTCCGCAATGTCGCCTTTCAACTCCGACTGGCGCAAATAAAGGTGCTTTGTTTCGCGCACTTCCAGATCGGTCGCCCCCGAGATCGCAGAGCGCGGATTGATCAGATCGGTCGGGTCCAACTGCTTGGTGCAATTGTCGCATTGATCGCCGCGCGCACTCTCAAAGCCGCAATTGGGGCAGGTGCCCTCGATATAACGGTCAGGCAGAAAACGACCGTCAGCGTGGGAATATACCTGTTCCTCCACGACTTCACGGATCAGGCCCATCTCGTTGAGGCGTCCGGCAAAGGCTTGGGTCAGGGCATGGTTTTGCGGGCTCGACGAGCGGCCAAAATGGTCAAACGACAATCGAAATCCTTTTGCAATCGCGGCCTGCACATCATGCATCTCGGCGCAGTATTCGGCCACCGGCTTGCCGGCTTTCGCGGCGGCCAGCTCGGCAGGGGTGCCGTGTTCGTCTGTGGCGCATAAAAACAGGACCTCGTGACCGCGCGCGCGCAGATAGCGCGCAAAAAGATCAGCGGGCAGTTGACTGCCGACAAGATTCCCGAGGTGCTTGATCCCGTTGATATAGGGAATAGCGGAGGTGATCAGGTGACGGGCCATTGGGTGCATCCTTTAACAGTTGCCGCTGTTCTAGCGGGGGTTTCCGCTGGTTGCCAGATGCGCGGTGCTATCGGGCTGGAAAAACCCGCCGTGGCACGGTATTATGCAGTCATAAATCGAGCAAAAAACGAGGCACAACATGAAACTATCAATTTTGGCCGCGGCATTTGTCGTGGCGGGTGCTGCCGCACAGGCGCAAGATATCTATGCGGGCGTGGCATTCGACTATGCAACCCCACATGCCGGCGACACGCAAACCGCAGCGTCGCTGTTTCTTGGCGGCAATTACGAGCTTGGCACTTTGGCGATCGGGGCCGAGGCCGAATACGGCGCGGCCGCAACATTTGGCGGAGACTATGACACGGCGCGTCTGCGTTTGATCGGCAGCTACGACTTTGGCACGGTCAAAGCGCTCGCATCCCTTGGCGGCACGCGCTACGACGCAGGCGCGGATGCCTTCACCGGCTATAACTACGGCATTGGCGTGCAAGTGCCGGTCTCCAACGCCCTGGATATGCGTGGCGAGATTATCCGCGATATGATGGATGATTACGGCACCAATGTCACGACGACCCGGATTGCAGCAATCTATTCGTTCTGACCTTTCTCGCGGCTGCGCCCCGGCAGTTGCCCGACCATAAAACTGGTGCGCGACGCGTAGATGTCGCGCGTCCGCTTGGTGGCTGCGCGGCGCAGGTGCATCCGGCCAAGTCCGAAAACCAAAGATAGAAAATGCCCCGCTACGGCAAATATTGCCCATCATCCGCATCAGTTGACCCCGCGCGGCGGGGGTAATCGTTGCACTGCCCAAAGCGGCCAGTGCTGTCGCGGTCTTGCGTCTTGCCATCGGGCGCTGGCAGGTTAGGTTGCCCCCGGAACACGCATCAAAGGGTAGGTGACATGAAGACGATCAAACTGGGCCGCACCGATATCGACATTGCGACATGGTGCTTGGGGTCGATGACCTTTGGCAATCAGACGCCGCAGACCGATGCGCATCGCCAGATTGATATGGCGCTGGATGCGGGGGTGAATTTTATCGACACGGCGGAAATGTATCCGGTCAATCCGATCCGCGCCGAAACGGTCGGCCTGTCGGAGACGGTGATCGGCAATTGGCTTGCGGCCAGTGGACGCCGCGACGAGCTGGTGATCGCAACCAAAGTGTCGGGCAATAACCCCGGGTGGGTGCGCGACGGGCGCGGGTATGACGGGGCGGTGATCCGTGCGGCGATCGATACCTCTCTGGCACGGCTTCAGACCGATGTGATTGATCTTTACCAGATGCATTGGCCGATGCGCGGGTCCTATATGTTCCGGCAAAACTGGACCTATGATCCGTCAGGGCAGGACCGTCAGCAGACACTGGATCACATGATGGATGTCTTGGGCGCATTGGACGGGGCTGTGAAAGCGGGCAAAATCCGCGCTATCGGCATGTCCAACGAGAGCGCATGGGGCATGACCAAATGGGTGGATTGTGCAGCGGCGGCGGGTCTGCCACGCATGGCCTCGGTGCAAAATGAATACTCTTTGTTGTGCAGGCTCTATGACACGGACATGGCAGAGATGGCGGTCAACGAGGATGTGACGCTACTGGCGTTTTCACCGCTGGCGTGCGGATTGTTGACGGGTAAATATCAAGGCGGCGCGATCCCGCAGGGCAGCCGCCGGTCTATCGGGGCTGAACTGGGCGGGCGCATGACGCCGCGTGTTTTGCCTGTGGTTCAGGCCTATCTGGACCTTGCGGCCAAACATGGCATTGACCCGGTGCATATGGCGCTGGCTTGGCAGGGCAGCCGCCCGTTCCCTGTCTCGGCGATTTTCGGGGCCACGACCTCGGACCAGTTGGCCCATATTCTTGCGGGCAAGGACGTGCAGATTTCGGCGGAACTGCGGGCGGAAATTGATGCGGTGCACCGCGCCAACCCGATGCCTTACTAGTCAGGATCACCAGAATGGATCGCAGTGTATTGCGCTTGCGCAGGGAATCGCAGAACGTCACCTGAAACATCGTCAGGGGGACATGATATGCCGTTGGAAATGAACCGTGAGGTTTTCATCACCTGTGCTGTGACCGGCTCGGGCAGCACCCAGGACCGCAGCCCGCATGTGCCGCGCTCGCCCAAGCAGATTGCCGAAAGCGCGATTGATGCCGCGCGCGCCGGAGCGGCGGTGGTGCATTGCCATGTGCGCAATCCTGAAACCGGCGCACCTTCGCGTGATCTGGGGCTGTATCGCGAACTGACCGACAGGATCCGCGACGCAGAGGTCGACGTGGTGCTGAACCTGACCGCAGGCATGGGGGGCGATATTATTTTCGGTTCCAGCGAGGCGCCATTCCCGACCGCTGCGGGCACCGACATGATCGGTGCCACTGAACGCGTGGCGCATATCGCCGAGTGCCTGCCCGAGATTTGCACGCTTGATTGTGGCACCATGAATTTCGCCGAAGCCGATTATGTCATGACCAATACGCCCGGCATGTTGACGGCAATGGGCGCGATGATGACAAAGCTGGGCGTAAAACCGGAGATCGAAGCCTTTGACACCGGTCATCTGTGGTATGCCAAGCAGCTGGTGAAAGACGGCGTTCTGGCACCCGGTGCCTTGGTGCAACTTTGCATGGGCGTGCCCTGGGGCGCGCCGGATGATCTCAATACATTTATGGCGATGGTCAATAATGTGCCCGACGACTGGACGTTCAGCGCCTTTGGGCTGGGACGCTCGCAAATGCCGATGGCTGCGGCCTCTGTGTTGGCGGGCGGGAATGTGCGGGTTGGACTGGAGGACAATCTGATGCTGGACCGCGGGGTTCTGGCCACAAACGCGCAACTGGTCGAGCGCGCGGCAAATCTTGTGACAAACCTGGGCGCGCGGATCATGTCCCCCGCCCAAGTGCGCGAAAAGCTGGGCCTGACCAAACGTGCGCCGGTCGCGAAATGAAGCCGCTGATTGCGCTTGTCCTGCTGACGGCCTGTGGCACGCTGCTGCCGGGTGAAAAGGCAGGCGGATTGTTCGAAGTTTACCGCGATACATCCGTGCCCATTGCCTCCAAGGCGGTGTTTGAGCCCGCGCGGTATTTGGGCACATGGTATGAAGTCGCCCGTTTTCCGGTGCCTTTTGAGGTTGGTTGCGCCAAGGTCACTGCGACTTACGGGCAGCAAGATGATGGCGATATTTCGGTTTTGAACGTGTGTCGCAACCTTGATGGATCGGTCAAATCGACGATCAGCGGCTCGGCTGAAATCGTGGGTCCGGGCCGGCTTGCGGTGCGATTTCCGTCCGTGCCATTCGGCGCGTCCGACTATTGGGTTCTGTGGGTCGATGAAGGCTACAGGACCGCCGTGGTCGGGGCGCCAAACGGGCGGTCGGGCTGGATTTTGAACCGCGATCCGCAAATTCCGCAAGACCGGCTGAATGCCGCGCGCGAAGTGCTGGATTTCAACGGGTATGATCTGGCCAGATTGATGGCCGTGCCGCAGTGAGCCAAAACCGTCAATAGATAAGTGAGATAGGGGAACGACATGGGGAAATCAGCGGCCATTATCGGCGGCGGCGTTATCGGCGGTGGCTGGGCGGCGCGGTTCTTGTTGATGGGATGGGACGTGCGGGTCTTTGATCCGGACCCGCAGGCTCAGCGCAAGATCGGCGAAGTGCTCGACAATGCCCGCCGGTCCTTGCCCGGATTGTCCGATGTGGCACTGCCCGACGAGGGGACGCTTACCTATTGCGACACCATGTCCGAGGCCGTGGCAGGGGCCGCGTGGATACAAGAAAGTGTGCCAGAGCGGTTGGAGTTGAAACGCAAAGTCTACCAGACCTTGCAGGAACACTGTGCAAAGGACGCGATTATCGGCTCGTCAACCAGCGGTTTCAAACCGTCGGAATTGCAGGGCTGTGCGACCCGTCCCGAACAGATCGTGGTCACGCATCCGTTCAACCCGGTCTATCTGTTGCCGCTGATCGAACTGGTGCCCACGGACAAAAACAGCCCCGCATTGATTGCGCGCGCCAAAGATATCCTGACCGAGATCGGCATGTTTCCATTACATGTGCGCGCCGAAATAGACGCCCATATCGCGGACCGGTTCCTGGAGGCCGTCTGGCGCGAGGCGCTGTGGCTGATCAAGGACGGGATCGCGACGACGCAAGAGATCGACGATGCGATCCGCTATGGGTTTGGGTTGCGCTGGGCGCAAATGGGCCTGTTTGAAACCTACCGCATTGCAGGCGGCGAGGCGGGAATGCGGCATTTCATCGAGCAATTCGGCCCGTGTCTTGCGTGGCCATGGACCAAACTGATGGATGTGCCCGAGTTGACCGAGGATTTGATCGATCAAATCGCGGGGCAGTCGGACGCGCAATCAGGGCATATGACGATCCGCGAATTGGAACGTGCGCGCGACAATAACCTTGTGACCATTCTGCGCGGGCTCAAGGCGCAGGACTTTGGCGCAGGGGCACTCTTGAATGCGCAAGACCAGCGCATCGGCGGCCCCGCCGCGATGCCTGCGGACCCGTCAAAACCCGTGGAGACTGTGCGCCGCGCCGTGCCGTTGGACTGGACCGACTACAATGGACACATGAACGAAGCGCGGTATTTGCAGGCCTTTGGCGATGCCACCGACCAGATGATGGCCGTGGTCGGCTGTGACGCGGAGTATATCGCCAGCGGTGGCAGCTATTTCACCGCCGAGACCCATATCCGGCATCTGGACGAGGTTCATGCGGGCGCGAAAATTCATATCGAGACGCAAGTATTGGCAGGCGAAGGCAAGAAAATGCACCTGTTTCACCGCATGTTTGAAGGCAGCCGCGAGCTGGCGACGGGCGAGCATATGCTGATCCACGTCAGCCTTGCGACGCGCAAAGCCAGCGAGCCTGCGCCACGGATTGCCACCGCACTAGCAATTCTCGCCGAAGCACATGCCGCACTGCCCAGACCTGCTGGCGCGGGCAAAGCGGTCGGCGTGAAATGAGCCGCGTTCTGATCACCGCAGGTGCCGCAGGCATCGGGCGCGCCATGGCCAAAGGGTTTGCCGCTGCGGGGTTAGAGGTTTGGGTGACAGATGTGGATGCGGGCGCACTTGACACGCTGCCCGCAGATTGGCACGCCCACCGTGTTGATGCCAGTAACGAGGCAGAGGTTGCCGCGCTGTTCGACCGCATCGCACAAGCGGGCGGGTTGGATGTGCTATGCGCCAACGCGGGCATCGCAGGCCCCACGCGTTTGATCGAAGATGTGGCGTTGGACGACTGGCGATCATGCGTTTCGGTGAACCTAGAGGGCGCTTTTCTGGCGGTCAAATATGCAGCGCCCTTGATGAAAGCGGCGGGCGGGGGCGCGATTGTTTTCACCTCTTCTACCGCTGGCATCTACGGCTATCCCAACCGCGCGCCCTATGCGGCGGCGAAATGGGCGATCATCGGCTTGATGAAAACTGCGGCGATGGAGCTGGGTCCTTATGGTATTCGCGCCAACGCGATCTGCCCCGGCGCCGTTGAGGGACCGCGCATGGAAGGGGTGCTTGCCCGCGAAGCCGCAGCCAAGGGCATGACCCGCGATCAGGTTTATGACGGCTATGCATCCGGCACATCCATGCGCAGCTTTGTGACCGCACAGGATGTGGCAAATATGGCGGTCTTTTTGGGCAGCGACCTGTCGCGGTTGGTTTCGGGGCAAGTGATTGCGGTTGACGGGCATACCGAAAACCCGGATCCGAAAATCTAGCTTACCTCGCGGATCAACTGGTCCAAATGGGCGTCCATGTCGCGCGGCGAAATCGTCGCCGACCGCACCAACCCATCAAAGTGGCTGGTCAGTGCAGCAACGCGGTCGCGGTCGCGAAACACCAGATAGTTTTGCCCCAGATAGATGACCGCCAACAGCGGCCCAAAGACCGTGACCGGAGCGGAAAATAACTGCCGCTGGTCGAAAAGATAGATGCGCATCGACGGATACATCTGGTCGTGAAGCGTGCGGATACGCTGCAATTGGGCCAGTCTGATGTCCGGCGGCAATCCGGTATAATAGCCTTCTGCCTTGGCAAAACTGCTTAATTCACACATGGAAAACGCGATTTCATAGTCAGAGCGTGCAGCCTGCATCCATGTCAGGCGGTCGTTGCTGGCCCCGACGGCTTGCTCGGTGGTTTTGCCCAGCGACGGCTGGTATTCCCAGCGCAGCATCGCGTCGGTTTTGATCAAATCGGGCAGCCCTGCGGGCACGTGCCGGATCTTGTAACCTGCGGCCTCTTTGTGCCACGCAAAGATGGCCTCGTCGATCAAGGCGCGTGGCGCTTGGGTGATCGACATGGCTGCGGCCACCAGATCGGCCGCCTGCTGGGGCAGGTCCGACAACCCAAGCAACCAATCCGCACTTACGCCAAGTGCCGCGGCACAGGCGGCCACAAGCTGCGCATTGGGCAAACGCGCCCCGTCGTCGCGCAGCAATTGCGACAGCGTCGAGCGGTCGACGCCGGTGTCGCGTGCAAGTTTGCTTTGGCTTGATCCCGCCAGCGCAATGGCCGTGGCCAAGCGGGTGCGGAATAGGGCGGCGCGGTCGCGTTTGTCAACTTTTATCATAATAGGTGATTATAATCACATATTATTCATTTTGTGAACCATTGACAGGCTGGCTGTCGATGGTTTGTGCTGCGATGACAAAGCATGTTCAAACATACTGATATGCCAACACTTTTTCTTATCCTCGCCTGCTATGTCGTCTGGGGGGGCTTGCTGTTCTGGGCACCGGTCTGGCTGACGCTCGCTTTGCTGGGGCCGGTGATTACCCTGCATTCGTCGTTGCAACACGAGGCCCTGCACGGGCATCCGTTCCGCACCGCGTGGCTTAATACAGCGCTCGTTTGGCCCAGCCTTGTTGTGCTCGTCCCCTATACGCGGTTTCGCGACACCCATCTGGCGCATCACTATGATCCGATGCTGACCGACCCCTACGAGGACCCCGAGACCAATTACCTTGATCCCGATGTTTGGCAGCGCGCCAACCCTGCTTTGCGTTGGTTGTTGTCGGTTAACAACACGCTTTCGGGGCGGCTCCTGCTTGGGCCGATCATCGGACTTGTCAGTTTTGTGGTAGGCGAAATCCGCGCAATGACGGCGCGATCCCTGCGGCAATGGCTTGGGCATCTGCCGGCGATGGCGCTGGTTTTGGCCGTTGTCTGGGTCTCGCCCACCAGTGTGTGGACCTATGCATTCGGCGTCTATGTCGGTCTGTCGATCCTGAAGCTGCGCACCTTTCTGGAACATAGGGCAGCCCCGCAATGCCGCGCGCGCACAGCGATCGTGGAAAACGGCGGTGTGTTCGGATTTTTGTTTCTCAACAACAACCTGCACGTCGTTCATCATGTTCACCCGACGGTCGCGTGGTATAAATTGCCGCGGCTCTATGCGGCCAATAAGGCCAATTACCTGCGCCGCAATGACGGGTATTTCTATCGCTCGTATTGGGACATTCTGCGGCGCTATGCGTGGCGGACCAAGGATCCGGTCGCACACCCGTTCTGGCAAAAACGCTAGCCACAGGCCATAGAGCTTGCATGGGGTTGTGGATACCCATCACACGCGGCTGCACTCTGTGCTGTAAAAACCAAGGCGAGCAACCTGTCGACGGGTAGTGCCACATTCGCGCGGTGTGCCAAGCGGCACCTTTGGTTGCCATCGCGGCTGTGATTTAGAGCGGGCTGGCGCCGCCCAACCGGTGCACCAGATGTCGCTCGTCCTCGTTGGCGAAAAACGGCACGGTTTTGGGCGGGCCGTCGTGGCGGATATGAGCGATCAGTTCGGCCAGAACGACCTGCGTGATAAACGGCAAGTCAAACGCGCGCGCGCCTTTCAGGGGAACCCATTGCAAATGCGAAAGCTCGTCCTCGGCACCCGAAAAATCATCGGGGTCTGTGGTCAGATCGGCGGCATCCGCCAGTAAAAACCGCGCATCAAAGCGGCGCGCAGAGCCTTTCGGTGTCACCGCGCGAAAGAAAAATTGTAGTGCGGCCGCATGGGGGACGTGCCCCGTGGCGGCAAACCCGCGCCACCCCTGTGGCGGCATCTCCCAAGCCTGACGCAGGCCCAAAACCTGACCGGTTTCTTCCCAAAGCTCGCGCACCGCAGCATTGGCAAGTGTCGCAGGCGACACCGCCGAGCGATCCGCAAGCCGGTCGGCGCACAGTGCGGGCAGCGGGCTGCCGGGCACATCGGCATCATTGGGATCAACCGCGCCACCGGGAAACACAAACTTGCCCGGCATGAAGGCGGCGGTTTTGCCACGCTGGCCCATCAGTACAGACGGCGATGTGTGACGGTCGCGCAAAACAATCATCGTTGCGGCATCGCGAATGGACAGGTTTGCCTGCATGACCTAAGCCGCAACCCCGAATCCGTGCATCCGTCGTGACCACTGTATCGCGACCACCAGCCCCTTGAGGCGGGGCAACAAAAACAATGACACCGAGACCGTAAAGGACGCGAAAATCGCGATCATGACCAAAGGGTCGGGGCGGAAATTTGTCCAAACGAACAGGAGAAGGGGTGCCAGCAAATGCCCGACAATCAGGATTGTCAAATACGCGGGGCCATCATCGGCGCGGTGATGGCGCAGTTCTTCGCCGCAAACATCGCAGCTATCGACGACCCTGAGGTAGCCCAGAAACATTTTCCCCTTACCGCAATTGGGGCACCTGCGACGAATCCCGCGTAAAATCGCAGATTTCGCAGGGCGGTCGTCAATTGCGGCTGTGGTCATGTTCGGGCTCCGGTCAGGCTTGTGGATAGACTTGGGGCTTTTTGCGCCCCTTGAAAAGCACAAGCTGCGCCTTGCGGCGGCAAGACGCAAGAAACCGCAGATAAAAAATTTTTGCAGAGCGCGACGGAAAGTCTGCTGCGGCGCGTTGAAGAGGGGTCAATGGCGCAAAAGGTGCCTTGGTGAAACAGGTAAAAGGACAGACAGATGAAATCGACAGTATTGATCGCGGCAATCGTCGCAGGTATTTCTTTGACGGCACTTGATGCAAGTGCCGCAGGGCGCGGCGAGCCACGTGAAATGCCCGACTTTGCGACACTTGATGCCGATGGCAACGGGTCGCTGAGCGTGGCGGAACTCGAAGCTGCGCGCACGGCAAAGTTTACGGAAATGGACACGGACGGCGACGGTGCGATTTCCTTGGCAGAATTGACAGCGTCGCAAGCTGACATGGCACAGCAGCGCGCAGAACGCATGTTGTCGCGCCTGGATGCCAATGACGATGGCGTATTGCAAGCCGACGAGTTGGCGCCACGTGGCGACGATGCGGAGCGGATGTTGTCGCGCATCGACGCCGATGACGACGGTGAAATCAGCCAGGAAGAGTTTGATAAAGCCGGCGAGAAGCGTCAAGAGCGTGGCGGGCGCGGCGACCGTGATGACCGCGGCGACCGTGATGACCGTGGCGGTAAAGGCCACGACCGTCGGGGGTAAAACCTTTTTGGGTGAGGCAGGAAACGGCCTCACCCGTTGCAGAGTTGGATGGATTTGGATACTGATTTAACACATGACACCGCCGACGGGATCTTGGAGCGATGCGCCCGATGGCGTGATTTTGCTGGCCTACGCCCAAGGGGATGGCGGGGCCGCGAAAGTATTGTCCGCGCGGCTTTTGCCACGTGTTCTGGCGCAAGCGACGCGGATGCTGGCCGATCAAGCCGAGGCAGAGGATGTGGCCCAGGACGCAATGATGCGGCTGTGGAAAATCGCCCCCGACTGGCGGCAGGACGAGGCCCAAGTATCGACCTGGTTGTTTCGGGTGGTCGCCAATCTTTGCACGGACCGGTTGCGCCGGCGGCGCGGGGTGTCGCTCGACCAGATCGCAGAGCCCGTCGATCCGCAATTGAGCGCGCCGGCGCAGATGCAGGAAAATGCGCGGATGCGTGCGCTTTCTGCGGCTTTGGCCGACCTGCCAGAGCGTCAGGCGCAGGCGGTTGCGTTGCGGCATCTGGAAGGGCTTTCCAATCCGCAAATCGCGCAGATAATGGATATCAGCATTCGTTCGGTCGAAAGTCTGACAGCGCGCGGCAAACGCGCACTTGCGGACACACTGGGCAAGCAGAAAACAGCATTGGGGTATGATGATGACTAAATCAGATGACGATTTTCTGGAAGATCTGTTTGATGCGGCCAGGGCCCAGGTGCCCACCGCCCCGGATGATTTGATGGCGCGCGTCCTGAATGATGCCCGCTACGCGCAAATGGCCCCACCCCCCGCTCCAACCGCATCGCTCCTGGCTGGAATTCTGGATATGATCGGTGGCTGGCCGTCGGTTGGTGGTCTTGCAATGGCTGGTGTTACGGGGCTTTGGTTTGGTGTGGCACCGCCCGCGGCGTTGTCCACATGGACAGCGGAACTAATCGGCACGCCCGTGACGGTTGATCTGTTTGGCGACACAAACGCATATTTTCCGGAGGCACTGACAGATGGGTGATGCAATAACCAAACCAAGCCGGATGTGGCGCACGGTGCTTGTGCTGTCATTGGCATTGAATGTTGCGGTGATTGGCAGTGCTATCGGCATGGTGATCTCGGGGCGCGCGCATGACGGTCCGCCGCCGCGCATGTCGTTCGATTTTGGCCCCCTCGGGCGGGTTTTGGAGCCCGACGACCGGCGTGCCATCGGACAAGCAATGCGCAAGCGTGGCGCGCAGCCACTGGACCACGATGAAGTGTCAGAAAAAGTTAGGGATTTGGCGACCGAACTGCGGGCCGAGCCGTTTGACGCGGATGCTGTTGCACAGATTATGGGAACGTTTCGACTCCGGTCCGAAAAAATTCAGCAAGATGCGCAAGTGGCTTTTCTGGCGCGGCTTGCTGCAATGACGCCGCAGGCCCGGGCTGCGCTGGCGGACCGGTTGGAAAATGGCGGACGCCGCAGCAATTAGGCGGCGTTGCTCATGGCAACCTTATCGCGGCCGGCGTTTTTTGCCACATAAAGGGCGGCATCTGCCTGGCTGCACATGGCCTCGATTTGACGGGCGTCCAACGGGGCCAACCCGCCGATGGCAACACCTACAGACACGGTTACAGTCAGATAGGGATGGTCGGCGCCCAGCGAAAACGGTTTTGCCGACACCATGCGGCGCAGTCGTTCTGCCGCAGCTTCTGCTTGATCTGTGCCGGTGCGCGGCATGGCGACCATAAACTCCTCGCCACCAATGCGCGCGACCAAATCGATCGGGCGCAAATTCTCGCGCAGACGTCGTGAAATTTCGACCAAAACCTTATCACCAGCCGCATGGCCATAGCGGTCATTGATCGACTTGAAATGATCAATGTCCAACATCATCACCGCAAATTCGCGTTGCGTAGATTGTGCCTGTTCGGCAATGCGCGCCAGATGTGGTTCAATATACCTGCGGTTATACAGGCCCGTCAGGGAATCTGTGACAGCGGCATGTAACCCGTCGCGCACGGTATCACGCAATTTGTCATAAAGCAGCTTTTGATGCACCAGCGCCTTGGCGCGTAGGCCGATTTCACCACGCGAAATGCTCACGCCGATCACATCATCCGCACCCAGATCCAAAACAAGTGCTGCGATATCGGGCAGATTGTCGGGCAACACCACAAGAAGTGACGAAAGGCGGGTTTCGGACCGCGACCGCAGATCAGAAATCAGGCGGAAAATGCCACGTCCACCATCAAGGTCTTGGGTGCCGTCAATCACAAACAGGTCGGGCACAGGCAGGCTTGCCGATTTGGTCAGCACCTCGTCGGTATCAAACCTGCTGACAGGCAGCGAAAACTGGCTATCCAGCTTTTCAGCCAACACATTACCCGAGACTTGGGAATGCGACAGCAATGCGACATGTGCGGCCGCATCAAATCCTTTGCGCACTTCTTCAAATCCAAGCGCGCGGCTGGTGCCATCGCGTAAAATCAGCTCTTGGCGTGCATTGCGGACCCGCAACAGAGACCGGATGCGGGCCAACAACAAGGCGTCATTGATGGGCCGCGGCAAAACATCATCCGCCCCTGCATCCAAGGCAGCAAAACGTGCGCGCGCCGTATCCGCGACGCCAATGGATATAATCGCGATGGACGCTGTTTCAGGGTTATCTTTCAGTTCACGGCAAAATGCGTGCCGGTCTTCCGCCGGATCGGACAGGTTTATCAAGATCAGATCAGGACGTTCACGGGCGATCAGCACTTCGGCCTCGACACGACTGGCGCAGGCATCAACACCAAACTGTGCTGCAAGCATCTTTACTTTCAATACGATCCGGTTTGTGGGAACTGTATCGACAATCAGTATGCGACCCGTCATATCTATGATCCTTTCAAGTGGTTTCACCACAACGACACCTGCACTTTGCGGCTTAATAGTTAAAAAACAGTTGCGACAAATCGAGGTTATGAAATGAGCCCTGAACAAGCCCAGACAATCGCCCTGCAAGCTCTTGGCTGGCTTGTCGCCAACGACGACCTTTGCCCTATTTTTCTGGGCTCGACAGGCGGTGCGGTCGAGGATTTGCGTGCGCAGGCGGGCGATCCTGCGTTTCAGTCGTCGGTGCTTGAGTTTCTGACCAACGACGATGCCTGGGTCGTGGCATTTTGTGATGCGCAGGGTCTGAAATACGACATGCCGCTGCGCGCGCGCTATGCCTTGCCGGGTGCCGAGAACGTCAACTGGACCTAAATGTCGATGGCGATTTCCGCGCCTGCGTCTACCGCACGGCTTTGACACAGGATCATCTGCGTGGCCTGCTGGGCCTTTGACAAAACATAGTCGCGATGCGCGACCGCGCCGGAAACCACACCGCATTTGCACACGCCACAGAGCCCGTCCGCGCATTTCACATCCACATGCACGCCCGCTTGCAACAAGGCGTCGGACGCGCTTTGCCCGGCAGAAACCGCAATGGCGCGCCCGTCTTTGAGGCGTAGCGTAAACGCGTAGTTGATATAATCGGGGGCCTCGGGCACGGCAAAATATTCCAGATGGCGGGCAGTTTCGGGAAACCCGTTTGCGCAGGCCGCATCCAGCACGGCGGTCATATAGGGCGCGGGACCGCAGGTATAGATATGCGCGCCTTTGCGATATTTTGTCACTTTCGCCAAATCCGCGCGGGTGCCTTCGTCCGAGACATGCATGGTCACGCGCCCCGCCCAAGGTTGATCTGCCAAGATTTGCGCAAAACCCGCATCAGCGCGGCGCGACACACTATAATGAAATTCAAAACTGCGCCCCTGTGCGTGCAGCGTATGGGCCATCGCGATCATGGGTGTCACCCCAATCCCGCCGCCCATCAATACGGTATGGCTGGCGTCGTGCAGTGGAAAATGGTTGATCGGTCTGGACACAAATATGCGGCGTCCAAGCGTGAAAATGCGGTGCATCAGCCTGGACGCGCCGCGCCCCGCAGCCTCGCGCAGCACTGCGATCTGATAGGATTTGCGATCAGCAGGATCCCCGCACAGTGAATACTGCCGAAAGAATTCAGGTGCGACGACCACATCAATATGCCCGCCCGCAGCAAAGGGCGGCAAATCCGCGCCATCGGGATCGGAAAATTCGTAAAGCGTGATCTCATCGGTCAGTTTTTCGACGCGCGACACGATCAAATTCAGCACCGGCGTTTCGGCCTCGCCTGCGGTGTAGGTATGCTCGACAGGCGCACCGGCGGCGCGGCGGCGGCGATGCTCGACTGCGGTGATCATATCGGCATAGGCCTTGATACCCGCCTCGCGGTCCATCGGGAACGGCCACGGATAGGGCGGCGGGGCCAGCGGGGCAGGGTAGACCGCCAAGGTCTGGTCCGCATGGCGCAGCTTCAACCTTGGCGACAGGCTGCGCCGGTTCACAGGGTCGGTGGCAGGGCGGTAGGCGCCATCATCGACCATCTCGAGGTCCCACCACCACTTTTTCGCGGGGTTGATGGCCCCGTTGCCCAGCTTGTCATCAAGGCTGGCCAGGGCTTTCGCGGCTTGCGGGACCGTCATGGCCAGCTTGCGGAACGGGGCCTCTGCAAACAGTCCTTCAAGGTTCCACGGACAGGTTTTCATGCAGCGTCCGCACATCGCGCCATTTTTCTGGCTGACGCGGTAGGTGGTGCATTTCTGGCTGTCGGATTTCCAAATCTCATAGCCGTTGAACATCAACTTTGGCCCCGCGGTAATCGCCCCGCTTGGGCATTCGCGGGCACATTTGTTGCAGGCCTCGCAAAATTTTTGCAGGCCAAAATCAATTGGTTTGTCATGGGTCATCGGCATATTTGTCGTCACCACGCCGGATTTCAGCCGCGGCCCAAGAAACGGGTTGAGGATCACCTCGCCAATCCGGCTGACCTCGCCCAAGCCCGCCAGCAATAACAGTGGTGGATGCAACACCTCGTCGTCCATCACCGAATGCACGCGGGCGGTATAACCCAGATTGCGCAGATGCTGCGCCAATACACCGCCCAACAGCGAGAACCGCAAATAGGCGCGCATCGATTGCGCGCAGGCGATCCAGTCATCGCCCGACGCGCCTTCCATCGTTTCGTGGCCCTGATCGATAATCATCGAAATCGCGTTGTCGTGGTAGGGTATGATCGGCTGGCCGGCCGCATCATGGCTATAATAGGTCCAACCCGGGCAGGCGCTTAACCCCACCGCATCCACGCCCAGAAAATAAAGCGCCGCTTTGATATTTTGCGCATTTTTGTCTGGATTATCCGTGCCCGCTTGCATCTCCTGCGCCTCACCGTCTTGCAGCAAGACAAAGGCGCCCAGCGAGGGGCGAAACGCATAGGCGCTGGCAGATTTGCGCACGTAATTGCCGTTTTTGGTGGCCTCTTGCACGTTTTTGCCCAGATCGCCAAACAAGGCGCGCGCAAACAGATTGGCGCGCTTGGGGACGCGCGCCACATTGGGCGCGTCGATATAAGTCGTCGGGTTGTCCACGCGCCTGAGCGTCTCGAACGGATGCGGTCCCAAGGCATAGTCGCGCTTGGCGTAGGGGTCGCGGGTGCGGGCCGATTTGGCATGGGAGCCATAGCCCGCAGTATACGACAAAGGCACCTCCTGATGCGGGACGATCGGCAAATCGGCGGCCATCGGCAAGGTTGTTGTGACCGCCGCCAGCCCATAGCGGTTGCCGGTAAACGGATTGACCAAAACGCCGTCCTCCAGCGCGACCAGGCCCGCCGTGACCGCCAAAGCGCCCAAATCCACATCGCTTGCCGCCATCGAATGCGCGCGCGCGCCATACCCCAATGTGCGGATATAGCTGGCCAGCGTCACGGCGGTTTCCATGCCACGCAGACAGGCGCGTTGCGTCAAAGCGTCTGCGATCCAGTCTGTGCCCAGCTCGCCCTGGCGCGGCGCACGCGGGTGGTCATACAGCATCACAATCGCATCGGTATGGTGGCGGCAATCGGTGGGCGGCAGGGCCATGCTGTCGCGCAGACCCGCCATAATCACATCGATGCCCGCGGCCAGTGACTTGGGTTGCATAACCCTTAGCTTATCAGCTAACCTTTGCACGTCCGGGTTTGCAATCGGGGTATCCAACCAGGCCTGAGCGGGCACCTTGCAGGTCCCCACCATGCTGGCATCACAATAATACGCAAAGGATTTCATATGATTGGCGCGCTCTTGCACCGCGCCCGGGATTTCGGCCACCTCTGTTTTGATCATGCCGTCGCGGGTGGCGTCCAGCATTGCCTGATAGTCCTGCATCGCGTTCACGATGCTTTTGGGATCGTCCGGCCTGCGAAATGACACCTTTGGCAAGGTCGGCAGATTGGACAGATCTGCACGGGCCATGCGCTTGAGTTTTTCCAACGGAAACGGGCCAAGGTGTATCGGGCGGCTGCGATATGAGCGTAATTTAAGCATGTTGGTTGACACCGTCATGGCGGCAGGGTCGAGTGTCAATATGAGACAAACAAGGACATGAGCATGATCAAAGGCATAGTCTTCGACAAGGATGGCACTTTGTTCGATTTTAACGCCACCTGGGGCGCGTGGACCCGCGCGATGATCGCGACAGAGGCGGCCAATGATCCCGACCAGATCGAGGTTTTGGCCAACGCGCTTGGCTATGATTTCGAGGGTGGCGTGTTCTGGCCCGAAAGCATCGTGATCGCAGAGACGGTCGAGATAATCGCAGATGCTTTGCTTGAGCACCTGCCAGACGTGGCAAAGCCCGACCTGATGAACCGGATGCGCAGCACCGCCAAAAAAGTGCCGCAGGTCGAGGCAGCACCCCTTTGGCCGCTTTTGCATCAGATCAAGGAAATGGGCATCCAGATTGGCGTTGCAACCAACGACGCTGAAGACCCCGCGCGCGCCCATCTTGGCACCGCTGACGTGCTCGACCTGTTTGATTTCATCGCAGGCTATGACAGCGGATATGGGGCGAAACCTGAACCGGGGCAGCTTTTGGGGTTTTGTTCGTCAACGGGTCTTGAGCCAGAAGATTGCCTTATGGTCGGCGATAGCACCCATGATCTGACCGCGGGCATCGCTGCGGGTATGAAAACCATCGGCGTGCTGACAGGCCCCGCGCAGGCCTATGAATTGCTGCCCTATGCCGACGTGATCCTGAACTCGATCGCCGAGCTTCCCGATTGGCTCGTGCAACATAATCGCGGCTAAACTGGAAAACGACACATCGTGTCGCCTTTGCGCAAGGCGTGCGGCGTAGCCCTGCCAAACTGATCGCAACAATTGCGGGAGATCAGTTATGTCAGAGACACCAAGGCGGCGCGGCGGCGGTCGGGCAGGCAATGCGACACGGCGCGGCCATGCGGTCATTGATCAAATGCCTTGGCGCATTCCCGTCAACACCGACCGGCCCACAGAACCGCTTGGTCCCGAGGGTGTCGCGGCCATTCACAATGGTGCGATGACCATCCTCGAGGACATTGGGATCGAGTTCCTCAACGCGGAGGCGCTGGAGATTTTTAAACAAGCGGGCTGCACCGTGAATGGCACCAATGTGCGCATGGGCCGCGAGTGGGTGATGGAAATGCTCGGCTATGCGCCGGCGCAATTCGACATCACACCGCGCAACCCCGACCGTAAAATCACCATCGGCGGCAACCATATCCTGTTTGGCAACGTCTCCTCGCCGCCCAATTATTTTGACATGGAGATCGGCAAAAAGGTGTCGGGCACCCGCAAGCAATGCGCCGACCTTTTGCGCCTGACACAATACTTCAACTGTATCCACTTCGCGGGTGGCTATCCGGTGGAACCGGTCGATGTGCACGCCTCGGTGCGCCACCTTGATGTGGTTTACGACAAAATGACCCTGACCGATAAGGTCGCCCACGCCTATTCATTGGGCAAAGAACGCGTCGAAGATGTAATGGAAATGGTCAAAATCGCGGGTGGGCTGACCGAAGAAGAATTCTGCGCCAAGCCGCATATGTATACCAACATCAACTCCACCTCGCCCCTGAAACACGACGTGCCAATGATCGACGGCTGCCTGCGCTGTATCCGGCGCGGCCAAGCGGTGATCGTCACGCCGTTTACACTTGCCGGTGCGATGGCCCCCGTCACCATGTCGGGTGCTGTGACACTTTCCATTGCCGAGGCCCTCTGCGCAATCGCGCTGTTTCAATACGTCCGCCCCGGTGCGCCTTGTGTGATCGGCACCTTCACCTCCAACGTCGATATGAAATCGGGCGCGCCTGCGTTCGGCACCCCCGAATATATGCGCGCCACCCAGATGACCGGACAAATGGCGCGGTTTTACGGGCTGCCGATGCGGGCCTCGGGTGTCTGCGCGGCCAATGTGCCCGACGGGCAAGCAATGTGGGAAACCTCCAACTCGCTCTGGTCGGCGGTGCAATCGGGCACCAATGTGGTCTATCACGCGGCTGGTTGGCTCGAGGGCGGGCTGGTGGCGAGCCCCGAAAAGTTTATCATGGACTGCGAAGTCATCCAGATGATCCAGCGCTACATGGAACCCGAAATCGTGGCGACCACGCCCGAAGACATCGCCATTGATGCAATCCGCGAGGTTGGACCAAACGGGCACTTCTTTGGCATCCAACATACCCAGGACCGCTACGAGAAAGCCTTTTATGCACCCATCGTGTCGGATTGGCGCAATTTCGAGGCTTGGGAGGTCGCAGGCGGCGTCTGGACCGCACAGCGCGCGCATCAGACCTTCAAAGACATCATCGGGAATTTCGAGCCCCCCGCATTCGATGAGGGGCGGCGCGACGCGTTGCAAGCTTTCGTCGCCAAACGCAAAGAAGAAGGCGGCGCACCTACCGATTTCTGATAAAAGAAATTTTTTTCGTCCTGCATGAAACTCTTGGCAGAGGGCCGTCGTGGTTTAGGAGAACGCAAGGCAAGGGGTCTTGCGGCCAACTGACAGGACCAAAAAATGAAAACCACATCTTTGACAGCTATCGCCACCGTATTCACATTGACCGCGGGTGTTGCATTTGCCGAAAGCCACAGCATGGCAAACCCGATGGTCGGCGGCGCAGAAATGTTTCCGCAAAAGAACATCGTTGAAAACGCCGTGAACTCGGCCGATCACACCACGCTTGTCGCCGCCGTGACAGCCGCGGGGCTTGTGGATACGCTCGCCAGTGAAGGCCCGTTCACGGTTTTTGCCCCCGTGAACAGCGCCTTTGCCGCACTCAATCAAGACCAGTTGGCTGATCTGCTGAAGCCCGAAAACAAGGCGGCCCTGACACAGATCCTGACTTGCCACGTTGTCGGTGCCGAAGTCTTCTCTGACGCGATCAGCGGCATGATCGCGGATGCGGGCGGTGCCTTTGCGGTCGAAACACTCGGCGGCTGCACATTGATCGCCAAAGCAAAAGGCGACATGCTGACCCTGACCGACGAGCGCGGCCAGGTGGCGAACATCACAATCGCGGATGTCGACCAGTCCAACGGCGTGATCCATGTGATCGACACCGTGATGCTGCCCGCTGAGTAAGCTATTTATATGAACGGCTTAAGATAGTCTTTGCGCCCTCTTGCCATCCCGGCCAGGGGGCGCACTGAGGTCTACTGGCAGGTGGCAAGCGTTGACGAAAGCTGCGTCAGCAACGTCCGGTAGAACCCGCGCCCAAGCTCAATGCCCGCGCCAATCGGATCAACCCTTGCCATTGGGATTGCCGTGCCATCGGTCAGAACCTGCCCCCAACGGGCGTTGATTTCGGTATCAAGCAACACGCAATCAATCTGCCCCGACAGCGCAAGCTCCCGCAGAGCGGCGATACGCGCGGGGCCGGGGTCGCTGGCGTCAGACTGCGCAATGGCGCCGACGCCGGTCAGGTCAAACCGCGCTGCGAAATACTGATAGGCATCATGTGGCCAAAGGAAGCCTTGCGTCGATACCGTGGCCATTTGAGCTGCAACCGTCTCGCTCAACTGCGCAAACTCAGCCGCCGCCGCCTGCGCATTCTGCGCGTAAGTGTCTGCATTTTCGGGGTCAGCCGTCGCCAGGACCTCTGCGATCCGCTCAACCCAAATCGCCGCAATTTGTGGGTCAAGCCAAGCATGTGGGTCGATCCCGCCAAGTTCAGGATCGCCATCAACAGATACCCTTCGCGGCGTCCAGCCATCGGTGTCCAACAATGTCAACACCGTTGCATCAGGGGCCAGATTTGCCAGAACCTCCGACATCCACGGGGTCAAGGCGTCACCCACGCGAATGATGACTTCGGCGTCGCTCACCGCTTGCGCATCCGACGGGCGCATCGTGTAATCATGGCCGTCGGTGTTCGGCGGCAAAAGCATCGCGGGGCCGCCCAAATCGCCCATCACCTCGCTGACCAAGGCGTTGATCGGCGCGATGTCAGTCAGGACATTTGGCACCGCAAGGGCGGGGCTGGCGGCCAACAGGGCGATGAAAGTAGCAGTAAGGCGCATGGTTTTATCCTTGTAAGTAGTGCGAATGTTTGATAGTATGTTATAACATAACAGAAGAAGCAAGATGGAAAAGGGACAAGATGAAAAATACCCCGCTTGGCTTTGCCGCTCACGACCATAGCGCTTGCGTGAAATCCGCCCTGACATCTGCGCAAGCCACCTGTGCTGCTCGCGGTGTGCAGTTCACACCTGTGCGCCAGCGGTCGCTCGAAATCCTGCTCGAATCCCATGCCGCAATGGGGGCTTACGACGTGCTGGCGCGATTGGACGCCGAGGGGCTGGGATCAAAACCCCCCGTCGCCTACCGCGCGCTGTCTTTCCTTGTGGATCAAGGGTTTGTGCACCGGATCGAGGGGTTGAATGCCTTCATCGCCTGCGCGCATCCGGGCGACAAACATGATCCCGCCTTTATGATCTGCACGACCTGCGGCACAGTTGCGGAGGCGCAAATTTCAAGCGCTGCTTTAGGCACCTCTGCGGCGCAAAGCGGGTTCCAGATTGCGCAAACCCTGATCGAGGCGCAAGGGCTTTGCCCGGCCTGCCAACCACAGGTGCAACCATGAGCGCGCTGATCTGTGCGCGTGCAATCACCGTGCGCCATGGTGGAAACGTGGTGCTGCAAAACGTCGATATCAGCCTGACCGCCGGCGAAATCGTCACCATTGTCGGACCAAACGGATCAGGCAAATCCACGCTTTTGCGGGTGCTGATCGGGGCGCTGAAACCGTCCGCGGGGCAGGTGACGCGCACGCCGGGCCTGCGGATCGGCTATGTGCCGCAAAAGCTGCATATCGACCCCACCATGCCCGTCACGGTGCGGCGGTTTCTGGACCTGCCCAACCGGGTCAATGATGCGGCAGCGACAGATGCCTTGCTTGCCGCAGGCGCGCCCGACCTTGGATCGCGGCAAATGACGCAGCTGTCCGGCGGGCAATTCCAGCGCGTGCTTTTGGCGCGGGCAATTTTGGAGAAGCCGCATATTCTGATGCTGGACGAAGCGACCCAAGGGCTCGATCAACCCGGATCGGCGCGGTTTTACCAGCAAATCGACCAAGTGCGGCGCGACCTCAATTGCGCTGTGCTGATGGTCAGCCATGAACTGCATGTGGTGATGAGCGCCTCTGACCGGGTGATCTGTCTCAATGGCCACGTCTGTTGCGAAGGCACCCCCGATGTGGTCTCGGCGGCCCCCGCCTACCGCGAGCTTTTCGGCACCGGCACCGGCGGCGCGCTGGCACTTTACCGCCATGAACACGACCACCATCACCACGACCACGAGGCAGCTGACTGATGCTCGACGACTTTATGATCCGCGCCACCCTCGCGGCCCTTGGCACGGCACTGGCAACAGGGCTTTTGGGCTGTTTTGTGGTCTGGCGGCGCATGGCCTATTTCGGCGACGCCACCGCCCATGCCGCAATCCTCGGGGTGGCGGTGGCACTGATGTTCGGCTGGTCGATCATCGCGGGCGTGGGGCTTGTGGCGCTTGGCATGGCGTTGTTGATCTATGGTTTGACGGGACGCGGCCATGCTGTCGACACGATCCTCGGTGTCTTGGCACATGGGGCGCTGGCGCTGGGGCTGGTCGCTGTGACCTTGATACCGGGCCAACGGATCAACCTTGATGCCTATCTGTTTGGCGATGTGTTGACCGTCAGCCGCCTTGACCTTGCCGTGATCTGGGGCGGGGCGGCGGTTGTCTCGCTGGTTATGTGGCGCCACTGGACCGGCCTTTTGACCGCCACGATCAGCCCCGATCTGGCCTATGCCGCAGGGCTTGATCCACGGCGCGAACAGTTAATTCTGACGCTATTGATGGCCGCAGTCGTGGCCGTCGCGATCAAGGTTGTGGGCGCGCTTTTGATCACAGCCCTGCTGATCATTCCTGCCGCCGCCGCGCGCGGTCTCGCGCGCACGCCCGAACAGATGGCGGGCTTTGCAATGGTCATCGGCGGGCTGTCGGCGCTGGGCGGGCTGCGCCTGTCGATCTGGTTCAACACACCGGTCGGGCCCACAATCGTCGCGGTGGCAGCAGGGCTATTTGCCATCGGCACGCTGGCCGGGAAACTGCGCGCGATCGGCGGTTAGATATCCAGCCAGATCGTGTTGGGCCCGCTATTTGTCAGGCTGACCTCCATCTCGGCGCCAAACCGGCCGGTGGCTGTCGGGATGCCCAAAGTATTCATATCCGCGACGAAAGTCTCATAGAGCGCACGGCCCACTTCGGGTGCTGCTGCCTGCGAAAACCCGGGCCGATTGCCGCGCTGCGTATCTGCGGCCAGCGTGAACTGGCTGACAATCAAGGCGCTGCCACCGGTATCGTTTAACGACAGGTTCATCTTGCCCGCACCATCCTTGAAAATGCGCAACTTGGAAATCCTGGCCGCCATCTGCGCGGTTTTGGCCGGATCATCCCCGTCCATTGCGCAGAAAAAGACCAGCAACCCATCGCCAATCTCGCCCACGACCTCGCCCGCGACCACAACGCTTGCGTGACTGACCCGCTGCAATAATGCCCTCAAAGCTCGGCGGCCCAAGGTGGGTTTGCGCCCGCACGCGCCACGGTGATCGCGGCAACCCGCGCCCCGAAGCCCGCCGCACGGGTCAAATCATGCATCGTCGCTGTGGGCAGCGTGGATTTTGTCAACAATCCCGCCTTGTGCAAATCCGCCAAAAATCCCGCGCTAAAGGTGTCGCCTGCCCCCACCGTATCGACAACCGTGGCCTTCACTGCGGGCACCTCGGCGGCGCCATCGCGGGTCAACACCGTCACACCCTGCGCGCCGCGGGTCAGCAAAATCACCTGCACTGCGGTGCCGTCAAACAAGGCGCCCGCATCCGTGCCGCCAGTGATCCACGCCAGATCCTCGTCCGAGGTCTTGATAATATCCGCGACCTTGAACATATCCGCCAAACGCGCGCGATACGCCGCCTCGTCGGTGATGAAACCGGGGCGAATATTGGGGTCAATCATCGTGACGCAGGTCTTGGCCTCGCGCAGCATCAACGCCTGATAGGCCGCAGCACATGGCTCCACCACAAGGCTGATGCCGCCAAAAAAGATCGCATCGGCCTGCACAACAGGCAAATCCGCCTGACCGATCATGCGACCTGCGGTATTTTCGTCGTAAAACGCATAAGACGCATGGCCATCTGTCAAGGTCACAAAGGCCAGCGTGGTCGGGCGGTCCGAGATATGCGCAGGGCTGCTGTCCACCTTGGAGGCCGTCAATTCCTCGCGCAGCACATCCCCGAACAGGTCCGACGACAACCCCGAGAAAAACTGGACCGGCGTGCCCAGACGCCCCAGCGCAATTGCCGTATTGAACACCGACCCCCCCGCCAGCGGGGCAAAGGCAGTGCCGCCCTGCGTGGTCTGGCGTGGGATCATATCAATCAGGGCTTCACCGGCGCAAAGGATCATGTCTCTCTCCATCTCTACTGGGTGTTAGCGATAACATATCCTGCAACAAGCGCAACAATCAGTCCCAAAATCACCGCAATTGCAATTTTCCACGCCGAATAGGGCCGCTCGCCTTGCACGCGGCCGGTGCGACCATTCACGACAAACCGGAACGTGCGGCCACGGTATTTATAGGCCGCGACCCAGACAGGCAGTAAAATATGCTTGAAAGTCACATCACTGATCTGGGTTTGCACGTCGGTCACACGTTGTTCGTCGCCGCCGATGTCATATTTGGCGTCCCTGACGATCATCCGGTCCATAAAGGCACGGGCCTGGGTAAACCCGTCGGCCAGCTCGACCTGATAGCCTTCGGCGCGAAACCCGGCCAGATACTCGGGCTTATAGGGCTCCAACGCCGACAGGTCCCAAGGCTCCAGCCCGTCGGTATAGGTCTTGGGCAGGCTTTTGGACGCCAGCACCAGCACATCGTCAAAGAACCGCGCAACCCGCCCCGAGGCTGTGCGCCAGCGGGTTTTGCGCACGCGGACCTGCTGGCGTTTACCGTCGCGCATCACGGTGCGGGTCTCGTAGTAATGGGTGCCGCGCTGGCCCTGATATTGGCTTTTGGTGTCGGCATCAAAAGTCCAGTAGGGGACGTAGATACCGTTCATTTTCCGACCCTTGCGGGCATAATCCATCAAGCCGTTTGGCGCAAACCACAGGCTGCCCAGCCATCGGGTCAAGGCCTCGCGCGATGCCGCCTCATCCAATGCAAAGGGCAATAATCCGCGCGGTTTGATCTGGCGGTTCACGCCAGTGCCAATGACCACAGGTGTGGCGCAAAACGGGCATTCCGCGGCATGGATATCGGGGTCAAATTCAAAACTGGCACCGCAATTGGGACAGGTCACAACGCGGGATTCTGCAATCTCTTGGTTGGACAATTGGTTGTTCACCGCCGCGCGAAAATCCAACTCCTTGATCCCGCCTGCAACCTCTCGCGCGCCCTCGATGGGCTGCACATTGCCGCAATAGTCACAGACCATTTGCTGCGCGCCCGGATCAAACCGAAGGTCCGACCCGCAGGCATCACATGGAAAACGATGTTCGACTTGTCCGTCAGGCATGGTGTCCAGCCGCCCCTACGCGCCTGGCGGCGGCGGTGGCATCACGGTGAACAGTTGCGCCAGTTCCTGCACCTGATCGGCAGACAACCAGCCATCTTGGCCTTGGGTCCAGACTTTGCTGTCGCGGGTCAATGTGCCGTCGGTCACCTTGCGGCCCATCGCGGCCTTGGAAAACGGCCCCGTCACCGCGCCATCCACGGCGATATGCCAGACATGTTCCACGGGCGGCGGCGGCAAAGGCGGCGCGCTGGGGGCAGCGCCCCACGGACCTTGCGTCTGGCTCGCCATCGCCATGCCCATTCCCATGCCAAGCCCCGCGGCCATCCCGCCGCCGCCGTTGGGGTTACTGGCCGCCGCCGTCATCGCCTCGGCAGTCGAATATTGCATGAAATTACCCAGATCACCGGCAATCCCCATCGAGGTGCGCTTGTCCAAAGCGGCCTCGACCGCAGGCGGCAAGCTGATGTTTTCGATATATAACTCAGGGATCACCAGCCCGTATTGGGTCATCGTCGCTGAAATCGCGGTGGCCACCAGCTTGCCCAGATCGCGGGTATTGGCGGCCATATCCAGCACCGGAATCCCGCTCGAGGAAATCACGCGGCTAAATTCCTGCACGATAATGTTGCGGATCTGATAGCTGATCTCGTCCATGGTAAACTCGCCATCGGTGCCGACAATTTCGCGCATGAACACGGCCGGATCGGACACCTTGACCGTATAGGTGCCAAAGGCGCGAATACGGGTTGGACCAAACTCCGGATCACGCAGCATGATCGGGTTTTTCGTGCCCCATTTCAGGTCGGAAAAGCGGGTGGTGTTGACATAATAAATCTCGGATTTGAACGGGCTTTGAAACCCGTGATCCCAATTGTTCAGCGTCGTCATGATCGGCATATTGTTGGTTTCCAACATATACAGACCGGGGGTGAAAACATCAGCAAGCTGGCCTTCGTGAATGAAAACAGCGGCTTGTCCTTCACGCACCGTCAATTTTGCGCCGTATTTTATCTCATGGGCTTCGCGCTCGAACCGCCAGACCATCGTGTCGCGGGTATCGTCGGTCCAGTGGATCACGTCGATAAACTCGCCGGTTAGAAAATCGAATATACCCATTGATCAGGCTCCTTTGGTGCGGGGTCACACCGACTAGCTTGCGCCAGCGGTGGTTAATTCGGTTGCAATCGTGGCGGCGATCGGGGCCGCCTCTTGTGTGGTCATGCTCGACGACAACCTGCGGTCATATAACATCCGCAGCAATAGCTCGTCTTGGGCGGTCAGCAGGCCAAATTCCTCGTCATCATTAAAGATCGACGGGCGTGCCGCAGGGCTGTCATTGGCAAGCCCCATGCCTTGCGCCAGCTCTTCATGGATACATGATTTGCGCAACAGCGGCGGGTGCTCGGCGCGAATGACGGCAATGGCTTTGATATATTCGGACTGCCCGGGCTGCGAAAAGGCGACCACGATGCACAGCTGGTTGCGCGGCAGGTCCAAAATCGCGCGCAGCGAACTGGGCGAAATACCAGGCACCATCTGGCGCAAGCGCCCCTCTGCGGCGCGGCGGTCTGTCTCGTCCAAAAACAGGACATAATAGTTTGGATCGCGGTCGGTCATCGTGATCGGCACACCGGTAAGGCGCGACAAACGGCTGGCATATGCGGTGACATCGGCGGTGTCGGTGGCCTGCTGGGCGGCGGGCACGCTGGCGCCAAATTCGACCGACATACGGATCGGTTGCTCCCACCGGCGCAGGCGCGATTCAGTGGCGCGCGCGCGCAGGCTGTCACCCTCGACGACGTATTCATCAAACAAGGCGATCCGCACAAAATTGCGCGCCAGCATTTCGTCGGTGAACGGCGTATCAGGCCCGCCGCCATCGGTGCGCAGCATCCCGCGCACGACATAGTTATTCTCGATGCGCTGGTAATAGCGGCGCAGGGCCGCTGATTTTTCGTCAAACAGCGGCGCTGCGGTCTGCGGCACAGTCTCTTGCACCCGCTCTTGTGGGCGCGGCGATATGGTAGGGGGTTGCCGGGGCTCGGGCGTGGTCGCACAGGCGGTCAAGGCCACAAGACCCAGCGTCGATAGATATTTCAGGCCCCGGCGTGTCATTCAGGCCCCGTTGCGGTGCCGATGATCTCGCCGGTGCCGGTTTTGCGGGCTTTTGCCGACGCCAGAGTTTCCTTCAACTCGGCCTCCATGCGCTTGAGCTCAACCTCGGCCTCTGCACGGTTGCGTTTGCCCTCATCGGCAATCTCGAGGCTTTCGTTGATCGTCGCGATCAAATTGGCATTGGCCTCTTTCACCGCATTGATATCAAACACGCCGCGCTCCATTTCCTGACGGATCACCTTGTTGGCGTCGCGCAGGTTTTTGGCATTGGCGGTCAGTAACTCGTTGGTCAGATCGTTGGCATCGCGCACCGCTTCTGCGGCCTCTGCCGAGCGCTGGATCGTCACCGCCTGCGCCAGTTGGGTTTCCCAAAGCGGCACAGTATTGACCAGCGTCGAGTTGATCTTGGTCACCAGCGACTTGTCATTTTCCTGCACAAGGCGGATCGATGGCAGCGATTGCATCGTCACCTGACGGGTCAGTTTCAGATCATGCACGCGGCGTTCCAGATCATCGCGCGCCGAGCGGATATCGCGCAATTCCTGCGCCATCATCACGGCCTTGCCCTCGGGCGCCTTGGACACCTGAAGTTCTTTTTTCGGGATCACTTTTGTATCCAGCTCGGCAATCTTGGCCTCGCCCGCAGCAATATACAGAGCAAGTTCGTCATAGAATTGCAGGGTCTTGTCATACAGCACATCAAGGCTTTCGATGTCCTTGAGAAGCACATGTTCGTGGCGTAGCAACTCATCGGTGATCACGTCAATCTGACCTTGAACATCCTCAAAACGCGCCACAAATTTCGCCATCGGTGCGGCGCGCCCCAATAGCTTTTCCCACCACGACCGCTCGCGGCGCACGTCGAGCTCGGAGATCGAAAACCCGCGAATGGTGCTGACGATGTTGCGCAGGTTGTCACCCGCAGGGCCTACGTCCTTGTTGCGCACACCCGCCAGCATCGATTGGCTGATTACCTGCAATTCGGCCTGCGCGCCCGATCCAAACGACACGATCGACTGGGTGTCGGTCATGTCGATCTCGTCCATGCGGCGCTTGATTTCGGCTGTGGTCGGCTTGTCGGCCTCGGCCATCGTGACCACTTCGCCCTTGGGCTCGGCCAGCACAACGGCTGTCACTTTTTCAACATCAGCCAAAGCGGCCTCGGCTTTTTTACGGATCGTATCAGACATCACATGCCTCCCTCATTATTTCAGACCTACGCCTTCGCGCTGCAACCGGTCGCGCAGCACTTTGATTTCAATATCCATGTCGCTGCGGTCATCGAGCAACATTTTCTCGGTGCGGGCGGCAAAGTTCTTCTCCAGATCGCCCAATAAAGCCTCATAGCTGGCGCGCGCGGCCTTATTGTTGGAGCGCCGGTAAAGGTCGACGAATTTGACCGTCGCATCCCGCGCGCCCATCAAATAAACGCCCAAAAACTTGCGTGCACCGGTCAGATCGCGCGGATCTTCCTCGACCGTGCGGATCATCTTGCGGGCCGCCGTTTGAAACGCGTTCACGCGGATCAACAAGGCGCGGTCGCCCAGGCCCTCGATCTGTCCCGACATCACCGCCAGATGCGCTTCGGCCTCGTCGACAACACGGGCCACGCGGTCTTGTTGAAAGGTATCAATGCCTTCCATGCGCTTGTCGCGCAGCGGATCAATGCCAAAGGCCGCCACATGCACCGCAGCCCCCGCAACCCCGTATAAAAGCGCACTCAACACATTGGCATCATGGGCAAAAGACGCAATCGCCACGCCAACGCCCGTCAGCGCAGAAGCCAGCATCTTGCGTGGAAACGCCGGTCTGCGCGCGACTTTTCGCAAATCATAAGCCGCCTCGGCGCGCAGCCCTTCGCGCAGCAACATCGCCGCCACCGTCAAAGTGCCCGCACCGGCCAGTCCGGTGATCAGGGCAACAGGTCCATCCGAAAATGTGGTTGCCACCAGCACGATGGCAGGCACGAACAACAGGTTCGAGCGTGCCCCCGCCGCATCAACCTGACGGTCGTCAATGACCTCACGCGGTCCTTGGTCAGACGGACCACCGGGGCTATATTTCCCGCCAAACTGCTTGGCCATCTATATCGCCCCCAGCCAGCCAGAGGTGACCCCGAACAGCAGCACGATCAGAACGACATAGGCGCCGCGTTGAAATGACTTGGGCATCATACCCCCTCCCGGGTTAGCGTCTGACCAGTATACCCCATTATAATAGGGGCGCATCTGATGTTTTACGAGTGTTTCTGCAAAGCTTTGCGCTCGGCATTCAACTTGCGGCTATAGCCGGATTGTAAAATCTCGACTGCAAACAAAACAATCACGGAAAAATAGAATGTGGATTTGGACATCGGGATGATTTCGGTGTCAAACACGCGGATGTTCAGCGCGTCGTTTTCCATCGCGTGACCCGCCGCAGGGCCCGCTTCACCCAGCAAGACAACACCGACAATCAACAAGATGAACAGGCCAAGCACCTCATACATCCGGTTCTTTTCCAAAAACCGCGTCACCCCATCGGCCAGCAAAAGCATCGCCAGACCCGACAGAATGATCGCTGTGGCCAGAACCGGAAAGACATCGGTGATGGCCAGCGCGGAAAGGACGGAATCAAACGAGAAAATCAGGTTCATGACGACAATCAGGATAATCACATGCAGCGCCGATTTTGATGATTTGCCGTCAACATCGTGGTCGAGCGCATCCATCGACAACATATGTCCGATCTCTTTGACGGCGGTATGCATGATGAAAACGCCACCGAATATAAACACAACCGTGGCAAAGTTCACGCCGCCCTCGATCACGCCGGGCCAGTCAAAGATGTAAAACGGCGCCGACAGCGATGCGATCAATTGGATCATCACAAACAACAGCACAACGCGCAGTGCAACCGCAATGAGAATGCCCCAGGTGCGCACTGATTTTTGTTGCGCAACCGGCGCGCGTTGGCTCTCGATCGAGATATACAACAGGTTATCAAATCCAAGCACCGCCTGCAAAAAGCACAGCATCACAAGGTTTATTGCGTTTTCGAGTGTCAGTAGGTCAGCCACGGATATAGTCCCCAAATTTCTTGGTCCAACATGCACAAGGACATGGGGGGCGACAAGGGTTCAACGTGGCCGGTTTTTCCCCGTAGGTGATTTTTTCGGCCCGCGGCCAAGCGGTTTGCGCACGCGGGGTGCTGTGGGGGGCGCCTCGAGACCCAATTGGTCGCGCACGACGCGGCTTTTGACCTCCTCGACGCTGCCTTGGGCCAGATCGCCCAGTTGGAAGGGGCCGTAGCTTATGCGGATCAACCGGTTCACGACCACGCCGATGGCCTCCATCGTGCGCCGGATCTCGCGGTTTTTACCTTCGCGAATGGACACGGTCAGCCATGCGTTTGCGCCTTGTTGGCGGTCGAATGTCACAATCATCGGCTGGTAGTTGACGCCGTCCACGGTGATGCCTTTGCGCAACTCGTCGAGCCGCGCCTCGGACACCGATCCGTTGATGCGCACACGGTAGCGGCGCAACCATCCGGTGGCGGGCAATTCCAGTTTTCTCTTTATGTCCCCGTCGTTTGTCAGGATCAGCAAGCCTTCTGAATTGATGTCCAATCGGCCCACCGACATCACCCGCGGCATGTGGTCGGGCAGGGCGCCAAACACCGTTGCGCGGTCTTTTTCATCACGTTCGGATGTCACCAGTCCGGCGGGTTTGTGATATAGCCAGATGCGCGGCGCGTCGGGGGTGCCGACGCGTTTGCCGTCGACGACGATTTTGGCTTCGGGTGTGACGTTCAGCGCGGGGCTGGTGATGGTTTTGCCATTCACCGACACGCGGCCTTCTTGGATCATACGCTCGGCTTCGCGGCGCGATGCGATACCGGCGCGCGACAGGACTTTGGCGATGCGGTCGCCGGCGGGGGTGTCATTATTGCTCATAATCCTGCCATAGCGTCTTTGATCGCCCCTTGCCAGAGCCTGTGTGACACGGGCATATGGGGATATGAGTTTTACCAGCCACATGGATGCTGCGATGGCGCAGGCGATGGCCGCGGGTGCACGCGGTGAAGTGCCCGTGGGTGCGGTCGTTGTGGGTCCGCAAGGCATTGTTTCCAAAGCAGGAAACCGCACCCGTGAATTGAACGATCCGACCGCCCACGCCGAGGTTCTGGCGATCCGTGCGGCCTGTGCGGCGTTGGGGCAGGACCGGCTGGCGGGCTATGCGCTTTACGTCACATTGGAGCCATGCCCGATGTGTGCGGCGGCAATATCAAACGCGCGCATCGGCAGGCTGTATTACGGTGCCGCAGACCCCAAATCGGGCGGCGTGGCCCAAGGACCGCGTATTTTCAGCCACCCCCAGTGCCACCATAAGCCAGAGGTTTATGACGGCATCGGGGCTGCCGCATCAGAGGCCTTGTTGCGGGATTTCTTTGCCAAAAGACGTGTATGACCGGCGTATGATTTGCGTCTGCCAGAATTTGATCCGTCAAGCGGGCGCAGTCGCGGCTTTGTAAAGGTGCCATGTTGCGTGGCCCAAAATTGGCATCGCGATGAAAAGCCCCAGAAACGCCGGGATCATGGCAAGGATCGTGACCACCCCGATAAACGCGCCCCAGCCAAGATAGATCAGCGGACGCGCGGCGACCGCTTGGACCGATGTGATCATCGCGGTCACAAAATCTACGTCGCGGTCCAGAAACATCGGCATCCCCAGCACCGAGAGCGCGAATGTGAGACCGGCAAAACAGGCCCCGACCGTGCTGCCGAACCCAAGCATCTTGAGCCCGTTTGCGGAAAAATAAACCTCGGTCGAGTTGGACACATTCGTCATCGGCGACAGGCCCAGAAACAGCGCAAAAATCATATGCCCAAGGAAAAACCAGAACAGGAACAAGATCACCAGAATGACCGCGAGCCACGGCAATTGCCCGACCTTATGGGCCCAGACCACGCCTGCGATCTCGCGCAGATCCAATGGCTCACCGGTGCTGCGTCGGCGGCTGGTCTCGTATAGGCCGAGGGCCGCAAAAGCCCCGATCAGCGGAAAGCCCATGACCGCGAGCACCAGCCAGAATGTGGTGCCGGTGGCGGCGGTGATCCAGGCCATGATCAGGCCGACGACGACATAAAAGCTGGCGAAAAACAGACCCGCAAAGGGCGCTGCGCGAAAATCGCGGACCCCTGCGCGCAAACTGTGGCGGATATCAGCGATGGTGATGGGCCGCACCGATGGCGCCCCGTTTGGTCTGTCGTGCATCGCCGGTCCTCCCGAGATTGGCTTGGTTGATTTGACCCTGATTGCCGCAGATTTGCAACACCCAGATCACGCGGCGGGGTGTTTGTGCCTTGGCTTTCCACCTTGGCGGGGCAGCCTGCGATTGCACCCGCGCCGCTGCGGGTTTGAGGTCTTGCGGGGCGGGGGCTGCGGCGTTAAACGAAAGGCCAAAGTTTACCCCTCATTTTGGAGGCATATCATGTCGATCGACACCCAAACCGCCCGCCGCGTGGCCAAATTGGCCCGTATCAAGGTCGAAGATGACGCCTTGCCCGCTTTGGCGCAGGAATTTTCCGCGATTTTGGGGTTTATCGCGCAACTGAACGAAGTGGATGTGGAGGGTATCGAGCCGATGACCTCTGTGACGCCGCAACGCTTGAAACGCCGCGTCGATGTGGTGAATGATGGTGACCAGCAGGCCGCGGTATTGAAGAATGCGCCTGATGCCCGCGAAGGGTTTTTTGCTGTCCCGAAGGTGGTTGAATAATGTCTGATCTGTCCAAACTCACGATTGCCACGGCCCGCGACAGCCTGCGCCGCGGCGAGGTTTCATCCGTCGAATTGACCAATGCCTATCTGGATGCGATTGCAGGCTCGACCAAGCTGAACGCATTTGTGCATCACACGCCAGATGTTGCAAAAGTGCAAGCCGAGGCCGCAGATCAGCGTATCAAGGCGGGTGATGCGCCTGATATGTGCGGTATTCCCCTGGGCATCAAGGATCTGTTCTGCACCAAGGGTGTGGCTTCACAGGCCGCATCTGGCATCCTTGAAGGCTTCAAGCCCGCGTATGAAAGCACCGTCACAACCCAGTTGTTTGACGCAGGTGCCGTGATGCTGGGCAAGCTGAACATGGACGAATTTGCGATGGGATCGTCAAATGAGACATCGGTCTATGGCGATGTTGTGAACCCGTGGAAAGTGGACGATCGCAACCTGACGCCGGGGGGCTCTTCAGGTGGGTCGGCCGCGGCGGTGGCGGCTGATTTGTGTTTGGGTGCGACAGGCACCGACACAGGTGGGTCGATCCGCCAACCTGCGGCGTTTACGGGGATTACCGGCATCAAGCCGACCTATGGCCGCGTGTCGCGCTGGGGTGTTGTGGCGTTTGCGTCCTCGCTGGATCAGGCGGGTCCGATGACCAAAGACGTGCGTGATGCCGCGATTATGCTGGAGGCGATGTGTGGGCACGACCCCAAGGACAGCACAAGCATGGATATGGCGGTGCCGCATTTCGAGGCCGCGTTGACCGGCGATATTCGTGGCAAAGTTATTGGGATCCCAAAAGAATATCGCATGGACGGGATGCCTGCCGAGATCGAGACATTGTGGGCCGATGGCACGGCGATGTTGAAAGATGCGGGCGCGGAAGTGCGCGATATTTCCTTGCCGCACACCAAATATGCGCTGCCGGCTTATTATGTGATTGCGCCTGCCGAGGCCTCGTCGAATTTGGCGCGCTATGACGGGGTGCGCTTTGGCCATCGCGCCAAACTGGCCGCCGGTGATGGCATCACGGAAATGTATGAAAAGACCCGCGCCGAAGGCTTTGGCGCCGAGGTGCAGCGCCGTGTGATGGTGGGCACCTATGTGTTGTCGGCGGGGTTTTATGACGCCTATTATAACCGCGCGCGCAAGGTGCGCGCCTTGATCAAGCGCGATTTTGATCAGGTGTTTGCGGCGGGAGTGGATGCGATTTTGACGCCAGCGACGCCTTCGGCGGCATTTGGGCTGGGTGAGATGGTTGATGCGGACCCGATCCAGATGTATCTGAATGATGTGTTTACGGTGACGGTGAATTTGGCGGGTTTGCCCGGCATTGCGGTGCCGGCAGGGGTTGACGCAAAGGGCTTGCCGCTGGGGCTGCAATTGATTGGTCGTCCGTGGGAAGAGGGCGATTTGCTGAATGTCGCTTATGCGTTGGAACAGGCGGCGGGTTTTGTAGCCAAGCCGCAAAAGTGGTGGTAGGGCCTGCCTGACCGCTAGATGAAGAGGGAATTGCTGTGAAAACTGCTGGATTTGCGTTTGTCGGAATGTTGTTTGTGCAGGCCTGCACGCCGCCGGTGCCTGCAAGTAATGCAGGTCCGGGATTTAATGACTACGCCAATTACGAGTTGGAACGCGCCCGCCGCGAGGTGGCTGTGACCGGATTCGGGGCGCCATTGGCGGCCCCTGCGCCTGTGCAAACGAATGCGATCGGGGCCGGGGATCTGGCGGCTGCGGGCATCGGTCAGCGGGCCGCGTTGGGGGCGCCGTTGTCGGCACTGTCGCCCGAGGCACAAAGCGCGACGGCACCGTCTACGCCTTCTCTGGCCCAAACGGGCACTGTGGGCAATGCGCAGAATATTGATGCGGTTCCGGCCCGCACGGATGCCCAACAGGCTGCTGCCCTCAGGCGAGCGCAAACCTTCACGGTGCCGCCCCCCCCTACGGATGCCAAAGTGAATATTATCGGCTATGCCCTGAATGCGCCCAATGTGAAGGGCCAGGAATGGTATTCACGGTCGCTGTTTTCCGGTCAGGGCCGTTTTGAACGCAACTGTCAGAAATATGCCTCTGCGGATGCCGCCCAGATTGATTTCCTGGCGGCTGGTGGCCCCGAGAGGGACCGCAAGGGCATTGATCCCGATGGCGACGGCTTTGCCTGCGGCTGGGACCCCGCGCCGTTTTTGTCGGTGGCTGGCCGCTGACTGCGCTGACCCATCCGTCGCCTAATTTCGGGCCGCGTCGGGGCGATGTGACCCCTGATCTGATTGTGCTGCATTATACCGCGATGACCTCGGCGCGGGCTGCGTGCCGCACGCTGTGCAATCCTGAAAATGAAGTCTCTGCGCATTATCTGATTGCTGAAAGTGGCGCGGTGATGTCGCTGGTGGCCGAAGAGATGCGCGCGTGGCATGGCGGTGCGGGGCGCTGGGGTGATGTGGTGGATGTGAACAGCCGCTCGATCGGGATCGAGCTTGCCAATGACGGGGTCTCGCCGTTTTCCGCCCCTTTGATGAACAGTCTGACCGGGTTGATCGGCGCGATCATGGCGCGTTGGGGTATTCCTGCGCACCGTGTGATTGGCCATTCGGATATGTCGCCGGGCCGCAAGATTGACCCCGGTGTGCGGTTTGATTGGCGCCGTTTGGCGCGCGAGGGGGTGAGCGTTTGGCCGCAGGCGGGGCAGAGTGCACCCCCCGAAAGCTTTGCGCAACTGATGGCGCGCTTTGGCTATACTGCCACGCAGGATGCGGATTTGCTGCTGGAGTGTTTTCGCCGCCGGTTTCGACCCCACGCTGTGGGATCGCTTGATGCTGCCGATCTGGCGATGATTGCCGATCTGGCGCAGCGTTTTCCCGTTGACCAAACTGCACCCACCGCTTAGGCGATGATTTGCGCGGGTGGTTGGATGATCGCGGGGTGGTAACGCTTCGAGGAAAGTCCGGACTCCATGAAAAGCACGGTGCTGGTTAACGGCCAGCGGGGGTAACCCCAGGGATAGCGCCACAGAGAACAGACCGCCTGCTATATGTAGGTCAGGGTGAAACGGTGGGGTAAGAGCCCACCGCGGATGTGGCAACACAGACGGCACGGCAAGCCCCACCGGGAGCAATGCCAAATAGGGGCTTTGTGTGGGCAACCACAGGGACGCTTGAACCCGAGAAGCCCGGGTTGGCAGCTAGAGGCCGGTTGGTAACAATCGGTCCAGATGAATGATCATCTCGGGGCAGCAATGCCCTAGACAGAATCCGGCTTACAGGCCACCCGCGCAACTTTCGGCCTGTAATCGCGCTTTGCGGTTGACTCGCAGGGTGGCGGTTGTAAAAGGCAGCAGATATATGAAGTCATGCGCTGTGCCGATGATGGCCCGCACTCCAGGAGATATGAGATATGGCGAAGCCAACCACAATCAAAATCCGCCTGAACTCCACTGCGGGGACCGGCCATTTTTACGTCACAAAGAAAAACGCACGCACCATGACCGAGAAGATGACGGTCAACAAGTATGATCCGGTTGTGCGCAAGCATGTTGAATACAAGGAGGGCAAGATCAAGTAATTGATCGCCACTTGAACGGTTTGAGGGTCGCACAGAGATGTGCGGCCCTTTTGCGTTGTGGGGCTATGTGAGGGCCGCGGCGCAAATGAAAAGGGCCAGTGTTTCCACCGGCCCTTTCACGTATGTCAAGCTGTTGAGGCTTGGTGTTATTCGCGTCCACCCATGAACATCAGCAGGAACTGGAACATGTTGATGAAGTCGAGATACAGGTTCAGCGCGCCCATGATGGCCGATTTGCCAAGCCATTCGCTGTCGTTATTTGCGGCGTGCGCGATGTAGTCGGTCTTGATCTTTTGCGTGTCATAGGCTGTGAGGCCCGCAAAGATCAGCACGCCCAAACCGGATACCGCGAACATGATTGCAGGTGACTGCAGCCAGATATTCACGATCATCGCCACGATCAGGCCAATGACGCCCATGATCAGGAAGGAGCCCCAAGCGGAGATGTCTTTCTTTGTGGTGTAGCCGTAAAGCGACAGACCTGCGAAGGCGATGGATGTCACAAAGAAGGTCTGCGCGATCGAGATACCGGTGTAGACCGCGAAGATATACGAAAGTGACAGGCCCATTGCCGCAGCAAAGGTGTAGAAGAACAGCTGTGCGCCGGCGGCGGACATACGGTTAATCATCGCGCCAAACATGAAGATCATGCCAAGCGGTGCAAACAGCGCAATCCAGCCAAGGATATTCGGGCGCATCGTGTCAGGATTGCGGAAGATGGCAAGCAAGTCCGGGTTCGAGCCGATTGCCCATGCGACGGCAAAGGTGATCAACATACCTACGGACATTGTGCCGTAAACCTTGTTCATGTGGGCACGCAATCCCGCATCGATTTCTGCGGTGCGCACGGCGCCCGACGTGCGGATCGTGTCAAATTGAGCCATTACAGACCTCCAGTTATACAAGTGGGTCCCATTCAAGGCACCCTCGGGATCGATATTGGCATATGTGGGCCCGATTTCAAGGTGAGAGCCTATGCAAAAATGCGGATTTTTGCCGATAGTGTCATGTTATTCCTGCCAATGGTCCGGCACGTCCCAGAGCGGCTTGCGCGCCTCGGCGTCTGCTTGGGCTTTACTGAACCCGATATCGGCCAGGTGTTGCGCGTTGAGCTTGCGCAGGGCGCGCCGCGAGCGGGCCAAGTTTCTGAAAGACATAAATTTTTTACCCCACGATGTGCGGCGGGCGGGGGCGCGGCAGGTCTCTGTGCTGATATAGGTCAGCCTGCGCTGCGGCAGGTGGTGTCGGCCTAAGGGCGCATCGTGACCACAACCTTGCCGGTGGATGTGCGCGTGCGCAGCAGATCAAGCGCCTCGCCTGCGCGGTCCAATGGGAGCGTATGGCTGATATGCGGCTGCAATTGGCCCGCCGCAAACATATCCATCAGCACTTTGATGCTGTCCATCACCAGATCGGGGCGGAATTTCAGGTAGCCGCCCCAATAGAACCCCAGCACATCGATGTTTTTCACAAGGATGATATTGGCCGGAATGGGCGGAATATCGCCGCTGGCAAAGCCGATCACAATGATGCGGCCCTTGCGGTTTGTCGCCCGCATCGCGGCCTTGAAGCTGTCGCCGCCCACCGGATCATAAACCACATCGGCGCCGCCAAGCGCCTTGACGGCGGCGGTGATGTCTTGGGTATCGCTGTCGATCAGATGGTCGGCACCTGCTGCGCGCACAACCGCCAGTTTATCCGCCCCGCGCGCCACCCCGATCACGGTGGCCCCCAGCGCCTTGCCGATTTCCACTGCCGTCAAGCCGACACCGCCCGCGGCCCCCAGCACAAGCAGCGTCTCGCCGCGTTGCAGGCGCGCGCGGTCGGTCAGCGCCAGATGCGAGGTGCCGTAGGCCACATAAAACCCCGCCGCGACGTCATCCGACATGGTGTCGGGCACCGGCAGGCAGGTCGCGGCCTCAAAAACCCCGCGCTGCGCCAGCCCGCCCGACCCGCCAAAGACCGCAACACGGGTGCCAATGGGCGGCGTTGTGACACCTTTACCTTGTGCCAAAACGGTGCCGCAGACCTCCATGCCCAACACAAAGGGTGGGGTGGGCGTGTCCTGATAGGTGCCCTTGGCCATCAACAGATCGGCGAAATTCAAGCCACATGCGTGAATGTCCAACAAAACCTCTCCCGCTAGGGGCGAGGGAGTGGCGATGTCGGCAAGCGCGGGTTCGGCCCGGAAACCAGTGACTTGAAAGGCGCGCATGATTTGGAATCCTTGCAATTTTTACAGATATTGCGACCGCTTGTGCCGATTTTCACCGCAAGAGGCAAACCCCATGAAGCAATATTTAACACTTGTCGGGCAGTTTTTCGGCGATTGACCTGTCTTTAAGGTCAGGTCGGCGCTTGCAACCGTTGCGTGTTAAGTCAGTTGGGTGTCAGACATGCTTTGACGGTATGCTGTGCAACTGATCTCGACGCGCACGCCGGCCGTAATAGGTATGGATGATAGGAGTTCCCATGAAACATTTGGTCGACGTACATGTCGGAAAACGCATTCGCCAACGTCGGTGGATGAACGGCACAACACAGCAGCAATTGGCGCAAGCCGTTGGGATCAAGTTCCAGCAGATCCAGAAATACGAGACCGGCATGAACCGCGTCAGCGCCTCGCGCTTGTGGGATATTGCCCATGTCCTGTCGGTGCCCGTGTCGTTCTTTTTTGAAGGGTTGGAGACAGTCGCAGACGGCGCCCAATCCGGTCAGGTGCCCGGTGATGTGCTGACCGATAAAGAGGCGTTGGATTTGCTGCGCTCGTATTACGCGATCCCTGAAAACCAGCGCCGCCGCCTGTTTGATCTGGCGCGCGTGTTGAGCGAAGCGGCGTAACGTCCCTTGACCCCTTGGTGCGGTCCACGTTACCGATTGACGTAAATCGAGACGACAGTAAGGGGCCCTGCGATGCGACCGGATGATGCGACACAGACCGATCTGATCAGGGTCGCACATCTGCTGGCGGATGCGGCGCGCGTCGAAACATTGCGCCTGTTTCGTGTTGGCGGATTGGTGGCAGATGACAAAGCGGCCGCGGGGGTGTTATTTGACCCCGTGACCGAGGCCGACCGCGCCGCAGAGCAGGCGATGCGCGCCATATTGGTCGCCGAGCGCCCCGACGACGGCATTGTCGGCGAAGAGTTTGGCACCAAGGCGGGCACCTCCGGTTTGACTTGGGTTCTGGACCCGATCGACGGCACCCGCGGCTATATCAGCGGCACGCCCACGTGGGGTGTTTTGATTGCGATCTCGGATGCAACCGGCCCGATTTTCGGGATTATCGACCAGCCTTACATTGGTGAGCGTTTCATTGGTGGGTTCGGGCGGGCAGACTTGACCGGCCCACATGGCACTGTGCCGCTGGCGACCCGCAAACGGCGGATTTTTGCAGAAGCCACGTTGCTGTCGACCTTTCCCGAGGTGGGCACAGCATTGGAGCGTCGTGCTTTTGAGGCGGTGTCGAAAGCCGTGAAGCTGACCCGTTTTGGCATGGATTGCTATGGCTATGCACTGTTGGCGGCGGGGCAAGTGGATCTGGTGATCGAGGCGGGATTGCAGCCCTATGATATTCACGCGCCGATTGCGGTGATCAAGGCGGCGGGCGGCATTGTGTCGAACTGGCAAGGTGGTGCTGCGCATCATGGCGGGCGGGTGATTGCGGCGGCCAATGCCGATATCCATGCGGTCGCTTTGGCGGCGTTGCAGGAGGTCGTGGATGGCTGATACGGTTTTGCGCGCTGCGGATGTCGTGCTGACGATGGACGATGCACGCAGCCGGTTGCGCGGGGTCGATATCCATATCAAAGATGGTGTGATTGCCGCGATCGGCGATCAACTGGACGTTGCAGGCGCGCGCAATGTTACTGTGGCGGGCTGCGTGATCAGCCCTGGTCTGGTCAATACCCATCACCATTTGTATCAAACCCTGACCCGCGCTGTGCCCGGTGGGCAGGACGCGTTGCTTTTTGGCTGGTTGCAAACGCTCTATCCGATCTGGGCGCGCTTTGGCCCCGAAGAAATGTTCACCTCGGCGCAGGCGGGTTTGGCGGAACTGGCCTTGTCGGGCTGCACGATGACATCGGATCATTTGTATTTATATCCCAACGGGTCGCGTCTGGATGACACCATTGCGGCGGCAACGGAGGTGGGGTTGCGGTTTCACCCGACGCGGGGTGCGATGAGCATCGGGGTCAGTGACGGCGGTTTACCGCCCGATGCCCTGGTCGAGAAAGAAGCCGCGATCCTTGAGGATTGCATTCGGGTCATTGACGCGTTTCACGACCCGTCCGAGGGCGCGATGGTGCGCGTCGGCGTAGCCCCGTGTTCGCCGTTTTCGGTCAGCCGTGATTTGATGCGAGAGGCTGCGATTCTGGCCCGCGACAAGGGCGTGATGTTGCATACCCATCTGGCCGAGAACGACGAGGATATCGCCTATAGTCTTGAAAAATTCGGCTGTAGGCCCGGCCAGTATGCCGAAGATCTGGGCTGGACCGGTGATGATGTCTGGCACGCGCATTGTGTCAAACTTGATGCTCAAGAGATTGATCTGTTTGCCAAATCCCGCACCGGCGTGGCGCATTGTCCGTGTTCCAATTGCAGATTGGGATCGGGGATAGCCCCCGTGCGCCATATGCGTGATGCGGGTGTAAAGGTGGGCTTGGGCGTGGACGGATCGGCCAGTAATGACACCGGCAATCTGATCGGCGAGGCGCGCCAGACATTGCTATTGCAAAGGGTGCAAAACGGCGCTGATGCCATGTCGGCGGACGAGGCGCTGTTTATCGCCACACGCGGCGGGGCGCAGGTTTTGGGCCGCTCGGATGTGGGGCAAATTGCCGTGGGGCAGCGCGCCGATATCGCGGTCTGGGACGCGGGCGGGGTCGAATCTGCGGGGTCTTGGGACCCTGCGGCGCTGGTTTTGGCCGGTCCCGGCAAAGTGCGTGACTTGTTTGTCGAGGGCCGCCATGTTGTCGCCGGTGGCATGATGACCACGATTGATCTAACAATGGTAATTGCAAAGCAGAACCGCTTGGCGCGCGCCTTGATGGAGAGCTGACCACGATGCGCATTCTTGGCCTGCTGTTGGGATTAAGCGCTTGCGTTGTGGTCCCTGTGCCACTGCCTGTGATGACGATATCACAGCCGCAAGTGCGGACTTTGGCGGCGAATGTGGCCCCTGACGCGGGCTTTGACGCGAGCTTTCAGGCGGTGCGCAGCACGCCGATCCGCTATAACGCGCAACTCGGCGCAATCGCAAAAGCCCACGCCGCCGATATGGAGGCGCGCAATTACTTCGATCACGTCTCCCCCGAGGGGCTGCGCGCCAGTGACCGCGCTGCCGCGCGCGGTATCCCGGGGTGCGGTATCGGCGAGAACATCGGGCAGGGGCAGAAGTCGTCAGCAGAGGTGTTTGCGGCCTGGATGAACTCCGCGCCGCACCGCAAGAATATGCTGGACCCGCGCATGGCCAGTTACGGGTTTGCAGGGGTCGGCGAATCCTGGGTTTTGGTGTTTTACGCGCCCTGCTAGGCGACCCGTTGGCCCGCAACCCAGACATCTGCGATGGCGCGGTCATCGCCCATCATGATCGTCGGAAACAGCGCGTCCCAGATGTCGGTGGCCCGCGCGTGGCGCTGGGCGATGGCGGGGGTCGAGGCAAGATCAAGCACCGTGATATCAGCCGCCGCCCCTGCGCCCAAATGCCCGATTTGCCCCGCCATATGAAGCGCTTGCGCGGATCCTTCGGTGGCCATCCAGATCAGTTGCGCAGGGTGCAGGGCGGTGCCGCGCAACTGGCCGATCTCATAGGCGGCAGCCATGGTGCGCAGCATTGAAAACGACGACCCGCCGCCGGTATCAGTGGCAAGCCCCGTGCGGATACCCCGCGCGGCCAGCCCCAGCGTGTCAAATAGCCCCGACCCGATAAAGGTATTCGAGGTCGGGCAATGCACGACGGCACCGCCGACCTCTGCCAGCCGGTCGATCTCGCGGTTCTCGAGGTGGATCGCGTGCCCGTAAAGCCCGCGTGCGCCCAGCAGCCCATGTGCTTCATAGGTGTCCAGATAGTCGCGCGCATCAGGGAACAGCGATTTGACCCAAGTGATTTCAGCGTGCTGCTCGGACAGGTGGGTTTGCATCAAACACGCGGGGTATTCGGCCCAAAGCGCGCCCAAGGCGGACAGTTGATCGGGTGTGGAGGTTGGAGAAAACCGCGGCGTGATCGCGTAAGTCGCGCGGCCCACCCCCTGCCATTTTTCCAGCAGCGCCTTGCTGTCGTCATAGGCTGATTGCGCGGTATCGAGCAATGTGTCGGGCGCATTGCGGTCCATGCAGGTTTTGCCGCCCACCACGGCCATATTGCGCGCGGCGGCTGCGGTGAAATAGGCGTCCACGCTGGCGGGATGGATGGTGCAAAAACTGGTCAGCGTTGTGGTGCCGTGCGACAGCGCCAAATCCATCGTGCACCCTGCAACCTCGGCGGCATAGACCGGATCACCAAAGCGGGATTCCTCGGGGAATGTATAGGTGTTGAGCCAGTCGATCAGTTGCTTGCCCCAGCTCGCGATCATCGCGGTTTGCGGGTAGTGCATATGCGCGTCGACAAAGCCTGCGATGATCAGTTTGTCGCCGTAATGCGTGATTTGCGCGTCGGGGTGGGCGGTGCAAAGTGTCGCGCCGTCACCGACGTGGCTGATCATCCCGTCAGCGATCAAAACGCCGCCTGCGCTATTGGTTTGCACGCAAGCCTGCCAGTTGCTGGACAGCGCATTGCCGGTGAACGCGAGGGTGTGGCCCAAGAGGATGTGTTTTGTCATGGCGCCACAGTATTGTGCTGCGCGGCTGGATGTAAATTGCCAAAAACCCTGCGCCCGTGCTTGTGCGAAACCTGCAAGCCGCTATGTTGCATCACAGTGACCGGAGGGTGCCATGGTAGACGATATCGACGACATCGAAGAAGAAGCTTTTGGCATTACCGACCGGATTATTGCGGAGGTTTTAGAGGCTGTTGCGGCGCAGGATGCAGACCGCATCGATGCAATTCTCGATCCGCTGCACGCCGCTGATATTGCCCACCTGATCGAGCTGATCGACGCCCGCGACAGGCGTGATCTGCTGGCGGTCTGGAAGGGGGGCATGGATGGTGACATCCTGTCGGAGCTGAACGAAAGCCTGCGCGAGCAGATTATCGAAAGCCTTGCGCCCGCGGAATTTGCCGAAGCGGTGCGAGAGCTGGAGACCGACGATGTTGTTGATCTGGTCGAGTATCTTGATGACGCCCAGCAAGAGGCAGCGTTGGATGCGCTGGATGCGGGCGACCGTGTTGCTGTCGAGCAGGCGCTGTCTTACCCCGAGGAATCGGCAGGCCGCCATATGCAGTCCGAACTGGTCCGCGCGCCCGAACACTGGCTGGTTGGCGATGCGATTGATTATCTGCGGTCGGATGTGGTGTTGCCCGATCAGTTTTATCATATCATATTGGTTGATCCGCGCCTGAAAGCGGTGGGCTATGTCACGCTGGGCCGGTTGTTGTCGTCGCGCCGCAACGTGCCGCTGGTCGATATCGTCGAGGATACCTTTCGCACATTCCATGTCGAGCAAGACGTGGAGGAGGTCGCCCAGGCGATCAACCACTACCACATGATTACCGCGCCCGTGGTGGACGACGACGACCGGATTGTCGGTGTGATCACAATTGATGACGCGATGGCGTTTCTGGAAGAAGAGGCCGAAGAGGATATTTTGCGTCTGGCCGGTGTCGGCGAAGGCTCGTTGTCGGACCGCGTGCTGGAGACCACCCGTCAGCGGTTTCCGTGGTTGGCGGTGAATTTGGCGACGGCGATTTTTGCCTCGATGGTGATCTCGCTGTTCGAGGGCACGATCCAAAGTCTGGTGGCCTTGGCGGTGTTGATGCCGATTGTGGCCTCGATGGGCGGCAATGCGGGCACCCAGTCGCTGACCGTGGCGGTGCGCGCGATGGCGACCCGCGATCTGACCGCGGCCAACGTCTGGCGGGTGATCCGCCGAGAGGCCTTGGTCGGGTTGATCAACGGCGCGATCTTTGCGGTTGTGATGGGGGGGGTGGGCATCTTCTGGTTCGGCTCGCCGATGTTGGGGGCGGTGATCGGGGTCGCGATGGTGATCAATATGGTGGTGGCGGGGCTGGCGGGCACGATGGTGCCTGTGATGCTGGAACGGGTCGGGGTTGACCCTGCGCTGGCCTCTGGGGCCTTTGTGACAACCGTGACGGATGTTGTTGGTTTCTTTGCATTTTTGGGATTGGCGGCACTATGGCTACTTTGACGCAGGCAAAGGCGGCAGCGCGGGCCGAGGCCTTTGCGCGCCGCAAGTTGGCCTATGAGATGGGGCAGGGCACAGCGGCGCATTTGTCGAGCGTGTTGGCGGGACACCGGGGCGTGTCCCTTGCAGGCTATATGGCGATGCGCACCGAGATTGATCCTGTCGCCGCGATGCAAGAGGCCGCCGCACACGGGCCGGTGGGTGTGCCGGTGATCATGGGTGCGGGCCAACCGCTAAAATTCCGCACCTGGGACCCTGATTGCGTGATGATCAAGGGTGATTTTGGCGCCTTGATCCCCGAGACCGGCGATTGGATGGAGCCCGAGATACTGATCGTGCCGCTGGTGGCGTTTGACCGCAAGGGCGGGCGTCTGGGGTATGGCGGCGGGTTTTATGACCGCACGCTTGAGATGCTGCGCGCCAAACGGCCCACGCTGGCGATTGGCTTTGCCTACGCCCAACAAGAGGCGGATGGATTGCCGCTCGAGCCAACCGATCAGCCGCTCGATTTGATCGTGACCCAGAACGGTATATTGACCCCATGAGAGCGGCGAAAATTTCTGCTAGAACAAACCTGCGCCAAGCCGTAACAGGGGCGCTATGAAAATACTATTCCTAGGTGATGTGATGGGCCGCGCGGGCCGTCAGGCGGTGGTGGACCATCTGCCGCGTTTGCGCAAAGACTGGCGGCTGGATTTTGTCGTGGTCAATGGCGAAAACGCCACCGGCGGCATGGGGTTGTCGGGCGCGCACGCCAAGGTCCTGCTGGATGCCGGCGCAGATGCGCTGACGCTGGGGGACCATGCGTTTGATCAAAAAGACATGCTGTCGCTTGCCGCCACCGAGCCGCGGATCATCCGCCCGCTGAATTTTTCCAAGGCTGCACCCGGTGTGGGTGCGCGGGTCTTTACGGCCACCAATGGTCGCAAGGTTCTGGTCGCGCAAGCGCTGGGCCAGGTGTTTATGAAGCGTCCCTTTGACGATCCGTTTTCGGCGCTGGACGCGGTGATGCGGCAATATCCGATGGGCGGGGCGGTGCAGGCAAGCCTGATTGATATCCACTGCGAAGCCACATCTGAGAAGATGGCCGTGGGGCATTTTTGCGACGGGCGCGCCAGCATTGTGGTCGGCACCCATACCCATGTGCCCACAGCCGATGCGATGATTTTGCACGGCGGCACCGCGTATCAATCGGACGCGGGCATGTGCGGTGATTACAATTCGGTCATTGGCATGGATAAGGTCGAGCCCTTGCGCCGCTTTATCACCGGGATGCCCAAAGAGAGGTTCACCCCTGCCGCATCCGAGGCCACGCTATCGGGGTTATATGTGGAAACCGACGACCGCACGGGCAAAGCAACCCGTGTAGAGATGGTGCGCCAAGGGGGCCGTCTGGCACCTGCGGGTCCGGCGGCTGGTGCATAACGGTGCTGGCCGGTAGGATAGTGGCATGAACGCGTTTTTTGCCCTTGGTCAAAGCACATCCGCCTGGCTGACGCTAGGCGTGGTCGGTGTGATGTTTGTGATGTTCCTGCGCGAGACATTTCCCACCGAAGTCGTGGCCATGGTGGGCGTGTCGGTGTTGCTGGTCACGGGGGTGTTGTCGTATGACGATGCGGTGCTGGCGCTGGCCAACCCTGCGCCGTGGACGATTGCGGCGATGTTTATCATTGTGGGCGCGCTGGTGCGCACCGGCGCGCTGAATGCCATGACCCAAGTGGCCGAACGGCAGGCCAAGGTGAACCCCGCGCGCGCCATCGCTGGCGCGCTGTTGTTTGTGGCCTTTGCCAGCGCGATCATGAACAACACACCGCTGGTGGTTGTGATGATACCGGTCTTTGTGCAGCTGGCGCGCACGCTGGGCACCTCGGCGTCCAAGCTGTTGATCCCGCTGAGTTATGCCGCGATTGTCGGCGGCACGATGACCCTGCTGGGCACCTCGACCAACTTGCTGGTGGACGGTGTGGCGCGCGCCGCTGGCATGGAACCGTTTGGCATATTGGAAATTCTGCCGGTGGGACTTGTGGTGGTCAGCTGGACGTTTTTCTATCTGTATTTTGCGGGCCCGCGCCTGCTGCCTGACCGGTCAAGCATGGCGACGCTCTTGTCGGACCGCTCCAAGATGCGGTTTTTTGCAGAAGCAGTCATTCCGCCCGAAAGCAACCTTGTGGGCCGCGAGGCGCTGTCGGTGCAATTGTTCAAACGCGAGGGCGTGCGGCTGATTGATATTGTGCGCGGCGACGCGTCCCTGCGCCGCAATATGCAAGGGGTGTTGTTGCAGGTCGGCGACCGCGTGATTTTACGCACCGCGATGGCCGAGTTGTTGTCTTTGCAAGCCACGCCGGAATTGCGCCGCGTCGATCAGGTTTCGGCTGTGGAAACCACGACCGTAGAGGTCCTGATCACGCCGAACTGCAAGATGGTGGGCCGGACTTTGGGGTCGCTGCGCCTGCGCCGCCGCTATGCGGTCTATACGCTGGCGGTGCACCGGCGTGACACCAATATCGGTCGCCAGATGGACAATCTGATTGTGCGCGTGGGCGACACGCTGCTGTTGGAGGGGACGCAGGATGACATCGCGCGGCTGGCCTCTGATATGAACCTCGGCGATGTTTCGGTGCCCTCTGAACGCGCATATCGCCGTAACCGTGCCCCTGTGGCGATTGGCACGCTTTTGGCGGTTGTGGTGCTGGCTGCGCTGAATGTGGCGCCGATTCTGCTGTTGGCGATGGTGGGCGTGACGGTTGTGTTGACCACCGGCTGCATTGATGCCGACGAGGCGTTTTCGTATATTGAGGGCCGCCTGCTGGCGTTGATTTTCGCGATGCTGGGGGTGGGAGCGGCGCTGCAATCCTCGGGCGCTGTGGCGATGATCGCGGATACGCTGGCACCCTATATGTCGGTTTTGCCGTCGTTCTTTGTGGTGCTGGGGGTCTATTTGCTGGCCTCCATTTTGACCGAAATGGTCAGCAACAATGCGGTGGCCGTGGTGATGACGCCGATTGCCATCGGGCTGGCGACATCATTGGGCGTTGATCCGCGCCCGCTGGTGGTGGCGGTGATGATTGCGGCAAGCGCCAGTTTTGCCACGCCGATCGGCTATCAGACCAATACGCTGGTGTTCGGGCCGGGAGGCTATAAGTTTTCGGACTTTTTGCGCATCGGGGTGCCGCTGAACCTGTCGCTGGCCCCGATTGTCAGTTTTGTGATCCCGATGATCTGGCCGCTGTGAATTAGACCGCGACTGGCGGCTTGATCTGCCCCCTTGTGTTGGCGTAAGACACGCCAAATATGAAACGATAGGATAGATTATGGCTGGCCACTCCAAATGGGCAAATATTCAGCACCGCAAAGGGCGTCAGGACAAATTGCGGTCCAAGCTGTTTTCAAAGCTTGCCAAGGAAATCACCGTGGCCGCCAAGATGGGCGACCCTGATCCTGACAAGAACCCGCGGTTGCGCATGGCCGTGAAAGAGGCCAAATCGGTCTCTGTGCCCAAGGATGTGATTGATCGCGCGATCAAGAAGTCACAGGGCGGTGACGCCGAGAACTACGACGAGATCCGCTATGAAGGCTACGGGCCGAACGGTGTGGCGGTGATTGTCGAGGCAATGACCGACAACAAGAACCGCACGGCGTCCACGGTGCGTTCGACGTTTTCCAAAAACGGCGGCAATCTGGGCGAGACCGGCTCTGTTGGTTTTATGTTCGACCGGGTGGGTGAGGTGATTTATCCGGCCTCGGTGGGTGACGCTGACACGGTGATGATGGCCGCAATCGAGGCGGGCGCGGATGATGTGCAATCGGACGAGGGCGCGCATGTGATCTACTGCGCCGATACCGATCTGAACGAGGTGGCCACGGCGCTGGAAAAAGAATTGGGCGAAAGCGAAAGCACCAAACTGATCTGGAAGCCGAACCTGAGCACCGAGTTGGACCTTGAGGGGCTGACCAAGCTGATGAAACTGTTGGACCTGCTGGAAGAGGACGATGACGTGCAGCGGGTGACCACCAATTTCGAAGCCTCCGACGATGTGATGGAAGCCTTTGCAAACAGTTGAGATGACGTAGTTTTCAGCAGGGGGGCGTGCCACGGGCGCGCCCTTTTGCACTTGCAGGCTTGCCAAGCGGATCATGGTCTGCGACCGGTAAGGCATGGTAAACACAGCAGCAGATCGCCCCGTTGCAGGGGTCTTGTGGATGGTCGCGACGGGGCTGATGTTCGTGGGCGTCACTGTCATCGTGAAATATGTCGGTAGCGAATTGCCTGCCGCAGAGGGCGCGTTTCTGCGGTATTTGTTGGGGCTGGTGTTCGTGATCCCGATGATCCGCCCGATCATGGCCGCCCATCTGACGCGCAGGCAGGTCAAACTGTTCGCGGCGCGCGGCGTGGTGCATACCGGTGCCGTCATCTTGTGGTTTTATGCCATGTCGCGCATCCCGCTGGCCGAGGTCACGGCGATGAATTACCTGTCGCCGATCTATGTGGCCATCGGTGCCGCGCTGTTTCTGGGCGAGAGCTTGCCGCCGCGCCGCTTGGCCGCTGTGGTGGCCGCATTGATCGGTGCGGTGATCATCCTGCGCCCGGGGATGCGAGAGGTTGATCCGGGTCACATCGCGATGCTGTTTACTGCACTTGGGTTTGCTGCGGGCTATTTGATCGCCAAACAAATGTCGGGCGAGGTCTCGGCGGCGGTGGTGGTTGGCATGTTGTCGATCACGGTGACAATCGGGCTGGCACCCTTTGCCTATGCGGTCTGGGTCACGCCGACGCTTGCGCAAGTGGGATGGATGTTTCTTGTCGCCTGTTTTGCCACTGCGGGGCATTACGCGATGACGCTGGCCTTTGCCGCCGCCCCGCTGACGGTCACGCAGCCGGTGACGTTTTTGCAGTTGGTGTGGGCGGTCGCGTTGGGTGCGTTGCTCTTTGGCGAGGGGATTGACGGTTGGGTGATCCTGGGCGGTGCGATTATCATGGCGTCGGTGAGTTTTATTACATGGCGCGAGGCCGTGGCGCGGCGCGCGATTACCCCTGCGGTGGCCCAGACAAAAGGGTGAGTTGCGATCACAGATCACAAGCCTCCGGCGGGGATATTTGCAAACCAAAGAGGCGGCAGATTTTTATTGATTGACCAGTCAATAAAGAATAACTTGCGTCATCTGCAAGGGAGTCTGATATGCCAAAAGTGGGAATGGAACCGATCCGCCGTGACGCATTGGTGCGGGCAACAATTGCGGAAATCGGCGAAGCAGGGTCACTGGATGTGACGGTCAGCCGTATTGCCAAGCGAGCGGGCATGTCATCTGCGCTGGCGCATCATTATTTTGGCGGCAAGGATCAGATATTCGAGGCGGCGATGCGCCAAATCCTGCGCGATTATAGTGCAGAGGTGCGGATGGCACTGCTGGGGGCGGTTGGTCCTGCGGCCCGCGCCCGCGCCATTGTGCGCGCCAATTTTGCTCAATCCTGTTTTGATCCTGCGGCGGTGTCTGCATGGATGACGTTTTATGCGCAGGCGCAAACCAACCCCGCCGCGCTGCGTTTGCTTCATGCCTATCAGCGGCGGTTGCGGTCGAATTTGAGCCATGCGTTGCGCCCGATCTGTGATGATCCGCGCGGGGTGGCCGATACCATGGCGGCGCTCATCGACGGGCTTTATATTCGCGCGGCGTTAACCGCGCCTGACGCCGATCCGCAGGGGGCTGCACTGGCCGCTTTGACCACATTGACAAAGGGCGCCGCATGACCAAGCCAAACATCCTGATTATTATGGTGGACCAGTTGAACGGGACGTTGTTTCCTGATGGTCCTGCTGGTTGGCTGCACGCGCCGAACCTGAAAAAGCTGGCGGCACGGTCCACGCGGTTCGCCAACGCCTACACCGCATCCCCGCTTTGCGCGCCGGCCCGCGCGTCGTTCATGTCGGGGCAATTGCCCAGTCGCACAGGGGTCTATGACAACGCCGCCGAGTTCACATCCTCCATCCCGACCTATGCACACCATTTGCGCCGCGCGGGGTATCAGACCTGCCTGTCGGGCAAGATGCATTTTGTCGGCCCCGACCAGATGCACGGGCTGGAAGAGCGGTTGACCACCGATATTTACCCTGCTGATTTCGGCTGGACCCCCGACTACCGCAAGTCCGGTGAGCGCATCGCGTGGTGGTATCACAACATGGGCTCGGTGACGGGCGCCGGCGTGGCCGAGATTACCAACCAGATGGAATATGACGACGAGGTCGCGCATTTTGCAAAGATGAAACTCTATGATCTGTCGCGCGGGGCCGATGACCGGCCTTGGTGCCTGACTGTCAGTTTCACGCATCCGCATGACCCTTACGTTGCGCGCAAGAAATATTGGGATCTGTATGAGGACTGCGCGCATCTGATGCCCGAGATCGGTCCGATCCCCTATGTCGACCAGGACGCCCATTCGCAGCGCATTCTGGACGCCAATGACCGCGACAACTTCAATATCACCGACGATCATATCAAACGCGCACGCCGCGCCTATTTCGCCAATATCTCCTATATCGACGACAAGGTGGGCGAGATTTTGCAGACGTTGGAAGACACCCGCCAAGAGGCCACGATTCTGTTTGTCTCGGATCACGGCGATATGCTGGGCGAACGTGGGCTGTGGTTCAAGATGTCGTTCTTCGAGGGCGCGTCGCGGGTGCCTTTGATGATTTGCGCGCCTGAAATGACTGCTGGGCTTAACTCCACGCCGGTCAGCAGTGTCGATATCCTGCCGACCCTTTGTGATCTGGCCGGTGTTGATATGTCCGAGATCATGCCGTGGACCGACGGGCAATCGATCGTGTCTTTGGGGCAGGGAGCGGAACGCTCTGAGCCTGTCGCCATGGAATACGCAGCCGAAGGATCCTATGCACCGCTGGTGTCTTTGCGTTATGGCAAATGGAAATTCAACCGCTGCGCGCTGGACCCCGACCAACTGTTCGACCTCGACGCAGACCCGCACGAGCTGACCAATCTGGCCGAGGTGCCCGCGCATAAAGGCACCATCGACCAGCTGCGCGCCAAATCAGAAGCCCGCTGGGACCTTGCTGCCTATGACGCGGCTGTGCGCCACTCCCAAGCCGGGCGCTGGGTCGTCTACGAGGCGCTGCGCAACGGCGCCTATTATCCGTGGGATTACCAGCCGCTCCAAAAAGCGTCCGAGCGTTTCATGCGCAACCATATGGACCTCAACGTGCTTGAGGAAAACAAGCGCTTCCCCAGAAACGAATGACTTGGCGGATAACCCGCATTTTCTATGTCCTTTAAAACTCCCGCCGGAGGCACCATGACCTATCAAACACAACCCACAGCCAGCCATTTTATCGATGGAAAATACGTCGAAGACACGGCGGGTGATCCGATCCCTGTGATCTATCCTGCAACGGGCGAGGTCATTGCGACTGTCTATGCCGCCACCCCTGCGATTATTGATCAAGCGCTAGCTGCGGCCAAGCGTGCAGGTAAAGAATGGGCCGCGATGACAGGCACCGCGCGTGGCCGCATCCTACGCCGCGCCGCTGACATCATGCGGGCGCGCAACCACGATCTATCGGTGTTGGAAACCTTTGACACCGGCAAACCCTATCAGGAAACCAGCGTGGCGGATGCCACATCAGGGGCCGACGCGCTGGAATATTTCGGCGGATTGGCCGCGGCGATCACAGGCGAACACATCCAGTTGGGTGATGATTTTGTCTATACCCGCCGCGAACCCTTGGGCGTTTGTGTGGGCATCGGCGCATGGAATTACCCGACCCAAATCGCCAGTTGGAAAGCCGCCCCTGCGCTGGCTTGCGGCAACACGATGGTGTTCAAACCGTCGGAAACCACGCCGCTTTGCGCGCTCAAAGTTGCAGAAATCCTGTTTGAGGCTGGCGCGCCGGCGGGCGTTTACAATGTCATTCAGGGATATGGCGCGGTGGGTGCCGCGCTGATCACCGACAGCCGCGTGGCCAAAGTGTCGCTCACTGGATCGGTGCCCACAGGGCGCAAGGTTTACGCCGCTGCCGCGACAGGTATTCGCGCCGTCACGATGGAGCTTGGCGGCAAGTCCCCCTTGGTCATCTTCGACGATGCGGATCTGGAGAATGCGGTATCAGGCGCAATTTTAGGCAACTTCTATTCCTCCGGTCAGGTCTGTTCGAACGGCACGCGGGTGTTTGTGCAAAAGGGCATCAAGGAGGCATTCTTGGCGCGTATGGTCGAACGTCTGAAGGGTGTCAAAATGGGTGACCCGCAAGACCCTGACGTGAACTTTGGGCCGATGGTGTCAGAAAAACAGCGCGAGATCGTTGAAGGCTTTATCGCCAAAGGGATCGCTGAAGGTGCGCGTCTTGTGACGGGCGGCAAGGCGGTTGATGGGAAAGGATTTTTCCTTGAACCAACCGTGTTTGCTGACGTGACCGACGATATGACCATTGCGCGTGAAGAGATTTTTGGCCCCGTCATGTCGGTGCTGGATTTCGACACCGAAGATGAGGTGGTGGCACGCGCCAATGACACCGAATATGGCCTTGCTGCTGGCGTCTTCACCGCCGATCTGACCCGCGCGCACCGCATGGTTGCGGGTTTTGAGGCCGGCACCTGCTATATCAACACCTATAATCTGGCCCCTGTCGAGGCGCCTTTCGGTGGCTCCAAACTGTCCGGCGTGGGCCGCGAAAATTCCAAAGCGGCGCTTGAGCATTACAGCCAGATCAAAGGCGTTTATGTTGCCATGGGTGATGTCGAGGCGCCATTTTGAACAGTGATTTGAAGGCTGATTACGTCATCATCGGCGCGGGTTCTGCGGGGTGCGCCATCGCCTACCGCTTGGCGGAAGCGGGCAAGCAGGTTTTGGTCATTGAACACGGTGGATCGGACGTGGGTCCGTTCATCCAGATGCCTGCCGCCCTGTCATATCCGATGAATATGAAAACCTATGACTGGGGGTTGAAATCGGAGCCGGAACCGCATCTGGGGGGCCGCGAAATGGTCACGCCGCGCGGCAAGGTGATTGGCGGGTCGTCCTCGATCAACGGCATGATCTACGTGCGTGGCCATGCGCGTGACTTTGACCATTGGGCCGAAAATGGCGCGCAGGGCTGGGGCTATGCCGATGTGCTGCCCTATTTCAAACGTATGGAAAATTGGCATTCTGGTGGTCATGGTGGCGATAAAGCATGGCGCGGTGATAGTGGCCCGCTGCATATCACCCGCGGCCCGCGAAAGAACCCGCTGACCCAAGCCTTTGTCAAAGCAGGCCAGCAGGCAGGTTATCGTGTGACCGGCGACTATAACGGCGCGCAGCAAGAGGGCTTTGGTCCCTATGATGCGACGATCTGGAAGGGGCGGCGCTGGTCGGCGGCCAACGCCTATCTGCGCCCGGCTCTCAAGCGGCCCAACTGCACATTGACCCGCGCGCTTGCCCGCAAAATCGTAATCAAAGACGGCCGTGCCGTGGGCGTCGAAGTGGCGCGCAAAGGCAAGGTTGAAGTGATCCGCGCCAATGTCGAAGTGATCATCGCGGCCTCCTCGCTAAACTCGCCGAAACTCCTGATGCTGTCGGGTATCGGCCCTGCCGCGCATCTGGCCGAGCACGGCATCGACGTGGTGGCCGACCGTGCCGGCGTGGGGCAAAACCTGCAAGACCATCTGGAGCTATACATTCAGCAGGCCGCGATCAAGCCTGTGTCGTTGTTCAAGCATTGGACCCTCTGGGGCAAGGCCAAGATCGGCGCGCAATGGTTGTTCACCAAAACCGGTCTGGGGGCCTCCAACCAGTTTGAAAGCGCCGGATTTGTGCGCTCGAAGGCGGGGGTCGCATATCCCGATATCCAGTATCATTTCCTGCCGATTGCGGTGCGTTATGACGGGCAGGTCGCTGCCGAAGGGCACGGATATCAGGCGCATGTCGGGCCCATGCGGTCGGTGTCGCGCGGGCAGGTGACGCTCAAATCAAGCGACCCGAAAGATGATCCGCGCATTGAGTTCAACTACATGTCCGACCCGTCCGATTGGGAGGATTTCCGCACCTGCATCCGGCTGACCCGCGAGATTTTCGCGCAAGACGCTTTTGCGCCGTTTCGCGGCGCCGAGATCCAACCGGGTGCGCAAGTGCAGTCTGACGCGGCGCTGGACGACTTTATCCGCGCCCATGTCGAGAGCGCCTATCACCCCTGCGGCACCTGTAAAATGGGCAGTGTTGACGACCCGATGGCGGTGGTTGATTCTGAGTGCCGCGTGATCGGGGTGGCAGGGTTGCGGGTCGCGGATAGCTCTATTTTCCCAAGAATTACAAACGGTAACCTGAACGCGCCGTCGATCATGGTGGGTGAAAAGGCCGCTGATCATATCCTTCGGCGCACACCGCTGCCTGCGGCCAATGATGCACCTTGGATCAACCCCATTTGGCAAACATCGCAGCGCTAGTCAATTTGATAGGGCAAGACGCCGCGCATGTCGGGGTCTACGCGCAAGCGCCGCGCGATCGGTGGAACAGAGCGTTGATGGCACTGTTTGCGTTCGCAAATCCGGCACGAAATGCCGATTGGCGCATAGGCATCTGGCGCGGCGGTATCCATGTGATCGGCGTAAACCAAGGCATTTGCGTGACGCACTTCGCAGCCCAATCCGATGGCATAGCGGCGCATTGGCGCGTGATACGATCCGCCCGGGCGTGACACGTCGCGGGCAAGACAGAAATACCGCGCCCCATCAGGGGTTTCGGCCAGTTGGCGCAGGAATTGCCGCGGTGTTTCGAACGCGGCGTGCACGTTCCACAGCGGACAGGCCCCGCCGTAGCGCGCGAATTGCAGCGTTGTCGCCGAGTGCCGTTTGGTGATGGTGCCCGCCTGATCGACACGCACGAAAAAGAACGGGATGCCTTTTGCGCCTGTGCGTTGCAGGGTCGACAGCCGGTGTGCGACCTGTTCCAGCGAGGCCCCGAAACGGGTGCATAAAAGTTCCAGATCGTGGCGGGTGTCCTGGGCTGCCGCCAAAAACGCGCCATAGGGCATCAGGGCGGCCCCGGCAAAGTAGTTGGCAAGGCCCACTTTGGCGATGCTGCGCGCCTCTGACGAGCCAAAGCGCGCAAGGTCCAATGTCGCCTCCAGCAGCGCCTCTTGGGTGATCAGCGCCACTTGCAGCAGCAGTTGAAAGGTCTGCGTTGCCTCGGGGGCTTGGGCCGATAGGATCAGGGTTTTTTGGCCAGGGTCATAGCGGCGCAGGGGTCCGTCGGGGGCGAAACTGACGGTGATCCCGTAGGCGCCGAGAGTAGAAATTGCAGCGGCGGCCTTGCTGTCACCGGCGACAGCCTTGGTCGCAAACCGTTCGGCGGCGCGGTCCACCGCATCGATGTAATTGTCGCAATAGTGAAAGAAGTCGCGCACCTCTTCCCATGGGCTGGGGGCGAGGCGGGCGTCTTCGCGCCCCAAGGCTTCGTCCAGACTGGCAAGGCGTTCGTGGGTCTGGCGGTAGGCGGAATGCAGGTCCAGAAAGGCGCGCGCGAGGCTGGGCGCATTGGCGGCGGCAAGTCGTAAATCTGCAAGTGCCGGGCTGTCGCCGGTGAACACCGGATCGGCCAGCGCCTCGCGCATATCGCCCACCAACCGCGCCTCGTCGCCCGATTGCAATTCGGTCACGTCAAAGCCGAATTCCTGCGCCAACCCCAGCACCACGGCGGTGCTGACGGGGCGGTTGTTGTTTTCCATCTGGTTGAGATAGGGCAGGGACACGCCGAGTTTTTGCGCAAACAGCTTTTGCGTCAGCGACAGCCTGCCGCGCAATTCGCGCAGCTTGGCCCCCGCATAGATCTTTTGGTTGGCCATCATGCACCTTTGCAAACTTTGCCTGATCTTAGGTTTAGCAGTTGCAAAAGTTGCAAAGCAAGGCCTAGGTCACGCGCCCTTCGCGCCAGATCACAAACAAGATACTCAACAGCGATGCGATGCCTGTGAGGAACATCAGCCACTGCAATGGCAGCGCACCGGTCGTGGGGTCAAGCAAGGTGCTGGCATATTGCGCCAAAACCGCGCCGCCGCCGACCATCATCGCGCCGCCCAACCCAGAGGCCGTGCCGGCAAGATGCGGGCGCACTGACAACAGGCCCGCGGTGACATTGGGCAGGGTGATGCCGTTGCCAAGCCCCAGAAAGGTGCAAAATCCAAAGAAAATCAGCGGATGCGTGATGCCAAACAAGGCCAGCACCAGCGAAGTGCCAAGCCCTGCAATAATTGTCAGCGTGCCGATGATCGCCATTTTGTTGATCCCGAACCGCACCGAATAGCGCCCTGCAAAGAAGTTTCCCAGCGCATAGCCGATTGCAGGCGCGCCAAGGGCGACACCCGACATGAACGGCGAGAGCCCGAAAACCGTGCCTGCAATAAACGCAGCCCCGCCCAACAGCGCAAAAAACGCCCCCGAAGCAAATGCAGCGCCGAGCGCATAGCCCCAGAAGCGCGGCGAGGCGAACAGCTCGGGGTAGCCGCGCAACTGGTCGCGAAACGACATGCCGCCCTTGGCCAGAGTTTCGCCCAGATCAAGGTAGCACAATAGCCAGACCGCAGCCCCGGTGAGCGTCAGCAGCACAAATGTGGCGTGCCAGCCGAACATCTCGTCAAGCGCGCCGCCGATCATCGGGCCGACCATCGGCACCAGCGCCATGCCCATCGTCACATAACCGATCATCGATGCAGCCTGTGCCTGCGGGACCATATCGCGCACCACCGCGCGGCTCAGCACAAGGCCGGTGGCCACGGCGGCCTGCAACATGCGGAACGCCAGAAATATACCCACGCTGGGGGCCAGATAGGCGCCAAAACTGGCCACCACAAAAACCGCCATCGCCCATAAGACCACTGGCCTGCGCCCATAGCGGTCCGAGATTGGCCCGATGATGATTTGCAGCAAGGCCGTGGCGGCCAGATAGCCCGACAGGGCCAGTTGCATGGTGGCATAATCGGTCCCGAAATAGCGGGTCATCCGCGCCAGTGACGGCAGGAATATCGACATATTCAGGGCGGAAATCCCTGCAATCAGGATCAGCGTCGCAATGTGGGGCGGGGTGTTGCGGTCGAGAAACCGCACAACGGGCATCTGTGTCATGCAGCAGACCTAGGACGCGGCTGTGATGCTGTCCATGTCAATCGTGCTGCGGTCGCAAACTTTGCGAATTTGCAAATATGTGATTTAGCAAATACGGTGGTTTGCAAATATCCGGAAAACCGCTTCTCTTGGCCGCAGCGGCGCGCTAGGCTTGGTGCAATCAAACGGGAGCCCCAGATGGACGTTTTGCAAGAGCTTGAAACCCGCCGCGAGGCCGCCCGTCAGGGGGGTGGTGAAAAACGCATTGCCGCACAGCATGGCAAAGGCAAATTAACCGCCCGCGAACGCATTGAATTGCTGCTTGATGATGGCTCTTTTGAAGAGTTCGACATGTTTGTAGCCCACCGCTGTGTCGATTTTGGTATGGAAAAACAACGCCCTGCCGGCGACGGTGTGGTGACGGGCTGGGGCACGATCAACGGGCGGCTGGTCTATGTGTATTCCCAGGACTTCACGGTCTTCGGCGGCTCGCTGTCGGAAACCCACGCGCAGAAAATCTGCAAGATCATGGATATGGCGATGCAAAACGGCGCGCCGGTGATCGGGATCAACGATTCCGGTGGCGCGCGCATCCAAGAGGGTGTGGCCTCGCTTGCAGGTTATGCCGAGGTGTTCCAGCGCAATATCATGGCCTCGGGTGTGGTGCCGCAGATCAGCCTGATCATGGGGCCATGCGCGGGTGGGGCGGTCTATAGCCCTGCGATGACCGACTTTATCTTTATGGTCAAAGACAGCTCTTACATGTTTGTGACCGGCCCTGACGTGGTCAAAACCGTGACAAACGAGGTGGTGACAGCGGAAGAACTGGGCGGGGCCGCGACCCATACCAAAAAATCCTCGGTGGCGGATGGCGCGTTTGAAAACGATGTAGAGGCCTTGGCCGAGTGCCGCCGTCTGATCGATTTCCTGCCACTCAATAACAAGGCCAAATCGCCGGTGCGCCCGTTTTTTGACGATGTGAACCGCATCGATCCCAGCCTTGATACGATGATCCCCGACAACGCCAACGCGCCTTACGATATGAAGGAACTTATTCACAAGCTGGCCGACGAGGGCGATTTTTATGAAATTCAGGAAGATTTCGCCAAGAATATCCTGACCGGCTTTATCCGTCTGGAAGGGTCAACCGTAGGTGTGGTGGCCAATCAGCCGATGGTGCTGGCGGGCTGTCTGGATATTGATAGTTCGCGCAAGGCGGCGCGTTTTGTGCGGTTCTGTGATGCCTTTGAAATCCCGATCCTGACGCTTGTGGATGTGCCGGGCTTTCTGCCGGGCACTGGTCAAGAGTTTGGTGGTGTGATCAAGCATGGGGCAAAACTGTTGTTTGCATATGGCGAAGCAACCGTGCCCAAGGTGACGGTGATCACCCGCAAGGCATATGGCGGGGCCTATGATGTGATGGCGTCCAAACATCTGCGCGGCGATTTCAACTATGCCTGGCCCACCGCCGAGATTGCGGTGATGGGCGCCAAGGGTGCCACCGAGATTATCCACCGCGGTGATCTGGGAAACGCGGAAAAGATTGCAAAGCACACGGCTGATTACGAGCACCGTTTTGCCAACCCGTTTGTGGCCGCCGAGCGTGGTTTCATCGACGAGGTGATCCACCCGCAAACGACCCGCAAACGTGTGTGCCGTGCCTTCGCGTCGCTGCGTGGCAAATCACTGCAAAACCCGTGGAAAAAACACGACAACATCCCGCTTTAACGACTTGCGTGAAAGGAACAGCCGATCCGTTTTCTTGCCGTCATATTTGCCATTCTGGCCAGCCCTGCCGCCGCGGTTGAAATCGCGGTGCCGTCGGGGCGCGTATTGACGTTGTTTGATATGCGCATGGAGCCGGAGATGGCGCGGTTCCGCTTTGTGTTGCCCGAGGTTGGCGCGGGGCTGGGGTTTGCGGACATTCTGGACGATATCGAATATGTTTGTGCGCAGGTCGCACTTCCGGCCTTGACCCAAAGCGGATCGGGTGTAACCCAGCTGGTGATTTCCGTGTCTGCCGAGCAAGTGCCCTTTGGCGCGGCGACGGATGTTGTTCAGTATTTTCAGCCGTTTCGCCGCGATGGCGACGCCTGTATTTGGGAAGAATTCTAAGATGGAAAAGCACCGCGGGTTTCCGGGCCGATTGGCCGGCACAGATTTTCAGTTCACGATCAGGCGCGGGCACAAAGACGGTGCCACCGAGATCACCGAGCGGATCCGCTATCCCGACAGGCGGCCCCCCGACAGGCGCGCCGACGCAGGGTTCATGCAGGCGCTTTATGACCAGTTCGGCACCGAGCCGTTTGTGCGCGGTAACTTGGATGCTGGTCGCCTAAGCTGGCTGTTTGGCCGCGAGGTGGTGCCTGCCGAAGACCCGTTTGATCCGGCGAGCTACGACGCGTTGTTGCGCCTTGACATGAAGGTTGCCGCCGTCAGCTTCCCCGAGCTGCGCGAACGCTCATGAGCCATTTGTCGCGCAATATCGTCGCCGTCCAGCGGGATTTTGCCCAAACAGGCCAGACCTGCGCGCAGCCCTTGGATGACCTGTGCGAGTTGTGCCAAGGTGAAAGCGCAGCCGGTGATACGATCCGCCACGCGGTTGTTGATAGTCCCGACTATTACCCTTCCCCTGACCGGTATGTGCCCTCACGGCGCGTATCGGTCACCCCTTTTTGTCTCTGGGCGGAAACCAGCGCGCGCGCGTCTGTTTTTGTTGCTTTTTGCACCCAAATCACGGACGCTGGAGCGATAGGGTATTACATAAAGGGCCTTGATCCATGCTTAAATCATCGACACTTATCGCGGTTACCGCACTTTTCGGGCTTTCGGCCTGCCTTCAGAACGATGCAGAGCGTGCATTGGTTGGTGCAGGCGTTGGCTGTGTGGCTGGCAACACGCTTGGTAACAACAATTGCGTTGAAGGCGCACTTGCGGGCGGGCTTATCGGCGCACTTGCAAACGACCTCTAAGGCTACATTACAAAATACGACAAAAATCATTGAAACCGCCGCCGCAGGTCAGCCCTGCGCGCGGCGGTTTTGCTTTTGAAGGACTGCTGAAATGTTCAAGAAAATCCTGATCGCCAACCGTGGTGAAATCGCCTGTCGTGTCATCAAGACCGCCCGCAAGATGGGGATCAAGACGGTTGCGATTTATTCCGATGCCGACCGCAATGCGCTGCACGTCAAAATGGCCGACGAGGCGGTGCATATCGGCCCCGCACCCGCCAACCAGTCCTATATTGTGATCGACAAGGTGATGGATGCGATCAAGCAGACAGGTGCCGAGGCGGTGCATCCGGGATACGGATTTTTGTCCGAGAACGCAAAGTTTGCCGAGGCGTTAGAGGCCGCAGGCGTGGCCTTTATCGGCCCGCCAAAGGGCGCGATACTGGCGATGGGCGACAAGATTACCTCGAAGAAACTGGCGCAAGAGGCCAAGGTCTCTACTGTGCCGGGCTATATGGGGTTGATCGACGACGCGGAACACGCGGTCAAAATATCCAATGAAGTTGGCTATCCGGTGATGATCAAGGCCTCGGCGGGCGGCGGCGGCAAGGGGATGCGTATTGCGTGGAACGACCAAGAGGCCCGCGAAGGGTTCCAGTCGTCCAAGAACGAGGCGGCCAATTCCTTTGGCGACGACCGGATTTTCATTGAGAAATTCGTGACCCAGCCGCGCCACATCGAAATTCAGGTGCTCTGCGACAAGCACGGCAACGGGGTCTATCTGCACGAGCGTGAATGCTCGATCCAGCGCCGCCAGCAAAAGGTGATTGAAGAAGCGCCAAGCCCGTTTCTGGATGCTGAAACCCGCGCGGCCATGGGCGCGCAATCGGTGGCTTTGGCCAAGGCGGTGGATTATGCGTCCGCTGGCACAGTGGAGTTTATCGTCGACGGCGACCGTAATTTTTACTTTCTGGAAATGAACACACGGTTGCAGGTCGAACATCCGGTGACCGAGCTGATCACCGGCATCGATCTGGTGGAACAGATGATCCGCGTGGCTTACGGCGAGACACTGCCATTTGGGCAGGACGATCTGAAAATCAACGGCTGGGCAATGGAAAGCCGGCTATACGCCGAAGACCCGTATCGCGGATTTCTGCCCTCCATTGGCCGTTTGACCCGCTACCGCCCACCCGCCGAGGAGGCCCACGCCACCCGCGCCGTGCGCAATGACACCGGCGTCTATGAGGGCGGCGAGATCAGCATGTATTACGACCCGATGATCGCAAAACTGTGCACATGGGCGCCAACCCGCGACGCGGCCATCGAGGAAATGCGCCTTGCGCTTGATAGCTTCGAAGTCGAAGGGATCGGGCATAACCTGCCTTTCCTCGCGGCAGTCTACGACCACGAGAAATTCACCTCGGGCAATATGACCACGGCGTTCATCGAGGAAGAATTCCCCGATGGCTTTGACGGGGCGGTGCTTTGTGACGACATGCTGATGCGGATCGGGGCTGCGGCGTCCGCGATGCACCGCGTGGCGGAAATCCGTCGCACCCGGATCTCGGGGCGCATGGATAACCACGAGCGCAAAGTGGGCGCCGATTGGGTCGTCAGCCTGCAAGGCCAGTCCTTTGACACGGTGATTGCCGCCGACAAAGCCGGTGCCACCGTCGCCGTGGGTGACGAGACCCTGCGCGTCGAAGGCGACTGGACACCGGGCGATCCGCTGGCGCGCATGATGGTGGATGGCACGCCCCTGGTCATGAAAATCGGCAAAATTTCCGGCGGGTTTCGCATCCGCTATCGTGGCGCCGACCTCAAGGTGCATGTGCGCACCCCGCGTCAGGCCGCGCTGGCCACTTTGATGCCCGAAAAACTGCCCGCCGATACCTCCAAATTCCTGCTGTGCCCGATGCCCGGCTTGATCGTCAAGGTCGATGTGGCGGTGGGCAGCGAGGTTCAAGAGGGCCAGGCGCTGTGCACGGTCGAGGCGATGAAAATGGAAAACATCCTGCGCGCCGAGAAAAAAGGCATTGTGGCCAAGATCAACGCGGCGGCAGGTGACAGCCTCGCAGTGGACGCCATCATCATGGAATTTGAATAGCCATGCAGGGGTTTTGGCGACAGCTTGGCACGACAGCACTTGCCTATACGGCGGGGATGGTGGTGGCGGGCCTCGCACTGCTGACGATCATCGACATCACCACGATCAGCCTCGAAAGCGGCTTGCCGAGGGTGGCGATGACCACGCCGATGATTGCGGTGGTTGTGTTTTGGGGGGTCGCGCGCCTTGCCGGTGCCCAAATCGACCCCATGCGCACGTTCCTGTTCGGCGGGATCGCGGTGTATAGCCTGCTATACCTGTGCGGCGCGCTTGTCGCGTCGGGGATCATGTCGAATGCCGGGGCGACGGTGCTGGGCGCGTTTGGGTTATTTATTTTGGCATTTATGTCGGTAGGCCGCAAATTGGGGCGTCTAAGGTGACCCGCGCGCGCTACTCGACACTGCGCCGATCACGAATTTCCTGTTGGCGCAGCGGCATTTTATCGATGCTGCGGGTAATTTCGCGCACGTCCCAAGGGGCCGGTTTACGCAGCGCGGTGCGCCCGTCCTTGGCAATGATCGCCAGCATAAACCCGCGCGGACGCAGGGCTTTGCGCAGCGCGCCGGGCGTGTCGGGGGCGGTGTCGGTGATCACAATGACATCGCGCAGGGCCAATTCGTCAATCCGTGCGGTCAGCAGGTCCATTTGCTGGCCGAATTGCGGGTCATTTGGGGTCTGGGCAAAGACCACGACAGGCCGTGCCACCCAGACAAAATCCGCGAGATCAATCTCGGCGGCATCAAATATCCGGCTTCGGTCCGCTTGCCATAATTCGACAGCAGACTGCGCCGCAGCGGTGACTGCGGTGCCGGCGAGGATCAGACTTAGGATAAATGCTCTCATGGGTTTGAATATAGGGGGTCTTTTCGGGAAAACGACCACATACGTCACAAAAGCAAATAATTCTGCACTTGCAGATCGGTATGAAAACGGCGGGGCGCGATTGGACTTTCTCCAGCCGCTTGCCAGAATCGGAGGATACGATGGGACAACGCGATAAATGGTCCAAAATTGCGGCGGCTGAATTGCGCGGCAAACCGCTTGAGGCGCTGACATGGCACACGCTGGAAGGCATCGCCGTCAAGCCGCTTTATACCTCTGATGACACCGACGGATTGCCCCATATGGGCGGTATTCCGGGGGCTGCGCCGTTCACGCGCGGGGTCAAGGCCACGATGTATGCGGGGCGTCCTTGGACCATCCGCCAATACGCGGGCTTTTCCACCGCCGAAGAAAGCAACGCCTTTTACCGCGCAGCCCTCGCAGGTGGCCAACAAGGGGTTTCCGTGGCCTTTGATCTGGCAACCCACCGTGGCTATGACAGCGACCACCCGCGCGTTGAAGGTGATGTGGGCAAGGCGGGTGTGGCGATTGATAGCGTCGAGGATATGAAGATCCTGTTTGACGGTATCCCGCTGGATAAAGTCAGCGTTTCCATGACGATGAACGGTGCGGTGATCCCGATCCTTGCCAGCTTTATCGTCACCGGCGAAGAGCAGGGGCACGATAAATCACGACTTGCAGGCACCATCCAGAATGACATCCTCAAGGAATTCATGGTCCGCAACACCTATGTTTATCCGCCCGAGCCGTCGATGCGGATCATCGCGGATATTATTGAATATACCGCAACCAATATGCCGAAATTCAATTCGATCTCGATCTCGGGCTATCATATGCAAGAGGCGGGCGCGAACCTTGTGCAGGAGCTGGCCTTCACTTTGGCCGACGGGCGCGAATATGTGCGCACGGCGATTGCGGCGGGCATGGACGTGGATAAATTTGCGCCGCGCCTGTCGTTCTTTTTCGCCATCGGCATGAACTTTTTCATGGAGGCCGCCAAGCTGCGTGCCGCCCGCCTGTTGTGGTCGAAAATCATGGCCGAGTTTGCGCCCAAGGACGAAAAGTCATCTATGCTGCGCACCCATTGCCAAACCTCCGGCGTCAGCTTGCAGGAACAAGACCCCTATAACAACGTGATCCGCACCGCCTATGAGGCGATGTCGGCCGTGCTGGGCGGCACACAGTCCTTGCACACCAACGCGCTTGATGAAGCGATTGCCCTGCCCACCGATTTCTCCAGCCGCATCGCGCGAAACACCCAGTTGATCTTGCAAGAAGAAACCGGTGTCACCAATGTGGTTGACCCGCTGGCGGGGTCTTATTACGTCGAAAGCCTGACCGCCGCGTTGGCCGAAAAGGCATGGGCGCTCATTGAAGAGGTTGAAGAACTGGGCGGTATGACCAAGGCCGTGGCTTCGGGGATGCCAAAGTTGCGCATCGAGGAATCGGCGGCCACCCGCCAGGCGATGATCGACCGTGGCACCGAAGTTATCGTGGGCGTGAACAAATACCGCAAAGACAATGAAGACCCGATCGATATCCGTGATATCGATAACGGAGCTGTGCGCCTGTCCCAAATTGCCCGCATCGCAAAAACCCGCGCCAGCCGCGACCAAGTGGCCTGTGACGCCGCCTTGGCGGAAATTACTAAGCGCGCCAAACAGGGCGGTAATTTGCTGGAGGCCGCCGTCGAGGCCGCCCGCCACCGCGCCACAGTCGGAGAAATCAGCATGGCCATGGAAAAAGAATTTGGCCGCCACCGCGCCGAGGTCAAAACCCTCGCAGGCGTCTACGGGGCGGCTTACGCAGGCGACGCAGGCTTTGCCGCGATCCAGAAATCGGTCGAGGATTTTGCCACCGAGGAAGGCCGCAGGCCACGCATGTTGGTGGTCAAAATGGGCCAGGACGGGCACGACCGCGGGGCCAAGGTGATTGCCACAGCTTTCGCCGATATCGGCTTTGACGTGGATGTGGGGCCATTATTCCAAACCCCCGCCGAGGCCGCCCAGGATGCTGTCGATAACGATGTGCATGTGATCGGCATCTCGTCCCAAGCGGCAGGACATAAAACCCTCGCACCGCAATTGGTCAAAGCCCTCAAACACGCCGGTGCCGATGATATTCTGGTGATCTGCGGCGGCGTGATCCCGCAGCAGGACTATCAATTCTTGTATGATGCGGGCGTCAAAGCGATCTTTGGACCGGGCACCAATATCCCCAAAGCCGCCACCGATATCCTGACACTGATCCGCGCCGCCCGCCGCTGATTTTCTATGTCCGCTCAAACTCCCGCCGGAGGCCGCGGCTTTTCGTTTGTGAAAAGCCGCGTATTTCTTACTCTTGGACAGGGCTCGCCTTGCGCAGGATCACATAGCCCATGATGCCCGAAATGACCGAACCGGACAGCACGCCAATGCGGACCTGATTCATCAACTCCTGACTTTCAAAACTCAAGCCACCGATAAACAGCGACATGGTAAAACCGATCCCGGCCAAACAGGCGATACCCCAGACATGCGTCCAATTGGCGCCATAAGGCAGCTTTGCAACACCTGATTTGACCAACAGATAGCAGACACCAAAGACGCCAACCTGCTTGCCCACCAGAAGGCCCAGTGCGATGCCCAGCGGCAAAGGATCCAGCAGATCGGCCAGCGATAGCCCGGCCAGAACAACGCCCGCATTCGCAAAGGCAAAGATCGGGATGATTCCGAAATTCACATAGGGCGTCAGGCCGTTTTCCAGTGAATGCAGCGGTGATTTGCCGTATTTGTCGACCAGCGGGATGCACAACGCCGTGATAACCCCGGCCAATGTGGCGTGCACACCGGACTTGAGCACAAGAAACCACATGATCGTGCCCAGCAGAATGGCCGGTGCAATGCGGTGCGCACCCTTGATATTCAGGATGATCAAACCGGCCAGCGGGATCAGCGCATAGCCCAGATAGGCGGCCTTCAATTCGGCGGTATAAAACAGCGCGATGATGATAATCGCGCCCAGATCGTCCAAAATCGCCAGCGTCAGCAAAAACACCTTCAACGACACCGGCGCGCGGCTGCCCACCAGCGCCAGAATACCCAGCGCAAAGGCAATGTCCGTCGCCGCCGGAATGGCCCATCCGCTGATCGTCTCGGGATTGCCCCAGTTGAACGCCACAAAGACCAAAGCGGGCACAATCATGCCGCCAACCGCCGCCATGCCGGGCAACAAGACATCGGCGGGGTTCTTGAGTTTGCCTTCCAGCAATTCGCGTTTCAATTCCAAGCCGATCAGAAAGAAAAAGATCGCCATCAAGCCGTCATTGATCCACAAGATCAACGGTTTACCCAAACCTTCGCCGTTCAGGGTGATCGAAAAATAAGCCGAAAGAAAAGTGTCATAAAGCCCCGAAAAAGGGGAATTGGCGACCAGTAGCGCCGCGATTGCGGCCGCCATCAGCAAGATACCTCCAAATGCGTCGTGACGGATGAGACGGACAAACGTGGCGCTGAGGCTCATGGAGGTTATTCCTGACTGTTATCGTTATGTATTCAGCCCAAGATAGGTCTTCACAGGGTTGCGTCAAGGCCGTAAACAGGCTTTCTTTCGGCGCAATACACGCATTTATGAAGGGGCGTTCGCCATGCTGGAGCTCGACCACATTGCTGTGGTTTGCAGTGACCTTACCATAGGGAGCGATTGGCTGGCAACGCGGCTCGGCTGTGCGCTGGTGCAGGGTGGCAAACATCCCAGATTCGGCACGCACAATCAGCTACTTGGACTGGCAGGCGGGCTCTATCTTGAAGTGATCGCCCCTGACCCTGCGGCCTGCGTGCAAGGGCCACGCTGGTTTGATCTGGACCGCGCGCCCCGGCGGCCGCGCTGGGGCAACTGGATTTGTCGGGCCGACGATCTGGCGCGCGACATTGCAGGCCCTGCTGTGACCATGACGCGCGGCGATTTGCGCTGGCAGATTACCGTGCCCGATGATGGCAGTTTGCCGATGGGTGGCGGGTTTCCGACCCTGATCCGCTGGCAAGATATGGCGGCCCATCCCGCCAAGGCCTTGCCCGACAGCGGCTGCCGGTTGACCCGCTGGGAGGTGCATCACCCGCAGGCCGACCAGTTGCGCCGCATCTGTCCGGTGAGTGATGCAGTCGTGGTGTTCACCCCCAGTCAAACGCCGCATTTTGTGGCACATTTTGACACCCCGAACGGGCCGGTGGTAATTTGATCCGGTTGGCCACCGATGCCGATGCGCCGGCGATTGCGGCGATCTGGAACCCCGTGATTGCCTGCACCACCATCACCTTTACCCCTGATGAAAAGACCGCAGCACAGGTGGTGGACCTGATCACGCCGCAGACACCCTGTCTGGTCGCGGTCCATGCAGGGCAGGTCGCGGGTTTTGCGCGTTACGGCCCGTTTCGCGGCGGTGCGGGCTACCGCTTCAGTGCCGAGCATACGATTTTGCTGCACCCGAGCGCACGGGGGCAGGGCATCGGGCGGATACTTCTGGGCGCACTTTGCGATCACGCGCAGGGTGCAGGCCTTCACATGCTGCACGCAGGCATCAGCGCGGAAAATCCGCGCGCGGTCGAATTTCACGCGTCCTGCGGCTTTCGCACCCTTGCGGTCCTGCCCGAGGTGGGGTTCAAGTTCGGGCGCTGGATCGATCTGGTGTTGATGCAAAAACGGCTCTGATGTTTTGGGCCAAAACAAGATAGGCTGCGCGCATGTCACTTTGGACCCGCATATCAGATGCCATCGCGGCCCTTGCCAGCGGCGAGGGCTTGTCTGCGGTTTTTGACCGGCTGCGCACGCCGCCCGACCGCTCGGTGGCCTTTACGATTGCGGTCATTGCACTGGGGGCCAAAATGGCCAAGGCCGACGGGCATGTGACCCGCGACGAGGTCACGGCGTTTCGCGAAGTGTTCCATATTCCGCCCTCCCAAGAGGCCAGTGCCGCAAAGCTGTTCAACCTTGCACGTCAGGATGTGGCGGGGTTCGAGGAGTATGCCGCACGCATTGGCGCGATGTATGGCGACGATCAGGCGCCACTGTGTGACCTGATGGAAGGCTTGTTTCATATTGCACTGGCGGACGGCGAATATCACCCCAGAGAAGACCAGTTTTTGTCACGTGTCGCCGAGATCTGGGGCTATGACGACCACCGTTTTGCCCGTATTCGCGCCCAATTTGTGCCCGACGCCGAGCGCGACCCTTATGATGTGTTGGGGGTTAGTCCCGACATGCCGCTGGATCAGATCAAAACCGTCTGGCGCGGCCTTGTGCGCAACACGCACCCCGACAGTTTGATGGCGCGCGGCTTGCCCGAAGAGGCCGTCAAGATGGCCGAAAAACGCATGATCGTGATCAACCGCGCTTGGGAGCAGGTGCAGGATATGCGCACATGAGGATCGGCACCTATAATGTCGAATGGTTTGACCGCTTGTTTGATGATGCGGGGCGTCTGGTTGACGACAGCAGTTGGTCAGGCCGCTGGAATGTGACAAAGGCACAGCAAATACAATCGCTTGGCGTGGTTTTTCAAGCGATGGACCTTGATGCGGTGATGATCATCGAGGCCCCTGATACCAGCCCGCACCGCAGCAGCGTGACAGCGTTGGAGAGCTTTGCCGCAACCTTCGCCCTGCGCGCGCGCCGCGCGATTATCGGGTTTGACAATGACACCCAGCAAGAGATCGCCTTTCTGTATGATCCCGATATGATGGACGCCAAACACGATCCGCTCGGCGAGCCGTCGAGCAAGAAAGACCATAGTGCGGCGCCGCGTTTTGACAGCATTTTTCGGCTGGACCTGGACGTGGATGCCACGCCTGATGTGGTCACCTGGTCCAAACCGCCGCTGGAAATTGCCCTGAGCCTATCCACCGGTAAAACATTGCGTCTGATCGGGGTGCACGCCAAGTCAAAAGCGCCGCACGGCGCGCGCACCCCCGCGCAAGCCACCCGCATGTCGATCGAGAATCGCCGCAAGCAGTTGGCACAATGTGTCTGGCTGCGCCAAAGGGTCGACGGGCATCTTGCAGCGGGGGATGATCTGATTGTGCTGGGCGATTTCAATGACGGGCCGGGCTTGGACGAATATGAAAAACTGTTTGGCCGCTCGGGTGTCGAAATCGTTCTGGGAGAGGGCGATGCGCGAAGACTGTTTGATCCGCACGCCCATATCGCGCTGTGCCAGCGTCTGGGTGCGGCCCCGTCGACGGCGCGGTTCAAGCATCGTGACGGACCTTATTTGAACGCACTTCTGGACTATATCATGGTGTCGGACGGTCTGCATAAACTCGGGCCGCACTGGCAGATCTGGCATCCGTTCGATCATCCGGCCTGTTACGAAAATGTGCCGCTACGCGAGGCGCTTTTGCTGGCGTCGGATCATTTTCCAGTGGTGATTGATCTGCCGCTGTAAGGCGGATTCTGGCCGCTCGTGCGCTATTGCAGCGGTTTTGTGATTTGGAGATCACGCAGGTCTTGCCTATATTGAAACGATGAAACAGTTTATCGCCATCACCGCCCTGATTGTCACGACCGGATTGCCATTGGCCGCGCAAGACGCAAAGACGTCCGAGCCACAAGAGGGTTTGAGTCTGATGGAGCAGGGCGCCAAGCTGTTGTTGCGCGGCTTGCTCGAAGAGATGGAACCCGCCATCGAGGACCTCAAAGGCATGGGCGAGGAGATGAGTGACACGATGGCGCAATGGGGCGCGCAGATGGGCCCCGCCTTGGCCGATTTGATGACCCGCATCGACGATATGCGCAATTATGACGCGCCGGAAATCCTGCCCAATGGCGATATCATTATCCGGCGCAAACCGGATGCACCGGTCTATGAGATGGACCCCGAGACCGGCGCGATCGACCTTTAAAGGGGCTTTTGAAACTTGACCGTTGATGTGGCGTTCAGGGCTGATGTCAGGGCCGCAAGCCGGGCTTCGGCGACCTCGCCAAACAGGGGCCGCGCGTCGTGGGTCAGCACCAAGGTCAATTCGCGCTTTTTGGCTTTCCATTTCAACTGCCCCGGTGCGCGATCTGCATCCAGCCAGAGCATGGCCCCCAGACGCATCGCCTTGCCCAGCACCTCTGCCTCTTTGATCTGGGGCGCGTCGAGCATGGCAAACAGCGGATCAAACCGTGCGCTGTGTTTGTTGGTGTAGCGGTTCAGAAGCGCGAGGCCCAATAGCACCCGTTCATAGTGTTTCAGCCCGCCAAGATTGGCGCGGGTTGCGTTGTCGAATGTGACTTCGCCACGGTAATCGGGGTGCGCGCGCCAACTGACGTCATGCAAGAGGCAAGCCGCCTTGATGATCCGCTTGCGCTGCCAATTGGCCCGCGGAAACAGTGGCCGCACAAAGTCATACAGCAACCGCCCAAAGCCCGGCAGCCGCGCATCTTTGGCCTCGGCAAACCGGCAGGCCTCGATCAGCGGGTCGCGTTCGCGCAATTCACGCGGCATCTGCTCATAAAGCATCCCCTCGCGGATGCCGTAGCTGGACACCGCCACATCCTTGGGTTTGAACTGGCGCATCAGGGCCTTGAGAACGATCACCGCGAGCGGCACCAGGGCCATGCGACTGTCGGAGATATTGCAGCGCTGGCGCAGCTCTTGCGGGTCCCAGCTTGCGATATAATCGGCGGTTTTGCTGATCTGGCGCGCGGACATACGGTATTCGTGCAGCACGGTCAGCGGATAACCGCGCCGGTCCATATCGATGCGCGCAATTGCCCGCCACGACCCGCCGACAAGAAACAGGCGCATCGCGGTTTCATTGTCCATCTGGGTGTGCAACCCGGCGATGGTGTCCTTGACATAGGCTTTCACAGCCTTCTTGCCGCCTTTGATTTCGCGCAGTTTCAGCGGTCCAAGTGCCGATGTCACGCGCTTGCCCACCCGCCCGTCGGCAAGGTCGGCAAGCTCCATCGACGAGCCGCCGATATCACAGACCAACCCGTAGGATTTGGGCCAGCCCAAAAGCACGCCTTGCGCCGAGAGCCGCGCCTCTTCGCGCCCGTTGATGATCCAGATTTTGATGCCGGTTTCGCGCAAAACCTCTTCGCGAAAATCCATGCCGTCGCTGGCCTCGCGCACAGCCGCCGTGGCCACGGCCGTCAGCGGGGTGATGCCCATGCCTTCGGCCAAGGCGGCAAAGCGGCGGATTGCACAGACGGCACGCACCCGCCCCGAGGGGTTCAGGTGGCCGGTTTCCGACAGCCCCGCGCCCAAGGCACACATGATTTTTTCGTTGTAGAAATAGGCGGGCGAACGGGCCGCGCCGTCAAATACCACCATCCGCACAGAGTTGGAGCCCACGTCGATCACCCCCACACGCCCCAGACCCATCGCGGCTGCGTCTTCAAATAACGGACGGCCAAAACCACCCCAATCGATTACCTCTTCTACCTCTTGGTCGCTCATTGGTTTGGTCCTTCGTCGTCGGAATGGGTCAGTTGCGGCACATCGGATGCGCCGGCTGATCCGCGCCCCGACAATGAGGGATTTTCCATGAAAAACCGGTGGCAGTTAAACGCAAACACGTCGTCGGGCACAGGGTCGCGGGTGAAGCTGCCGTGGCCGTCCATCACCCAGGATTGCGCCACATCGGCCATATTGGCGGCCATGACCTGACTGACGATCTGGGCTTTCACGGTGGCGTTCTGGATTTCGATCAGGGTCTCGACGCGCCGGTTCAGATTGCGCCCCATCCAGTCGGCGGAGCTGATATAGACTTTGGCCTTTTTGCTTGGCAGTTTTTTGCCATTGGCGAAACACACGATCCGGCTGTGTTCCAGAAAGCGCCCGACGATGGATTTCACGCGGATATTGTCCGACAGCCCGACCACACCGGGGCGCAGGCCGCAGATACCGCGCACGACCAGACTGATCTGCACGCCCGCTTGCGAGGCCGCATAAAGCGCGTCGATCACGTCTTCTTCGACCAGCGAGTTCATCTTGGCCCAGATCATCGCAGGCTTGCCGGCGGCTGCGTTTTCGGCCTCGGCACTGATCCGGTCGAGCAGGGTTTGTTTCAGGTTCAAGGGCGCGATGGCAAGGTTTTCGAGGCTGTCGGGTTGCGCATAGCCAGACAGGTAATTGAATACTTTGGTCGCGTCGCGGCCCAGTTTCGCGTCACAGGTAAACAGTGACAGATCGGTGTAGACCCGGGCCGTAATGGGGTGGTAGTTGCCGGTGCCAAAGTGGGTATAGGTTACCAGTTTATCACCCTCGCGGCGCACCACGGTGCTGATCTTGGCATGGGTCTTGTAGTTCAGGAACCCGTAGACCACATGGGCGCCTGCGCGTTCCAGACGCCGCGACTGGCGGATATTGGCGGCCTCGTCAAAGCGGGCCTTCAGCTCGACCAAGGCCGTGACCGATTTGCCGTCTTCGGCCGCTTCGCACAGGGCCTCGACGATGGGTGATTTCTTGGAGGTCCGGTAGAGCGTCTGTTTGATCGCCACCACATTGGGGTCGCGTGCGGCCTGTGCCAGAAACCGCACCACCATATCGAAGGTCTCGTAGGGGTGGTGCAGCAGCATGTCTTTCTGGCGGATCGCGGCGAACATATCGCCTTCAAAATCCTGCACCCGTTCGGGCACACGCGGCGAAAACGGCGGCCAGAGCAGATCGGGGCGGTCTTCAAGCACCAGCTCGTTGAGATCGGCGATACCGATCAGCCCGTCAACCTCGACGACCGCGTCATCGGTCACATGCAGTTCTTGCATGATCATGGATTTCAACGATCCGGGGGCATTGACCGACAGTTTCAGCCGCACAACCTCGCCGCGCCGGCGCCGTTTGAGCGCCACCTCGAATTCGCGCACCAGATCTTCGGCCTCGTCTTCCAGTTCCAGATCGCTGTCGCGCAGCACCTTGAACGCGCAGTTGCCCTTGACCGCGTAACCCGGAAACAGGCGACCGACATGCAGCAACAGCAGCTCTTCCAGCGGCAAGAACCGCTGTCCCGTGGTGGTGGGCAGGGCCACAAAACGGTCGATCTGGGCAGGAATGGGCAAAAGCGCGCGCAACGCCCGCTTGCCGTCGATTTTCTCCAGTTGCAGCGCCAGTGCAAAGCCTTCGTTGGGCAAAAACGGGAACGGGTGTGCGGGGTCGATGGCCAGCGGCGACAGCACCGGAAACACCTGATCGAGAAAGAACCCGTCAAGAAAATCGGTGTCTTGCTCGGTCAACTCGTCGCGGGTCAAAAGATAGATGTCGTGTTCTTTGAGAGCGTCGTTCAGATCGTTGAACACCGACTGCTGGCGGTGCATCAATTCGCGGGCATCGGCGTTGATCAGCACCAGTTGCTCGGCCGGGGTCAGCCCGTCGATGGAGGGGGTTGTATTGCCCGCCAGTGCCAATTCGCGCAACCCTGCGACCCGCACGGTATAGAATTCGTCCAGGTTCGTGGCCGAAATAGACAGAAACCGCAGCCGTTCCAGCAGCGGCACACGGCTGTTTTCCGCTTCTTCCAAGACCCGCCAGTTAAAGCTGAGCCAGCTTAACTCGCGGTTGAAATAGCGCGCGGGCGTTGTGGGGTCGATGTCGAGAGCTGTGGCCTCGGGGAACGGGCTTTCGAGAAAGTTTGCTTGCATCATAACGCCTTATAAGACGGGGATAACGGTGTCTGTTTCCGTTATCGCCTTTCCGGGGCCGCTTTGTCCAGCAGTCCCGCAGCCAGCGCGCGGTTGATCGGGCGTCCTTGGGCCATGCTGGCGGTGTCAAGCCGCGCCACGACGCGGGCGGCGGCGGCATATGAGCGCTCGATGCGCGCCACCAGATAGCTGACAAGGCTGGGCGGTGGCATGATTTGCCGGTCGGCCATCAGTTTCATGATCAGCGCAGCCAAAAGCGCGTCGTCGGGGTCGTCGATGCTGATTGTGGTGCTGGCTTGCATCCGGCTGGCCAGATCGGGCAGGGTCAGCGCCCAGCGGGCCGGTGCGCGGCGCGCGGTCATCAACAGGTGCCCGCCGGTGTGGCGCAGGTGGTTGTGCAGATGGAACATGAATTCATTGGCGTCCGGCGCAAGCTGGTCGAGATCCTCGACCACGATGCTGCGTCCGGCGGGGGGCAATGTGTCGGGCAGGGCAGTGGCGCTGAGGTGCTGCGCGTTCATTTGGGTGGCAAAGATGCCTGCCAAGTGGCTTTTGCCCGCACCCGCAGGACCCGCGATGATCAGTTTGCGGTCCGGCCAGGTGTCGGGCGCTTGCAACATGGCATAGGCGCGGTCGTTGGCTGCCGAGACGAAAAAATCCGCCACGCCAAGGGCCACACCCACCGGCCAGTCAAAGGTCAACTGCTCGCTCATGTCAGTCGTCGGACAGGCCGCGATACAGGCGGCTGTCTTTGTATTTTTCGATGCCGTAGCGCGCCAGCACCCCGATCACGGCGGCCACGGGCACGGCGACCAACATGCCGACAAATCCGAACAGCGAGCCGAAAACCGACAGCGCAAAGAGCAGCCAGACAGGGTGCAGCCCGACCGAATTGCCGACCAGTTTGGGCGTCAGGATATTGCCTTCAAGGAATTGACCCACGGCGAATATGCCCGCGATCAACCCGATCATCAGCGGATTACCCCAGAACTGGAACAGTGCCAATCCAATCGCCAAGACCCCGCCGACCAAGGCACCGACATAGGGAATGAACGAGATCAGCCCTGCGACAAAGCCCACCACAAGGCCAAAATTCAGCCCCGCCAGCATCAGGGCCACCGCGTAATAGCTGCCAAGGATCAGGCAAACCGTGCCTTGCCCGCGAATGAAAGAGGCCAGTGTCGTGTCGATTTGCGTGGCCAGCCGGCGCACCACGGGGGCATGATCACGCGGCAACATGTCATCGATTTTGGCGGTCATATTGTCCCAGTCGAGCAGCAGATAGAATGCCACCACGGGCACCACGACCAGCAAGATCACCACATTGATCAGCCCCAAGGCGGAGGACAGCAGCCCGTTGACCAACTCGCCGCCTTTGGACTGGATGGAATTGCCGATGGTGATCAATTGTTGCCGGATGGTGCTGTCTGCGTCCAAAAGCTGGGGGAAGCGGTCGGTCAGGGCGGTTTGAAGCTGGTTGAACAGCGCGGGCGCGGTGTCGATCAGGGCGGCGGTCTGCTGGATCAGGGTCGGGATCACCAACAAGACCAGCAGGATAAAGATCAAGGCCGCCACAAGGGTGATGATCGCGACAGAGACGATGCGGCTTAGGTGCAGTTTTTGCAACCGGTCGGCGATCGGGTCCAGCACATAGGCAATCGCGCCGCCCAGCACAAAGGGCAGGATCACGTCACCCAGAAACCATAGCGCGACCAGAAAGGCGGTGATGGTCACCCCCCAGTATTTTGCTTGTTCTTTGACAGGTAACGCCATGCTGACCCTCAATAAGACATATGGTCTTTAGATGGTCCAAACGCGCGCAAATCGCAAGGGTTGCGGGCGGCAACAGCGCCGCCCGCGGTGTTTTGGGTTACATGCACATCGGCGCGTCGCCGGGCAGCAGCACCTTGTCGATCACATGGATCACGCCGTTTGACGCCTCGATATCGGCGATGACGACATTTGCCATCTGGCCTGTGCTATCGCCGATGGTGACGCCGTCGCCTGCGGTCACGCAGATGCTGCTATCGGCCAAAACCGTGCCTACCCGCGATGATCCGGCGGCCAGATCGGTCGACATCACCTTGCCTGACACCACATGGTAGGTCAGAATATCGGTCAGATCGCCTTTGTTTTGAGGCATCAACAGCGTGTCGAGAGTGCCCTCTGGCAGCGCTGCAAAGGCGTCATTGACCGGCGCGAATACGGTGAACGGGCCTTCGCCCGAGAGCGTGTCAACCAGACCTGCGGCAGTGACGGCGGCAACCAATGTCGAGAAGCGCTCGTCGCCTGCGGCGATGTCCACGATGGTTTGCGAGTGTGCGGCGGCATTGGCGGCCCCTGCGACTGTGATGGCAGTCAGCGTGGCCGCGACAAAAGTTTTCAAAGTAGCCATAAAAGTGTTCCCCTGTATTATGGAATGCGTGTTTGCATGTGTCATTACTACGGGGGCAGTGACCGGTTGGTTTTAAAGATTTCAGTTTATGAACACTAAGTTATCTGGCAGAAATCTTTGATCCAATAGCGCGGTTTCTGCGTAAGCTGCCTGTCGTGTCAACAGGTGCTTGCCACGCGATTGGGGGCCGCGTAAACCGATGTGAACCCGCAATTTGCCAAAGGTCCCTGATATCATGCGTATGAGCCGCTATTTCCTGCCCGTCCTCAAAGAGACCCCGCGCGAGGCGCAGATCGTGTCGCACCGCTATATGTTGCAGGCTGGCATGATCAAGCAGGCAAGTGCCGGCATCTATAGCTGGCTGCCGCTGGGCTATAAGGTGCTCAAGAAGATCGAAAACATCGTGCATGAAGAGCAGGCAAAGGCGGGGCATCACGCGATGCTGATGCCCACGATCCAGTCTGCCGACCTGTGGCGCGAAAGTGGGCGCTATGATGCGTATGGCGACGAGATGCTGCGCATCAAGGACCGTGGTGGGCGCGATATGTTGTTCACGCCGACAGCCGAGGAACTGGTGACGGATATTTTCCGTGCCCATGTCACGTCTTATAAGGACTTGCCGCTGACCTTGTATCAAATCCAGTGGAAATTCCGCGATGAAACCCGTCCGCGTTTTGGCGTGATGCGGGGCCGCGAATTTTACATGAAAGACGGCTATAACTTTGATCTGACCCGCGAGGACGCGCTGCACGCCTATAACCGCCACCTTGTGTCATACCTGCGCACCTACGAACGGATGGGGTTGAAGGCGATCCCGATGCGCGCAGATTCAGGCCCGATTGGCGGCGAGGATACCCACGAGTTTTTGGTGCTAGCCGAGACCGGCGAGTCGGAAGTGTTCTATGACAGCGCCGTGACCGACCTGACATTTGGCGACCGCGAGATTGATTTTGATGACAAGGCCGCCTGTGCCGCTGTCATGGAAGAATTCACCACCAAATACGCCCGCACCGACGAGACCCATGACGAGGCCTTGTTCAATGCGGTGCCCGAGGAGCGTCGCAAGACGGCGCGCGGCATCGAAGTCGGTCAAATTTTCTATTTTGGCACCAAGTATTCCGATGCGCTGAACGCTGCTGTCGACAACGGCAAGGGCGAGAAGGTGAACGTGCATATGGGCAGCCACGGCATAGGCGTGTCGCGATTGCTGGGTGCGATCATCGAGGCAAGCCACGATGACAAGGGCATCATCTGGCCCGAAGGCGTGACCCCGTTCCATGTGGGTATCCTGAACATGAAGTCGGGCGACGGCGCGGCAGATGCGGCGTGCGAGGATATCTATCGTCAGTTGATCGCCGCAGGGCTTGATCCGCTTTATGATGACCGCGACGAGAGAGCGGGCGCCAAATTCGGCACCATGGATATGATCGGCCTGCCGTGGCGGATCACGATCGGGCCGCGGGGTTTGAAAAACGGTGTGGTCGAGGTCACCAGCCGCCGCACCGGGATCAGCGAAGAGATGTCGCCTGCTGATGCGGTTGCCAAGATTGTGGCACTCTACGCGGATATCTGAACACCTGCCGCGCGTCACCGCAGGGGCGTTTGGCAAACACATGCTGACGACCCGCCCAAACGGGCCTATACTGCGCAAAACCAGATCGTGCAGTATAGCACGAGGTCGTAAGGCATGAGGCAAAAGATGTTCAAGATACTGGCTGTGGCTGGCGGGCTTGCAGGGGCTGCGGGCCTGTCGCAATACCCTGAATTTTCACAACAATACACCCAGCGCCTTGCGGGTCAGGTTGATGCGCTTGGGCTGGTTGTGGCCGACTTCGAGGCCTCTGCGCTTCGGTCGGGTTTGACGCGCACGCAAGCGCTGGCACAGATGACCGGCACCCAGTTTCTGGACGACAGACAAGCGGATATGCAACGCGCCTTTGCGCGCCATGCCGCGCTAAGCGACAATCTGGCGGAACTCCGCGCAGCCTCGCCCATTGCGCGACTACGGATGCCGCAGCGCCACTTTGATCAAGAAACCCTGTCCCAGACGTGGGCTGACTTTCAGCCCGCGATGCCGCTAACAATTGCAGGCGCGGCCTCGGCAGGTGTCGGGTTCCTTGGCGGTTGGGCCGTGATTGCGGCGCTGTTGGCCTTGTTATCGTGGCCGTTCAGGCGTAGGAAAACGACCTAGTGGCGCCTTGGGGGTGCACGGCCCAGGCAAGCAATGCGTGCTTGACCAACGCCGCTGCGACCGCCAATTTACCTTAAATTTCAGATGGGTTACCATATGGCCAGCACCGCGCCTTTTGCGAAATTCGAATGGATGATTGCCTGGCGCTACATTCGCGCCAAACGGGCCGAGGGCGGCGTCAGTATCATGACGTGGATCTCGCTGGTGGGGGTGACGCTGGCGGTTTTTGCGCTGATTGCCACGCTTGCGGTGCGGTCGGGGTTTCGGGCGGAATTTGTCGATACGATCCTTGGCTCCAACGCCCATGTGACAGTTTATCAACAGACCCCGATTGCGGGCACGACGCAGATGTCGCGCACCATTGCGGAGTATGACGCGCTTGCGGCGGCGATCCTGACGGTGGATGGCGTGATCCGTGCGGCCCCCTTGGTGCGCGGTCAGGTCATGGCCAATAAACAAAACCGCAACGCCGGCATCGAGGTTTACGGCATCAGTCTCGCGGACCTGCGCACGATCCCGCGTATTGCTAACCCCAGAGAGGCACAGGGCAGCATCAACCGCTTTGAAGCCGGCATCGCCATCGGGTCGGGTGTGGCGCGGGAATTGGGCGCGGCTGTGGGCGACAAGATCAAGGTGATCAGTCCCAACGGCGTGCGCACCGCGATGGGCACGAGCCCACGCACCAATGCCTATGAGGTGGTCTATATTTTCACTGCGGGGCGCTACGATATTGACCGCACGCGGGTTTATATGCCGCTGGGTGAGGCGCAAAAATTCTTTAATCGTGACGGGTTAGTGGACGAAATTGAAGTGATGGTCGACGTGCCAGAAGAGGTGGACCTCGTGATCCCCGACCTGCTGGCGGCCAGTGGCGAGGGCACGTTTGTGTGGACATGGCGCGACAGTGCAGGGTCGTTTTTACGCGCGCTGACCGTCGAGGACAACGTGATGTTCGTCATCCTGTCGATCCTGGTTTTGATCGCCTCGATGAACATTATTTCGGGCCTGATCATGCTTGTCAAAAACAAAGGCCGCGACATTGGCATTTTGCGCACCATGGGCCTGACCGAGGGGTCTATTTTGCGGATTTTCTTTATCTGCGGGGCAGGGATCGGCACGCTAGGCACGATTTTGGGGGTCATTCTGGGCAGTCTTTTTGCGATTTATATTGATCCGATTTTCAGCTTTGTGAATTACTTTGCGGGCGGCGGTGTCTGGGACCCGTCGATCAGGGGGATTTATGATTTGCCGGCCCAGTTGCGGCTGAACGATGTGCTGTCCTCGGTGGCGCTGTCGCTGGGTCTGTCATGGATTGTGACGATCTTTCCGGCGCGCCGTGCGGCCCGCATGAACCCTGTCGAGGCGCTGCGCTATGAATGATCTGACATTGGCAGTGGCGGGCATCACCAAGGCCTATAATACCGGTAAACCCAATGCGGTGACGGTACTGCAAGGCGTTGATCTGCAAGTGAAAAAAGGCGAGATTGTGGCGCTTGTCGCCCCTTCGGGTGCGGGCAAATCAACCCTGCTGCATATCGCGGGGCTGCTGGATACGCCCGATGCGGGCACGGTGGCGATTGGCGGGCGCGATATGACCCGTCTGGGGGATCGCAATCGCACCGCCGTGCGCCGCGCCGAGGTTGGATTCATCTATCAGTTCCACCATCTGCTGCCGGAATTTACCGCCATAGAAAACATTGTGCTGCCGCAATTGGCCAATGGCAAGTCACAGGGTGAGGCCACGGCGCGCGCGCGCGATTTGCTGGCCCGTGTCGGCATTGCCGGGCGCGCCGATCACCGCCCTGCGGCCCTGTCGGGGGGCGAACAACAGCGCGTCGCCTTTTGCCGCGCCTTGGCCAATCAGCCGGCGCTTTTGCTCGCGGACGAGCCCACGGGGAACCTTGACCCCCAGACCTCGGACCGGGTGTTTGGCGCGTTGATGGACCTGGTGCGTGGCACCGGTTTGGCCGCGGTGATTGCGACCCATAACATGGAGCTTGCGGCGCGCATGGACCGTATTGTGCGCTTGACCGCAGGAAAGCTGGAGCCACTATGAAGATCACAGTGCAAGAGATTGAAAGCAAAAGCAAAGCCGCGCTGATGGCCCATGGGGCCGCTGCCGCGCAAGCCGGTCATGTGGCCGCCGCCGTCGCCCGCGCAGAGGCGTTGGGCAATGTGATCTGCGGGCTGTATTATCTGGAAAGTTACTGCACGCAACTGGCCTCTGGCAGGGTGTCGGGCACGGTGCAGCCGGTTGTGACCAAACCGCGTGCGGGGGCTGTGAAATCGGATGCCCGTTTCGGATTTGCGCAGCCTGCATTTGCGGCAGGGCTGGCGGATGCGGTCGCGGCCGCACGCGACAATGGTGTGGCGACATTTGCGGTCGCCAACGCGCATACCTGCACCTCGCTGGGGTTTTTCACCGAACAGATTGCGGCCCAAGGGGTGATCGCGATTGGCATGACAAACGCCTCTCCTGTGGTGGCACCACCGGGCGGCAACACCGCGGTGATCGGCACCAACCCGATTGCCATGACCGTGCCCGGGATAGGCGCGCCGCGGATGCATTTCGACTTTTCAACCTCGGCTGTGGCCTTGGGCAAGATCACCATGGCAAAGGCCGCAGGCCAAGCGATCCCGCTGGGCTGGGCGGTGGATGCGGACGGGCAACCCACCACCGATCCTGACGCCGCACTCAAGGGCGCGTTGGTCTCGGCAGGGGGCTATAAGGGTTGGGGTTTCGGCTTGATGGTCGAATTGCTGGCCGCGGGCATGACGGGATCGGTCAATTCGCTGGATGTAAAGGGGCTTAAGCTGCCCGAGGGCGCGCCGCATGGATTGGGGCAGTTTTATATCTTGATGGACCCCACAACATATGGCGACGATTTTTCCGGGCGTTTTGCACGGGTGGCACAGGCGGTCGCGGCCCAAGACGGTGCGCGCATTCCTGGTGCTGACCGACGGGTGCGTGATGTGGTGGATGTGCCTGATGCGCTGTGGGCGCTGGTAGACACATTGGCTGCGGCCTGACCGGATCGGGGGGAACCGGATGCTTTGCACTGTTCTGGCGCTGTTTTTGACAACCGCCTGCACCGATCGCAGGCCCGCGCCCGACGTCATACCCTATGTGATACGCGATGATGGCGGTGGGCAATTGATCAGCGCCGAGGCTGATCGCGCCAGACTGGTTGCTTGGGGCGGGCTGGTCGAAATTCGCGGCTATTGTGCCTCGGCATGTGTGATTTTCACAACCATGCCCAATGCCTGTGTCGGTCCCAAGGCGCGCATCGGGTTTCATGGATCGAATGTGAATCTGGGCCCGATTGGCAACCAGCAGATGGCGAAATACCTGCGCGGTGAGGCCAAGCAAACGTATCTCGACGACTGGCAATTTGTGCCTCCGACCGAGATGCGGTGGATCATGGCCGCAGAGTATCAAAAGCTGGATCCGGATATCAAATTCTGCACGCCGTGGCGCCCCAAGCAATAACGCAGCCCTGACATTCGCGTGATTTTGCACATGTTTGCGCGCGCGCGCGGCACAGATCGGCTAGGCAGCGTGCAGCACTGTTCAAAAGGACCCTGTCATGATGCGCTTGTTTTTATCCGCCACCCTGGTTTTCGCCGCAGCCTCCGCCACCGCCGGACCTGTGACTTTCGCCTCGGGGTGGCGAGAGCAGCGCTTGTCGCTGTTTTCCTCCAACGATTATACCTTTGGCCGCACGCTTGCGATGGTGTCTGACGGGTCGGTCAGTATCGCATGGAGCCGCGTCGCCGAAGCCGATTGGGGCGCGCAGACCGCCACATGGGACTGGAGCGTGACCCAATCGGTGCCTGCCACGGACCTGTCGCTGAAGGGCGGCGATGACCGCAATATCTCGCTGTATTTCCTGTTTGTGCCCGCTGATGTGGCGCCCTCGCTGGCAGGGGCGGGTATCCGCAGCCTGTTGGGGCGCGATGACGTGCGGGTCATTCAATATGCATGGGGCGGCAACAATGCGGTGGGTGCCGTGATCCCGTCGCCCTACGGCAAGGCCGGCACAGGGGTGACCATTCCATTGCGCCAGGCGGGCACGGGGCGTGAGTCCGAGCGGGTGGATCTGGTCGCCGATTACGCCCGTGCGTTTGGCGGGCAAAGGGGCGCGCTGATCGGGCTGGCGGTGTCGGGTGACAGTGACGATACCGATAGCATGATCACCGCAGAGATCGGCGCGCTGACGCTGAACTGATTGATTTACGTCATGGCGTGATTTCGAGCATCTGTTAGGGTTGTGAAAACCATAACGGAGGATAGCCCCATGATGAAACTTAGCGCGCTTGGCCTGTTTGCGCTCTCCGCCTGTATCCAGACGCCAGAGCCGCCCAGTGGCAAACAGGCATTTTTAGGCAGTTGCGCGTCGTGTCACGGATTTGACGCCAAAGGGACTGGCGAGATGGCCGATGCCCTGTTCAAAATGCCGCCCGATCTGACCACGCTTTCGGCCCGCAACGGCGGTGTGTTTCCGCGCGATTATGTGATGAGCACCATCGACGGGCTATCGCGTGCTCCGCATTTCTCGGGTGCCATGCCAGAGTTCGGCGCAGGCGACATGGGCGACACGGTGATCGTGGAGAAAGACGGATTGGGCACGCCCGTGCCCGCGGTTCTGCTGGCGCTGACGGAGTATTTGGAAGGTGTTCAGGAGTGAGGGGATGGTGAATCGCCCCGGGTTCACCGGAGAGCATCGAGCTTGGAAGGTAAGTGATGAGCAAAGGAAATTCAGGGGACCGTTTTTCAACAGAAGTGCGGGCGCGGGCGGTGGGTTTGGTGTTTGAGAATGAAGCGGATTATGAGATGCGATCTGCGTGTTTCAGATCGATTTTGAAAAAGATTGGATGCAGCCCTCAAACGCTGCTGGAACAAGAGCAGGCGGCGATATGGGAGTTTCAAGGTCTGGCACGACCTGTTTGATGAAGGGCCCATCGTTGACGAAAGACGACAACGGGCGAGTTATTGAAACCAAACAAAGTCATAGGGTTTTAGGCCCGCGAGAGCGAAATTTATCCATTGAAATCATTATATCTGACAAATGCCACTGGCTTGAACCAAGTGAACCGCGTCGCGCGCGCTGACAAGCGATGGAGTGGACGCCCCTTCGGCGGCATCAATGTGCTTGGGTCGTCAGTAACCCTTCTTTGATTTTTGCACAAAGATTGATAGTTGGTCGTAGAATGTCAAATGGGAGGTCGACAGTGAATTTTTTGAAAAACCTGTTCAAGAGTAAAGCCGGGGTCGAAGTCGCGGAAACCTATAAAGGTTTTCGCATCGTCGTAGCCCCCATGCCCGAGGGGTCCAAATTCCGGCTGGCCGCGCGCATAGAGCACGGAGTGGACGGTGAAACCAAGGTCCATCAGGTGATCCGCGCCGATACTTTTGATGGATTGGAACAGGCGCAAGAGGTGTCACTGGCCAAGGCCAAACAGGTGATCGACGAACAGGGTAACACACTGTTTCGCAACCAACCGCCAGCATAATCCCGATTGACCCCGCGGGCCACGGCTGCACCCAACGGTCCGATGATCAGATCTCATAAAACCGCCATTCGCCATGTCACTGCAAATGCCGCATTTTTGTCAGCGGGCTGTGCGACTATAAGTCCGCCGCGCGGGCGTGATCGGCACATTCTGGTGAGTCCGATCTGACACACCATCTGGTGTGCGGTTTTTCGGTCTACCCAAATCCTGCCAAGCCGCCTATAGTCCCTGTGGATAAGTGGGAAAATACCCACGACTGGCGGTATAAAATGAAACGAGGACAGGCCCATGCGTTGCCCCTTTTGCGGAAACGTCGACACACAAGTCAAAGATTCACGCCCCGCGGAGGACCATGTGGCCATCCGCAGGCGCCGTTTTTGCCCCGCGTGTGGCGGTAGGTTTACAACATACGAGCGCGTGCAACTGCGCGATTTGGTCGTGATCAAATCCAATGGGCGGCGCGAAGATTTCGACCGCGACAAGCTGGAGCGCTCGATCCGCATCAGTCTGCAAAAACGCCCTATCGAGCCCGAGCGTATGGATCAAATGATCTCTGGCATCGTGCGACGGTTGGAAAGCATGGGCGAGACCGACATCCGCTCGGCTGCGATTGGCGAGATTGTGATGGAAAGTCTGGCCCGTATCGACACTGTCGCTTATGTGCGATTTGCCAGTGTTTACAAAAACTTCCAAGCCGCAGATGACTTTGACAAATTCGTTTCCGAATTGCGTCCGGATGCCAAACCAGAAGAATGATGCCCGCTTTATGGCGCTGGCCCTCAGTCTGGGGCGGCGCGGGATGGGCCGCGTTTGGCCCAACCCTGCGGTCGGCTGTGTGATCGTGCAAAACGGCATTATCGTGGGCCGCGCGCGCACCGCGGATGGCGGCAGGCCGCACGCGGAAACCCAGGCCTTGGCGCAGGCGGGATCTGCCGCACGCGGTGCCACCGCCTATGTCACGCTGGAACCCTGTTCGCATCACGGCCAAACCCCGCCCTGCGCCGATGCGCTGATCGCGGCGGGCATTGTGCGCGTTGTGATCGCCACAGTGGATATCAATCCTCAGGTCGCAGGGGCCGGTGTGGCGCGCCTGAAACAGGCCGGCCTTGCGGTCACAGTTGGTGTGGGTGAGGCCGAAAGCCTGCGAGATCACGCAGGATTCTTTCTGACGAAATCAAGGCGCCGCCCCTTTGTGACGCTGAAACTGGCGACCACGGTTGACGGGCGTATTGCCACGCGGGCAGGCGATAGCCAGTGGATTACCGGCGCGCAATCGCGCCGTATGGTGCACATGCTGCGCGCGCGCCACGACGCGGTGATGGTGGGGGCGGGCACTGTGCGCGCCGATGATCCGATGCTGGATGTGCGCGATCTGGGGGTCGCGGCGCAGCCGGTGCGCATTGTGGTGTCCAGCGATTTGACCCTGCCTGACGCGGCGAGGCTGGCGCAAACCGCCGATCTGTCGCCGGTTTGGCTGTGTCACGGACTTGCCGCACCCAGCGCAATTTGTGCCAGATGGGGCGCGAAATCGATCCCCACTGCTTTGGTCGAGGGGCGCGTTGATGTGGTCGAAATGATGGAAAACCTGGCCCGCGAAGGGCTGACCCGCGTGTTCTGCGAGGGCGGCGGCGCGCTGGCGGCGTCATTGATCACAGCGGGGTTGGTAGATGAATTGGTGGTGTTCCAGGGCCCCAAGCTGATTGGCGCAGACGGGGTGTCTGCGGTGGGTCCCTTGGGGGTGTCGCGATTGCTGGATGCGCCGCAGTTAACCCTGATTGCACAGAGCCAAATTGGCGATGATGTGATGCAACGCTGGCGACTGAACTAGCGCCACAGGTAGGCATAACTTGCCACCAACCCCTGAAGTTTTGCGCCGATCCGGTTGGCGCGACCCGGTTTGGGGATATCACCCGTCGTCAGCCGTTCGACCACGATTTCAACGGGGCAGGACAGCCCTGTTTTGGGATCGAAGTAGCGCGGATAGTCGATCAGAACCGCATGGGCGAGTGCGATGATATCGGGGGTGGCTGCGCGCCGTGTGACGGGCATCGCGCGATCATCGGTCAGCCCCCAGCCCGCGTAAAACGGCGTGCCCAGGCAAGTCACGGGGATGCCGCGTAACAAAGCCTCAAACCCCAAAAGCGAGGTCATGGTCCAGACTTCATCCACCTGGCGCAGGGCGCTGATCGGGTCGGTTTGGGTGAGCACGGCATCGGCAAGATCACGGGCATTGGCGACCGCGCCCGTGCGCAGGCCCGCCTCCACATCGGGGTGGGGTTTATAGATGATGATGGCGGCGGGATTGGCCGCGCGGCAGGCGGCGAGCAGGGCCTGATTGCTGTTGATATCGCTCGCCCCAAGCGTGATCGATGCGTCGTCCTCGACTTGTCCGGGCACGAGAATGCGCCGCCCCTTTGGCAGTTTTGCGACGTCAGCGCCGCCGGTATTATACTTGGAAAGTCCTGCGTCGGTTAGCGATTTGATCAGCGCTGCGGCCCGATCGCGTGCCGCTTGTGACAGGCTGCCGCTGGCATTGATCAGGGTTTCCAACCGGCTTGGTGCGGTGGGGTCGTAGTAAATCCCGATGTCGTCCAGCACCAGTGACAGCGGCGGGGTCAGGTCGGCCCCAAGCCCGCGCGAGCGTAAAAATCCGTCCTCGACGCGCCACACCCCCTGTGCGGCCAACGCGGGCGTGATCTTGCCCGCCCAGACCATTTGCTTGCCTTGGGCGGGGCCGCTGTTTTGGGTGGCGCTGGCATTGGCAAACTTCACCGCCGCATACCGGCCAAAGAACTTTTGCAGCGGCTTGCGTTTCCACAGCCGCATCCCGTGTGCGGTCCACCCTGCATGATCGTCGCGCCATGCCCGCGCATTGGCCGCCACTGTCGCAGCGGCGGATTCAAAATCGCACAAGCTGTCGTGGAACGGGTCATACCATGTGGGATAGAGCAGCATCGCGGCGGCGAAAAGTTGGTTGCGGGTCAGGTTGCGCTGCCTGCGGTCCAGCGGCTTGCGGTCATCGCTAAGCCCCCAGCCCATATAGAACGGCTGGCCAAAGACGACAGGTTTATGCCCCGTCAGGATCGCCTCGAACCCCATTTGACTGCTGACGGTATAGACCGCCACGGCCCCGTCAAACAGGGTGTAGGGCGAGATCGGGGTGTCGCAAAGATGCACACGGTCATTGGTGTCGGCCGCTGTAAAATAGCCGCCGCGATGCCCCGCGCTGGTTTCGGGGTGGGTCTTGATGATGATTTGCGCAAACGGATGATCGGTTTGCGCGTAAAACAGCATCTCGCGAAAGGTGTTCAGATCCGCACCGCTGGCCTTGACAGAGGCATCGCCGCGGGTCTGGTCGATCACCACCACATAGCCCGGATCGGGGGCGGGGGTGGCCGGATCAAAGGCGTTGTATTTTGACAGATGGCGGGTTTTGAGCATCTCGATCGCGTCGCGCGCCCGCGTCAAAAGGGCGGTGTCATCAAGCGGATGATCGCGCAGTATTTCTTCGAGGTCGCATACCGTGGCGGGGTCAAAATGCACGCCTTTGTGGTCGATATGCAGCCCGATCGGATCGTCTCCGTCACGCCCCGTCAGGACCGAGCGTAAAAACGCATCCTCGACATGCAAAAGCGGCGCGTCGGTTTTGCCCGCCACCGCCTTGCCGCGCCCCGATGTCGGGCTTTGGCCCCAAATACCCACCAGATCACCCCGCGCGGGTTTGCCAAGTCTGATGTCAAAGCCTGCAAGCGTCAGGATGCGCCGCACGCGGGTATTGGTCAGAAACCCGCCGTTATAGACAAAAAGACGCCGCGAGCTTTCACCCGCGGCGTCCGTCCTGGCCCTGAAGGCCATTGATTACAGTCCAGCCGCAGTCGAGACGCTTGTCGCCGCATTCAACGATCCGGTCGCCGCTGCAATCGCCTTGTTGAACTGGGTATACGGCGCTTCGGTCACATAGACGGTGTCCTCGTCACGGATCGCAAAGTCGCGGGCCATGAACATGCCATTGGGACGGGTCAGATCAAGCACATAGATCATGCGCTGGGCGCCTACGATGTCGGTGCGACCCAAAAGCTGACGCGCGATTTCCTCGGGCTCGTTGCGGAACACAAACACGCCCGTGGGATCGGCCAACGTTGACTGCAACCCGCCAACTTGCGCGATGGCTTCGATTGCCGAGAGTGTCCGGCTTTCGAATGTGACCTGATCCTGCGTGCCCGTGGCGCCCAAAGCGGTAAAGCTGCGGGTGTCTTGTTCCACGATAATCCGGTCGCCGCCGCGCAGTGCTATGTCGTGGCTTGGATGGTCGTAAAGGTCCTCGAACCAGATCGAATCCGAATAATTCCCACGCACAACAGTGACTTGCGCGGTCTCTGGCCTTACAGCGACGCCGCCTGCGGCGGCCAGCATCGCCGACAATGTGCGGGTCGGACGCTCGATGGGGTAGACCCCCTGCGCGCCCACCGCACCCACGACAGAAACCGTGGCACCGTCACCGGCAAGCCGGCGCACTTGCACCTGCGGGTCGGGCGTCTGATCGGACAGTTTTTCGGAGATGATCCGGCGCACCGCCTCGGGCGTATTGCCCGCCGCTTTCACGCGCCCGGCATAGGGCACAAAGATATAGCCCGATCCGTCGACCTGCACCTGTTCCAGAACGGTGGCATTCTGCCCCCGCGGGACCAACAAGCCGTCATCGACGTTTTCCCAGATTGTCAGGCCCAGCACGTCGCCTGCATTGATCGTATCAGAGCCCACAACCGCCGCGTTGGTGAAGCCCTCCGAGAAGCCGATCGCAGGCGTCACCGCTGCAATCCGGTTCACCCGGTCGTCCACCACCAGAACAAAGGCGTCGCCCTGTTCCAGAACGGATCCAGAGAAAATTTCGGATTTATTCGGCCCGGACCGCGGTAAGCCACATGAGGCCACAAGGCCAAGCGTCACCACGAGGGCCGCGCCTTTTGCAAAGCGCAATGTCAGAGAAATCACTGCTCGGTCTCCTCGACCTGTTATTGTTATGCCTCGAGTTTTCTTTTTAAGTTACGGGAATCGTGGGCCAAAAGCTAGCCAGCGCGCGGATTGTTTCGGGATCGATGCACAGAACTGTTGCCGCGATGCCGCGCATCACGCGCAAACCGCTAGGTGTTGTGTGTGCTTAGGTCACGATCCGCAAGGGCTGGCGCTGTGGCACCTTGCCCGATTTGAGCGCGTCATAGGGATCTTCATCGCCAAGCATCATATCGACCACCTGGCGCATCAGTTGCCGCCGCCCGCGCGCCGAATAGAAGCCGCCGGGTACCTGGCTGGTTTCCAGCAGATAGCGCCGGTAATCTTTATAGGCCTTGCTGTCGGGGCGCGTCGGGTTGTTGAAGAAATCGGGCAGGGTTTGTTCAGAGACAAATTCGGGTTTGGCATAGACCGCATCGCCGAAGACCTTGAGAGGAATGCCACGCCACAGCACCTGTTGACCGGCGGTGGAATTGACGGTCACAGCACTGCGCGCATGATCCAGAAGCTGGGCCAGTTTGCCGCCCCGCACATAATGCACGCGGTCTGCAACCCCGTGTTCGCGGGCCAGTTGCCGGATGATCTTGCGCAGTGGCGAGCGGCCGTTTTCCAGCGGATGCGCCTTGAACACCAGATGATGGTGGCGCGCGGTCCCCTTGGCGAAACCGTCGATGACCACCGCGATAAATTCCTGCATCCGTGTGAAGGGTGAATGGTGCTGGAAACTGGCGTCATGTTCAAGCTGCATCAGCACCAGATGATAGGGAAACCCGCCAAAGCGGACGCGCGCCGTCGCAATCCGCCGGTCCAGCGCGATGAAGGGCATCAACAACAGCCTGCGGGTATAAAGCCATGCCTCGGCAAGCACCGGCAATTCGCGGTGGCGCACAAGTTTGCGGTAGTGGCCGTTGCGGAACAGCACAAACCAGTGATACAGCGCGCCGTAAAACACATGGTGGCGCATGTCGCCCCAATGGGCGGGCGGTGTCGGCACTTCAAGGTCGGACAGCGCCAGCGCCTGTTGCATCTGCGGCACGGTCAACGCCATCAGCCGCGAATTGCCATTGGTGCCGCCCCTCTCGTAGGTGATCCAATAGGGCCGCATATAGCCTTCCTCGAAGACATGCACCCGCAGCCCCGCCGCTTGCGCCTGTGCCACGGCAATCGCATGGATCGGGCGGGTATCGCCGTAAAGCACGACATCGGTGATGGTATGGGTGTCGATCAGTCGGGCAAAAGCGTCCGGCCAATCCTCGATGGTGCCCACAAACGGGATATACCCCGGTGCGCCGAACCAGAACGCGCGGTCGCCGGCGTTGAACCCGACGCGCCAGACGTCACCACCGGCGGCGCGCAACATTTTGGCAAGCCGATGCAAAAAGGGCCCATGCGGTCCTTGCAAAAATAGAAAGCGTCTGGCGGTCGGGTCGGTCACGTCGCAGGGATATCCCAAAATGGTCAACACATCCTTATTACCTATCCTTTTGGCAGGATTAAGGCGATTGACGGGCAAGCTGCGCCCGCGATGTCTTGATTGCAACAGTTTCAACCGCTAGGTCAGGGGAACATTGCAGGAGTGTCGTCATGTTTACCGGAATTGTGACCGATTTGGGCGTTGTAAAGGCGCTAAAACAGCAAGGTGACTTGCGGGCGCGGATCGGGACGAGCTACGACATCACGGGTATTGACCTAGGGGCATCCATCGCCTGCGAGGGCGTGTGCCTGACCGTGGTGGCGATGGGGGCGAACGATGGCAACTGGTTTGACGTGGATATTTCTGCCGAAAGCGTAAGTGCGACCAATATCACCACATGGGCTGTTGGCCGGCGCATCAATCTGGAACGCGCCTTGCGTCTGGGCGATGAATTGGGCGGGCATATCGTGTCGGGCCATGTTGACGGCGTGGCCCGGATTATCAGCATGACGCAGGATGGCGACAGCACCCGCTTTGTATTTCGGGCACCGCAGGATTTGGCCAGGTTCGTAGCCCCCAAGGGATCGGTCGCGCTCAATGGCACCTCGCTGACGGTCAATGCGGTGGATGGCTGCGATTTTGGCGTCAATATCATCCCGCATACCAAAGAGGTGACCACATGGGGCGATGCTGCGGTTTTCGACACTGTCAACATCGAGATCGATACCATGGCGCGCTATGTCGCGCGGCTGCGCGACTTCGACTAGCCCTGTTATGGGGCCGCCGCGACGTAGGGTGGGTCTTGACCCACGCCCCCTTTCCAATTTCGGGCCAAAGCGGTATTGAGCCCTCATCGCAAAAAGGTGCCCCATGACAGTGACATTCGAAAACCCCGGACCGGTCGAGCAAGACTGGGCAGATGCCATCAGCCCGATCGAGGAAATCATCGACGATGCCCGCAATGGCCGCATGTTTGTGCTGGTCGATCACGAGGATCGCGAAAACGAGGGCGATCTGGTGATCCCCGCCCAGATGGCGACCCCCGATGCGATCAACTTCATGGCCAAACATGGCCGCGGGCTGATCTGTCTGACACTGCCCAGCAAACGGATCGATGCGCTGGGGCTGCCATTGATGGCCACGCATAATTCCTCGCGCCATGAAACCGCGTTCACCATTTCGATCGAGGCCCGCGAGGGGGTGACCACAGGCATTTCCGCCGCTGACCGCGCCCGCACCGTGTCTGTTGCCATCGATGCCGCCAGCGGGGCCGCCGATATTGCCACCCCGGGTCATGTGTTTCCGCTGCGCGCGCGCGATGGGGGTGTATTGGTGCGTGCCGGCCACACGGAGGCTGCGGTGGATATTTCGCGGCTTGCCGGACTGAACCCCTCGGGCGTGATTTGCGAGATCATGAAGGAAGACGGCGAAATGGCCCGTCTGCCCGATCTGGTGGCCTTTGCGCAATTGCACGGCCTTAAAATCGGCACGATCAGCGATTTGATTGCCTACCGCCGGCGCCATGACAACCTGATCAAACTGCGCAAAACCGAGCAGATCACTTCGGAATTCGGCGGCGATTGGGAAATGCGGATCTATGCCGACGAGACCCATGGTGCCGAGCATATTGCCTTGGTCAAGGGCGATATTACGGCGGATGGTCCGGTGCTGACGCGGATGCACGCGCTTGATCCGATGCTGGATGTTGTGGGCACGGGCCCCAAGGGCCGCCGCGACGAATTTGGTGACGCCATGCAGATGATCGGCAAGGTCGGGCGTGGGGTGCTGGTGTTATTGCGCGATACTGAAATGACGCTGGACCCCGATGTCGAAGGGTCGCCGCAAACCCTGCGCCAATACGGTGTTGGCGCGCAGATATTGTCGACGCTGGGCCTGCATCAGATCACCTTGCTGACCAATTCGCCGCAGCCGAAAATTATCGGGCTTGATGCCTACGGTCTGGAAATCGTCGGCACCCGTAAAATCTCGGAGATCGGATAATGGCCGGATCCACGCATTACATCCTGCCGCGCCCTGCGTTTGATAAACCGGTCAAGCTGTTGATCGTGGCCTCGCCCTACTACAAAGACATCTATGATATGCAGATGGCAGGGGCGAAGGCGGAAATCGCGGCGGCAGGGGCGACATGGGACACCATCGACGTCACCGGTGCGCTGGAAATCCCCACCACCATCGCGATTGCCGAAAGGATGAGCAATTTTGACGGCTATGTCGCCCTTGGCTGCGTCATTCGCGGGGCAACCACGCATTATGACACCGTGTGCAATGACAGCAGCCGCGCGCTGCAACTGATGGGTCTGCAAGGCATTTGCATCGGCAACGGTATCTTGACGGTCGAGACCCACGCGCAGGCGGTCGAGCGCGCAGATCCGGCGCAGATGAATAAAGCCGCCGGAGCCGCCGCCGCAGCCTTGCACCTTGTGGCTGCCAGCCGTAAGTGGGGCCGTCCTGACAAAGGTGTCGGGTTCAACAGCGAAATCCTATTGGCGCAAGGCGGCAAGACCACAGCATGACCATCTCCAACAACCAACGCCGCAAAATGAAATCCGCCGCAAGGTTCTATGCCGTGCAGGCGCTGTTCCAGATGGAAGCCTCGGGCCAGACCATCGAGGCGATCATTCGAGAATTCGAGGATCACCGCTTTGGCGCGTCCTACGATGACTACGAGATGCACGAAGGTGACATCGACACGTTCCGCCTGCTGGTGGAAAAAGCGGTGGATGATCAGGCGATCATCGACCAGATGACCGATCGGGCCTTGGTTGTAAAATGGCCGATTGCGCGCATTGATCCCACGTGGCGTGCGCTGTTTCGCGCCGCAGGGGCCGAATTGCGCGACAATCGAACCCCGCCAAAGGTTGTCATCGTCGAATTTGTGCAAGTCGCCGAAGCGTTTTCACATGACGGCAAAGAGCCGAAATTCGTGAATGCGGTGCTCGACCATATGGCCCGCGAGGCACGCCCGGAAGCGTTTTAAACCTATGTCATGATGGCGGTGTGACCCGCAACAGCTCCGTGCTTGGCGGGGTAAAGTGGCGGGAACCGCAGCAACCGTTCAGGGATTTATTCCCGAGGACCTGTATGTACAGGTGGGCGCCAGATAAAAAGACCAAGGTCTCAACAGAGCCAGCTCCCTGGGATTTGCTTAAGGCCACTGGAATGTAACCCCTATAGCGATCGAGAAGAGCAGAAACCCGCCAAGACCACAGATAGGCCGCATCGGGGTGTCCTACAAGGGGTCTCGCAGATTAGGCCGCATAGCCGATCTGACGCAGGACCGCGTGCGGGGCAAAACGGACCACGACATGTTCAAGCGCGCCCACCGCGATGGCAGCAAGGCAGACTTGAGCGAAAGTGATCTCGGTGAAAAGTGTCATGTTGTGGCTCCAGTGATAAGTTGCCTTTTGGTGACGCCCAAATCAGGTGAAAACATGACGCAAGCAGGGCGGTTTTTAAGGTGACGCCGCGTCGCTTGCCTGTATTGCGCCTTATTTGCACGGCGGCTTGACCGGTGTTTATGGTTTGTTCATATTCACGCCATGCCTGATGATGTTGCCTGTGCTGACATATTGCCCACGCTGATGCCCGGCCAAATACTGGCCCGCGGCGTGTGCAGGCATTTGCGCCAGCACGATTTTGTCAGTGTCGAGGAACTGGTGCCCACGCGCGGCTTGCGGGTCGATGTGATGGGTTTGGGTCCAAGGGGCGAGATTTGGATCATCGAGTGCAAATCATCCCGCGTCGATTTCCAGACCGACACAAAATGGCAGGGCTATCTGCCGTGGTGCGACCGCTATTTCTGGGGGGTGGATCAGGATTTTCCGGTCGATTTACTGCCTGACGACACCGGATTGATTATTGCAGACGGCTACGGCGCGGAAATTCTGCGCATGGGACCAGAGGTGAGGCTCGCAGCACCCCGCCGCCGTGTGATGATCCAGAAGTTTGCCCGCCACGCAGCATTGCGGGCACAGGCGGCGCGTGATCCGCATGTGTCGGTGCGCTTCGGGCTGGCGTAGGCGGGTCGCGACGCTCTAGCGCTTTTTCATCGCGCGGGCGGCCATTGCGGCGGCGCGCATTTCCTCGGCGATCTCTTCGGCCTCTTCGGGTTCAAAATCCATCGGGATTTCGACGCCACCGGATTCGATGAAAAGCCGCACCATGCCTGCGTCCGTTGGGCCGATCTGCATGTTTGCTTCGATGTCGCGCTGGTCGTTGATACCCATGGGCTGTTCCTTTTTGTCGGTTGGGGATGATCTACCAAGCCTATTGACCCATTGGCAAGGAAAAGGCGGGTCAGGGGTCTTGCAATCAAATCCGCATCCCGCTAAATCCAACCTCGATGCCGCCTTAGCTCAGTTGGTTAGAGCACTGGTTTGTGGAACCAGGGGTCCCCCGTTCAAGCCGGGGAGGCGGTACCATCCCCCCCTTTCATATCCACAGGCTTTGGTGACATCAGCGTGCATTGCCGCTAGACAGCGAACAGTCGTTTTTAAGGAGCCAAAACATGGGCGCGATCCAGATCACATTTGACATTGCCCCCAATCCGGCCCCGCGTCTGGACAAGGCTTTGGGTCGCGATGTGCCCGAAGATGCATCGCTGTCGCGCTCGCGTTTGGCCAAGCTGATTGCCGATGGGGCTGTTCAGGTCAACGGCGTCGTTGTGACCGATCCGCGGTTTCGTGTGGACGAGGGTGCGCAGATTGCCGTGACGGTGGATGTGGCCGAGCAGAGCCATATCGGCGCCGAGGATATTCCGCTTGATGTGGTCTATGAGGATGATGACTTGATCGTCATCAATAAGCCGTCGGGCATAGTTGTGCATCCGGCCCCCGGCACGCCAAACGGCACGCTGGTCAATGCGCTGATTTTCCATTGTGGCGAGAGCCTGTCAGGTGTCGGTGGCATGAAGCGCCCCGGCATCGTGCACCGCATTGATAAAGAAACGACGGGGCTTTTGGTGGCGGCGAAATCGGACCGCGCACATCATGGGTTGGCCGGGCAGTTTGCCGATCACACAGTCGCGCGCCGCTATATCGCGATGTGCTACGGCGTGCCCGAGGCCAATGATCCGCGGCTGCGTGGCATCAAGGGCACATCGTTTGAACCGGGTAATATTTTGAAGGTGCAGACGTTTTTGGGCCGTCACAAGACCGACAGGCAGAGGCAGGCGGTGTCTTTTACCACGGGCCGTCACGCCGTGACCCGTTGCCGTATTCTGCAACCTTTGGGCAACCCTGCGGTGGCCTGCCTGGTGGAATGCTGGCTGGAGACCGGTCGCACGCATCAGATCCGCGTGCATATGGCCCATTGCGGTCATGCCCTGATCGGCGATCCAACCTATGGCGGCAAGCGCAAGATGTCGCCCAAGGCCGTAGGCGAGGCGGGGGTTGTCGCGATTGCGCATTTCCCGCGCCAAGCCCTGCACGCCGCGACCTTGGGGTTCACACATCCGGTCACGGACGAATTCATGGAATTCGAGGCAGATTTGCCCGATGATATGGTGTCGCTCCTCGGCGTGCTGGGTGCTGATTAACCAAACAAAACGGTCATCGGCAGGCCAAAGAAATCGGCCAGCAACACAAAGTTAAGCCCCAACACCACACAGGCCCCCAAACCCGCTAACACGCGCAATGCAAGGCTTGGGATAAAATTACCCATGATATCCTTGCGCGACGAAAAGATGATCAGTGCAACCATCGGCACGGGCAGGGCGATGGACAACACAACTTGGCTCATCACCAGCGCTTGGGTCGCATTCACGCCCATCGCGACCACCGCAAAAGCCGGCAGCATCGTGACCAACCGCCGGATAAAAATCGGCACGTGGAAATGCAAGAACCCCTGCATGATCATCTGCCCCGCCATTGTGCCCACGACCGAGCTGGAGATGCCCGACAGGATCAGCGACGTCAGGAAAATCCCCGCCGCCGCGGCCCCCAATAATGGTGTCAGCAGGTAATAAGCGGTCTCGATTTCGGCGACCTCGGGATAGCCCGCGCTGAATGCGCTCGCGGCCATGATCACCATCGCGATATTGACCATGCCGGCGACAGCCAGCGCCAAAACCACTTCGATGTTGGAGAACCGCAACACGCGGCGGCGCTCGGTGTCATTGCGCACATTGGCGCGCGATTGGGTCAGACCCGAATGCAGATAAATCGCGTGCGGCATGACCGTGGCACCAATAATACCCACCGCAATGATCAAGGCCGCCGTATCAGGCAGGATCGGCTGCATCAGGCCCATGCCGGTCGCGGCCCAATCGACAGGGGCAATCAGCAGTTCGGCCAGATACGCCAGCCCGATGGCGCCGACCATCGCGCCAATAATCAGTTCCATCAGCCGGAAACCGGCCCTCTCGAAAATCAGGATGCCGTATGTGATGACCGCCGTGATCACCATGCCGACGATGAGCGGCAGCCCGAAGAGTAATGAGAGGCCAATTGCGCCGCCCAAGAACTCGGCCAGATCGGTGGCCATAGCGGCAATCTCGCTGATCACCCACATGATCCAGACCACAGGGCGCGGGAAATTGTCGCGCGACAGCTCAGCCAGATTTTTGCCGGTCACAATGCCAAGCCGCGCTGACAGCGCCTGAAACAGCATCGCGATCAGGTTGGCCAGCAAGACGATCCACAAGAGTTTATAGCCATAGCCTGCGCCCGCCTGAATGTTGGTGGCATAGTTGCCCGGGTCCATGTAGGCGACCGAGGCGATGATGGCGGGACCTGCGAACAACAGCTTGCCGCGAAGGCTGCGGTTTTGGCCACTTAACACCGCACTCATTTTGTCGCGGGTTTTGTCGGTATGGGTTTGCATGGGGACCTCTTTGCTTATGAGAATGATTTGCAACTAAAACCGGACTTTGTATAGGGGGTTTGTGAAAATTATCGCTATTGGTTTGGTTTCGATTGGTCTCATGTGCGTGAATGCACTGATATACCCCTTCAAATTCCGGTCTACAGGATTCATATGTTGGTAACGCTTTTTGGCTAAACGCACTTGAAACGCGCTGTGACCATCGCCATATCCATGTTAAGCCCATGAACATTGGGTCGGGGAGACAAAGATGAGCAATTTGAAAAATCTGCCGGCACCATCGCCGGAACAAGGCCTGAACCGCTATATGCAGGAAATTCGCAAGTTTCCGATGCTGGAGCCGGAAGAGGAATATATGCTGGCGAAACGCTGGGTGGATCATGAAGACACCGAGGCTGCGCATAAAATGGTCACATCGCACCTGCGGTTGGCGGCCAAAATCGCCATGGGCTATCGTGGCTACGGGTTGCCGCAAGCCGAGGTGATATCAGAGGCCAACGTGGGCCTGATGCAGGCGGTCAAGAAATTTGACCCTGAAAAGGGCTTTCGCCTTGCGACCTATGCGATGTGGTGGATCCGAGCGTCTATTCAGGAATATGTGCTGCGGTCATGGTCGATGGTCAAACTGGGCACCACATCGGCGCAAAAGAAACTGTTTTTCAACCTGCGCAAGGCGAAAAACCGGATTGGCGCGTTGGAAGACGGCGACCTGCGCCCTGAAAACGTGGCGCGTATCGCCACCGATCTTGGCGTGACCGAGGACGAAGTTGTCTCGATGAACCGGCGTCTGTCGGGCGGGGACGCGTCGCTGAACGCGGTTGTGGGCTCGGACGGCGAAGGCACCACACAGTGGCAGGACTGGCTGGAAGACGATAGCGTTGACACCGCGGGCGACTATGAAGCCTCTGACGAATTGACCGCGCGCCGCGAGATCATGGCCGAGGCGATGGATGTGCTCAACGAGCGCGAAAAGGATATTCTGGTGCAGCGTCGCCTGTCGGAGGAAACCATCACGCTGGAAGATTTGAGCAGCCAATATGATGTCAGCCGCGAACGTATCCGGCAGATCGAAGTGCGCGCTTTTGAAAAACTGCAAGAGCGGATGCAGGCACTGGCGCGCGCGCGCGGGATGTTGACAGACGCCTGAGAGCAACGGGGCCTGTCGCAGGCCGCTTTTGCGCCCCGTCACAGCAGCCTTCACGATCCTGTCTTTCATAGGGCCCCTCTTTCATAGGGGGGTGAATTGGGCCATAGTTTTCCAAACGCCTCTCGCTTGGAAAAAACCACATGACGCTTGAAGATATCGTCGATACCGATCGCCACCCGATCATCCGCAGCGGTTTTGCAGCAAAATCCGCCACCATACTTGACCGTGACGGTGTTCTGGTGCTGGCCGGTTTCATCCGGCCCGCCGCCTTGGATGTGATCCTTGCCGAGAGTGTGGCCAAGCAGGACCAGGCTTATTTCTGCACGCAAAAACATTCGGTTTACCTCACAGCGCATGATCCTGCTTTGCCGGGTGATCACCCCGCCAACCGGCAGGTTACCTCGTCCAAGGGCTGTATCTGCGATGATGAAATTGCCGCAGATTCACCACTGCGCAGGCTTTACCATGACCCGCAGTTTCAGGCCTTCATCGCACAGGTCACGCGACAACAGGCCGTGCACCCCTATGCTGATCCGCTGTCGTCGATTAACATTCACTACGCCAATCGCGGTCAGGACCTTGGCTGGCACTTTGACAATTCATCCTTTGCGATCACCCTGCTGATCCAGAAACCCGACGCGGGCAGCGCATTTGAATATATCAAGAACCTGCGTGATGCGGATGCGGGGGATATGAATTACGAAGGCGTTGCAGCCTTGCTCGACGGGCAGGTGCAGCCGCAGGTCTTGTCGATGGATCCGGGCACGCTTGTTCTGTTTCGCGGGCGCAATGCCGCGCACCGTGTCGCGCCCAATGACAGCGATACAACGCGGATTCTGGCGGTCTTGGCCTATAATGCACGGGCGGGGATTGCCCTGTCCGAAAATGCCCGCAAGACGTTTTACGGGCGATTGACCTAGAGGGAGAGCACGATGCGCTGGGGTATTCTTGGGGCTGCAAAATTCGCCCGCGAACATATGGGGCCTGCAATTCATGCGGCCTCGGGGGCCGAGCTATATGCGCTGGCGACCTCTGATCCGGCCAAGGCCGCAGGCTTTACCGCCTTTGCGCCGCAGCTCAAGGTCTATCCCGACTACGATGCCCTGCTGGCGGATCCTGCGATTGACGCGGTCTATGTGCCACTGCCCAACCACCTGCATGTTGCGTGGTCTCTCAAGGCGCTGGCTGCGGGCAAACATGTGCTCTGTGAAAAACCCGTCGCGATGCAAGCCTCCGACTTTGACGGGCTGGAAGCGGCTGCAAAAGACGCAGGCAAGCTTTGCGCCGAGGCTTTTATGATCGTGCACCACCCGCAGTTTATCCGCGCCCGCGATCTGGTGCAGGGCGGCGCGATTGGCACGCTGACCCATGTCGACACGGTATTTAGCTATAATAACGCGGGCGATGTGACCAATATCCGCAACAAGCCAGAGACAGGTGGTGGGGGCTTGCGCGATATCGGGGTCTATACCTTTGGGGCTGCGCGGTTTGTGACGGGGGCCGAGCCGGTTTCGGTGCCCTACGCCCATATCCGCTATGAAAACGGCGTTGATACATTCGCGCAGGTGGCCGCAAATTTCCCCGCTTTCACCTATTGTGCGGTGGTGTCCATCCGGATGCAGCCGCGACAGGAGATCACCTTTCACGGCGACAAGGGGTTTTTGCGCCTGACCTGCCCCTATAATGCAAACCTGCATGATGTGGCGCAACTTGTGCTTGAAAACGACGGGCAACGGGTGGTGACAGAGCGGTGGCCTGCGGCAAACCACTATGTTTTGCAGGTCGAAAATTTCGTCACCTCAGCGACCACAGGGGCAGCTTATCCTTGCCCGCTGGCGTTCTCTCGTGGCACACAAGTGATGATGGATATGGTATTTGACGCCGGAGGGCCCCCGCATGACTGACGATGAAAACGAACCCGCCCATTTCGAAAGCCTGTGGATGCGCCTTGTCAATATGATCATCATCGGGGTTTTGATGAGCTTTGTTCAAAGCCTGTTCTGGATTATCGCGGTGATCCAGTTCATCATCATGCTGGCCAACAAGCGTGAACCCAACGAACAACTGTCCGAATTTGGCACAACGATGGGCGTCTGGATGGCCAAATCGATCCGCTACCAAACGGCAGCGTCAGAGGTGAAGCCATGGCCCTGGACGGACTTGGACTAGGATTGCGCTGATGTGATTTGAGGAGGCATTCGATGGATCGATATACCGGTCGTTGCCTTTGCGGTCAGGTGCAAATTTCCGCAGTGGGGCAGCCCGACAGGGTCGGCATTTGCCACTGTCTGGATTGTCGCAGGCATCACGGCGCGCTGTTTTATGCAGCCGCGGTGTTTTCACACGACGTGGTGACTATCACCGGCGAAACACATGATTTCGACGGGCGGTTTTCTTGCCCCTCTTGCGGCTCTTCGGTCTTTGCGCGTAGCGATGATGACGTGGAAATTCATTTGGGGGCGCTTGATGCGGCGGACGATCTTGTCCCGACCTATGAACTTTGGACCATCCGCCGTGCGCCTTGGTTGCCGGCATTTGCAGGCATGACACAATATGATCGTGGCCGCGAAGCCATTGATCGGACCCAGGACAAGATGCCCTAGACGGCGCAGCAGCCTATGAAATGGCGCTATGCCTCCATCGCTTCCAGCTCGTCGATCATACCCTCGATCATCGACAGGCCCTTGTCCCAGAATTTGGGATCAGAGGCGTCGAGCCCGAAGGGCGCCAAGAGGTCGCTGTGGTGTTTCGATCCACCCGCGCGCAGCATGTCAAAGTATTTCTCTTTGAAATCAGGGTCGCCCTCGGCATAAACCGCATAAAGCGCGTTCACCAACCCGTCGCCAAACGCATAGGCATAAACGTAGAACGGCGAGTGCACGAAATGCGGGATATAGGCCCAGAATGTGGCATAGCCCGGCGTGTAATCAAAGATGTCGCCAAGGCTTTCGGCCTGCACCGACATCCATAGCGCGTTGATGTCATCGGGGGTCAACTCGCCTTGGGCGCGGGCGGCGTGCAGCTTGCATTCAAAGTCATAAAACGCAATCTGGCGCACGACGGTGTTGATCATATCCTCGACTTTGCCCGCCAGCAGCACCTTGCGCTCTTGCTTGGTTCTGGCCCCTTCGAGCAGTTTTTGGAATGTCAGCATTTCGCCGAACACAGACGCCGTTTCGGCCAGTGTCAGCGGCGTGGAGGACAATAGCTCGCCTTGCCCCGCAGCCAGCACCTGATGCACGCCGTGGCCCAATTCATGTGCCAATGTCATCACATCGCGCGGCTTGCCCAAATAGTTCAGCATCACATAGGGGTGCACGGTGGTCACGGTCGGATGCGCAAATGCGCCCGGTGCCTTGCCGGGTTTCACGCCCGCGTCAATCCAGCCTTTGGAGAAAAACGGCGCGGCCAAATCAGCCATCTCGGGGGCGAAATCGGCATAGGCCTCCATCACGGTTGTGCGCGCCTCGTCCCATGACACGGTGCGGGTAATCTCCATCGGCAAGGGCGCATTGCGGTCCCATGTTTGCATCCGCTCCAAGCCTAACCACTTGGCTTTCAGCGCATAATAGCGGTGCGACAGGCGCGGATAGGCGGCCACTACCGCGTCGCGCAGGGCCTCGACAACCTCCGCCTCGACGTGGTTTGACAGGTGCCTGCCAGTTTGCGGGCTTGGCATTTTACGCCAGCGGTCCTCGATCTCTTTTTCCTTGGCAAGGGTATTGTGCACGCGGGCAAAGGTCTTGAGACTGGCCTCAAACACCGCCGCCAACGCATGGGTCGCCGCCTCGCGCTTGGCGCGGTCCTGATCTGTCAGCAGGTTCAACGTGGCTTCAAGGTTCAGGCTGTCGCCGTCCACGTCAAACTCCAGACCGGCCATTGTTTCATCAAACAGGCGGTTCCATGCGGCCGCCCCGACGGTGGATTGATCGTGCAAAAACTTCTCAAGCTCGTCGGACAACTGATGCGGCTTCATCGCGCGCATCCGGTCAAACACCGGCTTGTAACGCGCAAGATCGGCGTTCTGCGCCAACAGTCCTGCCAAATGCGCATCCTCCAAGCGATTGAATTCAAGGCCATAAAACACCAGCGGTGTGGTATAGGCGGTGATCTTGTCTTGCGCGTCGGCCATAAATTTGGCGCGGCCGCTGTCGGTGGTCATCTGATAATACCGCAGCCCCGCATAAGACATGATGCGGCCCGCAATAATATCGATCTGTTCATAGCGCTTGACCGCGCCCAGCAGCCCTGCGGCATCAAGTGTCGCCAGCTTGCCCTCATACTCGTCGGCAAATTCGGAACAGGCGGTATCGAGCCAGTCCATATCGCGGATCAACGCCGGGCTATCCTCGGCGGTATATAGATCGTCGAGGTTCCATTCAGGCAAATCGCCGAATGCATCACTGCCCCCGTTGGACGCGTCGAAAACTGGTTTTTGGCTGTGCATTCTGGTCACCTGTTTGATGTGTTTTCAGTAATATAGGGGCCCCGCACGCCGTTTAGAAGCGCAAAGCGGACATGCCTCAACGATGGTGGTCAAACAGCTTTGTGATCTGGTCAAAGACCTGATTGCGAATGGCGGGTGTTTCCATCATCACCTCGTGGCGACCGCCGGCAATCGTGTGCAGCGTGCCATTGGGCCATGTCGCCATGCGGTTGCGAATGGCAGCAGGCGCGACAATGGTCTCGTGCGTGCCAAGAAAGGTCACACAGGGCAGGTCGGGCGATGGTTTGCCGGCCAATGCGCGCATTTCACGCAACGATTCGTTGAGCCAGCGCAGTGACGGCCCGCCAAGCGCGAAATCGGGCTGTGCGCTCAATTGGCTGCGCATGAACGTGAACATCTCCAGGTCGGACGACAGGCTGTTTTGCGCAAACGCGCTGCGCATCACATAGGGCTCGCTGGTTTGCCCCGGTGACATGGCTGTCTCGAATCCCATCACGCGCGATGCCGATGAGGCCGCCCACGCCAGCGGGCGCACGACGGGCGACATGGTGAGCCCCCACATCGGTGCCGAAAATGCAACCGCCTTGACCGGCAGGCCGTCCATCAAAGCCCGAAGCCCGATGCAGCCTCCCATCGAATGGGCCACAAGATAATAGGGCTTGGGCAGGTCCAAATTGCGCATATGGGCCAGCGCCGCGATGACATCTTTTTGATAATCCTTGAAATCTTCCACGTCGCCCAATGTCGGTGTGTCGGTGGTGCGGTCGGCAATGCCTTGGCCGCGCCAGTCGATTGCAGCCACCCCATAGCCCCGCGCCGCAAAATCGGCCGCCGCAGGGCCGTATTTTTCGATATATTCAGTGCGTCCGGGAAACAGCAGGATCGTGCCTTTCATCTGCGGCCCCGTCCAGTGGCCAACCCGGATTTTCAGCCCGTCCGACGCGGTGACCCAATGGGCCACCCCGCCGGCGGGCCCTTGTGCAATATCATCAAAAAACGGCGCGTTTTCCATGGCTTACGACAATACACCCGCGAGTTTCATCGCCAACCCCATGTCGCCGTCAACTTTCAACTTGCCTGTCATAAAGGCCGCTGTCGGGTTTTGCTCGCCTTCCAGAATCGCCTGAAAAGTGTCTGCACTGGCCGACAATGTCACGTCTGCGTCGTCGTCGCCCGCGCGCGCGCCATCGGCATCGATCAGAATCGCCCCTTCGCCGTCGATCTCGAATTTTGCCAAGCCGTCAAAGCCTGCGCCACCCATTTTTTCGTTCAACGCCGCAATGGCCCGGGTAATGACTTCGCTCATTTTTGATCCTTTGTTTTGTTTGTGACCGCCACCCCTCTGGTGTCGGCTGATTGTTACGCTACATTAGTGTTATGGGCACGCTAGGTCATCACTTCAAATATATCGTTGCGGCATTTGTGCTGACGCTGGGGCAATCCCTGCCTGCGATGGCGGCGGATGTGGATGATTTGATGAATGAATTGTCACAGGCCGACCCGCAAGCACAAGCCCGCATCGCATCACAAATTGTGGCGATTTGGGAAAATAGTGGCTCGCCCAGTATGGACCTGCTGCTGCGCCGCGGCAAAGATGCATTGGACGCCGGCGATCCCGAGGCGGCGCTGGATCATTTTTCGGCCCTGATCGATCATGCGCCGGCCTTTTCGGAAGCCTATAATGGCCGCGCCACCGCTTATTTCCTGCTGGGTATGACCGGCCCCGCCTTGGCGGATTTACGCACGCTTCTGACGTTGGAGCCGCGCCATTTCGGCGCGATGCGTGGCGTGGCCGTGATCATGGAGGACCTGGACCGCCCGGCACAGGCCTTGGACATTTACCGCGCCATTTTGCAAATCTACCCCACCTATGACGGCGTTGTGGATGCGGTAGATCGACTGGAACTCGCTTTGGAAGGTCAGGCGCTTTAGTCGCCCGACCCGTAGTTTACGGGACATCTGATGATACATTCCCGTGTGACGGCTGTTTTGGGGCCGACGAATACTGGCAAAACCCATTATGCAATCGAGCGGATGCTGGCGCATCGCAGCGGCGTGATCGGCCTGCCGCTGCGCCTGCTTGCCCGCGAGGTTTACGACCGCATCGTCGCAATCAAAGGTTCGGGCGTTGTGGCGATGATCACCGGCGAGGAACGCATCGTGCCGCCGCGCGCGGCCTATTGGGTCTGCACGGTCGAGGCGATGCCTGACGGCATGGGCTGCGATTTTCTGGCCGTCGACGAGATCCAGCTGTGCAATGATCCCGAGCGCGGCCATGTCTTTACCGACCGCCTGCTGAACGCGCGCGGCTTGCACGAGACCCTGTTCATGGGGGCTGCCACGATGCACAACGCTATCGCCGACCTGATCCCCGATGCGCAATTCATCTACCGCGAACGTATGTCGACACTGACCTATTCAGGTTCGAAAAAGCTAAGCCGGATGCCTTCTCGGGCTGCAATTGTCGGGTTTTCGGTTGAAAATTGCTATGCCATCGCCGAGCTTTTGCGCCGCCAAAAGGGGGGTGCTGCGGTTGTGATGGGCGCATTATCCCCGCGCACCCGCAACGCGCAGGTCGAGATGTATCAAAACGGCGATGTGGACTATCTGGTCGCTACCGACGCGATCGGCATGGGGCTGAACCTTGATATTAGCCACGTGGCATTTTCCAGCCTGACGAAATTTGACGGGCGCAAAATGCGGCATTTGATGCCTGACGAGCTGGCGCAGATTGCCGGCCGCGCGGGGCGGTTTACCGAAAACGGCACCTTTGGTGTGACCGGCGAGGCGTCCGAGTTGCCCGACGAGGTGGCGCAGGCGATTTGCGATCACCGGTTCCAGCCGGTCCAGAAATTACAGTGGCGCAACAGCAAGTTACAATATGGGTCGACCAAACGGCTGATCAACACGCTTGAGCAACGCACCGATGATCGCTGGCTGACCCGCGTGCGCGAAAGCGATGATCTGGCCGCGCTCAAGGCACTTTCGGCTGATGAAATTATTGCGGCGCGGGCGAAAGATGGCCCTTCGGTCAAGCTGCTGTGGGATGTCTGCCGAATCCCCGACTTTCGCGGGATCAGCAGGGGCGAACATGCAGCGCTTTTGACGCAGATTTTCACCGATTTACACCAGGACGGGCATGTCTCGGCCAATTGGTTCGGGTTGCAAGTGCGGCGCATTGACCGGACCGACGGGGATATTGATGCATTATCGAAAAGATTGGCGTATATTCGCACATGGACCTATGTCGCACAGCGCAAAGGCTGGTTGCGTGACGAAATGCATTGGCGCGACGAGACGCGTGCAGTAGAAGACCGCTTGTCAGATGCGCTGCATGGTGCGCTGACCCAACGATTTGTGGACCGGCGCACCAGCATTCTGCTGCGGCGGCTCAAACAGAAGGAGAGCCTTTTGGCTGACGTAAACGATAAAGGCGAAGTCACCGTGACGGGTGAATTTGTAGGCAAGCTTTCGGGCTTTCGGTTCCAGATGGATAAAGCGGGGAGCCCCGACGAGGCCAAGACATTGCGTCAGGCATCGGTGGCAGCACTCGCGCCGCATTTTCACCTGATGGCGGACCGTTTTTATAACGCGCCAGATCCCGAGATCGATTTCACCGAACAGGGTGGCCTGATGTGGGGCGATGCGGCCGTGGGCAAACTGGTCGCAGGCGCCGATCCTCTCAAGCCGGCAGTTGTGGCTTTCGTCGATGACGAAGCGGGCGAAGATGTCGCAGCAAAGGTCACGCGCCGTTTGCAGCACTTTATCGACCGCAAAATCGCGGCTGGTTTCGAGCCGCTGTTGAAGCTCAAGAACGACGACACCCTGACCGGCAGCGCCAAAGGATTCGCCTTTCGCATGGCTGAAAACTTTGGCATTTTACCGCGCGGCGACGTGGCCGAAGATGTCAAGGCGCTTGATCAGGACGCCCGTGGGGCGTTGCGCAAACACGGTATTCGTTTTGGTCAATTTACGATTTTCATGCCGCTGCTGTTGAAACCTGCACCAACACGCCTGCGCCTCGTGCTGTGGTCGCTCACCAAGGGGCTTGCCGAATTTCCCGAAAGCCCGCCCCCGGGTCTGGTCACCGTGCCCGCGTCCAAGGATGCGGTTGCGGGATATTATGCGATGTCTGGCTACCGTGCGGCGGGCAGCCGTGCGATCCGTATCGACATGCTGGAACGTTTGGCCGACATGCTGCGCGACAAAGACAGCCGTGGCGGCTTTGAGGCCAACGCGGATATGCTGTCGATCACCGGCATGACGCTGGAGCAGTTCTCGGACCTGATGACGGGCCTTGGCTACAAGGCCGAAAAGGGCGCGCGCGCCAAGGTGAAATCCGTCCCCCAAGTGATACCAGAGGCCGACAAAGACGTGCCTGCCGATCAGCCTGTCATGGATACCGCTGCTGACGCCGCAGCGGGTGCGATCATTGCGCCTGATGCTGTGGATGGTGCTATCCCAGAGGTCTCGGAAACCGAAACACCAATTGGTGAAGCGGCGGATGACAAGATTGTCGCTGCTGAAATGGAGGCCTTCTATACCTTCACATGGGCAGGCCGCGCGGCACGTGCAAACGCACGTCCGCAGCGTGACAACGCCAAGCCCAAGGGCAAGGCAAAGCCACGCGGCGCACCGAAGGGCGGCGATCAGCGGCAGAAATTCAGCGCCAAGCCGAAGGTCGAAAAGAAGATCGATCCCGACAATCCGTTTGCGGCCGCCTTGGCTGGATTCAAAAAAGGTTGAACGCTGCTCGCGACACAATCCGCCTTGATAAGTGGCTTTGGCAGGCGCGGTTTTTCAAATCGCGCTCCATCGCCGCCGGCGTCGTGACCTCGGGCAAGGTGCGCATTGAAGGGCAGCCCGCCGTCAAACCCGCGCGGGCCATCGGGGCAGGGGATGTGCTGACCTTTCAGCAAGCCCGCGATGTGCGAATAGTGAAAGTTTTGGCGCTGGGCACGCGGCGCGGACCCGCCCCCGAAGCCCAAGCGCCGTATGACGATATGTCGCCGCCAAAGGCGCATGTTCCGAAAAACCCCAGATATGAAGGAAAAGGGCGCCCCACAAAGAAGGATCGGCGGGACATGCTGTCTCATCCTCAGCCAGACGGACCTTTCACGCTTGAATGAACCGGCAGACTGTCCTAGCTAGCACCTGAAAACTTTCGGATGAGCCAATGACCTATATCGTCAACGACAATTGTATCGCCTGTAAATACACCGACTGCGTCGAGGTATGCCCCGTGGATTGTTTCTACGAGGGCGAAAACATGTTGGTGATCCACCCTGACGAATGCATCGATTGCGGCGTCTGCGAACCCGAATGCCCCGCCGACGCAATTCGCCCTGATACAGAACCGGACATGGAGAAATGGGTCGAGTTCAACCGGAAATATTCCGAGATGTGGCCTGTGATCATCACCAAGAAAGATCCACTGCCCAATGCCGACGAAATGGATGGCAAACCCGGCAAGATCGACTTGTTTTCGGAAAACGCGGGCGAAGGCGGCTGATTCGAGCGGACCTGCGCAAGTGCCTTGTTTATATGGAAAAGCGCCCTGCAAACTGGCGCTTTTTTTATGGTCTTTTTTGTGGTATAGTGTCCGCGATGCCGCTGATTAAATAACCAGTTTGAATACCCCAACCGCCCGATGGAAACGCTAGGTTCCCGTCGGTCGTTTTTGTGTCGCAAACTGGTCCGTCACCGAAAGGACGAACATGAGCAAGAAGAAAAACGACTTTAGCCCGAATGAATTTGTGGTCTATCCGGCGCATGGCGTCGGGCAGATAGTCTCGATCGAGACCCAAGAAATTGCGGGCTTCGAGCTCGAGATGTTTGTGATTGCATTTGTGAAAGACAAGATGACACTACGTGTGCCGACCCATAAAGCCACGGATGTGGGGATGCGTGCACTGGCGACCCCCGATGTGGTGTCGCACGCGATGAAAACCCTGCGTGGCAAGGCCAAAGTCAAAAAGGCCATGTGGTCGCGCCGGGCGCAGGAATACGAGCAAAAGATCAACTCTGGCGATTTGATCGCGATTGCAGAAGTTGTGCGCGACTTGCACCGTCAAGACGACCAACGCGAGCAAAGCTATTCGGAGCGCCAGCTCTATGAAGCCGCACTCGAGCGTTTGACCCGCGAAATCGCAGCTGTTGCCGGACACGATGAAAACGCCGCCGCCGCAGAGATCGATTCCGTTTTGGTGGGACGTGCTGCTTAATCGCAGTAGTCGATAACAATTTAGGCCGCGCTTGCGAAGGCGCGGCCTTTTTTGATTGAAAATCAAGAGCCTCCGGCGGGAGTTTGAGTGGACATAGAAAACCTAAAGCGCGCGCCAGCCGATGTCGCCACGGTAAAAGCCTTCCGGCCAATTGATTTGTTTGGTCATGGCGTAAGCACGGTCGCGGGCCTCAAGAAGCGTTTCGCCGCGCGCTGTCACGGATAAAACGCGACCACCCACGGCCACAATATGTCCGTCTTTTTGTGCGGTACCGGCATGGAATGTCATGTTCATGCTATCCTCGGGTAAATTATCGAGCCCGTTGATAGCGCTGCCTTTTTCGTAAGCTGCGGGATAACCGTTTGCGGCCATCACAATCGTGATCGCGTGATCATCGGCCCAATTGACCTGCATCTCATCCAGGCGGTGTTCGGCACAGGCCTGCAACAAATCAAGGACCTGACCGCCCAAACGCATCATCAGGGTCTGACACTCCGGATCGCCAAAGCGCACGTTATATTCGACCAGTCGCGGCTGGCCGTCTTTGATCATCAACCCCACAAAGAGCACCCCTTCAAAGGGCGTTCCACGTTTTGCCATTTCGTCCATGCAAGGCTGGATAATCTCGTCAAGCGCCTTTTGCGTCACGGCATCGGTCATTACGGGGGCGGGGGAATAGGCACCCATGCCGCCGGTATTTGGCCCGGTATCACCGTCACCAACCCGTTTGTGATCTTGCGCCGTGCCCACCGGCAGCACGGTTTTTCCGTCGCAGAGCACGAAAAAGGATGCCTCTTCGCCTTCCATGAATTCCTCGATCACGACCTCGGCACCCGCCGCGCCGAATGTGCCATCAAACATGTCGTCGATTGCGGCCAAGGCCTCGGCCTCGGACATGGCCACGATGACACCTTTGCCTGCGGCCAACCCGTCAGCTTTCACAACGATAGGGGCGCCCTGCGCGCGAATATAGGTGCGGGCGGCATCGGCATCGGTGAAATGGCCGTATCCTGCGGTGGGTGCGCCCGCTGCATCGCAGATCGTTTTTGTGAAAGATTTAGACGCCTCCAGCGCTGCTGCCGCCTTTGAAGGTCCGAAAACCAACAGTCCCGCATCGCGCAAGCGGTCCGCAATGCCCACAGCCAAGGGGGCTTCTGGTCCGATGATCACAAAATCAATCGCGTTTTCCTCGCAAAAACTGGCCACCGCATCGCCGTCCAGAATGTTGATATCGGCGCAGTCGCAGATCTGCTCGATCCCCGCGTTTCCGGGTGCCACGATCAGTTTGTCGCATTTCGGGTTCTGTAAAATCGCCCAAGCCAGACTATGTTCACGCCCGCCGCTGCCTAAAATGAGGATATTCATGCCGGTCTCCTGCTTGGCCTTTTGTCCCCAGCGTTCTAAGGTCGCTCAGACCTGACCACAAGGGCGGACCATGGACCTTTTCGACGAACCGACAGCCACCAATGCACCCGAATTCACCGTTTCCGAACTGACCGGATCGGTCAAGAAAACGCTGGAGGGCACCTTTGGCCGCGTGCGGGTGCGCGGTGAAGTGGGACGGGTAATGATCGCCCGATCTGGCCACATCTATTACGATATCAAAGACGACAAGAACGTGATTGCCTGCACCACGTGGAAGGGGCAAGTCGCGGGGCTGGGCGTGACACCCCAAGAGGGGCTCGAGGTCATCATCACCGGCAAGCTGTCCACTTTCGGGGCGCAGTCGAAATATAATATCAATGTCGATTCCATTGAGGTCGCGGGTGCGGGCGCGCTGATGGCGATGCTGGAAAAGCGTAAAGCGGCGCTGGCCGCCGAAGGGTTGTTCGATCCGCAGCGCAAAAAGGGACTGCCCTACCTACCTGAAATCATTGGGGTTATCACCTCGCCGACAGGGGCAGTGATTCGCGATATCCTGCACCGCTTGCGTGACAGGTTTCCGCGCAAGGTGCTGGTTTGGCCGGTCGCCGTGCAGGGTAAAAACTGCGCGCCCGAGGTCGCAAACGCCATCCGCGGATTTAACGCCATGACACCGGGCGGGGCCTTGCCGCGACCTGACCTGATCATCGTGGCGCGCGGCGGCGGATCATTGGAAGATCTGTGGGGTTTTAACGAAGAGATCGTCGCGCGCGCCGTGGCCGCATCCGACATTCCGTTGATCTCTGCCGTGGGCCACGAGACAGACACAACCCTGATCGATTTCGTCTCCGACATGCGCGCACCAACGCCCACTGCGGCGGCCGAAATGGCTGTGCCGGTGCGTCTGGAGTTGATGGCTTGGGTTGATCAGCAAGGCGCACGGCTTAGCCGGTCATTGTCGCACACATTGACCCAGCGCCAACAAAGGCTGCGTGATCTCGCCCGTGCTTTACCCAATAAAGACAGTCTCTTGGACGGTCCACGCCAGCGGTTTGATTATCTGGCGGAACGCTTGCCCAACGCGCTGCAAGCAGGGATTGCGCAAAAGCGCCTCCAGCTTTCGGAGGCAGCAGGCGCATTGCGCCCCGCCGTCTTGCGCAGTCGGATCGCGGCAGACAGGCAGCGTCTGGACAAGCTGGCAGACCGCCTTCGCGCCGACGTTATCACCCGCGATATCGCCCGCAAACAAGACAAGCTTGACAGCATCCTCAACCGCATTTCAGACCGTGCGCGCAACCAGCAAGACGCGCGCATCGCCAAACTGGCGGCCCTCGACCGGTTGCGCGAAACCCTTGGCTATGTCGAAACGCTCAAACGCGGCTATGCGGTGGTGCGCGGCGACGGGGCTGTTGTGACCGACCGGGCAAGCGCGCAAGCGGCGACTTCACTTGAGGTTGAATTCGCCGACGGGCGCCTGAAACTGGGCTAACTTCCCAGATTCGGACCGGGGCAGATCAGCGGCTCGCGACTGTCGCGCGCTTCAAAAAGTGCCGAAGTATCGGGACGGTTCATAAACACCGCGCGCAACCCGTCCGGTTCGTCATAGAACTTCCAGCACTTAGGTTCTGGATCAGAATCGTAGCGGAAACAGATACTTCCCTTGCTTTCATACCAAACACCATTGCTGCACTCACCATCCAGAAACGACCAAACAACCCGCCTGTTGGGCTGATATTGCTCGACGCCATAGGCCGGATTCCCCACCGATCCGAAGGTCAGGGTTTTGCCCGCAGTATAGGCGTCAAATTCGGCGGCAGTCATGCCGTCACCTGCGTAAACAGGGCTTGCAAAGGCGAGAAGGAACAATAACCGCATGGCATTAATTTGCCCGACGTCCCGCGGTTTTGCCAGACACATCACCGTTATGTGGCCCATTTTGCCGCCAGCGGGTCCATCACTTTGCGCCAGCGCCGTGGAAATAACGCCAGCGTCGCCATCATCGGCAAAGACCGCGGCAACATCGGACTTCCATCAGGGATGGTCAGCGTGTCGTAGGGGCGCTGCGGATGGGCGTGGTGATCGGAATGGCGCGGCGCGTTCAACATCACCGCCGAGCTGAACCAATGCGGGCTGTTCCAGCTATGCCGCACGTCCACAGGCGCGGGCTTGCCATCGATCATGCGGCGCATCAAACCATAGTGCTGGACATAGTCCGACAGCAGCAATTGCGAGGTCGCGAAACCGGCCAGCGCGACATAGACCAGCGCGCCCTTGATCCCGCCAATCAGTCCCGCAACCACAATAAACCCAATTGCCCCAAGAATATAGCTGACGTAGGGGTGGCGGTAGCGCGGCGCATTGATGCGGCGCAGCCGCGCGCTCTCTGCGGTCAATCCCTTGCGAAACGACCCGCGCCATGCCCGCACCGCAAAGCGGTAATAACTCTCGCCGCGCCGCGATGTCGACGGGTCCTCGCGGGTCGCCACATGCCGGTGATGCACCAGCACATGCGCCGATGTATGATGCCCGAACAATAGCGAAATATAGACCCATTTGCCCAAGCGGTGTGCGATCCGACTGCCACGATGGATCAACTCATGCGCATTTGAATTGCTCACCTGTCCAAAGAAAAATCCGGCCGATAAAAACAGCCCGCCCTTGGCAAAAATTCCCAAAGACTGGTTTGCAAGCGCATCCACCACCAGTGCCAACACCACGAAATGCGCAAGCCCCAGCAGGATTGAAAGCCGGGCCGCGACGGGAAATTCGACCTCGGGGGTTGGCGGCGTGATGTGATGCACCATTTCGTCAAGACAGGCGGTCAATGCGGTCAAAAATACCACGGCGGCCAAAATCCACCAGCCGCCATAGATTGCAGCCATCCCCAACAGGGCGGCTGGGGTCAGGGTCGCGATCGAAAACAGCCGCATCGGGGTCAGAATTCTCCACATCCCGCAGACCTATCATGCAAGTGCCGCGTCGTCAGGGGCAAACTGCGACGCTGTGATTTCATTTTTGCCGATAACAGACTCTGACCGGGCCAACAAAGGACAGCGAATGACTGACATATTGTGTCAGATCGCCATGATCTGTGGGGGGCCTGCCAGGCTATTGCAACAAACCGCCAAGCCTGACCACCGCGGCGGTCAAAACGGCCTCGGTTCTGCTGCTTGCAGCCATATCATGGGGCGCGGCGCGGCCTCTTGCATTGACCGCGGCATTGCGGTTTGGTGCCTTGGGCGCAGATCGGACAGCACAAGCCTTGTTTCTCTACGGGTTTTTGGCTGTTTGGGCGCCCAAACCCTTCCCTCGGCGCGGATACACGATTAGGTGGACTATAAGCGAAATCCCAAAGGCGTTGCTCATGTCGTTTTTTAAAAAGCTCAAGGATCGCATGACGCGGTCGTCCTCCAAGATCGACGAAGGTCTGGACGCGATTGTCAGCGAAGGCGACGCGGACCCACATGACATCGCGCCCGCGCTCGCCAACACACAAACCGTCACCGCCGCACCGGACAGTGACGACCCTGACATCGCGAGTGAACCGCCCGCGCAGGCCGCGCCGCAGCGCGGATCCGTGGTGGTTCCGACCGCAACGCCTGCGCCCTCTGACTTGGCTGCCGACGACACGGGTCCGGCCAAAAAGCCAGGGGTGTTGGGCCGCCTTTTGGGTCGTCAGGACGCGACCGCGACAGTGCGCCGCGCGCTTGATGATACCATGCTTGAGCAACTCGAAGAGCTGCTGATCTCGACCGACATGGGCGTGGATACCGCCCTGCGCGTCACCGCAAATATGGCCGACGGGCGCATGGGGAAAAAACTTTCCGCGCGTGAAATCAAACAGTTGATGGCCGCCGAAATCGCGCGCATCATGGATCCCGTGGCCCGCCCGATGCCGCTTTATGCAAAAAAGCCACAAGTTGTCCTGGTGGTCGGCGTCAACGGGTCGGGTAAAACCACGACCATCGGTAAACTTGCCAGCCAGTTCAAAGCGGCGGGAAAATCGGTGGTGATTGCGGCAGGCGATACATTCCGGGCCGCCGCCGTCGAGCAATTACAGGTTTGGGGCGACCGCGCGGGTGTGCCGGTTATGACCGCCGCCGAAGGGTCCGACCCCGCCAGCCTTGCCTTTGATGCGATGGAAAAAGCCCATCGCGACGGTGCGGATCTGTTGATGATCGACACCGCAGGGCGCTTGCAGAACCGCGCGGATCTGATGGAAGAGCTTTCCAAAATCGTGCGGGTGATCCGCAAGAAAGACCCCGAAGCCCCCCACAACACCTTACTGGTCCTTGACGCCACGACGGGGCAGAACGCCTTGCAACAAGTCAAGGTTTTTCAAGAGCTTGCCGATGTATCCGGCCTTGTGATGACCAAACTGGACGGCACTGCCAAGGGCGGCGTTCTGGTTGCCTTGGCCGATAAATTCGGTCTGCCGATCCACGCCATCGGGGTGGGTGAGCAGATCGATGATCTGGCCCCGTTTGATCCCGAAGACTTTGCCAATGCGCTAGTCGGGCTTGACGGGTAACCATGGGCGACTGGATCGTTGCACTTGCAGGCACGCCAGAGGGCGCGCGGTTGGCGACGGTCCTTGCGCTTATGTCGGCGGTGGCCCATGCGGCGTTTGGCGCGTTGCAAAAGGGCCGGCATGATCCGTGGTTGACGCGCGGCGCAATCGACGGCTGGCTCGCGGTGATATCTGCGCCGGTGGCCCTGTTTATGGTGCCTTGGCCGACTGTCTTCACCGCCTGGTTGCTGGCTGGCGCCTTTGTGATCCATTTTATCTACAAATACACAATGGCCGCGGCCTATGAAAAGGCGGCCTATACGGTGGTCTATCCGGTTGTGCGCGGCACCGGTCCACTTGTTACCGTCATCGCCGCCACGGTGTTTTTCCAAGAACATTTCACGCTTGTTCAATGGCTTGGCGTGGCCTTCCTGTCGGGCGGGATATTGCTCTTGGCGTTGCGCAACCTGTCCGAGGAAACCATTGATTTACAATCGCTTAAGGCCGGTATGGCGTGGGCCGTGGCCGGCGGCGTCATGGTGGCGCTTTATACGACATGGGATGCATATGGCATCCGCTCGAGCCTGAATCCCTTTACGTTTCTGGCGTGGTTTTTCTTTATCACAGCACTGGATTTTCCCATCTTGGCGGCGCTGCGCTACCGGCGTATGGCGACACCACCGGTTTTGGGCCCGCTTTTGTGGCGTGGTTTCGCAGGCGCGCTGATTGCATGGGTCAGTTTCGGCGGCGTGATGATGGCTACGCGACTGGACAAGGTGGGCGAGGCGGCGGTGCTGCGCGAGACCTCGACGGTCTTTGCAGCCCTCATCGGTTGGTTTATCTTGGGCGAAAAGGTTGGGCCGCGGCGTTTGTTTTTGATGGCACTGGTTGCACTTGGCGCTGTGATCGTAGAAGTGGGCGGATAAGGGAGACTGCAATGGCTGAAAAATCGATCAATCCAATTCTCAAGCAGGTGCTGGAACTTGGGCCAACGCTGGTATTTTTCCTGATCTATCTGCGGATCAAGGATGAGGTTTTCACAATTGCGGGCACGCAATACAGCGGGTTTATCGTGGCCACACTGGTGTTTGTGCCCATTCTGCTGGTCTCGATGGGGGTGTTGTGGCACTTAAGCGGACAACTCAGCCGGATGCAGATTTTCACCGCCTTTATGGTGATTTTCTTTGGCGGATTGACCGCCTGGTTCAATGACGAGCGGTTTTTCAAAATGAAAACCAGCATCGTCTACGGGTTTTTCGCCGCGATCCTTGGCATCGGGCTGTTGCGGGGGCGCAGTTACCTGCGCTTCATCATGGAAGATTTCCTGCCCATGCAGGATGCTGGCTGGATGATTCTGACGCGCCGGTTGACCATGATGTTCGCGGCCCTCGCCATCGCCAACGAGCTGATCTGGCGCACCCAGTCCACCGATCTTTGGGTCAAGCTTGAAACATTTGCCTTTCCGGTCGCCCTGTTCGTGTTTCTGTGGCTGCAAATCATCGGGCTGCAAAAGTATCTGATCGAGACTGACAAAACCTAGCGCATCTCGGCATAGCCTGTCGAATTATGCCGCATCTGGCGGTGTCCGGCTGATTTATAGCGCAGTAGATCCACCTGTGCGATCGTCAGGTGCGGACGAAACGAAATGCCACATTTTCCCTTCAGCGACCATTGCACAATCGCCTCGACCCGGTTGTTCAGATAACTCATGGAAATCCGCTGTCCGCGCGCCAAAGGCGTTGTAATCGATACCAGCGCCCCTGTTTCATTGACATCATTGATCACCGCCTGAACCGCGCCAATCGGGGTTTTCAGGGTGATCGGGTATTCGGTGCGATAGCGGTGCGATCGGAATTGCATGTGTGTCTTCCTTGTCTTGTGATGCACAACTCTAGCCCGCCATGTCTTAACGAACCGCTACACTTCAAATACTACGCAATATTGACCTCGCTGATCGGCGGGCGTATTACCGCGCTCGTGGCGATTTGAGACCGGATTGCGGGCCACGTTAAATATGCCGCTAAACAGGGTGAGAGTGCGCAGCAGCCTCGATACCTCGGTGTCGGGGTTTTTTATTGCCGATCGGGCATGGAGATGAAGATGACGAACTGGAGCAAACGCACCAAAGCTGTTCACGCAGGCACCCGCCGCAGCCAATATGGCGAGGTCTCGGAGGCGATTTTTGCAACACAAGGCTTTGTTTACACATCCGCAGAGGATGCCGAGCAGCGGTTTATCGAATCCGGCCCCGACGAATTTATCTACGCGCGCTACGGCAACCCGACCGTGCGCATGTTCGAGGACCGCATGGCGGCGCTTCTGGGCTATGAGGACTGCTTTGCCTGCACCTCTGGCATGGCGGCGGTCAGCGGCGCACTGACGGCTTTGCTCAAGGCGGGCGATCATGTCGTGTCCTCGCGGGCGCTGTTCGGCTCTTGCCTTTATGTGCTGGAGGACGTCCTTGGTCGCTTTGGCGTGGAGATCACCCTTGTCGACGGCACCGATACCGCCGCTTGGGATGCCGCCATTCGCCCCGACACAACGTTGGTGTTTTTTGAGAGCATCTCGAACCCGACGCTCGAAGTCGTCGATATGCGCCATATCGTGAAAGCCGCCCATAGTGTTGGCGCGCTGGTGCTGGCCGATGATGCGATGGCAACACCGGTCTATTCTTATGCGCGTGACTGCGGGGCCGATCTGGCGCTGGTGTCGACCACCAAACATGTGGACGGGCAGGGGCGGCTGCTGGGCGGCGCAATCGTCGGATCCCGCGAGCTGATCCGCGGCCCGATCGAGACCTATATGAAACACACCGGCGGCGCGATGAACCCGTTCACCGCTTGGACACACCTCAAAGCGCTTGAAACGCTTGATCTGCGGGTGCGCGCGCAATCTGCCGCCGCCCTTCAGGTCGCACAAGCGCTGCACGGGCATCCCAAACTGACCACCGTGCGCTACCCGACCCATCCGGCACACCCGCAATACGATCTGGCAATCTCGCAAGCCCCCAGCGGCGGCACCGTGCTGGCATTCGAGGTTGCAGGCGGACGCGACGCCTGTTTCCGGTTCATCAACGCATTGGAGATTTTCACCATTTCCAATAATTTCGCGGATGCCAAATCCATCGTGACCCATCCCGCGACCACAACCCACCAGCGGCTGCCGCAAGACCACAAAGACATACTTGGCATTTCCATGGGGTTGATCCGGTTGTCGGTCGGGCTTGAAGATCCGGCGGATTTGATCGGCGACTTGCTTGGGGCGCTTGATAAGGTCTAGGCTGACTTTTCCCGCGTCTTGGCGCTAGGATACTGCTACCATGGCGCGCAAAGGAGATGCATGAATGACTGATCTACGGGCCACCCTGTCGCGTATCTATTACGAAAATATTGGAAAAGGCGCGGCAACACCCCATCTCATGGGGCAGGACACCACCGTCGGGGGGCACGACATGACCATTCATTCAAAAAATCTGAGCGCTGACCGGGACGGTGAGCCAACCCGCGCCGAGGCCGAAGCGGCCCTTGCATTGCTGCGGCGCTGGGCGGTGGACGTGACCCCCGAGGAAGTCTCGCTGCTCGACCCGCTGGTCAGTCGGCTGATCCCCGGCCAGGAGGTCAGCAATTATCCCGCGTTGGCGCGGGCCTACCCCGATGCATTCGAGGTCGACGAGGCCTATAAGGCCACCATGCCCGACCTGCAAAACGGGCCGTCCAGCCTGATCAAAGGCACCAAACAGCAAATTCAACATGTGGGGATCTCAAATTTTCGACTGCCGATCCGGTTTCATACCCGCGATGGCGGTGATCTGACGCTGGAAACTTCGGTGACCGGCACTGTCAGCCTCGAGGCCGAAAAGAAGGGCATCAACATGTCGCGGATCATGCGCACCTTCTATAAACACGCCGAAGAAACCTTCAGCTTTGAAGTGATCGAGCGCGCGCTGGACGCTTACAAATCCGACCTCGACAGCTTTGACGCGCGTATCCAGATGCGGTTTTCCTTTCCGATGAAGGTGCAAAGCCTGCGCTCGGGGCTGTCGGGCTATCAATACTACGATATCGCGCTGGAACTGATTGAGATCGACGGGGTGCGGCGCAAGATGGTGCATCTGGACTATGTCTATTCCAGCACATGCCCGTGCTCGCTGGAACTGTCCGAGCACGCACGGCAGTATCGCGGGCAGCTCGCGACGCCGCATTCGCAGCGATCGGTGGCACGGATGTCGCTTGTGGCCGAAAACGATCAACCGATCTTGTGGTTCGAAGACGTGATCGACATGGCGCGCGCAGCGGTGCCCACCGAGACCCAAGTCATGGTCAAACGCGAGGACGAACAGGCCTTTGCCGAGCTGAACGCGGCCAATCCGATCTTTGTCGAAGACGCCGCACGGCTGTTTTGCGCGCAATTGCTGGGTGATGCGCGGGTCGGCGACTTTCGGGTCGTGGCCAGCCACCAGGAAAGTCTGCACAGCCATGACGCGGTTTCGGTGCTGACCGAAGGGGACACATTCGCCAGCACCTCGATCGATCCGCGGCTGTTCCAAAGCCTGTTCCACGTCGGCTAGTCTACCGCAATGCGTGATAATCTGACGCGGCTGTAGGGGCTGCTTCTTGACATGCTTGCGCAGTCAGGCCAACGCTGCGCAATGCTTGATTTTCGCCCCATAGGTTATGTGATCGGTCTGCTTGTGGCGGCACTTGGGGTGACCATGCTGGCGCCTCTTGCGGCCGACCTGATCGAGGGCAACGGGCATTGGCCGGTGTTCATGGAAAGCGCGATCATCACCATCCTGACCGGCGGGCTGATTGCGGGGGCCTGTGCCAACGGGGTCAGCGCGAAATTGACGATCCGGCAGACATTTCTGCTGACCACACTGGTCTGGCTCATCCTGCCGCTGTTCGGCGCGATTCCCTTTGTGATCGGGGCGACCAATGCCAGCGTGACCGATGCGTTTTTCGAGGCGATGTCAGGGCTGACCACCACAGGCGCCACTGTTTTCAGCGGCCTGGAGGCGCTGCCTGCGGGTATCAAACTGTGGCGCGGCACGCTGCAATGGCTGGGCGGGGTCGGGATCATTGTGGTCGCGATGGTATTTTTGCCCGAACTGCGGGTCGGCGGGATGCAGATTTTCCGCACCGAAGGCTTTGAGACCAGTGGCAAAATCCTGCCGCGTGCAGGTGAAATCGCCAGCCACATCTCGGTCATTTACGTCGGGCTGACGGCCGCCTGCGCTCTGGTCTACGCGGCCTTCGGGATGCAGGGCTTTGACGCGCTGGTGCACGCCATGACCACCGTTTCGACCGGCGGCATGGCCAATTCGGACGCGTCTTTCGGGCTCTACGGTGAAGCCGTGCACTACGCAGGGTCCATCTTCATGATCCTGGCTGCCCTGCCGTTTGTGCGCTATGTGCAACTGGTCGGGGGCACGGCCAAACCACTTCTGCAAGACACCCAAATTCATGCGTTTCTGGCCATCATCGGCGTCAGCGTGCTGCTGATTTCGGCATGGGTCTGGGGGCGCGAAAGGGAAATCACCGAAATCGCTTTCCGCGAGGCCCTGTTCAACGTGACCTCGATCATCTCGGGCACCGGCTATGCAAGTGCGGACTACATGACATGGGGCACATTCCCCGTTGTGATGTTCTTCTTTATCGGGCTGATCGGCGGCTGCGCGGGCTCGACCGCCTGTTCGATCAAAGTGTTCCGCTACCAGTTGCTGCTGGCCTCGATCAAAAGCCAGATCAGACAAATCCACTCGCCGCACGGTATCTTCCTGCCGCGCTATCAGGGGCGGCCCGTGTCCCATGATGTGTTAAGCTCGGTCATGGCCTTCTTTGTGGCGTTCCTGTTGGTGCTGGGCGTCGTGGCCACACTGCTGAGTATGACAGGGCTCGATTTCATCACCTCGGTGTCAGGTGCCGCCGCCGCCATCGCCAATATCGGGCCCGGCTTGGGCAGCGAGATCGGACCCTCGGGAAACTACGCGGGGCTCAATGACACCGCAAAGTGGATATTGGCGGCAGCCATGCTGATCGGGCGGCTTGAAATGATGGCTGTGCTTGTCCTTTTCACCCGCTCATTCTGGAGACCCTGATGTCGCAACGCCCCCTTGGTGCCCAAATCTCGCATATGTTGAAATCGCGCGGGGTCGAGGTGATCTTTGGCATCCCGGGGGTGCATAATCAGGAAATGTATCGCGGCATCCAAGAGGCCGGCCTGACCCATATCCTTGCGCGGCACGAACAGGGGGCAGGGTTCATGGCCGACGGCTATGCGCGCGCCACCGGACGGGTCGGGGTCTGCTATGTCATCACCGGACCCGGATTGTGCAATATCATGACCCCGATGGGGCAAGCCTATTCGGATTCGGTGCCTGTGTTGGTGCTGTCGTCGTGCTTGGATGACACGGCAGCCGCGCGCGGGCAATTGCACCAGATGAAAGACCAACAGGGGGCTGCCGCCTGCGTCTGCGACTGGTCCGAAACCGCGCGCTCGGCCACCGCCGCCTATGCGCTGATCGACCGCGCCCTGTTCGAATTTGACGCCGCGCGCAAACGGCCCAAACATATCAGCTTTCCGATCGGGCTGCTGCAAGGGGCGGCAGACACAGACATCCCCGCACCGCGACCCGATGTGTCACTACCCGACCCTCTGGACGGGCAGATCATGGCACTGGCCACTTTGTTGCAAAACGCCCGCAGACCGCTGTTCATCTTTGGCGGCGGGGCGGTGCATCTCGACTTTGCAAGCGATGTGATGGCGCAGTGGGGGGCGGCCAGCCTGACAACCTACGCAGGACGCGGCATCATTGCGCCCGACGATCCGCTGCACTTTGGCGCAGCCCTCGCGCGCGGGTCCAGTGCGGATGTGATCGGCAGCGCCGATCTGGTCGTCGTCATGGGGTCAGAGCTGTCCGAGGTCGATCTGTGGCGTGACACTCTGGGCCACACTTGCCCTTTGGTGCGGGTCGATATCGACCCGCAGGTGCTCTGCGACAGGCACGGCGCCGAGCATGTGATCCTCGCCGATTGCTTTGCGGTGCTCGACAAACTGTCCGAGGTGCTCGAAGACCGTCTTGACACCACGTGGACCGCCCAAGAGGTCGTTGATGCCCGCGTGAAATGGCGCGCCGAGATCGCAATGGAACGGCCCGGTATTGTGCCCGTGGCCGATGCGCTGCGCGCCGCTTTGCCTGCTGATACCATGATCTTTTCGGACATGACGCAATTTGCCTATGCGGCCAAGGAAATCTGGCCAATGGATCGCGCCGCACATTGGCACCACCCCTACGGCTTTGGCACGCTTGGCTATGCCTTGCCTGCCGCCATCGGCGGTAAAATCGGTGTGGGCGACCAGCCGGTCGTGGCCATCGCGGGTGACTACGGCTTCCAATATTCCTTGCAAGAATTGATGGTTGCAGTCGAATTGGACCTCTCGCTGCCGATCATCATCTGGGACAACGGCAAACTGGGCGAGATCGAGGACAGCATGGTGCAGGCGCAAATCGCTCCCAATGCGGTGATCCAGAAAAACCCCGACTTTGTGAAACTGGCACAGGCCTACGGCGCCGCCACCGCCGCGCCCAAATCACTGGATGCCTTGCAAAACGCGGTGCGCACGGCCTTGGCCACAAACGGCCCGACCCTGATCCATGTGACCTCCGACATCTGCGCCTAGCGGCGGGCTTGCTACTGGTCCAACGTGTCAGGCATGACCGCGTCAAAGGTGGTGAAACTCGCGCGCATCTGGTCAAGGATCAGGCGCTGGCGCGGCGCGTCGGCGGCGGGCAAAATCAGGCTGAACCCCTTGATCGCGCCCTCCTCAAGTCTGGCATAGGTATAGGCGCGGATATCAGCACTGACGCCCTCGATCTCGAATGCTGTTTCACCCAAGCTGCGTGGCCCGTTGCGCGGCACAACCGACAGGCTTTGCATCATCTGGTAAAGCTGCGCCAGCGTGTCCGCATCCCCCGCCTGGCTGATCAACATCACCCGTGCGCCACTGTCACCCACGGGATCAAAATGCACAAACGGCGGCTCGTATGACCCGAATGCCACCATCTGCGTCGGGATCAACATCTCGATCCCCGCAACATCGGCGCGCACCAGTTGCAAAACCACACCGTCACCTGCGGCCTCATAAGCGCCCAGCAAAGCCTCTCGCTGGCTGATATTCAACGCACCATTCGGCTCTTCGCCGCGTGCCTGCTGCCATGTGCGGATCGCAGCACGGGTGGCGCGCCCGATCATGCCGTCAACCGGCCCGTCATAGACCCCCGCAAAACGCAATGCGCTCTGCAACGCGCGGCGCTCGCTGCCGTCCAACAACCCGTCTACGCCAGCTTCCTCGCGCATCAACTCCTCTGGCTCCACCGGATGCTCGTGGTCAGGCGCGCCTGTGGCCACAGCTTGGGCCGCGGGCGCCGCCACAATGCCCGCCGGCAACGGCCGCGCCGCCGTTTGCGCGCCAACACCAACCGGATAGAACTGCTGGCGAAACCGCGCTCCGTCGGCAATAAAACTATCGCCAGGAATCTGGCCACTGCTGCGCAACTGGCGCAACACCGCCTCTGCATCTGCGGGCGCATAGGGGCCCAGCACAACCGCATACCAACGCCCGCCCACAAAATAGCCCGCCACATCATCCAGTTGTCCGGCATAGGCTCTGGCGCGGCCCTGTGCTGCGGCCAGCGTCGGCTGCGCTTCGATCTGCACCCAGACCGTGCTTTGGGCCAGCGCAGGCAGTGACGTGAATGTGATAATAAGCCAAGCAAGCAATACGCGGATCATGAGAACCCCAATTTGGAAAAATACACAGAATCTTTTGACGTTTTGCAGAATTTAACAGCACAGCGGCGACGTGCAGCAGGAATCGGCGCTGTGCGCCAAGAATTTACCAGCCGTGGCCTAATTGACCCTTCCGGCGCGCCCCCGTAAGAGAAGGGCAACAGGCGATGAGGGTAAAGATGACCGACAAACCACGCAGTTTTCAGGAAATCATCCTGCGGCTCCAGACGTATTGGGCCGCAAAAGGCTGTGCCATCCTGCAACCATATGACATGGAAGTGGGGGCAGGCACCTTTCACCCCGCCACAACCCTGCGTGCCTTGGGCAGCAAGCCTTGGGCAGCAGCCTACGTGCAACCCTCGCGCCGGCCCACCGACGGGCGCTACGGCGAAAACCCCAACCGGCTGCAACACTATTACCAATATCAGGTCATCATCAAACCCAGCCCGCCGGATCTGCAAGACCTCTACCTCGGCTCTCTCAAAGCGATTGGCATCGACGCTGCGGTGCACGACATCCGCTTTGTCGAAGACGACTGGGAAAGCCCGACACTGGGCGCTTGGGGGCTTGGCTGGGAGGTCTGGTGCGACGGCATGGAAGTGTCACAATTCACTTATTTCCAACAAGTCGGCGGCCACGATTGCAAGCCGGTATCAGGTGAATTGACCTACGGGCTGGAACGGTTGGCAATGTATGTGCTGGAATGCGACCACGTCATGGAGATGCCATTCAACGACCCGGATGCACCCATCGCGCTGACCTACGGCGACGTGTTTTTGCAAACCGAACAGGAATACGCGCGCTGGAACTTTGACGTGGCCGACACCGATACGCTGTTGCAGCACTTCAAGGACGCCGAGGCCGAATGCGCCCGTATCCTTGATCTGCCCGCAGACGACCCCAAAACCGGTCGGCGCATCATCATGGCGCATCCAGCCTATGATCAATGCATCAAGGCGAGCCATGTCTTCAACCTGCTTGACGCGCGCGGTGTGATTTCGGTCACCGAACGTCAGGCTTACATCGGGCGCGTGCGTGCATTGGCCAAGGCCTGCGCGGATGCATTTATCCTCACAACAGCAGGTGGATTTTCGACATGACAGGCAAAACAATCATTCTGGGAATGCTCGCTATCGCATTGCTGACAGGCGGATCAATCTACTACCTACAGGTCTACGCCTATTACGAAGATGTCACCGCACAAGTTGATAAAATACAACTTACCTCGGCATCGACCGGTCAACTTGAGAATATAATGTTCGAAAATGTAAAGGCCATCGACAGCAATTCCAGCCCGCTGCGCTATCGGGCCTGCTTTGAGGTGACCCAATCACTCGACGCATTGACTGCAACTTACGAAATCTACGACGATATCGCACCACGCATCGCACCCGGATGGTTCGATTGCTTTGACGCCGAGCAAATCGGCAATGACCTCGAAGCGGGCCTCGCCACAGGCTTTCTCGGCGTCAAGGATTTCAAATACGGCATCGACCGTGTGGTCGCCGTCTACCCTGACGGGCGCGCCTATTCGTGGCACCAGATCAACCCCTGCGGCGATGTGGTCTTTGACGGCAACTTCCCGCCCGACGACTGCCCTCCTGTCCCCGAAAGCCTGAAATAATGCCCGACCTGCTGATTGAACTCTTCTCCGAGGAAATCCCCGCGCGGATGCAAGACAAAGCCGCCGCAGACCTGAAAAAACAGGTCACCGACGGGCTGGTCGAGGCTGGGCTGACCTATAAATCTGCCGCCGCGTTTTCCACCCCGCGCCGCTTGGCCCTGTCGGTCGAAGACCTGACCGCCAAAAGCAATCCGCAGCGCGAGGACCGCAAAGGCCCCAAAGTGGGGGCCCCCGAGCAAGCCATCGACGGCTTTTTGCGCGGCGCAGGCATCTCTCGCGAGGCCTTGGAAATTCGCGACGACAAAAAAGGTCAAACCTACTTTGCCGTGATCGAAAAGCCGGGGCGCATGGCCGCCGATATCATCGCCGAAGTGCTGGAAGACACCATTCGCAACTTCCCATGGCCCAAATCCATGCGCTGGGGCGCGGGCACGCTGAAATGGGTCCGCCCGCTGCATTCCATCGTGTGTATCCTGACCGACGAGGCCGGCGCACAGGTCGTGCCATTAGACGTGGACGGGATCACATCGGGCGCGCAGACCCGCGGCCACCGGTTCCTGTCGCCAGATGCATTTAATGTAACGTCTTTCGATGATTACGAGACGAAGTTAAAGCGCGCCCATGTCATGCTGCGCGCGGGTGACCGGGCCGATGCGATCTGGCACGACGCCACCAATCAGGCCTTTGCGCTGGGCCTGGACGTGGTCGAGGACAAGGGACTTTTGGCCGAGGTCGCAGGGCTGGTCGAATGGCCTGTTGTTTTGATCGGACAGATTGACGCGGCGTTTTACGACCTGCCGGATGAGGTGCTGAAAACCTCGATGAAAGAGCACCAGAAATTCTTCTCGGTGCGCGACCCCAAATCAGACCAGATCACCCGCTTTGTGACCGTCGCCAACACCGTCACGGCCGACCACGGCGCGACGATCCTGAAGGGCAACCAAAAGGTGCTTTTTGCACGGCTTTCGGACGCCAAGTTCTTCTGGGAAAACGACCTGCGTGTGGCCAAGGCCGGAATGCAGCCGTGGCTTGACAGCCTGTCGAACGTGACGTTCCATAACAAACTGGGTAGCCAGAAAGAGCGGATTGACCGCATCATCGCACTGGCCCGTGACATCGCCCCCATCGTCGGCGCAGATGCCGATGAGGTCGCGGAGGCCGCCCGCGTCGCCAAGGCCGATCTCTCCTCCGAGATGGTCTATGAATTCCCCGACCTGCAAGGGCTGATGGGCCGCTACTACGCCCGTGAAGCAGGCCTCTCGGACGCTATAGCCGCCGCCGCCCAAGAGCACTACTCGCCGCTCGGCCCTTCCGACGACGTGCCCATCGCACCCGTCTCGGTCGCCGTGGCGCTGGCCGACAAAATCGACACCCTCACCGGCTTCTGGGCCATTGACGAGAAACCCACAGGCTCCAAAGACCCCTTCGCGCTGCGCCGCGCTGCGCTGGGTGTGATAAGGCTGGTGTTGGAGAATGATTTATCATTTAGCGCGTTGGAACTGTTTCAGAACCAGTTCACTAAAATGGATGCTCATCTGTGCGGACTGTTCTGGAAACCTCAAGTTGCGCATCTTTATGAAACCAAGTCTACCACACCAGACATGGTTGAAATCATCGGTGAGTTGGGTTTCGATTTCACAAAGTTTGACGGCGAACTCCCTTTATCTGAAAGCTTGGACAAGGTGTTACAGGGTCTCGATCCAGTAATTGACAACGAGGAAGTGTCTGAAAAATTCTCCGTATTCGCGCGGAAAAAACTTGGTTTAACTTCTGATCAAGGGGCACTTGCAACCGACCTCCTATCCTTCTTCCACGACCGCCTCAAAACCTACCTCAAAGATCAAGGCATCCGCCACGACATCATCGACGCTTGCATCGCCATGGAGGGTGCCGACGACCTGACACTGCTGGTCAAACGCGCCCGCGCCCTGTCGGAAACCCTGTCCACCGATGATGGCGTGAACCTGATCCAAGGCTTCAAGCGCGCCAATAACATCCTGACCCAAGCCGAAGCCAAAGACGGTGTTGAATATTCCTATGGCGCGGATATCAAACACGCCGAGGCGGGGGCGGAAACCGAGCTGTTCAAAGCCCTTGACGCGGCAGAGGCCAAAATCACCCCTGCCATGAAAACGGAGGATTTCGGCACAGCCATGACCGCCATGGCGGGCCTGCGCGGACCGATTGATGCCTTCTTCACGGATGTGCAGGTCAACGCCGATCAACAGGTGGTGCGGCGCAACCGGCTTAACCTTTTGTCGCGTATTCGAAAAATCTGCCTCTCGGTCGCCGATTTGACCCGTATTGAAGGCTAGTCTGTCCTTTACCTAAAGGGCAAACTCCCCCTATGCTGCGCACACATAAGGAATGGTGCTGCAGTGCAGAATAAATTTAAATGCGAACCCGTCACCCTGATCACACCCACCGCGCTGATGTCGCCCGTGGTGCATGGCGGGCGGGCCAAATGCCTGCAACGTCTGGTGCGGCTCGACATGCCGGTGCCGGTCACCGTGGCGCTGTCGTTTGACGCGGTGCACCAGATCGCCATCGGCGAGATGCCCGATATGGCAGCGATCCTTGCGCCTTTTGGCGACGACCCGCTGCTTTCTGTGCGCCCGTCCAGTGAAGACCCCGATTGGGGCGGGCCCAGTGCAATTCTGAATATCGGCATGAATGACGCGCGCTATGCGGCCATGTGCACATCAATAGGCACATCGGCGGCCACCGCGCTCTACCTCAAATTCCTGCGCTCGTTTGCCGTGCATGTCTCGCGGTTGGACCCCGAGGCGTTTGATATCCCCGCAAACGCCGATGAAAAAACCCTCGCCCATATGCTCGAAGCCTATGAATTCGAGACCGACGAGCCGTTCCCGCAAAGCGTCGAGGTGCAACTGGGCGAAGTCCTGCGCTCCATGGCGCGTGCATGGGACGGCACCACCGCGCGCCTGCTGCGCCAAGCCAAAGGCGCGCCCGCCGACGCAGGGCTGGGGCTGGTCGTGCAGGCCATGGCATTGGGCGTGGGCGAGATGATCAGCGGATCGGGTGTCATCCAATACGTCGACAGCGCCACGGGGATGCCGCAAATCACCGGTCGCTATCTGGGTCAAAGCCAAGGCCGCGATGCTTTGGGTGATGTCAAAGGCGCGATCTACCTGACCAAAGACGACCGCGGCCCCTCTTTGCAAGACCGCAGTCCAGAAGTATTTGCCGCACTGCTGGCCATCGGCAAAACCTGCCGCGAAAAGCTGCGCGAAGAAATGCAGGTCGAATTCACCATCCAGAACAATAATCTGCATATTCTGGATGCGGTGCGGGTGCAGCGCGCCTCTCGGGCCTCGGTGCGGATTGCCGTCGCCTTGGCCGAAGACGGGATCATCGCGCGCGAGGAGGCGGTGATGCGGGTCGAACCCACCGCACTTTCGGAGCTTTTGCACCGGCAAGTCGACCCGACAGCACGGCGTGAACGCATCGTCACCGGTATTGCCGCAAGCCCGGGTGCTGCATCCGGTCACATCGTGCTGACCGCCTCGGAGGCCCAAGCCAGTGCGGCGCGCGGCGAGCCATGCGTGCTTGTGCGCCGCGAAACGACGCCCGAAGACATCCGCGGAATGCATGCCGCCGTCGCCGTCCTGACCATGCGCGGCGGTGTGACCAGCCATGCCGCCGTGATTGGGCGCGGGCTGGGTGTGCCCTGCGTGGTGGGGGCCTCGGACCTCGTGATCGACCGGAAAAAACAGGCCATCGTGGCCCCCGACGGGCGCCGGTTCAACGCAGGTGACATGATCACCGTCGATGGCACCACCGGCGACGTGCTTGCGGGCGAGCCTGCGATGGTCGAGGCAACCTTGGACCAAACCTTCCGGACCTTGCTCGATTGGGCCGACGATTCGCGCGATATCGGGGTGCGGGCCAACGCAGATACCCCCGCCGACGCCCAGACTGCGCGGAATTTCGCCGCCGAAGGCATCGGACTGTGTCGCACAGAGCACATGTTCTTTGAGGGCGACCGGCTTGGCGTCATGCGTGAAATGATCTTTGCAGGAGGCGGCAACGACAGGCGCGCGGTGCTCGACCGGCTACTACCAATGCAACGCAATGATTTCAAAGAACTTTTCAGGATCATGAAGGGACTGCCCGTCTGCATCCGGCTGTTCGATCCACCGTTGCACGAGTTTTTGCCATCAGGCAAAGCCGGACTTCGCGACCTTGCTGAACAACTGGCCCTGCCGGTGAATACGGTCACCGACCGGGTTGCGGCATTATCGGAATATAACCCGATGCTGGGGATGCGCGGCGTGCGATTGGGCATCGCTGTGCCCGAAATCTACGAGATGCAGGTGCGCGCAATCTTTGAGGCAACGGCTGAAATGGCCGCAGGCGGCAATGACGTCGTGCCCGAAATTATGATCCCGTTGGTCAGCGCGATGCGCGAGGTTGAACTGGTGCAAGCCCAGATCGACGCGGTCGCAGCTTCGGTGCGCGCCGAGAAAAACATCCCCTTCACCTACCGGTTGGGGGTCATGGTCGAAACCCCGCGCGCGGCGCTCCGGGCCGAAGATATCGCCAAACATGCTGACTTTTTGTCTTTTGGCACCAATGACTTGACCCAGATGACCTATGGGCTGTCACGCGATGATGCGGGGCGGTTCATGTCGGCCTATGTGCAACAAGGCGTCTACGCCGAAGACCCGTTTCATACCCTTGATGTCGAAGGGGTCGGCGAATTGCTGTCCATCGGGGCCGCGCGTGGTCGGGCAGGGCGGCCCGATGTGGTGCTGTCGATTTGCGGCGAACATGGCGGCAGCCGCACCGCCATAGCCTTTTGTCGCGCGCAAGGCTTTGACTATGTATCGTGCTCTCCGTTTCGGGTGCCTGTGGCGCGGCTTCATGCGGCCCAACTGGCCATTGCGGACAAATTGACCGGCGTGGCATAAATCCGCCGCAAAATTGCTGCGATGCAGCATGGGGTAGACGGACCGTCCGCTTTCTCCTAACAAGCCCATGCCTGCGTGGGGCTGACCACGTGACGCTTTGGATTTTCGCAATGCGATTTACTTTTGGACCCCGCTTGAAGGCGGCGCTGACAGCCTGCTTGTTGATGGTGGCAACAGCCCCGCAAGCAGAAGAAATGATCGCCAGCCGGCTAAGTGCGCTGCTGGGACAGGAGCGCCAGTCGCTCTCCGTGGTGCCTGATGCGCGGATGAGCGCGCTGACAACCTTGCCAACCCCCCAGAACAACACCGTGCAGCTGGATGACACAACGCTGTCATATGACCGCGAATTCATCGCCGCACAGCCCACCGCAACCGGCGACGCGCAGTGGCGCTGCCTGTCAGAGGCGCTTTATTTCGAGGCCCGCGGCGAATCCGTCAAAGGCATGTTTGCGGTGGCTGAAGTCATCCTGAACCGCGTCGACCGCGCCTCTTTCCCCGACACGCCCTGCGCTGTGATCAATCAGGGCACCGGTCGCAAATTCGCCTGCCAGTTCACCTATACCTGTGATGGCCGCAAAGAGGTCATCACCGAACAGGGCGCTTGGGTCCGTGTCGGCAAAGTCGCCAGACTGATGCTTGACGGCGCACCGCGCACCCTAACGGGCGGGGCTACCAACTATCATACCAAGGCCGTCAGCCCGTCGTGGTCACGCCGCTTCCCGCGCACGGCCTCGATCGGGTCGCACTACTTTTACCGCCAACCCACGCGCACCGCATCTAACTAAGGTCGCACAGGCACCGCGGGTTGCCGTCTTTGCATGGCTTGCAAGGGGTCTTTGGGGCGAGTATGCCGCAAGGACCCCTTGATCGAGTAGACCATGACAGATGATATCCGCCTTGCCTTTGCCCACCCCAGCGAACGGGCCGAGGCCAGCGCCGCCGCCCCTTTTGACCGTATTTCCCTGCGCGATTATATTGTCGAGGTTGAAATCGGCGCGTTCCAGTTGGAACGTGGCACCCTGCAACGGGTGAAATTCAACATTGTCGTCGAAGTCACCCCGCTGACCGGCCCGATTGACGACGACGTCGACCGCATCTTGTCTTATGACCGCGTGACCGAAGCCATCACCATTGAATTGCACGCCGAGCGGATCAACCTGCTGGAAACCCTTGCTGCGCGTGTGGCCGAACGGATTTTACTGGAACCACAAGCCGAGCGGGTGTTTGTGCGCATCGAAAAACTCGACCGCGGCCCCTTTGCGCTTGGCGTCGAAATCGTGCGCTCGCGCGACGGGGTGTCGCACGCGGGTCAGAGCCACATCGAGGCGCCGCATCCGCGTGTGCTGTTCTTGACCAACGCGGCTGCCGCATCGCCGCATCTGACCGGCTGGATTGACGCGCTTGCGGCAAAAGACGCGCCGCTGATCATCTGCGTCGCGGCCTCTGATCTGGCGGTGCCGCAAACCGGCCACGCCATGACCCAGCGCCGCATCGACCTTTTGGCCATTGAGCAGAACGCCTGGGCACTCGCCGCCCGCGACCTGCGCTGCAAAGTGGTCGCAACCCGCACCGAGCTGGACTGGGCGATGAAAAACGACCAGATCTGCGTCTGGGCCCCGTCGAAAATCGTGCTCGACGCGGTGGATGGCCCCTCTGCCGGCCCGCGCGACGCCTTGGCATTGGCGATGTGGTTTGCGCGCGAAATGCAGGCAAAAGAGGTCTTTGTGATCGGCACTGATGCGCCCGCATCCGACCTGCCGGTCGTGGCGCATCCCGCGGATCGCCGCGTGCTGACATGACCCGCTATTACCGCCCGATCCTGCAGATGTTCGGCCCCATACCCGCGGGGGCGTATCACATCGGCTGGTGCTGGTTCGACCGCGTTGAAGTTCTGGCGCGCAACGCCGCCCCGCAAATTGTTGCGGCCCGCGATATCCCCGCTGCGGCCCTGGACCGCCTGACCGCCCCGCGTGCGCCAATTGCAGGGCTGCCCCTGACCGCCCCACGCATCATGGGCATCCTCAACGTGACCCCTGACAGCTTTTCGGATGGCGGGCTGTTCAACGACCCCGATGCTGCCTGCGCCCATGCGCTGGATATGGTGCAGGCGGGGGCCGATATCATCGACATCGGCGGCGAAAGCACGCGGCCCGGCGCGCAAACCGTAGGCCACGCCGACGAAATCGCCCGCACCGCTCCTGTCATCGCCGCCATCCGCGCGCGCAGTGACATCCCGATCTCGATCGACACCCGCAAATCAGACGTCGCCCGCGCCGCGCTCACCGCTGGCGCATCGTTCATCAACGATGTGGCCGCCATGACCTATGATCCCGCCATGGCCCAGACCGCCGCCACCTCGGGCGCGCCAATCTGCCTGATGCACGCCAGCGGCGACCCCGCCACCATGCAAAACGACCCGACCTACGACAACGTGCTGCTCGATATCTACGACTTTCTGGCCACACAAATCCGCAGCGCCACCGCATCCGGCATCCACCCCGACCGGATCATCGTCGACCCGGGCATCGGCTTTGGCAAAACCCTCGACCATAATCTGACACTGCTGCGCGGATTGTCGCTGTTTCACGGGCTTGGCTGCGCTGTGCTCTTGGGGGCCTCGCGCAAACGGTTTATCGGCACTCTTGCAAACGCACCGCGGGCACGCGACCGCACTGCAGGGTCCATCGCCGTGGCGCTCCACGGCGTCACGCAAGGGGTGCAAATCCTGCGGGTGCACGATACAGTCGAAACACGACAGGCCCTGCGCCTGCAAATGGCAATGGCGGAGCAGCTATGACACGCAAACTCTTTGGCACTGATGGCGTTCGGGGCACCGCAAACCTGCACCCGATGACCGCCGAGATGGCCCTGAAAATCGGGGCTGCCGCAGGGCGCTATTTCCGCAACGACGGGTCCAACGGGCACCGCGTTGTGATCGGCAAGGACACGCGGCTCTCGGGCTATATGTTTGAAAACGCCCTGACCGCAGGGCTGACCAGCACCGGCATGAACGTGCTGCTACTGGGCCCAATCCCGACCCCGGCTGTCGGGCTTTTGACCACCTCGATGCGGGCGGACGTGGGGATCATGATCTCGGCGAGCCACAATCCTCACCACGACAACGGGATCAAATTCTTCGGGCCCGACGGGTTCAAACTCTCCGACGCCGCCGAGGCCGAAATCGAGGCGCTGGTTGCGGGCAGCATCGAGCCTGCCAAGGCCCGCAACATCGGACGGGCCAAACGGATCGATGACGGGCGGTTCCGCTATGCCGAACGGATCAAAACCACGCTGCCACACGGGATGCGGCTCGACGGGCTCAAGGTCGTGATCGATTGCGCCAACGGGGCCGCCTATAAGGTCGCGCCCGAAGTGCTCTGGGAACTGGGCGCCACCGTGATCCCCGTGGGGGTGTCTCCGGACGGCTTTAATATCAACGCGGGGTGCGGCTCGACCTCGCCACTGTCGGCGGCCGAAACCATTATCGCGCATGGGGCCGATGTGGGTATTTGCCTCGATGGCGACGCCGACCGCGTGATGATACTGGACGAAAACGGCGCGGTGGCAGACGGCGACCAACTCATGGCGCTGCTGGCAGAGCGCTGGGCGGCCTCAGGGCGGCTCAACGGCAACACATTGGTCGCGACCGTCATGTCAAACCTCGGGCTGGAGCGGTTTCTGGACCGCAAAGGGCTGTCGCTGTTGCGCACCGGCGTCGGCGACCGCTATGTGGTCGAGGCGATGCGCGCAGGCGGCTATAATCTGGGCGGCGAACAGTCCGGCCATCTGGTGATGACCGACTATGCAACCACCGGCGACGGGCTATTGGCGGGGCTGCAATTTCTGGCCGCTATGCTCGAGACCGGTCAAAAGGCCAGCGCACTGAGCCAAAGCTTCGAGACCGTGCCGCAAATGCTTAAAAACGTGCGCTACAGCTTGGGCACCGACCCGATGGCCGCAGCAGCCGTCAAGGCGGTGATCGCAGACGCCGAGATCAAACTGGTGGGCAAAGGCCGGTTGCTGATCCGCAAATCGGGCACCGAACCGTTGGTGCGGGTGATGGCCGAATGTGAAGACGCGGACCTGCTGGCGCAGGTCGTGGACGGGATCGTGGCCGAGGTCACACAACAGGCGGTCTAGGCCTGCCTTGCAAAAATCCGCCGCAGGCCATTCCACTGGCTGATCAACAAGCCAATCATGATCAGTGCAAGGGCCGCAAAAAACCGCAGCGGCAGCACCTCTGACAACACAAAGGCGCCAAAAATCATTGCCCAAACAGGCACTTGGTAACTTACCAGCGTCATAAACACCGTGCCTGCACTGCGGATTGTGGTGACCCGCAACAGGGCTGCTAGTGCTGTGGGCACGATCCCTAAAAAGACGATCGCAATTGTTGGTTTTGTGTCCGCCACCTGCGGCACACCTTCGAAAATCAGCATCGCAGGAATCAAGATCACAGCCCCTACCACCAACAACATCGCAGCCATCGTGATCGGGTCAATCGGCGGACAGCGGCGGGTCATAATGCTGGACACCGCATAGGACAAAGAGGCTGCAACACAGGCGATTTGCCCCAAGGGCTCCAGCCCGGTGCCGATGCGCAAAACCGACGGGCCAATCAAGACCACCGCGCCGGTAAACCCAAAAATCACCCCCAGAAGATTGCGGGTGCTGAGCTTTTCATCGGTGAAAAAATGCGCCAGCGGCAAGACAAACAACGGCACCGCCGCCATCGAAATCCCTGCAAAGGCCGACGGCACATATTGCTGACCCCAACTCAACAGTGCAAAAGGCAGCGCCGTGTTCAGCGCTCCGATCACAACCAGATATTTGATCATGCGGGCATCAAAAACCGGCATCGGGCGATTCATGGCACGCATCAAGGACAGCAGGGCTACGGCACCCAGGGTGGTGCGCGCGCTTGCCACCGTCAACGGGCCATATCCTTGCAAGGCAATCGAGACGACCATAAACGTGCCGCCCCAGATCAGGCCAAGCGCCAGAACCGACAGCCAGTTCGCCAAGGTTGGTTGGGTTGCCATGTCTAGCCTTGAGAAAAATGTTTCGGCGGATAAGATTTTGAAAAAGGGGCGCCCCATTGGGACGCCCCGAAAGACGGGTTGAAACCCACCCTGTCATGTCGCCTTTAGTTTTTGGCTTTGTCAACCATTTTGCCCGCCGAGATCCACGGCATCATGGCGCGCAATTTACCGCCAACCTGCTCGATCTGGTGCTCGTCATTGGACCGGCGCGATGCTTTGATCGTGGGCTGGCCAACCGCGTTTTCCAGCATGAAGTCGCGCACAAACTTGCCCGATTGAATGTCGTCCAGAACCGCCTTCATACGTGCCTTTGTCTCGACATAGGGCAGAATGCGCGGACCCGACACATACTGGCCGTATTCTGCTGTGTTGGAGATCGAATAATCCATGTTGGCAATGCCGCCTTCATAGATCAGGTCAACGATCAGCTTGGTCTCGTGCAGGCATTCGAAATACGCCATTTCAGGCTCGTAGCCAGCTTCGACAAGTGTCTCGAAACCCATGCGGATCAGCTCGACGATGCCACCGCAAAGCACAGCTTGCTCGCCAAAGAGGTCGGTTTCGCATTCCTGACGGAAGTTTGTCTCGATGATGCCGGAGCGACCGCCACCGATGCCCGAGCAATACGACAGGCCGATTTCCATCGCCTTGCCAGTCGCGTCCGTGTGCACCGCAACCAAGCAAGGCACGCCGCCGCCCTTGGTAAACTCGCCGCGCACTGTGTGACCCGGGCCTTTTGGCGCCATCATGATGACGTCAACGCCTTCTTTTGGCTCGATGAGGCCGAAGTGCACGTTCAGGCCATGTGCAAATGCAATCGCGGAGCCTGGCTTGAGATGGTCGCGGACGTGCTTTTTGTATGTTTCAGCCTGAAGCTCGTCGGGCATTGTGAACATGATCAGGTCGCACCAAGCGGCGGCTTCTTGGATGCCCATGACTTTCAGGCCTTCGGCTTGGGCTTTCTTGGCAGACGGGGAGCCTTCGCGCAGGGCCACGACAAGGTTCTTCGCGCCAGAATCGCGCAGGTTCAGCGCGTGGGCGTGGCCTTGGGAGCCGTAGCCAAGAATGGCGACTTTTTTGTCTTTGATGAGGTTCACATCGCAATCACGATCATAATAAACGCGCATGGTGGCAGTCCTTTTTTGGTTTCTGGGGCGCTTATATCGGGTCGTTTGCCGCTTGGGGAGGTTGTAAAGGTGCATATTTTTACTCAGAAGAAACTTGTCATGCTTTATATGAATGTTTAGTGGTATTTTCATGCTTGATAGTGACGCTCGCGCGATTTTACGCCATTTGCAAATTGATCCGGCTCTGGCGGCGCCTGATTTGGCGCAGCTCACAGGGTTGACCATTGGCAAAGTCACGCGGCGGTTGGAGAAACTGGCCGCTGACGGGGTCATACAAGGGCAGGTGGCAGTGATTGATTGGGCCGCTTTGGGCCACACGGTGCAGGTGTCCTTGCGGATCACGCTCGATAAAACCGTGTCGCGGGCCTTTGATGATTTTCTCGCTGCTGCGCGGTTGGTGCCCGAGGTTCTGGAGATCCAGACATTTTTGGGCCGTGTTGATGTGCGCCTTTCGCTGGTGGCGCGTGATTTGTCGCATTACCAACAGATTTACCGCAAACAGGTCCTGACCTTGCCGCATATTGCGGACATCGAGGCGTTGATGACGGTGGCCGAGATTAAATCCAACAGGGTGCTACCGCTTTGACCCTTGATGACCTCGACCGCGATATTTTACGCGCGCTTTGTGCGGACGCGGGCCGACCTGCGAGCCAATTGGGCCGCAGGTTTGGCTTGAGCCAACCCGCGATGTGGCGCCGGATCAAGCGGTTAGAAGATGCGGGCATTATCAAGGGGCGGGCATTGCTGCTGAATGCCGAAAAGGTCGGCTTTGGCGTGACGGTATTTCTGGGCGTGAAACTTGCCACTAAGGGGCGCGTCAGCCTTGAAGATTTCGAGCGTGCTGTCAGTGCCATTCCAGAGGTGCAAACGGTTGAGCATGTCTTGGGGTTGTATGACTACCGCTTGCGTGTCGTTGCGCGTGATCTTGCCGATTTTGAGCGTGTCTTGCGGCGGCGTGTGATGACGCTACCCGGTGTGGGCAACGTCGAGGCCAATGTTTTGCTCAGCGAAGAGCGTAGGCCCGGTCCGATTTGAGTTTGCCAATGCGAGGCTGGCGCGTCATGTTGCAAACACCTTAAAATTGGAGACGAAAATGACTGCTAGAACCCCGGTAGACCCCAATGGCCTGATGGAATTCTCCGTGGTGTTCACGGATCGCTCGCTCAACCATATGTCGAAATCCTTTCAAAGTGTTATGACCGATATCTCGTCCATGTTGAGCGAGGTTTATAACGCCGATGAAGTGGCTCTTGTGCCCGGTGGTGGCACTTTCGCGATGGAAGCTGTTGCGCGTCAATTCGGCGGCGGTGCCCATGCGTTGATCATACGAAATGGCTGGTTCTCTTATCGCTGGAGCCAAATTTTTGAAGCCGGCAATTTTGCTGCCAAAACGACAGTGATGAAAGCGCGCCAAGCGGGCAACGACAGCCGTGCGCCATTTGCGCCCGCACCAATCGAAGACATCGTTGCGGCCATTCTCGAAGCGAAACCTGACGTGGTTTTTGCACCGCATGTGGAAACCAGTGCGGGCCTGATCCTGCCAGATGACTACCTGAAAGCCATGGCGGACGCGGCCCACGAGGTGGGCGCGTTGATGGTGCTTGATTGCATCGCGAGCGGGTGCATCTGGGTGGATATGAAGGCGACGGGGGTGGATGTTTTGATCTCCGCGCCGCAAAAGGGCTGGTCGGCGACGCCGTCGGCGGGCCTTGTGATGATGTCGCAGCGTGCAGCGGCACGGTTGGCCGAGACCACTTCGGACAGCTTTGCGATGGATCTGAAAAAATGGCGGTCGATCATGGCGGCCTATGAGGGGGGCGGTCATGCCTATCACCTGACGATGCCAACGGACGGCTTGCGGGCACTGCGCGATACGATGGCCGAGACCAAGACCTATGGCTTTGATAAATTGAAAGCGGCGCAGTGGGATTTGGGGCGCAAAGTGCGCGCGATCCTGGCGGCGAAAGGCATTAAATCCGTCGCTGCCGAAGGATTCCAGGCGCCGGGCGTGGTGGTTGGCTATACGGACGATCCACTGGTGCAAAACGGGTCAAAATTTGCCGCACAAGGGATGCAGATTGCGGCGGGCGTGCCGTTGCAATGTGACGAGCCGGAGGACTTCTGCACTTTCCGTCTGGGTTTGTTTGGTCTTGATAAGTTGTATGATGTAGACAGCACAGTTGGCCGTTTGACGCCTGTGCTGGAGGCGGTGCTTTAGGCCTTCGCGCCCAAGCCCAATTCCATCAGCTTGCGCCGGATCGGGGCGGCACCATAAAGCGCCTTGATCCCCGCAGCCCGCAGGTCTTGCACCGCGGGATGGCCCGCAATCGAGGCCCGGTTCAGCGCGTCGATACCACTGACCCGCAGCCGGATGTCGCCATGGCGCGCCTTTTGGTAAGCGTCCAGCATCGCGCGCCCGCCGAGGTCATCCACATGGGTTTTGGCCAGATCAAGCAGGCAAGCCAGATCGGCCAGTGACATGTTCAAGCCCTGCGCGCCAATGGGAGGCACAACATGGGCGGCCTCTGCGACCAAGGCGGTGCGCGGAGCTGTCAATCTGTTCGCGCATTGGCTGATGATCGGCCAGACGCTGCGTTTGGAAACCAGTGTCAGGGTCCCGTTGGTGCCTGCCGAGCGGTCTGTAGCCGCTGCACTGAAGGCCGCGTCGCTCAGGGTCATCAGGTCTTGCACGGCGGGGCCCATTTGCATCCAGACCACAGCCGAGCAGGGCTTTCCTGCCAGATCGGGCAGTGGGACCAGCGTGAAGGGACCGCCGGCGCGGTGCACTTCGGTCGATATGTTGCTGTGCGGCGCGTCGTGGGTGACGGCGAAGGTGATCGCCTTTTGCCCATAGCGCGTTGTTTTTACGTCTATTTTTGCGGATTTGCGCACAGGAGAGCCGCGCCCGTCCGCCCCGATCACCAGCTTGGCTCGCACCGCGCTGCCATCGGTCAGCCGCACCAATGCATGGGCCGAGCGCGCCACCATATCGCCAAAACCAGTGCCGGTTTTGAAGGTCACATTGGGTAATTCGGCCAGTCGCGCGACCATTTCGCGCCGCAGCAGCCAGTTGGGCAGGTTCCAGCCAAAGGGCAGATCTGACACGTCGGCGGCGTTGAAATCGGCACTGCTGCGGATTGTGCCGTCAGGCCCGCTGGCGTCCACAATGCGCATGATCTGCAAGGCGGCGGCATGGGGGGCGAGCCGGTCCCACAGCCCTGCGCGGTCCAGAAAGCCCTTTGCGGGTTGCAAGAATGCGGTGGTGCGCAGGTCGGCACCTTTTGCGTCATTGGTTGTGACAGGGGGGGCGGGGTCGACGATCAGCACGCGAAATCCTGCCGTGCCAAAAGCAGCCGCCGCACCAAGGCCCGCGACGCCGCCGCCTGAAATCATGATGTCTGTCTCGATCCGCGTCATGGGGTAGACATAGGCCTGTGGGACGGATTGGGAAAGGGGGAAGCGGCACCCTGCGACAAAGGTGTCATCTTTTTGGGGTGGCCGGTTTGGCTTGCCGTGGCGGGGGTTGCGCGGCTAGGGTGCAGCCAGATGAAAGGTCCCCAGATGACAGAGAGCCGCAACCCGCAAAAAGACGCCTATGGTTTGATCCTCGAAGCGATTGACAGCCATGTGTATACGCCGGGGGACCGGTTGGTTGAAAGCGAGTTGGCCGAGCGTTTCGGGGTGTCACGCACGCCAATCCGCGAGGCGTTGCAGCGGTTGGAGACCCAGAACCTGCTGACCCGCGACGGGCGCTCGCTGATTGTGGCGTCGCTCGATCATAGCCAGTTGTCGGAGCTATATGCGGTGCGCGGCGAGTTGGAGGGCATGGCGGCGAGATTGGCGGCAAGGCACGCGGCCCCAGAAGAGGTGGCGGTTTTGCGTGATATGCTGAATGAGGACATGCATTTGGCGCATGATCCCGCAGCGCTTAGCCGTGCCAACAGGCGGTTTCACAAACAAATCCATCTGGCCTCGCATAACCGGTTTCTGGTGCAACAACTGGACCTTGTGCACCGCTCGATGGCGTTGCTTGCCACCACATCGCTGGCCGCCGAGGGGCGGGCTGCGGGCACATTGGAGGAACATGCGCGCATTGTGGCGGCCATAGAGGCAGGTGACGGCGATGCGGCTTATGCGGCGCTGCGCGATCATATCTCCAAGGCGTATAAAACCCGTCTCAAGCTTGATGCGCAGGCGGTCGAGGCGGCGCAGTAGCGGATTTTGGCAACAACACGCCATGCATGGTCTTGTCCCAGTAAAACGGCTTCCATGCCAGTTCCAACAGGCCCTTGTAGGCGGCGAGTGCGGCCAGTGGAAAATATACCTGCAAGGTCAGCGCCCATTTGAACAGCCACATTTTGCCAGCGGCTTTGAGCGCGATGCCCGCGACGATCAAATTCACGACCTCGGAGGCAAAAAACAGGCCTGCCAAGGCCCAGACCCAGGGGGTCGGCAAGAGATTGAAGACCGGATGCGGCACTCCCAAAGGGATCAGCCAGAATGACCAGAGCACCGGCTGCAAGACAAATTGGGACAGCGTGCCGAGGAACAACAATTGCACACCCCAAAACCGTTTTGCGCCCAGATCATGCCAGAGTTTGCGCGGATCGCGCATATGCACCGCATAGGTGATCGCATAGCCCTTGAGCCAGCGCGACCGCTGTTTGACCCACGGCCATGCGCGCCCGTTTGCCTCTTCGCCGGTTACCGAATTGATCAACTCGGTGCGGTAACCCGCGCGCGCAAGCCGCACCCCCAGGTCGGCATCCTCGGTCACGTTATGGGCGTCCCAGCCGCCCAGGTGTTCCAGAATATCGCGACGGAAAAACAGCGTGGTCCCCCCCAGAGGCACCACAAAGCCCATGCGCGCAAGTCCGGGCAGCACGATCCTGAACCATGTGGCATATTCGATTGTAAAACAACGTGTTAACCAGTTTGTGCTGTCATTGTAATAGTCCAGAATACCCTGCAAACAGGCCACATCCGGCGCGCAATTTGCAAAATGCACCGCCACAGTGCGCAACTGATCGGGCGCCGGGGCGTCCTCGGCGTCATAAATCCCGATAATACTGCCACGGGCAAAATCCAGCGCGAAATTCAAGGCGCGCGGTTTGGTGCGCAGCGTGCCTTCGGGCACGATCACCGAGCGCATCCACGTCGGCAAAACGGTTTTGCCCAAGGCGTCGCGGGTGGTCAGGTCATCGCCTTCGGTCACAAGGCAGACATCGAGCAATTCCTGCGGATAGTCGATGTCGCGCAAGCGGGCCAGCAGATGGTCTGCGATTTCGGTTTCGCGAAACAAGGGCACCAGCAAGGTAATTTTCGGCAATCGCGCTGGGATCACGGGTGGGGGTGCGTCGCCAGAGCGGGCAGCGACGCAGGCATAGGCGGCGACGGCTTTCACACCGGTTGTGAGGATCAGGATCAGGGTCGTCCATGTGGCCAGGATGCCGAACGTCAGGTCGGGCGCCATAACCCCAAGCACAGCCAGCGCAAAAAGCGCAATAAATCCAGTCACCAAGCTGCGCCGCGCCCGCCACATCCGGCTGCTTTGGGCTTGCGGCACTTTGGTTTCCGCAGCGTGCACCAGCGTGGCGTGACACTGCTCGATCAGGTATTTGTTGATATATTCTGTCGTTGTAATCGCCATGCGGACCGGCCCCAAACGGGCGCGCAAAGTGGCAATGTGCCGGTCGAATTGATCGGGGCTATCGGTCAGCACCACCGTATCGCCACCCATTTTGCGCCATGGCAGCAGACCGGTTCTGGCGGCATGGGCGGGGCCGAAGAGGCGCACCAATGACGCGGTGGGCCGCGCGTCGTGCGGGTTGATCAACTGGGTCTGGTAAATTTGCGAGTAGATTTCTGCGATCGCAAGGGCTGCGATGCCAAAGCGGATGGTCAGCACATCGGCCAGCCGTTGCCCGCCTTTGATGGCAATCTCCTGGGCCGATGCCGCGTCATTTCGGGTCAGCAGGCCGGCGTGGACCAGTTGTGCGCACAGCGGGTGTTCACCCTGTGTTATGGGTGAGGTCGCAGAGATGGAAAACCGCAGTTGCGCCATGTAAGTAGCCCGTTATGAACGGGTTAACTTTGACGCGTTAGGGTTAACACTTGCTTAATAGGTCCTAAGCGGCCGTTTTGCCCATCGCGGCAGTGAACCGTTCAAACAGGTAGTAGCTGTCTTGCGGTCCGGGGCTGGCCTCGGGGTGGTATTGCACGCCGAACACCGCCCGGTCTGCCATGCGGATCCCGCAGTTGGAGCCGTCAAACAGCGACACATGTGTCTCGATCACGCCTGCGGGCAGCGATTGGCTGTCGACGGTGAAGCCGTGGTTCATCGAGGTGATCTCGACCTTGCCGGTCTCGATATCTTTGACGGGGTGGTTTGCGCCGTGATGTCCGTGGTTCATTTTGATGGTCTGCGCACCCAGCGCCAGCGCGAGCATTTGATGCCCAAGGCAGATCCCGAAGATCGGCAGGTCGCTTTGTGCCAATATTTCCCGGATCATCGGGACCGCATAGACGCCGGTCGCCGCAGGGTCGCCCGGTCCGTTGGATAAGAACACTCCGTCAGGTTGATGCGCCATAACATCGGCGGCCGTGGCCGAGGCCGGCAGCACCGTCACATCACAGCCCGCCGAGGCAAGGCAGCGCAGGATGTTGCGTTTTGCGCCGTAATCAATGGCCACGACTTTGAACTTGGGGTCGGTCTGTTCGGCATGGCCCACGCCCCAGGCCCAGCGCATTTCGCGCCATTTGTAGGACTGCGCGCAGGTCACGTCTTTGGCCAGATCAAGCCCGACTAAGCCGCTGAAGTCACGCGCCTTTTTCACCAAGGCGGCAATATCGAAAATGCCATCAGGGTTGTAGGCCAGGGCGACATGAGGCGCGCCTTGTTGCCGGATCGCACGGGTCAGCCGCCGGGTGTCGATGCCGCCCATGCCGATGCGCCCATTTGCCACAAGCCAGGGCTTCAGCTCTTGGGTGTTGCGCCAGTTCGAGGGGGTGGTCGGGTCCCATTTGACGATCATGCCGGCGGCCACAGGGGGGATGGTTTCGCAGTCTTCGGGTGTGGTGCCGGTATTGCCGATATGGGGGAAGGTGAAGGTCACGACTTGGCCTGCGTAGGACGGATCGGTCATAATCTCCTGATAGCCGGTCATCGCGGTGTTAAAGCAAAGCTCGGCCACGGTTTCGCCCGTAGCCCCGAACCCGTGGCCGTAGAACACGGTGCCATCGGCGAGAGCAAGACAGGCTGTCGGTTTGATTTGTTCAGATTGTGCCATCGAAATTTCCCCAAAGCGTGCCAAATTGTGCTGGGTTTACGGGCGCGGGCAGGGCGGGTCAAGGGCCGATCGTGCCTGATAAACAAGGGCAGCAGCGGGCCGATATGGGGTGGTTGTCAGCGCGCGGGCTTCGCTCTATGTTGCGGTTTCGTCCAAGCACATGTTTGAGGAATTCTATGGAAATGCGCGACCGGATCACTGCGGCGTTGAAAGACGCAATGCGAGCCAAAGAGGCAGACCGTCTGTCGACCCTTCGTTTGATCAATGCCGCGATCAATGACCGTGATATTGCGTTGCGCGGCACGGAACACGAAGAGGGCGGTGTCACCGAGGCAGATATTCTGGCTATTCTTGGCAAGATGGTCAAACAGCGCCATGAAAGTGCGCGCGCCTATGAAGAGGGCGGGCGGCTGGAGTTGGCCGAGAAGGAGCTGTCGGAGATCAAGATCATCGAGGATTTCCTGCCGCGCCAATTGTCTGCGGCTGAAACGCAGACCGCGATCGATGCAGCGATTGCCGAGGTTGATGCGCAAAGTATCCGCGATATGGGCAAGGTCATGGCAGTGCTGAAAGACCGGTTCACCGGTCAGATGGATTTTGCCAAGGCGGGTCCACTGGTCAAGTCGCGTCTGGGCTAGAGCGGGTTTTGGGCCAGGGCGGGTTTCACCCGTCTTGCCGCGCGCCGCGCAGCGCGGTTTGCAACTCGTCATAGAGTGCCAGACGTTCGCTTGCGTCCAGAAACGCGCCGATTTCAACCTCGCGGTCACCGCCTTTCAGGGTGATGTAGTTTTCGACCGGCCCGCCTGTCGGGTGCAGATGGACGCTGGCCCAATAGCGGTTCGCTTGCCAGTGAGATGTCTTGCCCTGCGGGGTCTGGTGGATCAAGCGGACTGTGTCGGCGGTCATCTGCAATTGTTCGAGGGTCTCGCCGCGCCGGTAGCTGGTATGGAGTGCCGCCCAAAGTGCCCAGATTGTGATGGCGAAAAATCCGAGGATCACCCAGAGATGTGCGGTGCCAAGCAGTGCCAGCAAGGGCAGTGCCACAATGAGCACGGTGGTCCCGACAAACACCACAAAGTGTTTGCGCAGCAGCGACCGGTAGGGCCAGAGCGCAAGCTGCTGGTCGGCGCCGCGGTCATGTGGATTTGTGGACCATTGGTAGGGCATGGCTCAGAGATAACCCGTTTTGAAATTTTGGCAAATACGCGGTTTATTGTGCCGCAAAGCGCCTATCATGTAAAAAGGCCCCACCGAAACCGGCGGGGCCTTTTTAAGATTTCATAACAGGCGGTCGCTAATGTGCGTGGCCTTTGTCCCAATCGGACTGCTTTGGCAGGGTCTCGAATGTGTGCTCTGGTGGTGGGCAAGGCAATGTCCACTCCAGTGTATCCGCATATTCGTTCCATGGGTTGTTGACGGTGACCTTGCGGCCCCACTTCAGCGAGTAAACCATGATTCCGATGAAGAACAGGAACGAGGCGAACGACAGGAATGCACCCATCGAGGAGACAAAGTTCCAAGTCGCAAAGGCGTCAGGATAGTCGATGTAGCGACGCGGCATCCCCTGACGGCCCAAGAAGTGCTGTGGGAAGAACGTCAGGTTCGAGCCGATAAACATCAACCAGAAGTGTGTTTTGGCGGCCCATTCAGGATACATTTTTCCGGACATTTTCGGGAAGTAGAAGTAGATCCCCGCAAAGATCGAGAACACCGCACCCAAGCTCATGACATAGTGGAAGTGCGCCACGACGTAATAAGTGTCGTGATAAACGCGGTCGATGCCCGCTTGGGACAAGACGATCCCTGTGACCCCACCAACGGTGAACAAAAACAGGAAGCCCATGGCCCAGAGCATCGGTGCACGGAATTCAACCGAACCGCCCCACATGGTGGCGATCCAGCTAAAGATCTTGACGCCCGTGGGCACCGCAATCACCATTGTGGCCAGCATGAAGTAGGACTGCTGTGTCAGCGACATGCCCACGGTATACATGTGGTGCGCCCAGACGACGAAGCCCAGAACCGCAATTGCGACCATCGCATAGACCATCGGCAGGTAGCCAAAGATCGGCTTTCTGGAGAAGGTCGAGATGACGTGGCTGATGATCCCGAAACCTGGAATGATGATGATATAGACCTCGGGGTGCCCGAAGAACCACAAGATATGCTGATACAGTACCGGGTCGCCGCCGCCTTCGGGTTGGAAGAAGGTGGTGCCGAAATTCCGGTCTGTCAGCAACATCGTGATCGCACCGGCAAGCACGGGCAGCGCCAGCAGGATCATCCATGCGGTCACAAAGATCGACCAGCTAAACAGTGGCACTTTGTGCAATGTCATGCCCGGTGCACGCATGTTCAGGAAGGTTGTGATCATGTTGATCGCGCCCAGAATCGACGAGGCCCCCGACAGGTGCACCGCGAAAATCGCAAGGTCCATCGACATGCCCGTCTCGGAGGTCGAGAGCGGCGGATACATGACCCAGCCGACGCCGGAGCCAAGTTGTCCGTTACCGCCCGGGGTCAGCATCGAGGCCACACCCAGCGATGTGCCTGCGATATACAACCAGAACGACAGGTTGTTCAGCCGCGGGAACGCCATATCCGGCGCGCCGATCTGCAACGGCATGAAGTAGTTGCCAAAACCGCCGAAAAGCGCGGGAATAACAACAAAGAACATCATCAAGATACCGTGGTAGGTGATCAGGACGTTCCAAAGCTGGCCGTTGGGTGTGCAGGGATTTGCATTATCAACGATAAAGCGCGCCCCTTCGAGGCACATGAACTGCACGCCGGGATACATAAGTTCCATGCGCATGTAGACGGTAAAAGCGACCGAAATAAATCCGACGAAGCCTGATACGAACAGATACAGGATCCCGATATCTTTGTGGTTGGTGGACATGAACCAACGGGTGAAAAAGCCCCGTTCGTCTTTGTGGTCATGGCCGTGGATGGCGGCATCTGCCATGGGGCTCTCCTTGGTTTGTCAAATTTTGCACATGCCACGAGTCACCTCTGGCAGATGCAATTGCAGTTGTTCTAGAGTGTTGTGCCTGTCGGGGCAATAATTCATCGGCCTGTTGTGCTGGGTTAATTTGGCACACCCCTTTGGGCGACTGGGTGGATCGCGGGTAGAGGCGGGTTTTGAGGTCGCGCGCGCTGCGCGGCAAAGTGTTTGACCGCGGCGCGAAAATCGCCACTCTTTACAAGTTATAAGGGAACAGATTTCATATTGGAGCAGATTGGATGATTTTGAGACTGAAATTCACGCAGGCGCTTTTTTTCGTATTGGCGATGTTGGGCGCGTCGATCGCGTCCGCGCAAAACCTGACTGGCCCGCAGCGCAATGCGGTCAGGTCTGCTGAAAGCTATCTGAGCTTCACGGGTTTTTCCCGGGCCGGTCTTATTGATCAGCTGTCTTCTTCATATGGCGATGGCTACGATGTGGCTGATGCGACGGCGGCTGTTGATAGTCTTGCGATCGACTGGAAGTATCAGGCGGTCCGGTCCGCCAGGCAGTATTTGGAAATGATGGGTTTTTCGTGCAACGGGTTGATAGAGCAACTTTCATCGGATGCCGGTGAAAAATATACCAAAAGTCAGGCAGGTTACGGCGCACAGCAAGCAGGAGCCTGTTGATCTGTGAGGGCGCAGATGATCCGTCAATTTGTCATGCAGCGTGCCTGTAGACGAGCGCGACGATGGTTTGGGCTCAGGCTTTGGTCGGTTGGCGGGGAAAACTCGCCTCAAACGTTTGCCTGAGCGCCACATCCACATCGTCCATTGTGACGGGCAGGCCGAGGTCCACGAGGGATGTGACGCCGTGCGCTGATATCCCGCAGGGGACGATACCGTCGAAATGGGACAAGTCTGGTTCCACGTTTATCGATAGGCCATGAAAGCTGACCCATTTGCGCAAGCGAATGCCAAGGGCCGCGATTTTATCCTCTTGCAGGGTGCCATCGGCGTGTCGTGGTTTGTCGGGCCGTGTGACCCAGACGCCGACACGGCCCGCGCGCCGTTCGCCTGTGACGTTGAAGGTGTCGAGCGTGGCGATGATCCAGTTTTCGATCTGGCACACAAAGGCCCGCACATCGCGGCCGCGTTTGCCCACATCAAGCATGATATAGGCCACCCGCTGTCCCGGCCCGTGATAGGTGTATTGCCCGCCGCGCCGCGCCTCATAGACGTCAAACCGGTCCGGGGTCAGCAGATCGGCGCGATTGGCAGAGGTGCCGGCGGTGTAAAGCGGGGGGTGCTCGACCAGCCAGATCGCCTCGTCTGCGGTGCCTTTGGCGATGGCATCGGCGCGGGCCTCCATGAACGCAAGCGCTTGCGGGTAGCCGGTCAGCCCTTGAGATGTGATCCATTCAACCATGTCGCGCCTGTATTGCTGGCAATTTACCCCGCCAGCCATAGCCTTTGACGTGGGTCCGGTTCAAGCAATCCTTACCCGATTTTTGCGTCTGATAAAGACTTGCGGCACTTAGGGCGTTTTCGCTTGGCAAGCCGAAATCTCTGTTCTATAGGCTCCCCAGCCTCGTGCTTTGCGGTCGTGGCGGAATTGGTAGACGCGCAGCGTTGAGGTCGCTGTTCTGTAACAAGAGTGAGGGTTCGAGTCCCTCCGACCGCACCAGATGCCGCGCCGAACAGGCGCATATATGCCTGAATTTGAGACGCTGTGGCCTGATTTCAGGGGCCAATGTGCCGATTCTTCCGGGTCGCAACATTTGCAATTTTCCTGTTTGCGCAAACATTATAGCCAAACGACCTGACGGGGCGTTAATATTCAGGCGATTGGCCTGCGTGCGCGCGATTTGCGGCACTGGTCGATAAATTGGGTTGCAATGCGGGCGCGGCTTTGTTCTGCTGAATGCAACAACAGCAACGGAATCGTTGCGCATCAGGGAGACACGGTTTGGCCGATGGGACATCCAACAACGCATTCGTTGAATTCGAGCGCGTGCAAAAAAGCTATGACGGCGAGAAGCTTGTAGTCAAAGATTTGAATTTGGCGATGCCGAAGGGCGAATTTCTGACCATGCTTGGGCCATCAGGATCAGGCAAGACGACCTGCCTGATGATGTTGGCGGGCTTCGAGACGGCGACCCACGGCGAGATCCGCCTTGACGGTGTGTCGATCAACCATATTCCACCGCACAAGCGCGGCATCGGCATGGTATTCCAGAACTACGCGCTGTTCCCGCATATGACAGTGGCCGAAAACCTGTCGTTCCCGCTGGAAGTGCGCAAGATGGGCAAAAGCTTGCGCGAAGAGAAAGTCATGCGCGCGCTCGGCATGGTGCAGATGCAGGATTTTGCCAACCGGCGGCCGACGCAGCTATCGGGTGGGCAGCAGCAGCGGATCGCATTGGCGCGTGCGCTGGTGTTTGAACCTGAATTGGTGCTGATGGATGAGCCGCTGGGCGCGCTGGACAAGCAGTTGCGCGAAACCTTGCAGTTCGAGATCACCAATCTGGCGCACCAGTTGGGCATTACTGTGGTTTATGTGACGCACGATCAGACCGAGGCCCTGACCATGTCGGACCGCGTGGCGGTATTTGACGATGGCCGTATCCAGCAGTTGGCGCCGCCTGACGAGCTGTATGAAGCGCCGCAAAACAGTTTTGTGGCCCAGTTCATTGGTGAAAACAACACGCTGGAAGGTGTGTTGAAAGAGGTCAAGGGCGACAGTTGTATCGTGCAGCTTGACAGCGGTGATATCATTGATGCGATGCCGGTGAATATCGGGGCTGTGGGCGAGCGCACAAAAGTGTCGATCCGCCCCGAACGTGTCGAGTTTGACAAGTCCCGGCTAAGCCCTGACGCGCATACACTGAAGGCGGAAGTGCTTGAATTCATCTATATGGGTGATATTTTCCGCACCCGTCTGCGGGTTGCAGGGCGCGATGATTTTATCATTAAATCCCGCAACGCGCCGGATCAGACACGTCTGACCCCCGGTCAAGAGATCGAGATCGGCTGGATCACGCAAGATTGCCGCGCATTGGACGCCTAAAAGCGCCACTGCCGCAAGAACAGGGGAGGCTTTCGCCCGGAAAGCACCCCCATATTTATAACCACCGGGTATCTAACGGGAGACTACGATGAAACTGACAACAACATTTTTAGCAACCACAGCCATATCCATGGCTGGCACGGCAGCATTTGCCGACGTGGAAATGGTCGATACCATGACGATCGTCAGCTGGGGCGGCGCCTATTCCGCATCACAGCAGGCGGCCTATCACGACCCCTATATGGCCAAGACCGGCGTGACGATCGTCAATGACGAAAGCTCGAACGAAGCTGTCGCCAAGTTGCGCGCGATGTCCGAAGCGGGCAACATCACATGGGACGTCGTTGACGTAGTCGCATCCGATGCGATCCGTCTGTGCGACGAAGGTCTGGCGATCGAGATTGATCCCGATACCCAGCTTGCTGATGGCGATGACGGCTCTAAGGCGTCAGACGACTTTGGCGACTTGCTGGTGTCCGATTGCTTCATCCCGCAGATCGTTTATTCGACAACCGCGGGCTACCGCATCGATCTGGTCGGCGACAGGCCACCAACCTCGATCTGTGCATTCTTTGACACGGAAGCCTATCCGGGGATGAGATCGCTTGAGAAGCGTCCGATCAACAACATGGAATGGGCATTGTTGTGCGACGGCGTTGCAAAGGAAGATGTCTACGACGTTCTGGAAACAGAGGCCGGTCAGGCGCAGGCCTTTGCCAAGCTTGACACAATCAAGGACAGTGTTGTGTGGTGGTCCGCCGGTGCAGATACGCCACAGCTTTTGGCGGATGGTGAAGTCATCATGGGCACAACCTACAACGGCCGTCTGTTCAGCTTGATCGAAGAGCAGAATCAGCCGGTTGCGATGCTATGGGATGCGCAAGTGTATGACATCGATGGCTGGATCATTCCCGCAGGTTTGAGCCCAGAGCGCGAGAAACGTGCGCTGGACTATGTCAAGTTTGCGACAGACACACAGCGCTTGGCCGATCAGGCGAAATACATCTCTTACGGTCCTGCACGTGCCTCCTCTGCACCATTGGTCGGCAAGCACGCGACCTTGGGAATCGAGATGGCGCCGCATATGCCAACAGATCCGGCAAACGCCACCAATACGTTCTTGTATAACTACGCTTGGTGGGCTGACTACCGCGATGATCTGGACGCAAAATTCCAGGCATGGCTGGCACAATAAGCCCGCGACGTAAGATGGGGTAAAACCCGTCCTACAGCGTAAAAACAATGCCGCAGCCCCGCGATATTCGGGGCTGCGGTGCGCTCGAACCCCGCGACAGGATAGGCAATCATGACTGACACTTCCCCCCCTTCTGGACCTGTTCTTGCGGCTGACGGACGACCGCTCAAGGCCTCGCTTCGCCGTGCGCTGCGCCGTGAAAAACTGCGCGCCATGCTGCTGATTGCGCCTTTGCTGCTGTTTATCCTGATCACATTTGTAATACCGATCGGGCAGATGTTGTTCCGCTCTGTTGAAAACCAGATCGTGAGCGACGTGCTGCCGCGCACCACCACGGCACTTGAAAGCTGGTCGGTGAAAAGTGACCAACCCCCTGATGAAGATGTGTTTTTCGCCCTGACTCAGGATATGATCGTGGCTACGGAGCGCAAAGAGCATACCCGCTTGGGCTCGCGTTTGAACTACGAGAAAAGCGGTATGTCGTCGCTGTTCCGCAAGTCGGGCCGCAATGTTGATGATATCGGCGAAGGCTATGCCGATCAGTTCACAGCGATTGATCCGGTTTTGACCGATGCGGCCACATATGCCGCGCTGTTTGGCGCTGATGCCTGGACAAATGCGGTTGCCGCCGATGATGGCTTGGCAGTGACATTGCCGTTCAAGTTGAACGATGCTGCGGCTACGGCATTGCCGCGCACAGCGGATGCATACCGGGAATTTGCGATTTTCAATCAATCGGTTGACGAAAAAGACCCACGGTCGACCAAGCTGTGGAACAGTGTGTCGCTGGCGCTTTATAACGATCTGCTTGCGGATCCCGCAGCGACCGTGTCCGGCCCCGCCGCAGGTGCAATAGCTGCCGCTGCCATGGCCGCCGCGTCGTTTGAAACCGAAGTTCTGTCGGCATCTTTTGCCAAGATTGACAAGGATTGGCTAGACCCCGAAGTCTGGACCGTGATCAAACGCTATAGTCCAGATTTTACCAACGGGTATTTCCTGAATGCGGTGGATATGGAAAAGACCGTGGACGGCCCGGCATGGCGCGACGAGGACCGGCAGATTTATCTGACGCTGTTCTGGCGCACCTTGTTGATGTCGATGACGATTACGATTTCGGGCATTTTGCTGGGCTATCCGGTGGCGTGGCTGTTGGCGAACCTGCCGAACCGTCAGGCCAATCTGTTGATGATTCTTGTGCTCTTGCCGTTCTGGACCTCGCTTCTGGTGCGGACTTCGGCGTGGAAGGTGTTGTTGCAACAGCAAGGTGTGATCAATGATATTGTGGTGTGGTTGGGCCTTGTGGCCGATGACAACCGGCTGCAACTGATCAACAATGCCACCGGCACGATCATTGCGATGACGCATATCCTGCTGCCGTTTATGATTTTGCCGCTTTATTCGGTGATGAAAACAATTCCTGTGACCTATGTGCGCGCGGCCAAGTCGCTGGGTGCTACCAATTGGACAGCGTTCTGGCGGGTGTATTTTCCGCAGTCGATCCCGGGCATCGGGGCGGGGTCGATCCTCGTGTTCATCATGTCGATCGGCTATTATATCACCCCCGAAATCGTCGGCGGCACCAAGGGTGTCTTCATCTCGAACCGGATTGCCTATAATATTTCCAGCTCGTTGAACTGGGGCTTGGCGGCCGCATTGGGCGCGATCCTGCTGGCGGTGGTGATGCTGCTGTATTGGGCCTACGACCGGATCGTCGGTATCGATAACGTGAAATTGGGGGGCTAGGACATGGCTACTGTTTATAATGGTCAAGTGCCCACACCGACGCTGACGGGCTTTACCATGCCGGTCACAGCGGCACTTGGCGCGCTGTTTGGCTTGATTGCGGGCCAATCGACCGGGCTTGGCGGATTGCTTGGTATCGTTTTGGGGGCCGCTGTGGGGGCGGTGATCGCCTATGTGCTGGTCAGCTTCATGTCTTATAAGGCAGGCAGGCTTGCAGCCATTGGCGTGATCGGTCTGCTGGGTGTGGTGTTGGGTGGCCCTTTGGGATTGATCGTCGGGCTGTCTGCCGGTGCGATTTTGGGCTGGTGCGCCTATTGGCTGCACCTTGGCCGGTACCGCGCAAGCCTGCCGCCCTATGCCACCGCGGGTCAGGTTTTATGGCACAATGCGTTCAAGTTTATCTGTGGCGCGATTTTCTTTTTCCTGATTGCGCCGATCATCACGATCATCCCGCTGTCGTTTAACGCGCAGAATTTCTTTACCTTTACGCCTGAAATGCTCTCGCTTGATCCGGCGGGTTATTCGCTCAAGCACTACATAGACTTCTTTACCAACCCCGATTGGCTGCGGCCGATGAAGAACTCGCTGATTATCGCGCCGTTTGCGACGATCATTTCGGTGTCTTTGGGCACGCTGGCCGCGATCGGGCTTAGCCAGTCGCATGTGCCGTTTCGCCGGGCGATCATGGCGATCCTGATTTCGCCGATGATCGTGCCGCTGATCATTTCGGCCACCGGCATGTTCTTTTTCTACAGCCAGATGGGCCTGTGGATGGAGCAATACCTGGGCTTTTCCAAGTCGTTGACCGGCTATATCAAAGTGATCCTGGCCCATGCGGCATTGGGTATCCCGTTTGTGATTATCACGGTGACGGCGACGCTGGTGGGCTTTGACAGCTCGCTGACGCGCGCGGCGGCCAATATGGGGGCGACGCCCACGGTGACGTTTTTCAAGATCCAGATGCCGCTGATCCTGCCCGGGGTGATTTCGGGCGCATTGTTTGCCTTTATCACCTCGTTTGACGAAGTGGTTGTGGTGCTGTTTGTCGGGGCTGCGGCGCAAAAAACCCTGCCGTGGCAGATGTTTACCGGTCTTCGTGAACAGATCAGCCCGACCATTCTGGCGGTGGCGACGATCCTTGTGATTGTGTCGATCGGCCTGTTGGCGACGGTTGAAATGCTGCGCCGCCGGTCCGAGCGTCTGCGCGGTCTGTCACCAAACTAGACCCGTAACTAAGGCAACAAGGCCAGCCAGCCCCATGCGGTCACGACGGTTAATCCCGTCGCGATCAGCACCGCAGAGGCCGCCACCCGCCGCGCCCGGCCATACATATCGGCAAAGATATAGGCGTTCACGCCGGGGGCCATGGCCGCCGTGAGCACCGCCGAGCGCAAGTCCGGTGCGGGCAGGCCAAAAGTTTTGATCAGCGCAAATGTGATTGCCGGATGCACCACCAGTGCGATAGTCACCGCAAACATGATGGTGCGCATGTCGCCCTCGGGCCGGTATCGATACAGCACACCGCCCAGACCGAACAGGGCGGCTGGCAGGGCCGCGCGCGATACCAATGTGACGGCTTCGGTGAAAACAGCGGGCAGTGTGACCCCTGTCAGGTTGACCACAAATCCCGCGCCAATCGCCACGATCAATGCATTTTTGAACACCGCCTTGAACACTTTGGCGGGCAGGGCCATCACCGAGCTGCCGCGATTGCGCGCAATCTCCATCGCGGTGATGCCCACAGTATAGCAGATCGGCGCATTCAGCGCGATGATCGCGAAATTTGCCTGCAATGCGCCGGCGCCATAGGCGCGTTCGGTGATCGGCAGGCCCAAAAGCACCGTGTTGGAGAACATGCCGACAAAGCCGATCACCACGCAGTCCTCCCAGTCGCGCGCAAAGATCAGCCGCGCGCCAATCAGCCCGATCACAAAGGCGATGATTGCGCCCGCATAATAGCTGAACAGCAATGTGAAGCGAAAGTTCTGCGCCAGATCCAGAGAGGAGATCGCGATGAACAACAGGGCAGGGATCGCGAACCCTTGGGTAAATTTCATCAGCGCGTCGACCAGGGCTTCGCTGAAATACCCTGTCCAGACGGCGATGTAGCCAAAGCCGAGCACGATGAAGACGGGCAGGATGACGTCGATCAGGGCGCTCATGGGCGGGGCTTTCCTAAGGGGCGGGGTAGCTGATTTCTAACCCGTCGAAGGCGGGTGTGACGTGCTCCGGGGTCTCGGCCCGGACCGTGTCATAGTCCAGATCAAGGTGCATATTGGTCAGGATCGCGCGCTTTGGCTGTGCCTTGATGATCCAGTCCAGCGTGTTTGAAAGATGGCTATGGGTCGGGTGCGGTGTGCGGCGCAGCGCGTCGATGATCCACAGATCAAGGCCCTGTAGTTGCTCCCATGCGGCGGGCGGAATAGCAGAGACATCGGGCATATAGGCGACGTTGTCGCAGCGTAGTCCAAGCGCGTTGATCGTGCCGTGTTCCACCGTGATTGCGGTGAAGGTCAGCGGTCCGGCAGCACCCGTGATGGTGACCGTATCGTCGAGCGTGTTCAGCTCGCAGATCGGCGGATAGGACGAGCCGCGCGGCTGCACAAAGGCATAGCCAAAGCGTGCCAGCAGCGCGTCGGCGGTTTCGCCGTCCGCCCAGACTTGCAGCCTTTCGCGTGTGTTGAAAAAGATCATGCGCAGATCGTCCAGCCCGTGCACATGATCGGCATGCGCATGGGTGTAGATCACCGCATCAAGCGTGCCCACATCCGCATCCAATAGCTGTGCGCGCATATCTGGCGAGGTGTCGATCAGCACCCGCGTGACCGCGTCGCCACGTGTGCGCGTCACCAAAAGCGAGCAGCGTTGGCGGCGGTTTTTGGGGTTGTCGGGGTTGCATTCGCCCCAATGCCCGCCCAGACGCGGCACCCCGCCCGAAGAGCCGCAGCCCAGAATGCGGTAGGTGATGGTGTCGCGCGTCATGCTTTGGCTTTCCAGAACAGGCGGTCAAAATTTGCCGTCGTTTGTGCTGCGAAATCGGCGTAGTCCATGCCAAATAGCTCCGCACCAACGGCGGCGGTGTGGGTGCTATAGGCGGGCTCGTTGCGTTTGCCGCGAAACGGTTTTGGTGCAAGGTAGGGACTGTCGGTTTCCACCAGAATGCGGTCCACTGGCGCAGCGGCAAAGATGTCGCGCACTTCTTGGCTTTTGGGGAACGTCGCCATGCCCGACATCGACAGATAGAAGCCCAGATCAAGTGCTGCGCGGCCCAGTGCGGGGCTGCTGGAAAAGCAATGCATCACGCAAGTATAGGCGCCGCTTGCGTATTCTTCCGACAGGATACGCGCCATATCATCGTCGGCGGCGCGCGCATGGATGATCAGCGGCAGCTTGGTTTCGCGCGCCGCCGCGATATGGATGCGCAGGGATTTCTTTTGAATATCAGCACTTTCAGCGGTGTAGTGGTAGTCGAGACCAGTCTCGCCGATGCCGACGAATTTGGGGTGCTTGGACATGGTGACCAATTCGTCGATGGTAGCCAGCGGCTCATCCGCGGCAGACATCGGATGGGTGCCTGCGGCGTAGAACACCGCATCATGGGCCTCGGCGATGGCACGCACGGCGGGTTCATTGCGCAACCGGGTGCAGATCGTGACCATGCGTTCGACACCTGCGGCTAGTGCGCGCGCGATCACCTCTGGGCGCTCCGCGTCAAAGTCGGGGAAATCGAGATGGCAGTGGCTGTCGACGATTGTGGCTTGGCCCATGCTGCTGCTCTTTTCTGCTAAGTTGCGGCAATCTTATGCGCCGTCTCTTCGATCTTGAAGATGATATCAAGGATCAGCGCGGCGGGGTCAAGGTTGACGGCCCGCCCGTGGCGCACACGTCCGCTCAGGTCCTGTTGCACCTGCGCCCAGGCACGCGCGGCGTGATCATCGGGCGACAGGCGGGCCAGCAGGCGCGCCTCGTGTGGCGCGCCTTGGGAGTGCGGTTCTCCAAACAGGCCTGCGCGGGCGGTGCGCGCCAGAAACTGGTCGATCAGATCCAGCGTCAGCCCGTAATGCGTGTCGGCCCCGCGTGCCGCACAGCTATCCGCGAGCTTTAATGCCGCGGAGCGGTCGATGCGCGGCAAGCCTTCGAACAGCCGCACCAAGGAGGCGTAAAGCGACAGCCCGTCATGGCGCAAAAGCCGGATCGCATCCCCTGCGGAGCCCTCCGACAGCGTGGCCAGCCCTTCGGCATTGGCGGTATCAAACCCCGCTTGGGTCAGGGCCTGTTGTAAAGCGGCGGTTGCCAGCGGCGCACAGCGCAATTCACGGCAGCGCGACCGGATTGTGGGCAACAGCCGCGAGGGTTGATGGGCGACCAAGAGGATGGTGGTATTGGCGGGCGGTTCTTCCAGTTCCTTGAGGATCGCATTGGCCGCATTGCGGTTCATCTCGTCGGCGGCATCCACGATCACAACCCGCCTGCCGCCATCCGCCGCAGACATGTGGAAAAAGGTTTTCAAGCCGCGCACCGCATCCACGGTGATTTCATTGCGCAGCTTTTTGGTGTCGTGATTATAGGGCCTGCGCACGACGGTCAGCCGTGGATGTGCACCCGATTGCACCAGCCGCGCATCGGGGTTGTCGGGCGCAATTGCCAAGGCGGTTGCAGCCAAGGGCGCGTCGCGAAAGAACCCGTCGCCCGCGCGCTCCGACAACAGAAATGTCGCGATTTTCCACGCCAGCGTCGCCTTGCCGATGCCGCGCGGCCCTGTGATCAGCCAGCCCGAATGCAAGCGCCCGCTGTTATAGGCATCAAGAAAATCCGCCTCTGCACGGGTCTGGCCGAACAGGGTGCCGGTTTCGCGCGGATGCGGTGCGCCGTCGATACGGTCGGGTTCTGGTAGCGCCTCGTCGCTCATGCGTAGGCCGCGATTTCGCTGGCGATCTGGTCCACGGTGCGGTTGCCGTCGATCAGCACGCAGCGGTCGGGGAATGCCTGTGCCAACGTGAGAAAGCCGTGGCGCAGGGTTTCTTGAAACCCGAGACCGAAATCCTCGAAACGGTCCTCGCCAGAGCGGCGCGCAAGACCGCGTTCCAGCGCCACGGCGGGGTCCATGTCGATGATGAACGTCAGGTCCGGTTCCATCCCGATCATCAAGGCGTGCAGCGCGTCAACTTTGGCGCGCAAATCGCCACGGGTCGCCCCCTGATAGACACGGGTGCTATCGGCAAAGCGGTCGCAGATCACGGTGGTGCCGGCGTCCAGCGCGGGTTTGATGGTTTTTTCCAGATGGTCGCGACGCGCGGCAGTGAACAGCAGGATCTCTGTCTCGGCGCTCCAGCGGTCGGTTTGCCCTGTCAGCACAAGGTTGCGGATTTCTTCGGCGCCGGCGCTGCCGCCAGGTTCGCGTGTGAAAATCAGATCAGTGCCCTGCGCGCGCAACAGGTCGGCAAAGCGGCGCGATTGGGTGGATTTTCCCGACCCGTCGATGCCCTCGAAAGTGATGAAGCGCGGCGCCATATGCGCGGATCAGGACGGGGCGTCGGACGCGGTGTCCGGCAGGGCGGGCAGCGACGGCAAGGGCGTCAGCGGGGCGAATTTTTCCCATAAAACCAGGGCTGCTGTGCGCAACCGCGTGTTGAACCCGCCTTTGGCCACATCGCGGTCGGCCACCAGTGGCAAGCGGGATTCGGGCAATCCGTTCAAGGTGATGACCAATTCGCCCAGTTGCTGCCCCTTGGTGACGGGCGCTGCAATCGGGCCGGTATAGACGACCTCGGCGGTCACCCCGTTGGCGGCCCCGATCAGCGGCACAAGCAACGACAGGTCATTTTCCACTGTCAGTCCGACGTTGGGCAGATCGCCCATCCAGACGTCGGCGGTTGCCACGATTGTGCCCGCATCGACGACTTGTCTCTGGGCAAACTGGCGAAACGCCCAGTTGATGATTTTCTCGGCCTCTTCGGCGCGCTGCTGCGAGCTGTCCATACCCGAGAGCACAAAGATGATCCGGCGGTCGCCCTGTTTGGCGGAGCCGACGATGCCGTAACCTGCCTGATCGGTATAGCCGGTTTTAAACCCGTCTGCGCCAATCCCGAGGCCCAAAATAGGGTTGCGGTTCTGGCTGTTTGCCGGCACCCGTCCGTCGAAAGCAAATGACCGCTCGGAGAACAGCGGGTAGTAGGTCGGGAAATCTGTGAGCAGCCGGTTGGCCAGAATGCCGAGGTCCCGCATCGACATCAGGTGCTCGGGGTCAGGCCAGCCATTGGAGTTCTTGAAGGTCGAATTTACCATCCCCAACTGCCGGGCACGCGCGGTCATCATGCGCGCAAAGCCGGCCTCGGTGCCGTCAAGCGACAGGGCTTCGGCCAGAACTGCGGCGGCGTCATTGCCCGACAGGATAATCACCCCGCGCAACAGGTCCTCGACGGTGACACGGTCGGTGGTGTCCAGGAACATCGAGCTGCCGCCATAAGCGGCGGCGGCGGCCGAAACAGGCAGGGCCTCGTCGATACGCAACCTTCCATCGGCCACCGCCTCGAAGGCCATGTAAAGCGTCATCAGCTTGGACATGGATGCCGGTGGCAGGGGCGTGTCGGCATTCTTGGCCAGCAACACCGTGCCGGTCGTCTGGTCATAAACATAGGCCGATGCCGCCTTGGTATCAAAGAGCTGGGCGCTGGCGGCGAATGGCAGGATCAAAAGCGCGGCAATGGCGGCCACTTGGCGCAGAATGTTCATCGGCTGTCTCCTTGGGCGGATCTTAGTTGGTCACAAAATAGGCGTCGGCAAATCCAAGCGCTTTGACCTTGGCCAGCACGGCAGCGCGGTCAGAGGCGGTGGGCGCGGGGCCGACGATGACACGCCAGAACGGACGCCCCTGGCTTTCTTGTGCCAGAACGGTGGTCGACAGCCCGTCGGCGCGCAATGTGCTGGCGGTGCGGCGCGCATTGGCTTGAATGTTGAAGATACCGATCTGGATAAACGGCTTGGCCAGAGCTGACGCTGCGGGTTTGGTTGGTTGCGCAATCGGTGCGGTGGTCACGGGGGCGGCGATTGGTGCGGGGGTCGCAACCGGCGCGCCAGGCGGGGTTGCCGCCTCTGCGGCCTCTATCGCGGCGGCGGCGCCGGCGATCGGATCAAGCGGCGTGGCGGCAATATCCTCGGGCGCGCCAAAATCGGTCGTGGCCTCGGCGACAGGGGCCACGGGGGCCTCTTCGCGGCGCAAGGCCGTCACGTTCAGCGAGACCGGTGCACCGGCCAGAAGCCCCAGCGCCTCGGCAGCATCGGACGAGACCTGCAACGCAGGGCCGGGATTTTCGCGCTCGCGGCGGAACAGGGCCCCGATCACGAACTTGCCGTTTGCCTCGTTGCGGATGATCACGCGCTCGGGGTCAACAGCCGTTGGATGGGCCACCCAGACACCGCCCAAGGACGGGCGTCCGTCCCAAAGACCTTGACTGGTGATTTGAAACACATCGGGGGCTTCAACGTCTCGTTCTACCAATTGGGTGCTTTGACGCATTGCAGGGTTTGTGGATTGACCGGCGGTGTTGGCGGCCAGCGAAAACGTGCCATCCTCCGCACAGGCCGATAGCCCCAATGTGGCGATCAAAACGATCGACAAACGCTTGTGTTTTGAAAGGTTTAACTGCTGACCCATTGGTTTCGCCCCTTGTTGGTCATGTGCCCGCACCAAAGCCGGGTCCGGCCCGTTGTCCGAACCCGTCACACATATAATTTCTGTCCCGACGCCGGCGCAATTTCGCCAAGGCACGTCGCACGCACTGCTTCAGGGCCAACAGTAACGCCCCGTGGCGGATTTTGGAAGTCTTTGCGCAGTTTTGTCGGCGGAATTCCCCAAGGCGCAAATGGTCTTTCCGAATCGCAACCGGCTCTGTAAGAGATGGCGCAACGGAGGCTTGGCAGAGTGGTCGAATGCACCGGTCTTGAAAACCGACGAGGGTGAAAGTCCTCCCAGGGTTCGAATCCCTGAGCCTCCGCCAAAATCCCTTTTCATTTATGATTTATTTTTAACTTCAATGCTTTAATGTTTCGCGTTTGGCAAAATGTCTGGCAAATTGGATGCCTGAGCAGGCTCTGACGTCGTCTTGCCGGCAGTCTCTTATTTGGTCGCGACCCGAAGCCTGGCGCAGGGCACCGGATGCTGGACTTTCGTAGATCGGCCAGGCAAGAGGTTGGGCTCGTGCGCGACTTCTAAAAACCAAGTAATCTCATTTCCCTTGCGTGACCCTGCTTGGAAGCAAGTTTCCGATCTAGCAAAAATTGACCACCCTTTCCAGCAGGTCAGGTGCTTCGTCGTCATCTTGTTGTGCGACAGGGCCTGCGTTTCGAAACCAAAGCGTGTTCGTCAACCGGTTTTGACAGCCATATATGTTCGGGATGCTGGACGGCGGGGGGTAGCCCCGGGGTCATACCATGTGTGATTATCGGGCTTTCCTCGGGGACGGGGACTGGGACTGGGGGCGAGACTGAAGACTTGATATAAGCCCCAGACGTTATAGCCGGTCTGCCTGATCTCGCCCAAAGACTGTAACCTTCACGGCTCACAACAAGTAAGGCACGGCGTTGTGTGAACGATAGCCATCGCAGTGTCGCAGCCTTGCCCGTCTCCAGTGAATGCGAAATGACAAAAAAAGAGCCGCCAGTAGACTGGCGGCTCCTTGGGTCGTCATCATTTATTGTAGGGGCTGGGAAAAGTCGCCGCCCTTTTTCACCTTATTTTAAAAGGCTATCCCACTTTCGCTTCGGGGCGAAACCGTGTCTCGTCAGAGACCTGGAACCGGCCGTTGCGCACTTTGCTGATCCGGCCTTGGCGCAGCAGTGTGCCGAATGACCGCAGGCCATCTTCGCGGCTGAATTCGGTTTCGGAGCTAAGCTGCACTTTCTTCATGATCTGCGGGCGCGAGAAATCCTCGACCCCTTCCACAAAGGCGGTATAGGCAGCGGCGGCTTCCAGAAGGTCGGACAGGGCGGTTGCACCCATTTCTTCTGCAAACTCGGCAAAGCTACTGGCCGTAGCTGCACTGATCTGCTCGGCGGCGATGCGCCGCGGTTGCACGGGTGCAGTATCGGCGGCCGCCTCCGGTGCATCAACCCGTTGCGATGCCACCAATTTGAGCGGTGCAGGGCGAGGGCGCTCTGTGCGTGCCTGGGTTGGTTTGACGCGCGTTGGACGGGCCGCAACCGGGCGGCTGGGGTGCACCACATCCTTGAGATCACCACGAAACGCGTCTTCAGCGTCGTCTCTTGTGGCCGGTTTGTCGCCAAGTTGACGCGCAGCCTCGGTGGCGGCGACGGCTGCTTTGAGTTGTGCAATCGCATTGCGGCGCCGGTTGCCTTCTGGCTCGTTCAATGCCTGATCGGTCTGGGACATGATGTGCGACATTGTCGCGTCATCTGTTTCAGGCAGGCTTGTGCGCGGTTTGGCGGCCACGTGGGTCTCCACGGGGACCGCTTGCTCGTCAGGTGCAAAATCGCGCTCGACTTCGGCAAGTTCGTCCAGAAGAGCCGCTTCCTCGTCGTCAGACAGGCTTGTGCTTTCGGGCGCTTCAAAGCCTTGCAGGTCCTCAACCCCGTCAAGGGCCGCGACATTTGGCAAATCTTCGTCCAGATCGTAATCCGCGTCGTCGTAATCCACGTCGTCGTAATCCGCGTCGTCATGGCCGGCGTCGTCCAAGATGGCGTCTTGGGCATCCTCTTGTGCGACAATGGCGACCTCATTGGTGTCGTCGTGTGGGGCAGAGGCTTCGACGGCGGATTTCGGCGCGAAGGTTTTGCGGATGCGCAGGATTTGCGCACGGATTGTCGGCCTGGCTTCGGCCTTGGGCGCGTCTTCTGCGTCGACAGGGTCTTGTGCAACCTCATCGGCCAATCCGCTTGGTATCGCGTCGTCTTCACTGATACCGGCTCTTGGGGTGTCGATCCGGTCTTGGATGTCCTCTGCGGGGGCGTCGAGGGCATTTGATTGCGCGTCAGCGGCGTCACTTTGAGGTGCAAAATCCAAACCGGAGAGATCGACTTCGACCTTGGTGGCGTTGCGCGCAGGTGCGATATCCATTTCCACATCGGGCATTGCGGCGTCTGCAATCGCCTCATCGGACACGGCATCCTCTGGCATCCCAAGCTCGGCCACGGCGTCATCGAGCGGCGCCTCGTCATGCGCATCCGCAATATCGGGCATCGCAGCGGGTGATAAATCTTCTGCAAATTCCGTTTCTTGTGGCTTTGACGGTGCTTTGCCAACAACGGCACGGATGCGTTGCAGTTTGGCCGCAACGCTATCGGCGTCAGGGTGTGCGGGTATTTCGGGCTTCTGTGCGATCATATCCTCGAAGGTCATTCCCGATGACGTCGCCTGACCGGAGGCCACGAGCGGTGAGGACACATGATCCTCGGCCTCCGGCCCTGCAACAGGCTCCATATCATCCGCCGTCGCGTCTGGTAGGGCTGTCTGGAAATCGTCAAGGGTGTGATCCTTGGGTGTTGGTGTCACCTGTGGCGCCACAGCGGCGGCGGCAACCTGCACAGGATCGGGGCGTTCTGCTTGTGGCGGCATGGCAGGGGCAAGTGCCTGCGATGCGCGCAGCACAATGCCACCGTCTTGGGTGCGGGCATCGACGCGGCGGGTGATTTCACGCTCGGCGATCTTGGCCAACATATTGACATCAGGGGTCGGTGGTTCCGCCCCGAAATACCGGTCGTCGGCTGCCAGATCGCGGAAATATTCCGCAATTGCTTTCATCGTGCCAAAGGAATCGTCAAATCCCTCCAATGTGCACGAGAAAGTGCCGTAGGACACGGTGAGAATCTTGCTCGACTCAACCATCTTTTTGCTCGCTTTCTCCTAAACCCAGTAAGAGTGTGTTTACCAGCAATTGGTTCGCAATCCGGCGCAATGGCGGGTTAAACTGGGTATTATTTCAAGGCACTTTCAAGGAATGTTGCCTGAGAGGCAGCAATAGGGGGTCGCTAGGGTGATTGTTCACAGTTTACATCCAATAGTTTTGGTTGGTGGTGCCGAGATTGGACCTCAAGAGCTTAACATTTTCCAAAGCCGGGCAAAACTATTTGTTGGAATTGATGGCGGGGCCGATCATTTATTGGCGGCGGGCGTTGATCCGGTCGCGGTGATCGGGGATCTTGATAGCCTGTCACCCGAGGCCGCCTTGCGCTATGCCGATGTGCTGCACCGGGTTCCCGAGCAGGACACTGTTGATTTTGAAAAAGGCCTGATGCGGGTGGATGCGCCCCTGATTTATGCGCTTGGTTTTGCGGGCGGGCGGCTGGATCATACCTTGGCGGTGTTGCATGTGATGGGGCGCACCCCGGAGCGGCCTGTGATATTGATCAGCGCAGATGACGCCAGCGCGATTGTGCCGACGGCAGGGCTAGAGCTGCGCCTGCCCATAGGGTGCCGTGTGTCGATCATGCCGTTGGCAGGTGCGGTTGTGACGGTGACGGGTGTGGTTTGGCCATTTACCGACAAGCAGATGCATCCCTTGGGGTTCACCAGCCCGTCCAATCGGGTCGCGAGAGACAAGGCGCAGATCGCGGCACAAGGGGCGGTTATTGTGACGGTGCCACGGGCGCAGATCGATGCGCTTGGGCAAGGCGTCGTTCGCGCGCGATAATATATAGTCCTGCTGCAATCGTGATGATGATGCCGATCGCCGCCATGCCATTGGGCAGGTCGCGAAAAACCAGCCAGCCAATCAGCGTGCCAAACGGGATTTCAAGATATTGCATCGGGGCGAGCGTCGAAGCGGGGGCAAAGCGCAGGCTCCATGTCATCGCAAGATGTGCCGCGGTGCCCAATAGCCCGAGGAGCAAAAGCATCGCCGCTGTCGGCCCGTCCGGCATCGTTAGTGCCGTGATGCCCCGATCCGGAAACATCACCATAAGCGGGATCAGGATCAGGCTGGCCTGAATACCACTGATGGCCTGCAATTTGACCGGATCGATCTGTCTGGCAATCTTGCGGGTGACCATCATGAATAGCGCGAATATCACCGCAACCCCGAGCGGCAGCAGCGCGGGCCAGCCGACTTGGGCGAAATTCGGCTGGATCACCAATAAAGTGCCACCAAACCCGACCACAACTGCCGCCATGCGCTGGGCCCCGACCACTTCGCCCATCACAAAATAGCCCAAGAGCAGCAGGATGAAGGGCATCACAAAGGCAATCGCAAGCGCATCCGCCAGGGGCAGGTAACGCAGTGCGATGAACATCAACCCGATACCGATGATATGCAAAGCGCTGCGCAATAGCGTCAGCCATAGCGTCCCAGCCGGCAGTCGCAGCCCCATGCCTGTGGTCCAAACGATCGGCAGCAAGACGAGCGCCTGCACGGCAAAGCGCACAAGGATCAGCATTCCCAAAGACACCACGCCGCCCAGCACCTTGGCAATACTGTCACCCAACGGGGCCAGCACGCAAAATGCCAGCATCAGCAAGATACCTGTATAGGGGCGGTCCATGGTCATGCGCCCAAGCTACGCAAGGCTTGCGCGCGGTGCAATCATGTGCGTGCCGGGGAACGGTTTGACCCGTCGGCCCTAGCAATTGGGGATATTCACCGCCAAACCGCCCAATGAGGTCTCTTTATACTTTTCTGACATATCCTCGCCGGTCTGGCGCATGGTTTCGATGGCAGCGTCCAGCGGGACCAGATGGGTGCCGTCACCTCGCATCGAGAGCGACGCGGCGCTGACCGCCTTGATCGCACCTAGGCCGTTGCGCTCGATGCACGGGACCTGCACCAGACCGCGCACCGGATCGCACGTCATGCCCAGATGATGCTCAAGTGCGATCTCGGCGGCGTTTTCAACCTGTTCGGCTGTGCCACCCAAAACCGCGCAAAGCCCGCCTGCGGCCATGGCTGCCGCTGATCCGACCTCGGCCTGACAGCCGCATTCCGCCCCTGAAATGGAGGCGTTGAATTTGATCAGCCCACCAATGGCTGCCGCCGTCAGCAAAAACTCGGGCACTTTGGAGGCCGCAGCACCGGGCACATGGTCCAGATAATAGCGAATTGTCGCGGGCACGACGCCCGCGGCCCCGTTGGTGGGGGCGGTGACCACCTGACCGCCTGCTGCGTTTTCCTCGTTTACGGCCATTGCATAGGTCGACATATAGTCGTTGATCGTATGCGGGGCGGTCAGGTTCATGCCGCGCTCGGCCATCAACGCATCATAGATGCCCTTGGCGCGCCGCTTGACTGACAATCCGCCGGGTAAAATCCCGTCGGTGACCAACCCGCGATCGATGCAGGCGTTCATTACCTCCCAAATGCGGGTCAGTCCCTTGTCGACATCGGGCCCGGATTTGCGCGACAGCTCGTTGGCACGTTTCATCTGGGCCACGCTTTTGCCCGAGGCATTTGCCATGACCAGCATCTCGGCTGCGGATTTGAACGGGTAGGGCACTGGCGGGCCATCTTCGGTGTCTTTGCCTGCGGCCAGTTCGGCCTCGGTCAATACAAAGCCGCCGCCGATGGAATAGTAGGTCACTTGGGTAATGACATCGCCCTGCGCATCGACGCCTTTGAGGATAAGCCCGTTGGCGTGACCTGCAAGCGCGGGTCCGTAGTCAAACAGCACGTCCTCATTGGGATGAAAGCGCAGCGGGGCGAGGCCGGTTGGCAGCACTGTATGTTCGGCCTGAATGCGCGCTATTTCTGCCTCGGCTTTGGCGGCATCATAATCGTCGGCACGAAACCCCGACAGCCCGAGGATCACCGCACGGTCGGTGGCATGGCCAACACCGGTAAAGGCCAAGGAGCCGTGCAGCGACGCCTTAACGCCCGCCACACCAAACGGCAGGGCGCGCAAATGGTCCAGAAAGCGGGCGGCGGCCACCATCGGGCCAATGGTATGGGATGATGACGGGCCGATCCCGACCTTGAACATATCGAACACGGACAAAAACACTATCTGGCACTCCCTTCAGGAGAATTTGGCAAGGCGGGATTGGAAAAGATCGTTTGGCCCAAGCCCTCTGCAAGGCTTGCTTGAACGGCGGCGGGCATGGCTTCAAGGGCTTTCACATAGGTCGCGAGCCTTGGATATGCGGACAAATCAAACCACTGCTGATCGGGACCGTATAATTTGGCCCAGCGGACCATTGGCCCCAGATAGCAGCCCAAGGCGCTGGGCACCCGGTCATCCAGCCACGGCGCATGAGCTGCGAGATGCGCAAAAAGCCCAAGCAACCGGTCTCGCGTTGCATCAAGCAGCGCAGGCACCGCCGCGACGGGCACATATTTGTCGGGGTAAAACCACATCCGCAAAGCGGGGTGCAGGGTGTTGGACAGCCACAACAGCCATGTGAGTGCCGCACCCTGCGGTAAGTGCGCGGGCATAAACCCGCGCCTGGACATCGGGCCATCTGGTGTCGTGATCGTCGGGATGATCCCGTTGGGGTTCAGCGCCAGATATGCAGGCGCGCGTTGCATATGGCGCGCGCGATCAACCAAGATGGTCTCAAACGGCATCTCCAGTTCCAACAGCGCCAGCCGCACGCAAAGCGAGGCATTGTCAGGGGCGTAATACAGGGTCACAGGGCTGGTCATGCGCTACTCTTAGCAATCGGTCGCGCAACTTGGTGCGCAAAAGCGACGTTTCTGGCTACAAACAGGCGTAAATTGTTGCGTTTCCCTCTCGCCCCACGGTGCCATCCACCCTATAAACCCGCCAAACACACCACGAATGGAGCTGCCGCCATGCCAAGTGACCTATCCCCGATCGATAAAGCCAAATTCGTTGCGGCGAAAAAGGCGACCGAGTATGTCAAATCGGGGATGAAGGTGGGGCTTGGCACCGGATCAACGGCTGCGTGGTTGGTGCAGTGCTTGGGCGAAATGGTGCGCAACGAGGGGTTGCGGATCAAGGGGGTGCCAACATCTTCACGCACCGCCCGACTGGCGCGAGAGGTCGGCATCGAGGTGATTTCGCTCGATGAGGCAAAGTGGCTGGACCTGACCATTGATGGCACCGACGAGTTCGACGGCAATCTGAACCTGATCAAAGGCGGCGGTGGTGCGCATTTGCAAGAAAAGATCGTGGCGACGGCGTCTGACCAGATGATCGTGATCGCGGACCCGACCAAGAAGGTCGAAACGCTGGGCGCCTTCCCACTGCCGATCGAGGTCATCCCATTTGGCTGGCAGACCACCAAAACACTGGTCGAGGAAACGCTGATCGGCATGGATGTTCTGGGCCAATCGACCAGCCTGCGCATGAACGGTGACGCGCCTTTTGTCAGTGACGAGGGCAACCATATCCTTGATCTGCATCTCAACCGGATCGGCAATGCGCGCCAGCTTAGCCTTGTGCTCAACCAGATCCCGGGTGTGGTCGAAAACGGCCTGTTCATCGATATCTGCGATGCGGTCATTATCGGGTTTGGTGACGGGCGGGTGGAAGTCAACGACATCAACAATGGTGCAGTTATCAAAAGCAAATTCGACTTCATGGACAGCGGCAACCTGTTTTCCGACGATATCTAGCCCCGTTCACAGCTATGGGATCGGCGTTGCAGACATGGGGCCAGTTGCATAGGGTCCCGTTTGACATGGCAATATGAGAAAGTGCGCGCAATGAGCTTTGACTTTGATCTTTTTGTAATCGGTGGCGGCTCTGGCGGCGTGCGGGCGGCGCGGGTGGCGGCGGCGACAGGGGCCAAGGTCGGCTTGGCGGAAGAATACCGCATGGGCGGCACCTGCGTGATCCGTGGCTGTGTGCCTAAAAAACTGATGGTTTTCGCCTCGACCTATGCCGAGAGCATGGCAGACGCGCAGGCGTATGGCTGGGACGTGAAAGTCGGACCGTTTGATTGGACCAAATTCCGCGGCAAGCTGCACGCCGAGTTGGACCGCCTCGAGGCCGTCTACCGCAGACTGCTGGGCAATTCAGAGGTGCAGATTTTTGATACCCGCGCCACGCTGAAAGACGCCCATACCGTCAGCCTTGCGACAGGCGAGCAGGTCAGTGCCAAGCATATTCTTGTGGCCACTGGCGGCTACCCGACCAAACCCGAAATGGCGGGTGCAGAGCTTGCGATTACCTCCAACGAGATTTTCTCGCTTGAGGCGATGCCAAAATCGATCCTGATCGTGGGCGGCGGCTATATCGCGTCTGAATTTGCCGGTATTCTGAACGGCCTGGGCGTCAAGGTCACGCAATTCTACCGTGGCGCGCAAATCCTGCGCGGCTTTGACGACGAAGCACGCGGCTTGATCGCGGAGGGCATGATCGACAAGGGGGTCGATCTGCACCTTGGCACGGTCATCTATGAAATGCGCAGGACAGGTGAAGGCATTTATGTGCAGGCCAGCAATGGTGACGAACATGTTTTTGATCAGGTGATGTTTGCCACCGGACGGCACGCAAACACGGACGGGTTGGGGCTGGAAGAGATCGGCGTGAAACTGGGCCGGGCAGGTGAGGTTATTGTCGATGACTATAGTCAAACCGCCGTGCCCTCGATTTATGCGGTGGGCGATGTGACCAACCGCGTGAACCTGACGCCGGTTGCCATTCGCGAGGGCATGGCTTTTGTCGAGACCGTGTTCAAGGGCAACCCGACCAAGCCGGACCACGAGCTGATCCCGTCTGCGGTTTTCACACAGCCCGAGTTTGGCACCATCGGGTTGACCGAAGAACAAGCCCGCGACGCGGGGCCGATCGAGGTGTATTGCACTTCGTTCAAGCCGATGAACCACGATTTTGCGGGCCGCGCCGACCGCGCGTTGATGAAGCTGATCGTGTGTGCCGACACCCGCAAGGTCTTGGGTTGTCATATTGTCGCAGACAATGCGGGTGAATTGATCCAGATGGTGGGTATTGCCGTGAAAATGGGCGCAACAAAGGAAGATTTTGACAGAACTGTCGCCGTTCACCCGACAATTTCAGAAGAATTGGTGACAATGAAAGAACCGATGCGTCGCGCTTGAATTTCAGGCATAAACGCACACATGTAAACGGACGGCTCCATAAGGGGCGCAACAGAATAGGTTATGACGCAATGACAGGAAATAACGGTGGCCCTTGGGGCGGCGGTGGCAAAAACGGGTCAAACGATGGCAACGAGCCACCGCGCCCGCCACGCAGGCCAAATGAACCGCAGGGGATTCCTGAACTTGACGAGCTGGTCAACAAGGGCCGCGAACAACTGCGTGTCCTGATGGGCGGTGGTAAAGGCGGCGGCAAAGGTGGCGGTGCGGGCGGCGGCAGCGGTCCTGAAATCACCCGTGGCATGGTTGGTCTTGGCCTGCTTGGTGCGGTTGTGTTATGGGGCATGGCGTCATTTTATACAGTCAAACCGGAAGAACAGTCGGTCGAGCTGATGCTGGGGCGCTACAGCTCTACAGGTGGTCCGGGTCTGAACTTTGCGCCTTGGCCCATTGTGACCCGCGAAGTGCTTGCGGTGACGTCCGAACGCAACATCGACATCGGTGTGGGCCGGTCTGCGCTGGACGCGGGCCTGATGCTGACGGGCGATCAAAACATCGTTGATATCGACTTTCAGGTGGTCTGGAATATTTCCGACCCACGCCAGTTCCTGTTCAACCTTGCCGATCCGCCTCAAACGATCCAGGCAGTATCAGATTCGGTGATGCGCGAGATTATTTCACAATCCGAACTGGCACCGATTTTGAACCGTGACCGTGGCGCCATTGCCGACCGGCTGCGCGACCTGATCCAAACGACGCTCAATAGCTATGACAGCGGCGTGAACATCATCCGCGTCAACTTTGACAAGGCCGATCCGCCCGAGGAAGTCATCGCCTCGTTCCGTAAAGTGCAAGATGCAGCACAGGAACGCGACCGGTTGCAAAACGTGGCCGATGCCTATGCCAACCAGGTGCTTGCTGGCGCACGCGGTGAATCCGCGCAGCTATTGGAGCAAGCCGAAGGATACCGCGCCCAAGTCGTCAACGAAGCTGCGGGTGAGGCATCGCGCTTTACCGCCGTTCTGAACGAATATGAAAAGGCGCCGGACGTGACGCGCAAGCGTCTTTACCTCGAGACGATGGAGAAAGTCCTGGGCGGCACGGATATAATTCTGCTGGATGACAACGCAGGCGGTGGCCAAGGCGTCGTGCCTTACTTGCCGCTGAATGAATTGCGCCGAAATACCACCGCTGGAGGGTCAAACTAATGAAAAAATCCGCATTTCTCCTTCCGATCGCCGTTGTGGCTGTGGTGGCGGCCGTGTCCTCGATCTTTATCGTCGACGAGCGTGAAAAGGTTCTTGTCCTGCAATTCGGGCAAATCGTAAAAGTGAAAGAAGATCCCGGATTGGGGTTCAAAATTCCGCTGATCCAGGATGTTGTGCGCTATGATGACCGTATCCTGAGCAGGGACCTGAACCCACTTGAAGTCACTCCTTCTGACGACCGGCGCTTGGTTGTTGATGCCTTTGCGCGCTACCGGATTGCCGATGTCGAGCGGTTCCGGCAAGCGGTGGGTGACGGCGGCGAAGAGGCGGGCGCACGGCGTCTTGACAGTATCTTGCGGGCGAAAACCCGAGAGATCCTGGGCTCTGTCACCTCAAACGATATCCTGTCGACCGACCGTGCGGGGTTGATGCTGCGTATTCGTAACGGCGCCATCGCCGAGGCCAACGCGCTGGGGTTGCAAGTGATTGACGTGCGCTTGAAGCGAACTGACTTGCCACCTGAAAACCTGAACGCGACTTACGAGCGGATGAAGGCCGAGCGGGAGCGCGAAGCCGCAGACGAGATCGCGCGCGGGAACGAAGCGGCTTTGCGTGTGCGTGCGACGGCTGATCGGACAGTGGTTGAACTGGTATCCGAAAGCCAACGCCAAGCCGAGATTACACGCGGTGAAGCGGACGCGGAACGCAACGCGATCTTTGCACAAGCCTTTGGCGCGGACCCGGAATTCTTTGAATTCTACCGCTCGATGACGGCTTATAGTCGCGCGTTGACCACCGGCAAGTCGTCGATGGTCCTGTCACCGGATAGCGAGTTTTTCAACTATCTCAAGTCCGATCAGGGCGCCGCAGGGTCGCAGTAAACGCCAAATCATTGTAACCAAAAGGCCGCAGCACTTTGTTGCGGCCTTTTTTATATGCACCGCGTGCTCGCCCCATGGGGCAGGCTAAACAGCCCTTTGCATAGACAGACCCACCGGTCGGCTTCATGCGCCAGTTTCGTTCACGTGCTGTTGAGAATGCGCGATTGCACTTTGCGTTGCACTTGTGAACACCTACATTCACACTAGCGGTCAGGACAGGCGCGAGCCTTGTCGCCCAATGTCAGTTTGAAGGAGTTTTCACGTGACATCACAGGCATTTGTAGCCCAACCCGGCCAATCGGCAGGACGCGGCGTATTCATGACATTCATGACCGGCGCCGCACTTGCGGTGGCTTTGGTCCTGTCTCAAGCAACACCATCGCAGGCGCAGGAGCGCCCCGTTACATTTGCAGACCTTGCCCAACAGGTCAGCCCTGCGGTGGTCAATATCACAACCTCAACCACCATCGCTGGCCGCATTGCCCCGCAAGGCGTGGTGCCGAAAGGGTCGCCATTTGAAGACTTCTTCAATGATATGGAAAACCCGCGAGGCCCCGCGCCGCGTAAATCTTCGGCGCTTGGGTCGGGGTTCGTGATCTCGTCAGACGGGTATATCATCACCAACAACCACGTCATCGACGGGGCCGATGAAATCTTGATCGAATTCTTCCCCGGTGGCGGTGAAGGCGTGCCTGCGGTTATCGTCGGCACCGATCCAAAGGTCGATATCGCCGTGCTCAAGGTCGACATGAAAGACCTGCCTTTTGTGTCGTTTGGTGACAGCAACGCAGCAGGCGCGCGTGTTGGCGATTGGGTCATGGCTGTGGGCAACCCGCTGGGGCAGGGGTTCTCGGTTTCCGCAGGCATTGTATCTGCAAGAAACCGTGCGTTGTCAGGTTTTTACGATGATTATATCCAGACAGATGCCGCGATCAACCGTGGTAACTCGGGCGGCCCGCTGTTCAATACCGATGGCGAGGTTATCGGCGTGAACACCGCGATTTTGTCGCCCAACGGTGGCTCGATCGGGATTGGTTTTGCGATGTCTTCCGAGGTGGTCTCGAATGTGGTTGATCAACTCATCGAGTTTGGCGAAACACGGCGCGGTTGGCTTGGGGTGCGTATCCAGGATGTGACACCCGATATGGTGGATGCGATCGAGGGTCTTGAAGCGGCCCGTGGTGCATTGGTCACAAGTGTGCCTGCGGGTCCGGCTGAAGACGCAGGGATGCTGGGCGGCGATGTGATTACACTGTTTGACGGTATCGAAATTGATGACACCAAGGAGTTGGTGCGGATCGTCGGAAACTCGCCGGTTGGCAAGGAAGTGCCCGTGCTCGTCTTGCGCAATGGCGAGGTTGTGGATTTGACTGTCGTGCTTGGGCGCCGTGAAACAGCCGAAGCCGTGGCGTTCCCCGCAGCGGTTGAAGAACCTGCCGCACCCGAGGCTGCGGACATTCTTGGCATGACACTGTCGGAGCTCACCCCAGAGCTGGAACAGCAGTTCTCGCTATCTGGTGTGAAGGGCATTGTGATCACCGATATCGACGGTGGCAGCGATGCGGCCTCCAAGGGGTTGATCCCCGGTGACGTGATCGTCGAGGCAGGGCGCGTTGAAGTGACAACCGTGGCCGGCTTTGAAACCCAGATCGAGGCGGCGCGCGAGGCCGGTCGCAAATCTCTGTTGCTGTTGTTGCGGCGCGGCGGTGAACCCCGCTTTGAGGCGCTTGTGCTTGACTAAACTCTGACAGCTAAAATTGGCGACAGAAAAAATTGGCGATAGCTAAAATTGGCAAGGGGCGTGGCGAAAGCTGCGCCCTTTGTCGTTTATCCCTTGTCCAGCGCCTCGCGGTCCAAGGCGACGATGCCCAGTTGCCGCGCGGTTTCCAGCGCCAATAAAACCGATTCTGGCCCTGTTTCACGTTGAAAAACCAGAATGGCCGTGGCGGTCATAGCGTCCAGATTGCCGGTGATCGGACCGGCATAAAACCCGCGCACTGTCAAAGCGCGCTGCAAGGTGGCGACAAAATCGCGGGTGTAATTTTGCGGGCACACAGTTTCGAACCGGATTGGCGCGCGCTCGCGCACGATCTGCTGGCGGATCACCGTGCGGAATGTCGCAGGCCGGGTGACCGCACCACTGGCATCGCGGACCGCGGCACTTTCCAGTTCCTGCACACGCAGGGTTTCGATCACCGCAGGGGCCGTATCATTGGCAAAACAGCGCCCGTCGGCGCGGGTCTCTATCTGCCCCACATCGATCAGAATATTTGCTGGCGGCGGCACCGGGACACAAGCCAGAAGCACGGTAAAAGCGCTCGAAATCATCAATGGTTTCATGTCTCACAATGCCCAAATAGCCGCGCGTCCAACGCCGTCTATAGCGCAGGGTGATCAAGGGCCAAAGCCTGCAAGGCAAATTGTTTCAGGCGTTGTCGCACATGGCACAGGTTGTGTGCGGTTTTGGGGTGGTCGCTGGCGGCCACGCTGGTTAGAAATGCCGGTGAAGAGACTGAAATTCGCGAATAAAAGGACCGCGCAGAATGGCCAAGATTACTTATGTTGAACATGGTGGCAAAGAACATGTTGTTGACGTCCCCAGCGGGCTGACCGTCATGGAGGGTGCACGCGACAACGGAATTCCGGGCATCGAGGCCGATTGCGGTGGTGCTTGTGCCTGCTCGACATGTCACGTCTATATCGATGACGCATGGGTTGAAAAACTGCCCGCAAAAGACCCGATGGAAGAAGACATGCTTGATTTTGCCTATCAGCCCGATGCGGTTAAATCGCGCCTGACGTGCCAGATCAAAGTGACTGACGCGATGGACGGGTTGCGCGTGCAGATGCCTGAAAAGCAGATTTGATGCGGCGGGCGGCCATCATGTCCCTGTGCGTTTTCGCAAGTGCGGCGCAGGCCGAGAAAATTGTGGCCGCCGACTACACCAACCCCACGACGCGCTATCCCCACGGCGCGTTGGGCGACCCGATTGAACATGCGGGGCTGCGCGTCACATTGTCCAATGGCGCGGAGCGCGCGGCTGTGTGGTCCGAGCTTGTGGTGTTTGAAGACACCGCGCCCCGACTTGTTGACCTTGATGGCGATGGCGCGCCAGAGGTGATCACCGTCGAAAGTCATGAGCTTGCAGGCGCGCGCCTGTCGATCTGGGGCCTTGATGAAAATGACACCCTTGTATCAAAGGCTTCTACTGATTTCTTTGGCATCCCGAACCGGTGGCTTGCGGTTGCGGGGGCGGCGGATATGGACGGGGATGGCTTTGTTGAAATCGCCTATGTCGACCGGCCCCATCTGGCCAAAATCCTGACAGTTCTGCGCTATGTCCCGCAGGCGGATGGCAGCGGGCGGCTGGAGCCTGTGGCGACACTGCCCGGGGTGTCCAACCACCGTTTTGGCGAGGCCGATATTGGTGGCGGGCTGCGGGAATGTGACGGTGTGGTCGAGGTGATCACCGCCAATGCCGACTGGACCCGTATCATGGCCACGCGGCTGACCGACGGCGTTTTGACCGCCCGCGATATCGGCCCGCATGTCGATAGCTCGTCATACGCCAAGGCACTGGCCTGCAACGATTAAAGCAAGCGTTGTGGGTTAATCAGACGGGGTTTCATTTTTTTGCTGGCGCGTGCCAAGGGCTGTCTCCAGATCATTGTTCAGCTTTTTGGCCAGCGCGACATAGGCCGGATTTTCGGCCAAAGGCACGCCGGGCTGCCAAAGTTCGGCCAATTCACGGATCGCGGCACGGTCATGCTCGAAGAACATTGTCTCGGCCTCGGCGGCTTCAAATTCTGACAACCCGAGGTTTTCCAGCGCATAGCGACCGGCGCGCAGCGAGCTGTCGAACATTTCGCGCACAATATCATCGGCGCCGGCGGCATAAAGTTCATAGACATGCACCCGGTCATGCGCACGCGCAACAATATGCAGATCAGGGCGGGCTTTACGCGCGTAGGTCACCAGCTTGACCGCCGAGGCCTTGTCGTTAATTGCCACAACCAGAACGCGCGCATCATCCAAACCGGCGGCGGCCAAAAGATCGGGCCGCGTCGGATCGCCGAAAAACCCGCGATATCCGAATTTGCGCATCATCTGCACGGTTGGCAGGTCATTGTCGATCACGACAGTCGAAAACCCCGCCGATTGCAACAGGCGGTTCACGATCTGTCCGAAACGCCCGATGCCCGCGATGATGACGGTGCCTTGGGCGTCAACCTCGTCCTCTTCGTCGATGCTGTGATAGGCGATGCGTTTGCTGAGCTGGTCGTATGTGATGAACAACAGCGGCGTGACCAGCATCGACATGGCGATGATCAACAGAACCGTGGATGACAAAACCTCGCCCAGCACCCCTTGTTGCAGGGAAAACGACACAAGGACAAAGCCAAATTCACCCGCCTGCGCCAGCCCCAGCGTGAATAGCCAGCGGTCCTTGCCCTTCATCTTGAACAGGAATGACAGGCCAAACAGCACAACCCCCTTGATCAAGATCACCGATGCCGTTGCCGCCAGAATGAACCACGGGTTTGCGGCGAACAGCTTGAAGTCAATGCCCGCGCCGACAGTGATGAAAAACAGCCCCAGCAACAGCCCCTTGAACGGCTCGAGGTCGCTTTCCAGCTCATGGCGGAACTCGGAGTTGGCCAAAACAACCCCCGCAAGGAAGGTGCCAAGTGCCGGCGACAGACCCACCATCGACATCAGCACGGCGATCGAAGCTACCATCAAAAGCGCAAGAGCGGTATACATCTCGCGCAGCCGCGCCTGATGGATGTAGCGGAAAATCGGGCGAGTCAGGAACACGCCGACCAGGATAATTGCGGCCACCGCGCCAAGCGTCACCAATGTCACCCCCCACGCGGGCAGGCCGTCCACAAGGCTCATGGCGGCTTCGGCCTCGTATGGCTCGGCCATGCGTTGCAACGACCCGTCTTTGGCAATGACAAGCGGTGTGGTGGTGGCCAAAAGTGGCAGTAGAGCCAGGGCGGGAATGACCGCGATGTCCTGTGTCAAAAGCACCGAAAAGATCGATCGGCCGCCCGAGGTCTGGATCAGCCCCTTTTCTGCCAGCGTCTGCAAAACGATGGCTGTCGATGATAGCGCAAAAATCAGCCCGATGGCCAGTGCGGTCGCGGCATCAATGCCCAGGGCCCACATCGTAGCCCCCATGATTCCGCCCGTCGTCAGCAGCATCTGCAACCCGCCCAGCCCGACCAGCCGGCGGCGCATATCCCAAAGGACGCGAGGTTCCAGTTCCAGCCCGATCAGGAACAGCATCATGACAACGCCAAATTCGGCGAAATGCTGAATGTCCTTTGCCTCGGTGCCCACCAATCCGAAAACAGGGCCGATCAGGATGCCGGCTGTCAGATAGCCCAAGACCGACCCAAGCCCCAGACGCGCGGCAAGCGGCACCGCGATGACGGCGGCACCCAGATAAATTGTTGCTTGAAATAGAAATGTTTCCATCAGGCATGTATCCTCTGGATTGCGCCCGAGTTCAACCGAGACCCATTAGCCGGATGGCAATTGTATTGCGATTGTTTTGCCACGTTTGACATAGTTGAGCACACTATCGCCGATGGCTGAAACACGGCCGCCATCCAGATCGCTGCCAACCTGAACTTTGACAAATCCACCATTCCCAAGACGCACCAATGCGCGCCTGTCATTGGGGCGCCCGTAAACGCCGACCAGACTGACATCATGCAGGTTCATTGCACCTGGCAAGGTGGCCGCGCGTGCGACACCTCTTGGCAGCGTTCCCGACGAGCGGACAGGCGCATTTGACACTGCGGCGGCTGGTTGCGGGGCTGCTTGTTGTGGGGCTTGCTGCGGTGTTTGCTGGCGGGCGGTTTGGCGGGCGGCCAAATCGGTGGCGCGTTGGACGACACGCGCGAAATTCCGCGGACGTGGATCAGGGCGCGGCGAGGCGCGAATGGCCAGTGCTGTGGGCGTCACAAATGCGCTTGCCGGGGCCGCTTCGGCAATGGCTGCCACAACGGCCGCAATATCGGGTTGCGGTGGTGCTGCGGGTTCAGGGGGCGGCGGCACGAGACCTGCGGGCCGCGGTTTCGGGCGCGCGGCGGCAAGGGCAAGCTCTTGCGGGGTTGGTGCCAGGCCTTCGGGGCGGGTAGACGGGCGCAAGCCCTGCAAGGGGTCAGGGTCTGGCGCGGCTGCGATGTCCTGGGTCGCGGTTTCGGGTGGGGTCGCGTCGCCCGGGCGCAGGGGCGGGGTAAGTGACGGGCGGCCCGAAATCAACACCACATCTTGCGGCGCGTCGGGTCCGGGTTGAGAAATCGCCGGTTGAAGCTCTGCTGCGGTGCGCGGCCTGAGCGGCGGGCGCACGCTTGGCGATCCGGCGTAAACCACCGCGCCGCGCGGGGTTCGCGTGCCTTCGGGTGTGGCCAGAATAAAGCCATCCGCATCGCGCGGGAAATCAAAACCAACGGCGGGTGGATTGCCGGGGGCGACCAGGGCCAGATCAGCGGTCATGGCGTCATAGTCGGGCAGGGAGGGCGAAGGCAAGGCTGCGGGCACAGGGTCAATCGGTGGCAGTGTGGCGCGCAATGTTTCACTGCGCGGCTCCAGCGGTAGACGCGGGGCGCGTTGCCAGACGCCGGTGGCGGCGTAGATGCGGTCCGCCTCCGAGGGGCTTGGCACACGACCGACAACAGAGGTGCGCACCTGTGGCAACACCGGATCATCGACAACTTGGGCCGCAGCAGCGACAGCCGTCGTTTCATCGCCTTGCGTCAGCGTGATGCCCGCCTGTGCTGTGATGGCATCCGCGCTTGGGCCGGGGGCGGGTTGCTGGGCCACCTCGACAATGCCACCGTCAGAGATGCCAAACCAGTTTGCCAGGCTTTCATCGCTCAATGTCGATGCCCAGATTGCAACAAGCGCCATCGCGATCAACAGGATCGCGGTCAGAATCAGGCCCAAATACCGCGGTTTTCCACCCTTGCTCTGGGCTTGTTTGGTCGCAAAGGCAGCCTTCTTTTGCTTGCGTGTCAGCGTCGTCTCGTCGGGCGCTGTATCTTTCGCTGCGGGGGGGCGCGGTCTGGTCGCTACAATTGGCGCCTTGCGCCGCGTGGCAAAACCACCCGATGCGGCGATATCTTCGGGGCGCAATGTCGCGGCCTCACCGGTAATGACGGGGGTGGCGTCGGATGCTTGCTGGGCTAGCGATACGGCTTTGCCCATAACAGGTTTTCCAGGGCCAGAGGGCGCGCCGGTATCGGGATTTGAAATGCTCGGGCCTTGTGCAGCACCTGTGGGCACGGCCAGAACAGTGGCGCTTGAGGCTTGCGGCGAGGTCACGCTTTCAGGTGTCGCCATGCGAGCACGGGGCACAAACGCGAGGGTATCTCCTGCGGGCTCTGCGACCGTTTCGGGCTTGTCGGATTTGATGGCGGCGTCGGATTTGAGCCCGGGGATCGTGGCGATGCCGGTGACGGCAACCGGGGTGCTGTCGCGGCCAAATGTCCCGGTCACGGCTTTAACCGGGCCAAAGAAAACCTCTGTCTGGAAGGTCATCGGCTCGGCGATGGCGGCAAAACAGACAGGGGCGAAATCGTATTTTTTGGCAAAGGCTTCCGCCTCGTCCAGCGTTTCGCGCGCAACGGCGGCAATAAATGTGCGGCCCCCGTTGCGGTCAAAATCGATGACCAGATCGTCGACCGCATAGGGGGTCGCACCCCGGAGTGCGGCCTGCACATCCGCAAGACTGGTCTGGGCCGTCTCCAGCGTGATGTATTTGATCTGCTCGTTGGGGATCAACAGCTTGGTGCGCATCCCCTCGGGGGCCAGTCGCATCGCATCTTTGCGCAAGCCCGCAAGTGCTGCGCCCAGATCAGGCACGTCCAATGCGGTATTGCCGACCAAAAGCCAGCCATCATCTGCACGTTGCAGCAGCTGAATTCCGTCAAAAGAGAGCGATAGTGCAAAATTTGTTGTCATAGGCACGCTCTATCATGTTGTTGTGGCGTGGCAAAACAGGTTCCACCCGCACCGCCAGCCTATAGCAATAATCCGCCAAATCCAACTCTTTGCGGATGTAACCCCAAGCAAGCCAAGGCAAGCTGCGTCATAAGATACATGCGATCAAAACGGGAGAGATAAAATGACATTTGCGATGCGAAAATTTGGCGCGGGTCTATGTGTGGCGGGACTTTGGGGGGCGGCAGCGGCGGCCCAATCGCTGCCCGCGCAAATCAGTGTCACAGGGTCTGGCACCATCACAACCACCCCCGATATGGCCTATATGACGTTGGGTGTCGTGCAAGAGGCGCAAACGGCGGCCGCGGCACTGGATGCCATGAGTGCGGCCATGGAGGGTGTTTTGGCGCAACTGCGCGCCGCTGACATCGCGGCCACCCAGATCCAGACCGGCGCCTTGCTGCTTGATCCGCGCTATTCGGATTATGTCGAGGGGCAAGCGCGCCGCGTGACCGGCTATGTGGCCTCAACGGATGTGAACGTGCGGGTCTATGACCTTGAAAACCTTGGACGAGTCCTTGATATGGCGGTGCGCGACGGGGCCAACCAGATGAACGGGTTACGCTTTGATGTGGCTGAACCTGCGCCATTGCTGAAAGCTGCGCGACAAGCCGCCATTGCGGACGCGCAAGACAAGGCGCAGGTTTATAGTCAGGCGGCCGGGGTCACATTGGGGCCGGTCATGTTGATTTCGGAAGGTGGCATTCCGGGTGGACCTGAGCCGATGATGGCGGGATTGGCTTTTGACAGTGCCAGCAGATCGGTGCCGATCGCCGCCGGAGAAATGTCGATTTCAGCCAATATTACAATGGTTTGGGCGTTGGAAAACTAGCCGGCCCCGCGCGAAACACCGGGCCGGCAATCATGGTTTAGGCAGAGGCTTTTGCCAATGCCTGATCCAGATCAGCGATCAAATCCTCGGCGGTCTCGATGCCGATCGACAGGCGCACGATATTGGGTCCGGCTCCTGCGGCCACCTGTTGCGCCTCTGCAAGCTGGCGGTGGGTTGTGCTTGCCGGGTGGATGACCAAGCTGCGCGCGTCACCCAAGTTGGCGACATGGCTGAAAATCTCGAGGTTATCCACCAGTTTGATGCAGGCCTCATAGCCGCCTTTCACGGCGATTGTGAACAATGCACCCGCACCCTTGGGGCAGATTTTCGGCACCAGATTGGCATAGGGCGACGACGCAAGGCCCGCATAGGTCACGTAGTCAACCCGTGGATCGCTTTCCAGCCATGTTGCGATTTTCACTGCATTCTCGACATGACGGTTCATGCGCAGCGACAGGGTTTCGATCCCCATCAGCGTGTAGTGCGCGGCTTGCGGGTTCATCGTCATGCCCAGATCGCGCAGGCCAATCGCAATACCGTGGAAGGTAAAGGCCATCGGGCCAAAGACTTCTGCGAATTTCATGCCGTGATAGGCGGGCTCCGGCTGGGACAGGGACGGGAACTTGTCATTCGCAGCCCAGTCGAATTTGCCGGAATCGACCACACAGCCGCCAGTGACCGTGCCGTTGCCTGTCAGGTATTTTGTGGTCGAATGCACCACAATCGTGGCCCCATGCTCGATCGGGCGGCACAGATAGGGGGTCGCGGTTGTGTTATCGACAATCAGCGGAATACCTGCGGCATCGGCAATCGCAGCCAAACCATCCAGATCGGCAATATGCCCGCCTGGGTTGGCGATTGTTTCGCAGAAAATCGCGCGGGTATCGTCGTCAATCGCGGCCTTCACAGCCGCGGCATCATCGATATCGACAAATGTCGCCGACCAGCCGAACCGCTTGATCGTCTGGCTGAACTGGGTGATCGTGCCACCATACAGACGGCTTGAGGCGACGATGTTTTTACCCGGCGTCATCAAGGGGAACAGCGCCATCAGTTGGGCTGCGTGACCCGACGAGCAGCATACCCCGCCTGTGCCGCCTTCCAATGTGGCGATGCGTTCTTGCAAGGCGGCGACCGTCGGGTTGGTCAGGCGCGAATAGATATAGCCGACTTCTTGCAGGTTGAACAATTTCGCCGCGTGTTCGGCATCGCGAAACACATAGGCTGTGGTCTGATAAATCGGCACCTGACGGGCACCTGTTGCAGGATCGGGGCGGGCGCCTGCGTGCACTTGCAGGGTGTCAAAACCATAGGTTGGCTGTTCGGTCATTGGAGTCTCCCTTTGAAAATCGGTTGGGTCCTGTGTAGGTGCAAATGCAGACCCACTCAACGCCCATGCTTAAAAAGGATCAAACAATGCCGGTTCCATTTCACTTTGCGTTTCATGTTCTTGATTTGGACGAGGCGCGAGAATTCTATTCTGGCGCTTTAGGGGCCACGGAAGGGCGCTCAACCGACACATGGGTCGACTTCGATTTCTTCGGTCATCAGCTTAGCCTGCACCTTGGCACCCCTTTCAGCAATGATGCGACCGGGCAGGTCGGCGGCCATATGGTGCCGATGCCGCACTTCGGGGTTGTGCTACCGCTAAGCGATTGGACCAAATTGGCAGGGCAGCTCGAGGCGCGTCAAACCGATTTCATCCTTGCGCCATCGGTGCGGTTCAAAGGCTGCGCGGGCGAGCAATGGACAATGTTTTTGCGTGACCCATCCGGCAACCCGATCGAAATCAAAGGCTTGGCTGACGACGCAGATATCTTTGCCAGATAGCGCCGCTAGCGGACCCAGAACCCCGCCGATTTTATCTGGTTGCGGATCTGCCTTTCGCGCGGCGGCATGTCATTGCGATCAAACATGGCGCGCACTTTCTGGCCGCGGCCCTGATAGATCATGCGCTTGAAAGCATCATGGTTCTTGAGCCATTTCTTGATCTTGTTGGGGGCGGCCACTGTCTCCATCATGGTCACGGCGGCATCACTTTCGCGGGCGTAAAACAGCGGCAACAGGCGGTAGTGGCAGGTCACATCACCGTCCAGACCCGCCAATGCAGGGGCAGGGCGCCCGCCACCAAAGCTGTGGATCACCAGCGGCAAAACCACCTGATCCAGCCACGGGTCCAGCGACTGGATTGCCAATTCATCGGGCCTGTCATCGCGCACCGCCAGCGCATAGTCCAAGAATCGCGCCCCAAAGGCGGCAGGATCAGCCCCGAAAAACCAGCCCGCGTTAAAATACATATAACGCTGCCAGTATTCATCAGGTTGGGACAGATCCAGAGTGCTTTCAAACTCCAGACCGAATTTGTCATAAAGCGATTTCCAGATCGCGGTATAGCCCGGCCAGTATAGCTCTTCCTCGGGCCAAGTGCCCTCTCGCTTCATCGAGGCGGCGGGGGCGTCGAAATTGAACGGGATGCTCTGCACATCGCCCATGACCAGCGTATCGGTGTCGAAAAACACAAACGGCTCGGCCGCGGGCATGACACTTAGACCCTCGATTTTATTGCCGTAAGGGTAGTGTTGGCCAAAATGCTTGCTGTGCAACGGTGCAATTTCCGCACCCATGCCGCGCAAGACCTCTTTGATTTCGGCGCTCATTGTGGGGTCTTTGGGCCAAAGCGGGCCGGCTTGTGGCTCCACCACAATCACACGCCCGCGAAAATCGGGCGAATTTTCGCGCAGACTGGCCAAAAACAGCAGCGCTTCATACTGAAGCCTGCCGCCCTGACCGACAATCATGATGTTGAATGGCTGGCTTGTTGCCGTTTTGCGCGCCATAGTGTGCCCGTCCCGCGTTGTTCGGACCCATTATAAGCTGTTAGGGCACAATGCAAAACCCGCTCTGGCGCGGTATGGTCATGTTGCCTCGCTTTGGTGTCATTTAAGCGGCGGATTGATATGCTGACACCACTTTGACTTGGGCACTTGCGATAGTTTTCTGACGGTCTTTTGCCATTCGGCGGCATTTGCCACGCTCGCATAGATCCAACGGTTCAAGCACGACCGTCGTTTTGGGCCCATTGGATACATCGCTCCCGCACAAGCCCAAAGGCGCTGCCAGGCCAGCATCATGCGCCGCACAAGAGCACCTAAATTGTCTGCGATAAACGCGGTCTGGTGGACCGAAAGCCAGACCGCACAAGCTGCGGTATCAATATAGCGGCTGCGATAGGGCCTGCGCATTTTTAGATTTTTTTAGCTGCTCTTGTAGACAGCCCGCCCGTCAGGCGTCCACCTTTCAAGGTGGGGGGAGTTAAGCCCAAAAGTTGGTGACGGTGTGATTAGGCGGCGTTTTGAAGTTGCT
>CAXBKX010000003.1:0-201811 GCA_963976475.1 uncultured Rhodobacterales bacterium
GCATGTTTCTGGTGCCCGCGGCTGCCAAGGACGAGCATGAGGGTCATGGCGAGGGTCACGGGCATGGCCACGACCACGGCAAGCACGCCGCCGCAGATTCGCCTGCGCAATATACCTGCCCGATGCATCCCGAAGTGGTGAGCGACGAACCCGGCAACTGCCCGAAGTGCGGCATGTTTCTGGTGCCCGCGGCTGCCAAGGACGAGCATGAGGGTCATGGCGAGGGGCATGGCCATGATCATGGTGCGAAAGCTGATGATGATCACGGCGGACATAGCGGACATGGATCTGGTGAGAGGAAAGAAGGTATCGAGGCGAATTTCATGTCGATGGTGGATATGACCCGCGATATGCCTGCCAGTCCCGATGGGTTGAAAATGGAATGGATCGACGTGCCGTTTGGCCCGTTTTTCCCCGGTTTGCCAAGCGGGCTTCGGCTTGATTTGACGCTGGACGGTGACGCGGTGGCGACCAGTTCGGCGCAAAGTGCGATTGCCGAGCGCGCGGTGTTGCATGAGGGTGCGGTGAAACCGGAAACCTTTGCAGACAACCTTGCGGCCATGTCGCCGCTTAGTCCGACAGCGTATCGTTTGCTGGCCTGTCTGGCGCTGGAACGGGCGGCGGGGCAAACTGTGGTGCCTGATGTTGCCCGTGCCCGCGTTGCCGCAGTGGAGCGTGAGCGGCTCGCAAGTCACCTAGGCTGGCTTGCAGGCTTCGGGACGCAATCGGGATTTACATGGTTGCAGACCCGGGCCGCTAGCTTGCAGTTGAAAACACGCGATGCGGCGCAGGCAGAGATCGCAGCGCTTGCGCCAGAGATTGCCGCGCTTTTGGAGCGGGTGCAGCGCACACCGTTATTGAGTGCACGGCTTCAGGGGATCGGTCGTTTGCAAAGCAGTGATGCTCTATCTGGTCCAGTTGCGCGGGCGGACGGTATTGCGCGTGATGCGCGCAGTGATGATCCGGTCTATGCTGGGCTTGGCTTTACGGTATACACGTCGTCGGGCGGCGATGCGCTTGCGCGGCTGAAACAGCGCTGCGGCGAAATAATCCAAAGCATTGATTTGATCTCGAAGGCTGGCACGATTGCGCAGCCCGTGCCGCAGAGCATCGGCAAGGTCTCAGGCATCGGCGAGGCCGTGGTCGAGACGCCGCGCGGTGCGGCGCGATTAAGCCTGACCTTGCAGGATGGAATGGTTGTCAAAGCCGAGATCGGCACGCCGACGGCAGCCCATGTTGCCTTGATCGGCGCTGTTGCGGACGGGCAAGAGCTGGGTGATGCGCTCACGGCGATCGGGTCGCTGGACATCAGCCCGTGGGAGATGACGGTTTGACAATACTGGCGGTTTTGCTGTCGCTTGCGGCGGGGGCATATTTTATAGCTGTGCTGGAAAGTTGGGCGGTGCATGGCCGGTTGCAGCTTTCGCGGCCCGCGATTTCGGCGCTGGCGCTATTGGGGCGTGAATCGCTTTTGGCGCGCAAATCGGACCGGCTGTTTTTCGAGGCGGGGCCGGTGCTTTTGCTGGTGGCAGGACTATTGGCAGTCGCGGTCATTCCGTTGGCACCCGGTCTGATTGTCACCGATCTTGCAACCGGCGCGTTGTTTTTGAACGCGGCACTGGCCTATGTGCTGGTGGCGTTGATCATGGCCGGATGGGGCCCAAACGGCGCTTACGGCATGATCGGCGGCTGGCGGTTTCTGGGGCAATTTGTGGCCTATGCGATGTTGATCGTGATGCCGATTACCGCCGTGGCGATGCGCGCAGAATCGCTCTCGACCGTGGATATCGTGACCTCGCAAGCGGCGCTGTGGAATATCGCCTATCAACCACTGGGCTTCGTGCTGTTTGTTGTGGCCGCGATGGGGTTGTGTTGGTTGCCGCCGCTGGATTTACCCACGGCCGAAGGTGATTTGGCTGGTGGTATAGAGGCCGAATATACCGGCGTGCGTCTGGCGGTTTTGCGACTGGCGCGGATGGTTGTCATTCTGGCGCTGGCAGGTGCAACGGTGACGTTTTATCTGGGCGGTTGGCTTGGCCCGTGGTTGCCCGCATGGGCGTGGAGCGGCATCAAGATCCTGATCGTCGCAGCCCTGATGGTCAGCGCCGGACGTATGGTGCCGCGCGTGCGGGAAGCGCGCTATCTGGAATTAAGCTGGAAGCTGGGCATTCCGCTTGCGCTGACAAACATCTTTGTCGTCGGCGTCATTGCCTTGGTGGTGCCGATATGACCGTGCAGATGATTTTTCTTGCGTTTTTTGGCGCGGCGGCCGTGTGGTTTGGCATTGTGGTGTTTCGCACCCATTCTATGGTGCGCTCGGCGTTGGCGCTGCTGTTCTCGCAAACTGCTGTGGGGCTGATGTTTCTGGTGATGCAGGCCGAGTTTCTGGGGGTCTTGCAGATCATGATGATGGCCACCGAGATGAGCGTGATGGCGATTTTCATGGTGATGTTCATGATGGATCCGGGTGGCATGGGTGCGATGGAAATGACCCATCAAAAGCGGCTGTCGCTTTGGGCGGGGGGCGTGGGTCTTGTGGCGGCTGTGGCGGTGATCTGGTTGGCCGATTGGGGCCCAACCGTGCCTGACATCCCGGGTGCCGCAGAACAAGCAGCCGATCTGGGTCGCGAGCTTTTGGGCCGGTCGATGTTTATCTTTCAATCCGCAGGCCTGACGATCCTGACTGCAATGGTGGCCGCGACAATGGTCGCGATTGCACCCATCGAGGAGCCGTCGAAATGATCATGGAATTGATGATTGCCCTGACCGTGGGGGCCGCGATGTTTGGCACCGGATTATATGGCGCGTTGAGCCAGACAAATCTGGTGATGATCATCATGGGAGTGGAATTGGTCCTTGCGGCGGCATTGGTGAATTTGGTCGCCTTCTGGCGTTACCTGCACCCCGAAGACCCAGCTGCACAGATGTTTGTGTTGATCATCATGGCGGTGATGGCGGTTGAAATGACGGTCGGATTCGGTATCGCGATTGCAAGGTTCCGGTCGCGCGGATCGGTTGAAATGGAAGAAGCAAGCGAGTTGAAGGGATGAGTTTTCTAGCCCTCACATTGCTGGCGCCATTGTTGGCTGGATTGGCAATCCTTGTGCTGCGCCGCGCATCCCAAGCGCTGGCGGTAACCGGTGCCGCGCTGGGCCTGATCGGGGCAATTGGGCTTGTGGTTGCCGCATCTGGCAGTCCGGTTCAGGCGGTTTTGCCCGGGCTGCCCAACATGCCGCTGCTGCTTGTCGCAACGCCGCTCACCGCAGTGCTGTCGCTGGTCGTGGCCACGGTCGCGGGTTTCGTTTTGACATATGCTGCGGGCTATATGGCCAAAGACCCTGAAAAGCCGCGTTTTTTCGGCACCATGCTGCTGTTTGTGGCCGCGATGCAGGCGCTGGTGCTGGCCGGTGACTGGATCATGCTGCTGGCCGCGTGGGAAATGATCGGGTTTGCCAGTTATCTGCTGATCGGGTTCTGGCATGGCCGTGCAGGCGTGGCCAGTGCTGCGACTCGCGCGTTTCTATATACCCGCACTGCCGATCTGGGGCTTTATCTCGGGGCGTTTGTGTTGATCGGCACCGCGGGCACATCCGAGATTTCGGCCACACTTGCGACTACGGGCACGCCTGCGTTGATCGCAGGGTTGCTTTTGCTGGTCGCCGCCATGGGCAAATCCGCGCAAGTGCCGCTGCAAAACTGGTTGCAGCGCGCGATGGCGGGTCCGACGCCGGTATCCGCACTGCTGCATTCCGCGACGCTGGTGGCGGCAGGTGCGATCCTGTTGATCCGGGTCGCGCCGATGTTGCCCGATGGGGCGCTGTTTGTTGTCGGCATCGTTGGCGGCGTGACAACGGTTGTCACCGGTCTGATTGCCTTGGCCGAGCGTGATCTCAAGCGGTTGCTGGCCGCCTCGACCTCGAGCCAATACGGGTTGATGTTGGTCGCAATCGGGGCCGGAGCGCCAGTGGCGGCGCTGTTGCATCTGATTGCCCACGCCGCGATTAAAAGCTCGCTGTTCTTGGGTGCGGGTGTGTTCCAGCATGACCGCGAAAGCACCGAGTTGCAGACATTGGCCGGTGCGGGTCGCGCGCGGCCAGGCATTTTTGCAGGTTTTGCGCTGTCGGCACTGGCGCTGGCGGGTATCCCGCCGCTGGCGGCATTCTTCTCAAAGGACGCGATACTGGCTGCCGCGATGGAAAGCCCCGCGGCACCATGGTTATTACCGTTTGCATTGGCAGGATCGGTTTTGACCGGCGCCTATATGGGACGAGCGCTAAAGGTTTTGTGGGCGGGCGAGGCAGGCCCTGCGCGGGCCTCCGTGCCGTTGATGGGATTGGGCATGGGCGTTTTGGTGGTGCTGTCGGCGGTGCTTGGGTTTGGCTTTGGCGCGCTGGAAGACATGCTTGGCGTGGTGGTCGAGAAGCCAAGCTGGATCGTGCCCGTGATGGGTCTGGCCGTGGGTCTTGGCGGGCTTGCACTTGGCTGGATTTTTGCGCCAATGCGATTGCTTGGACCGCTGTCGGAACCTGCGCAAAACGGGTTTGTGGTCGCTGGCGGCATGGACGGCTTGGTGCTGCGTCCCGCCATGGCGGTTGCGGCGGCTTGCGAGCGGGTGGAAAAGCGGCTGTATGACGCAGTCCTTGCACTGGGTCGCGCAAACCTGTCGCTTGGGCATTTTGCGCGTCGCACCGACGGCGAGGGTATTGATGCCGCGATTTTCGGTTTTGTGCGCCGCACCATCGCAACCGGTGCCCGTGCCCGCCGGCTGCAAAGCGGCTTTATTCATCGCGAGTTGGCAATTACGGCAATCGGCATTGCGCTGATCGTCGCCGTGCTGCTGGCGACACTGATTTTTTCTTGAGGAGAACCCCATGCCGCTTCTGACCCTTGCTACTTTCCTACCGATCCTGGCGGGACTGGCGCTGATGGTGGCACCAAATAGATCCGCGCGGGTGGCCCACGGGGTGTCTATCGCGGTCACTGGTTTGGTATTTTTGATCACGCTGGTGATCTGGTCGCGCGGCATTGTTGCGGGCGGGTTTGCCCAAGTCGAAGAGATCGCATGGATTCCCGCCATCGGGGCGGCCTACCGTCTGGGGCTTGACGGGTTGAGCCTGTCTCTGGTGCTGCTCACGTCGCTGATATTCTTTCTGTCAGCGATATATTCTGCGCGGGTCAGCGAAAATGCAGCGACTTATGCCGTGCTGATGTTGATGTTGGAAACCGCGTCACTGGGCACGTTTATGGCGCTTGACGGGCTGTTGTTCTATGTGTTTTTCGAGGTCTCGCTGGTGGGCATGTATTTCATGATCGCAGGCTGGGGCTATGAGGACAGGCAACGTGCTGCGTTGATGTTTTTCCTTTATACGCTGCTCGGTTCATTGCCGCTGTTGCTTGCGATTATCGCGCTTTATCTCAGCAGTGGCACCTTTGACATGCGGGTCTGGATTGAACTGACGCCACTGACGGGCATCGCGGCTATGCTGGCGCTGATTGCGATGTTGTTTACGTTTGCGGTGAAAATTCCCGCCTTTCCGGTGCACACATGGTTGCCCGCCGCACACGTTCAGGCCCCCACCGCAGGCAGTGTGATTTTGGCCGCTGTGATGTTGAAATTCGGCACCTACGGGTTGGTCCGCTTTGCGCTGCAAATGACGCCCGAGGCGTTCACCAAGGCCGGAGTTGTAATCCTTGCCTTCGGGGTGGTCAGCGCGATTTATGGTGCTTTTGCGGCCCTTGCGCAAAGCGATTTGAAAAAGATGATCGCTTATACCTCAGTCAACCACATGGGCTATGTGGTGATGGGGGTCGCGGTGGCGGCACTGGCCACTGACCCCGCGATCCGCGCGATTGCACTGGACGGTGCGACCTTGCAAATGATCAGCCACGGGCTTGTCACAGCGGCGCTGTTCTTTTTGGTGGGCATGTTGCAAGACCGCGCGCATATCCGGGGCATGGATGACTTCGGCGGCTTGCTGAAATATGTGCCGTGGCTTGGTTGGGCGTTCATCATATCGGCGTTTGCCTCGCTTGGCCTGCCGGGGCTCGCGCATTTCCCTGCGGAGTTCCAGATTTTCCTTGCGACACTGAACGCGCAGCCATGGGCGGTGATCGCAATTTTGGCGATTGTGGTGACTGCGGGGCTATATCTGCGGGCGATTGCGGCGGTGTTTTTGGGGGAACCCAACGAGAAATGGGCCGCGATGCCTGATCTTGACCGACGCGAAAAGCTGGTGATTGTGCCGCTTTTGATCCTGACGGTTCTTGTGGGTGTAGCGCCGTCTTGGTTGCTTGACATGATCCACACCACTATGGCGAGCTTGTCGTTCTGATGGGCCGCGATCTGTCCTTTCTGGCACCCGAAATCCTGCTGTCGCTGGCCGTGGTGGCGATGCTGATTGCCGAAATGTTGCGCAAGCCACGCCTTGCCCTTTGGATCGGGCTTGCTGGTCTTGCGGTCGCGACGATTGCCACGCTGCCGCTTTTGACCGCCGATACCACGGTGTTTGGCGGCACCTACCGGATCGATCTTTTGAGCGGCTGGGCCAAGCTGATATTGCTGCCGGGCACGGGGCTGGCGCTGTTGCTGGCGCGCGCAGAGATTGCGGGCCAACCGCGCGAAGGCAGCGTCTATTCCCTGCTTTGTCTGGTCACGCTGGGCGCGCTGATGCTGGCGGGGGGTGGCGACATGATGCTGCTGGTCTTGGGCGTGGTCCTGACCGGGCTTGGGTCGTTTGCTCTTGTGGCTTATCCGCGCGACGACGCCGCGACAGAGGCGGGCATGAAATACCTTGTCTTTGGCGCTGTCACCGGATCGGTGATGATTTACGGGCTGACATTCTGGTTTGGTGGCGCGGGTTCCACCCTGTTTTCCGGCCTCGGCATGTTGGAAGGCAAGCCATTGATTGCCATCGCTGGCTTGATCGCGGTGATCGTGGGTCTTGGCTACAAGGCATCGCTGGTGCCGTTCCATTTCTGGGCGCCAGATGCCTATGACGGCGCGCCGATCTCGGTGGCGGCCTATTTGTCGGTGATCACCAAAGTTGCGGCGGTCTTTGCCTTTGCACAGGTTCTGCGCGATTTGCCTGTCGACAGTAGCTGGCCCTTGGTGATCGCGATGATTGCGGCTGTGACCATGACCTACGGCTATTTGGCCGCGGTGGTGCAGACCAATATGGTGCGGCTGATTGCCTACTCCTCGGTGGCGCAATCGGGGTATTTTCTGCTGGGCATCGTGGCACTGGGTGTCAGCCCGCTGGCGCTGCCCTCGTTGATTGTGATGGGGGCGGCCTATGTTGCGATGAACCTTGGCGCCTTTGGCATCGTTTTGCTGGTCGGGCGGAACTTGGATGATTTCCGCGGTTTTGGGCGGCAACGTCCGCTGGCGGGGGTGGCGATGGTTGTGTTCTTGCTGTCGCTGGCCGGTATCCCGCCGTTGTTCGGGTTTGTGGGCAAGGTTTACCTTTTTGGGGCCGCAATCGAGGCAGGGTATCTCTGGCTCGCATTGATCGGGATCGCAAACTCGGTTCTGGGACTGGGCGTCTATCTGCGGATCATGGTGCCGATGTATCAAGCGGCAGCGGCAGGCGATGACGGATCCATCAAAGCGCCCTCTGCCGCTTTGATGGCCGTTATCGCTGTGGCGGCGATCGTGACGCTGGGTATGGGATTATTTGCGGGCTATTTACCAGGCTAAGCACAGGCGGGACATGGCACGGGCGGAGGCCAGCAGTCCGTATCGGGATGCCGGCTCTCTTTTAGATCGTGCTACTTGCTTTCGCGCGCTGAAAAATAGTTGAACAGCGGGCCGAAAATAACCGCGACAAACCAGCCATAGGCAAAGGCCTCGATAAGGCCCAGAGCAAAGCTGGGCCACGTGATCCAAGTGACCCATGGCAACAGCGGCAACCACGCCTGATACATGGTCGCACCAGTGAACAGCAGCCCGAAAGCCACGCAAATCGCAAAGGTCAGCGCCAAGAATATGCCCAAACTCCATCCCAATGCCTTGATGGGGATGTGAGGACGATGTGTTTCGATGTGGTGTGTGCTCATGACATCTCTCCAAATGCAGGGTCCGCAGGTCAATCCGAACGGTTTGGATTGAATGCCCTGTCATTCAGAAGACGCTTGGCAGGAGAGATCATTACAAATGAGCGCCACACGGCTCCGCAATGCATGGGGTTTTTGCCAATGAAGTTTACAAAATTATGTTTTTCATTGCGGTTTCGTCCCGCGATGGTGCCGGCGCTTGATACAAGTTACAAGCGCCGGCACCACGCATCACGACGGCTCTGCCACGGTGTCACCGCGGTTGCGAGCCTTGCGCCAAGTTGTGGAGGACGCGGCGATCTGCAAGGTCAGGACAAAAAGCACCAGACCTACAAAAGGCCACTGGAACCAGTTCGGCTCGGGCGTTTGCCGGTGATAGTCGAGAAAATGCATGAACAGGAAATATGCGGTATGGACGACAATCAGCGCCCACAAGACGTAGGTGCCCTGCTGCACAAATTTCCAAACCGCCGACCCGAGCACACGCATACTGCGATCATTGGAGGTGATTGCCAGAACAAGCCCGTAAAGCAACGCCAGCACGCCGATCAAGTTCGCCAATCCAAATCCTTGGTCAAACATGACATAGCGTTGCAACTCGGGGTGAAATTCGAACCCGATCAGACGCATCAGGTCCAGATTGACCCAGCCCACAAGGATGATGATCGTGTGGATGGTCGCCAGCACGATAGCGTAGATGCCCAGTTCACGGCGGTAAGGTAATGACCGCACCGTTTTACGCCGCAACCGCGACAGCGGCCCAAGCGCCATGGCGATCGCGACAAGGATCAGCGACACATCTCCAAACGCCCGGTTCCATCGGTGCATAGCGGACCATTCCACCCGACTATACAAGAAAAAGATCATCAAAACCGTGGTTAGGAAAATCACAAGAACATGCCGTTCCCACCACTTTCGTTGAACTGGATTGCTTGCCGTCATTTGAACCTCGCGCTGTTTCTTCGGGCCTTATTCGCGTTCTGACGACAAAGCGAACCAGCGCTTCAAATAGATCCGCTGGAACACAAAAACTGCCGTAATCGCGATGGCCGCGTAGAGCACAATTATTGGATCGGTGCGCAATTTCAAGGTTGTAAAGGCCAAAAGAACCACCGCATCACACAAAAGTGCGAACCTGACGATCCAGCCGTTGGCGCCGATTTCTTCGCGCAGATACCGCAAGACGCCCCAATGCACCAACATATCCATGATCAGATAAAAGAACGCGCCAAGTGACGCAATCCGGCTTAGGTCAAAGAACACCGCCAGTATGGAAGCAAGCACAACAGTATAGACCAGTGTGTGGCTGCGGACCGGTCCGGACATTCCGAAATGGCGGTGCGGGATCATCTCCATGTCGGTCAACATCGCGAGCATCCGCGACACGGCAAAGACACTGGCCAGGACACCCGATGCCGTTGCGACCGCTGCCAGGACAACGGTGAAGTAGAACCCGGCCTGACCAAATGCCGGAGCTGCCGCTTCTGCCAGTGAATAGTCTTTGGCCGCGATGATCTGGTCAATCGTCAGATTGGACCCGACCGCAAGTGCGACCAGCAAATAGATCACAACGCAGATTGCGATCGAGATCATGATGGTCAATCCCACATTCCTGTGCGGATTGGTGATCTCGCCGCCGCTGTTTGTGATTGTGGTAAAACCTTTGAACGCGAGGATCGAAAGAGCGACCGATGCGACAAAACCCGTGGCGTCAAATCCCGCCGCACCACTGCTGGCGTCGGGAAAGCTGAACCCGCCGGTCCACAATGCGACAATCCCGAATAACGCGATGCCGCCGATCTTGATGACGGCCATGATGATCGAGAGCAGCCCGACCGAGCGATTGCCCGAAATGTTGACAAGAAAAGCAAACAAGATCACCCCGACCGCCAAGATCGGAATGAGGGGTCCACTGGTCACATCAAACGGCCGCAAGACATATGTCGCAAATGTGCGCGCCACCAGACTTTCTGAAATCACCATCGACAACGCCATCAAAAGTGCGGCAGCCGCTGCAATCGCGCCGGGGCCATAAGCTTTTTGCAAGATCATCGCGATCCCGCCCGAGGACGGCCAGGCATTGGACATTTTGATATAGCTATAGGCGCTCAGCGAGGTAACCATCGCACCCAGCACAAACGACAGCGCAAAATATGGCCCCGCAAGCTGCGCGATCTGGCCGGTCAGCGCGAAAATCCCCGCGCCAATCATCACCCCCGTGCCCATGCCAACCGCGCCAGACAGGCTGATGGATCCTTTGTTCGTCTCGTCTTCACCGTGTGAATGCGTCATGTATCTGCCTTTGAGTTTTGTTGAATTTCGGGTCGGGCGGGATCAATATGCCAGCGAAAATCGCAGTGTTTCATACCCATCGCAAGTGTGCCGCTACGCTCTAATCGACCACCCCATTTCTGCGCCAACGGGTAATCAAGCGCGCACCACGTCCGGACACAAAGCTCTGCGGCATCCTGGCTGATAAAAAACGCAGCCACCGGGCATTGTGTGCAGTCAAACGCGACGACGCCCGGGTCTGCTGCCACATCACGCCAGCCGTATCCCGGGGTGCCAAAGGGAAACTGGCGAAACATATCGGTCGCAATGCGCATCTGTTTTTGCGGGTTTTTCGTCAGCGTCTTTGCCAGCATCAGCGGTATCTCGGACATGCGCCCGTATATCGACCAACCGATCCGGTAGACAATATCATGGCCCGCCTCGGCGCTGATACCTTGGGCGACCAGACTGTCGTGAACCGCCAACGTCAGCGCCGCAAGATGCGTGGTCAGCATCGCACCAACCGTCTGCGCGTCCGGCAATTCGGCCTCCAGCGCATCATACTGCTGCCATGTCGCGCGCAGGATTTCGGGCACGTCTACCGCAGGCGTGACCGCCTCCAGTATCGGGCGGGCATGGCGTGCGACCAATGCGTGCAATATGGCCCGCCCCGACCGGTCATGCGCCGCTCCGACCTGCGCCAACAGGTCTTGCCCCAGTGATTTGGTCGCCGCCCAATCCCATGTGTCATCCATCGCTGACTGTGGCACAACTTCACCCAGCAACAATAGCTCTGGTAAAATCTGCGATGCCCGCTTTGTCAGGTTTTCGGGCGACATGGCGCGCGCCGCATATTCCCGCGCGATATAGGGGCGCGACAGATCATCAAACCGCGCGTCGGGCGCTAGCACAAACAACAAGGCCTCGGCTGATGTCAGCGCCTTGGCGTGCAACATCAAACTTGCAGGAAACACATATCCGGCCTGATACCCGGCCTGCATCATTGCCAAATAGATCGTTGCCAGACTGGTGTCGCGCATAGGGGCCGCATAAAACGCCTGTGCCAGACTGTCGAACCGGTCAAAGAACGCCCCCGCGTCGGCACCCGGCAGCGGTTCGGTAAGGGCACTGAAATGGTGAAAGGCACGGCGCGTCTGACGCTGCACCACAGCCATCCAATACAAGATGAACCGATCCCGCTGTCGCGCCGTCAGATCACCTGACATGCCAAAATCAATAAGCGTAAAACGGCCATCGGCGTGAAAAACGATATTTCCGGGGTGCAGGTCCGCATGGAACACCCCATCAGAGACAAACATTTTCAAAAGCACACCCATCAGCCCGCTGACCAAAACCTGTTTGTGATCAACTGTCAGCGTGGCCGCCGCGTCGTGCAACCGCATCCCTTCCACCCAATCCATCGTTAAAACCCGCCGCGTGGTCAACGCGGGGTAGTTTTTCGGGATGATCACCACGTCATGCCCAGCAAAGTTCTGGCCAAACCGCGTCATCATCTGCGCTTCGGCCCTGAAATCCAGCTCCCTCTGGGTATAGCGCCGGAATTCGGCAAAAAACGCCGCCAGATTGCTGCGTCGCAGCTTGCGCGGCGCAATCCAACCCAAAACGGTGATGCCAAAATCCAAGGCATCCAGATCGCGCGCAATCAAGGCGTCCATGTCGGGACGCTGCACCTTGATTGCAACCACCGTGCCATCCATCAGCGTTCCCCGATGCACCTGCGCAAGCGATGCCGCGGCCATAGGCTTTGGGTCGAAGGTCGCGAAATGTTCGGACAACGGCGCGCCCAACTCGGCCTCGACCGTGGCTTGAATGACCTTGAATGGCACCACCGGGCCCCGCTCCTGCAACCGTTCCAATGCCGCGATATAGGCCGTCGGTAAAATATCGGGACGTGTGCTTAATATTTGCCCGAGCTTCACAAATGCCGGACCAAGCGCGATTAACGCATCGACAAATTCCGCCGCTTTGGCTGCATCGCCAGCGCGTGCATCATACCTGCGCAGCACCCGAAATTGGCCAAACAGCCGCCAAGAAATCACGCTTAATCGCCGGCTGTGCCTGACCCATCTCACTGACTTTCACCGATATTGCCCGAAATCGTGGTCTGCGGCAAAAGTCGCTGCAAGGTGAGTGCCGCCGCGTCAAAGTGCAGATGGTCCGAGATCAGTGTCACCCCCGTCTTGGCCGGTTTTTCGCGCGCAAGCAGGCTTTGGATCGTTGCGAAAATCATCGCGGCAGTTGCCTCGGCCTGATCCCCGGTTTCAACACGGATTTGCCCCGTCAAGTGGTCCGCATCGTCAAATCCCTCGCCCAAAATCCGGGTATGCGTCGCCCCGAACGCAGGGAGCCGCAACAGCCATTTTGCCAGTTTTGTCGCATGGCGCGACATCGCGGGACCAAACCCAAGCCGCAGCATCCATGCAAGGCTGCGGGTCATCCAGGGCGGATCAAGCGCAACGAAGCTGCGCACGGTTTTCAGGGCCTTGTTGGATCTTTCGGCAATCAGCACTTGCTCGGCAAACCCGTAGCCGATCGCAAGGCGCAACACCCCGTCTTGCCGCAAGGCAAATTTACGCGTCAATGCGCCGGGCATGACACCGCGCGCGCTATGACCAATGACAACTTGGTAGGGGGCGCCTGCCGTTTGCAAAAACCACGTCGTCGCGGCCATCCCATAGTGCCGCCCCATCCCCATTTCGAGGCCAATATCGATCTGTCGGGTGTCCGGTGCGGCGGTTGCAATCTTGGCCGCCATCAGATTGGTCAACCCCGGTGCGACCCCGACACAGAAAATCGCAGCGCCGGGTCCGGTTGTTGCCTCTGCTGCGGCCATAAGCCCGCGCAAATAATCCGGCGTGGCCGAGGTTTCCAGAAACCTGCCGCCACCCTTGATTACCTGACTGACCAGTTTGGGCTGTGTGGCTTCGGTCAGATTAACCACAATCGCGCCGGATGTAATTTTTAACGGCTCGGCCCCTGATAAATCGAAGGAAATATGACGCCGCCGATCACCATGCCGATCACCATGCCGGTCACTGTCAACACCCGCATGTCGCGACACCGTGGTCACGACCGCCGCGGTCCGCTCGAGCAGTATCCGCGCTAACCGCAGCCCGACATCACCCGCCCCGCCCAGAAGAACTATGTCCGTCTCTTTGCTCATAGCGACTATGTCACCTTGTCAGCCAAAACCCGATCCACAGCGCATTGTTCGCTATCTTTTTTAATCACCGAGATGACCGGCAAGGGCGTGGTGCAATTCACGGGTCCGGCGCGGCCTCAACAGCCCAAACGCCCGACCCGATATATTTATATCAGCGGGACCGCTATTCCATCTCGCTCAAAAGTTCCCGGATCTCTTCGGGAAAATCGGTTTCGGAGAATTTCATCTGCTCGTCGCCGTCGTGCACAAAGGCAATGATCGACGCAAGCTCTTGGCCATCCAGCTCGATGACATAACCCAACTCGTCGCGCTGCATCATCACCATCGTTTCAGCACCACGCCACATGCGCGCTGCAAAATCGAAGGGGTTCATCGGGCTGTCCATATATTCCGCGTCCAGTGGCGGCGCGTCAAACCCGCCGATACCCTGAATGGAATGGCAGACAACACAGCCCTTTGACGCAAACAATTCACGGCCTTTTGCGGCGTCCATCTCTGGAATGATCAGCCCCGTTGTCATCGTTTTAACGCTGGTGTCTGTGTCGGCCAAGCCTGGTGCGGCAAGTGCCGCTGCAAAAACGGTTGCGGCAATTATTCTTGTTGTGATCATGGTCTTCTCCTTTGTTGGGGTACTGTATGGTTTGTTTTTTCGTCTTACGCATCCGGCCAACTTGGTAGTTTACTTGTTGGATTGCCAGCTTATCCCATCTGCCGTCGCAGCCAAGGCTGCGCGTAAGTCTTCGGGTCGTGCAGCCTCGCCCAATGTGCGCACCGCTTGGTCGATCCTGCGGGCCGCATTATAGCCCTGCGCTGCGGCATCGTTTGGCGCAGCTTCAAATCTGTCGCGGTATGTTTGCTCAAATTGGGTCCTTTGCGCAGGCGTGGGCAATACGCCAGCGCGCACAATCACTGTCGCTGGTCCAATGCCCGGTTCGGAGAGTCCAACCGTAGCATCACCCGGCATGATCGCAAAATCATATTGTTCGACTGTTTGCCCAACCAGCCCGGAAATACCGGATGCCCGCGCGGCAGGTAGCGGTATTAGGAAAACATCAAGCCCGCCAAGATGACCATCAGCCGTTTCGGCAGAATGCCCGTCATTTTCAGCAGAGGCCACGAGAAAGCCGTTTACCGCCGATTGCATTTGATCGGCTGCACCGTCTGCGCCCGCGATAAGAGCCACAGTGAAACTGTGCGCGCTGGCAGTGCCAGCCATCACTATTGCAATTGCCGCACCGAGTATCAGTCTCATGTTTCGCTTCAAAACCTAACCTCCCTTTTTTTGTTGGTGCAGGCTTGTGACGTCAGCCTGCGGCCTTCTTTCCCAGCAGCGCTAAAATGTCATGCCGCGCCCTCAACACGGCAACCGCGCCAGCAGCGGCGCTTCTGCGTTTATGGCCGAACTCCAGCACGCCTATTGGCGGGTCAAGGACCGGGTGAACAATCAGGTCCGCAGACTTGAAGCGTAGATGCGTATGTTCGTTTTGGCAAATCTCAAGTGCGCGCATCATGGCCTGCATCCCGTTGGCGGGTTTCTTTTGGACCAGGTTTGTCGCGACATCCACCACGATAACCACATCCGCACCCGCATCGCGCACCACGTCCGTTGGCGCCAGATCGCAATAGCCGCCGTCCACCAGCGTGCGCCCGCCAATCTCGGCGGGGGGTAGTATGCCTGCCAAGGCCGCACTGGCATAGAGCGCCTCTGTCGCAGGACCCGTTCCAAAGACAACTCTTTCACCACTGACAACATCCGTCGCAGTTGCGAAAATCGGCACGCGTCCTGCCTCCAGCGGCTTGTTTTGTGTCAGGTGGGTCAAAACAGACCTGCCCCAATCTGCCGTGGGTTCCCCGACGCCCCAGCCAAAATACATCCCCGTGATGGCCTTCTGCGCGATCCGCAGGTTGCTGAGATAGCGCATCATTCCCGGCTCGGAAAAGTTTGGCAAAAGCGGAAATCCGGAGACATCCATGTCGATCAATGCGCTATACCAGTCGTCATTCAGTGCATATGTCGCCCCAACGACAGCGCCCATCGACACGCCAACGATATAGTCCGGATAAACACCAAGGTGATTGAGCGCACGCAACACACCCACATGGGCAAAACCGCGCGCGCCGCCCCCGGATAGAACAATCCCCAATTTTGGCCCGCTTGTGGGCTCGGCTTTCTGTTTCATCACCGTGTTTTCCTTCTAAAACTTCAGGTGGCGCAAGCGCAGCGCGTTCAGGACAACCGACAGTGACGACGCCGACATCGCAAAGGCCGCGAAAATCGGACTGATCAGGATGCCAAAGAACGGGAACAAGACACCCGCTGCGATCGGAACTCCGGCTGTGTTATAGACCAATGCAAAAAACAGGTTTTGCCGGATGTTGCGCATGGTTGCAGTTGCCAAGCGCCTTGCGCGCACGATCCCGTCCAGGTTGCCTTTCAGCAGCGTGATTCCGGCACTTTCAATCGCCACATCAGCGCCGGTGCCCATTGCAATGCCAACATCGGCCTGTGCCAGTGCGGGCGCGTCATTGACCCCGTCACCGGCCATCGCGACCTTTGCACCGGCTTCCTGCAATTCGCGCACGATCCGCGCCTTGTCTTGCGGCAATACATCGGCGCGAATTTCATCAATGCCCAGACGGGCACCAATTGCTTTGGCCGTGCGTTCATTGTCGCCTGTGGCCATGATAATCCGAAACCCAAGTGCGTGCAGTGCCTTGAGTGCAGCAGGGGTCGTTTCCTTGATTGGGTCCGCAACGCTGACCAAACCTGCAATCGCCCCGTCGAGCACCACAAACATGACGGTTTCGCCCTCGTCGCGGCGCAGGTTTGCCTTGTCGATCAAATCACCACCCTCAAGGCCCATATCCGTGATCAATGCGCGGTTGCCAAGTGCCACTTGCTTGCCATCAACCACACCTTTCACGCCCTTGCCTGTGACCGCCTCGAAGTCGGACGCCGTGGCCATATCCACGCCGCGCTCCTGGGCTCCTCGCACGATTGCTTCGGCCAGCGGGTGCTCTGATCCGCGTTCCAGCGATGCAGCCAGCCGCAGAACCTCTGCCTCGTCGTGGCCTTTCTCGGGCAGGACCGCGACCAGCTTGGGCTTGCCTTCTGTCAACGTGCCGGTTTTGTCGACAATCAAGGTATCGACTTTTTCAAACCGCTCCAGCGATTCGGCGTTTTTGATCAAGACACCTGCCTGTGCCCCGCGGCCCGTGGCTGTCATGATCGACATCGGTGTCGCCAGACCCAGCGCACAAGGGCAGGCGATGATCAGCACCGCAACCGCCGCAATCAACCCGTAGGACAAGGCCGGTGCCGGCCCCCACAGTGCCCAGGCAATGAACGAAAGAACGGCAATCAAGATCACGATAGGCACAAACAGCCCTGCAACCCGATCAGCGTATTTCTGAATAGGCGCGCGACTGCGCTGCGCGTTCGAGACCATCTCGACAATTTGAGATAGCATCGTGTCCGATCCCACCCGTGTGGCCGCAATCACCAGACTACCGGTGCCGTTGATCGTCGCACCCGTGACATTATCGCCCGCGACCTTTTCAACCGGCAACGGCTCGCCTGTAATCATGCTTTCATCAATCGAGGACCGCCCGTCGGTGACCGTGCCATCAACCGGCACCTTGTCGCCCGGACGCACACGCAGGTGGTCTCCGACGAGAACCTCCTCCAGCGGAATTTCTTGCTCTGTGCCGTCTTCACGGATCACACGCGCCGTTTTGGCGGCCATATCCAGCAGCGCACGGATCGCTTTGCCGGTGCCTTCACGGGCCCGCAATTCCATCACCTGACCCAGCAAAACGAGGGTGACGATAACCGCTGCGGCCTCGAAGTAGACCCCAACATTGCCATCCGCATCGCGAAACCCGCTGGGGAAAATAGACGGGACAAGCACGGCGACAACGCTAAAGAGCAAAGCCGCCATGACCCCCATGGAAATCAACGAGAACATATTCAGCTTCAGCGTTTTGAACGAATTCCAGCCGCGCACAAGGAATGGCCAGCCACTGTAGAGGACAACCGGAGTGCCAAGAACCAGTTCGATCCACAGCGTCGCCCGTTCACCAAATATGTCACGCACCGGCAGGCCCAGATATGGCCCCATCGTGAAGACCAACAGCGGAAGTGTCAGAGCTGTGCCGATCCAGAACCGGCGCGTGAAATCGACCAGTTCGGGGTTTGGTCCATCGTCCATTGCCGCCGATTCCAACTCCAAACCCATCCCGCAGATCGGACAGGACCCCGCATGAGGTTGGCGCACTTCGGGATGCATCGGACAGGTGTAAACGGCCCCGTCAAACCCCGCAGGCACTGTATCAAGCTCTCCGGCGGGCATCTTGTGGTCCGCATGGTGGCACTGGTGATCGTGACCTGTGTGCGCGTCAGCCTCGGCCTTGGGCACCAGATGCATCCCGCATTTGGGACAGTCTCCGGGGCCGTCCTGCTGCACTTCGGGGTGCATGGGACAAACATAGAGCGTGGTTTGTGCATGGGCATGCTGGGTCATGATCTGTTCCTTGAATGCGGCAAATAGGACCGGCCAATTTGCAGCTGTTTTGATAGATTTAATGTGGTGGGACGGTCAGCAATGTCGCGTCATCGGCAAGCCAAAGGTCTGGTTTGGCGCGCGCCGAGACGGAAACCGCACCCGTTCCACGGGTGTTGGGGGGATCGTAAGGCTCTCCTGCAAAAGACACAACCGTGCGGCCCCGCTCATTGCGGGACCGCTGCGGCCGGCCGCATCACCTTGCCAATGCCGCTACCTAGAATAGGTTTCGGACTGCACAGCGATGGGTTGCGCTTTTCTTTGCTGCGTGAAAACAAGCGAAAACCCTACCGCAGCGGCAAATAGTACAAAGGTCATTTTTAGATTCCTGATGTGTATCTCCGGCAAGGTTGCCGGAGTTTGTCGTGGTTATTTTCCGCCGCAACAGCCACGCGGCTGATCGCTCTCGGCGGTGTTTGCCTTCACGCCCTGCGCGACAGGTGGCGATGTATCACGTTGAACTTTATCTGTTGCCGCCTGTGAGGATGTCCCGCAGCAGCAACCGCCTTGGGCCTTTGGCGTATCGCTGGACTGTGTGTTTGTCGTTTGTGTCATCGAACGCGTCCTTTTCATAAATGCTCATTGTAATCAGTAGACGCGCCCGACCGCATGGCCTTACAAGAAAATCTTGGCACAGATATCCGCACGCCGCAGGTCGGATTTCAATAATTTGGACCAGTCGATATTTTCACATATTAAATTTGGAATATGACTTGTGTAATGCACCGCGCGGATCTACGTCTAAAGCCTATTGGCGGTTTCCGCCCAGTCAAATCCCAACGCCAAAGGACCGCACATGATCAACCGTCGCACCGCACTTGTTGGTGGCCTTGCTGTGATGGCAACGCCCGCCCTGCTTATCAATCGCGCGATTGCGGCCGAAGCGGGGCGACCCCTGCCGATCCCACCGGTGATGGATGTCGATACTGGCGCGGGCAACCTGCTGACCGCGCGGCGTGGCCAGCAAGAATTCCTCAGCGGTGTGCAAACCCCGACGCTTGGCTATGACCTTGACTATCTTGGTCCGACGTTGCGCATGAAACGCGGGCAAACGGCGCGTTTGACGGTTGCAAACGCGACCGATGATCCGATCACCGCCCATTGGCATGGGGCGCATGTCCCGGGCAATATGGATGGTGGGCCGCAGTTGGCCTTTGGATCGGGCGAGACATGGAACGCGGAATTGGACATGTCGCAACCGGCCGCAACGCTCTGGTATCACAGTCACGTTCATGGCCAGACCGGCAGTCAGGTCTATCGCGGCTTGGCGGGGCTATTGATCGTCGATGATCCTGATGCGCCCGACGGGCTGCCCAAGACCTATGGCGTGGACGATATTCCCGTTGTCGTGCAGGACAGGGCGTTCGACCGGCGGGGCCGTTTTTCCTATGATGTGGGCGGCATGACCACGATGCAGGGCCTTCGGGGCCGTGAAATTCTGGTCAATGGCGCGATACATCCGGTGGCTGACGTGCCAAAAGGGCTGGTCCGGCTGCGCCTGCTGAACGGATCAAACGCGCGCATCTATCATTTTTCCATCAGCGATGGCCGGCGTTTCTTTCAGGTTGCAAGCGACGGCGGGCTGCTGGCTGCGCCAGTGTCGCGCACCGCCGTGACCCTTGCGCCCGCCGAGCGGATCGAGATCGTCGTGGACCTGTCCGATGACACACAGCCCGTCCGTCTTGTCAGCGGCGAGGACACCAACGCGCCGATGGGTGGCATGATGGGGGGTGGGACTGGCGGTGGTCAATTCGATGTGCTGACGCTGCGCCCGCGTGCCGACCTGACGCCAAGCATCTCGCAATTGCCACTGAATTTGCCCGCCGCCGCAATGCCCGCCCTGGCGCCCGTCCGCACCCGCGACTTCAATTTGAATATGCAGATCGGGGGCATGGTCGGCAGCATGGTCCGTGGTCTCTTGGGCAACCCTACCATGAGCATTAATAATCAAGGGTTTAACATGGATACCATCAATGAACAGGTCCGCCTTGGCGAAACCGAGCTCTGGCGCATCACGGCAAATATGATGGCGCATCCGTTTCATGTTCACGGCACATCGTTCCAGGTCGTGTCGCGAAACGGGCGCTCAGTCGATCCGGTCACGCAGGGCTGGAAAGACGTTGTGCTGGTTGAAGGCAGCGCCGAGATTTTGGTGCGCTTTGACAAGCCCGCTGATGCGGCGACCCCGTTTATGTATCACTGCCACATTCTGGAGCACGAAGATGCGGGTATGATGGGGCAATTTACTGTCAGCTAGACGCAAGAGTGCCGTTTTGGTTGCCAATATGCCCCAACAGCCAATCCTTGAATAAATCCGCCGTTTGGGCGCGGGTGTTGACCCGTCTCCGACGCATGACGCCCCAGAACATCACTTACCAAAGCAACACCAGCACCGTGCACCGCCAAATTCAACGCAGCGCCAAAAGTATCCACCAGAAATTGCGGCCTGCGCGTATTTACGTTTGTGCCCGCCCAGGCCTTCCAGCCGCCAGAGGTGCCAACCGCCTCGATGAGGGGAAGCTCGCTGAAATCACCACCTGACCTGGGCGATTTCAGCGCCACCATCTCATTGGGTTCCAGTAAAATCGCATCCTTTCCGAATTGCTTGTGCGACTTGAACGGGATTTCGACATCGGCGCGCAGTGTCTGAAAATCGTCAGGCCAGATCGTGCTCAGAAAGCGCGCCCGTCCCGTTGGTTGCATTCGCGCGGCTGATCCACGAGGCGGGGTTCCCCGCGGGTGTGGTTTCGGTCATCACAGGCGACGCGGAGAATTTCGGGGCGCCCGGGCAAAGCTGTGTCGCGAGATCGCGCGGGCTTGTTCAGCGCTCCATTTTCGATACCCTCGTGGCGCGTATCACCGAAAAAGCAGCCGGTATCATCGTCGGAGACCCCACCGACGCCAGCACCCACATTGGCCCGCTTTGCACTGCGTCTCAAATCACCAAAATCGTCGCAACTCTGCAATTGGCCAAGGCGTAGGGTGCTCGCATCCGCTTTGGTGGCGCGCCATTGAAACAGGCGGGCAACTTTATGGCGCCGACGCTTGTCGAATGCGAAAACCACGACATCGAGACGCTGAAGGCCGAACTCTTTGGCCCGATCATGTCGCTGGTGCCCTTTGATACCCAAGACGAGGCCATCGCATTGGCCAATTGCACGCCTTACGGGCTTGGCTCCGGTGTCTTCACGCAAAATCTTGCGCGCGCGCACCGCGTGTCATCGCGGATCAAGGCGGGTATTTGTTGGGTCAATACCTATCGCGCAATTTCGCCTGTCGCGCCGTTTGGCGGGTATAATCATTCGGGCTATGGGCGCGAGGCGGGCATCGACGCGGTGCGCGACTATACTTGCACAAAAACCACTTGGATCAACACCTGTGAACAGCCGATGGCGAACCCGTTTGTGATGCGGTAGGCGGCGATAAATCCCGGCCGAGGGGTCAGCAAATCCGCTTGACACGTCATCACAGGCAAATGACGGGGCTACATCCACGTAGCAGCCCGCATATAAAACCTTGCGCAGGGACCGCCGCACCGATCGTTTGAAAGAGCCGCCACCGATCCCCTTTGTGTTGATCCTGCTTGTCCCAGAGTGCCTGTGTCCGAGGGGTCATTTCTTATCTCCCGACACAGCCGCTGCAGTGCACTCTTGTTGGTGTCCAGTGGTTTGCCGTTGGTAAATGCGATCATATCGCGTCACAGCATCGGGCCCAAAAACAGCCAAGGCTTCACCTGCGTGCTTTTACCCATCGCAAAACGGGCAAGGGCAGGCCGACTTGCCATAGGCCTGCACGATACCGGGTAGGCCTGAAAGGAAAGGGTGGTCGCGATGCACTGTTGTGATCACCATGCGAGCCGCGGTCAAGGTTTCCCCACTTGCTGCTTGGGCAGTGAATGCACCCGCATCGCGGATCACAAAGCCATGAGAGGCCATGGTATCAAAGTTGCGCAGTGTGCGACAATTTCGCAAAACCTGTCGCATGACACCCGCAGTTGCCGCAAGTCGCAAAGTCGCGAAACGGCGCAATCGGAATGATCGTGCGAAAGCGGGCTATTTGCCCGACCGCTTGAACACGACGCTGATAGTTTGAACGTAGATTTGAAGGTCGGTAAGCAAAGAGCATTTTAAAAAGTAGTCGTTGTCATAGCGAATACGTTCACTAAATGAAGTCAGGCCACGGCTTGGGCTAACTTGCCAAGACCCTGTGATACCAGGCCGCATCTTGAAATAGCTGTCACCACCAGAGTTGCGGTATATTTCCTCTTGGTCAATCGTAAACGGGCGAGGACCCACCAAGCTCATGTCGCCGCGAATCACGTTCAGTAGTTGTGGCAGTTCGTCAATACTAGTTGACCGCAGAACGCGGCCGATACGCGTAATGCGTGGGTCATTTTCCAGTTTCTGGATTGTATTCCACTGTTTGGCAATGACCGCGTCACCTTCACAAAGCTCCTTTAAAACCTGTTCCGCATTCGGAACCATTGTCCTGATTTTATAGCACTTGAAAACGTTCCCATCGAGACCAACGCGGTCTTGAGTGAACAGGAACTTTCCACCGTCACGGCGAAAAACGAGCCAAAGCCCAGCCAAACCCAGACCAACGACTGGAAGAAGGATGATACTCAGGGCAATATCCAAAAATCGCTTGGCAAAATCGCGGTAAAAGAAAAGTTTCGACGTCGAACGTTTTGAGGCCACATGTCCAGCGTTCGCCATTTCAATGTTTCTATTCTTCAATTTGTCGTCCCCCAAGAAAGCCAGTTCACTGACCGCACGTTTAAATCAATCGATAAAGTGTCTAACTCAAATACTGATTCTTCATACTTTACCTATGGTCAATATCACAGCTTGGTCAGAATTGCTGCACCGCTATATCATTTTTTTCGAAAATTTCTCAATCTTCCTGTTTGTTTAGCCTATTGTTATCGCCTTTTTGTGTCACTGTGATGAATGTTTAACCAAATATTGTAGAAAGTGATGCTCATGACCCAAAGTTTTGACGAGAATCTGTTTCTCAAAGGGTTGGCGCAGCGCCGTGCGACGTTGGGCGGCGAATATGTCGACAAGAATCTAGCGGCAGCCGACGATTTCACCCGCCCGTTCCAAGAGGCGATGACCGCGTGGTGCTGGGGCTTTGGTTGGGGCGACGAAGTGATCGACGCCAAAACCCGCTCGATGATGAACCTGTCGATGCTTGGCGCGCTTGGCAAAATGCATGAATGGGAGGTGCATTGCCGTGGCGCGCTGAACAATGGTGTCACCAAAGACGAAATTCGCGCGATCGTTCATGTGGTCGCAATCTATTGCGGGGTGCCGCAAGGCGTGGAGTGTTTTCGCGTGGCCCGCAAAGTCTTGGAGGACGCCGGCGAGCTATGACAAAAGTATTCATCAACGGATTTGGCCGCATTGGCCGCACGGTTCTGCGCGCTTGGGCACAGGGCGGCTGGCCCGACATTGATATCGTCGGGATAAATGACATCGCCGACGCCGATCTTTGCGCCCATCTGTTTGAATATGACAGCGTCTTTGGGCCCTTTGCAGGCAAGGTCCACCTTGAGGGCACAACCCTGCATGTCAACGGGCACCCAATTCCGATGCACCAGACGCGTGATCTGCGTAGCCTGGCGCTGCACGGCGTTGATCTGGTCATGGAATGCACAGGCAAGGCCGATGACCGCGACGTGGCCTTGCGGCCTCTGACCGCTGGCGCGCGTCGCGTGTTGATTTCAGGACCTTCCGACGCGGCGGACGCCACGATTGTGATCGGTGCAAACGAGGGTGAGCTTGCGGATCAAGACATCATCTCGAACGCCTCTTGCACGACCAATGCGCTTGCGCCGCTTGTGCGCCTGCTCGAAGACACATGGGGCGTGCGCACCGGATGGATGACCACGATCCATTGCTACACCGGCAGCCAGCCCACGATTGACGCGCCGCGCGGGGACATGTTGCGCAGCAGGGCCGCCGCCATGTCGATGGTGCCCACAACGACAAGTGCCATGCGCTTGCTCGACCATGTGTTGCCCGATATCGCGGGGCGCATAGAAGGGGCCGCCGTGCGCGTGCCGGTGGCCTCTGTCTCGGCGGTTGATCTGACAGTTACGTTGCAAACCACCGTGACCCGCGAGCAAGTGATCGATCTGTTGTCCAAGCCGAACCCGATCATCGGCTGCACCGATAAACCGCTGGTCTCGTCGGACCTGCGTGCGCGTCCCGAAAGCCTGATCGTCTCGCTGCCCGAAACCCGCGTGACGGCCCAAGGATTGCTGCGGGTTTTCGGCTGGTATGACAACGAATGGGGCTTTTCATGCCGCATGTTGGATATGGCCACACGGATGGCGTGACAGCCCTTTCAACTCCGGATGCGGGCCACTAAGTTCACAGACAACAAAAAGGGGTGGTCATGACATCAATCGTGTCGGTGCGCGCGTTGCGCAAAGCATATAGTTCCGGGTTTGAAGCTCTCAAAGGGGTGAGCCTCGAGATCGAAGAAGGTGAAATTCTGGCCCTTCTGGGACCAAACGGCGCCGGAAAAACCACTCTTATTTCAACTATTTGCGGCATTACTCTGCCAACTTCGGGGTCGGTCACTGTTGGTGGGCACGACACGCAGTCAGGTTACCGTGCGGCGCGCGACTTGATCGGCCTTGTGCCGCAAGAAATCAATCTCGAACCATTCGAGACAGTGATGAACACGGTGCGCTTTTCCCGCGGCTTATTCGGCAAGCCGCGCAATGACGCCTATATCGAGAAAATCCTCAAGCAGCTTTCGCTTTTTGACAAGAAAGACAGCAAGATCATGACGCTCTCGGGTGGCATGAAGAGGCGCGTTTTGATCGCCAAAGCACTGTCTCATGAGCCGCGCGTGCTGTTCCTCGACGAGCCCACAGCAGGCGTTGATGTTGAGCTGCGCAAAGATATGTGGGCTGTCGTGGGCGACCTCAAGGCCGCGGGTGTCACCATCATCCTGACCACACATTATATCGAGGAAGCAGAAGCAATCGCCGACCGCATCGCGGTGATCTCCAAAGGAGAAATCCTGCTTGTGCAAAACAAGGCCGAGCTCTTGACCCAATTGGGCAAAAAGCAACTGGTCGTCGAGCTACAGGGGGCTATCTGTGAAGTGCCGGCGGCACTGAAATCCTATGAGCTGGACCTGGGGAGCGGTGGCATGAGCCTGATCTACACCTATGATACCAAAGGCGAGCGCACGGGTATCGCAACCCTGCTGACGGACTTGCAAAAAGCGGGGCTTAAAATGGCCGACATGAAGACACAGCAAAGCAGCCTCGAAGACATCTTTGTTGGCCTCGTAAAGGAAGCCGCATGAATTTCACCGCAGTTGCATCCATCTACAGTTTTGAGATGGCCCGTTTTTTCCGCACCGTCACACAGTCAATCGTCTCTCCGGTTCTTTCAACCTCGCTTTACTTTGTGGTCTTCGGCACCGCGATCGGCAGCCGCATCCAATCCATTGAAGGGGTCAGCTACGGCGCGTTTATCGTGCCCGGGTTGATCATGCTGTCGGTGATGACACAGGCCACGTCAAATGCCTCGTTCGGTATTTATTTTCCGAAATTCATCGGCACGATTTACGAATTGTTGTCGGCGCCGGTGAACTTTCTTGAGATCACGCTTGGCTATGTCGGGGCGGCCGCGTCAAAGGCATTGTTCATCGGGGTTATCATCCTGATCACCTCGTTTTTCTTTGTCGATATCAGCATCGCGCATCCGTTCTGGATGATCGGATTTCTGGTGCTCACATGCGTCAGTTTCTCGCTGCTGGGGTTCATCATCGGCATCTGGGCGGGGAATTTCGAGCAACTGCAATTGATCCCGCTGTTGATTATCACACCGCTGGTTTTCCTTGGTGGCAGCTTTTATTCGATCACCATGCTGCCCCCTGTCTGGCAGACCATTACCATGTTCAATCCGGTGGTTTATCTGATTTCCGGCTTTCGCTGGGCGTTTCTGGGCACTGCTGACGTGCCTGTCGGGCTATCGCTTTTTGCCATCGCCCTGTTTACCGGGGCTTGCGTGACGGCAATCTGGTGGATTTTCCGCACCGGCTGGCGGATCCGTCAGTGACGCCTTGCGGCGCTGGTGCCATCAACCTATTTGGTAAAGTATGAAAAAATACATCCCCTTTTTGAAACGCGAACCCTTTGTTGCCGTGATCCGGCTGCAAGGTCAGATCAGCAATGGCGGGCGCGGGCTTGATAATCCGGGCCTTGCCCCCGTCATCGAAAAAGCGTTTTCCAAAGGCAAGCCCGCAGCGGTCGCTTTGGAAATCAACTGCCCCGGCGGCAGCCCTGTGCAGTCGTCCCTGATCGCGTCCCGCATCAGACGGTTGGCAGACGAAAAGAAAATTCCGGTCTTTGCATTTGTCGAAGATGTCGCGGCATCGGGGGGCTATTGGCTGGCCTGTGCGGCGGATGAAATCTTTGTCGACGACTGCTCGATCACCGGCTCTATCGGGGTGATCAGCGCGGGTTTTGGACTGCAAGATCTGATCGGACACTACGGTGTCGAGCGACGGGTGCACACGGCAGGTAAATCCAAGTCGATGCTTGACCCGTTCAAGAAAGAAAGCCCCGCAGACGTAAAGCGCCTCAAAGGCTTGCTTGAAGACCTGCACAGCACTTTCATCGCCTATGTAAAATCGCGGCGCGGTGCCAAACTTGCGGATAATCCCGATCTGTTCTCGGGCGAGGTCTACATCGGTCAAAAAGGCATTGATCAAGGGCTGGTTGACGCGATTGGCCACCTTGCGCCGGTTATGAAATCCCGCTTTGGCGAAAAAGTGAAATTCAAACGCTACGGCCTCAAACGCGGCCTGCTGTCGCGCTTTGGTGCAAAAGTGATGGACGATGCGATGGGGTCAATCGAGGATCGTGCCGCATTTGCCCGATTTGGCCTCTAGGGATGATTTTCAAAGTCGTCACACTTTTCCTTGTTTTCATGGCCGTTCTGGCAATGTTTGGAAAATGGAAATTTCCGGGGCAAGCAAGGCTTGCAGCCGCCAAATGCAAATCCTGCGGACGATACCGTATCGGTAAAGGCCCCTGCGCCTGCACAAAAGGGAAGCGTTGATGGATTGGCTTTACACCATTGTCGGCTTGGTGATTTTGCTTTTGTCCGGCGATAGCCTTGTCAAAGGGGCGGTCAACCTGTCGCTGCGCCTGGGGGTGCCTGCGTTGATCGTGTCGCTGACCATTGTGGCCTTTGGCACCTCGGCGCCCGAACTGCTGATCTCGATCCAGGCGATCTGGGACGGCGTGCCGGGACTTGCGCTGGGCAATGTGGTGGGATCAAACACCGCCAATGTCCTGTTGGTGCTGGGTATTCCCGCGCTTTTGGCCACGATGCACACCAGTGAATGTGACACGCGCACGAGTTATTTGCAGATGATGGCGGCCACCGCACTTTTTATCGTGCTGGCGTTCTTTGGGCCGCTCACATGGATCAGCGGTGTCATTTTGCTTGCGGCCTTGACGGCCATGCTGCTGCACGCCGCGCGCTCGGCAAATGCACACCGCAAAGCCTGTGAATGCGACCCTGACATCGAAGGGGCGGACCCAAAACTTGGCTGGCCCAAGATCGCACTATTTCTGGTGCTTGGCCTGATCGGTTTGCCGCTTGGTGCCAACCTGTTGGTGGAGGGGGCGACCAGCATCGCGCGCGAATTTGGTATTTCCGAAACTGTGATCGGGCTGACGCTTGTGGCAATCGGCACCTCGCTGCCTGAACTGGCAACAACCGTCATGGCGGCCTTGCGGCGCCAAGCGGACGTGGCCTTGGGCAATGTGATCGGCTCGAACATGTTTAACCTTTTGGGGATCATGGGCGTGGCCAGCCTTGTGGGCGACATCCCTGTCGATCCGCAATTCCTGCGCTTTGATCTGTGGATCATGGCATTCGCATCGGCGCTCTTGATCCCGTTTGTGTTCTTCAAAATCGATATCAACCGGACATGGGGCATCGTGCTTGGCCTGCTCTATGTGACCTATCTGGTCGTGGTGCTGGCATAATGCGCGCGCTGGTGACAGGGGCGGGCGCGCGGCTGGGGCAGGCGATGGCGCTTTATCTGGGAACGCGGGGCTATGACGTCGCGGTGCATTACGCGGGCTCTGCGGCCGGTGCGGCACAGACAGTTGCACAGCTTCAGGACATGGGGCGCAACGCCGTCGCCCTGCAAGCGGATTTGCTGGACGAGCAGGCCACGCAAGATCTGCTGCCCGCCGCGGCAAAGGCATTGGGTGGTCCCATCACCGTCCTTGTCAACAACGCATCGATCTTCGAATACGACACCATCAAAACCGCCAGCCGGGACAGCTGGGACAGGCATTTGGGATCAAACCTGCGGGCCCCTTTTGTGTTGACACAAGCCTTGGCCGCGCAAGCCCCACAAGCGGTGACCGATGAAAATGGCGAGCCTCTGGCACAATCGCTTGTGGTCAATATGCTTGACCAGCGTGTGCATAAACTGACGCCGGAGTTCATGACCTACACGATCGCCAAAATGGGGCTCTGGGCATTTACGCAGACGGCTGCACAAGCATTGTCGCCTCATGTGCGGGTCAACGGTATCGGGCCGGGCCCGACATTGCAGGGGCACCGGCAAAGTCAGGTGCACTTCGAAAACCAGCGTGCTGCGACGATTTTGCAGCGCGGCGCCAATCCGTCCGATATCACAACCGCGCTAGGGTTCTTTCTCGATTCTCCGGCGGTAACAGGTCAAATGGTGAACGTGGATGGCGGGCAACATCTTGGGTGGCAGACCCCCGATGTTCTCGGGGTCGAGTAACCTTAGGAAAAAGTTGTGCACCTGCTCACAGGACTGTTACATATCGTTCACAAAAGCTTAATGTTTTCAGTCTGTTGCACGCGTTAAATAAAATTTACCAATTATAACAACAACTTGAATATGTGCCTAAATATTAGGCAATGTGACGAAGCCCGCTAAAAACAAGGGAAATTTCTGGATCGACGACTTTTGCCCACCGAGTTATCCACAGATTTCGTGGATGCCTTTCCTCTTGTCGCGCGCCCGCTACCATTGCAGCCAGAACAGAATCAGACGAGCACCCGATGACAGACCCTGCCCGTGACACCAATCTGACCGGATTTGCCTGCATTGAAGGCTATCTGCGCACGCTTGACAGCTCGCCGGGGGTTTACCGGATGCTGGATGATGAAAGCCGTGTGCTTTATGTAGGCAAGGCGCGCAATCTGCGGGCGCGCGTCAGCAACTATGCCCGTCCGGGCAATCATTCGGGGCGTATTGCGCGCATGATCTCGGAAACTTCGTCGATGATGTTTCTGACCACGCGCACCGAGACAGAGGCCCTGCTGCTTGAACAAAATCTGATCAAACAGCTCAAGCCGCGCTATAACGTCTTGCTGCGCGACGATAAATCCTTTCCCAATATTCTGGTGGCAAAAGATCACACCTACCCGCAAATCAAAAAACATCGTGGCGCGAAAAAGGAAAAGGGAAACTACTACGGCCCCTTTGCAAGTGCCGGGGCTGTCAACCGCACACTTAACCAGTTGCAGCGGGTTTTTCTGCTGCGCAACTGCTCCAATTCAGACTTTGAGACCCGCACGCGACCCTGTCTGCAATACCAGATCAAGCGTTGCTCTGCGCCATGCGTCGGGCTGATTTCGCCCCAGGACTATGCCACCACCGTGCGCGACGCGGAACTGTTCTTGCAAGGGCGCACCAAAGGCATCCAGCAAACGCTTGCCGCACAAATGGGTGCGGCGTCGGATGCGATGGAGTTCGAGCGTGCCGCGGCCCTGCGCGACCGGATCAAGGCGTTGACTCAGGTGCAAACCGCCCAAGGCATCAACCCGCAAGCGACCGCAGAGGCCGACATCATTGGCCTGCATATCGACGGCGGACAGGCCTGCGTGCAGGTGTTTTTCATTCGTTCCAACCAGAATTGGGGCAACCACGACTATTACCCGCGGATCAGCGGTGAAGAGGACGCATCCGAAGTCATGGAAGCCTTCGTCGGGCAATTCTACACCAACCGCGAACCGCCACGCGCGATCATTCTTAGCCACGGGTTGGACAACGACGACCTGATGGCCGCTGCTCTGGCGGAAAAAGCAGGCCGCAAGGTCGAGGTGATCATCCCGCAACGCGGTGAAAAGGCAGAATTGGTGCAAGGCGCATTGCGCAACGCCCGCGAAAGCCTGGCGCGCAAAATGTCCGAAACCGCTACGCAAGGCAAGTTGCTCAAGGGGCTGACAGAGGCCTTTGATCTGCCCAAAGTTCCCGCGCGCATCGAAGTCTATGACAACAGCCATATCCAGGGGGCCTTTGCGGTGGGCGCGATGGTTGTTGTGGGCGCCGAAGGGTTTGACAAAAACCAATACCGCAAATTCAATATCAAGGGCGAAGACATGTCCGCGGGCGATGACTTTGGCATGATGAAAGAGGTCATGACCCGCCGCTTCAAACGCTTGCTGAAAGAAGACCCCGAACGCAGCTCTGGCATGTGGCCGGACCTGTTGCTGATCGACGGCGGGGCAGGGCAGGTCAGTTCAGTGCGCGAGATCATGCAATCGCTGGGCGTGGGCGATGTGCCAATGGTCGGCGTGGCCAAGGGCGAAGACCGCGACGCGGGCAAAGAGGTTTTCTACCGCACTGGCAAACCGGTGATGGCGCTGCGGCACAATGATCCTGTGCTTTATTTCATCCAGCGGATGCGCGACGAGGTGCACCGCTTTGCCATCGGCACCCACCGCGCCAAACGGTCCAAAGCAATTGGTGCCACGCCGCTGGATGATGTGCCGGGCGTCGGGGCCGCGCGTAAACGCGCGTTGCTTGCGCATTTCGGATCGGCAAAGGCAGTGGCACGCGCCAATCTCGCTGATCTGAAGGCTGTCGAGGGTGTTTCGGCCAATATGGCGCAGAAAATCTATGATTACTTTCATGAGAACGGTTGAGCCTCCGGCGGGCATATTTGGGCTCGGAAGAAACAGCGGCTTTTCACTTGATTGGCAAAGCCTTATGGTAAGCGCATGAATTGGAATATCCCGAATATCCTGACGCTTTTGCGCCTGCTCGCCGCCCCGAGTGTGGCGGTTATGTTTTTGTATTTTGACAGACCTTGGGCGGACTGGTTCGCGCTTGTTTTGTTTGTGTCGGCGGCGGTCACCGATTTTGTTGACGGCTACCTTGCGCGGGCTTGGAAACAGGAAACAAAGTTCGGCGCAATGATGGACCCGATTGCCGATAAAGCGATGGTGGTGATCGCCTTGGTGGTTATCACCGGATTTTCAGGCATGAATTCGTGGATATTGATGCCGGCTGTCCTGATCATTTTTCGTGAAATCTTTGTCTCGGGGTTGCGAGAATTTCTGGGCGAAACTGCGGGGCTTCTCAAGGTTACCAACCTTGCCAAATGGAAAACCACACTGCAGATGATTGCCATCGCACTGCTTTTTGCCAAAGGCGCGTTTGAGGATTATCTTCTCAAGCACCCCGCTGAAGACGGCTTCAGCTTTTTGGCGCTCGGTGCAAATGTAAGCTGGGCGCTCGGCATCGGCTTTTTGTGGGTCGCAATGGGTCTTACCGTGCTTAGCGGCGCTGATTATTTCCGCAAAGCCCTGCCATATTTGCGAGATCACCAATGAACGTGATGTATTTTGCTTGGGTGCGTGAGCGGATCGGTGTGCCCTATGAGGACATCCAAACCGATGCCGCAACCGTGTTGGGGCTTGTTGAAGAGTTGCGCGCCCGCGAAGAGCGGTATGCCGCGGCATTCGCTGACATCAGCGCGCTGCGCGTCGCTCTTGATCAAGAGCTTTCCGATTTTGATGCACCACTGGCAGGTGTGCGCGAGGTGGCGTTTTTCCCACCAATGACCGGTGGATAATGACAGTCCGCGTGCAACACGAAAGCTTTGACGCAGGCGCGGAACTCAACGCCTTTTCCAAGGGCGCGGGCGTTGGGGCTGTGGTCAGTTTTACGGGGCTTGTGCGCGACACGGATGGCACCCTGCACCAGATGGAAATCGAACACTACCCGGGCATGACCGAACGTGCGATTGCCGGCATCGTGGATCAGGCAATGGCGCGCTGGTCGCTGGAAGATATCCTTGTGATCCACCGCTTTGGGGCACTACCTGCTGGCGCGCCAATCATGATGGTCGCCACCAAATCCGCACACCGTGCAGATGCTTTCGCTGCCGCCGATTTTCTGATGGACTACCTCAAATCTCGCGCACCGTTCTGGAAGAAAGAAACCACGAAAGACGGCACCGCTTGGGTTGCTGCAAAAGACGACGACGAAGCCGCCCTAGATCGCTGGTGATCGGGCCATCGCGGCCACGGCTGCATGGCGGGGGCATCGCGTGGTGTGATTGTTGATCAACCCTGTTGCCTCCATGAATGCATAGACAATTGTGGGGCCACAAAATTTGAAACCGGCCTTCTTGAGGTCCTTTGAAATCTGGGTCGACTGTGGGGAAAACGTCGGCATCGCTGATCTGTCGGCCATTGTGGTGCGCAGCGGCGTGCCACCGACATAAGCCCATAGGAATTTGTCAAAACCTTGGTCCGCCTCAATACGTTGCCAAGCCTGCGCGTTTGATATGGCCGCAGCAATCTTGCCACGATGGCGGATGATGCCATTGTTTTGCAACAAAACCGCGATCTCGGGTTCGCCCCATGTTGCGATAACATCAGGATCAAACCCCGCAAAGGCGGTGCGAAAACTGTCGCGCTTCTTCAATATCGTGATCCAGCTTAGACCCGCCTGAAACCCGTCCAAGATCAACTTTTCCCACAATGCGCGGCTGTCATATTCAGGCACACCCCATTCGGTGTCGTGATAATCGATGTAAATCTGTTCGGGTCCGGCCCAACCGCAGCGCTGATCCATTTGCAGCCTTTCTTTTCCATCGCATTTGATTCGATTGCCTTACCTTAACCCGATGTTATCGACGATCAGGCACCTTACGGCGATGAGATAGGATTGTTTGATGCCCCACGCTGCTTTGCCAAAAGATGCAATCGACGATGACGCCCTGCGCGACCCGTTCCATTTCGCAATGGCCAGCCGGGACGCCGATGTTCTGACACTGGTGCGAGAGGCATTGGCCGCGGGGCGCGCGAAGCTTGCTTTTCAGCCAATCGTGACCGCGGGCGCAAATAGCCGGATCGCATTTTACGAAGGGCTGATTCGCGTTATGGATGATGCAGGGCGGGTCATTCCGGCGGCGCATTTCATGCCTGTGATTGAAGAAATGGATTTGGGGCGGCAGATTGATTGCGTCACTTTGGATCTGGCGCTCAAGCTATTGCAGCATAATCCCCACCTGCGGCTGTCAATCAACCTGTCTGCGCGCTCCATCGGCGACGGGCAATGGCGGCGGATATTGGAAACCGGGCTTTCGGGGCCGGGGTCAGTTGGTGAACGGCTTATTTTCGAGATTAGCGAAACCTCGGCGATGGTGCTGCACGAAATTGTCACGCGCTTCATGGAAGAGGTGCAGCCGCGCGGGCTTAGCTTTGCGCTAGACGGGTTTGGCGCGGGCATGACGGCGTTTCGACACCTTAAAGATTTCTACTTTGATCTGGTGAAAATCGACAAAGGGTTCATTCGCGGGATCGAACGGGATCCGGACAATCAGGTGCTGACAAAGGCGCTGCTCACAGTGGCGCATCAATTCGAAATGCTTGTGATTGCCGACGGGGTCGAAACCGCACAAGAGGCGGCGTTGCTCACGAAAATGGGGGCCGACTGCTTGCAGGGGTATCACTTCGGCGTGCCAAAATTCGAGATCCGCTAGAAACTTCAGATCGGCGTTGCATTAGCCGATCCAAATCCTACAATGGGGCGAGCGGCAGGTCGGGGGCCGGCACTGGCTTTGCGCCACTCCGGTTTGTCTTTTGATTTATATCTGAGAGGACCACACCCCCATGACGAATGTTGTAATCGCTTCCGCTGCGCGAACTGCCGTAGGCAGCTTCGGCGGCGCCTTTGCAAATACCAAGGCCCATGATCTTGGCTCGGCTGTCCTTGAGGCGGTTGTCGCCCGTGCGGGCATCGATAAATCCGAGGTCAGCGAGACGATTCTCGGGCAAGTTTTGACCGCGGCGCAGGGCCAAAATCCGGCGCGTCAGGCCCATATCAATGCAGGTCTGCCAGTTGAAAGCGCGGCCTGGAGTATCAACCAGGTTTGCGGATCGGGTCTGCGGGCCGTCGCACTTGGTGCGCAGCATATCCAACTTGGTGATGCATCGATTGTGGCCGCCGGTGGTCAGGAAAACATGACACTTTCCCCCCATGCGGCACATCTGCGCGCAGGGCACAAAATGGGTGACATGCAATATATCGATACGATGATCCGTGACGGGCTTTGGGATGCTTTTAACGGCTACCATATGGGCCAGACTGCGGAAAACGTCGCCAACCAGTGGGACATCTCGCGCGATATGCAGGACGCATTCGCAGTCGCTTCGCAAAACAAGGCCGAAGCCGCGCAAAAGGCGGGCCGTTTTGCCGACGAGATTGCCGCCTTTACGGTGAAGACCCGCAAGGGCGATATTGTCGTGGACCAGGACGAATACATCCGCCATGGCGCCAATATCGAGGCGATGGCAAAAATGCGCCCCGCCTTTACCAAAGACGGCTCTGTCACTGCGGCAAATGCGTCAGGGATCAACGACGGTGCGGCGGCGACTTTGCTGATGTCCGCCGCCGAGGCCGAAAAGCGCGGGATCGAGCCATTGGCGCGTATCGCATCCTACGCCACCGCTGGCTTGGATCCGTCGATCATGGGTGTCGGTCCGGTGATGGCCTCGCGCAAGGCGTTGGAAAAAGCGGGTTGGTCTGTCAGTGATCTGGACCTGATTGAGGCAAACGAGGCCTTCGCCGCCCAAGCCTGTGCGGTGAACAAGGAAATGGGCTGGGACCCTGCGATTGTGAACGTCAATGGCGGTGCAATCGCGATCGGTCACCCGATTGGTGCCTCTGGCTGCCGCATCCTGAATACACTGCTGTTCGAGATGAAGCGCCGCGACGCGAAAAAGGGGATCGCGACACTGTGCATCGGTGGTGGGATGGGCGTTGCTCTCTGCGTAGAGCGTCCATAAATTTATGTTTAGCGCGCAATAATCTTGCGCGCTAATCTCTAATCACATAACAAGATTACAACGAAAATTCTTGGAGGAAATCTATATGTCCCGTGTTGCCCTTGTGACCGGCGGATCCCGTGGTATCGGTGCCGCAATTTCAACAGCCCTGAAAGACGCCGGTTACACCGTTGTCGCGACCTATGCAGGCAACGATGAAGCGGCGGCGGCCTTTTCCGCTGAAACGGGCATCAAGACATATAAGTGGGATGTCGGGAACTACGACGAATGCGCGGCCGGCATAGCGAAAGTCGAGGCGGAGGTCGGTCCTGTCGAGGTTCTGATCAACAACGCCGGCATCACCCGCGACGCACCTTTCCACAAAATGACACCGCAGCAGTGGAATGATGTGATCGGCACCAACCTGTCTGGTGTGTTCAACATGACCCACCCTGTCTGGCCCGGGATGCGGGCGCGCAAATTTGGCCGGATCATCACCATCTCTTCGATCAACGGGCAAAAGGGCCAATTTGCGCAGGCCAACTATGCCGCCGCAAAAGCAGGTGACATCGGCTTCACCAAGGCACTGGCACAAGAAGGCGCGCGCGCGGGTATCACCGTGAACGTCGTGGCCCCGGGCTATATCAATACCGAGATGATGAGCACGATCCCTGAAAAAGTGATGAACGAGGTCATCTTGCCGCAAATCCCCATCGGGCGGCTGGGCGAAGCATCCGAGATTGCGCGCACTGTGGCGTTCCTCGCCTCCGACGACGCGGGCTTCATCACAGGCGCGACAATTTCGGCCAATGGCGGTCAATATATGTGCTGAACTGACACGCCGCAGACATAAAAAAGGGCCGCGTTTGTCGGCCCTTTTTGTTGAATTCTGAGAGGTAAACTACGCGCTAAGCTTGCCGATTTGTTCTTTGATCAGCAGTTTTTGCTTTTTCAACGCTGCGATTTCGCTGTTGGTTGATGCAGGGCTGCGCTGCAATGTTTCGACCTTGTCGGAGAGGTGTTGGTGCTTCTTCTTAAGTTCCTCGATATGTGAACTTACACTCATGGTGGTCCTCCTGTAAAAAACGTCTGTCTGACCACTGCACCACATCTTTGCGAATGTGTCACGCCGCAGGGCAGAATCTTTGCGATAAATCGACTATCACGGCAACTTCTTGCCGAATTATTAATCGGCGATGCCAAAACCCGCACCCATGCGCAGAATCTCACTGACCTGTGCGGTATAATTTTCACGATCCGCATCATGCTGCGTGCCATCATGCATGATCAGATTGGGCCGCAGTTGAAACGGTGCCTTGCCCGAATGCCGCGCCTGAAGCAAAAATAGCTCCGGTGCACTTGTGGTGCGTGCGGCGATCGGGCGCACGACAATAGACCCAAGGCGCGCGTGCAGCAACATCAAGACTTCCGGCAAGCGTTCCATGCGCAAAATAAGCGTGAAATACCCTTTGGGGGCCAATCTTTTTGCCGCCGTATCAATCCAGACTGCCAAGGGCGTATCGCCGCCCATCGCAACATCACGTCCCGCATCTGGCGCCGCAGAGCCCTTTGCGCGCTCAAAATATGGCGGGTTCATCATCACATGGTGAAACTGTGTGTTGCGCAAATCAGCAGGTAAGTTGCGCAAATCGGCGGTAACAACATCAACCCCGTTTTCGTGCGCCAAAGCGGCATAATCGGCCTGCACCTCGACGCCCTTAATCCGCACATCAGGCACCCTTGCCGCGAGGCAAAGCGCAGCAACTCCAACACCGCAGCCCAACTCCAGCACGCTTTCGCCCGGCTTTGCCGGAACACTTGCCGCCAGCAACACCGCATCCACGCCCGCGCGGTATCCTTTGGCGGGCTGTTTGGCCGTGACCTTGCCGCCCAAAAACAGGTCGGTCGTCACATCCATCGGCTAGCGGCCCAAATCGATGTCATTGTCGCGCATAATCGCCTCTGCCAGAAACAGATCACGGTCGATCACCATCAGGCGCCGCGGCATTATGCCGATTGATCCTTCCATGATGCTCATGTTTACGTCGAACTGAAAGCAAGCTATACCCTCGCCGTCCAGAAGGGCGGTAGCGTAAGCGATGACAGTCGGGTCGTTTGTGCGTAAAAGTTCTTTCATATCCCTGACGTAAGGTGCGCGCGCGCCTTTGTCTATTCAAGTTGACGGATCGCATGATGAGCCTTGATACAGCAGTGACCAAACCGCACGAACGCCTGGCTGCCGCGCTGGCGGATGACATGGGTGCGGTGAACGACATGATCCGCACGCGCATGGCATCCCAACATGCGCCGCGCATCCCCGAGGTCACCGCGCATCTGGTCGAGGCGGGCGGCAAACGTCTGCGCCCGATGTTGACACTGGCCGCCGCGCGCATGTGTGGCTACGATGGCCCCTACCATGTGCATCTGGCGGCCACCGTTGAATTTATTCACACCGCGACCCTGTTGCACGACGATGTGGTGGACGAAAGCGACAAGCGGCGCGGGCGGCCCACGGCGAACCTGTTGTGGGACAATACCAGCAGCGTTCTGGTCGGCGATTACCTGTTTGCACGGTCGTTCCAATTGATGGTCGAAACCGGATCGCTTCGGGTGTTGGACATCCTCGCAAATGCCTCGGCCACAATCGCGGAGGGCGAAGTTTTGCAACTGACCGCCGCTGCCGATCTGGCAACGACCGAAGAGATATATTTCAAAGTTGTGCGCGGCAAAACAGCCGCACTTTTCTCGGCGGCAATGGAGGTCGGCGGCGTGATCGCCTCCGCAGACGAGACATTGGTCGCAGCACTGTTCACCTATGGCGACGCCTTGGGCATTGCGTTCCAGATCGTGGATGACCTGCTGGATTATAGCGGGTCCGATGCGACGGGCAAAAACATCGGGGATGATTTCCGCGAGCGCAAACTGACACTGCCTGTGATCCGCGCCATTGCGGCGGCCAACGCAGAGGAGCGCGCATTCTGGGACCGGACCATCGCCCAGGGCCGCCAATCGCCAGGTGATCTGGATCAGGCGCTGGCGATTTTGGCGCGCCACGGCACCATGGCCACGACCCGTGACACCGCCATTGCATGGGCGCAAACCGCCAAGGTCGCACTTGCGCCTTTGCCCGATCACGAGCTGAAAACCATGCTGATTGATCTGGCCGATTATGTGGTTGCGCGCATCACCTAAAGCAGGGATGCAGGCACAACCCACCAGTTCATTTCCGACACCTGTATCGCGCGCGCCACATCACGTGCGTCCGCCATGCTGCGCACCAGCCCAAAGCAGGTTCCGCCTGATCCGGACATGCCCGTAAAGGCCACTTTTGGCATCCGCTTCAGTTTTGAGACCGCCGCCGTGATTTCGGGTGCGATCTGGCAGGCAGGCGGCGCAAGATCATTTCGTTGCTCTGCCAGCCACGCGGCGAAATCATCAAAGGTCATCCCCGCGCGCAGGCTGCCCATCGCAGGGTTGCGCTTGCTTGCCAGTCCGTCAAAAACCGCCGCCGTCGGCACCGCGACCCGCGGATTGACCAGCACCAGTGCACAGTCGGGCAAGACCGGACAGGCCGTCAATAAATCGCCGATCCCCGTCATGTGCACAGGCTTGGGTGCTTGCAGGCAAACAGGCACATCTGCCCCCAGCGCAAGCACCTGCGGCGCGTTTGCAGGCAGGGGGGCGACATCCCAAAGCTGCGCCAAAATCGTCAGGGTCATCGCCGCATCAGACGAGCCGCTGCCGATACCCGCCGCATGGGGCAGGTTCTTTTCCAACACCAGATGCGCACCCAATTTCACCCCGCGCGCGGCCCTTAAGGCAAGCGCTGCGCGCAGCACCAGATTGGTCTCATCCGTGGGCACCCCTTGGGCAAAGGGCCCCGTGACGCGAAGCTGTAAATCACTGGCTGTGGTGGCAGTAATTTCATCATAAACACCGGCAAAACCCACAAGGCTGTCAAGCAGATGATACCCGTCACTGCGCAGGCCGGTGACATGCAGCGCCAGGTTCAACTTGGCGGGTGCGCTGCCTTTGACGACACTCACTTGACCTGCGCCAACGGCGGCTCTCCGTCTTCGGCGCGCACCGCATCAAGGCCGATTTCGAGCTTGCGCCTGATCTTTGCGGCGTCTTCCTCGGTGGGGTCAAATGACAGGGCGCGGTTCCACTGGAACTGGGCCTCGATAAACCGGCCAACCGCCCAATATGCGTCGCCCAAGTGATCGTTGATAATCGGATCCACGGGGATCAGCGAGGCGGCATCTTCAAGGTGACCAACGGCTGCGGCATAATCGCCGCGCTGAAACAACACCCAGCCAAGGCTATCAACAATCGCGCCATTTTGCGGCTCGGCGGCGACGGCGGTTTCGATCATGACCAAAGCCTCATCGAGATTGATTCCGCGTTCGACCATTGAGTATCCGAGGTAATTGAGGACCTGCGGCTGGTCGGGGCGCAGGGCCAAAGCAGCGCGAAAATCGGCTTCGGCTTCGGGCCATGCGTCCAGTGTATGATTGGTAATGCCGCGCATATAATAGATGAACCACTTCAGCGGATCAGCGTCATCATATAGGTCAAGTGCTTGTGTATAGGCGATTTTTGCTTTTGCAAGATCGCCGGCCTCGCGGTAGGTGTCGCCGGCTGAGGCCAGCACGCGCGGGGCATTTGGTGTGCTGCGGACCAGCGCCTCCAGGACTTCAATGGCGGCCTCGGTTTTACCTGCCTTGCGCAGTGTTTCCGCGCGCCCCAATTCCGCCGATTGGAACGCAGGATCATCGCGCAAAACGGTGCTATAGGTGGCGCTGGCGAGATCGTATTGCCCCATGTTTTCCAGCAGATCAGCCGACAACAAGATCGCATCGCTGTTGGCGGGATCAAGCAGGGCTGCGGCCCGCGCATAGCGCAGTGTATAGTCATCGGGGGTATCGCCAATCAGGGCCTGGGCGACCATCAGATAAAGTTCCGACATACCATTTTTTGCCGTGTCGACATAGTCGAATGTCACCATATCGCCCGCTTGGAGACGGCTGCGAAGATCTGCCAATGTCGGGTCGGATTGCGGCCCGAAGACGCCCTGGATCATCGCGATGGCATCGTCATTGCGGCCCAGTTGGCTCAGGATTTGGGCATGGGCAATCGCGCTGCGCCGGTTATAGCGCATTCCATTTTCGGGCGCGCCGGAAAAGATCGCGTCGGCGCCTTCGAAATCACCCACAGATGCAAGTGCTAGCGCTTTGTTATACAAGCCATAAGCGCTAAGTCCGGCACCCTCGATCAAGGTGTCAAAACTGTCGATCGCGGCCGACATCTGCCCCTTGCCGACATAGGCCCAGGCCCGCGTCAAACCATCAACCAAGGGCCCGATTTCGCGGCCATTATCAAGGTCTGCTATCACTGCGTCCCAGTCTTCGGCGTTTGCCGCCGCGACGCTTAGCACGAGATGGGCCAATTGGCTTTGTAGCCCGAGCTCAACGATGGTTCGCGCGATTGGCAAGGCGGCCTCGAAATCGCCAAGGCCGACTTGGGCGATCATCGCGCTTTCCAGCAGGAACGGGCGGGTCGGGTCGGCGATGAGGGCCTGACTGAAATAGGCGGCGCCGGCGGTATAATCGCTTGCAATCGCGGCTTGTCGGGCGGCGAGATATGATCCCGCTTGCGGCTCGCCAAACAGGCGCAGGGGCAGGAATGCAATAAGGCAAGTGGCGGCAATAAGGGCGCGTTTTGTCAACGGGTATGACCTTTTTATGGGCGGTTCATTTGCAAGCTAACGGCCCCGCGCCGGACCTGCAATCAGGTCGCCGTGGCCACGCGGTAAAACGCCGAAAAATGCGGGGTATGCTTCGCGGATGACTTGCGTATGCCACCTGTGTTTGCGCGCAATCGCCGGTTTTCACGGGCGTTACACGTTTTAGTGTGCGCGGCAGTGTGCGCGGCAAGATCAATGGGTCCTGACCCTAGGCATCGAGTAGTGTGTCGATCACGGCGCATTGGGGGGCGGCATCGCCGGTGCATCGCGCGACGGTCTCCGACAGGACCCGTGCAATCCGCGTGAGGTCGGCGATTTTTGCCTGCACATCCGCAAGATGTGTCTCGGCGACGGTCTGAACCTGGGCGCAGGTTTGGGACCGGTCATCGACCAATCCCAGTAGCCCGCGAATTTCGTCCAGAGAGAAACCAAGATCGCGGGACCGCATGACGAATTTCAACCGCCGGACATGTGTATCATCGTAGCTTCGATAGCCTTTTGCCGTGCGGGGCGGGTCCGGCATGATGCCAATCGTTTCGTAGTAGCGAATGGTTTCAAGGTTGCAGCCTGTGGCCCGTGCCAGATCGACACGCCGCAACGGGGTCACGCTTCTGTTATCCATATTGTGAAAAAACCCCTTGAGTCTGTATCCACTACAGAGCCTAGAACGGTGGAAACATCACAGCAAGGGCGATTTGATGGATCAGGGCTTTACCGGAAAGACGCGGCAGGCAGGCGTTTCCGTCATGCAGCGTTCCGCCGCCTGCCTCTTGTTTGCCGGTCGCGTTCATTTTCCAGACTGAAGGATAACCCCATGTCGCAAACCACTGAAAACCCCGACCGCATGTTGAAATGGGGACTGGGTGGCGCTGTGGTCACGGCCCTGTGTTGTTTTACGCCGCTTTTGGTCATTGTCGTTGCAGGCGTCGGTCTGTCGGCCTTGACTGGCTGGCTTGATTACGCGCTGTTCCCGCTGTTGTTTTTGTTCCTTGCCGTCGTGGCACAGGCGCTGTGGCTGCGTGCGGGCCGCCTAGGGCCGAGCCCGAAGTTTTGGGTGACTGTGATCGCTGCGCTGCTGTCCGTGCTCATCATCTGGATCGAGTTTCGTTTTGCGCTGCGGATCAGCGTCGGGGCTTTTGTCGCGGTCGGGCTCTACGCGCTTTTCCTCAATCAAATGAAACCCAAACCTGAACAAGGCATATTGAAATGACAGACGTGACCAAGATCAAGGGCGCAAACGGCAGCTATGACCTGATCGTTATCGGGGCGGGCTCGGCGGGTTTTTCCGCGTCAATCACGGCGTCGGAGGCTGGCAAACGCGTCGCGCTTGTCGGGCATGGCACTATCGGCGGGACCTGCGTGAACGTCGGCTGTGTGCCGTCCAAGGCAATGATCCGCGCAGGTGAAGCGATCCATGGCGCGCAGGCGGCCAAACGGTTTGCGGGCCTGTCAGGTCACGCGCAAGTTGATGACTGGCAGACTTTGATACAGTCGAAGGACGATCTGGTCGCGACGATGCGCCAGAAGAAATACGCTGACCTGCTGCCGGAATATCCCGGAGTGGACTATATTGATGCAGGTCCCGCGCAACTGGTCAAAGGCGGCGTCACCGTCGGTGGTCGCACCCTGACGGCGTCCAAGCTGATTATCGCAACGGGGGGGCATCCGGTGCTGCCCGCGATTGACGGGATCGCGGATATTGGCGCGCTCGACAGCACCAGCCTGCTGGCGCTTGAAACCCTGCCGAAAAGCCTGATTTTCATTGGCGCGGGCTATATCGGCGTGGAACTGGCACAGATGATGCGCCGGATGGGCGTGAAAGTCACGCTGGTGACACGGTCGCATTTGCTGCCCGGTGCCGAACCGGAAGTGTCGCAGGCTTTGACGGATGCCTTTACCGCCGAGGGCATTACGCTGCTGACCGGGCTACGCTATGACAGCGTGCGCCGTGATGCGGCGGGGGTGACTTTGCGGATCATGCAAGGCGGTGAACCGGTCGAGGTCACGTCGGATCATCTGGTGTCGACCGCAGGCAGGCGCGCCAATACGGGTGGTATGGGGTTGGAAGGCATGGGTGTGAAGACCGATGCGCGTGGGTCCATCGTGACCCGCGACGACATGCAGACAACGGTGCCTGGTATCTATGCGGCGGGCGACGTGACCGACCGCGACCAGTTTGTTTATATGGCGGCTTACGGGGCAAAACTCGCGGCAAAGAATGCCGTTCTGGGTGATGATCAGCGCTACGACAATTCGGTCATGCCTTGGGTTGTGTTTTCTGATCCGCAGGTGGCCGGAGTTGGCCTGAGCGAACAACAGGCCAGAGACGCGGGGTTTGATGTGAAGACCTCTGTCGTGCCGCTGGATCAGGTGCCGCGCGCATTGGCCGCCCGTGATACACGCGGCTTGATCAAGCTGGTGGCGGACAAGGCTACCGACAGATTGCTGGGCGGACAGATCATCGCGCCCGAGGGGTCGGATACGATCCAGACACTGGTCATGGCGCTGAAGTTCGGCATGACGACCAAGGCACTGGGGGAAACGATCTTCCCATATCTGACGACGGTCGAGGGGCTGAAGCTGGCGGCGCAAACCTTTGACATGGACGTGGCAAAGTTGAGCTGCTGCGCCGGATGACAGCTTGAAAAAGGACCAAAACCTATCCCCTGATCAACCCATTCGGATGGATTTCGTCCTTCAATTACAACGCCAGATCACATGTTCGGGTAGTTTGGCCCATCGCCGCCTTGCGGCACGGTCCATGTGATGTTTTGCGATGGGTCTTTGATGTCGCAGGTTTTGCAGTGCACGCAGTTTTGGAAATTGATGATGAATTGGCTTTCGCCGTTCTTTTCGACGACTTCGTAGACCCCTGCGGGGCAGTAGCGTTGTGCCGGTTCCGCGAATTTGGGCAGGTTGACGCCGATAGGGATGGATGGATCGGTCAGGTGCAGATGGGCCGGCTGGCTTTCTTCGTGGTTGGTGAAGGAAAACGCCACATTGGTCAGCCGGTCGAACGACAGTTTGCCATCCGGTTTCGGGTAGTCGATGACTTTGTGCTTGGATGCTTCCTCGGTCGCGGCGGCGTCGGATTTGCCATGGCGCAGGTTGAGCGGCGACCACCCGAAGATGTTGTTGAGCCACATATCGGCCCCGCCCACGATCAGCGATGCGGCAAGCCCGTAGCGCGACCAAAGCGGTTTGACGTTGCGCACGCGTTTGAGGTCTTTCCCAATCGCACCGCCACGCACGGCGTCGTCGTAACCTGCAAGCACGTCGCCGAATTTGCCGTCCGCGATGGCCTGATGCGCGGCCTCTGCCGCCGCGATGCCTGACAGCATGGCGTTATGGTTGCCTTTGATGCGCGGCACGTTGACCATGCCTGCCGAACAACCCAAGAGAGCGCCGCCCGGAAATGCGAGTTTTGGCATCGACTGATAGCCGCCCTCGGTGATCGCGCGGGCACCATAAGCCACCCGCTTGCCGCCTTTAAGCAGGTCCGCGACCATCGGGTGGTGCTTGAAGCGCTGGAATTCCATGTAAGGATAGACGTGTGGGTTTTTGTAGTTCAGATGCACCACAAAGCCTAGGTAAACCTGATTGTTTTCAAGGTGGTAGATGAAGGATCCACCGCCTGCGTTGGAATTTAGCGGCCAGCCCATCGTGTGGGTGACGGTGCCGAGCTTGTGCTTGGCGGGGTCGATTTCCCAGATTTCTTTCATGCCGAGGCCGTATTTCTGCACGTCCGCATCGGCGGCAAGGTCGTATTTTGCGATGACCTGTTTGGACAGCGAGCCGCGCACGCCCTCCGACAGGAACACGTATTTGCCGTGCAGCTCCATGCCGGGTTCATAGTTCGGCCCCTGCGCGCCATCGGCGTTTTTGCCAAATTCGCCAGCGACGACGCCTTTGACTTCGCCGCCCGCGCCGTAAACCAGGTCCGAGCAGGCCATGCCGGGGAAGATCTCGACGCCAAGCGCTTCGGCCTGTTCGGCCATCCAGCGGCAGACATTGCCCATCGAGACGATGTAAGCACCGTGGTTGGTCATCAGCGGCGGCATGGCGATGTTGGGGATACGGATTTTGCCCGCTTCGCCCAGCAGATAGAATTTGTCAGATGTGACGGGGGTGGTGATGGGCGCGCCTTTGGCTTTCCAGTCGGGGATCAGCGCGTCGATACCGGATGTATCAAGAACCGCACCCGACAGGATATGCGCGCCAACTTCGGAGCCTTTTTCAAGCACAACCACATTGAGGTCCGCATCAAGCTGTTTGAGCCGGATCGCCGCAGACAGCCCCGCGGGACCCGCGCCCACGATGACCACATCAAATTCCATTGTTTCGCGTTCAACCTGTGTCATTGCCGGACCCTTTTGCGATTGCGTAATATTGTTGCGTCTTGGCTAGCCCAAGCGGTGATGCGCGGTCAATTGCGACACCGCGTTAAAACTGCAATAGCACGGTGAAATGCGACTTGCACTTGACTTTGAACCAGCCAAATAGGGTATGAACGACCGATTGGTAAATTTCGCCCCCCAGGAGCAAACCGCAGATGGAAAAGATTCCAGTAACAAAGCCCGGCTTTGACAAGATGAACGCAGAGCTCAAGCATCTCAAGTCGGTCGAGAGGCCTGCGATTATCCGAGCAATTTCGGAGGCCCGCGAGCATGGCGACCTGTCCGAGAACGCAGAGTATCATTCTGCCAAGGAAAAACAGTCGTTCATCGAGGGCCGCGTCAAGGAGCTGGAGGGGATCATCTCGCTGGCCGATGTGATCGATCTTGGCCGTATGTCGGGCACGGTGAAATTCGGCGCGACCGTGACCTTGGTCGATGAGGATACCGACGAGGAAAAGACCTATCAGATCGTGGGTGAATACGAGGCCAATATCGAGGCCGGTTTGCTGAATATCAAATCCCCCATTGCGCGCGCTTTGATTGGCAAAGACGAAGGTGATAGTGTCGAGGTGCGCACCCCCGGTGGCGTGCGGTCCTATGAAGTTTTGAGCATCGTTTATAAGTAAGTCAGGCCCTGTCATGGCGCAAAGCCCTGTAAAACCGCAGCCCCCGATAGCCCAGCCGCGCATCAGCGGCGAAATGCTTGCGATGATTTTTTCCGTCTGCTGGATGATCCTGGTTGGCCTGTTCTTTTTCTTTTTGCCGCCCGAGACCGCGGTGCAGGACCGGTTTGACAGTCTGCGGTTTATTCTGATCCTGATTGCGATTTTCATGCCTGTGGCGATGATCTGGGTGGCTGCGGCTGCCAGCCGCTCGGCGCGGATCATGCGCGAGGAAAGCGGCAGGTTGCAGGCCGCGATCGACGCGATGCGCAAAACCTATATCGACACGCGCCTGAGCGGGGCAAACACATTGCAGCCCACCGTCGAGCGCAAGCTCAACGAGATTGCCCAAGCGACGCGCAAGACCGAAAACGTTGTCGCGACCTTTGCCTCGAGCCGACCGGCCGAGGGGCAAAAACTGGCGATTACGTCCGTGAAAGCGGTGAGCGTGGACGATCAGCCGAAATTGGCGCTGCCCACAAGCGCGGAAGACATGGCCACACCATTGTCACGCGCCGATCTGATCCGCGCGCTGAATTTCCCCGACAATGACCAAGACACCCGCGGCTTTGATGCGCTACGCCGTGCGCTCAAAGACCGCAACGCCCGCCAGTTGGTGCAGGCCGCCCAAGATATGCTGACGCTGTTGTCCCAAGACGGGATTTATATGGATGATCTGCGCCCGGACCGTGCACGCCCCGAGATCTGGCGTCGTTTTGCGGGCGGTGAGCGCGGGCGCGCGATGGCCTCGCTTGGCGGGGTGCGTGACCGGTCGTCGCTGGCGCTGACCTCTGGCCGGATGCGCGAAGACACGATTTTCCGCGATGCCGCGCATCATTTTCTGCGCCGTTTTGACCAGACCCTGATTGCCTTTGAGCCAGATGCGTCTGACGAGGATATTGGTGCTTTGTCCGAAACCCGCACCGCGCGCGCATTTATGTTGCTGGGCCGTGTCACAGGGGCGTTTGACTGACCCACGGCCCTGCGGTAGCCATAGGCCATTGAGAGGGGCGCGCGCATATGAAAACGATTTCCGAAAACCGTAGTTTTGGCGGCACGATGGGGGTTTATGCCCATACGTCAAAGGCCTGCGCCTGCGATATGACATTTGCGGTGTTCTTGCCCGAAGAGGCCCAGCATGGCGCGGTTCCGGTTTTGTGGTTTTTGTCGGGGCTGACCTGCACCCATGAAAACGCGATGGTCAAGGCGGGCGCGCAAGCATGGGCGGCCGAGCAAGGGATCGCATTGGTGTTTCCCGATACTTCACCGCGCGGTGAGGGTGTGCCCGATGATGCGGCGTTTGATTTGGGCCAGGGGGCGGGGTTCTATATTGATGCCACCCAAGCGCCGTGGGACACGCATTTCAAAATGTGGACCTATGCAGCAGAAGAATTGCCCGCGCTTTTGGCCGAAAATTTTCCGCTGGACATGGAGCGCCAAGCGATCACGGGCCATTCGATGGGGGGGCACGGTGCGCTGACACTGGCGATGGCCTTGAAGGGACGGTTCCGGTCGGTGTCGGCGTTTGCGCCAATTTGTAACCCGACGCAGTCCGACTGGGGCCGCAAGCAATTTGCAGCCTATTGGGGTGACGAGGCGAAATGGGGCCCGCATGATGCGACGCTTCTGATGCAGGGCGGCGGGTTTGACGGGCCGGTTTTGATTGATACCGGCACCGACGACCAGTTTGGTGATTTGCTGGGCACAGCGGCCTTTGCGGCGGCGTTTGCGGCCGCGCGCCAAGAGGGGCAAATCCGGCTGCAAAAGGGCTATGATCATTCCTACTTTTTCATCGCGACGTTCATCGAGGACCATGTGGCATTCCATGCAGAGGCGTTATACGCGTGATCTATGTCGATGCGGATGCATGTCCTGTGAAAGACGAGGTGGAACGCGTCGGCACGCGCCACAAGCTGCGCATGTTTGTGGTGTCCAACGGTGGCATTCGCCCGTCGCAAAACCCGTTGGTGGAAACGGTTGTGGTGCCTGACGGGCCTGACGTGGCGGATATGTGGATCGCGGATCGCGCGGGCCCTGCCGATGTGGTCATTACGGGGGATATTCCGCTGGCGGCCAAATGTGTCGCGGCAGGTGCGCAGGTGCTCAAACATAACGGCGAGCCATTGACCGAGGCCAATATTGGCAATGTGCTGGCGACCCGCGATTTGATGACCGATATGCGCGCCGCTGATCCGTTTCGCCAAGGCGGCGGCAAGCCGTTTTCCAAGGCCGACAGGTCGCGGTTTCTGGACGCGTTGGAACGGGCTGTGCGGGCGGCGGCACAAAGGGGCTAGCGCCGCGCGGATCCGCGCGTGTGCAGATAACAAGGAAACGGTATGACAGTGCAAGCAGTGGTTTTTGACATCGGCAATGTGCTGATCGAGTGGCAGCCCGAGCGGTTTTACGACGCCAGAATTGGTGCGGATCGCAGGCGCGCACTGTTTGCGCAGGTTGATCTGCATGGCATCAACGACGAGGTGGACCGGGGGGGGCATTTTCGTGATCTGATCTTTGCCGCCGCCGATGATAACCCCGAATGGTATGATGAAGTGCGTATGTGGCATGACAACTGGATCGATATGGCGGCCCCTGCGATTCCGCAGTCCGTGCGCATTTTACGCCGCCTGCGGGCGGCGGGTGTGCCGGTATTTGCCCTGTCGAATTTCGGGATACAGACATTCGAGATTGCCGAGAAAATCTACCCGTTTTTGACGGACTTTGACCGGCGCTATATCTCCGGGCATATGGGTATGATCAAGCCGGACGCCGCGATTTATGCTGCATTGGAGACAGATTGCGGCGTTGATCCGGCGGGGCTATTGTTTGCGGACGACCGGATCGACAATATCAAGGCGGCCGCGGCACGGGGCTGGCAAACGCATCTGTTCGAGGGGCCGCAAGGCTGGGCTGCGTGTCTGGTGGGGCATGGATTGTTGTCCCAGGAGGACGCAAAATGACCAAGATGATTTCTTTTGAGCAAGGCGACCGCATTCTGGACTGGATCGCCTTGACGGACGCTTTGGCGGCGGGTCATCTGTTGCCCAAGGCCGAAGTTGAAGACGTGTTTTTATACCGCGATGACAATACGCTGTTGAACCGCTCTGCGTGGATCAAGGGCATGGGGTTGGCGGTGAAATGCGCCACGATTTTTCCGGCCAATCGCGCGGCAGGCAAGCCGATGATCGGCGGGGCGGTCAATCTGTTTTCCGACCAAGACGGCGCGCTGGAGGCCATTCTGGATTTCCATCTTGTGACGAAATGGAAAACGGCGGGCGATAGTTTGCTTGCGGCCAGACGCTTGGCGCGCCCTGACAGCCGCAACATCTTGATCGTGGGTGCGGGCACTGTGGGGCGGTCGCTTTACGCGGCCTATCGTGCTGCGTTTCCCGAGGCGAAATTCACGGTCTGGAACCGGTCGCAGGCTGGCGCGAAGGCGTTTCACAAAGACTTGCCCGAGGTGGCGATTGCGCCTGATCTGGAGGCCGCGGTGCGCGGTGCCGACATTATCACCTCGGCCACGATGTCGACGGACCCCTTGATCATGGGGGATTGGTTGCAAGCCGGTCAACACGTTGATCTTATTGGTGCATACCGGCCCGACATGCGCGAGGTAGACGATGCTGCCTTGCTGCGGTCGCGGGTGTTTGTCGACAATCGGCACACCACAATCGGGCATATTGGCGAGTTGAAAATTCCGATCGCACGCGGTGTAATTACGCCCGACCATGTGGTTGCGGATTATTATGATCTGGACGCATTCCAGCGCCATAATGATGATGACATTACGCTGTTCAAGAACGGCGGCGGCGCGCATCTGGACTTGATGACCAGTCGCTATATCCTGACCGCCTGGAGCCAGAATGCCGACCGCTGAACAGATGCCCGTTTTCAAAGCGGCGGTCGCTGGATGTGCAAAGGGTTGGTTCCGATTGTTGATAGGGGCGAGCAGATGATTTGGGTGACGGTCTTTTTTGTACTTGTTGTGGTGGGTGCCGCCGTGCCGGTTTTGCAAGAGCGTGGGCGGCGGCGGATGACACCCGAGCTGCGCAAACAGGCAGATGGCAGGTTTGCAAAGCTGTCGGCGGGTCAGACCCATTACCAGTGGTCTGGTGGCGCGCGCGGGCCGGTGATTGTTTTGGTGCATGGCCTGACGACCCCGTCGATTGTCTGGGACGCGATCACGCCTGCGTTGACGGGACTGGGATTTCGCGTCTTGCGCTATGATCTGTATGGGCGCGGGTATTCGGATGCGCCAAAAGGCACGCAAGACATGGGCTTTTTCACCCGCCAACTGGGTGATTTGCTGGCAGATCAAGGGGTGACGCAGGACATCACATTGATGGGGTATTCGATGGGCGCAAGCATTGTGACGGCCTATGCGGCGGCAAATCCGCACGCCGTGGCGCGGGTCATACTGGTCGCACCGGCAGGGATTGAGATGACCGAGCCACTGTTCGAGAGGTTTTGCCGGATTGTGCCGGTTTTGGGCGATTGGGCGCATGGTGTGTTTGCGCCTGCGCGCGCCCGACGTGGCGCTGTGAAACCAGCGCCGCTTGCCCAGATGCAGGCATTTCAATTGTCACGCCGTGGGTATTTGCCGGCTGTTCTGGCCAGCAGGCGCGGGGCGCTAAGCGGACGTCTGGAGATCGCGCATCGCAAACTGGGGCGCGAGGATGTGCCGGTTTGGGCGTTCTGGGGGCGTGAGGATACAACGATTCCGCTATCGGCGATGGGCACTTTGGTCATGTGGAACCGCGCGGTGCACAACGATGATATCGCGGGTGCCGGGCACGGGTTGCCCTATACCCACGCGGACGCGTTGGCGGCGGCGATCACGGGCATGATGCGCGACATCGATTAGGCGAGCGCACTGGCAGGTATTGCCGACAGCAGGGAATTGCGGTGCACCGCGAAGGACGAGCAGTCGCGGCCCATTGATTTTGCGCGATACAAGGCCTCATCGGCGGCATTGCGGAACTGGTTGAAGGCGGGCGCTTGGCTGGCCCAAACGGTGCCGATGCTGATGGACGCGCCGATAGACTGGTTGTCGAAATCGATGGCCGCTTCGGCCACTGCGGCGCGGCATCTTTCGGAAATGGCGCTGGCTTCTTGGGCGTGCACATCAGTCATGATGATCAGGAATTCGTCGCCGCTCATCCGGCAAAACAGGTCATGATCGCGCAGGCATGATGCAATGCGCCGCGCGGCGCTGACGAGCACATGATCACCTGCAAGATGCCCGTAAACATCATTGATTTTCTTGAAGTTATCGATGTCGATGCAGGACATGGCAACGCCTTTTGCGCCGGGTTTTCCTTGCACCCTATCGCCGTAGATTTCGATGGTATAGCGCCGGTTCAAGACCCGCGTGAGGGGGTCTGTGGTGGCTTCGGTGCGCAGCCGGTTTTCCTCGTCGGCCAATGCGATTTCGCGGTAGATCAGCAGGGCGAAAATACCGGTCCCGGCAAAGTTGAAGATAAGGGCCACGGGCGCGAGGTCTTGCATGATGAGTGCGGTCAACGGTGCGGGCAGCAGGAATGCGGCGGCAATATGCAAGGAAATCAGCGAGGCGAGGATGGGCAGCGAGACAAAGATATTTCGGATGCGCGGACTGATGAAGTGATGCCAGATCAGCCCGGTTGTGCCCGAAATACTGGCCGCCACGATCCCAACAAGCACCCCGTCGCCGCCGATACCCAGCCGCGTCAGCACCGTGAGTGCAAGTGTGATGGACCCGCCGCGCCAGCCAAAGAATGCCGCCGAAATTCCCACAAACAGATTGCGCAGATCAACCATGACGCCCGACGACATTTGAATAGGTGATGCCATGGCCACGATTGCGGCCAATCCGAAAACCACGCCCATGATGATTTGCGTGATTTTGATGTCGGTGCTGGAGCGGCTGAAATACCCGTAGAGGTAGACGAGGATCGTCGCAAGCCCGACGGGTTGCAGGACGGTTGCAAGTTTCGCTATCAGGTCAGTCATGGTTTCACCATTGTTAGGTGCACACCGGATAGATCATCGAGGTGATAAGTTTCCTAATATGGCGATTATTCCAAGCATGATTTAGCGCGCATTTACTTAAAAATTGCAATAATTCGGGCGTATCGGGGCGGCAGTTGCGCGGGCCGGATGCGCGGGGTATCGGTGGGCCTATGACGATGTTGGATATTTACCGCGCTGCGGTGTCGGATGGGCGGTTGCATGAGGATGCGGCGCAGGTGGCTGTGATGCCCGAGCTGGAGCGCGTGCGCGCCGCGTTGAGCGTGCCTGTGAAGCGCAGTTTGTTTCGCAAGTCGGCGCCGCCGATCAAAGGCTTGTATATGTGGGGTGGTGTCGGGCGCGGCAAATCCATGTTGATGGATCTGTTGTTCGCGGCGGTCGATGCCCCCAAACAGCGCCGCCATTTTCACGCCTTTATGCAGTGGGTGCACAGCGAGATGAACGCGGCGCGCAAATTGGGTGTTGATGATGCCATTGCACCCGTGGCGGCCAAGCTCGCGGGTGAGGTGAGGTTTCTGGCGTTTGATGAAATGCAGATATCCGACATCACGGACGCGATGATTGTGGGGCGATTGTTCGAGGCCCTATTCGCGGCAGGGGTTGTCATTGTGACCACATCAAACAGGCAGCCCGATGCGTTATATAAAGACGGGTTGAACCGCGCGTTATTTGTGCCGTTTATTGATTTGATCAAGGACCGTTTGGTTGTGCATGAATTGGTCAGTGTGACCGATTACCGTCAGGGGCGTCTTGCCGGCACGCCGACCTATTTCACGCCCGTGGGCGAGCAGGCGCGCCACGATATCGCAAAGGTCTGGCAGGGCTTGACTGCGGGCCAGTCTGCACCGCTGACGCTGCATGTGAAGGGGCGCGAGGTGGTGATCCCGCGCTATCATAACGGTGTCGGGCGGGTCGGGTTTTTTGACCTGTGCGGCAAGCCGTTGGGGGCGGCTGATTACCTTGCGCTGGCGGATGCGGTGCGGGTGCTGATTATCGAGGACATCCCGCGTCTGTCGCGGCAAAACTTTAACGAGGCCAAGCGGTTTGTGACGCTGATTGACGCGCTATACGAGGCGAAGGTGCAATTGATTTGCTCGGCGGCGGCTGTGCCCGAGATGTTATATGTCGAGGGCGAAGGCACGTTTGAATTTGAACGCACTGCCAGCCGGTTACGCGAAATGCAGGCGGAAGACTGGGCGCGGTAGGGTCTATCCTGCGATATCGGGTATCGCCAAACGCTGCCCGATCTGAATGGCATTGGGGCTGGACAGCACGTTGCGGTTGGCTTGAAAGATCGCGGTGTATTTGTCGACGTTGCCATAAAACTTGACCGCAATCGCGCCCAGACTGTCGCCGCGACTGACGGTGTAGAACCGGTATTGCTGTGTTTGGGTGGCGCGCTGCACGACGCGGACCTCGACGCCGGTGCCATCACCCGATGGCACGACAGGGATCGCGGGAGCGGGGCCACCTGCGGCGATTTGTGCCTGCGTGATGATCGACGATAGCAAGACGCTGGTGTCGACCTTGCCGTCGGAGGTGACCAGAACCTGTGGCACGGCAATCGCGCCTGCGCTGGCGGCCTCGTTAACAAGTGTATTGATGTAATCGTCGCTTTGCCCTTCTTTGAGCGCTTGCACGACAAGCCGTTCCAGCGCGCTTTTGGCGGCGGGGGGGGCTCCGCTGACGGTGATTGTCTTGCCGGTGACGGCACCGATGCCCGCAAGCACGCCTGCGGTCATGTCGCGCATCGGATCGGCGCGCTGGGCATTGGCTTCAACGTTCAGCCCCAGACCGGCCAGCACATTGGCGGCGGTCTGCGCCATATCGGCGTCATCGGTGGGCACATCAAGCGCGGGTGTTGTGTTGCGCAGGGGGGCTTGACTCGCGGCGGCGGGGATCGCGATGGCGTTAGGCACGGGCCCAAGGACGCTGTCGGTTCGGGCGCGGGTCACGTCGGCAGTTTGGGCGACGGCCGGGCGGTCGTTGCTATCGGGGCGCGTGACAATATAGACGTTTAAAACAACCGAAAATATGAATAGGGCAATAACAAAACGGATCATAACAAGCGGCTTTCTTCAAGGAACAAGCGTCGAGAGACCGAGGTGCAGCCAGTCTTCCAGACCGCCCCGATAATTCATGATTTTGGATGCGGGGTAGCCTGCGGCAATCAGATTGGTGATCGCGTGGGTGCCTTGCGCGTCCCATGCCCCGTTGCCGTAAATCACAAGCGTATTGGCGGTGGAGAAATCCAGACCATCAGCAGATTGCGTCGCCCCGAGCGCCACAAGGATATCGATCTGATAGGGGTTTTCCGCGTCAAGTGCGGCAAACGGCACATTCACAGCGCCGGGAATGGCGCCTTTGCCAAACCAGTCGGGCAGGCGGGCGTCGATCAACAGACCCGCAGCGGCGGCAACATCGGTTTCCAGAAATGCGATCAGTTCCAATTCGCCAATCGGCTCGACCCCGGCGCTGACGCGCATCGGCTGGATGCAAAACGCGGGGCAGGGACGGCTGGTCTTGGCAAATTCACCGGTCAACACGGCGGCGTTGTCTTGGTCGCGGGCAATCACAAAGCTGCGGCCATTGACGGTGAATGCGGCCTGATTTTGGGTTTCGCTCAGTTGCACTTGCTGGGCTATGGCGGGCAGCGCGCTGAATGCCGCCATCAGGAGTGCCAGTACCAAACGCATGTTGCCGCTTTCCTTTGCTGGGGGCCGCTACATTTAGATCAATTCGCAGTATGAAGATGCCGGCGGGCCAGTTTCTACCAGATTTAGTGTATTTGGGCCGGTGAAGTCAAAGATTGATTCGCGCCTGATTCGCACTAACCCGTAAAAACAAGAAGACAGGCTTGGCGCCTGCCCCCTCGCCCTGCCAAGGGCGTTGCTATCGGCCTGTTTTTTATGGCGCGATGCTGTTGCCGGTGAACTTGCGCGATAAGTTTTTCGCGGTCAACGCATTTGCGCGGTTTTGCCCGGAACTGCGCGACTTCTTTTGCTGACGGCGGCGGTATTGCGGCAATCGGGTGTCACGGCGTCGAATGTTGCAATCAGCGGGGTGTCCGGCGCGATGCTGCTGGCCGCGATATAGGTGCCGTTGATGCAGAGGTCTTGCGAGAAATCGCCCGAGTTGAAGCCGAAGCCGGGGTTGCCGCAATTTGTGACATTGCCGTCCGCGTTCCAGCCTTGCGAGGCGAAACTGGCAAAGCGGCCGCCGGTCAGGAACGCCATGCCCGCAGGGTCGAACCTCAAATGCCATGTGTCGTCAGCTGCGCGCGTTGCACTGTCCCACGTGCCGATCAGCTTACCCTTATAGTAGCCCGATATCTTGAAGCGGGTCACGTCGGCTTCGGTCAGGATGGTTTTGAACATCGCAGCGTCAGGCAAGGACATCCGCCCTGTCATCGTGTAGCCGCCAGCGCCGCGCCAACACAGGTTGACCTCGGCGGCATGGGCGGGGGCGGCGAAAACCGCAAGCAAGATGGCGGTTGCTTTAAGCTTCGGGAATGCCCAGCCAATGACCGGTCTGGATTTTATCGGGGCTGGCAACGTGTGACCGGTTGGGTGGATAGCGTGTGTCATATGCATTTGTGCTGCCTTAAAACCGAAGCGAAATATAAGCAAGGCTATCACCTGCTTTGACCGTGCTGTAGCGTTTTCGTGAAACATATTCTGTTTTGGCAGCAGGGGCGGCAAAGACCCGCCGCATTACCCGTCTCTGGAAGGTTGGCGACTTGTGCAGATTTATGATGCGCGCGCGTTTTCGCGCAAGACGTGCCCGGCCAGATAAAGCGAGCCGCAAATCAGGATGCGCGCATGGGGGTGTTCGGCCTTAATGGTTGATATTGCGGCCCGCACGTCGGGTGCGGTCGTCGCGGCTAGCCCGACGTGTTGCGCCGCTAGCGCGGTTTGTGCGGCGGGGATCGTGTTCACCTCGTCGGGGATGGACACCGCGATCAGGCTTTGGGCGACCTCGGCCAGTGGGGCGAGATAGCCGGAAATGTCTTTGGTATTAAGCATGCCGCAGATCAAATGGGTTGGTCGGGCGGGCAGGCGGCGCAGCGTTGCGGCCAGTGCCCGTCCTGCCGCCGGGTTATGCCCGCCATCAAGCCAAAGCGCGGCGGGTGTGGCCAAATCGACCAGAGCGCCGGTTTTCAAATGCTCCATGCGGGCGGGCCAAGAGGCGCGGGTCAGGGCCGCTTCACAGGCAGCCTCGTTGCGGCCCAAGATGCGCAAGGTGGCAATCGCAGCGCCCGCGTTCATGATCTGGTGTGGGCCGGGCAGGGCGGGCAGCGGCAGGTCTAGCAGGCCAGCGTCGTCTTGATAGATCAGCCGCTCGCGGTCCTCGGACACATGCCAGTGCTGCCCATAGGCCATCAAAGGCGCGCCAAGCCGGGCGGCGACGGTTTCGATCACGTCCACGCTTTCGCTATGTTGCGGCCCTACGACACAAGGCACGCCGCGTTTGATGATCCCCGCCTTTTCGCCCGCAATGGCGGTCAATGTATCGCCAAGGAATTGTTGGTGGTCCAGATCGATCGGCGTGATCACCGTGACCGCAGGCTGGTCAACCACATTGGTCGCGTCCAGCCGCCCGCCAAGCCCGACCTCGAGCAGGGTGAAATCGGCGGGTGTTTGCGCAAAAGCCAAAAGCCCCGCAACGGTGGTGATTTCGAAATAGGTGATCGGGTCGGGCCCGTTTGTGGTGTAGCACCGGTCAAGAATCTCGGTCAGTGCGGGTTCTGATATCAGGGTGCCTGCCAGCCGGATCCGTTCGTGAAACCGCGCCAGATGCGGGCTGGTATAGGCGTGCACGGATGCGCCTGATGCCTCTAGCCCTGCGCGGATCATCGCTTGGGTCGATCCTTTGCCATTGGTGCCCGCGATGTGGATCACGGGGGGCAATTTGCGTTCCGGGTGGTCGAGTTTGGCCAGGAGCGCCCAAACCCGATCCAGTGTCAGGTCGATGACTTTCGGGTGCAGCGTCATCATGCGCGCCAGTATTGCGTCAGAGCCGGTGGTCATCGCGTCAGCTTTCTGTGGTGGTTCATCGTGCCTGCAAGCTGCACGCCGCAATTGCGTTCATGCGGGGGTGTCCGTGGTTGCCTTTGCATCCACGGTTTCTTTGTCGGGTGCGGGCAGCTCGCCTTTCACCGGTGCCGATTGCTTGGTCAAAAGCCGCACGATTGTGACCAGTTCGTCTTTCAGATCGGTCCGTTTGGTCACCCGGTCCAGCATCCCGTGGTCCAGCAGATATTCGGCGCGCTGGAACCCTTCGGGCAGCTTTTCCCCGATGGTTTGCTCGATCACCCGCGCACCGGCAAAGCCGATCAGGGCGTTGGGTTCTGCGATTTGCACGTCGCCCAGCATCGCATATGACGCGGTCACGCCACCGGTTGTCGGATGTGTCAGCACCACGATATAGGGCAGCCCCGCTTCTTTGAGCATTTGCACAGCGATGGTTGTGCGTGGCATTTGCATCAGGCCCAAGATGCCCTCTTGCATCCGCGCGCCACCCGCTGCCGAGAACAGGATCAGCGGCCGGCCCAATTCAATCGCACGTTCGGCCGCGGCCACAATCGCGTTGCCGACATACATCGACATTGATCCGCCCATGAAGGAGAAATCCTGCACGGCCACAACAACGCCGGTGCGCCCCATGTCCCCTTCCGCCACGAGCATTGCATCTTTTTCACCGGTCTTTTTGCGCGCGTCTTTGATCCGGTCGGTGTATTTCTTCTGGTCGCGAAAGTGCAGCGGGTCGGTCACGGGGACGGGCACCGCCACATCGGTAGAGATGCCACCGTCAAAGATCGAGGCAAGCCGGGCGCGCGCGCCGATCGGCATGTGGTGGCCGCAGCTTGTGCAGACGTTCAGATTGTCGGCCAATTCACGGTGAAACAGCATGGTGCCGCAGTCGTCGCATTTGGTCCACAGGTTGTCGGGCACCTCGCGCCGCGAAAACAGGGAATTGATCGTGGGGCGGACGTAGTTGCTGATCCAGTTCATGGGCGACCTCTGATGTTACCCGTTTCAAATATGCCGCAACGGCACGAAATGCAATCAGGCCCGTATCGCGATCCGCGCAGCCAGCCACATCACTGCGACGCTTAAGCTCAGGATTGGCAATTCGATCAGCACCCAAGGCTCCAGCAATGTTGCCAGCGCGTAGTCGTATTGCGACGGGTCCTCAAAGGGATACAGGAATAACGCCAATCCCGAAGAGGGCCAGTCCTGCACGCCCACCACCACAAAGGCGAATAGGTTGTTGGACAGATGCAGCCCGACCGCCGCCCCGATATTGCCGGTGCGCGCGGTCAGATCGGCGCAGGCCAGCCCCAAAAGCGTGGCCCAGAACACGTAAATCACCCCGTCTGCTGCCCCGTTGCCGTTCATATAGTGCCCAACCCCGAACAAAAGCGACGGCAGTCCCATCCAGACCCAAGGCTTGTCGGAGATCACCGAGAATTGTTGTTGCAGATACCCGCGGAAATACAGCTCTTCCGTGCCGGTCTGGATCACCAGAACCGCGATTGTAACGGGCAGCCACGCCAACCAAGGGATCAAGGGTCTGATTTCGGCGAGGTCTTGCAGTGCAATCCAGGGTGGCAGGAAGGCTTGCACCAGCAGCAATGCACCCACGGCGAGGCCTGCCAGTTTCAGGTTGGTCGCCGCCGCCCCGACCGGCCCGACCATTGACCAGAACCCGCGCCCGTGAAACCGCCGCACCAGATAGACCAAAGCCAGCGCATAAAGCGCAAAGGTCGAAAGCTGTGCGATCACCCCGACGGGCGTTGTGCCGGTCTCGTAGATTGCCAGTGCCTTGGGTGGCAGCATCAGCATCACCAGAACCGGCCCCAGCACAAAGACCAGTTCCATCAGCACGATAATCTTGACAACGGGCCAAAGACCCGCCTGCGCCAAGGCGGCGCGCCTGAAGCTGCGCATCGGGGTGTATGGGGTTTTCATCGGGCTTTTTTGGACTTTCTCGCGGGGGTGCGCAACCACAGTTCCGACTTGTGCGCGTGGCTCCCCTTATTTACACCACGGGGTAACACTTTTTGAGAGGGACCCAACCATGCTTAAGGGCAAAACCGACAAGACCAATCTTCCAAGCCGCCATGTCACCGAAGGGCCAAGCCGCGCGCCGCACCGGTCGTATTTCTATGCGATGGGACTGGACGAAGAGGCCATTGCACAGCCGTGGGTTGGTGTTGCGACCTGCTGGAACGAGGCGGCGCCGTGTAATATTTCGCTCAACCGGCAGGCCCAAGCGGTCAAGCTGGGTGTGAAAAAGGGCATGGGCACACCGCGCGAATTTACCACCATTACCGTCACCGACGGCATTGCGATGGGCCACGAGGGGATGCGGTCATCGCTGGCATCACGAGAGGCCATTGCCGATACGGTTGAGTTGACGATGCGCGGGCATTGCTATGACGCGCTGGTCGGGCTTGCGGGCTGCGACAAATCCTTGCCCGGTATGATGATGGCGATGGTCCGTTTGAATGTGCCCTCGGTGTTCATCTACGGCGGCTCGATCCTGCCGGGGCGTTTGGATGGCAAAGACGTGACCGTGCAAGACGTGTTCGAGGCCGTGGGCCAGCACCAAGCGGGCAATATGTCGGATGCGGCCTTGGCAGCGCTCGAGCGCGTGGCATGTCCGTCAGCGGGCGCTTGTGGTGGCCAGTTTACCGCCAATACGATGGCCTGCGTGTCAGAGGCCATTGGCCTTGCGCTGATGAATTCCTCGGGCGCACCTGCGCCTTACGAAAGCCGTGACCAATATGGTGTGGCCTCGGGCGAAGCGGTTATGCATTTGATCGAAAAGAACATTCGCGCCCGCGATATCGTCACACGCAAGTCGCTGGAAAACGCAGCCCGCGTAGTGGCGTGCACAGGCGGCTCCACCAACGCGGGGCTGCATCTGCCGGCCATCGCGCATGAGGCGGGCATCGATTTTGACCTGTTTGATGTCTGCGATATTTTCAAAGACACGCCCTATTTTGTCGATCTCAAGCCGGGTGGGCAGTATGTGGCGAAGGATTTGTATGAGGCGGGCGGTGTGCCTGTTGTGCTCAAGGAATTGCGCAAAGCGGGGCTGATCCACGAAGACTGCATGACCGCATCGGGCCGCGTGATCGGCGAAGAGCTGGACCTGATCGAAGGCGAGGCAGATGGGCGCGTGATTTATCCGGTGGAAACGCCGATCACCAAAACCGGCGGTGTTGTGGGCCTGAAGGGCAACTTGGCCCCTGAAGGCGCGATTGTAAAAGTCGCGGGCATGACCCCGGCCGAGCAGGTGTTCAGCGGCCCCGCACGGGTGTTTGAATGTGAAGAAGACGCATTCGAGGCCGTGAAAGCCCGCGAATATAAAGAAGGCGAGGTGCTGGTCATTCGTAACGAGGGCCCCGCTGGCGGGCCGGGGATGCGCGAGATGTTGTCGACCACGGCCGCACTGTCTGGTCAGGGCATGGGCAAGAAGGTGGCGTTGATCACGGACGGCCGGTTCTCGGGTGCGACACGCGGGTTCTGTGTGGGTCATGTTGGTCCCGAGGCCGCGCATGGTGGTCCGATTGCGATGGTGCAAAACGGTGACATCATCACGATGAACGCGATCACGGGCGAGTTGTCAGTCAACCTGACGGATGCCGAGCTGGCCGCACGCAACGAGGCGTGGAAAGGCCCGCGCGAGACAATCTATGCGTCAGGGGCGCTGTGGAAATACAGCCAGTTGGTTGGTGGCGCACGCCTTGGGGCCACGACACATCCGGGTGCCAAAAAAGAGCGCCACATCTATATGGATCTGTAACTTGAAGCTGGCGCGCAAGAGTATCGCGGGGGCGTTTTTCGCCCTTGCGGGCTGTGCTGGCGGAGTGAACTTTGCGGGGGCAAAAGGTGTGCCGGCGCTCGCGCTGTTGGGCGGGGATTTTGTGGCGGCGGGCCCTACGGGCTATTGCGCTGACCGCAACGCGAGCCGTGCGCAAAAAGGCTTTGCGATATTGGCGCCCTGTGCGGTTCTGGGCGTTGCTGACGCCCCACCTGCGATTTATGCGATGACGACTGTGCAGGTGGGCCAAGCCGGCAGCGCCATCGTGGCACAGGATCCGGCGGCCTTTGCGGCCTATCTGGAAGGTCCAAACGGGCCGCAACTGCTAAGCCGCACGGGCGATGCAGGCAGTGTGTCGATCAGCGATGTCACCCAGATCGGCGATCAGGTCATGGTGCATCTGGTCGATGAGGCCCCTGCGGCGATCGATGGCGCGCAACAGGATGAGTGGCGCGCGTTTTTCGATGTTGCGGGTCGTTTGGTCACGATTGCGGTGCGCGGCCTTGATCAGGCACCGCTGACCCAAGCCTCGGGTGACGCATTGCTGTCTCAAACAATCAGGGCCATTATTGGCGCAAATGCACAGCAGCCGGTGCCAAAAATCTGACGACTGTTTCCTTTTGCGAAACAATTTGGCAGGTATGACAGCGGGGCAAGACAAGTTTTCGCATGAAAGGTGACGGCGCGGTATGGCGAGCAAGTTAAACAGCCTGATTGGCCGGTGGGTCCAGCAGGGCGCGCTTGCGCGTTGGGCGATTGCGGCGCGCAAAGCGCCCTACGCGCCGCTGGATGTTTTGCGCAACCAACGCCACCGCGCCCGCAGATTGCGCGTCTTGGTCGATGAGCTGACCCATATCGCCGATAGCAGGCTGGCGCTGCCGCGCGTCGGGTCAAATGCATTTTCCCGCCCCGGTGGCACCGAATGGTCGTGGCGGCCGCAGGTGTGGCGCGGGCCCTTGGGCCGCAAGGGCATGTCTGCTGTGCCCAGCAAGACCATGCTGGGAGAAGAGGTGACGCTGTTCCATGATTGCAAGATCAGTGAATTGACCCTGCGGCAGGTGCGCAATACCCGCGAACAGGATCTGGCCCCTTTTGGTTTGCGCATGGATGTGTTTCGCTTTGATGGTAGCTTTTTGTCGCTGGTCGTGGATGCGCCGCCCGCTGCCGCCGACGGGTTGCAGCGCCGCCATATTGTCCGGCTCAATGCGATCATCGAGGTTGAAAAGCCGCTGGAGGTTTTTGCCCGTCTGAACATCAAACACGGCCCCAATACTGAACAACTGGTGCTGGAACTGCCCTTTGGTCAGGACGATATGATGGTCGAATTTGATCTGGGCTATTCCGAAATCAACGAAAAGCGGATCGAGCGCGTCTGGCTTGATTTGATTTTCGAGAGCCCCGAGATGAATCAGGTCACAATCAGGGATTTGACCTTCTGCCGCTATCCACGCGCCGAAATCTAAGCCACGCCAAGGAGGCCGCCCATGTCCGAGCTGAAACTGACCAAGACCCGCCTGTTTGCCGGCGTATGGGAGGGCATTTTGACCGGCTATGAAAGCGACGGCGCCCCGCAAGTCCGCGTCACCCATCTGGGCGACGATGTGGACGGCGTGGTTGTGAAGCGGTCCGCTGATCCCGATGGCTGGTTGATCCAGGTGCCTGTGCCGGCGCATTTGATGTCGGACGGGGTGCAGACATTTTTGATATCTGATGTGGCGACAGGGGCGACCCTGAACAGTTTTACCCTGTTGTTTGGCGAGGTTCTGGCCGAGGATATCCGCGAAGAGATGGCCCTGCTGCGCGAAGAGTTGGATCTGTTGAAAAGCGCGTTCCGCCGCCACTGTGTTGAAACCGCCTGACAGGCGCGCGGGTGACGCGGGGTTTTTGGTGACCTGTGCGCGGGCTTGGCGCAGTGTGGGGCATGTTTGAAGGAGACCCGCGATGACCACTTACCCGCATATGCTTGCACCGCTTGATCTGGGGTTTACCACCCTGAAAAACCGCGTGCTGATGGGGTCGATGCATACCGGGTTGGAAGAGACCAAGGATTGGGACCGTGTGGCGGAATTTTATGCCGCCCGTGCCCGTGGCGGTGTTGGCCTGATGGTCACTGGCGGCATGGCCCCCAACCGCGAAGGTGGCGTGTTTCCGGGGGCTGCGGGCCTGTTTTCGGATGCGGATATTGCCAACCACACAAACGTGACGACCCGCGTGCATGAGGCCGGCGGCAAGATTGCGATGCAGATACTGCACGCCGGTCGCTATGCCTATTCGCCCGACTGTGTGTCGCCCTCTGCCGTGAAATCGCCAATTTCGCCGTTTGCGCCCAAGGCGCTGGATGCGCAGGGTATCGAAAAGCAGATCGCCGATATTGTGACCGCCGCGGTGCGGGCCAAACAGGCGGGCTATGACGGTGTGGAAGTGATGGGTTCGGAGGGGTATTTTCTCAACCAGTTCCTTGTGACCCATGTGAACAAACGCGATGATGAGTGGGGCGGGTCATATGGGAACCGGATGCGCTTGCCCGTCGAGGTGGTCCGCCGTGTGCGGCAGGCCGTGGGGCCCGAGTTTATTCTGATCTACCGTTTGTCGATGATCGATCTGATCCCCGACGGGTCCACATGGGCCGAGGTTGTGCAGCTTGCAAAGGCCGTCGAGGCGGCAGGGGCCACGATCCTGAATACCGGTATCGGTTGGCACGAGGCGCGTATCCCCACGATTGCAACCTCGGTGCCGCGCCGCGCGTTTGCTTGGGTGACCAAGAAACTGATGGGCGAAGTGTCGATTCCTGTGATCACGTCGAACCGGATCAACACGCCGCAAGTCGCCGAAGATGTGTTGGCCGAGGGCTGCGCCGATTTGGTCAGCATGGCGCGACCGTTTCTGGCGGATCCCGATTTTGTCGCCAAAGCAGCCGCGGGCCAAGCGCAGATGATCGCGCCGTGTATTGCGTGTAATCAGGCCTGCTTGGATCATACGTTCAGCGGCAAGATGTCGTCGTGTCTGGTGAACCCGCGCGCCTGTCACGAGACCGAATTGGTGTTGTCGCGGGCAAGCGCGCCAAAGCGGGTTGCGGTTGTCGGCGCGGGGCCTGCAGGATTATCGGCGGCTTTGGCGCTTGCGATACGCGGTCATAAGGTGAGTATTTTTGAAAAAGCGAGCCAGATTGGCGGCCAGTTGAATATGGCCAAGCAGGTCCCCGGCAAGGAAGAGTTCCGGGGGCTGGTTGACTATTACGAGGCCCAAGTGGCGGCCGCAGGGATCGATCTGCGCCTTGGTGTGACGGCGGATGTTGCCGGTTTGGCGGGTTTTGACGAGGTGGTGATAGCGACCGGTGTCGCCCCGCGCGATCCTGTGATTGACGGCCAAGAGGGCCCGAATGTGGTGTCCTATATAGATGTATTGCGCGCCAAGGTGCCCGTTGGCAAACGCGTGGCGGTTGTTGGCGCGGGTGGCATCGGGTTTGATGTGGCCGAATTTTTGGTCACAGGCGATAGCCCGACGGAAGATTTGCAGGCATGGTTGGAGGAATGGGGCGTGGCCGACCCATCGGATACCCGCGGCGGTGTGCGCCCCGAGGGGCCGAAGCCTGACGCGCCTGTGCGCGAGGTCACGCTGTTGCAGCGTAAAGCACAGAAGCTGGGCAAAAACTTAGGCAAGACCACCGGCTGGATTCACCGCGCTGCGTTGCAGATGAAGAACGTCAAAATGATCGGCGGCGTGAACTATGAGCGCATTGACGCGGACGGGTTACACGTCAGCTATGGCGAGGCGCGCGAAAATCCGACGTTGATTGCGGTCGATACGATTGTGCTATGCGCGGGCCAGGTGCCCGAGCGGTCGTTGGCGGATGCCTTGATCGCCGCAGGACGCACCTGCCATGTGATCGGAGGTGCGGATGTCGCGTCCGAGCTGGACGCAAAGCGCGCGATTGACCAAGGCACACGGTTGGCCGCCACGATTTAGGCGCGCTTGCACAAGGGAGAGTTTCACGGTCTAAAGCCCGCGACCCCAGCGTGGACGATATGCGATGATATTCCTGACGATCCTTCTTGGCCTGTTGCCCAGTTTTTTGATGGTGGGGCTGGGCGGGATTGTGCGCAACCGGTTGTCGGTGAATGCCTGGCAGGGGCTTGACAAGCTCAACTTTGAAATCCTGTTTCCGGCGCTGCTGTTTGTCTCGGCGGCCAGTCGTCCTATCGAGGTGGTCAATCTGCTGCGCATGGCGCCTGCGGTTTGGGGGATTTTGCTGAGCGGTCTGTTGCTGGGGTATCTGGTGCGGCGCATCGGGCCCGCCGATTTTCTGGATTTTGCAGGTGCGTGGCAGACCGCGTGGCGGTTCAATTCGGCCATTGGTTTGGTGGCGGTGGGCACCTTGAGCCGCGCAAACGAAGCGCAGATGGCGGTGGCCATCGGGCTTGCGGTGCCTGTGGCGAATATATTCGCAGTTTCGGCCCTGTCACGGGGCAGCGCGCTGGGGCCAGTGGCCAGCGCCAAACGGGTCGCGTTGAACCCGTTTTTATTGGCCTCGATCGGCGGGGTGCTGGTGGGACTGACGGGGCTTGGGATCCCCGCGCCGGTATTGGCGCCGCTACAGATGCTGGCGGCGGCGGCAATCCCTATTGCGCTGATTTCGGTCGGGGCGACGATGAATTGGGGGGCCTTGGCGCGGCTCGACCGGTTTAACGGGGCGATTTGTGCAATCAAACTGGCGGCTTTGCCTGCGATCACGCTTGCGGCCTGTCTGGTGTTTCAGATACCGCCAGCCATCGGGTCGGTTCTGGTGGTCTTTGCCGCGCTGCCGACGGCCTCGGCGGCACATGTGTTGGCAGCCGGATTCGGGGCAAACCGCGAAATCGTGGCGACATTGGTGGCACAGTCCACATTGCTGGGTGCTGTCAGCCTGCCGATCTGGATCACCTTGGCGGAATTGCTGCTATAACCGGTGCAATGGCGTAAATTCACGTTTCTGCGCTGCGAACAGTTCCCGACAAATCCCCCGTATTGTCGCGGCAGCGCCCCAGTCCTGCCCGATTTGCCCGTCACAACTCAACCCAACAAACAATGAGTTGAAACAGGAGCGAGCATGGATCGCCTGACGGAAATGGAAGCCTTTGCCACAGTTGTGGATCAAGGTGGTTTTACAGACGCCGCCAAGAAGATGGGGATATCAAAGTCCGCCGTTTCAAAGCATGTATCTTCGCTGGAAGCGCGTCTTGGGGCGCGGCTATTGAACCGCACGACGCGGCGGGTCAGCCCGACAGAAATCGGATTGGCCTATTATGACCGTGCGCGCCGCGTTCTGAATGACGCAGGCGAGGCAGACGCTCTTGTCACCTCGATGCAATCGGCGCCTTCGGGGCTGTTGCGGATTTCGGTGGCGACGGATTTTGGCGTCAACCATCTGTCTCCGGTTCTGGGCGACTTCTTGACCGAATTCCCTGATATTACGGTCAACATGGTGCTGAACAACCGCTTTGTTGAGCTGATTTCCGAAGGCTTTGATATGGCGGTGCGGATCGGCGAGCTGGAAGACAGCACGCTGAAAGCCCGCAAATTGACCGAGACAACCAAGCGCATGATCGCAAGTCCGGGGTATTTTGCAAAACACGGGCGGCCTGAAAAGATCGACGATTTGAACGATCACAAGCTGCTGCACTATTCTAACCAGTCCAATTCCGCGGTTTGGAAACTGACGGCACCATCGGGTGAGAAACGTCAGGTGCGCACGGCGGGATGGTTAACCGTGAACGACGGGCAATCGCTGTTGAACGCCTGTGTTGGCGGCCTTGGCATCGCGTATTTGCCCAGCTTTCTTTATGCAGATGCAATGGCGCAGGGCCTTGTCGAAGAGGCGATCCCGGATCTGCCGGTCGAGAAACAAGGCATCTATGCGGTCTATCCGCCGGGGCGCTTTACCCAGCCCAAAGTGCGGGCCTTTATTGATTTCCTCGTTCATGCCCTGGCCGACAAAGGGCCTGATGTCTGGTAGACCGATCCACGATGTCCCAACGGTGTATTGCACCCTACTTGCGCGGCCCTTGGGGTCGCGCTTTTTTTTAGTGCCGTTAAGTTAGTTTTAGCGGGTTGCCGGTAACGTCATCTCGTGAGGACTGATCATGAATGAAATTTTCAAATTCATCGCGCCAAAAGATGCCAAAGGCGCGGTTGTCTCCGTTTTTCTTTGGACCGGGCTGATTACCCTTGCGAATATTGGCTATGTGTTTGCAATGGATGGGCAGATGGCCGGATCGATCGGTCATGTGACACTGCAAGGCATCACCGTGGGCGGGCCGTTTGTGGCATTTTTTGTTGCCGTATCGGGATATCAGTTGCGCCTGCTTCGCAATCTGTCGCTGTTGTCGCGCAAGGATGGATTGACGGGGCTCAACAACCGCCGCACCTTTATGGAATTGGCGCAAAAACGGCTGGATAATTCGGGCAAAGGGGTTTTGGTCCTGTTGGATGCGGATCATTTCAAACGCGTAAATGACAGGTTTGGACATTCGGCCGGCGATCACTGCCTTGAAGAAATTTCGCACCGGCTCAAATGGAACTTGCGCGCCGGTGATGTTGCAGGTCGCCTGGGCGGCGAAGAATTTGCAATCCTCTTTGCAGGGGCAACAATCGAACAGGCGCGTGTGATCGGGCAAAGGATCGGGCAGCCGATCCCGTTTCGCGTAAAAGATAATGAAGACCATCTAGCGATTACACTGTCGATGGGCGCGGTCGCGATTGATCCCGAGGTCTCTTTGGACGCGCATCTGATTCGCGCGGATGATGCGCTTTATATCGCGAAAGATGCAGGGCGTGCGCGTATGGTTGTCTGGACCGAAGATTTGGAAAAACCGAATGTGCAAAGCTCGCATACCCGCCGCAAGGACAAAAAATCAGCCGCCTGATTCTATTGGATCGAGGTTATGATGACTTCGACCCGACGATTGGCGTCGCGGCCCTGTTGGGTCAGGTTCGATGCCACCGGTGCCAGATAGCCCATGCCTTGTGCCTCTAGCTGTTTGCGCGCCACGCCGTAGTCCGAGACCAGTCGTTCCAGAACGGACCCCGCGCGCCGTTTGGAAAGCGCGATATTTACGTCGAGGGGCCCTGACGAATCTGTATGGCCGACCAATGCGACCTGAAGGTCGGGTGCGTTTGCCAAATAGTCCGCCAAGGCTTGCAGCGAATCAAAGGGACGCGGTGACAACTGCGACGATCCTGTCTCGAAGGTCAGGCCTGTCAGAATGGCGCGCCCTGTGGTTTGCAAGTCTGCGGCCAGATCACCCGGCGGCACTGCGGTGGACACACTGCGCAGCGGGGCGGCATCGGCTATCGTCACGTCGGTCTGTGCGGGCCCTGCGCGTATCACTTGCACGTAACCGGCACGGGTCGATTTGCTGGCAATCACGCTGAGCACTTCAATGTCATCTTTGGTCGCGGCCAAATACCGGAAATCGCCCAAGTTCACTTGCATATAGGGTGGCGGTAAAACCCGGGTGCCAAAGCGGAAATCAAACCCGCCACAGTCTTGGTCGCGACATTCAAACACGATGTCATAGCCGTCATTGCGCAACTGGTCGCGCAGCGGGCGGATCAATTGCAGCGTCGTCAAACCCGTCGCCAAAATGCGCCACGCCTGTTGGGTGATCTGACCCTCGACCACACGCACCGGCACTGCGCCATCAGCCCACGGACCCATTGGCATCGCATAGCTGTCAAGACCGGTTGCTGTCTCGCGGGTCAATGTGGCGTTGCTGGGAAAGCTAAGCGATTGCGCGCTAGCACCTGTGGCGAAAACCAGCGCCCAAAACATGGCAATCCGGCGGATCATCGCGCCTGACTGTGATAGGCGTCGTTGGGGCGCATATCCGTGGCCGAGGCCATGCGGTTGGTCATATTGTAAAGGCTGGCGGTCGCGGCAATATCCCAAATGTCGCGCTCGGAAAACCCGACTTGGCGCAACGCGTCGCGGTGATGTTCCTCGATGCTGGCGCTGGCGATGGTCATGGTTTCGGCGAATTGCAGCATTGCCTTTTGCCGCGCATCCAATGCCGCCGCACGCCAGTTCATCACCAGCATTTCACCCAAGATTGGATCCCCCGAAAGCTGCCGCACCGCCGCGCCATGCGCCGTCAGACAGTAGTAGCATTTGTTGATCGACGAGACCGTGACCGCGATCATCTCCCGCTCCAGCTTGCTTAACCCCGAGGCGGCCAGCATGACATCGTTATACAGCCCCGCAAAGGCGTTTAGCTTGTCGATATCAAAGGCGTAGGCCTGCAAAACATTCGGGATCATGCCCAGTTTCTCGGCGCAGACATCAAAATATTTCTGCGTCGCGTCAGGCAGCGGATCAACCATTGGCAGGTCAAGGGCGGTGGGTTGGTCAGTCAAGGGCGCTTACTCCGGTAGGGTGCGGTAATGGTAGTGTCCCACAACCGACATCCCAAGGGAAGTATACAGCGCATTGGCCGCCGTATTGGCCTGCGTTGTCACCAATGTCAAAAAACCCGCCCCGTTGTCACGACCCCACAACGCGGTGGCACGTGTCATATGGGCCGCTAATCCGCGGCGCCGAAACGCAGGGTCAATCTCCAAGGCATGGATCATCGCGCAGCCTTGGGCGATCCCCACATAGGATGTGCCAACGGGCCGGTCATCAATGCGGCCCAGAAACGTGGTTTTGGCCCCTGATGCGCGGTCCATGACCGCAAGCCTGCCACAGCCAATACCGCCCTGGGCCCAAATCTCGGTTTGGGCGGCCAGCGCGGGCCAAGCCGTAAAGACGGTTTTTGGCGGCGGCTGTTTGGTGGCGATTTCCGCGATCGGGGCCGCATATAAGATGACCGGATCTTTGATCACATAGCCCAGATCGGCAAGCTGCGCATCAAGGCGGGTATCGGTGTCACGGATCATAAATAAAGCGGACTGACCGAGCGCGCGCATCGCATCAGCGGCGGCGGTGATGTCGGCGGGGGTGGCCGGATGGGTCGCGGTTGCGGCACTGACACGGCTGCCGCCATTCAGGCCCCGGCGCAAGGTGAACGGGCCGCAAGGCAGCCAGTCTGCGGCAGGCCACGTCGCATCGATCACCTCGTAGAGGGTCTGTGCATTTGGTAAATCACTCATGTGAAGATCGCCGTCAATTCAGCCATTGCCGCATCGAGCGCCGCGGCGTCCTGTCCACGCACCACCAGGTTGGCACCATAAACCCCGTTGTCCTGAAACGGATAACAGCCCACCGACAGGGTCGGATGGCGGGCCGCAAAGTCACCCAAAGGACCCGCGATGTCACCCTCGCCCCGTTCGGCGCGCAGGCTGCGCGATAACAGGGGGGCACCGCCTGTCAGGGTTGGCAGAACAGACGCAACCATCGCGGTAAATACCGATGGAACCCCTGCCATGACATGCACGTTTTGCAGGGTAAATCCGGGGGCCACGCAGACGGGATTTTCAATCAGGGTTGCCCCGTCTGGAATGCGGGCCATGCGCAAGCGCGCCGCGTTCAGTTCTTTGCCGGTGCGGGAATAAAACGCGGCCAATAGGGCGCGCGCGTCGGCCCGCACATCGATCTGCACGTCAAAGGCCGCAGCGATACAATCGGCGGTGATGTCGTCGTGGGTTGGGCCAATGCCGCCGCTGGTGAACACATGGGTGTGCGCCGCACTCAGCGCTTTGACCGCCGCCACAATCGCGGGCGCGTCATCGGACACAACGCGGACCTCTTTGAGATCAATACCCACCGCCGTCAGTTGCCCTGCAAGATGATACATATTGGCGTCGCGGGTCCGCCCCGACAGGATTTCATCACCGATCACGAGCATGGCGGCGGTTGGGTTTGTCATGGTGGTTCTCCTGTCTGGTCGAGTTTGTTATAGGGTGGTGCATGGAATTTGCCACGCCTCTTATCCCCGCCCGATTGATCCGCCGCTACAAGAGGTTCTTGGCCGATGTGCGCTTTGCCGATGGCCGTGAAGCGGTCGCGCATTGCCCGAACCCGGGATCAATGATGGGCTTGGCCGATGAGGGTATGAAAATCTGGCTGGAGCCAAATGATGATCCCCGCAAAAAGCTGAAGTATGGCTGGCGGCTGGTAGAGCACGAGAACGGGCATTTCACCGGCGTTGATACCTCTGTGCCCAATAAAGCGCTGAAAGCCGCGTTGAATGCCCATGAAATTCAGGGGTTGCCGCCCTATGATCTTGTGCGCCCCGAGGTAGGGTATGGTGGCAATAGCCGCATTGATTTTCTACTGAGCGGAGCAGGGCCAGAGACATATGTCGAGGTGAAAAGTGTGACGTTGTCGCGCCAGACCGGAGTGGCCGAATTCCCCGATAGCGTGACCGCGAGGGGCACCAAACATCTGGATGCCTTGGCGCAGGTCGTGCGCGAAGGGGGCCGCGCTGTGATGTTGTATTTGGTGCAACGGACCGATTGCGCGGCGTTCACGCTGGCCGCGGACATCGACGGTGCCTATCATCGGGCCTTTGCGCAGGCGATGGCGGCGGGTGTGGATGTGCTGGTGTTTGATTGCGCGATTGATCCGACGGGAGTGACGATCCGGCGGTCGTTGCCCTATATTGAAAATGCCTCCGGCGGGCATATTTAGGCTCGAAAGAAACCACGGGGCGCGTCTGGTTTTTTACTGCGATCTGGCATATGTGGCGGGCAAGTTGATAAAGGACGATAATTGTGAACACGCAGACAGGCCGTTTGACCCGCGATGGTATCCGCATCTATGAACCGGCAGATTTTGTAGGTATGGCGGTTGCTGGCAAATTGGCAGCACAGATACTGGATGATATTGCGGCGCATGTTTTCACCGGTCAGGCCACCGCCGAAATCGACCGTTTGATCACGCAAATGGTCAGTGATGCGGGCGCGATATCCGCGACGATCGGGTATAAGGGCTATCAACACGCCAGCTGTATTTCGGTGAACCATGTGGTGTGTCACGGCATCCCCGGCAGCCCGATCCCCAAGTCCAAGACCGAGACGATTTCCAAAGATCTGGAGAAGCGTCGCGACACGGACGTATTGGAGGATGGCGATATCGTGAATATCGATGTCACCGTGATCGTGGATGGCTGGTTTGGTGACACGTCGCGCATGTATGTCGCGGGCAATGTTTCGCGCCCAGCCGAGAAGTTGATCCAGATCACCCATGATGCGCTGATGAAAGGGATCGCGGCGGCAAAGCCCGGCAATACCTTTGGTGATATTGGCCACGCCATTCAGACCTACGCCGAAAGTAACCGCATGTCCGTGGTGCGCGATTTTTGCGGGCACGGGCTTGGGCGGGTGTTTCACGCGCCGCCCAATGTTGTGCATTATGGCCGTCCGGGCACGGGTCCGGTTCTGGAAGAAGGCATGTTCTTTACCATTGAGCCGATGATCAATTTTGGCCGCGCCGCGACGGAAGTTTTGGCGGATGACTGGACGGCGGTGACCCGCGACAAATCACTGTCAGCCCAGTTCGAGCATTCGATCGGCATCACGGCAAATGGGTGCGAGATTTTCACTTTGTCCCCGTCAGGCAAGTTCCACCCGACTTGGGGCTAAAGCCCGAGAGCCTTTGTGATCTGGTCGATGCTGCGGACAGTGGTTGCGCCCACAGCCGCAAGATGCGCGCCTGACCCGTGTGCGTCGAACCCGAAACAGCGCATTTTGGCCGCTTGCGCCGCTTTGCATCCTGCGGGGCTGTCGTCGATCATCACGGCGGCATCCACGTCGACACCCGCCTGCGCGCATGCCTTGAAAAGCATGTCGGGCGAGGGTTTGCCGATATGATCATGCGCCGAATAGATCCGCCCCGCAAACCTGTCCCAAAGCCCCGACGGCGGCAGGGTGATCGCCATTTTATTCATCGGCCCGTTCGAGGCGATGGCAATCGCTATCCCCGCCGTATCCAGCTTGTCCAGCAGCGGCAGGATTCCGTCGATCACACGCACCCCTTTGCGCAGCATTGCGAACATATCAACATATGTCTGGTCGACCCAATCATCGGGTAGCGCCGCACCACGCGACCTTGCCGTCAGATAGACGTCATGCATCGTGCCCCCCATGAACATGCGCGGGATATCAATAGGGTCCACATCCAACCCGTATCGCAGCAGGCTTTGCGCGATGATTTGCAGGGTCGCAGGTTCACTATCGACCAGCACCCCGTCGCAGTCGAAAATTACAAGGCGGGTCATGGGGATACCTCGAAAACCGTGATCCACGTGTCGCCGTAGCGGCGGTTGTCAAGGCTGCGAAACCCGCGCGGTGCGGGCAGGGCGCTGTTTTCTTCCAACACGATCAGGGCCTCGGGGGCGATCCAACCGGCGGCATTTGCGACCGTCAGCGCCTTGATCCCCAGCCCCATGCCATAAGGCGGGTCGAGAAACACAAGCGTGCAGGGGGTGGTTGAGGGGGGCAGTTTGGTGGCGTCAGATTTGATCAATCTGGTGTCGGCAGCGCGGCGCAGTTTGGCGATATTTGCGGCAATCAACTTGCCCGCCACTTTGCCATCATCCACAAATGTGCAGTGTGCCGCACCGCGTGACAGGGCCTCGAGCCCCAAGGCACCAGTGCCTGCAAACAAGTCGAGCACCCTTGCGCCACGGATTTTTTCGCCAAAGCGCCCGCCTTGCAGGACATTGAACAGGCTTTCGCGGACGCGGTCAGAGGTCGGGCGCAAATGCGCGCCCGTATCGCCCGCCCCCACATCCGTCAGGACGGTGCCGCGATGTGTGCCGCCAATGATCCTCACGCGCTCAAAAGCCCCTTCATATCGGTCGCGGGGTCGGTGATGGCCGCAGGACTGGGGCTTTTGCCCGCCTCGATCAACCGCTTGCCGATCATGTAGTTGCGCGCATCGTTCATGGCGTCCACGGCCAGCAATGTGTCGCCCTTGTAATACCAGTTTGACTGCACGCCACTGGCGTCACCCATGCGCATATAGACCGCGTCATAGCCGGTATTCAGCCCCGCGATTTGCAGTTTGCAGTCGTATTGATCCGACCAGAACCACGGCTTGGGCGTGTAGGGATGATCTGCGCCCAGCATGTTGATGGCGACGGTTTCGGCCTGATCAATCGCGTTGCCGACGCTTTCCAGCCGGATGGTCTCGCCTTTGAAAATCGACGAGGCACAATCGCCTGCCGCCCAGATATGCGGATCGGAGGTTTGCCCCAATGCGTTGGTGGTAATCCCGTTACGGGTGGCCAATCCGGCGCTTTCGGCCAAAGCAATGGCGGGCGTGACGCCGACGCCGACAATCGCAAAATCGATCTCTAGCATGGTGCCATCGGTCAGTTTTGCGCCCGATACATGGCCCTCGCCGGTCAGGCGATCCAGCCCCACGGCTTCTCTGATATCAACGCCGTGCGACCGGTGCAGGTCGCGGAAGTAATCCGATGTTTCGGGTGCTGCGACCCGTTGCAAAATGCGGTCGGCCATTTCAACCAGCGTGACGTGCAGGCCCAGCTTGGACGCGACGGCGGCGGCCTCTAACCCGATGTAGCCGCCGCCAATGATCAACACCTTTTTGCCGGCGGTAAACGCAGGGGCCATTGCATCGGCATCTTTAAGATCACGCACGCAAAACACACCGCCCAAGGCCCCGCCAATCGACGCAGGCAAGGTGCGCGGGTGCGACCCTGTGGTCAGCGCAAGATGATCGTAAGACAGCGTGCTGCCATCAGACAGGGACACGGTGCGGGCCTTTGCGTCAATCGCCTCTGCGCGGGTATCAAGGCGCAGGTCAATCTGGTGATCGGCATAAAACGCAGCGGGGCGCAGATAAAGCCGTTCCTCGGCCATGTCGCCCAGCAAATAGGCCTTGGACAGCGGCGGACGCTGGTAGGGCGGCACTGCTTCGGCCCCGATCAGGGTGATCTGTCCGTCAAACCCTTGGCTTCTCAACTTGGCGACGAGCGACGCTCCGGCCTGTCCGGCCCCGATAACAACGATATGGGTCATGGTCTTGTCCTGACTGCTGGTCCTGGCTTGTGGCAACCCTATATGTCAGGGCACAACAGACGCAATTCCAAACGAGGACAAATCAGATGACGATTACGACAGGGGCCACGTTGCCCGACGCGACACTGCTACAAATTGGGGTAAACGGCCCCGAGGGCGTTCAGCTTGCTGACAAGCTCAAGAACCGCAAGGTGGTGATATTCGGGCTGCCGGGGGCGTTTACCGGAACCTGCTCGACCGCGCATGTGCCCTCGTTTATCCGCACGATTGACCAGTTCAAGGCCAAAGGCGTGCACGAGGTGATCTGCATTTCGGTCAACGACCCGTTTGTGATGGCCGCTTGGTCCAAGGACACAGGCGCGGGGGATGCAGGGATCACGATGCTGGGTGATGCTATGTCGGAATTCACCACCGCGATTGGCATGGATTTCACCGCCCCACCTGCGGGTTTTCTTAACCGGTCCAAGCGCTATGCCATGCTGGTCGACAACGGCGTTGTGACGATTTTGAACGAGGAAGGCTCTACAGGCGCATGCGAAATCTCGGCAGGGGAAACCTTGCTCGACGCGATGTAAATCTTTTAACGGTGGGGCGTTGGCTCCACCGTTTACCTCGCTTGAATGATGGTGCTTGTCGGGAACGGAATGTCGATCCCGCCTGCATCAAACGCCTCTTTGATCTTGCGTGTCATATCAGCCTGATAGGTGAAATAGTCAGCGCGATCACACCAGACACGCACCAGAAAATCCACCGAGCTGGCGTTCAGATTATTGACCTGCACAAAGGGCTCGGGGTCGGTATGGCTGCGGGGATCGGCCATGATGGTTTCTTTGATAATGCGCTCGGCCTCGGCCAGATTGGCCCCGTATCCCACACCGAAAACCCATTCGGCACGGCGCGTGGTATAGACCGAATAGTTCAGGATCGTATTGCCCCAGACCTGTGCGTTGGGGATAATAATCTGGATGTTGCCGGCTGACGCAAGTTCGGTGCAGTTCAACGTGATATCCTTGACCGTGCCGCTCTGACCGTTGACTTCGACAAAATCACCCAGCTTGAACGGGCGGAAAAAGATGATCATCACGCCTGCCGCCACATTCGACAATGTGCCCTGCAACGCCAGACCAATCGCCAAACCTGCCGCACCGATAATGGCCACCACCGATGTGGTCTGCACGCCAAAGGTATTGAGCACAAACAGGAACGCAAAGCCCACAACAACATAGCTCGTGATATTGGCCAGAAAGTTGAACAGCGTATCATCCAGATGCGGGCTTGCGGCACCCAGACGCATGATCCGCCGCCGCGCCCAGCCGCCGATGACAAAGCCCGCGATAATGATTGCCAGCGCCCCCAACAGGCTACCGGCAACTGCGGCCAAAACCTCTAGCGTGAGCAGGTCCGCCAAGGATTTCCCGTTCCAGATCACGGTGTTCAACAGCTCGTTCATTGTCATTCTCCTGCCAGCGTGTCCATCTTGCGGGCCAGCTTTATATCCAGCGCTGACAATCCGTCTGCGTCATGGGTCGTTAGCGTAACATTAACGGTCTTGTAAACATTCGACCATTCGGGATGGTGGTTCCATTTTTCCGCCCAGAGTGCCGCGCGCGTCAAAAACCCGAACGCTTCGATAAAATTGCGAAACACGAATTGCTTTTCAATCGCCTTGCGATCGTCTCGCAGCACCCATCCATTTGCCAATAGCGGAGCAAGTGCGGCGGTCATGTCATCATCGGTCATTGGTGTTCCTCGCGGTTGGATTTTCGGAAAGGGCCATAGCTGGTCAGCACTTCGATTTCGTGATCAATCGCATCTTTCTCGGCGTCCAGATAGCGTGCAACCGCATCGCGAAACCCCGGATCGCCAAACCAGTGCAGCGAATGGGTCGGATGCGGCAGATATCCGCGCGCCAGCTTGTGCTCGCCCTGCGCGCCCGCCTCAACGCAGGTCATTCCCTGCGCAATCGCAAAATCAATCGCGGTGTAATAACACAGCTCGAAGTGCAGGCAATCGTGATGCTCCACACAGCCCCAATAGCGCCCAAAAAGCGTATCTCGGCCAATAAAATTCAGCGCACCGGCAATCGGTTGGCCGTCACGCTGCGCAAACACCAGCAAAATGTCGTCGCGCAAGTGGTCCTGTGCCAGATCAAAAAACGCGCGACTTAAATACGGCGCACCCCATTTGCGTGCGCCTGTGTCCTGGTAAAACTGCCAAAATGCATCCCAATGCGCGGGCTGGATCTGTTCGCCGGTCAGCGTCACAATCTCGCCGCCAAAGGCCTGCGCGCGGCTGCGTTCCTTGCGGATAGTCTTGCGCTTGCGGCTCGACAGACAGGCCAGAAAATCATCAAAGGTCTTATAGCCGTCATTGCGCCAGTGAAACTGCTGCCCGACCCGCGCCATCAGGCCCATCTCGGCCCCTGCGCGCGCTTCGGCCTGCGTGCAAAATGTCGCATGAAGCGATGACAGCTCATTGTCTGCCGCGATTTGCACCGCGCCCTGCACCAGCGCCGACATGCCCACCACATCAAATCCTTTGCGGGTCAAAAACCGCCGCCCTGTCGCAGGGGTAAACGGCACCGCAATCTGCAATTTGGGATAATAATTTCCGCCCGCATTCTCGTAGGCCTGCGCCCAGTTATGGTCGAACATATATTCGCCCTGACTGTGGCTTTTGGCATAAAGCGGGGCGACTGCAATTACCTGACCGTCTTGGGTGGCGCGCAAATATCGGGGCTGCCAGCCCGAGCGTCCGCCCACCGATCCGCTTTGCTCGAGCGCGTGCAAAAACCGGTAGGTGGTGAACGGATCAACAGGGCGGCCGCTGGCATCCTCGGGGCAGGCACAGGCGTCCCACTCGGTTTGCCCGATATCGGCAATTGTCGGGTGGGTGCTGATCTCGATCGGGCTTTGTGTCATAGGATGCTAACTGGGGGCAAAACCGTGGCCGTCAAGCCAGGTAGCCCTCAAAGGTGATGTTATCCGCAATTTTACGCGCTGCGGCCTCGGCCTGTGGTGATGTCACCGTCCAACAAAAGATATGCGCACCTTGCGCTTTTAACGCAGCAACACGCGGGGACGTCAAATCGGTATCGCGGTGGCTGATAAAACACGCGCCAACATGGTCGTAATCGGGAATCGCACGCAGATGATCCAGCATTTGTTTCGGGATCGTCGGCCAGTTTTCCGGCCTGTAGGCCCCCGTGGTGATCCCGCGCGGCAGCTCGGGCAACAGGGTTTGGATCTCGGCTACGGCATGGGGATTAAACGACATCACCGCCACAAGGCCGGTATAATTTTGCAAAATCGCCGCCACAGCGCCCCCCAAAAGGCCAATATCCGGCCCCAGCTGTCCGTCTTGATCCTTCAACTCGATCAACAGCGGCACGCGGCCCGCCATAAGGGCAAGCACCTGGGCCAATGTGGGAATGCCGTCACCATCATGCAAAAGCGGGATCGCCCCTAACGCCTGCGCCGTGCGCTGCGCCACAGGGCCCGTCGCGCCGGTCAGGCGCCCCAGATCATAGTCATGGAACACCATCGGCACCCCGTCCGCCGAGATTTGCACATCAACCTCGATGCCATAGCCTGCATCAATTGCAGCCTTGATCGCCTTGAGGCTATTCTCCGCGCGACCGGCGGTCACATCATGCAAGGCACGATGCGCGATCGGGCGGGTGAAAAACGCAGCAGGCAGTGTCATTTGAGCGTAAAAATCGCTTCGATTTCGACGGCCACACCCAAAGGCAGGCTGGCGGCACTGACCGCAGATCTGGCATGACGCCCCTTGTCACCAAGGGCTGCGACAAAGAAATCGGAGGCCCCGTTGATCACTTTGGGCTGATCGGTGAAATCAGGCGTCGAGTTCACAAAGCCGACCAATTTGACGACCCGGTCCAGCCGGTCAATGTCGCCGTCACAGGCCGCTTTCAATTGTGCCAACAGACTGATTGCGCAGGCCTTGGCTGCTGCTGCACCATCTTGTGCTGTCAAATCCGCGCCCAGTTTCCCCGTGATCAACCCATCCACATTGGCAGACATCTGGCCTGACACGTAAACGGTTTTGCCATCCACGACATAGGGCACATAGTTGGCCGCAGGGGCGGGGGCGTCGGGCAGGACCACACCTAGGGTGGCAAGTTTCGCTTCAATTTCTGACATGTTCGGCTCCATCACTGTTTGTGGGTGACGCTAGCGATGCTGCGAGACAGGCGCAATCACGACTCTCGAAATGCCTTGGCGAAATAATCGGCCAGCGGTTTGAGCAGATAATCCATCGGGCTGCGATCTGCCGTGCGCACAAAGGCTTCGACCGGCATTCCGGGGATCAGCACCATATCTTTGGGCAGCTTTTCGATTTCGCCCGCGTTCAACTGCACTTCGGCCTGATAAAACGCGGCACCCGTCGTCTTGTCTTGGAAAATATCGGCCGACACCAGCGTGACCGTGCCCAGCAATTCAGGGGTGCGGCGTTGATCAAACGCCGAGAACCGCAGCGTCACCTCCTGGCCCAGATTGATCTGGTCGATATCGGTTGGCTGAACTTTGGTCGCAATCACCAGCGGGCGGTCTTGCGGGACCAGAAACATCACCGGATCAGCGGGGCGGACAACCGACTGCGGCGCAAAGACCTGCATGCCGTAAACGATGCCCGACACAGGGGCGCGGATGTCCAGCCGGTCCAGTTGACGGGTCAATGTGCGCCGGCGCTCGGACAGTTTCAACTCGTTGTATTGCAGGTCGCGCAGGCGGGTAATCGCTTCTTCGCGACGGGTTGTTGTCAGGGTCAGGATCTGGATATCAATCTCGGTAATGCGCTGGGCGGCTTGGGCGACAGAGGCGGTCAATTCGCCGATACTGCCCATCAAATTCGCCTCTTCGCGCTGCAATGCAGACACCCGGCTGGCTTGGATCAATTGCTGCGACAACAGCTTTTGCTGATCGGCGAGTTCGCGCCGGATCAACGTGCCTTGCGTTGCAAGCGCCGCTTGCTGGGCCTCGATGCCCTTCACCTGACTTTCGATCTGCGCGCGTTGCTGGTTCAGCTGGTCGGTCGCGGTTTTCATACTTTCCAAACGGGCCACAAACAGGCGGGTCTGCCCCCCAATCAGGTCTGCGCCATTGGGCGCGGCCCGCAAAACCGGGTCGAATGTCAACACTTCTGCCCCGTCACGCTCGGCCTCCATCCTGCCACGGCGGGCCAATAACTCGAACAATTGCCCCTCCACGACCGCCAGTTCGGATTGCAAAACCGAGGCATCGAGCCGGATCAACAGGTCGCCTGATTGCACCAGATCGCCCTCATCCACCAGAATTTCCGACACAACTCCACCATCGGGATGCTGGATTACCTGCCGGTTACGGTCCACCTCGATCTGGCCCGAGGTGATGACTGCACCGGAAATCTGTGCCAAGACCGCCCATGCGCCAAATCCACCCACAAGCAGGGCCAGCGCAAGCACCCCCAGGGTCATCGGCACCCGCGTTGACCAGCGTTTTTTCGGATCATCTGCGGGGGTGTTCATGAGACGCCTGCGCCTTTGCCTGCTGCTTTTACGATTTCATCGCGGTTTTTGGTGACCTGGCGCAGCACCTCATCCTTGGGGCCATAGGCGCGTTTGGTGCCGTTTTCCAACACCAGCAAGGTGTCACAGTGGAAAATTGCATCAGGGCGGTGGGCCATGACAAAGACGATGCCGCCGGCCGCCTTTTGCTGCAAAACCGCACTATTCAGCGCGGCAGAGCCGGCGTTATCAAGGTTCGAATTCGGCTCGTCCAGCACCAGAACCACAGGGTCGCCATAGATGGCACGCGCCAGACCAACGCGCTGGATTTGCCCGCCCGACAATTGCCCGCCGGTCGCCGTGACCCGGGTGTCATAGCCGTCCGGCAGGCGCAAAATCATCTCGTGGGCATCTGCCTTTTTGGCCGCCGCGACCACCATCGCATCATCAGGGGTCAGCGACATCCGCGCGATATTTTCCTTGATCGTGCCATCAAACAATTGCACGCGCTGCGGCAGATAGCCGATATGCTGGCCCAGAACATCAGGGTCATATTGATCCAGTGCCGCGCCATCCAGCCGGATCTTCCCGCCCGCAGGTTTCCACACCCCCGTCAGCGCGCGCGCCAGCGTCGATTTGCCCGCGCCCGAGGTGCCGATGATCCCAACCGCCTGACCGGGCTCGACGGTGAAGCTGATCATGCGCAGCGTGGCTTGCTGGCCGCCTGGCGGCAGCATTGTCACGCTGTCGGCCACAAGGCGGGCGGCAGGTTTGGGCAGTGTTGTGCGGTCTTGATCAACAGGAATGTTGCCCAGAAGAACGGCCAGTTTGCGCCAACCTTCGCGGCCCTTCTGGAACACCGCCCATTGGCCGACAATCATCTCGATCGGGGCCAAGCCGCGCCCCAGCAGGATCGATCCTGCGATCATCGCACCGGGCGTCAACTCGCCGCGCAACACCAGATAGGCCCCAAGGCCCAGCATCGCGGATTGCAAAAACAGCCGGAACGCCTTGGTCATCGAGGTGAACGTGCCCGCCGCGTCCGCCGCCGAAATCGTCGCGTCCAATGACGCGCCGCGCGCCATCTGCCAGCGGTCGAATGCGGCCCCGCGCATCCCCAGTGAATGCACCATCTCGCTTTCGCCGCGGATCTGCGCGCCCAGCGATTCGGAGGCAAACGACGTGGCATTCGCGCGCTCCAGCGGGCCGCGTGTGCTGGCCTGGTTGGCAAGTGCGACAAGGATCAACACAAAGGCGCCGACCAAGGCCAAGACCCCCATCAGCGGGTGGAACACAAATATTCCAAGGAAAAACAGCGGCGCCCAAGGCAGGTCGAACAGGGCCATCAAGGCCGGCGATGTGATCAGGCGCTGCACCGCTTCTAGATCGCGCAAACCTGTCGCGGCCTCTCTGGGCGCGCGGTTCAATGTGGTCGCCTTGAGAACTGCCGAGAAAACCCGCCGGTCCAGGCGGGCCTGAAACCGGGCACCGACACGGCCCATCACGCGGCCGCGCACAAAGTCCAGAATGCCCATGCAGCCATATAAAAAAGCCACCAGAACCGTCAGCGCGATCAAGGTCTCCAATGATCGCGACCCCAGCACCCGGTCATAGACGTTCAACATATACAGCGGGCCGGTCAGCATCAGCATGTTCACGACAAAGCTGAACACAGCCACCATCCAGTAAAGGCTGCGGCTTTCGCTGCGGATTTTGATCAATTCACTTCTACCGCGGGCGGCCAATTCATCAGACATGCGCGTGTTATCGCCTTTGTGGTCAATATCGTATTGTCGTCAGCCGTCAAACTACAGAGAAATACGGTAAAGTTAATGGGGTATCTGATAGCCGTGCATTTTCATCGCCAGAGCGTTACATAAGGACTATAGAGCCCACAAACTGTCACTATAACTCAAAGCGTTTAAGTATTATGAAAACATCTGTGTCTTTCCTTGTTCTTGCGGCGGTTCTGGGGGCCTGTGCCCCTGCGCCACAAGACGGCGGCGTCAATGATCCCTATGAGGCCACAAACCGCAAGGTTCATGCCTTCAACAAATCAGTTGATGAAAATGTGTTTGGCGCATTTGGCGGGGATGGCACGGGTGCGGGTATTTCCCCTGCTCTGACCGACCGTGTGGTGAGATTTGCGCAAAACACCGGCGGGCCCGGCCTTGTGCTGAATGGTATTCTTCAGGGTGACGTTGAGGGCGCGTCAGTCAATACCATGCGGTTTTTGCTGAACACCACCGTGGGTGTGCTGGGGCTGTTTGATCCGGCGGCCGCGATTGGCCTGCCCGAACAGGACACCGATTTTGGCGAGACACTGGCGGTCTGGGGCGTGCCCGAAGGGGCCTATCTGGAGCTGCCTATCCTGGGCCCCTCGACAGAGCGCCGGCTTGCGGGGCGCATTATCGACTGGGTGATCGACCCTCTCGACAAGGTCGGCACCATCGAGCAAAAAGACTATGGCACGATCGCCAAACTTGGCGCGCGCGTGATCAAGGCCGGTGACGCAAGTGGTGCCATCGACAGTGTGCTCAACGACAGCGCCGACAGCTATGCCGCGCTGCGCCTGATTTACCTGCAAAACCGGCGCTATGAGTTGGGCACAACACCGCCCGAAGACGCGGTCGACCCCTATGATGACCTATACGGAGACCAATGATATGTCGCATCTTTCCCGCCGCACCATGATGATCGCAGGGGCCTCGGCGCTTGTTTTGCCAACCGCCGGCTTTGCGTTGTCGGATGCTGCGGCCAAGGAAATGGTTGTCCGGCTGGTGGCGGATGTGAACGCGGTCATCAGCTCGGGCAAGTCCGAGGCGGGCATGATCGCCGATTTCGCCCAAATCCTTGATCGCTATGCCGATGTGCCGACAATCGCGCGCTACACCCTCGGGGCCGATGCGCGCCGCGCGACAAGCGCACAGTTGACCGCCTATGTGCCCGCCTTCACAATCTATATCGCTGATAAATACGGGCGACGGTTCCGCGATTTTATCGGTGGGGCAATTATCGTGAAAGACGCCAAAGCGGTGAAAAGCTGGATCGAAGTCGAAACCACGGTCGAACTGCGCGGACGTCCGGGGTTCCGCATGGATTGGCATGTCTCGGACCGGTCAGGGCGCAATGCGTTCTTCAACTTCATTATCGAAGGGGTGAACATGCTGTTGACCGAACGGGCCGAAGTGGGCGCGATGCTGGACCGGCAGCGCGGCGATATCGATGCGCTGATCGCGGAAATGCGGGCCACGTAATGCGACTGGCGGCTGCCCTTTACGCCCTGGCACTGCCAAATGTTGCGTTTGCAGGGCCGTTTGACGGGGTGTTCAAGCAGGTCGCTAATGCCGACTGCGGGCTTGTCGGGGTCGACGGCGGCGCGCTTGAAATCAAAGACGACATTTTTTACGGCGTCGAAATGCAATGCCGGATGACGCGCCCTGTCAATGTCACCGACATGGACGCCACCCTATTCACCATGCAATGTTCCGGCGGTGATCAGGTCTGGACCGAAAGAGCGCTGCTGATGCAAAACAAGGCAAAGCCGGGGCTGATTATGGTCTGGAACGGCTATGCATTTGTTTATGACCAATGTGACACGTCAGCGCCCGCCGCAGATTAATTGCCGCCCCCCATGATGTTGCGAAGAACATCCATCAACACCTGATCGGCAACCTCGTCGGTGCTGCCACCACTCATGACCGTGCCGTTGCCCTCGCCCACAGGCGGGTCCATCGGCAGCGGCACAATCGGGCGACCTTCCAGAACGCGGCTCATGGTCTGGCGCCAGATTTCGGCAGGCAAACCGCCGCCTGTGACACCGGTCAAAGGCCGGTTATCATCAAAACCCATCCAGACCCCGGTGACATATTCACCGGTAAAGGCGATGAACCATGCGTCCCTTGCCGATTGGGTGGTGCCGGATTTACCCGCAATCTGCCAGCCGTCAATCCGCGCGCGTCTGCCCGTGCCCTCTTCCACAACCTGCGTCATCATCCATGTCAACTGCCTTGCGGCGCTCTCTTGAATGACGCGTTCACCGATCCCCGTGCCCGTGCTGTCCATCAAGGGCTCGGAATCGCCCTGAAACCGCAACTCCACCAACCCGTAAGGGGTTACAGCCGATCCGCCGTTCAAAATACCCGCATAGGCACCGGTCATTTCAATCAGCGTGCTCTCAGAGACGCCAAGCGCCAGCGCCGGACCAGTGGCCAATTCATTGTCGATGCCAAAATCAGTGGCAACTTTGCGCACCATTTCGCGGCCCATCTGCTCGGACAGAATTGCCGCAGGCACATTCCGGCTTTCGCGAAGCGCTTGGGTCAGGGTGATCGGGCCCTTGAATTTCCGGTCGTAATTGGCCGGGCACCAATTTGCCGACCCGCGGATGCTCCAGCAGGTTTTCTCGTCGTTGACCATGTCATTGGGGGACATGCCCAGTTCCAGCGCTGTGGCGTAGATGAACGGCTTGAACGCCGATCCGGTCTGGCGCTTGGCCATCGTGGCGCGGTTGAACGCGCCCGATACGGTGCTATCCCTGCCGCCGACCATGGCGCGCACGGCGCCATCGGCTGACATGACCACAATCGCGGCCTCGGCCTGCGAGCCCTCATCGACATCGCTTTCGAAAACCGCCTTCAGCGCATCTTCGGCAGCGGTTTGAATGCGCTGGTCAAGCGTCGTCTTGATCACCACATCTTCGGTGGTGTTGCGGGTGAAAAACTCAGGACCACTGTCCATCACCCAATCGGCAAAATAACCGCCCGCCTTGCGCTCTGCTGCGGCAGATAGCGTGGCGGGGTTTGCTCTTGCCTCGGCGGCGGCGGATGATGACAAATAGCCCTGTTCTTCCATCAACCCCACAACAATATTGGCATAGTCCTGGGCGCGCTGAAGGTTGCTGGTCGGCGCACGGCTGGACGGGGCGGGCAACAGGCTGGCCAGCATCGCACTCTCTGCGGGGGTGACCTCGGCTGCGGATTTACCGAAATAACGCTGGGCTGCGGCCTCGAAACCACGGCTGCCCGCACCCAGATAAGCGCGGTTCAAATAGAGCGTGAGTATCTCGTCTTTGGTATAGGCGGCCTCCATGGCCATCGCGAAAATCGCCTCTTTGGCCTTGCGCCACAATGTGGTGCGGCGACAGTCATCTTCATAGGCGCGCTCGGTTTCCCATGTAGTGGGGTCATAGGGCACGCCAAGGCACAGCATCTTGCCAACCTGCTGGGTGATCGTGGACCCGCCATTGCCCGACAACGGCCCGCGGCCCTCGCGCAAGTTGATGCGCACCGCAGAGGCGATCCCGCGCGGGGACACACCAAAATGCTGGTAAAACCGCTTGTCCTCGGACGCGACAACCGCGTTCTTGAGATGCACCGAGACGGTATCCGTCGTCATCATGCCGCCAAACTGGTCACCGCGCCAGGCAAACACCGCGCCGGTTGCATCGGTCATCGTCACCGACCCGCGGGCACGGCCATCAATCAGACTTTCCATCGGAGGCAACTGGCTGGCAAAGTAGTAAACCCCAAGGCCCACGATAATCGACATGACCAGCGCACCGCGCCACAAAACCTTCCACACCAGGCCAAAGACAAACTTCAACAGGCCGGTGATCAAACCGAAGATCCAGCCAATCGGGCCGCGCCGGACCACTTTGCGTTTCGCAGGCTTGCGGCGCGCAGGTTTCGGGGCCGCCTTTTGAGGTGCGGCTTTTGTTGCGTAACGCTTGTCGGCCACCAGCGGCGACTTGCGATTTCCGGTATTATTCATGCTCTGCCCAACTGACATTTGCGTCTGTTTTTTGCCATTGTAACGGGTTTGATCGGGATTGTTTAGCGCCAGTTACGCCCTCGGCGCAATTTAGATTATGCCTCAAATTTAATCACTCATGGCGAATTGTGCAAAAATTGTGCGATTTTGATGAATTCTGCCGAAAATCTGACCCCCGATACATTGCTGCACCTGCACAGTGCGGCTTTGATCCTCGCAAGCAATGCAGCATCGCGCTGGGTTTGCGGGGAAATCGACAAGGGGAAGACCAGTGAAACTGATCATCGCAACAATCAAACCATTCAAGCTTGAAGAGGTCCGCGAGGCCCTGACGGCCATCGGGGTGCGCGGCATGATGGTGTCGGAAATCAAGGGCTTCGGCGCGCAGTCAGGGCATACCGAAATCTACCGCGGTGCCGAATACGCGGTCAACTTCGTGCCCAAGGTCAAGCTGGAGATCGTGGTGGTCGACAGCTTGGCCGAACAGGTCGTCAGCACCATCGCCAAGACCGCCAAGACCGACAAAATCGGCGACGGCAAGATTTTCATACTCGACGTCGAGGGCGCAATGCGCGTTCGGACCGGCGAGCTCAACGATGACGCGCTTTAAGCGACACCAAGGATACTAGACATGAAACTGAACAAAACACTTATGGTTGGTGGCGCGCTATCGCTATTGCCAACCTTTGCGGCAGCCCAAGAGGCCGCCACGCCAACATTCGACGAAATCGGCCCGTATATCCTGACGACCCTCCTGTTCTTGGTCGCCGGGTTTCTGGTGTTTTTCATGGCCGCCGGCTTTGCCATGCTCGAGGCCGGACTGGTGCGGTCCAAAAACGTCGCCATGCAACTGACCAAAAACATCGCATTGTTCGGCATCGCCGCGATCATGTATTGGCTGATCGGGTTCAACCTGATGTATCCGGGCGATGGCTGGTCGATTGCGGGCTGGCTCGGGCCGTTCTTTGCGGTCACCTCACTGGAGCCGGTGGGGCTTGCGGCGGCTGACGCATCACTTGATTACGCCTCGGTGGCCTCGGACTTCTTTTTCCAGTTGATGTTCGTGGCGGCAACAGCGTCGATCGTATCGGGGGCCTTGGCCGAGCGCATCAAACTTTGGCCGTTTCTGGGATTTTGCGCAATTCTGACAGGAGTGATGTATCCGATCACCGGGTCTTGGCAGTGGGGCGGCGGCTGGTTGTCGGAACTTGGCTTCTCCGACTTTGCAGGCTCGACAATCGTGCACTCTGTGGGTGGCTGGGCCGCTTTGGCAGGTGTGATCGTGCTGGGGCCGCGCTTGGGTAAATACAAAGACGGGCGCACCGTGCCGATGCCCGGGTCCAACCTTGCGCTTGCGACATTGGGGACGTTCATCTTGTGGATGGGCTGGTTCGGCTTTAACGGCGGATCGCAACTGGCAGCGGGCACCGTGGGTGACATCACCGACATCGGGCGCATCTTTGCCAATACAAACATGGGCGCATCCGCAGGGGCCATCACGGCGCTGATTGCAACACAGTTGATCTACAAAAAAGCCGATCTGACGATGGTTTTGAACGGCGCACTTGCGGGTCTGGTGTCCATCACCGCCGAACCGCTTGCGCCGACGCTATTTGGCGCGCTTTTGACCGGTGCCGTTGGCGGTGTGATTGTTGTGGTGACCGTGCCGATGCTGGACAGGTTCAAGCTGGACGACGTGGTCGGTGCGATCCCTGTTCACCTGTTTGCAGGTATCTGGGGCACGCTGGCGGTTGCCTTCTACACCGGCAACTGGGGCGCGCAGATCACCGGGATTTTGGCGATCGGTGCCTTCACATTTGTGATCAGCCTGGTGCTTTGGACGCTGCTGAAGATGGCCACCGGCATCCGCGTGTCCGAAGAATCGGAAATCAACGGATTGGACATGTCCGAGTTGGGCATGGAAGCCTACCCGGAGTTTTCGAAAGGCTAATTTCAGCCAAATATTGTTTCGAAAACAACCCGAGCGTTCGCGCTCGGGTTTTTTGTGGCAACGATGGGTTCGAACCCATCCTATACAGGTCCGCGCAAAAACATTTCACATAGTTGCTGATTGACGGAAGAATATTCTAATGTTTCCACTTTGATACGCCCAATTCGCGACGACATTCCATGCCATGCGCGCAAATCTTGCGAAAATCCATCACCCCACACCCATGCACCGGAGTTGCCCCATGATCCAGACACCTTATCTCTTGTTCCTCGGCGACGCGCCTGACCAGCTATCTGCAAAAGTAGCACAGGGCATCAAAGACTGGCGGCCCGAGAATGCGGTCGGACAGTTCCGGATGCCGGGCTGTGGCGCGGATGTGGGTCTTGCGGATATGACCCTGCAAGAGGCAAAAGATGCCGGTGCCAAAACGCTGGTGATCGGCGTGGCAAACCGTGGTGGCATGATCTCTGCGGCTTGGAAGGATATCCTGATCGACGCCCTCAAGATGGGGTTCGATATCGCGTCGGGGCTGCACAATCTGTTGCGGGATGAAAACGACCTGATGGCGGCGGCGCGTGTGAGCGGGCGGACCCTGTTCGACGTGCGCATCCCGTCGGTGGCCTATCCCATTGCCAGTGGTGTCAAACGCACAGGGAAACGTTGCCTTGCCGTGGGCACTGATTGCTCGGTTGGGAAAATGTATACCGGCCTTGCGATGGACACCGAAATGCAGGCGCGCGGGATGAAATCGACGTTCCGGCCCACCGGCCAAACCGGCATCCTGATAACAGGTGGCGGCGTGCCGCTTGATGCCGTTATCGCCGATTTCATGGCGGGCGCGGTTGAATACCTGACGCCAGACAATGACGCCGATCATTGGGATCATATCGAAGGGCAGGGCAGCCTGTTCCACGCATCCTATTCCGGGGTGACAATGGCGTTGATCCACGGCGGCCAGCCCGACGCTTTGGTGCTGTGCCACGAGCCGACACGGACCCATATGCGCGGCCTGCCCGATTACGCGCTGCCAAGCCTTGCGACTCTGCGTGATCTTGCGTTGCAAGTCGCCAAAATCGTCAATCCGGCCTGCAAAGTTATCGGGATTTCCGTGAATACCCAGCACCTTGCAGCCGACACATACGAGGCCTACCTTGCGCAAGTCGAGGCCGAAATGGGTGTGCCTGCGGTTGATCCGTTCCGCCAAGGTGCCGCTCGTTTGGTGGACGCGCTGGCGGACATCTGATTTTGGTCTGCCCCAAGGGGCAAACCAAAGCCTTCGGCGAGGATATTTGACAACCAAAGAGGGCAGAGATGCGCATTGATGTGAAGCACGAGAGTTTCAAACTGGCACAGGTGTTTACCATCAGTCGCGGGTCGCGGAGCCAAGCGGATGTTTTGACGGTGCGCGTGAGCGACGGCGTGCATCACGGCTGGGGCGAATGTGTGCCCTATGCGCGGTATGGTGAGACGTTGGACAGTGTGACGGCCGAGATTGCCGGCTTGCCAGCAAATGTAATGCGCGAGACCTTGCACACACTGTTGCCCGCAGGGGCGGCCCGCAACGCGGTTGACTGTGCGCTGTGGGACTTGGCTGCGAAACAAGCAGGCAAGCGGGTTTGGGATTTGCTCGGTGTGCCTGCGCCGACGCCCGAAATCACCGCCTATACCCTGTCTCTGGACACACCTGACGCGATGCAGGCGCAGGCTGCCAAACACGCCGCCCGTCCGCTCCTCAAAATCAAACTGGGCACCCCCGATGACATGGCCCGTCTCGAGGCCGTGCGGCGCGGTGCGCCCAGGTCCCGCATCATCGTGGACGCCAATGAGGGCTGGACCGCAGATGTCTACGCCGACCTCGCCCCGCACCTGATCCGTCTTGGCGTGCAGATGGTTGAACAACCGCTGCCCGCAAGTGCGGACGATATGTTGGGTGAAATCGCACGCCCCTTGCCGGTTTGCGCCGACGAGGCCTGTCACGACCGCACGTCGTTGCCCGCGCTCAAAGGCAAATACGATATGGTCAATATCAAACTCGACAAAACCGGCGGGCTGACAGAGGCTCTTTTGCTCAAGGACGCGGCCATCTTTGCGGGCTACACCGTCATGGTCGGCTGCATGGTCGGCACGTCGCTTGCGATGGCCCCCGCGACCATCCTTGCGCAAGGCGTGGCGTTCACAGACCTTGACGGGCCGCTGCTTCTGGCCGAAGACCGTGCGGCACCACTGATATTTGATAATGCTGGCGTCCACGCACCGACCCCAGCCCTATGGGGATAAATGACATGCGCACAGTCTATCTAAACGGCGATTACCTGCCCGAGCATGAGGCCAAAGTCTCGATCTTTGATCGGGGTTTCCTGATGGCCGACGGGGTCTATGAGGTCACGACCGTTCTGGACGGCAAGTTGATTGACTTTGACGGGCACGCGGTCCGCTTGCAACGGTCCCTGTCCGAGTTGGGTATGGGCAACCCGATCAGCAAAGACGCCCTGCTGGAGGTCCACCGCGAACTGGTGCGGATCAACGAGATTGACCAAGGCATGATCTACCTGCAAATCACCCGCGGCGCACCTGATGACCGCGATTTTGCCTATCCACCTGCGGACACGCCGCAAACCATCGTGCTGTTTACGCAAGATAAACCGGGCTTGGCCGACAGCCCAGTGGCGAAGAAAGGGATCAAAGTGATCTCGATCGAAGACCAGCGCTGGGCACGGCGCGACATCAAGACCGTGCAACTGCTGTATCCGTCGATGGGCAAGATGATGGCCAAGGCGGCGGGCTGCGACGATGCCTGGATGGTTGAAGACGGGGCCGTGACCGAAGGCACATCCAATAATGCCTATATCGTCAAGGGCAACACCATCATCACGCGAAATTTGGGGAGTGAAATCCTGCATGGGATCACCCGCGCCGCGGTCTTGCGGTTCGCGCGCGAGGCACAAATGACCGTCGAGGAACGGCCCTTCACCATCGCAGAGGCACAAGCAGCAGACGAGGCCTTCATCACCTCTGCGTCCACCTTTGTGATGCCTGTGGTCGAGATTGACGGTGCGGCGGTTGGCACCGGGACCGTGGGGAAAATCGCCACGCGGCTGCGCGAGATTTATCTGGAAGAAAGCCGCAAAATGGCGGTCTAACGTAGTCGCACTTGCGACAATAAAAAAGGGCCACGCAACCGCGCGGCCCTTTTTCTATGGGGTAAATTTCAGGTTACGGCGCTGTATTGGTGATCACAACATTCGTCGCACCCAGATCTGTCGGCACAACACCGATCACCTGTGCAATCACGCGGCTGCCAACCAAAACATTGGTCGCGAAGGTATCACCGGCATCGTTGCGCACGGCCTCATAGGTCACAACCGGTGCGGCACCGCCAGCAATCGAAACCTCTCCCGTCAAGACTTCGGTGGCCGGATTGAAGTCGCCGATGGTGACCGCCGCCGCCGCAGGATCGTTCATGTCGATCTCGAAGCTGTCGACGCCGTCTTCACCAAGCAGAACATCGCCGTCATCGCCCATGATCCTATCGTTGCCAAAGCCGCCAAAGACGGTGTCAGACTGACCCAGCACGCCACTATCGGTCACGTCGATCCGGTCGTTGCCATAGCCGCCGTAAACTTCGTCAGACCCCGTGCCGCCGGTCAGCACATCGTTGCCAAGGTCACCCAGCAACAGGTCGTCGCCCGCACCGGTTGTGACAGTGTCATCGCCAGCGCCCGCACTGATCTTCATGTCGCGATCTGTGGTATCGGCGCCATCGGCAAAGGCAACCGTATCATCACCCGCCCTTGCAACGACCAGACCGGCAAAATCATCAATGACGATATCATCTTCGCCGACTGTGCCAAAAATTGGCGGTGACGCGGGGTTGCCAATTGCATCCGCCGGCACCTCGGTGACACCTTGCAATACAGCAACAACCTGATCATCCAGCAACACATTGGTGTCCGCACCATCTTCGGATAATTCTGTCGTCACACGCTCGGTGATATAATAGCCACCATCTTCATCGCGGATGAACAGCTCGTCACCCGCGGTGAAATCGGTGATCGTCACAGGGTCATCGCCTTCAGCGGTGAACAGCTGAAACCGGTCGTCGCCCGCACCACCCGACAGCGTATCGCCATCATCGGCAAACAATACGTCGTTGCCAAAACCACCAAACATCGTATCGGGCGTGCCCTGATCGGTCTCGTCATCAATCGATGACATCCGGTCATATCCGGTATCGCCATAAATCGTGTTCGCGCCCAGTGAATCAATCAAAATATCGCGCCCGTTGCCGCCACGGATAAAGTCATCGCCCTCCATGCCCGCAGGATCAAAATCACCCTCTGCGGTCAGCTCGACGGTCGCGTCCTGACCATCGCCCAGGAAAATCTTGTCATCACCCTCGCCGCCGGTGGCAAGATCATCGCCCGCGTCCAGATACATCGCATCTGCGTCTTGGGTGCCTGCGGCATCATCATCCTGCGCGCCGAACTGCATATAGTTGAAATCACCCTCTGGCTCTTTCGGCTCTTCGGGCGTGTCGTCGTCACCGCCTCCGGAATCGACCAAAAATACAATCCCGAGCAGCGCCAAAATTGGCAAAATCACTAATTCCATAATCAAAACCCCAAGTAAAATTCCGCATGATTCGCAGATAGCAGATGTGTTAATTATTTGATTAGGTCACAATTTTGTCAAATAATTCCATGGGTTAGCATATTTTTGGGCGGCAATCCTTCCCCTTTTACGCCCATTGTTTTCAATGGGGCGACAATGCTCGTTCTATAAACCTGTTAAAACTCTGTTAACGCGTGCTTTCTCACTCAACCCGCCGGGTGGGACTTTGCAAAGGTGGTCTTTGCATCCGCGCTGGCCTCGGTTTGATACCGCTCTTTCCATTGCGCAAACGGCATCCCGTAAAATGCCGCGCGCCCCGCATCCTTGTCCATCTCGATGCCGTGCGCGTTGGCGGCCTCCTGATACCAGCGCGACAGGCAGTTGCGGCAAAATCCGGTCAGGTTCATCATATCGATGTTCTGCACCTCGGGGCGGTCTTGCAATAAATGCTGGCGCAAACGACGAAATGCGGCGGCTTCGATTTCTAACTGGGTCTGGGCGTCCATGCGGGGCTCCTTCATAGGCCGGATTGCTCTAGGGTTGTTGCCAGAATGGGGGCTAGCCTGTCCGCCCACAAGGCTTGACCCGCCGCATCCGCGATCAAATCGTTGCGCAACTCGATCAACACATTGGGGCGGCCCGCGCCCAAGGCATGACGGTCCACACTGTCACCGGGCAAATGGCCGCTATAAGGCTCGTTATCGCCAACACACCAGCCTTGGGCATGGCAGGCCGCTAAAAATGGCCGCGCCAATCTGTCATCACCGGCATAGAGCACACCAATCTCCCACGGACGCGGCGCGCGGGCCTTTAATCGGGGGGTAAAACTATGCACCGCGCAGACCACCACATCATCACGGGCCGCCACCAAACCGGCATAGGCCGCGTGATAAGGCCGGTGCAACAGATCCAGCCGCCGCTCTTTCTCGATATCATCGGCATGGCGATTGGCGGGAATAATCGTGCCATCATACAGCTTCATCAACAAGGTCGGGTCGTCTTCACCACGGTTGGGATCAATCACCAGACGCGAAAAATCCGACAACAGGGCAGGGCTGGCCAATCGCTGCGCCAACAGACGGGTCACTTGCGCCGCACCTGGGTCAAAGGCGATATGGCGCTGCATATCCGCGGGGTCCAGCCCAAGATCACCGCCATTGACCCAATCGGGCACACGGTTGGTTGCGTGGTCACATGTGAATAGCCACCGACCGGTGCGATTTTCGCCGTCGATCTGAAAGGGGGGATGTGTCATGGGCACCTGTCATTTATCTGTCAACGCATTTACGCTAGTTGTGGTGCGAATGGAATTGCGCAATAAGAGCGCAAAGCTTTGCGTTACCGCTAACAGCTACGCAATTTGTCCGACCTGAAGGGAATACTCATGAGACGCCACCGCAATGTAAAGATCGTAGCGACGCTTGGTCCTGCATCCAATGATTACAAGATGATCCGCGCTTTGCACGAAGCGGGCGCCGATGTGTTCCGCCTGAACATGAGCCATGGTGACCACGCAGAAATCCGGGCGCGCCACGCGATCATCCGGCAGGTCGAAGCGGACCTCAACAGCCCGATCGGTATTCTGGCCGACCTTCAGGGGCCAAAACTGCGGGTTGGCGTCTTTGCCAATGACGACGGCGAAGAGCTGATCGTCGGCGCGGATTTCCGGCTTGACCTCAATGATGCCAAGGGCGACGCCACCCGCGTGCAACTGCCACACAAGGAAATCTTCGACGCGCTTGAACCGGGCGCGCATCTTTTGGTCAATGACGGTAAAATCAAACTGCGGGTCAAAGACTGCGGCGCCGATTTTGCCGATTGCGTTGTGCTTGTGGGCGGCACCATTTCCAACCGCAAGGGCGTGAACGTGCCCGATGTGGTCCTGCCACTGGCCGCGCTTTCGGACAAAGACCGCAAAGACCTCGACTTCGCCTGCGACCTTGGCGTTGACTGGGTCGCGCTGTCGTTCGTGCAACGCGCCGCCGACGTCCAAGAGGCCCGCGCGCTGATCAAGGGCCGTGCGGCGGTTTTGTCCAAGATCGAGAAACCAAACGCGGTAAAAGTATTCGACGAAATTCTCGCCGTGTCCGACGGGATCATGGTGGCGCGCGGTGATCTTGGTGTTGAGCTGCCGGTGCAAAACGTGCCGCCAATCCAGAAACAACTGGTGCGCAAATGCCGTGCGGCGGCCAAGCCGGTGATCGTGGCGACGCAAATGCTCGAATCGATGATCGACAGCCCGATGCCGACCCGCGCCGAGGTCTCCGACGTGGCCACCGCCATCTATGAAGGGGCCGACGCGATCATGCTTTCGGCAGAATCTGCGGCAGGCTCTTTCCCGATCGAGGCCGTCACAACCATGGACAACGTCGCAACCGAAGTCGAAGCCGATCCGACCTATACCGAAATCATCGAAGCCTCGCGCCGCGCCGTGCGCACCTCGGTGGCCGACGGGATCGTCGCCGCCGCGCGTGAAATCGCCGAAACTGCCGATGTCAAAGCGATCTGTTGCTTCTCGCAGTCGGGCACAACCGCCCTGTTGGTCGCGCGCGAACGGCCACGGGTGCCAATCATCGCCTTGACCAGCTTTCGGTCAACCGCGCGCCGGCTTTGCCTGACCTGGGGGACCAACTGCGTGGTCACAGGGCCTGTTGACCGGTTCAAGACCGCCGTCATCGCCGCCGTGCGCGCCTCGCTCGAGCAGGGGATTGCGACCGAAAAGGATATGATCGTCGTCACCGCAGGCGTGCCATTCAACACGCCCGGCTCGACAAATATCCTGCGCGTGGCCCCTTGTGCAGAAAATTTGATTTACGCCGCCGATCCAGAGTAAGCTTTCATTAGCGATAATGTGGGATCTTTGGTGATGGACTTTGATTTGATTTTTGTGCTCGGTAGCGTGATTACCGCCTTTTCCGTGCCTGCAATTGTCAGCGCGTTCTCGGACGGGCGCACGCCACGCTATCCGGCTTTGATTATCCTGATCGGGATCGTCATGATCGGCTATGCGGTCAACGAGCGGCCCAATAACTATACCATCCAGACCATTCCGGATGTCTTTGTCAGCGTGATCGGGCGGTATATCGGCTAATCCCTCTTGCATGGGGAATTGATTCCCCCTAAACGACCCTTTCAACCCGTGCGGCCGGCCCAAGTGGCATGCCGAGAGCGCACGTTCGACCGAACTCAATAGAGGAGACGGAAATGCCTAAGATGAAGACAAAGTCGAGCTGCAAAAAGCGGTTCAAGATGACAGCCAGTGGCAAAGTCAAAGCGGGTCAGGCGGGCAAACAGCACGGCATGATCAAACGCTCCAGCAAATTCATTCGTGACGCACGCGGCACGACCATTCTTTCAGCTCCTGATGCGAAAATCATCAAGAGCATGATGCCCTACGCGCGATAAGGAGAATTTGATATGCGAGTTAAAGGTGGAACAGTCACGCACCGTCGTCACAAGAAAGTTCTCGACGCTGCAAAAGGGTATTACGATCGCCGCTCCAAGACCTTCAAGGTCGCCAAGCAGGCCGTCGAAAAAGCCAATCAATACGCAACACGCGACCGTCACAACCGCAAGCGGAACTTCCGCGCGTTGTGGATCCAGCGGATCAACGCCGGCGTGCGCTCTATTGACGAGACACTGAATTATTCCAAGTTCATCAACGGCTTGATGCTTGCGGGCATCGAAGTCGACCGTAAAGTTCTGGCCGATCTGGCCGTGAACGAGCCAGAAGCATTTGCCACAATCGTCGGCAAAGCCAAGGCCGCATTGGCGTAAGCCAAAGCACAACACAGTTTTGAAAGGCCGCTCTGGAAACAGCGCGGCCTTTTTGCTTTGGCGGATAGCAACTGCACCAACCGCGCGACACCGCCCACCCCACCATCATCAACTTGGAACAGACCACTTCAATCGAGATATTTATTGTCTGCCATGCAGCTTTGGTAATCGCGAGACACGTAAATATCTTCTTGATCCACACCCGGCGCAAGGTTCCTCAAAACACAAACCGGTCGGTATTTTGCCTCCTCAAGCCCGTAGGGCCCAGGCCCGGATAAAATCCACCAAAACGCGTCATTCAAATCCGTTTCATATAGTATGTTTAATACGCTCACATATGCGAGAAGTTGAATTTGTCTTTCAGCGATACTTATTTCTTCATTCGTAACCCAAAAATTCGCAAAGGTGAGGTATGAAACAATAGTTTGCATTTCGGCTTGGGTTGGAACGCTGTCGCCACGAAACCCGCGCTCGAAAGTCAAGAATGCAAGTTGATTGCTTATAAAGACACGATACGAACTGTCGTCTTCCAAGCTATCCCTTACCTCTATAAACCCAGCACGGTTACCTGATTTCGATTTCATCATAAGATCGCCATAGACCGTGCACGCAGGTTTACCCATGGCAGCGCGATAATCTTGGCTGATTTCAAGGTTCGAGCTGCACGCGCTTTCTTGCGCCGCAACCGATTGGGCCGCCAATACGCTACTGCCTAGCAGAATTATGCAGATACGAAGGACAATCGGGCGACAGGTCTGACACAGGATACGGCTCATTTGTGGCATAGGGGATCTCTCGCTAGGGTTGTGATGGCAGTGTTGCGAAATTCTTTTAGATAGCAACAGCCATTTCACTTTCCGCGTGCTGCCGCAGTGCCAGACTTATGTCCAATTCACCGCCCCACCCCCGCGCAAACCTTGCAACCGCGCGCCCATTTCGCTAACTCCGCACTAACCCCAAGTGTGAGGCGCGACATGGACGATCTGAAATCCAAATATCTCGATCTGATTGCAAATTCCGGCGACGAAGCCAGCCTCGAAAACCTGCGCGTGCAGGCGCTTGGCAAGAAAGGCGAAATCTCCCTGCAAATGCGCGAATTGGGCAAAATGACGCCCGAAGAACGCCAAACTGCAGGCCCCGCCCTGAACGCACTCAAAGACGAGATCAACGCGGCCCTTAGCGCCAAGAAATCCGCGCTCTCCGACGCGGCCCTTGATGCGCGTCTGCGCGGTGAATGGCTCGACGTCACACTGCCCGCGCGCGACCGCCCCATGGGCACCATCCACCCGATCACCCAAGTCACCGAAGAGGTCACCGCGATCTTTGCCGACATGGGGTTCTCGGTCGCCGAAGGCCCGCAAATTGAGTCCGACTGGTATAACTTCGACGCCCTCAACATCCCCGGACACCACCCCGCACGCGCCGAAATGGACACCTTCTACACCCACCGCGCCGCAGGCGACGACCGCCCGCCGCACGTCTTGCGCACCCACACATCGCCCGTGCAAATCCGCTCGCTCGAGGCCAACGGTGCCCCCATCCGCATCATCTGCCCGGGCCGTGTCTACCGCGCCGACTACGACCAAACCCACACGCCGATGTTCCACCAAGTCGAAGGACTGGCCATCGACAAAGACATCTCCATGGCCAACCTCAAGTGGGTGCTGGAAGAATTCGTCAAAGCCTTCTTCGAGGTCGATACCGTCGAATTGCGGTTCCGCGCCAGCCACTTCCCCTTCACCGAACCCAGCGCAGAGGTCGACATCCGCTGCTCATGGGAAGGAGGCACTCTCAAGGTTGGCGAAGGCGATGATTGGTTGGAAATCCTCGGCTCCGGCATGGTCCACCCCAAGGTCCTGCAAGCGGCAGGCGTCGATCCGTCCGTCTACCAAGGCTTTGCCTTCGGCGTCGGCATCGACCGCATCGCCATGCTGAAATACGGCATCCCCGACCTGCGCGCGTTTTTTGATTCAGACCTGCGCTGGCTGCGCCACTACGGCTTCCGCTCACTTGATGTGCCAACGCTGCACGGGGGACTTTCCAAATGAAATTCACACTCTCTTGGCTCAAAGCCCACCTCGACACCACCGCCTCCGTGGATGACATCACCGACGCCCTGACCGATCTCGGCCTCGAGGTCGAAGGCGTCGAAAACCCGGCTGAAAAACTCAAAGCCTTCACATTGGGCTACGTCAAACACGCCGAAAAACACCCCGATGCGGACAAGCTGCGCGTCTGCAAAGTCGACACCGACGAGGGCGAATTGCAGATCATTTGCGGCGCACCAAATGCGCGGGAAGGCATCACCGTCGTCGTCGCCAAACCCGGCGTCTATGTGCCCGGCATCGATACCACAATCGGCATCGGAAAAATCCGTGGCATCGACAGCTACGGCATGATGGCCTCCGAGCACGAGCTGGGCCTGTCGGAGGAACACGACGGCATCATTGAACTTGCCAGCGGCAACGTAGGGATGCGCTTCATCGATTGGCTGGCCAAAAACGACCCCGCCAAAGTCGACACTATGATCGAAATCGCGATCACCCCCAACCGCCCCGATGCGCTTGGCGTGCGCGGCATCGCGCGTGATCTGGCCGCGCGCGGGCTTGGCAAAATGAAACCACGCGATGTTGAACACGTCGAAGCCACGTTCAAATCCGACATCTCGGTCAGCATTGACACCGATACGCTTGACGGCGCCCCCGTCTTCATGGGGCGCATGATCCGTGATGTTAAAAACGGCCCGTCGCCTGTATGGTTGCAAGACCTGCTGCGCGCCATTGGCCTGCGTCCGATCTCCTTGCTCGTGGATGTGACCAACTTCTTCACCTACGACCAAAACCGCCCGCTGCACGTCTTTGACGCTGACAAAGTGGCCGGAAACCTGCGCGTTCACCGCGCCGTTGGTGGCGAAACGCTCACCGCTCTCGATGATAAAACCTACACGCTGCAAGCCGGCCAAATGATCATTTCGGATGACAACGGCGTGCAAAGCATCGCAGGCATCATGGGCGGGCTGGCCACAGGTTGCACCGCGGACACCACAAATGTCTTTGTCGAAAGCGCCTATTGGGACCCCGTGCAAATCGCCTATACGGGCCGCGCGCTGAAAATAAACTCCGACGCGCGCTACCGTTTCGAGCGCGGCGTTGACCCGTCGTTCACCCCCGACGGGCTGGAACACGCGGTGCGTATGATCGTCGATAACGCGGGCGGTGAAGCCTCCCAAGTTATCTCGGCAGGCAAGGTCCCCAACGTCGCGCGCGCCTATAAACTTGATGCAAAACGTGTGATCTCGCTGGTCGGCATGGACATCCCCGAAAGCACACAGCGCCAGACATTGACCGCCCTTGGCTTCCGGCTCGAAGGTGACATGGCCCATGTGCCAAGTTGGCGGCCCGACGTGCAAGGCGAGGCCGATCTGGTCGAAGAGGTCGCGCGCATCGCGTCCCTGACCAAACTTGTGGGCGTGCCCCTGCCGCGCACCGCAGGTGTGCCAAAACCGATCCTGACACCACTGCAATCACGCCAGCAAATGGCCAAACGCACCGCGGCCGCCTTGGGCTACAACGAATGCGTGACCTATAGCTTTATCGACGCAGATGCGGCCACACTCTTTGGCGGTGGCAGCGACGCCACCATGCTGCAAAACCCGATCTCCAGCGACATGTCGCACATGCGCCCGGGCCTGCTTCCCGGCCTGTTGCGCGCCGCTGCCCGCAACCAGGCCCGCGGCATCAACGACATGGCCCTGTTCGAAGTGGGCCACGCTTTTCAGGGCGGCGAGCCAAACGAACAACACGTGCAAGTCGCAGGCATCCTGATCGGGCGCACCGGTCCCAAAGACGTGCACGGCACCTCTCGCGGCGTCGATGTCTATGACGCAAAAGCCGACGCAGAGGCAGTTCTTGCAGCCATCGACGCCCCTGCAAAAGTGCAAATTCTGCGCGGCAGTGATGCATGGTGGCACCCCGGTCGGCACGGCAAAATCTGCCTTGGCCCGAAAAAAGTCATGGGTGTCTTTGGTGAATTGCACCCAAAGGTGCTGCGCGAGATGGACATCAAAGGGCCCGCCGTGGGCTTTGTTCTCTACCCCGAAGACATCCCGCTGCCGAAAAACAAGATCATCGCACGCCCCGCTTTGACTGCCACTGATTTGCAAGCCGTCGAGCGTGATTTCGCCTTTGTGGTCGACGCGGACGTCGAGGCCTTGACCTTGGTGAACGCGGCCGCAGGCGCGGATAAAGCCCTGATCACAGATGTGCGGGTCTTTGACGAATTTATTGGCGGCAGCCTCGGGCAGGACAAAAAATCGATTGCGATCACTGTGCGCCTGCAACCGACACAGACCACGCTGAAAGACAAAGACATCGAAGCCGTCGGCGCGAAAATCGTGGAAAAAGTCACCAAAGCCACCGGCGGCGTGTTGCGCGGATGATCAGACCTGCCACCCTCGTGGACGCAGACGGGCTCAAGGCCGCCGTTATTGCGGCCTATGCGCCATATGCGGCGCAGGGCATAGGCCTGCCACCCGTCGCCGAAGGGCTGGCCGATGATATTGCAGATCATCAGGTTTGGGTGGCCGACGATCGCGGCCTGATCCTTGGCGGCGTCGTGCTGGTCTTACGCAGGGGCGGCGCGCATATCGCCAATCTTGCCGTGCATCCAATCGGCGAAGGGCAGGGGCTTGGGCGCAAACTGATCGACACCGCGACCACCGCCGCGCGCGATGCAGGCTGCGACCGCGTGGCCCTGACGACACATAGGGACATGACCGGCACACAGGCGTTTTACGCGCGGCTTGGCTGGATGGAAACCGGACGGGACGGCGACAAAATCACCTACGCTCTCGATCTGTATTAAAGGACAAAACCATGACCCTGAACATCTATCTCTCTGGCGAAATCCACACCGACTGGCGCGCTGAAATCATCGCCGGTGCCGCAGACCTCGACGTGGAATTCTCCGGTCCGGTCACCGACCACGCGGCCTCTGACGATTGCGGCGTTACCATCATGGGCGCAGAACCCGACAAATTCTGGCACGATAACAAAGGCGCAAAACTCAATGCCATCCGCACCCGGCACGGGTTGGAAATGGCCGATATCGTTGTTGTGCGCTTTGGCGACAAATACAAGCAATGGAACGCGGCGTTTGATGCCGGCATGGCCGCCGCTTTGGGCAAATCGCTGATCGTGATGCACGGCCCCGACCACCAACACGCCCTCAAAGAGATCGACGCCGCAGCCCTCGCGGTTGTGCAAACCCCGCGCCAAGTCGTTGAAATCCTGTCCTATGTGCTTTCGGGCAAATTGCCCGCCTGACCGCGCGCTGCTCGCATCGGGGAAAAACCCCGCAAAAAACCCCGATCTTTTTGCAGCCGCCCGCGCTATAGACCCACAGGGCGCGCAGCGGGCATCAGACCAGCGCCGCAAAACACATCTAGGGGACTATTATGCTTAACGAATTCAAAGACTTCATCGCCAAGGGCAATGTCATGGACATGGCCGTCGGTATTATCATCGGCGCGGCCTTCACCGCAATCGTGGGCTCGCTGGTCTCTGATCTGATCAATCCGATCATCAGCCTGTTCACGGGCGGCGTTGATTTTTCCGGCATGTATGCCCTGCTGGGCACTGGCGAATACGCCTCGATCACCGCCGCAGAAGAAGCTGGTGCCGCTGTCTTTGCCTATGGCCGTTTCATCATGGCGATCATCAACTTTCTGATTATCGCATTTGTTGTGTTCATGCTGGTAAAAGCTGTGAACAAAACCAAAAAGGCGCCAGCCCCCGCAGAGCCTGCGGCGCCAAAAGGCCCGACACAGGAAGAGCTGCTTGCAGATATCCTCAAAGCTCTGAAAAAGTAATTTTCAAGTGTTTAGACTGTGAAAAGGCCCGCCAGAACGGCGGGCCTTTTTGCGTTTCAGTTTACTTTTTCAACGCCAGCGCAGGGGCCAGCACATCAATGCCCAGCGCCTTGCCCACGGCATAATACGTCAAATAACCCGCATGCACGTTCAACCCGTTCAGCAAATGCTGGTCGTCCTCGCAGGCCTGCCGCCAGCCCTTGTTGGCCAGCGCCAGCATGAACGGCATCGTCGCATTGCCAAGCGCAATCGTCGACGTGCGCGCCACCGCACCCGGCATGTTGGCGACGCAATAATGCATGATGCCATCAACCTCATAGATCGGGTCTTGGTGGGTCGTGGCCTTGGATGTCTCGAAACACCCGCCCTGATCAATCGCCACATCCACAAGTGCGGCACCCGGCTTCAACTCGGACAATTGCGCGCGGCTGATCAGCTTGGGCGCCTCCGCACCGGGGATCAGAACAGCGCCAATAATCAGGTCGGCCTGGCGGGCCAATTCCATGATGTTGCCCTCGGATGCATAGGCGTTCTTGAACGTGCCGCCAAACACATCATCCAGATACCGCAAACGCGGCAGATACCGGTCAAGAACGGTTACATCCGCGCCCATACCCGCGGCAATCTTGGCGGCGTGCGTGCCAACAACACCGCCACCAATCACCAACACGCGGCCCGGTCCAACACCGGGCACACCGCCCAGCAACACACCGCGCCCGCCATTGGCCTTTTGCAAGGTCCATGCGCCAACTTGCGGCGCCAAACGACCCGCAACTTCGGACATCGGGGCCAGCAACGGCAGGCCGCCACGGTCATCGGTCACGGTTTCATAGGCGATACATGTGGCACCCGACGCGATCAAATCCGCGGTTTGTGCGCGGTCAGGCGCAAGGTGCAGATAGGTGAACAATATCTGGCCTTCGCGCAGCATCTTGCGCTCGACGGGTTGCGGCTCTTTGACCTTCACGATCATATCGGCAATGGCAAAAACCTCTGCCGCAGTGCCCACAATCGTCGCACCCGCGGTGACATAATCTTCGTCCGTGAACCCTGCGCCCATGCCGCAATTGGTCTCGACGGTCACGCTGTGACCCGCATTTACCGCCTCAAGCGCTGCGTTTGGTGTCATGCCAACGCGAAATTCCTGCGGCTTGATCTCTTTTGGACATCCGATGTGCATCTTGGGTCTCCTCCCAGAAGTAATATGGACGCACTATCTGCGCAGCCTCGTGCAATTTCACCTGATATTCTCTTGGTTGTTAGCGGTATCTGTGGCAATAATCTGCGCATATCCGTGAATTATTGACAGAAAGTTGCGTCCAATGGACATTGATAGCATTGACTACCGAATCCTCGAGGTGCTGCAAAAATCGGGACGCATGTCCAACGCAGAGCTATCAGAGCTGATCAACCTGTCGCCCTCGGCGTGCCACAGACGGGTGCAGCGCTTGGAAAAAGACGGGATCATCGGTGGTTATGTCGCCCTGCTGAACCCGCGCAAAGTGGGCCGCCCCACCACGGTCTTTGTCGAAATCACCCTATCAGGCCAAGCCGACGAAGTGCTCGATGCGTTTGAGAAAGCCGTCGCAAAGGTCCCCGATGTGCTTGAATGCCACCTGATGGCGGGCACGGCGGACTACCTGCTGAAAGTCGTGGCAGGCGACACCGAAGACTTTGCGCGCATCCACCGCCGCTACCTCGCCACGCTGCCCGGTGTGCTGCAAATGCAGTCGTCGTTTGCGCTGCGCACTGTGCGGCAAACAACCGCCCTTCCTGTCAGGCCTTGAACGCGCGCAATACATCCATCGCGGCGGCCATCACAGGATCATGGGTTTCTTTCAATATACTGACACGGTCAAACCGATCAGCATCCGCATTCACGGCCTTGCGCAAAGCTGCACCAAATGCCATGCGCAATTCGGTGCCAATGTTAAATTTGCACACTTTTGACTCCAGCGCCAATTTACGCCGCTGCGCCACGGGCACCCCTGATCCACCATGAATAACCAGCGGCACATCCGTCACCGCCTCGATCATACGAATACGCGGCATATCCAATCCGCCCTGTTTATCCTGTTGCAAATGCACGTTGCCCACGGAAATCGCCATCGCATCAACTCCGCTATCACGGGCAAAAATCGCCGCCTCTTCGGGGTCGGTGCCCGCCGAATTTTCGCCATTCGCATAGCCGACAAACCCGATCTCGCCTTCACACGAAATCCCCGCCGCATGGGCCATCTGGGCTATGCGTGCGGTCTCGTCGATGTTCTGCGCCAAGGGCTTGCGCGACCCGTCATACATCAACGACGTGAACCCTGCATCCAACGCCTCTCGGCACTCTTCAAAGGTATATCCGTGATCCAGATGTGCGACGACAGGCACGCTGGCGGCCTCGGCCAGATGGCGAAACATTTTCCCCAGAACCGGCAGTGGCGTATGGGCGCGACACCCCGGACCGGCCTGCAAAATCACAGGACAGTCCAACGCCTCTGCCGCGGCCACATAGGCGCGCATATCTTCCCACCCCAAGGTGACCAAACCACCCACGGCATAGCCGCCCTTCAATGCAGGTTGCAGCACATCTTTTAGCGTAACCAGTGGCATATCGGCCCCTTACTTGAACTTGGCGATCATGTCTTTGATGCCGGGAATGGTTTCGATCTGCGCGGCATGTGAGGGTTGGAAAAACTGCACCAGACTGCGCTGGCTCAAGCCCCCCAGAATGGTGAAATAATACATCTCGTAACCGGGCATCACGGCACAGGGATGATACCCGCTTTTCAGCAAAATCGTGGAGCGATCCATCAGTTGATAGGCATCGCCGGGCACACCCTCTTCATGCTGAATAATCTGCACGCCAGAGCCATGATTGGGCTTGAACCGGAAATTGTAGGTCTCGTCATGGCGGGTTTCGATGATAGTGCCATCCGCGTCCTTGCGGTCAGTGTCGTGCTTATGGGCGGGAAATCCGGACCAGCCGCCTTGGCCCACGGTAAACAACTCCGACACCAACAAGCGGCCGACCTTGTCGTGATATTTGGTGCCCAGAATATGCTTGATCTTGCGGTGCGTCTTGGTCTCGTCCGAGCCATATTGCACCTTGTCAATCTCCGGCGCGCGCACGTCAAACGGCTCTAGCACCTTGTCGTAACGGGCCCCCGCAATAAACACTTCGGCCGATGCGGACACACAAATCAGCGTCACCTTGGCGCCGACAGGCACATAAACGCCCTCCGGCTCGCCACCCCAGACATCGCCCACACGGTTGCCAAGGGCAGTAAAATTCACCCCCTCGACCTCGACGTTCACGGTGCCGGTTGCGGGCACAATGCAGGTCTCATAGCCGGGCACCTGATAGGAAAACGCCTCTCCTTGCCGCAACTTCACAATGTTGAAATAGTTCAGCGGCACGGTCGGATCATCCGCATCAACGATCGGCTTGTTGTGGTTGTCATGTGGCGCAATATGCATCGGTGGCGTCCTTCTTAACTAAGCGTCGGGCCGGAGTGGTTGGCAATAAAGTCTTCTAAATCAGCGGTATAGGGCATCGCAGGGGCGCAGCCCGGTTTGGCCACCACAATCGCGGCACAGGCCGATCCGCGCAAAACCGCAGCCTCAAGTTCGTGGCCCGCGGCAATCGACGACAGCATGCCGGCCATAAAACTATCGCCCGCACCCGTGGGCTTGATCGCGCACACAGGGTAAATGCCGGTGCGCGTCTCGGCACCATCCGCAAAGGTCACCGCACCATGCTCGCCCATCTTATAGACAACAATCGCCGCCGAACTTGCGGCCAGATCGCGCGCTTTTTGCAGACCCAATGCTTTGCCACCTGCCATAAAACCGAACTCGTCATCATTGCCAACAATCACATCCGACAAATCCCCTGCGCGGCTCAACACATCGGCAGCCACTTGCGCGCTCGGCCATGAATAGGGCCGGTAATCCACATCAAAAATAATCGGCAAACCTGCCGCGCGCGCCAGTTCAAACGCGCGAAACGCAGCCTCGCGTGACGGCTCTGCCGCAAACACTGTGCCCGCTGTCACAAGCGCGGAATATTGCGAAAAATCCACTGCCTCCACATCGGCAACCGTCATTTCAAAATCTGCCGCGCCGTTGCGATAAATCACCGATTGATGCCCCGCCACGCGGCTTTCATATAGGGCCAGTGAATTGCGCGCCTCGCCACCCGCAACGCTTACATGTCCGGTGCCCACGCCGTAATGCGACAGCTTCTTGACGCAAAACCGACCCACCGCATCATCCGACACGCGGGTCAATAACGTGGCTTTGCCGCCCAGTTTCACAATCCCCGCCGCGATATTGGCCGATGATCCGCCCATGTCGGCGGTAAAGCTGTCCGCATCCTCGATGCCCACGCCTGCGGGCGGAAACAGATCCATGCCCACGCGCCCGACGACGATGAAATTATTGCCCGCAATGCCTTTGATGACATTCATCGCTTACACACCCTTGCGCTGCCGTGGTCGCGTGGATTCCCAATCGACATGGGCATCGCGGACCTTGGCATTGTTGGTCACATGTGGCGTGCCGACCTCCCACCATGCATGGCCCCCGGTCGTCCAGCCGTCATATGGGTCCACCTTCATCACGATCACATAGGTCTTGTCGGATGCCTTGGCGCGTAAAAATGCTTGCGCCATTTCCGCGGGGTTCGACACGGTTTCTGCCGTGGCCCCCATCGCCTTTGCATGGGCCTCGAAATCCACCGCAAATGGCTTGGTCGCGGTCGGTGTATCGGCAATCAGATTGTTGAAACTCTCGTTGCCGGTGTTGTTCTGCAACTTGTTGATCACCGCAAAGCCACCATTATCCAGCACGCAGATGATCAGTTTCTTCTCGGTCAGCACAGACGAATAAATGTCCGAATTCATCAACATATACGACCCGTCGCCGGTGAACACGATGGTGTCTTGCGCGGGTTCAGTTTCGGACTGCGCGATGCGCGCGCCCCAGCCACCGGCAATCTCGTAGCCCATGCACGAAAACCCGAACTCGACATCCACCGTGCCAATCTCCAGCGTGCGCCAATTGGCCGTAACTTCCGCAGGCAAACCACCCGCTGCCGCCACAACACGGTCGCGCGGCTCGCACAGCGCATTGACCACGCCAATCGCTTGGGCATAGGAATTCGGCCCGTTGCCATAGCTTACATTTTCGGCCACATAATCCACCCACTTGGCGCGCTCGGCCTGTGCATGGGCGGTCCAATCGGCGGGGGCCATATAGTCACCCATCAACGCAGGCAGCGATTTTTTCGCATCCCCCACAACCGTGCGCGACATATGTTTCGCCGCATCATGGCGACCCACATTCACGCCAATAATCTGGGCGTCATGATCAAACGCTGTCCATGACCCGGTGGTGAAATCCTGCAACCTTGTGCCTACCGCCAAAATCACATCGGCCGCTTTGGCAATCGCATTGGCACTGTCCGATCCGGTCACCCCAAGTGGTCCGATATTCAGCGGATGCGTGTCCAGCATATTGGCCCGCCCCGCAATCGTCTCGACCACAGGTATCCCCGTGCTTTCGGCAAACGCAGTCAGCTCGGCGACCGCACCGGCATACTGCACCCCACCGCCCGCAATAATCATCGGTCGCTTGGCCGTGGCCAACAGCGCCTTGGCCTCTGCCACCTCAATCTCATCCGGGGCTTGGCTGCGCATCCGGTGCACCCGCTTTTCAAAGAATCGGGCGGGATAATCATAGGTCCAACCCTGCACATCCTGCGGCAACCCGATAAACGCAGGCCCACAATCGGCTGGATCAATCATCGTGGCAATCGCGGCAGGCAACGACTGGATAATCTGCGCGGGATGCGCAATGCGGTCCCAAAACCGGCTCACGGCTTTGAACGCATCATTGGTCCCCAAGGTCGGATTGCCAAAATGCTCGAGCTGCTGCAACACAGGGTCGGGCAGGCGGGTCATAAACGCATCCCCGCATAGCATCAACAGCGGCAAACGGTTGGCATGGGCCAAGGCCGCAGCCGTCAGCAAATTCGCCGTGCCAGGCCCGGCAGAGGCCGTGCAAAACATCATGCGACGGCGCAAATGATACTTGGCATAGGCCGCCGCGGCAAACCCCATGCCCTGCTCGTTCTGGCCACGATATAGCGGCAAGGCCTCGCGATGATCATACAGCGCCTCGCCCAGACAGGTCACATTGCCATGGCCGAAAATGCCAAAACCGCCCCCGAACAGACGCACCTCTTTGCCATCCACAATCGTATATTGCGCCGCCAGATAACGGACGATGGCCTGTGCAGTGGTCAGGGTAAATGTATTCATTTGCGTGCTCATGCGTTTCAATCATTGACGGTGTTTCGATTCTTACGATACTAATTTTGCAACCGGTTGCAAACCGTAATTCAAGAATGGGACAGATCAATGACACAAATCGGGATCGGGATCATCGGCGGCGGCTATATGGGCAAGGCCCACGCGGTCGCCATGGCATCTGTCGGCGCGGTGTTCGAAACCACCTTGCGACCGCGGCTTGAAATGGTCTGTGCCACAAATGACGCCTCGGCCGAAAAATACCGCGCCGCCTACGGGTTCGCGCGCGCCACGTCCGACTGGCGCACTCTGGTCAACGACCCCGCCGTCGAGGCCATCGTCATCGCCTCGCCGCAATCCACCCACCGCGACATCGCCGAGGCCGCTTTCAAGCTTGGCAAACCCGTTCTATGTGAAAAACCGATGGGTGCCTCTCTTGCCGACAGCCGTGCAATGACGGTTGCTGCAACGGCGACAGGTGTCATCAACATGGTCGGCTTCAACTACATCCGCACCCCCGCCAGCCAATACGCGCGCCAGCTTATCGCATCAGGGGCCATCGGTGATGTCACATGGTTTCGCGGCGAACATACCGAAGACTTTCTTGCCGATCCCACCACCCCCGCAAACTGGCGCACGACAGGGGCTGCCAACGGCACAATGGGCGATCTGGCCCCCCATATGCTCAACGCGGCGCTGGCTTTGATCGGGCCGATCACATCACTTATCGCCGAAGTTGAAACCGTGCATCACACCCGTCCGGGCGGCACCGTTACCAACGATGATCACGGCCAAATGATGTGTCGCTTCGAAAACGGCGCTATGGGGGCGATGTATTTCAGCCGCATCGCGACAGGGCGTAAAATGGGCTATGCCTATGAAATTACAGGCACAAAGGGCGCGATCAAATTCGACCAAGAAGACCAGAACGCGATCTGGCTTTACAAGATGGACGGGGATGAGGCACAGCGCGGCTTTACCAAGATCCTGACCGGCCCCGCGCACCCCGACTACCTGCCATTCTGCCAAGGGCCCGGTCACGGCACTGGCTACCAGGACCAGATTATCATCGAGGCGAAAGACTTTCTCGACGCCATCGCCACGGGGCAAAATAAATGGCCAACCTTCCACGACGGGCTGGCCGTCAATCAAATCGTCGCTGCGGCACTGGCATCCTCGGACACCAAATCGTGGCAAACAGTTTCTGACTTTTGAAAGGGTCCGACATGACTATCCGCATCGGCAACGCGCCATGTTCCTGGGGCATCGAATTCGCCTCTGATCCATCCTACCCGACATGGCAATCCGTGCTGCAACAATGCGCCGGTGCTGGCTACAAAGGCATCGAGCTTGGCCCCATCGGTTATATGCCCGAAGAGCCGGAAATCCTGCGGCAGGAACTTCTCAAAAACGATCTTGAAATCATTGGCGGCGTTGTGTTCCGCCCGTTCCACGATGCGGATAAATGGGATGAAGTGCTTGATGCGTCCAAACGCACATGCGAGGCACTTGTGGCCCACGGCGCCGAGCATCTGGTCCTGATCGACAGCATTAGCCCGCGCCGCGCCCCCACCGCAGGGCGCGCATCAGAGGCCGTGCAAATGGACATCGCCGAATGGGCGGCATTCCGCGACCGCATCGCGACAATTGCGAAAATGGGCACGCAAGATTACGGCCTCACCGTGGGGATGCACGCCCATGCCGCGGGCTTTTTGGATTTTGAACCAGAGCTGGAAAAACTCTTGGACGAGGTAAGCCCCGACATCTTGAAAATCTGTTTCGACACTGGTCACCACTCCTATGCAGGCTATGATCCGGTGGCCTTTATGAAACGGCACATGGACCGTATTTCCTACATGCACTTCAAAGATATCGATCCCGTGGTAAAAGCCGATGTGGTCGAAAAGCGGACCGATTTTTACAAGGCCTGCGGGCAGGGCATCTTTTGCAATCTGGGGCAGGGCGACGTTGATTTTCCCGCTGTGCGGCAGGTTCTTTTGGACGCCAAATTCGAAGGCTGGTGCACCGTTGAACAGGACTGCGACCCGTCGATGCCGGGCACCCCGCTGGAAGATGCGGCTGCAAACCGTGAATATCTGCAATCCATCGGATTTTGATTTTCGGCAGATGCAAATCACACACCCATTTTGAAGGGATACAACAGATGACAAAACTAAATTGGGGCATGATCGGTGGCGGCGAAGGCAGCCAGATCGGCCCCGCCCACCGCCTTGGCGCACAGGCTGACGGCAACTTTATTCTGGCCGCAGGCGCGCTTGATCACGACGCCGAAAAGGGCCGCGCCTACGCGCAATCTTTGGGCGTTTCCGCCGACCGCGCTTACGGCGATTGGCGCGAAATGTTGGCAGGCGAGGCGGGCCGCGACGACCGCGTCGATCTGGTCACAGTGGCCACGCCAAACTCCACGCACTTTGAAATTACCAAGTCATTTCTCGAGGCTGGCTTCAATGTGCTGTGCGAAAAGCCGATGACAATGACCGTCGAGGAAGGCGAAGAGATCGTCAAAATCGCCGCAAAATCCGGCAAGACCTGCGCGGTAAACTACTGTTATTCGGCCTATCCGATGGTGCGCGAAATGCGCCACATGGTGCGCTCTGGTCAGGTCGGCAAGGTCCGCCTGATTGTCACCAACTTCAGCCACGGCCACCACGGCGACGCGACAGATGCCGACAACCCTCGCGTGCGCTGGCGCTACGATCCCGCGATGGCAGGTGTCTCCGGACAATTCGCCGACTGCGGCATTCACGCCCTGCATATGGCCAGTTTTATCGCCTGTGATCAAGTGGTTAGCCTGTCCGCAGATTTCGCCAGCACGATCCCCAGTCGCACATTGGAAGATGACGCCATGGTCAATTTCCGCATGTCCGGCGGCACCGTGGGCAGGCTTTGGACCAGCTCTGTGGCGATCGGTCGCCAGCACGGATTTGATATTCAGGTGTTTGGCGAAACCGGCGGAATGCGCTGGGCCTCCGAGCAGCCCAACCAAGTCTACTACACCCCCGTCGGCGGCCGCACCCAGATCATGGAAAAAGGCGAAGGGTCGCTGTCCGACGAGGCAAGCCGCCTAAGCCGCGTCGCCATCGCCCACCCCGAAGGTTTCCCCTTGGCCGTCGCCAATATCTACGTCGATCTGGCCGCCACAATTCGCGGCGAGACCCGCGACGGGTTGCCCACGGCACAGGACGGATTGCGGTCGATGGCCGCGGTGCATCAAGCGGTGGCATCGGCCAAGAATGACGGCGCTTGGGTCGATGCGCGGCCACCGATGTATCGTAAATAAACGATTTAAAGCACAGGCTATAGGACGGGGCGCAATGTGCCCCGTTCGACTACCGAGCATGGAAACAACCGCGCCTCGGGATAGCGGTCCGGTTCTTCCAGCATTGCTGCAATCAGCTCGACAGACGAGTTCACGATCTGGCGGATTGGCTGGTGAATGGTGGTCAGGTCGATGTTTTCCCAGCCCGCCATTTCCATGTCATTCAACCCGATGATGCCCACGTCATCCGGCACCTTCAGGCCGCTATCTTTCAGCGCACTAAGCGCGCCGATTGACAAAACATCATCACCGCAAAAATACGCCTCTTGCGGGGCGTCTTGGGCGAGGCGCAGCATCTCGCGGCGCCCTGCATCAAAGGAATACGCCTCGGCATATGACACCGAAAGCGTGATATCGGGGCGCTCATTGAGGACCTCTTCAAAGCCCTTCAAGCGGTCTTGGGTCGAGGTCGCAGATTGCGGCCCGCCCATGAACCCGACGCGCTTATAGCCTCTTTCAATCAGCGTCCGCGCCACCATGCGCCCGCATTCAACGTTATCAATGCCAACGACATGGACCGAGGGCGCAGAGGAGTAGCGGCCAAATGTATGCACTACCGGCACGTTCTGGTCGCGGAACGCTTTCGAGAACCCGGGCGGCAAAGTCGATGATGCCACAATCACGCCGTCTACCGAATACTGGCGCATCATACGGACCGAATTTTGTGGATCGGTTTCATCGGATAGGTTGACCAAAAGCGGGCGCAAGCCGCGTTCTTGCAGGCCGCGGGTGAACTGATCAAAGACCGCCAGAAAGATCGGGTTGTGAAAATTGTTCGAGATCAGCCCGATCATTTTTGTGCGCCGCGTCGTCAAACTGCGGGCCAGAACATTGGGACTATATCCCAGCTCGATCGCTGCTTTTTCCACTCTGCTGCGCATTTTTGCGGAAACAGAGGCCCCATCGGTAAATGTGCGCGAGACGGCGGAACGCGAAACGCCTGCGCGCACGGCGACATCTCTTAGCGTAGCGACCATGCGTGAGGCGTCCTTTCTTGCCGGGGCTTGTGCACTTGTAGCGAAGCTTCATCTTGGGTGCAGTATGAAAATTCCAATCCGCTTTTGCAACCGGTTGCAAAGCAAATGGAATCATGCTTTCCTAACGTCAAGGCCGTAGGATTCTGATGAGTCTGCGCCCGAGGGACCAAAAATTTTCTGGGAGGAAGACATGAAATCCACATTTAAAACGATGCTTTTGTCGACTGTGGTTGCTGCAACATCTTTGATGGGCGCAACGGCTGTCATGGCAGAAAGCCACGGCGACGACCTGAATTACATCCTTGTAAGCCACGCACCTGATTCCGACAGCTGGTGGAATACGGTTAAAAACGGGATCGCGCTTGCGGGCGAACAAATGGGCGTGAACGTCGAATATCGCAACCCGCCAACCGGCGACCTTGCCGACATGGCACGGATCATCGAGCAGGCGGCAGCGTCAAACCCGGACGGGATCATCACAACACTGGCCGATTTCGACGTGCTGTCCGGCCCGATCCGCGCGGCTGTTGATCAAGGTATCGATGTGATCATCATGAACTCCGGCTCGCCAGCGCAAGCCGCAGAAGTTGGCGCATTGATGTATGTGGGCCAGCCGGAATATGACGCGGGTCTTGCCGCAGGTCAGCGCGCATCGCGTGATGGTGTGCAATCATTCCTTTGCGTGAACCACTATATTTCGTCGCCATCCTCAACCGAGCGTTGCCAAGGTTTCGCCGATGGTCTGGGTGTGGAACTGGGCAACCAGATGATCGATTCCGGTCAGGACCCGTCCGAGATCAAGAACCGTGTTCTGGCCTATCTTTCGGCCAATCCTGAAACCGATGCGATCCTGACGCTTGGGCCAACATCGGCGGATCCGACCATCCTTGCCTTGCAAGAAAACGGCATGGCTGGTGACATCTACTTTGGCACATTTGATCTTGGCGAAGAAATCGTCAAAGGCCTGAAGTCCGGCATCATAAACTGGGGCATCGACCAGCAGCCATTCTTGCAGGCTTACTTGCCGGTCGTTGTTTTGGCCAACTATGACCGCTACGGCGTTCTGCCGGGCAATAACATCAACTCGGGTCCGGGTTTTGTGACGGCTGACGCATTGGCGAAGGTCGAAGAGTTCGCGGGCGAGTTCCGTTAAGTTGACTTGAGTAAAGCCGGCCTTGGCTTGTGCTGGGGCCGGCTTTTTTATGGAAATTTCAGCAAAGACAGAAGGCCAGGACCATGTCAGACGCCAGCACCAATGACGACGAACGTATAAAGGAAATGTCCGGCCTGCGCCGCGCCATGATCCGCCCCGAATTGGGCGGTATGGTTGGCACGGTTGCGGTGTTTACATTCTTCCTGCTTTTCGCTTTCGACAGCGGCATGTTCAGCGCCCAGGGCGTGATGAACTGGTCTGTCGTCTCGGCCCAGTTCATGATTATTGCCGTCGGCGCCTGTTTGCTGATGATTGCGGGCGAATTCGACCTGTCGGTCGGCTCGATGATCGGCTTTGCGGGCATGATGATTGCGGTGTTTTCGATCACGCTTGGGTGGCCGATGTGGATGGCGATTATCGTCACCTTTGTGATTTGTATCGCCTTTGGCGCGCTCAATGGCTACATCGTCGTGCGCACCGGATTGCCCAGTTTTATCGTGACACTTGCGACCTTGTTTATTCTGCGTGGCTTTACGATTTTCATTCCCCAGACATTGGAACGCAAGACCATTATCGGCGGCATCCGCGAGGCCGCAGAAGGCGATTGGTTGGCGCCGATATTTGGCGGCAAAATCCTGACCGGGTTCTTTCAGTGGCTTGGTGATATGGGGGTGATCGGCGTGTTCACCCGTGGCAACCTGGAGGGCAAGCCGGTTGTTGACGGCATCCCGATGTTGATCGTCTGGGCGCTGGGCCTTGTGGTGTTTGGGCATATCCTGTTGACGCGCACCCGGTTTGGGAACTGGATTTTTGCGGCAGGTGGCGATGCACAAGCGGCGCGGTATGCGGGTGTGCCGGTGGACCGCGTAAAGATCATGATGTTTATGTTCACGGCCTTTGTGGCGACGGTTTTTGCGGTCAGTCAGGTGATGGAATTCGGCTCGGCGGGATCAGACCGCGGTGTGTTGAAGGAATTTGAGGCAATCATTGCGGTGGTGATCGGGGGCGCATTGCTCACCGGTGGCTATGGCTCTGTCGTTGGGGCGGCACTGGGGGCGTTGATCTTTGGCGTGGTGCAGCAGGGGCTGTTCTTTGCCAATGTGGAAAGCTCGTTGTTCCGCGTGTTTCTTGGGGTGATCTTGCTGTTTGCGGTCATCCTGAACACCTACATCCGTCGCATGATCACAGGGGAGCGTTGATATGACTGATCCAATTATCCGCATGAGGGGCATTGAAAAACACTTCGGCTCTGTGATTGCGTTGGCGGGGGTGACCGTCGACTTTTATCCCGGCGAATGTCACTGTCTTTTGGGCGACAACGGCGCGGGCAAATCGACGTTTATCAAAACCATGTCGGGGGTGCATAAACCCACCAGGGGTACGATCGAATTTGAAGGGCAGGCGATGGATTTCGCCGACCCCCGCGATGCGATTGCCGCAGGGATTGCCACGGTTTACCAAGACCTTGCGATGATCCCGCTGATGTCGGTCAGCCGTAACTTTTTCATGGGCAACGAGCCTTTGAAAAAAATCGCGGGGATATCGTTCTTTGACCACGAACACGCCAACGAGGTGACCATGTCGGAGATGCGTGCCATGGGCATCAACCTGCGTGGCCCTGACCAGGCGGTGGGCACGCTGTCGGGCGGTGAACGCCAGACCGTTGCGATTGCGCGTGCTGTGCATTTCGGCGCCAAGGTGTTGATTTTGGACGAACCGACATCGGCCTTGGGCGTGCGTCAGACTGCAAATGTTCTGGCGACTGTCGATAAGGTGCGCAAACAGGGGATTGCGGTTGTGTTTATCACGCATAACGTGCGGCACGCGATGGCCGTAGGTGACCGCTTTACGGTGCTGAACCGCGGCAAAACCTTTGGCACGGCCGCGCGCGGCGAGATCACGCCAGAGCAGTTGCAAGACTTGATGGCGGGCGGCGAAGAACTGGCCACGCTTGAAGGCTCGCTTGGCGGCACGGTCTGAACAGGCGGGCAACTGCGCGTTAGCTCTTGCGCAGCTACCCGTCGCGTGGCACCAGATTGGAAATGAATAATCTGGTGAGGACACATACATGAAGCGAGGATTGCTGGCGCTTTTGATGGCCTATGTGCTGTCACAGTTTTACCGCGCGTTTCTGCCTGTTCTGGCACCGGTGTTGGCGATTGATATCGGGGCGACCGCGGATGATTTGGCGCGTGCCTCTGGCATCTGGTTTTTGATTTTTGCGGCAATGCAGATCCCTGTTGGCATGGCGCTCGACAGCATTGGGCCGCGCAAGATTGCGGCGATATTGTTTATCTTTGGCGGCGCGGGCGGCGCGTTGCTGTTTGGGTTTGCACAGACACCTGCGCATGTGATGATCGCGATGGGTTTGATCGGCATCGGCTGTTCACCGGTCCTGATGGCGTCTTACTACATCCTTGCGCGCAGTTATGCGCCGGCAGTTTTTGGCAGTTTGGCCGGTGCAATGATCGGGTTCGGGACCTTGGGCAATCTGGCAGGCTCTGCGCCGCTGGCGTGGTCTGTGCAGACATTCGGGTGGCGCGAAAGCATGTTGGGCTTGGCGGTCATTTCTCTGGCTGTCGGCCTGTTGCTGTTGGCGGTTGTCCGCGACCCTGTGCGGCTTGCGACCAGCGAGCGTGGATCGGTTTTGCAGCTGTTGAAAATGCCTGCTCTTTGGCCGATCATGGCGATGATGCTGGTGAATTATGCGCCTGCTGCGGGACTGCGCGGCCTTTGGGCGGGGCCCTATATGGCGGATGTTTTTGCAGCCGACGTGGGTGTGATCGGGCGCGTTACCTTTGTGATGGGCGCCGGCATGATTTTAGGCAGCTTTCTGTTTGGTCCGCTCGAGCGGCTTTTCATATCCCGCAAATGGGTGATTTTTGCGGGCAATGTGTCGGGTCTTTTGGCGCTGATAGCCTTGATGGTGATGCCGGATTATTCGGTCGCGTTTGGCACGGCGATGCTGGCAATCATCGGCATTTCAGGGTCCTCATTTCCGGTCATTATTGCCCATGCCAAAGCGTTCTTCCCCGCGCATTTGACGGGGCGCGGTGTGACGTTGATGAACCTGTTTGGCATCGGCGGGGCAGGGATTATGCAGTTTGCGTCAGGGCCGATTTATGCCGTATCCCAAACCGACACAGCGACCGACGCCTATGTTGTTCTGTTCGGGGTTTTTGCGACTTTGATCGCCCTTGGGCTGCTTGCCTATCTGTGGTCACAAGACCGTATCGACTAAGCCCTTTTCCTTGGAGCCAAGGCGCGGTAAGAGGCAGCACTCTAACAAGGAAGCAATAAATGGGTTATAATATTGTCGTCGTTGGTGCCACAGGAAACGTGGGCCACGAAATGCTGAACATCCTCGCCGAGCGCGAGTTTCCGATCGATAAGATCGCAGCCCTTGCCAGCCGCCGGTCGCTGGGCACGGACGTTAGCTTTGGCGAAAAAACCCTGAAAACCCAAGACCTTGATACATTTGACTTCACAGGTTGGGACATTGCGTTATTTGCCGTGGGCTCTGATGCGACCAAGAAATATGCGCCAATTGCGGCCAAAGCTGGCTGTGTTGTGATCGATAACTCTTCGCTGTATCGCTACGATCCGGAAATTCCGCTGATCGTGCCGGAAGTGAACCCTGAAGCGGTTCACATGTATAAAAACAAGATGATCATTGCGAACCCGAACTGCTCGACCGCGCAGATGGTGGTGGCTCTCAAGCCGTTACACGACCGCGCAAAAATCAAGCGGGTTGTCGTCAGCACCTATCAAGCGGTGTCCGGTGCGGGCAAGGATGCGATGGACGAGTTGTGGGATCAAACCAAGTCGATGTATAATCCCACCGACAACAAGCCAAAGCAGGTGTTCACCAAGCAGATCGCATTCAACGTGATCCCGCATATTGATGTGTTCATGGACAGCGGGGACACGAAAGAAGAATGGAAGATGGTTGCCGAGACCAAAAAGATCGTCGACACGTCGATTAAAGTCACCGCGACATGCGTGCGTGTGCCGGTGTTTGTGGGCCACTGTGAAGCGGTGAACATCGAATTTGAAGAGTTTCTCGACGAGGACGAAGCCCGCGATATCCTGCGCGAAGCGCCAGGTATCATGGTGATCGATAAGCGCGAAGATGGCGGCTATGTGACGCCTGTGGAATGTGCTGGCGATTTTGCTACATTTATCAGCCGTATCCGGCAGGACGTAACGGTCGAGAACGGTTTGAACCTGTGGTGCGTGTCCGACAACCTGCGCAAAGGGGCGGCCTTGAATGCGGTGCAAATCGCGGAACTTCTGGGGCGTGAGTGCCTGAAAAAAGGCTGATTATTCAAACGGCGCGAAGACGTCACCTGTGGCATCTTCGCGCGGCGCGAGCATACGATGTTCCAGCCATTGATGCGGGTGGTTCGGAAACGGCGCGTGAAAACGGCGCATCAGCTTGCTGTAGCTGAAGCCCAGCTCGGAGGCTTTGCAGATGCGTCGGTCGCCAGGCCAATCGTGCAGGGCCAGTCCGCCACCCGCAATGCGCAAAATATAGCCCTTTTTTCGCAAGCGTTGATCGAGGTCGGCCCAGCCTGTTGCGTGCGCCAGATCGGTTGCGAGGCGCGCGCGCAGGGGCGCGAGGAGCTGCTCATCCGCCCTGACAGGCGGTTTCGCGTTATTTGCACGCGCGATTTCCTTTGCAAGCGCGCGGCGCACCAGTTGGCCAAGAGAGATGTCATGCGCGACCGCAAGGTCAAGCGCCGCAAGCCGCAGTGGTGAGCCAAGGAAGATGGTGCAGGTTTCGCGTTTCATGCAAGCGAGCAAACACCAGCGAGGTAAAAGTATCGTTAAAACCGCTCGACGCGCAGCACGTGTGCGTCGGTAATGCTGACCACGCCGATATGCGGTTCGACCACCGCAAAGGCCGCGGCGAGCAAGGCGTCGAGCCGTTCCGGTTTGATCAGGCAGATCACCGCAACCATCCCGGCCCGGCCGACTTGGCCCTCCCGGGACCAGCGCCCGGACCGCCCCGAGCCGCCCAGCACGGGCAGGACGGTGAAGCCGGTGACTTCGGCCTTTTCAAGCGCATCCGTCAACCGCCGTTCCAATGGCGCTTCGATGATGATTTCGACCCGTTTTGCAGGATACATGTCCATCGGTTAGCCTCCTGTGACCATTTGTGCGACCGTCAGATAAAGCGGGATGCCAAGCGTCAGGTTAAAGGGAAACGTGATCCCCAGCGAGAGCGTCAGATAAATGGTCGGGTTCGCCTCTGGCAGTGCCACACGCATGGCCGCGGGCACGGCAATATAGCTCGCAGAGGCCGACAGCACCATCAACAACATGACACCTCCGACGCTAAGCCCGATCAGCACCCCAAAGCCAAGCCCGATTACGCTGCCAATCAGCGGCATGATGATGCCAAAGGCCACAAGTCGCAAGGTGATCAATCCCTTTGCCTGCCGAAGCCCGCGTCCCGCGATCAACCCCATGTCCAGCAAGAACAGGGCCAGCACGCCCTTGAAAGGGCTGACAATGAAGGGCGCAATCTCTGCCAGCCCCTTTTCACCAGTAATGGCCCCGATGGCAAAGGCCCCGACCAGTAGCACGATGGACCCGTTCAACAGGATTTCGCGCATCAATTCGGGGTCGAATTTGCGACCGTTGCCACTCTTTGCCACCAACCAAAGCGCTGACAGAATAGCGGGGGCTTCCATTGCGGCCGCGACCGCGACCATATAGCCCTCGGCGTCGATCATCCGCCCCTCAAGGACAGACGTTGCGGCGACAAATGTCACAATCGAGATCGAGCCGTAATGCGCCGCAATCGCCGCGGCATCGATCCGGGACAGGCCGGTCATGACTTTGAGCAGTGAAAAAGCGATCAGCGGCAACCCGAAGGAGAGCACCACCCCCGCGCCCACGGCGGCGAGCAAAGTGCCGTCGACCCCGTGTGCGGCCACGCTGGCCCCGCCTTTGAACCCGATCGCAAACAGCAGATAGATCGACATGCCTTTTGCGACGGCCTCGGGGATCGTGAGGTCCGACCGTGCCCAGGCGGCAGCCAGTCCCAAGGCAAAGCTAAGGATGATCGGCGAAATCAGATTCGCAATCGCGAGATCGAAAATGGCGTTCATGATATTTTATCTTTGCGGTCTAGATGGCGACGAAATTTTGCGAATTTGGATCAAAGGTTTCAATCTCGCCTTTGCCGATTTCGTTCCAGACGCCGTGCAGTGACAACGTTTCTTCATCTACTGCGTCTTTTACAAAAGGAAAGCTCATCAGGTTCTCGAGTGACACCAGAATGGCCTCTTTCTCCAATGCCTGCTTGCGCGCCGCGTCGTCCCCCGCAGGCAGCCGGTCAAAGCCCGGACGCAAGATATCCATCCAGCGCCCGACAAAACTTGATTTTTCCTCCAGCTCGGGGGCATTGCCGGAACACATGTCGTAGCAGCCTTCGACGCCGCCACAACCAGAATGCCCCAAGACAATGATATGGCTGACTTTGAGCGCTGTGACCGCATATTCGATGGCCGCAGAGGTGCCGTGCTGCGCCCCGTCGGGGTGGTAGGCGGGCACCAGATTGGCGATGTTGCGGTGGATGAAAAACTCGCCCTGGTCAGCCCCGAAAATCGCCGTGACATGCACCCGGCTGTCGCAACACGAAATGACCATCGCACGTGGCCGCTGTCCCTCGTCGGCAAGCCTGCGATACCAGCCTTTGTTCTCTGCATAGGTGGTTGCTTTCCAGCCATGATAGCGTTGCACCAGATATGCAGGTAGGGGGCGGGCAAATTTCATTGGGCAACTCCAAGCTTGATGTTGTCAAAGGTTACACTGCATTTTCATGAAATTGGATAAATTTCAATTGGCTGTTTCACTTTCTGAAAACCATCATGCATTAGAAAATTGGTATGGAACATAATCATACACAATTTGCGGCCCTCACCGCACCCGCCCGCCCCAGTGCCACAGTGACCCATCTGCGGTGTCGTGAAATGATGCGTTTGGACTATGAACCAGTGGAGCATATTTTTGCCAGCAAGGGGAAACATGAAGCCGAAGAGATGGTTTGCCGCGTGCTGGAAGACATCGCCTATAAGCTGGATGCGCTGCAATGTGCCAAGGCCGCCCATTCGTTTGCCGGTATCATGAAACCGGCCCGCCGCATCGTGACTGTTGGTGCGCAAATCGGCCTGACGGATGTAATCGAGGCGGCGGCACATGTCGCCCGCTGCGCCGGGCAGTGCGACGGTGTTGCGCTAAGTGCGACAGTAGCGCGTCTCGAAAGGGCCTTTGACGTGGCTGTGACCCAGGTTTGGCGCTACCGCGAAGGGCGTTAACGGTGATTGCAACTTGCCGTCCGGCGGGTCATCTTTGCATGGAATTCACTGCGAAGGATACCCCATGCCGCTTGCTTTTGCCGCCGCCGATACCCCGTCTGTCGATCTTTATATCGTAGGCCCCGATGAGTTGGCGCAACTGCCAAAACCCGCGCTGGCTTGGGCGCAAACCAATGGTTTTACCGGAGCGGTAGGCCAGCGGCTGACCGTGCCGGATGCAACGGGCGCATTGGACTGTGCCGTGATCGGTTATGGCACGGCTGTGACGCGGGCCCGCGGCCGGTTTTTTGTCGGGGCCGCAGCGCGCAAATTGCCGGCGCAAACCTACCGCATTGTGACCGATTTACCAGTCGCGGCGCTGGAAGAGGCCGCCTTGGGCTGGCTTTTGGAAAGCTACCGTTTTGACCGCTATGTGCGCCCCGCCGCCGATCCGGCGATGCTTGTGGCTCCCGACGGGATCGACGCGGACCGCATTGCGATCATTGCCGAGGGCGAGGCGCTGATCCGCGATCTGATCAATACGCCGGCCTGCGATATGGGCCCCGCCGAGTTGGAAGACGCCTTTCGTGCCCTCGCCAAGCAACATGAGGCGGTGGTGAACGTCATTGTGGGTGACGACCTGATTTCGGGGAATTTTCCGATGATCCACGCGGTCGGGCGCGCCTCGACGCGCGCGCCGCGATTGTTGGACATGCGCTGGGGGGGCAGTGGCCCGCAGTTGACCTTGGTGGGCAAGGGCGTGTGTTTTGACACCGGCGGTTTGAATATCAAGCCGGGTGCCAGCATGGGGTTGATGAAGAAAGACATGGGCGGTGCGGCGACCGTGCTGGGCCTTGCGCATATGATCATGGCACTGGGGCTTAAGCTGCGCCTGCGGGTGCTGGTGCCTGCCGTCGAGAATGCCATCGACGGAAATGCGTTTCGGCCGCAGGATATTTTGACCAGCCGCAAGGGGCTGACGGTCGAGATCAACAATACCGACGCCGAAGGGCGGCTGGTTTTGGCGGATGCGCTGACGCTGGCGGACGAGGACGCGCCTGATCTGGTGATATCGATGGCCACATTGACGGGGGCTGCCCGCGTCGCGGTCGGACCGGATATCTCGCCGTTTTTTGCCGATGATGAGGCCCATGCGGCGGCGATTGCGGCGGCGGCGGCACGGGTCGCCGACCCGGTTTGGCGGCTGCCGTTTCATACCCCTTATGAGGCTATGATCGAGCCGGGTATCGCAGATCTGGACAATGCACCTTCGGGCGGATTTGCTGGCTGTATCACCGCCGCCTTGTTCTTGCGCCGCTTTGTCGAAAGCCCCTATGTGCATTTTGACATTTATGGCTGGAACCCGCGTGCGGCACCAGCGCGTCCCAAAGGCGGTGTTGGCATGGGTGCCCGCGCGGTGCTGGAGGCCTTGCCAAAGTTGCTGGCGCTATGACCGACCGGCGGCTTTTGGCGGCCAACGGGCGTGTGGCGGCGGCTTGGCTTAAGGGGCAGGTCGCGGCTGACAGCTATGTGGACGGGGTCGCGCAATCGGTCGTCGTGCCAGTGGCCGATTTACGCGAGTGTCCGGATGGGCCGCGTGCGCGCCAGCTTTTGCTTGGCGCTGCGGTAAGCGTGTTCGAGGTGAAAAATGGCTGGGCATTTGCGCAAGCCGCAGATGGATACGTCGGCTATTTGGCCGCCGCCGCACTGGGTGAGGCGGTAAGTCCCACGCATTTTGTGGCCACTCCCGCGACCCATGCTTACACTGACGACACCTTCAAATCGCCTGATCTTGCGGCACTGCCCTTTGGCGCGCGGCTTGTCGTAACTGACGAGAGACGCAAGTTTTTCGAAACACCACAAGGGTTTATCCCGAAATCACATCTGCGCCCAATTGCGCAGCCCTTTACCGATCCCGTGACAGTGGCGCAGATGCATTATGGCGTGCCCTACCTCTGGGGCGGCAATTCAACACGCGGGATCGACTGCTCGGGTCTGCTTGCTGCCGCACTGACGGGGTGCGCCATGGCCTGTCCCGCCGATAGTGACATGCAACAAGATGCGCTGGGCGCAGCGCTGGCCGATGATGCGCCTTTGAAGCGGGGTGATCTGCTATTCTGGGCAGGCCATGTCGGCATGATGGTCGACGCCGAAACATTGATCCATGCCAATGCGCATCATATGGCCACCGCCTACGAGCCGGTTGCGCGCGCGATTTTGCGGATCAAAGCGCAGGGCGACGGCGATGTCACGGCGCGCAAACGGCTTTAATCAACGATACGGATCAGCTTGCGCTCCAGGGTCAAAAGCACGTGGCGCAGATCATTGCCACGCTTCAGGATTTGGCCATCGATGCCGACCAACACATATTGTCCTTGTTTCAAGCGCAATTTGGGATGCTTTTCCAGTTTGTAAACCGGATTTTCTGCCGTGCGTTTGAAAACCGAGAACACCGCAAACTCGCGCAGGAACGACAGCCCGTAGTCACGCCATTCGCCAGCAGCCACCATGCGCCCGTAAAGCCCCATCAGCACATTCAATTCGGTGCGGTGAAAGGCTATCTGTTCAGGTGCGTGATGAAGCGGGGTGGGGGGCTGCGGTATCATACCCCAGAGTTGCGCCCTTTGGCGGTAAAATCAAGGATGTCGTCATGATGTCGCCACAAAAGCACCCGAAACATTTCACGCTTGGTCCCTAATCTGGCCAACATTGTGGGACAATAAGGCTGCATAACGAATGGTTCCTGAGGTGGCGTTTTTATAGCCCCCACCCAGTGCGTTGCCTCGGGGCCTTCGTTTATCCCTGCATCACCCGCAGCTAATCTGCGCAATCTGGCCATCTGTCCCGATGTGAAAATTCATTCGTGTGGGGCGAAAGTCTTGGGTGACAATGGTGCTTGGACGGATGATCCTCACTTCACCTAAAATCAGCACACGCTCCAGTGCCGTCGCCCCCTGATCAAGCAATGTCTGATACCTGGCGGCCCCGCATGTATCCGCGACACCCACCGGTAGCCGTTGTATGACAGGCGCTGTTGGCATTGGCGCGACAGATGTGCAGGCCGCGAGAACCACAAAAATAACCAGCTTTTTCATCATCACAGATTGCGCCGCCCGCGCCCGCTTTGGCAAGGCGGGAAAATTGCCAAACTTCGCCTTTTTGGCAACCCTCGCTTGAATGTCGCGCCAGATTGTCAGAACCTGTCCCAAACACAAATGGGATGAGACCGATGATGCGAACACGCGCTGCGGTGGCTGTTGCCGCCGGACAACCACTTGAAATTATGGACGTGAACCTGGAAGGGCCGCGCAAGGGCGAGGTTCTGGTCGAGATCAAGGCGACCGGTCTGTGCCACACCGATGAATTCACCCGCTCGGGTGATGACCCCGAGGGCATTTTTCCCGCGATTTTGGGCCATGAGGGCGCGGGCGTCGTGATCGAGATTGGCGAAGGCGTGACCAGCCTTGCGGTCGGTGATCATGTGATCCCGCTTTACACTCCCGAATGTCGCGAATGCGAATATTGCCTGAATCCAAAGACCAACCTGTGCCAGTCAATCCGCAGCACCCAAGGCAAAGGCCTGTTACCCGATGGCACAACCCGGTTTTCCATGCTCGATGGCACGCCGATCCATCACTACATGGGCTGCTCTACTTTCGCCAACCACACTGTTGTGCCGGAAATTGCGCTGGCCAAAGTGCGCAAGGACGCGCCGTTTGACAAAATCTGTTACATCGGCTGCGGCGTCACCACGGGTATCGGCGCGGTGATCAATACCGCCAAGGTCGAGATCGGATCAAAGGCGATCGTCTTTGGTCTGGGCGGCATTGGCCTGAACGTGATCCAAGGGCTGCGCCTTGCGGGGGCTGACCAGATTGTGGGCGTGGACCTCAATGAGGGCAAGATCGAGATGGGAACCCGCTTTGGCATGACCCATTTTGTGAACCCGTCCAAGATAGAGGGGGATCTGGTGGCACATCTTGTTGAATTGACCGGCGGCGGCGCCGATTACACGTTTGACGCCACGGGCAATGTGAACGTGATGCGCACCGCTTTGGAGGCATCGCACAAGGGCTGGGGCGAAAGCATTATCATTGGCGTGGCGCCTGCGGGTGCCGAAATTTCGACCCGTCCGTTCCAGTTGGTCACGGGCCGAAGTTGGCGCGGCACAGCCTTTGGCGGCGCGTCAGGCCGCACCGATGTGCCAAAAATCGTCGATTGGTATATGGATGGCAAGATCGAGATCGACCCGATGATCACCCATAAGCTGAAGCTGGAAGACATCAATCACGGGTTCGAGCTGATGCATCAAGGCAAATCCATTCGGGCGGTTGTCGAGTTTTAACTGGCCTGTCAAACCGCAAAGGGCCGGTCAAACGATAGCGCCCTTTGCAGCACGGGGCTTGTATTGGCACGCATTTTACGTAACTTAGAACTATTCTAATGTGAGGGCTTGAGCATGATCCCAGGGTTTGCAAATCGTCGCCGGTTTCGCGATTTGGCGGAGCAGGAAATTTTGGCTTTGGCCATTTCCTCCGAGGAAGACGACGCGCGGATTTATCGCAGTTACGCCGAGATGCTGCGCAAGGACTTCCCCGCAAGTGCAGCTGTTTTTGACGGTATGGCGGCGGAAGAAGATGATCATCGCAGGCGTCTGATCGACCTGCATGTGGCGCGCTTTGGCGAGGTGATCCCGCTGATCCGGCGCGAGCATGTCTCGGGATTTTACGCCCGTCGTCCGGTCTGGCTGGTCGAAAACCTCGGATTGGAGAGGATCCGCGAAGAAGCCGCCCAAATGGAACAGGACGCCGAACGGTTTTACCGCGCTGCGGCCGCCAAGACGACCGATGCCGCGACCCGCAAGCTGCTGGGTGATTTGGCGGCCGCAGAGGCAGGTCACTCCGAACATGCCACGCATCTGGAAGACAAACACCTTGATGCAGACGAACGCAGCGCCGAGGAAAGTGCAGCGCACCGTCAGTTCATTCTGACATGGGTGCAGCCCGGTTTGGCGGGGCTGATGGACGGATCGGTGTCGACCTTGGCGCCGATTTTCGCGGTGGCCTTTGCGACCCAAGATACATGGACCACCTTCCTTGTGGGGTTGGCGGCATCCGTGGGTGCGGGCATCTCGATGGGCTTTACAGAGGCCGCATCCGACGACGGTCAAATCTCGGGGCGCGGCTCGCCGATCAAGCGCGGGATCGCGGCAGGTGTGATGACCACGCTGGGCGGCTTGGGGCACGCGTTGCCCTATCTGATCACCGATTTCTGGACCGCGACGACACTTGCTCTTGTGGTGGTGTTCATCGAACTTTGGGCGATTGCGTGGATCCAGAACCGCTATATGCAGACCCCGTTTTGGCGGGCCGTATTTCAGGTGGTTCTGGGCGGCACATTGGTCTTTGCCGCAGGCGTGATCATCGGGTCGGGCTAAAGCGTGTAGACCATCGTTGTGGTGGCGCGAAACCCGAACACATGGCGCAGCGGACCAAGCTGATGCGTGTCTGATGCCACAAATCCGATCCGTTCATAAAGTGCGCGCGCGCGTGAATTGGTGTCGATGACATCCAGCCTGACGTGGTGGTAGCCGCGTCTGCGCGCCTCTGCGATGATCGCCTTTAACAGTGCGCTGCCCACACCCTGACCGCGGGCAGCCTGCGCCACAAATATGCCATCCATCAAAAATCGTTTGTTGTCGGTGTCGCGGTCCAGCAATGATAGAAGGATCACCCGCCACACGGCCCCGATCCAGCCATAGTGCCGCGCAAGATCGCGAAATGTGCCGTCGACCAATGCCCCGTCAAGTGTCTTGAACCCCACTACACCCAATAGCTGACCTGCCTGACTATGGGCGCAAATTGCGTGATCGGCATCAAGAACGGCCTCGATAAACCTCAAGGCTTTCGGCGTCGGGTGCATCACGCGGCCCAGTTTTGCCCCAAAGGCCTCCCAATATAATGTCGCGACCGCAGCCCGATCACGGTCCGGAATGCCAGTGCTGATGATCACAGGCCAAACTCCGAAAACGGGATGAAATGCACCGGATCGCCGGGCTGGATGTTTTGGGCGTCATCGGATAGTTCAACCAACCCCGTGGCCCATGACAGGCCCGACACCCGCCCCGATCCTTCAGAGCCAAAGGCCATGACTTTGCCATCCTTGACGCGGGCGCGGATATATTCGCGTCGCCCGGCTTTTTTGGATTTCGTAAACCCCGCAGGCAGCGCATAGCCCTGTGGCGCGCCCCATGTGCCACCTGCCAGAACGCGCAGCGCCGGGCGTGCGAAAACCAAGGCGCAGACCAGTGCCGCGACCGGATTGCCGGGCAGCCCAAGCACCGGCGTGTCGGCCCAGACCCCCAACGCCAGCGGACGCCCCGGTTTCATTGCGATCCGCCACAGCGCGAGAGACCCCGTGCCGTCCAGAAGTGCGGACATATGGTCCTCGTCACCCGCCGACGCACCGCCCGAGGTCAGGATCACGTCACAGCGCGCGGCGGCCCTATCAAGCGTTTCGCGCAGCGTGTTGCGGTCGTCAGGCGCGCAGCCCAGATCAACCACCTTGTGCCCCCACGCCCGCGCCACTGCGCACAACATGGGGCGGTTGGCGTCATAGATTTGATCGTCGCGCGCCGGTTGCCCCGCTTGTGCCAATTCGTCGCCGGTTGACAAGACCCCGACGCGCAAGCGCCGCCGCACCTGCACATGACCCACACCTGCGGCTGTCATTGCGCCCAGATCGGCGGCGGTCAAAACCCGCCCCGCCGGCAAGATCATTTGCCCGGCGGTCATGTCTTCACCGGCTTTGCGCGCATTGGCGCCTTGGCGCAGCGGCCCGTGAAACAATAGCTGATCACCATCCACGGCGGTGTCTTCTTGCAAAACGACCGTATCAACGCCTGTTGGCAAAGCGGCCCCCGTCAAAACCCGCACCGCTTGCCCCGCCATAACAGTGCCGTCAAACGGATCACCCGCTGCGGCCCGCCCATCCAGCAAGGCAAACCGCTGCTCGCCCGCAGGCGCAGGGCCGGCAAAGCCGTAGCCGTCAACGGCGGAATTCGGGGTTGGCGGGTGCGCGCGCGCCGCTGTGACGTCATTGGCCAAAATCCGCCCCGCCGCCTTGACAACCCGCATATGTTTGGCGCCTGTTACGCAAGCCAAATATGCGCGAAGATGGGCCAAAGCATCATCAACGGGAGTCCAGTAAGCCCCTTGCGGCATGGCAAAACAGTCGTTGCGCAAGGGCGGCGGCTGGATGGCTTTGGGCGGTGCAATACCAAGTATCCAGCCCTCTTCAGGGGCCGAGATCGTCATAAGTGCGCCCAGGACTTTAGGGTCCATGCCTGCAAGATATGCAGCCAGCGCCTGCACTTGATAAGCATCTTTGATCACGCCCTCGGGCGCAGTGCCGGTAAAAAGGCTGGGCCAGACTTCGGCGATCACAATGGGCGCTGTGGCATGTTCAAACGGCCAGACACTGATATCGCCGACAAAGGTCTGGCGCAGGCGATGCAAGACGGGCAGGCCCATCATGACCTGCGATCCGACGGCCCCCGCACCTGCCATTTGCCAGCATGTAAAACTGCCCTTGGCGTGGTTTTCAACCTGCCTGCGCTCGGCAAACCGGCTACATGTGCGCGCGCGACCTTTGCGCGGTAATTCGGGGATATCACGGCCCAACGGATTGCCCCAAAACGGGCCGACCCCGTCAAACATCGCGTTCAACCGGCCCGCAACATCAAAGCGGTTGTTGGTGTCCGGACTGTCAATGATATGCTGCGCAAACCAGTCCCAAAGCGCAAACGGATCAGGCCGGCCGGTCACCGCTTTGGCAAATCCGGCAGGGTATCCGAAGGGGAAATCAAACCCCGCAAGAACGCGGCGTCCGGCGCTGCGTTCCGTGTCAAAAAGATCATGCAACCAGACCTCGACCAATTGGCGGTTGCGAAAATAGATCGGGTCTTGGCCCGCAATACAGGCCCAGATTGCATCGGCCTTGGGGGCGGCACCACGGTCGTGCCCGCCCGACCAATCGACCATGACAACCGTATGAAACATCACAGGCCCACCTGCGCCAGAATATAATCGGCAATCGCGGTGGTATCGTTGAGATCAAACTGCGGCTGGGTCACATCAAGCGGGCAATCGGCGGCGACGGCCATGATTGTAGGGTCTTTGGGGGCCAACAACTCGCCCGTTGTCTGGGCGCGAAATGTTTCGATCTTGGGGTGGCTGTCCCGCTTGTAGCCCTCGATCAGCACCAGATCGACAGGGTCAAGTTTGGTCAAAAGCGTCTCTAGCGCTGGCTCTGGTGCGCCGCGCAATTCCGCCATCAACGCCCAGCGTGCGCCTGACGACAATAACACCTGCGATGCCCCTGCTGCGCGGTGCCGGTAGCTGTCTTTGCCCGCGTGGTCGACATCGAAACTGTGGTGCGCATGTTTGATCGTCGAGACGGTTAACCCGCGGCCGGTGATCTCGGTCACCAGCCGTTCCATCAGGCCGGTTTTGCCGGTGTTCTTATAGCCCACGATGCCGAAAATTCTCATATCATGGCCCGCGCTGTGACAAGGTCCTCGGGGGTGTTTACGTTGAAGAACGCGGCGCTGTCGGGAAAGGTGGCGGTTGCGGCGTTATGCTCGCGGGTCCATAAAACGACCTTGCGCAAACCGCCATTCAGGGCGGCGCGCAAATCGTCACGAAGCCGGACCGGCCAAAGCCCGAATGTCGGCTGACGCCCATCTGCGGTGGCGGCCAGGGCGATATCGACCCCTGCCAATTCGGCGGCCAGTTGCAGCCTTGGCACCACATCGCAGGGTAGAAACGGCGTATCGGCAGCGGCCGTGACGATATGCTCTGCGCCCTTGCTGGCGGCCCAGTCCAAACCGGCCAGAACCCCCGACAGCGGCCCGGCAAAACCCGCAATACTGTCGGCGATCACGGGCAGGCCAGCGCCGGCAAAGCGCGCGGCATCGCCATTTGCATTCAGCGCAAGGCTTGCGACCTGCGGCTCGAAGCGTGCGATGACGTGGTCCAGAATGCTCTGGTCGCCAAGCCGCAGCAGCCCCTTGTCGCCGCCGCCCATGCGTATGGCTTGACCGCCCGCCAGGATCACCCCTAGTGGCTGTTTCATTGGGTCGTCCCCTTGCGTGCGGATTTGCGCGGCTCATCGGCAATTTGCGCCGGGTCCGCATCGCGGATCAGCCGGTTTTCACCCGCCAGACAGACGAACCTTTGGCCGCGCATCCGGCCAATCAGCGTCAGCCCCACCTGTTGCGCAATCTCGACGCCCCATGCGGTAAACCCGGACCGTGACGCCAGCGCAGGAATGCCCATCAGCGCGCATTTGATCACCATTTCAGAGGTCAATCGCCCTGTTGTATACAGCATCTTATCGGCGGCCGCCACATTGTGTGTCAGCATCCAGCCTGCAATTTTATCCACCGCATTGTGGCGACCCACGTCCTCCATATAGACCAGCGGACGGGCCGCTTGGCACAAAACCGTGCCGTGGATCGCCCCCGCCGTCAGATACAGCGACGGCGTTGTGTTGATCCGGGCGGCCAGCGCATAAAGGTCCGAGGTGCGCAGCGATGTCGCGGGCAAGGTGACGCCCTGCAACCCTTCCATCATATCGCCAAAAACCGTGCCCACCGCACATCCGCTGGTGCGGGTTTTCTTGCGCAGTTTCTCTTCATATGTCGTGGTCGAGGCAGTGCGGACAACCGCGGTTTCCAGGTCTTCGTCATAGTCCACGCCCAACAGATCATCAGCGTCGCCCAGCATCCCCTGGTTGCGCAAGAACCCCAAGGCCAGATATTCGGGATAGTCACCGATTGTCATTGCGGTCACGATCTCCTGACCGTTCAGAAAGATCGTCAGCGGGCGTTCCTCGACCACGTTCAGATCAACGCTCGCGCCGGTGTGATCGACCCCTTGGACCAAACGGGTCAACTGCCGGCCCGACGAAAGTGGCGCAATCAAATAGTGATCGTCGGGATCAGAAACTGTCATTTGTCTTTCCTGCGCGCTGGGCGTATATCGGTAAGGTTCCGTTTCCAAGCTAGGCCAATCCGATGATTTCTGCCACTGCCAAATCCGCCTATCTGACAGGGGTTCGCGACGGGTTACCGTTTGTCTTTATGGTGGTCCCGTTTGCGATCCTGTTCGGGGTTGTCGCAATCGAGGCGGGGCTGAGCCTTGCGCAGACGATGGGGTTCACGGTTTTGGTCATCGCGGGTGCTGCACAGTTTGCAGCGCTGCAATTGATGTTGGACAATGCCGCGATCGGGTTCGTCTTGCTGGCGGCCTTGGCGGTCAACCTGCGCATGGCGATGTATTCCGCGTCCCTCGTGCCCTATATCGGCAGCGCGCCAATGTGGCAGCGGGTCTTGATCAGCTACCTGAATTTCGACCAGAGCTATATGACCGCTGTGGCGAAATACGAGGATGTGCCGGATATGACGGTGCAGGCGCGGGCGCAGTATTTTCTGGGTGTTTCTACAGTGATTGCACCGGTTTGGGCTGTTGCCTCGCTGGTGGGCGCGCTGATCGGCACCGCAATCCCCGAAGCCTTGGCGCTGGATTTCATTTTGCCGATCACGTTTTTGTCGATGGTGGGTCCGATGTTGCGCACATTGGCGCATTTGGCCGCGGCGCTTGTGTCAGTTGTCGTGGCGCTTTTGCTGATCGACTTGCCATCGGGCAGCGGGCTTTTGATCGCGGGGGTCTGTGCGATGGCCGCCGGTGTGATCGTTGAAACCCGGATGAAAAGAGACCGCGCATGAGCTATTCGACAGGTGAAATCTGGCTGATCATCGGGGTCTTGGCCGTGGGCACATTTCTGATCCGGTTTTCGTTTCTGGGCCTGATCGGCGATAGACCCATGCCGCCGCTGGTCTTGCGCATGTTGCGCTATACCCCTGTGGCGATCCTGCCCGGGATGGTGGCGCCTTTGGTGCTATGGCCGGCGGCAACGGGCGGCGCGCCGGACCTTGTGCGGATCATTGCAGCGCTGATAGCGTTAGGCGTGGGGTATCTGACGCGCAAAGTGGTCTGGGGCATGGCCGCCGGTGTCACGGCGTTTTACGCAGGGCTTTGGCTTACTGGCCTGCTGTAAGGGCGGCGTTGATTTGTGCGGCGGCAGTTGAATTGTCATCTGCGTCATCTTCGCGGTAAACCGTCAGCGTGACATCGGGCAGTGTTTCAAACCGGTTGCGCAGGGTCACGGGGAAATACGTCGAGCCCAGGCTCTCGAAACCGGGCAATTGGCGCAAAATTCCCGATGTCGCCTTGGTGCAGGCGGCCTTGGGCACCGCGCCATTGGCCAGTGCGAGGCGCAACGCGGCCTCTGCCACCTGTGGCGCAACGATGATCTTTTGGGTCTCGACGTAATAGGTCTCGCGGGCGTGGTAGCTGATGTAATAGGCTTCGATCTGGGGTGACATGCCGAACAAGACATCGTTTCGCTCTGGCACGGCGGCACTTGCAAAACTGCCGGCAGGGTCGAACAGAACCCGCTGGCTTGCGTCGATCAGCAACGAGGTATGCGCGCCGCTGCCACTGCTCACGTTGCGCATCGTCATCAGCGTCAGGGATTTGGGGCCAGTGCCTTGATACACCACCGCATTGACCACATCATCGGGGGCCCAGACCGACACCCCGTTTCCGCAGGCAGCAAGTGCCAATGGCGCGCCAAGAATGAAACGACGGCGGTTCAACAAGTTAGCCGTTAACCAGCGCGATAAAGATCAACAACGCGATCGAAATCAGCGCCCCTTTGGTGACCATGCTGATAAAGCCGTGAAAGGTCTTTTCCTGAACAGTCGTATCCATTTCGCCATGCTTGTGCTTTGCCATATCGTGTATCCTTTTCAAAGATGTCTTGTCTACAAATCGCATAGACGATTCACGCGGGTATGTCACGCGCCCTTGCTCGCGCTAAGTGGGCGCATCATCGCGGTCAAGCGCTTGGGCCAGTTGAAACCCGATCCGGTTTGGCTCGGCTTGATCAACATGTTTGGGGCTCGCCATCAACATCACATTAAGTTGGCTGACATGCTGGATCAGTTGGGTTTTGGCGCCGCTGTCATTGGTGCCGTAATAGGTGACGATATCGGGGTCGTAATAGCCCAAACCGTCAATCTTGATCACACCCGCACCACCGCCCGCAAACCCCAAGCCCACCTCATGGTCATTATCGAGCTGCTTTTCAAAATTCTGGATATATAGGATGATCCGCTCGTAGGCCCATTGTGCGGGACTTTTCTTGGCATTGGATTCCTTGAGCGCCTTGGGCAAAGTCTCGGCGTCGGGGCAGGCGGCGTCACTTTTCAGGTGCACCTCGCGCAGACCCGGTAAATGCGCGTTTTCCATCGCATCCGCCGAGGTCTCAATCGTTGCCTGACTGGTTTCATGGCTCATAGCGGCACCGCTGTTGTGTCTTTGATCTCTTCCATAACAAAACTTGCGGAAATATCCGAGACAGAAATCCGTGATGTCAGCCGTTTGTAGAATGCGTCATAGGCGGGCACGTCGGCCACACGCACGCGCAACACGTAATCCAGATCACCCGTCATGCGGTAGGCACCGACCACCTCGGGCATCGCGGCAAGCGCTGTTTGAAACTTGCCCATCCAGCCTGCGTCATGGGCATTGGTGCGGATCAGGACCATCGCGGTCAGGGGGCAGCCTGCCGCCGCAGGATCGACCAAAGCGACGCGCCGCGTGATCACGCCCGCTGCTTCCATTTGCTTGATCCGCCGCCAACAGGCATTGCGCGACAAGGCAATCGCCTCGCTGATAGCGTCCACCGAAGATGTAGCGTCGCGTTGCAGAATTGTCAGGATTTTGCGGTCTGTTACATCAATGATATGGTCCATGATGGGATGATATCCCATAAAACGGCAGATTGACAGTGAATTTGGGACACCAAATACCGGCCGATCAGTTACAAACCCTTAGCGCCACCGCCCACCAGGCCCCACCGATAAGGAACATCACATGTCCGATGCTACCCAAACACCCGCCCGTCGCAGCCCGATTGCCGTGTTGTTCACCGACCACCCTGCGACCGTGAACGAGACATTCTTGCAGCACATGCGCTTTGCCTTCGGGTTTTCGTTCTGGCTTGGCGTCGCGTCACTGGCAGCACTTGTGCACGCGTTTATCCCCGCGCTTTGTGAAACAACGGCCAGCCGGATTCTGACCCGTCTTCATGCGCGTATTCAAGCCCGCCATTGATGGCCGGCTTGACGAACCTAGCCCGCAACAGCCTGAAAATAATATGCGCCATCGTCACCCAGCGTGCGGGTGGCGCGACCTGTCTTGTGCAGATGGTTCACATGGGCCAAGGCCTCGACCAAGGCCAGCCCGTATTCGCCGCGCCCGATCGCCCGTTTGAACAGGGGCGCAAAACACTGACCGGCGCTGCGCGGTTCCGTGAGATATTTTTCCAGCCGTTCCAGCGCACCGTGATGGTTCTCGACCATTTGGCTTAACCGCAGCGGCAGCCCCGTAAACGGCAGCTTATGCCCGCCCAGCACCAGTTGATTGTCACGCGCGAATGGCATGAACCGCTCGCTTGCTTCAAGCCACTCGGCCACGGGGTCGGCCTCCGGTTCGGTCGCATAGACCCCCAAATTCGCGCTGATAGAGGGCAATAGCTGATCGCCGCCAATCACCAGATTGTCGTCGCGGCTCCAGAATGTTGCGTGCTCGGGGGCGTGGCCATTGCCCATGCGTATGTCCCAACGGCGGCCCGCAATGCTGATCGTGTCGCCCTCTGACAGGCGGTTGAACCCCAGCGGTAAAGGTGTGACGCAATCGGCGAAATTGAACGGGCGCTCGGTCTTGCGGGCGGCATACTCATCCGCATCCATGCCCGCGCGCCGGTAAAACTGCAACGTCTCTTGTGTGGGCACATCATGCGGATCAAGCGTCAACATGCGCGCCATCAGCCACGGCACACGCGGCATAAACAGCGCGGCACCGTTTGCAATAAACCAGCCCGCAAGCCCGACATGATCGGGGTGGTGGTGGGTGACAATGACCCGCCCGACAGGTTTGCCCGCCAGCGGCCCCGCCAAAAGATCGGCCCAGATCGCGCGTGATCTTTTCGAGGCAAATCCGGTGTCGATAATCGTCCAGCTATCGCCGTCGTCCAGCGCGTAGACATTCACATGATCCAGCGCCATCGGCAGCGGCAAGCGCATCCACAACACGCCTTCGGCAACAGTAATCGCCTGTCCGGCTTCGGGTGGGTCGGGAAACGGGTAGCGGATGCCAGCGGCGTTATCGGGCATCAGGCGCCCAGATCGTCAGCGCTGATCGCCATCAGGTCGGCCGCGCCCTCGCGGGTTTGCGCCAAAAGCGCGCCGTGCTCGGGCAGCAGGCTGTTGATGTAGAACGTCGCAAGCCGCGCGCGCGCCCCATCACCGGCCATTGCCGCCGACAGATGGGCATGACCGCCTAGCACCCGTGCGAAGGCGCGCAAATATGGCACAGCCCCCGCAAACCGGTCGGTCAGGTCTTGCTCGACCAGCCACTCGGTTGTCTCTCGCAGGGTTTCAGCGGCGTTCCACACTGCTTGCGCTAAATCTGGCAGCGCCGCTTTGGCCGCCTCAGCGTTGGCTTCGATCTCGTCCAGAATCGCAAATGCCGCCTCGCCACCGTCCATCAGTTTGCGCGCCACAAGGTCCATCGCCTGAATCCCATTGGTGCCCTCGTAAATCGCGGTGACGCGCACATCGCGGCTATATTGGGCCGCACCCGTTTCCTCGATAAAGCCCATGCCGCCGTGCACCTGCACCCCTGTGTTGGCAACGTCAATGCCGACATCGGTGCCAAAAGCCTTGCCAATCGGGGTCAGAAACGCGGCCCGCGCGCGCCATGCGTCATCACCTGTGGCCACCGCCATATCAATCGCCACGGCGTTCATCAGCGCGATAGCGCGGGCTGCAAATATATCTGCCTTCATACCGGCCAACATGCGGCGCACATCGGCGTGTTCAACAATTGCACCCGTGCCCGCGGCCTTGCCCTGCTTGCGCTCGATTGCATAGGCCAAAGCGTGTTGATATGCGCCTTCTGCCGCGCCGATCCCCTGCACGCCAACCCCAAGACGGGCGTTGTTCATCATGGTAAACATCGCCGCCATACCGCCGTGTTCCGGCCCCACCAACCAGCCGGTCGCACCGGTATAATCCATCACTGCGGTGGGCGATCCATGCAGCCCCATTTTATGTTCCAAGCTGACAACACGCAGGTCGTTTTGCGCCCCCGGCGTGCCATCGGCATTCGGGATCAATTTGGGCACCATAAACAGGCTGATCCCCTTGGTGCCCGCCACACCGTCGGGCAAGCGCGCAAGCACAAGGTGACAGACGTTTTCGGTGAAATCATTGTCGCCCCAGCTGATGTAAATCTTTTGACCCGTGATCGCATAGGTCCCGTCACCGTTCGGTTCGGCCTTGGCGCGCAGGGCACCCACGTCCGATCCGGCTTGCGGTTCGGTCAAATTCATCGTGCCGCACCACGCGCCCGCAATCAGTTTGGGCAGGTAAATGTCCTTGAGCGTATCAGAGGCGTGATGCTCCAGCGCCTCGATCTGGCCCTGGGTCATCAGCGGATTTAACTGGAGCGATAAACACGCGCTTGCCATCATTTCGTTGACCGTGGTGGTCAGCGTCATCGGCAGGCCCATGCCGCCCACTTCGGGGCTGGCCGACATGCCGATCCAGCCCCCCTCGGCAATCGCCTTGTAGCCGCCTGCAAATCCGGGTGCCGTGCGCACAATGCCGTTGTCCAGATGCGCGGGGTGCAAATCACCACTGCGGTTCAGCGGATAGAGCACCTCTTCACACATCTTGGCGGCCTCCGTCAGGATCGCGTCTGCCATATCCGGCGTGGCTTCGGCAAAACGGGCGGTGGCCGTGACCTGCGCAAACCCCACGACGTTTTCCATCAAAAAGCGATAGTCGCTGACTGGGGCGCGATAAGGCATCGGGATCTCCAAAATTTGGCGCGACTTGGCAAAGCCGTGCGCCGCAAGTATGCATCTTTGAACCTAAGGTATCTTACGACGCCCCTCCAGCAACAGAAACGCCACGTCATGTCACCCACACAAACTTCACTGCTTAAAAATGACGCAGGCGCGATCGAGCGCGCAGCAGCTATTTTGCGGACAGGCGGTCTGGTCGCATTCCCGACAGAGACGGTTTACGGGCTGGGTGCCGATGCAAGAAACGATCAGGCAGTCGCTGCGATATATGCGGCAAAGGGACGGCCTGGTTTCAACCCCCTGATCGTGCATCTCCCCGATCTGGCCGCCGTCTCTCGCTATTGCGACGTGAACGAGACTGCGCACAAGCTTGCCCAGGCATTCTGGCCGGGTGCATTGACACTGGTGCTGCCGCTGCGCGCGGACGCGGGTATATCGGGTCTGGTGACCGCCGGCTTGCAAACGCTTGGGGTGCGAGTGCCGCAGCACCCTGTGGCATCTGCTCTTTTGGCGGCGTTTGATGGACCAGTGGCGGCCCCTTCGGCAAACCCGTCAGGACGCATCAGCCCGACAACCGCCGCCCATGTGACCGCAGGGCTGACCGGCAAAATCGACGCGATTCTCGATGGCGGGGATTGCGCGGTCGGGCTGGAATCAACGATTGTGGATTGCACAGGCACGCCTGCAATCCTGCGTGCGGGCGGGGTGCCGATTGATGCCATCGCGGCCTGTTTGGACCGGCCCGTGTTGCAACCCCGCGACCCCGCAACGCCCAAATCGCCCGGCCAGTTGCTGTCGCACTATGCGCCCATTGGTCACCTGCGATTGAACGCAGGTCATGCACAGGCGCATGAAACATGGCTGGGGTTCGGGGCGGTCGATGCGGACCTCAATCTGTCGCCACGCGGTGATGTGACCGAGGCTGCGTCAAATCTGTTCAAGATGCTGCACCAGCTTGACGCCATGGGGGCCACGCATATCGCGGTTTCGCCGATCCCGGATACAGGCCTTGGTCAGGCAATCAATGACCGGTTGAAACGGGCCGCAGCCCCGCGCGACTAGCCTTGGTTCTGACGCTCGATATAGCTGCGCATCTCTTCTGCCTCTTGGCGGGCTTCGCGCAACCCGTCCATCGCGGCGCGCAATTCCGCCTCGGTCTGGGACAGTTGATTGGTGATCTCTGCCTCGCGCTGCTGCAAATAGGTGATCGCCTGATCGCGGGTTTCCTCGGCTTCGTGCAGGGCTTGCGCCATCTTGTCCAACTCGCCGATCTCGGCCTTGGTTACACGGGTAAAGCGGTGCACCAGCCAGTTGGCAAACCACCCCAAGGCAAATGCCACAAACAAGATAATCGCAGTGGCGATGATAAATTCGTTTCTATTCAACGTCTTGGTCCTGTTGTTATTCGGCCGCGTCCTCATGGGGGGCGGCTTCTATTTGTTCGAGGGCAGTAGGCTCGTCCGGGGTCGGTTCGGGCACAATCAGCGAGAATTCGATACGGCGGTTTGCTTCGCGCCCCTCTTCGGTGTCATTTGTGGCAATCGGGTCAGCTTCGCCAAATCCGACCGCTTCAAACGCATTGACCGGCACACGGCGCGCGCGCAACGCGTCCAGAACCGAGGAGGCGCGCTGTTGGCTCAACGCCTGGTTCATGTCTTCGCCGCCCTGACTGTCGGTATAACCCGCAATCTGGACCCGCAGATCAGGGCATTTCTTCAATATCTCGGCGATGTCATCCACAACCGGCTGTGTGTCTGCGGTGATCGAGGATGATCCGGGATCAAATAGAATTTTCCGGCCTTGGGTCACGGTCCCGATCTGCTCCACGCAGTCCTGGGGGGTTGGCAGGCTTGCAATCGGGTCAAGCTGCTTGACGTAGACAACATCCAGTTCAAAGTCGGCGGTTTGACCCAGCTTTTCAATCAGCAACCGGGTAATATCGGCCTGTGCGGCCGGATTGCCAGTATTGCCTTTGATCGTCATAGCATCGGGTTCAACGGTGACGGACCCGTTGGAGAGCGCCGCCAAGGCCTCGATCCCTGCAAGGACGCGCACCGCCCAACCGGTTGGCAAATCATCCACGACGCGGGTGCCCATGGTGACATTGGCGCGGCCAAACTTGGCCATCGCATAGTTTTCAGCCGTCAGGTTCATCAAATCATCAGGCACGCGGCCGCGCAGTTGCACCGCACCTTCGGGGCTGCGGGTGGCGACAAATTGCGGCGGTCCCGCAGCACCGGCAGCAGGTGCAACCGGCAGCGCGGCATCAAGCGCAAAAACATCCGGCAGCGCATTTTCCAACTCGCCCACAACACGGTCGAATATGCCCTGGTCGGTGCCTTCAAGGGCGACAAGCGAAATATCGGTGTCCGATAGTGTCACCGTGCCGCCACCAAGCGTATCCACCGCATTTATGGCCTGCACGACCGCTTGCGACCATGTGCGCGAGGGCACACCAAGCGCTTGCACACAAGGGCCTTTGCCCGAAAATCCGGCCGCATTTGCCGCGGCCATGATTGCGGCCTCTGCCTCGGGGCTATCAGCCGCACAGGCGTCAAAGCTTACGCCATCCTCGTCTTTGCCGAACCGCGTCGTGAACGGCGAAATCACCGGACGCGGCGCGCTGATCTGCACGGCGAGCCGCACACCTGCGGGGGTGTTGCGTGCCAGTGACGTCTCCAGGCGGGCCTTCTCGGCGGGGCTGTCCGAGATTGCATTTACAGAGACGCGGGTGGCTGCCACCGAAATCTTGGATCGCGGCAGGATCGCAAGCGCGCGCAGCGCGTAACTGACCGCATCACGCCAGGTGTCAGGCACGGGGTAATCTGCCGCTTCCAACAGATCGGTCACCGGTTGCCCATCGGCTATCTTGGTGATCCGTGTGGCCAGTTCTTCGCGGTCGGTGTCGGCGGGGATCAGCCCGATCAAGGACACGCCACTGTCGTTGCGCAAGATCTCGATAGCAAAATCGGGTGCCAGAACATGGCCTGATTCGGCGACTTTCATGTTGTCGATCACCCGGCTGGCATCCACCATACTGCCCGCCGCCGAGATTGCGCGGAAGCGCGCAGCCTCTGTCGGGGCCTCGCCTTCAAGGATCACTTGCAACCCGTCAGCCAAGACCGACGTCCAGTCATACCCCCGATCTATAAGGGTTTCGCGCACAGAAACGGCCGATGTGTCCTCGACAACGGCGACGGTCGTGCGCGCCGCAAGGACTGCAAAAATAGCCGCAAGGACAAAAACACCAATGCGAAGAAAAAGGGCGGAAAGGCGCATGTGCATCCGTTCAAATGGTTCAGTTAATTTCTTGCATAGGCCGAGAGGGCCCCGGGTTCAATCATACGAACCACGCGATGGCGAAAAATGGCAGGGGGATCAGCCCCGCGTCGCGGTTGGATCTGAACAGGCGTAACAAACCATTGCTGTCGTTGGAATCAAACCGTTGCAATTGCCACGACAAATGCCAACCCAGCGCCCAAGGCCCCGCAAGTGCCACCACCAGCGATAAAACAGACCGGTCGCGGCTGACCAGCACAACGGCAAACCCCAGCATGAACACCGTCGCGGCCAGAAACCCGCGCAACCATTGTTTGGTCGTGTCGCCAAACAGCCGCGCGGTTGATTTCACCCCGATCAAGGCATCATCCTCGGCATCTTGATGCGCATAGATCGTGTCGTAAAACAGCGTCCAGCTGATCCCCGCCAGATAAATCACCACCGGCGTCCAACTGATTGATCCGGCATGTGCCGCCCAGATCAGCAGCGCCCCCCAATTGAATGCGATCCCCAGAAAGACCTGCGGCCACCATGTGAACCGCTTGGCAAACGGATAAACCAACACCGGCACGATGGATGCAAAGCCCAGCGCGATGGCGATATTCGGGAAGGTCAGCAAAATCAGCAGCGAAATAAGTGACTGCACCAACATCCAGCCCAATGCCATCCGCACACCGACTTGCCCCGACGGGATTGGCCGCGAGCGGGTGCGCGCGACCTTTGCATCGATATCGCGGTCGGTGATGTCATTCCATGTGCAGCCCGCCCCGCGCATCAAAAACGCGCCAATCCCCGCGCCAACCGCGATCCACAGATCAAACCAGCCCGCTTGACCGTCCGCCAGCATCGCCAGCCCCAGCGCCCACAAACACGGTAAATACAACAGCCACGTCCCGATCGGCCGATCAGCCCGCGACAGACGCAAATAGGGGCGCGTAGCAACAGGTGCCCAGCGATCAACCCAATTTCCGGCACTATCTGCAACAACACCCTCTGGCATCTGGTCTCTGGCGGTCATATGTTCGCTTTCATGGCATCTAAAGTTAGACTTTTTGTAGAGCACCCGTTGGGGAAAGAGCAATCGGTTCCGCTCACGCACGAACAGGCCCACTACCTGTTCAGCGTGATGCGCATGACCGACGGCACGATATTGTCGGTTTTCAACGGGCAGGGTGGCGAGTGGGATGCGCAGGTGGTGCAATCGGGCAAAAAGACCGGCGTGCTGTTGTGCCTGACCCAAACCAGGCCACTGCAAATGCCGCCCGATGTCTGGCTGATGTTCGCCCCGATCCGCAAGGAGCGCACCGCGTTTATCGTGGAAAAGGCAACCGAACTGGGGGCGGCCCGCATCATGCCTGTGCAAACCGCCTATACCAATAACGCGGATCGCATCCGGGTGGATAAATTGCGCGCCCATGCGCTGGAGGCCGCCGAGCAATGCGGCGGAACATATGTGCCCGAGGTAACGGACCTCGAGAAACTCTCCAAGGTGTTGGCCGGATGGGATCCGTCGCGCAAGATCATGTTCTGCGACGAGACATTGCTGGGCGAAACGTGCGCACTCTCGCAAACTGACGCAGGCCCTTGGGCGATCCTGATCGGGCCAGAAGGTGGATTTTCGGACAAGGAACGCGACCACCTGCGCGCTTTGCCCTATGCACATCCCGTAAGCCTTGGTCCGCGTATCCTGCGCGCCGATACCGCCGCCGTCGCCGCCCTGACGCTCTGGCAACGCGCTTTAGGCGATTGGACATGATCGTGTCCTATTGCAAACAACAGGTGACCGATGTCTGATTTCATGCGCCCCGAAGCGCGCGCATTGCTTTGGCGCTGGCGCGAGGTTCTTTATGCGGGGGGCATTGCGCTGTTTGGTCTGTGGTGGGTCTGGGGCGGGATCGGCATCGTCAAATGGATCGGTCTGATCATCCTTGCCATCGCAGCCATCCTTGCGCTTGCGGGCATCCAGCGCGGGCGGTTCCGGCAATCGGGCAAAGGGCCGGGGGTGGTGCAGGTCGCCGAGCGCAGGCTTGCCTATTTCGGACCACTGGAGGGCGGCACAATGGATATTGCCGATCTGACGCGGCTTGACCTTGATCCAACCAGCTATCCCGCGCCAAGCTGGCGGTTGACAGGCATCGGCGGACAGTCCCTTGCGATCCCTGTGAATGCTGATGGTGCCGAGGCATTATTCGATCTGTTTGGCAGTCTCGAGGGCATCCAGACAGAAGCGATGCTGGATGTGCTGTCACACACACCGTCTGAGCGGGTGCAGGTTTGGGCCAAAACCACCCCGCTGCTGCATTGACACTGGCGGATTTTGACTGCACCGATACACCCCTGACCCTATAAAAGCCCGACCCCATAAAAGACGGAGCCACCACCATGTCCATTCCACAGTCCGGCGGCGGCCCCATCGAGCGGCACGAGCAACTTGCAGAACTTTTGGCAAAAGGCTGCAAACCCAAAGAAGATTGGCGCATCGGCACCGAGCACGAAAAATTCGGCTATTGCAAAGATACGCTTAAACCGCTGCCCTATGAGGGCGAACGGTCGATCCATGCGGTGCTATCGGGCTTGCGCGACCGCTTTGACTGGGCGCCGGTGGAAGAGGGTGGCAAACTGATCGGCCTGTCCAAAGGCCTGGCCAATGTCAGTCTGGAACCGGGTGGTGCACTGGAACTGTCGGGAGCGCCCGTCGAGACGATCCACCAGACCTGCGACGAGGTGAACGACCATTTGCGCGAGGTCAAAGCGGTTTCCGACGAGATCGGCGTGAAATTCATCGGCCTTGGCGCAGCGCCGCAATGGACCCACGAACAAATGCCCTTGATGCCCAAAGGGCGCTACAAGCTGATGAACAGCTATATGGAAAAAGTCGGCACCATGGGCACGGCGATGATGCGCCGGACCTGCACCGTGCAAGTGAACCTTGATTTCGGCTCCGAGGCCGACATGGTGCAAAAACTGCGCGTTTCGCTGGCGTTGCAGCCGGTGGCAACCGCGCTATTCGCCAATTCGCCGTTCTTTGAAAACAAGGTAAACGGCCACAAATCATGGCGCGCCAAAATCTGGCGGCACTTGGACGCCGACCGCACCGGCATGTTGCCTTGGGTGTTCGAGGACGGCATGGGGTTCGAGCGCTGGGTGCAATGGGTGCTCGATGTGCCGATGTATTTTGTCTATCGCGATGGCAAATACATCGACGCGCTGGGCATGTCGTTCCGCGATTTTCTCAAAGGCGAATTGCCGGCTCTGCCCGGTGAAAAGCCGTCGCTTTCCGATTGGGCCGACCACCTGACCACGGTGTTCCCCGAGGCGCGCATCAAGCAATTTATCGAGATGCGCGGCGCGGATGGCGGCCCTTGGCGACGTTTGTGCGCCTTGCCTGCGTTCTGGGTCGGGCTGACCTACGATCAAGCAGCGCTCGATGCGGCGTGGGATCTTTGCAAGGACTGGACCGCCGGGCAGCGTGACGCGCTGCGCGTCGCGGCCTCTGTTGACGGGCTGCAAGCAAAGGTCGACGGCATCAACATGCATGATCTGGCCCGCGAAGTTGTGGCAATTTCCGAGGCCGGATTGAAAGCGCGCGCGCGCCCCGGTGCCGGTGGTTTGGTGCCCGACGAGACGCATTTCCTCAATGCATTGAAAGAAACCATCGAGACCGGCAAAACCCCCGCCGACGAATTGCTGGACCGCTATCACGGCGACTGGAACGGCGATATCAGCCGGATCTACGAAGACTATAGTTACTAAATTTTTGCCATAATCCTGCCGCTATTGTTTTCTAACCAGAAACAATGGAGGGGCCTTCATGCCGTTTTTCTTGAACCCGCGTTTTGCGATGCTTTTGCTGATCGGAATGCCTTTGGCGGGCGGCGCTGTGGTGCATCCGCAAGGGGCCAGCGCATTTGTCATGGGCGCTTGGGCGGGCACATTGCTGGCTGCACCGCCGTTGATGATCCTGCTGTGGGTGCTTGGATTGCGCAGCATCGGGCAGCTTTTGCGGCCCTTGGCACGCCTGCCCATCCTGATCGGCCTGACGGTTGTCATGGTCTACCTGACAGGCACAGATGTGGGCTTGGGCGGGCAAATGCTAGGTGGTGGGGCGCTGTTTTTCTGGCTGCGTCAGGGGCGCGGGACCAGTATCTTCTAGCGCGACTTTCGACCGATCTTGGTCTCGGTGCCTGCACGCAAACGCCCGATATTCTCGCCGTGACGGACATAAATCAGCAAACCCAGAATGATCGTCAAGGCAAACAACTGCCCGTCCGCCAAAAAGGTCACAACAATCGGTGTCCAGCCCCCTGCCATCAATGCAGCCAGCGACGAATAGCGGCTGATTGCCGCCACCGCGATCCAGATCAGCCCCGCGATCAGGCCTACCAGCGGCGCAAGCGCGAACATGATGCCAAAATAGGTCGCCACCCCTTTGCCGCCCTTGAATTTCAGCCAGACGGGGAAACAATGCCCCAAGAATGCGGCCAGTCCTGCCAGTTGGGCAGCATCTTCACCGGCTAAGGCCCGCGCCAGCAGCACAATCGCCGCACCTTTGCCAGCATCGAACAACAGCGTCAGCGCGGCTGCCTTTTTATTGCCGGTGCGCAACACATTGGTGGCCCCGATATTGCCCGATCCGATGTCGCGCAAATTGCCCAGGCCCATCGCCCTGGCGATGATCATGCCAGAGGGAACCGACCCAAGCAGATACCCCGCAAGCGCCCAAACCAGCAATGCGGTCATGGATGTCTCGATAATTGGCATTATTCGCCCCCTACAAGTGTGCCGCCAACCCATGTGCCCAATACCACGCCTTGCAGCCGCGCGCCATCAAACGGAGTGTTTTGGGATTTTGACTTGAGTGTCGTGCGGTCCAACCGGAACGGCGCATCAGGGTCGAACCAGACCAGATCAGCCGGCGCACCGGCGCGCAGCCGCCCTGTTTCCAGCCCCAAAAGGTGGGAGGGATTCAGCGAAAGCGCCGCAAAGAGCCGCGGTAGTGTGATCATCTCGGCGTGATACAGGCGCAATGCCGCGGGCAGCAATGTCTCCAGCCCCACAGCGCCGCTTGCGGCCTCTTCATAGGGCAGGCGCTTGCTTTCCTCGTCTTGTGGCGTGTGCATCGAACAGATGATATCGATCAGCCCCTCGGCCACGGCCTGCACCACCGCGATGCGGTCACTTTCGGCGCGCAGCGGCGGCTTGAGTTTGAAAAACGTGCGGTAATCGGCCACGTCCAGCTCGTTCAGGGTCAGGTGGTGAACCCCGATGCCCGCAGTGATCCGCAAGCCGTTGCGCTTGGCACGCTCCAGCGCGGGCAGCGCGCGCGCGGTGGTGATTTGATCGGCGTGATAGCGCGCGCCGGTCATCTCCAGCAGCGCGATGTCGCGGTCCAGCGCCATGCGTTCGGCCATCGGCGACACGCTGGGCAATCCGCGCAGCGAGGCAAATTTACCAGAGGTCACCGCCGCTCCCTCCGACAAGACGGGTTCCTGCACATGGGCAATCACCAATGCATCCAATGATTTGGCATAGGTCAGCGCGCGGTTGAACACTTTGGTATTGGTGACGACGCGGTCGCAATCAGTGAAGGCCACAGCACCTGCATCCTGCAAAAACCCGATTTCCGTCATCTCTTGCCCCATGCGCCCCTTGGTCAGGGCGGCCATCGGCAACACCCGCACCGGCGCATCAAGTGCGGCACGGCGGGCCGCAAATTCCAGCGTTTCAGGGGTATCAATCGGGGGTATCGTGTCGGGGCGGGTCACGATCGTGGTCACACCGCCTGCCGCCGCTGCCCGCCCCGCAGAGCGGAACGATTCCTTATGCCGCTCGCCCGGTTCCGAGACTTTCACCCCGATATCGACGATCCCCGGCGCCAGACAATGGCCCGCGCAATCCACAACCACCGCCCCTTTGACCGCAGGCTGCGGGTCCTCGAAAACCTGCGCAATCATCCCGTCCGAGACCAGCAATGCGCCCAGCAGATCGGTCTGTGCGACGGGATCAATCAGGCGGGCGTTGATAAAGAGCGTATCAGTCATGTTGTGGCCTTTTGTTGCAAGTTCCGGTGCGCCCGATCCGCACCGCCCGATCCGCTGTGGTCAAGTCCATCACTATGCCCGCCTATCCTGCAATCCAGATCATCACCGCCACCAGAAAGAATAACACCAATAGCGCAATCGTGGCGATCCGACCTGACATGGCGGCGTCCGATGACGGTTTGCGGGGTTTCGGCGGCACGATCCCCTTGGCGCTCTGCGCATAAATCGGCTGTGGGGCCGCCATCTGCGCACCCTCTCGCAAGGTGGTGACCAGCCGCACGTCGGCGGGCAAATCGATCTGCATTTCCGCCCCACCAAAAGCCGCCGACATCACCAGAACCACCGTGCCCACAAGCCCGCGCAATGTCTCTGCCTCGCGCTCGGATACGGGCATCTCATAGCCATTGCGGATCAGATCGGCCAAGGTCATATCGGTCAACATGCCCGGGGTAATCGCATCGACATAATCGGTGTTCACCACCGCCGGTCCAAACACCGCCATCATCGCCGCGTCGGTTTTATCGGCCAAGCCATCAGGGGCAGGGCGGTTCAATTCCAGCACATAAATCGCACCGTGGTCGTTGGCGGGTATGGTTAACATGTCGATGTCCAATCCAAATCTGCAAGATCTCGCGCGCAGGTCTGCGTGATCTTTGAAAGCCTGCGCAAACCGGTCAAACCAGCACCTCTTTTTCGGCGCGTCTGGTGCGCAGGTTACGCGCCAGCAGGTCCATCGCGGCCATGCGCACGGCCACACCCATCTCGACCTGGGTTTGAATGACCGACCGGTTGATGTCATCGGCGATATTGCCATCAATTTCCACGCCGCGGTTCATCGGGCCGGGGTGCATCACAATGGCATCGGGTTTTGCGTGCGCCAGCTTGGCCGCGTCCAATCCGTAACGGTGGAAATACTCGCGCTCGGAGGGGATAAATCCGCCGTCCATACGTTCTTTTTGCAAACGCAGCATCATCACGACATCAGCGCCTTTGAGGCCTTCGCACATGTCATCAAACACCTCGCAGCCAAACTCGTCCATGCCGGTGGGCATCAAGGTGGGTGGGGCGATCAGGCGAATGCGGTTTTCCATTTTACCCAGTAGCATGATGTTGGATCGTGCCACGCGACTATGCGCAATATCGCCGCAAATCGCGATTGATAAACGGTGCAAACGGCCCTTGGCGCGGCGGATGGTCAGCGCGTCCAGCAGGGCTTGGGTCGGGTGCTCGTGGCGCCCGTCGCCTGCATTCAGCACCGCGCAATTCACCTTTTGTGCCAACAGATCAATCGCACCCGAATGCGGATGACGCACCACCAGCAAATCAGGACGCATCGCGTTTAACGTCAGCGCGGTATCAATCAGGGTCTCGCCCTTGGTGATGGAGCTGGCCTGCATCGCCATGCTCATCACATCGGCGCCCAAACGCTTTCCCGCCAGCTCGAAACTGGCCTGGGTGCGGGTCGAATTTTCAAAGAACATGTTGATCTGGGTCAGACCGGCCAACACATCTTTATGCCGCACCCCGCGCCGCGTCTGCTCGGCGTATTGGTCCGCCAGATCCAGCAATGTGGTGATCTCAACAGGGTGAAGATGCTCGATCCCCAAAAGATGCTGCGCGTTGAAGGTCATCACTCATCCTGTCTTTGTTTGGGTGGTTATAGAAACTGCGCTGCAGGGTCGCAAGCACCACCTTACACATGGCGGCGATCGGGGGTATGAAGGGGCATGGAATCTGTCGATACATATTGGTCCGACCGCGCCGCGCTGGAATGGCAGGTCGAGATGGGCGCGACGGAGGCAATCCTGGATACGCCGCTGAACCGCTATGAGGTGCCTAAAAAACTGGTCAAACCTGTGGTGGCCGCAGCGATCACAGCCGCGCCACCGATCCCTGCACAGATCGACGTAGACGGCATTGCCGAGGCAAAAATCGCCGCCGCAGGGGCGCTTGACCTGGAAGGGCTGGCGGCTGCACTGAACGCATTTTCCCATTGCGATCTGAAAAAAGGTGCGCGCAATATGGTGTTTGCCCAAGGTGACCCTGCGGCGCGCGTGATGATCGTGGGCGAGGTGCCGGAGCGCGAAGAGGACCGCGCAGGTCTGCCGTTTGTCGGTGACCCGCGCGTGCTGCTTGAGCGCATGTTTGACGCGATTGATATGGCTGTTGCCCATGATGATGCTGCGCGCCGCATCTATCTGACGGCGGCCTTGCCGTGGCCTGCGGGCAGTGTCGGGCCTGTGGCGCGGGACCTGAAAATGCTGGCGCCGTTTCTGGGACGTCATATCGCTCTGGCAAACCCCGAAGTCGTGATCCTGATGGGCAATACCGCGTGCCAGATGTTGCTGGGCAAAACCGGTGTCAGCCGTCTGCGCGGAACTTGGGAGCAGGTCATGGGCCGCCCTGCGATGGTGATGAACCACCCCGCAAGACTGATCCGCGATCCCAGTGCCAAGCGTGAAGCATGGGCGGATCTATTGGCGCTAAAGGCCAAGCTGGAGGGCTGATATGAGCAAAGACTTCATCCCGGTTCGCATCGCTGTTCTGACTGTCAGTGACACCCGCGAAATGGGGGATGACCGGTCGGGTCAGACCCTTGTAGACCGTATTGTGCAGGCGGGTCATCTGCTGGTTGATCGCAAAATCATCCGCGATGAACGTGTTGAAATCGCTAATCAATTACGCGCATGGTGTGCTGATGACGCGGTTGACGTGGTGATCTCGACGGGGGGCACGGGGTTGACGGGGCGCGATGTGACGGTCGAGGCGCACCGCGATGTCTACGAGAAGGAAATCGACGCATTCGGCACGGTTTTCACGATTGTTTCGATGCAGAAAATCGGCACCTCTGCGGTGCAAAGCCGTGCGACGGGCGGTGTGGCGCACGGCACCTATCTGTTTGCGCTGCCGGGCAGTCCGGGGGCCTGCAAGGATGCATGGGACGAGATATTGGTCAAGCAATTGGACTACCGTCACAAGCCCTGCAATTTTGTGGAAATCATGCCGCGTCTGGATGAACATCTACGCCGCAAATAGCGCCTATGGCGCGGTGCAGCCCTGGATATCGACTGCGCGCGATTTGCCCAGAACCGTCATGCGAATACCGGCGCGGTCCACGGCAAAGCTGGTGCCATCCACATGGATCAGGTCCGATGTTGCGGTGATACGGGTCGCTGTGCGGGTCACATCCGGTTCTGAAACCCAGACGTAAGGATTTGATGTTTCTATCACAATGTCCTCTGGTCCGTGTTGGGCCAGCGTTGTGGATGCAGTAATTTGCATCCCGCCATCGATCGGTTTGACCGTGCAGGTCATATCGCCGGCGCCCGCCTCTTGCGCGGTTAACGGACGGTTGCGCAGGGCCGCTGCGATGTCTGCGTCGGGTTCGCCGCCTCTGGGCAACACCGCGTCAAAATCTAGCGTGACGGGCACGCAGATGTCCTGGCAAACGCCGATCTCGATCACACCCGAAAGGCGCATTTCGCCCGCTGATGCACGAAACACCTCTATAGGGATCGTGACGCTGTCATAATATCCGATCGAGCGCATTCCGGCCAATTCAAAAACCTGCGGCACCGGCCAGTTAAATGCGACCGATGCGATGTTTGTCGATCCGGCCCAATCAATCTGCGGCGGAATGCCCGCATCGCCGGGTGCGCGCCAATATGTTTTCCAGCCCTTGGGCACGTCGATGCGCAGCCCTGCCATATGACTGTCACGATTTGTTTCCCAACCGGTTAACACGGTGAGCGTTGTCTCAAATTCGGACATTTGGGCACGCAAATCACCGCCCAAAGCGGTCAAAGTGGCGGCAAGGAGCAGGGTGTGTTTCATGTTGTTATTCATAGAGAATTTCCAAGCGATGAAAAGTCACATGGCCGCGATCCGTTGTCATATATCACTTGCGAATGCCAGCGCGCAGACCCATCATAACGCAATGGAAAGTCTTGATTTCAATCTTGCGGGCAAGCTGTTGATTGCGATGCCCGATATGGGCGACCGCCGTTTTGATCGCAGTGTTATCTATATTTGTTCGCATTCCCAACAGGGGGCGATGGGGCTGATAATCAACAAGCCACAACCCGGGCTGCGTTTTGTCAAGCTGTTGAAACAGTTGAAAATCAAGGTCGAGGGCGGCGTTCGAGAGACCAAGGTGCATTATGGTGGACCGGTGGAGACGGTGCGCGGGTTTGTGTTGCATTCGGGTGATTATCCGTCGCAAGACCCCGCCGTTGGCGGTATCGCGCTGACCGCAACTCTTGATATATTACAAGACATTGCGCGCGGGCGGGGGCCGGAAAATGCGCTTTTGGCGCTGGGCTACGCGGGCTGGGCTGCGGGGCAGTTGGAGACGGAGATTGCCTGCAACGGCTGGTTGACTTGTGACGCGGACCAAGCGCTTGTTTTTGAGACGGAAAATGCCCAGAAATGGGCGCGTGCGTTGGCCAAATTGGGGGTCTCGCCATTGATGTTGTCGTCCACGGCGGGCCGTGCATAACGCCTGTATGATCCGCGTATGGCTATTTGGTCGCAATCAGCGTTGTCAGAATCGCCATGGCGCTTTCGGAGGTCCAGTCGGCTTCGCCGCGCAGCCGTCCGATTTCATTGCCGTCAGGATCAATGATCACCGAGTTGGGCAGGCCCAGCACGTCGAGTGATTGCGCAAGCGCCTGGCTGGGATCGGTGTGCAGCGGCAGGTTGTCGACGCCGATCTCTTTGAAGAAGGCCTCCATTGCGGGGCGTGCGTTGCGGCCTGTGGCGATGGTCACGACCTGAAACCTGTCGCCGCCCAGTTCAGATTGCAGCGCCGAGAGTTGCGGCATTTCCTTGCGGCAGGGCGCGCACCATGTGGCCCAGAAATTGACCAGCACATATTTGCCGTTGTAATCCGCCAGCGTCATATCGGACCCGTCTTGATTGATGAAGCCGACGTTCGCCAGCGGGATAGGCTCGCTGTGCAGGGTCAGTTTGCGCATATCGCCCGCGCGCAGCTCCGCGAGCCGGTCTGTATTTGCCAGAGCAGTATTTGCAAGCAGCCCAAGGGCCGTATAAAGCAGGAATGATTTTAACTTGCGCATGAAAGCACCTTTTCACCATGACCAAGACCGCCAATACAATGTGGGGTGGCCGTTTTGCCGCCGGACCTGATGCCATCATGGAAGCGATCAACGCATCCATCGGCTTTGACCGTCGCATGGCCGCCCAAGATATTGCAGGGTCTCGCGCACATGCCGCCATGTTGGCCGCCTGTGGTATCATCACTGATAAAGATGCGGATGCGATTGGGGAAGGCCTGCTCACGGTATTGTCAGAGATTGAAGCGGGGGACTTTCCATTCTCGACGGCCTTGGAAGATATTCACATGAATGTGGAGGCGCGCCTGAAGGATCTGATTGGCGAGCCTGCGGGGCGTTTGCACACGGCAAGGTCGCGCAATGATCAGGTGGCTGTCGATTTCAGGCTTTGGGTGCGCGATCAGTGTGATGCGGTTGATGGCGCGCTTGCTGCGTTGATGAAGGCGTTGTTGGGTCAGGCCGAGGCGGGGGCCGATTGGGTGATGCCCGGGTTTACCCATTTGCAGGTCGCCCAGCCTGTCACATGGGGCCACCATATGATGGCTTATGTCGAGATGTTTGCGCGTGACCGGTCGCGGTTTGCAGACGCCCGTGTGCGGATGAATACCTCGCCTTTGGGCGCTGCGGCGCTGGCGGGCACCTCGTTTCCGATTGACCGGCATATGACGGCCAAGGCGCTGGGCTTTGATCGGCCGATGGCCAATAGCTTGGATGCGGTGGCGGATCGTGATTTTGCGCTGGAGTTTTTGGCCAGTGCCAGCATTTGCGCGATGCATTTGAGCCGGTTGGCCGAAGAACTGGTGATTTGGTCCAGCGCCCAGTTCCGGTTTGTGAAGATGTCGGACAAGTGGTCGACCGGATCAAGCATCATGCCGCAAAAGCGCAACCCTGATGCTGCCGAGTTGATTCGCGCCAAGATAGGCCGGATTTTCGGCGCCAATGTCGCGTTGATGACGGTGATGAAGGGACTGCCGCTGACCTATTCCAAGGACATGCAGGAAGACAAGGAACAGACCTTTGATGCCGCCGATCACCTGTTGTTGGCGCTGGCTGCGATGGCGGGGATGGTGGGCGATATGCAGGCCAATGTGCCAAGTTTGGAGGCCGCGGCCGCGACTGGGTTTTCGACCGCGACGGATCTGGCCGATTGGCTGGTGCGCGAACTGGGCCTGCCGTTCCGTGATGCGCATCATGTGACGGGCACATTGGTCGCGATGGCCGAGGCGAAAGGCGTTGATTTACCCGATTTGACCCTAGCGGAGATGCAATCGGTGCATGAAGCGATTACCAAGGATGTGTTTGGCGTGTTGGGGGTGCAGAATTCTGTGGCCTCGCGCGTCAGTTTTGGTGGCACAGCGCCCGCTCAAGTGCGGTTGCGCGTGGCGGAATGGAAAGAGGTTTTGTTATGAGAAAACTGTTTGCAATCGGGTTGATCGGGTTTTTGGCAGGCTGTGGCGCGCAGGGTGAGCCGTTACCGCCCAAGGCTGCGGTCGAGGCAGGCCAATGATCCGCTGGCTGTATCTGGCGCTGGCGGTTTGGGGTGCGATCCATCCGATGTCTTATTTCATTGCGTGGTTTCAGGCCGAGGGCTGGGATCTGATGGCGATGGTTGATGCCTGGCACGCGAATGCGGCGACCTCGGGTCTGGTCTGGGATCTGACGATAGCGGCGATTGCTTTGACGGTCTTTATCGTGTCGGAGGTATCGGTGCGCCGCAACTGGATTGCGCTGATAGCGATCCCCGCGACGTTTGGTGTCGGGGTCAGTTTTGGTTTGCCGCTCTATCTGTTTTTGCGGTCGCGCCCGGTGACCTGAATGCGCGTTTGAAGGGTTGGGCTTTGCGCGCAATCTGATATGTCGCAAGTGGATTTAGTCTTAAAGGATGCGGCGTGGATCATTTTCTGTATCGTGACGGCCAGCTTTGTGCCGAAGATGTGCCTGTGGCGCAGATTGCCGCCGCTGTTGGCACGCCGTTTTATGTTTATTCCACGGCGACGTTGGAGCGGCATTTCAAGCTGTTTGACGAGGCACTGGACGGTGTGCCGCATCTGGTGTGCTTTGCGATGAAATCACTGTCAAATCAAGCCGTTCTGCGGGTATTGGCGGATGTTGGTGCGGGCATGGATGTGGTGTCGGGCGGCGAGTATTTGCGCGCCCGCGCAGCAGGTGTGCCGGGCGATAGAATCGTGTTTTCGGGCGTGGGCAAGACGGCGGACGAGATGCGCATGGCGCTTGAGGGCGGTATTCGACAGTTCAATGTTGAAAGCGAGCCCGAGATGGAGGTGTTGTCGCAGGTGGCTGTGCAGATGGGGGCTGTAGCCCCGATCACCATTCGCGTGAACCCCGATGTGGACGCCAAGACCCATGCCAAGATTGCAACCGGCAAGTCCGAGAACAAGTTCGGGATTCCCATTGCCCGTGCGCGCGCGGTGTATAAGATGGCCGCTGCGTTGCCGGGATTGGACGTGATCGGCATTGATGTGCATATCGGGTCGCAACTGACGGATTTGGCGCCGTTTGAGGCCGCCTATCTCAAAGTCGCGGATCTGGTGGAGGTGCTGCGCGCGGACGGGCATCGTATCGAGCGATTGGATTTGGGTGGCGGTTTGGGCATACCTTATGCGCGCGACAATGCCGCCCCGCCTGTGCCGATGGAATATGGCGCGATGATCAAGCGCACGCTGGGGCATCTGGGCTGCGAGATTGAAATCGAGCCGGGGCGGCTGATTTCGGGCAACGCCGGATTGATGGTCTCAAAGGTGATTTACGTCAAGCAGGGCGAGGACCGCGAGTTTTTGATCATTGATGGTGCGATGAATGATTTGATCCGGCCTGCGATGTATGATGCGCATCATGATATTGTGCCCGTGGTCGAGCCTGCGGTGGCGCATATGCCTGCGAAATACGATGTTGTTGGGCCGGTGTGCGAAAGCGGCGACACCTTTGCCAAGGGCCGCGCGATGCCGCAAATGGCAGCCGGTGATCTGGTCGCGTTCCGGTCTGCGGGGGCATATGGCGCGGTGATGAGTTCGGAATATAATTCGCGCCCGATGATCCCCGAAGTGTTGGTGCAGGGTGATCAATTTGCAGTTATCCGCGCACGCCCTACCTATGAAGAGATGATCGCGCGCGATACGATACCAACGTGGCTAATAAGATAGCCATCTTACTTGGGAGAAGCAACCTGGCGACCCCGAATGATCCGCTTGGCCATTTGAAATGGCCGGTCTTTGCCACCCGCGTCGGGATGGTTGCCGAAAATGCTGTGCGCGCATTCTGGCCGCTCATGTCGGTTGTGTTTCTCATTCTGGCGCCGTTGATGTTTGGCTGGCAGGATTTTTTGCCGCTTGAAGCGTTCTGGATATTGGTGGTTGTTGCGACAACCGGCCTGATTGCCACGGCGACATATGGTTTGCGCCGGTTTCATATGCCCGGCAGGGCGCAGGCGGTTGCGCGCGTTGATGCCGCCATCCCCGGCAGGCCGATCGCCGCGATGGCCGATGCCCAGGCGATTGGCCGCGGTGATCCTGCGTCCGAGGCGGTGTGGCGCGCCCATTTGGCCCGGATGCAAGTGCGCAGTCGTGATGCCAGAGCGGTCGAGCCGGATTTGCGCATCTCGGATCGTGATCCATACGGGCTGCGGTTTATTGCGTTGTTGTTCTTTGTGGCCGCATTGATGTTTGGCTCGGTCTGGCGGATTGGCAGCGTGGGCGACCAGATTTCGGGTGGCGGTCAGGTGCTGGCTGTCGGTCCGGTGTGGGAAGGCTGGGTCACACCGCCGGCCTATACTGGCAAGCCTGCGCTGTATCTGAACGATATCCCGCAAGGTTTGCTGCTGGTGCCCGAGGGCAGCCAAGTGACGCTGCGGCTGTATGGTGAAGTGGGAGCCTTGACCGTGGCCGAGACGATTTCGGGGCGCACAGAGGATTTGGGCGCCGCATCGCAGAGCCAGCAGACATTTATTGCCCGGACCACTGGCACGCTGACCATTGCCGGCGAGAATGGTGCGGCGTGGGATGTGCAGGTGGTGGCCGACGCACCACCGCTGGTGGAATTGACCGGCCCTGTCGAGGCCGATGCGATGGGCGAGATGTCGCAACCGTTTTTGGGCTTTGATGATTACGGGATCGAAAGTGGCACGGCGACGATTGCACTGGATCTGGCGGCCGTGGACCGGCGCTATGGTCTGGAGATTGCGCCTGACGGGGTTGCGCCGCTGGTATTGGATCTACCGATGCCGTTTAATGGGGATCGCGCGGATTTTGATGCGTTTCTGGTCGAGAACCTGTCGCTGCATCCGCTTGCAAACCTGCCTGTGACCTTGTCGATGCAGGTGGTAGATGCGGCGGGACAGGTGGGAGAAAGCCCGCCCGAGCCGATTGTTTTGCCCGGCCGCAGGTTTTTCCAACCCTTTGCCAAGGCGATCATCGAACAGCGCCGTGACTTGATGTGGGCCCGCGCAAATGCCCCCAGAGTGGCGCAGATCATGCGCGCGATTTCCTATCGCCCCGAGGGGCTGTTTTCCAACGAGACGACCTATTTGCGGATGCGTGCAATTATTCGCAGGTTGGAGCGTTTTGATGCCGCAGGTGGTCTTGGCGAGCCGGCCCAAGCCGAGATTGTGCAAGCGCTGTGGGATCTGGCGATCCAGTTGGAAGATGGCACATTGGCCGATGCCAGAGAGCGGTTGCGCCGTGCCCAAGAGCGGCTTGCCGAGGCGATGCGCAATGGGGCCACGGACGCCGAGATTGCCGAATTGATGCAAGAGCTGCGCGATGCCACCAATGACTATATGCAGATGTTGGCCGACCAGATGGAGCCCTCCGATGGCACCGATCAGGCCGATAATGGCGCGGATAATACGCAGATCACACAGGACGAATTGCAGGCCCTGATGGACCGTATTCAAGAGCTGATGGAAGAGGGCCGCATGGCGGAGGCTGCTGCATTGATGGAGCAGCTCAACCAGATGATGGAGAATCTTCGCGTCACCCAAGGCGAGAATGGCGAGGGCGGTCCGCGCACGCCCGGTCAGCAATCGATGCAGGATTTAGCCGAGACATTGCAGGATCAGGAGCAATTGTCCGATGATGCGTTCCGCGAATTGCAGGACCGCGCCAACAGGCAAAGCCAGCAAGGCCAGAGCAGAGGTCAGCAAGGCCAAGGCGGGCAGGACCCCGGGCAAGATGGTGAGCAGGGCCAAGGCCAAGGCGTGGGCGAGGATGCCACCGAGGGCCAGCAGGGCGAGGGCGGTGCCGGCTCAGAGGCGTCTTTGGCCGAGCGTCAGCGCGCGTTGCGCGATGAATTGCGGCGCCAGCAAGACAATTTGCCGAATTTGGGTGGCGAGGCTGGTGATGTTGCCCGTGGCGCGCTGGACCGTGCCGAGGGCGCGATGGACGGGGCCGAACAGGCATTGCGCGAGGGTGATTTTGCCGGGGCGATTGACCGGCAGGCCGAGGCGATGGATGCGTTGCGCGGCGGAATGCGCGCCTTGAGCGAGGCGCTGGCGCAGAACGAGAGTATCGAGCCGGGCCAAGGCACCCAGCGGGGCGAGGATGTGGGCCGCGCGCAGCCGACCCGCCGTGATCCGCTGGGCCGCGAGCCGGGCAATACCGGACAGTTTGGCACCGACGACAGCCTGTTGCAGGGCGGCGATGTCTACCGCCGTGCCGAGGAGTTGCTAGGCGAAATCCGCCGCCGCTCCGCCGAGCAGGCCCGCCCTGAAGCCGAGCGCGATTACTTGCGCCGCTTGTTGGACCAGTTCTAGGCGATCAGGTCGCTATTGATCGACGGGCGCCATTTCGGGGGCTTCGCTGCTGACCGATGGTGTGCTGTCGGGCGCGGGGGCGCTCTCGACCCCTTCGGTGGTCATCGCGTCCACAGCCCGGCGCAATTGCGCGTCGAGCCAAAGCCTGCCGGTATCGACGGTGTCGACATAGCGGGTCAGGGGGCCGTCCGCAGCAGGTGCCAAGGCGCTGATTTTTGGCGCAAAGCTGTAGACCGCGGTCATTGCCCCGAGGATCAGCAGCACCCCGAAAAATCCGGTCCGAGCGCCACGTTTGCGGGTTTCGGGCATAGCATAGGGGTCGGGGTAATCTGTGCCGCGCTCGGATTCGGGGCGCAGGCTTGAGTTGATTTCCTCGATGTCGGGCAGCAGGTCACCGCGCGAGGCCGCAGCAATGGCCGCGCGGCTGGGGGTGGCAGGGGCCTGCTGTGGCTCGCCCTTGCGCTGGGCCATGCGGTCTTGGGCTTCAACGGTGCGTTGGTCGGGGGCGGCATCCGCGCTGTCAAGGCCAAGGTCGGGTTGGCTTTCCATGGCGTCGGCTTCTGCGCGTCTGGCGCTGGCTTCGCGGGCGGCCTCTTCGCGCAGGATGTCGGCGATCGCGGGGTCCAGTTCCTGGCGTTGCGGCGCGGGTTTGGGGGTGGTTTTGGCGGCTGGTTTTGGTGCGTAATCTGCGGCCCCCCATTGTGCAACGTCATCGGTGCGCGCCGAGGCGGGTGCGGCGTCTTCGGAGAAATCGTCTTCGATGTCGGAAGCACCGCGGTTTTCAAACCATGTGTGCGCGCAGTTCGAGCACTGCACATCACGACCCTCTTGAGGAATGACATCATCTGCCACCTCGTATTGTGCCCCGCAGTTTGGACAGATCAGTCGCATAACAAGTTCCTTTTCGCCCGTTTGCCGCATCTTTGCGCAGCTTGGTTAACTATTATTTACCCATTGGCCAAAGAAAGGCCAATGAAATGCGACTGTTTCCCCTGTCATAACATTGATAACTGTTGCAAATTTGGGCAGAACAGGCGCAACAGGCTAAAGGATGATGCCGTGATTGACCTCGACAATGTGGCCTATAGCTATGGTGGGGCGGAGCTGTTCAGTCAGGTCTCGCTTAATCTTGCGGCGGGGTCGTTCCATTTTCTGACCGGCCCGTCGGGTGCGGGCAAGACGACGCTTTTGAAATTATGCTATGGCGAGTTGCAGGCCACGGGCGGGCAGGTCCGGCTGTTTGGCGAGGATGCAGCCACAATGGACCGTGATGCGGTGGCGATGACGCGCCGCAGGATTGGCGTTGTGCATCAGGATTGCCAGTTTCTGGATCATCTGCCCTTGACCGATAATATTGCGCTGCCGCTGACCGTGTCGGGCCGTGAGGCAGAGGCTGTGGGGAATTTGTCGGAATTGCTGGGCTGGGTCGGGTTGACCAAACAGGCCGCGCAATTGCCGCCGCAACTGTCGGGTGGCGAGCGTCAACGCGCGGCCTTGGCCCGCGCGGTGATCATGTCACCGGATGTAATTATCGCCGACGAGCCAACGGGAAATATCGATTGGGAGATGTCGCAGCGCCTTTTGACCTTGCTTGTCGAGTTGAACCGGATGGGCAAAACCGTGCTGATTGCGACCCATGACATGAATATCATCCGCGCTGCCAAATCGCAGGTTACGACCCGCGTGCTGCGCCTGAAAGATCGCCGGTTGATGCAGGCGGGGGTCGAGCTATGAGGTCTGATATTACCCGCCTGTTTGGTCTGATCGCCGGTGACCCGCAAGCCGAACGCGCGGTGCCACCCACCGGATTTACCGCAAAGTTGACCCTGTTTACCGCCGGTGCGATGGCGTTTCTGGCCGTTTTTGCGCTGGCGTTGTCATTGGCCACGGGGCGTTTGGCAGACCGCTGGTCTGCCGAGTTGGCCCGCACGTCAACCTTGCGGATTTCGGCCCCTGCGGACCAGGCTGACGCGCAACTCTTGGCCGCCGTCGAGGTGTTGCAGACCACGCCGGGGGTGGCGCAGGCCCGCCCGTTGACCGCTGACGAGCAGCGCAAGTTATTAGAGCCGTGGTTTGGTCCTGAATTGCCGATCGAGGATTTACCTATCCCGCAATTGATTGAAATCATTGAAGAAGGTGATGGATATGATGCCACAGGCCTGCGGGCAAGGTTGCAGGCCGAGGTGCCCGGAGCCGTGTTGGATGACCATACCCGTTGGCGCGAACCGCTGGTGGCTGCGGCCAATAGGTTGCGTAGTCTGGGCTGGCTGGCGTTAATCTTGATCGCCGCGTCGACTGCGGCGATGATCACGCTTGCCGCGCAAGCGGCCTTGGCGGCCAATGCCCAGGTGATCCGCGTGATGCGGCTTGTTGGGGCGCGCGATATTTATATTGCACGCGCCTTTGTGCGCCGCTTTACCTTGCGCGCATTCTGGGGCGCGGCGCTTGGCACTGGCGCGGGTGTATTGGCGGTGCTGTTGTTGCCATCCGCGGATGTGGCGGGCGGGTTTTTGACCGGTCTGGGGTTTCAGGGCTTGCATTGGTTCTGGCCGCTGATCATCCCGCCGCTGGCCGCGACAGTTGCGTTTTTCGCGACCCGGGCTGCGGCGTTGAAAACCTTGAGGGCGCAGTCATGAGATATACCCTCCAACTGTTGCGCTCGGTTGTTTTCAACCTGCAGATTTATCTGGCGATGTTGGTGGTTGGTGTTCTTTGGGCCCCATGGGCGATTGTGTCGCGGCATGGTGCGATTGCGGCCTGTCATGCCTATTGTAGCTGGGTCGCATGGACCGCCAAATGGATGATCGGTTTGCGGTTTGAAGTGCGCGGCACGCCGCCCACCGGCGAGGTGATGATCGCCGCCAAGCATCAGTCGTTTCTGGATGTGCTGATGATTTACAATGCTGTGCCGCGCGGCAAATTCATCATGAAGGATATTTTGAAATATGCGCCGATCTTGGGGCAATTTGGTTTGCGCATCGGCTGTATTCCCGTCAAGCGTGGCAAGCGCGGTGCAGCGATCAAAGCCATGTTGGCGGATGTCAAATCCGGCAAGGCCCTGCCCGGCCAGTTGATTATTTACTCACAAGGCACCCGCATCGCACCTGGCGTGAACGCCCCCTACAAGATTGGCACGGGGGCGCTGTATCGCGATATGGGGCAGCCTTGTGTGCCGGTGGCCACAAATGCGGGCGTGTTTTGGCCCAAGCGCGGATTTTACCGCAAGCCGGGTGTGGCGGTTGTCGAATTTCTGCCAGCGATCGCGCCGGGGATGCCGGTGCAAGCCTTCATGAAAAAGCTGGAGGCGGATGTCGAGGCGCGGTCTGACGCATTGGCGGCGGAGGCGGGGTTTGTCGGAGTGGGGTCAGGCCGCCAGTCCTTTTGACCCCAATGCGAGGTATTTGGCGCGCCGTGATTTGCGGATTGCGTCGGGTTTTTTGCCGTCCATTTCGACAAGCAGTTTGCTGATGGCCGCGCCGACCGATCTGATGGTGGCCGCTTTGTCGCGGTGTGCGCCGCCGCGGGGTTCGGGAATGACAACGTCGCAGACGCCCAGTTCCTGGAGGTTTTGCGCGGTCAGGCGCAGGGCCTCGGCGGCTTCACGCATTTTGCCGCCGTCTTTCCACAAGATCGAGGCGCAGCCTTCGGGGCTGATCACGGAATAGACCGAATGTTCGAGCATGATGACGTTGTTTGCGGAGGCGAAGGCCACGGCGCCGCCAGAGCCGCCTTCGCCGATGATGACGGAGATGAGGGGGACGCCGAGGTCGAGGCATTTCTCGGTGGAGCGCGCGATGGCCTCGGATTGGCCGCGTTCTTCGGCACCTTTGCCCGGATAGGCGCCCGGCGTGTCAACGAGGGTGATCACGGGCAGGCCGAATTTGTCAGCGAGCGACATCAGGCGGATCGCCTTGCGGTAGCCTTCGGGGCGGGCCATGCCGAAGTTCCGCTCGATGCGGCTTTTGGTGTCGCTGCCTTTCTCATGGCCGATCACCATGACGGGCCGCCCGTCAAGCCGCGCGATGCCGCCCATGACCGCGTGATCGTCGGCAAAGTTGCGGTCGCCTGCCAGCGGTGTGTATTCGGTGAAAAGCGCCTCGATGTAGTCGATGCAATGGGGGCGGTCGGGGTGGCGCGCCACTTGGCATTTGCGCCAAGGGGTCAGTGATTTGTAAAGCGAGGTCAGCAGCTCGGTGGCTTTTTTGTCCAGCGCCGCCGCCTCTTTTTCGATGTCCATATCTTCGTTGTCACGGGCCATTGCGCGCAGCTCTTCAGCTTTGCCTTCAATTTCGGCCAGTGGTTTTTCGAAATCAAGATATTGGATCATCGGGTGCCCCTATAAGTGTTGGATACAGATATAATGGGCGCATGGCTGCGGCGCAATGTCATAAGGGGCGCGCGCAGCCGTGGTGTTTCGAGTATTTGGGAAAAAGCGAGGCGGGTCAGCGGGCGATCAATTCTGATTGTTTGACGATGACTTCGGCTTGTTTGATCGAGGCGATGTCGACGAGGCGGCCTTTGTAGACGGTGGCCCCTTCGCCGTTGGCGGTGGCTTGTGCCATGGCGGCAAGAATTTCGCGGGCCTCTGCGACGGCCTCGGCGGAGGGGGTGAAGACCTCGTTGGCCAGTGCGATTTGCTTGGGGTGGATCGCCCATTTGCCGACCATGCCAAGGGTCGCCGAGCGGCGGGCTTGGGCGCGGTAGCCTTCGTCGTCGGAGAAGTCGCCAAACGGGCCGTCAACCGGCAGGATGCCGTGGGTGCGGCAGGCGGCGACAATGGCGGTTTGTGCCCAGTGCCATGGGTCGGAGTAGTGGCGTGTCTCGCCGTGCAGCATGTAGTAGTTGTCTTGCGTGCCGCCGATGCCGGTGGTTTGCATGCCCATCGAGGCCGCGAAATCAGCGGCACCCAGCGACATGGCGACCATGCGCGGCGAGGCGGCGGCAATTTCATCGACGTGCGCGAGCCCTGCGGCGGATTCGATGATGACTTCGAAGGAGATCTTTTTGGTCCGACCTTTTGCGCGCTCAACAGCCGTAACCAGCGCGTCAACGGCGTAGATGTCGGCGGCGCAACCGACCTTGGGGATCATAATCTGGTCAAGACGGTCGCCTGCTTGTTCCAGAAGGTCCACAATGTCGCGATACCAGTAGGGAGTGTCGAGAGAGTTGATGCGCACGGAAAGCGTTTTGCTGTTCCAGTCAACGGTATTGACGGCGGCGATGACATTGGCGCGCGCGCTATCTTTGTCGGAGGGGGAGACGCTGTCCTCCAAGTCAAGGTTGATGACGTCTGCCGCACTTGCCGCCATTTTTGCGAAGAGTTTTACGTTGGAACCGGGGCCGAAAAGTTGGCAGCGGTTCGGACGGGCGGGGGGTGTGGGTTGCAAACGGAATGACATGGTGGCGCACCTTTATTTCGAAATTTTCGCCACAAGGGTTAGAATGTTGCGCGCAGGATCGCAAGGCGCATTTTGCAGGTGCAGCAATTTCGGCGCGGAGTATGCCCCGCGCCAAATGTTCTAGATGCCAGCGGCGACGATGGCCTTGGCCAAGATCGGCACGGTCTTTGCGTTCAGGCCTGCGATGTTCATCCGGCTGTCGCTGACCATGTAGATGCCGTGATCGGCGCGCAGTTTTTCGACCATTTCGGGGGTGGTGCCAAGCTGGCTGAACATGCCGCGGTGGTGCGCGAGAAAATCAAACCGGTCCGAGTTGGTCAGGCGGCGCAATTCGTCGGCGAGTTGTTTGCGCAACGACAGCATCCCGTTGCGGGTGTCTTCCAGCTCGGCCTCCCAATCAGCGCGCAGGTCAGGGTCATTGAGGATTGTGGTGACGACCCGTGCGCCGTGGTCGGGCGGGAAGGAGTAGTTTTGCCGGTTCAGGTAGTTGAGGTTTTGCTGCGTCAGTTTTGCCTCGCTTTCGTGCCGCGCCACGGCCATCAGGATGCCAGTGCGTTCGCGGTAGATGCCGAAGTTTTTCGAGCAGGAGGCGGCGATCAGCACGTTGTCGAAGCCTTGTGCGATCATACGGGTGATCTGGGCGTCTGCGTCCAACCCGTCGCCAAAGCCTTGGTAGGCGATATCGACAAAGGGAATGGCACCGCGGGTGTTCATCAAGGCGATGACGGCGGCCATTTGGTCGGATGTCAGGTTGGCGCCTGTCGGGTTGTGGCAGCAGCCGTGCAACAGCACGATGTCGCCTGCGGTGACGTGATCGAGGTCGGCCATCAGCCCCGCGAAATCGACACCGCGTGTTTCGCGGTCAAAGTAGCGGTATTCGGCGGATTTCATGCCCAGATAGCTCAGGATCGACGGGTGGATTGGCCATGTCGGGTTGGAGAGCCAGACCGTGGCCTCGGGGGCGGCCATTTTGATCAACTCGAAGCCTTGGCGAATGGCACCGGTGCCGCCCGGCGTGGCCACCGCCGCGATGCGGTCGCGCGCGATGGTGTCGTCCAGCACAAGGTTGATCATCGCGTCGGTGAAGGCCGGATCACCCGCCATGTTGACGTAGGCCTTGGAGGTTTGCTGCGCTTGCAGGCGTTTTTCGGCCTCTTTGACGGCACGCATGACAGGGGTGTTGCCGGTTGCGTCCTTGTAGACGCCAACCCCAAGGTCGACCTTGGTGTCGCGCGGGTCTTCGCGGTAGGCGGCCATGAGAGCCAGAATTTTATCGGTGGGTCGGGCGTGTAGATTTTGCAGCATTATGCGGCTCCGGTTGCGATAGGAAGGTCGGCATACATGCCCCATTCGGACCATGAGCCGTCGTAGAGGGAATAGTCGGTTTTGCCGATCCGTTCCAGTGCGAGGCAAAGGATTGCGGCCGTCACGCCGGATCCGCAGGTGGTGATGACGGGTTTGGTCAGGTCAGCGCCGGCGCGGTCCATGATTTCACGGATTTCGGCGACGCTGCGCAGAGTGCCATTGTCGCGGAGCAGATCGTTGTAAAACACGTTGCGCGATGTGGGGATATGACCTGCGCGCAGCCCTGCGCGGGGCTCGGGCGCATCACCCTTGAAGCGGGCGGCCCCGCGTGCGTCCAGAATTGTGTGATCGCCAAGCTTGGCGGCACGCGCCACTTGGGTCACGTCGCGCACCAGTTGGTTTTGCCGGCTGACGGTCATGTGGCGGTCGCGCACAACAGGGGGCATGTCGGAAAGGGCGCGGCCTTCGGATTTCCATTTGGGCAGGCCACCGTCGAGCACGGCCACGTCCATTTTGCCCATCAGCCGGAACAGCCACCAGACCCGCGCGGCAGAAAACAGGCCCGCGCCGTCGTAGACCACGACCTGATGCCCGTCGCCTATGCCCATGGACCGCATCCGCGACATGAATTTTTCAACCGGGGGGGCCATATGTGGCAATTCGGAGCGCTGATCGGCGATATCGTCGATGTCAAAGAAACGCGCGCCGGGGATATGTTCGGCGGCATAGTCTGCGGCGGCATGGCGGTTTTCGGCGGGCATATACCACGAGGCGTCGATGATGCGCAGATCGGGGTCTTTGAGATGGGCGGCCAGCCAATCGGTGCTGACCAGTGTTTTGGGATCGTCGTTTTGGGCGTGGGTCATGGTGGTCTCCGGTCGCTGCAAGCGTCAGGCTTTGACTATCGCGTGCGGCCTTGGCTGACAAGGCATCGGGTGCGCATCGGGTGCGCATCGGGTGCGCATCGGGTGCGCATCGGGCGTGCTGTCACCGATAAGGTCTAGCGTGGGATGCGTTTTGTGCCGTATCATCGGCACAGCCCAGTGAACGGACGCGGTATGAGCCAGCAGAACGTCTTCACGACCATGTGCCCGATGAATTGTCACCCCACGCTGTGCGGGATGCGCGTGGCGGTGCAGGGTGGTGCGATTGTATCGATTGTTGGTGATCAGACCAACCCCGACAGTCAGGGGTTTTTATGTATGCGCGGGAAAGCCGCCCATGAGATTGTTGGCAACGAGAAACGGCTGCTGACCCCTTTGATGCGCGCCGAGCGGGGCGGTGACAACTGGCAGGTGGTGCCATGGGGCGATGCGCTGGACAAGATTGCAGGGCAAATGCAAGCGGTTGGCAGAGAGGCGGTCGGGTTTTGGCAGGGCCACGGCAATTGGGCCAATGATTACGCCTTTGGGTTGAAACGTGCCCAGATGGACAGGTTTGCCAATCTTTACGGGTGTCAGGTCTGGAATCCCGCGATGATTTGCTGGGGTTTGGGCGGTTTTGGTGTGGGGCTTACCGGCGCGATCGAGACATCGACCAAGGAAGATCTGGGCGAGAATGCCGATCTGGTGATCCTGTGGGGGGTCAATACCGTCAGTCAGGCCGCGACGCTGCGCCACGTCGAGATCGCCAAGCGGCGCGGTGCCCGCATCGTGGTGGTGGATGTGCGCAGGACCGAGGCCTCGGCGCTTGCAGATGAGGTGGTTCTGGTCAGGCCGGGCACGGATACCGCTCTGGCGCTGGCGATGATGCATGTCATCATCCAGGACAAGGCTTGGGATAGATGCTTTGTCCACAACCACACTGACGGGTTCGGGGATCTGGTCCGGCACCTGCAACCGATGACCCCGCGCTGGGCGCAAACCATAACCGGGGTTCCTCATGCGGTGATTGCCGCGCTGGCGCGCAGCTATGTCGCGCGGGCGATTTCGTGTCTTCTGGCCCTGACCGGCAATTTTGGTCGCCCCGGCGGTGGGATCGGGCCGCGTCCTGCCTGCCGCCGGACAGGCTCGGCCCGCCTATGACACCTACAAGGGTCTTGCGCAGCGACTTGGCGTTGCGGATGTCTATCCTTGGGCCGATCAGGAAGCCGCGATGAATGCCGCTCTTGATCATCCGGCGACGGGGCATACCACAGTGGGTGCAATGCGCGCCAATGGCGGGCGCACGGCATTGAAGGTGTCGCATATTACTTACCCGTCTTTGGCTTTCACCACCCCGTCGGGCAAGATCGCGTTCCATGCGCAACGCGCCGCCGATATGGGGCTGGCGGCACTGCCGAGCTATACGGCAGGGCACGCAGGTCAAGGCGGGCTCGCTTTGGCGCATGGGCGCACATTTGCGCATTTTCATGCGTTTTATGACCATGGCCGCGCCTTGCCGACACTTGCGGCGCGCGAAGATGCGCCAGAGCTGTGGATATCTGTGGCCGATGCGGCACAGCGCGGGATCGTGGATGCGGCCGAGATCGACATCTCAAACGCGCGCGGATCGTTTGGCGCACGGGCCAAGGTGACGCCGCGTATTCCCGCAGGCACCGTCTGGATCAGGGATGGCTGGCCGGCGTTGAATGCCCTGACCGACGCATCATCGGTATTGCCTCAGAGCGCCTTGGATGGCTTTGCGTTTTCGGTCGGCCAAAGCCGTTTTGGCGCGCGCGTGGAGGTTGCGCCGAAAAAATAGGCCGGCCGATTAGCCCATTTTGCGTTTCAAAATGGCAACTGCCGCGGTCAGAACAGCGCCGCCGCCACCGCCACCGATGAGCGACATGATCAGGCTCGATGTGTCGCCGCCTGCCAACATGCCTAAAATCTGGCCGCCGCCAAGGCCGCCCAAAAGGCCCGCTACTGTGTTGCCGACGGTGCCAAGCGACATGTCGCTTTTTGCTTTGCCGACCGCAATGCCACCCACGGCGCCTGCGACGAGTTGTGCGATAAGTGCTTCCATAGTCCCCAAATCCTTTTTCAATCCGGGCCATCATTCTTGTGCCAGCGCAAAGGCCCGATCTGCGGTGGTTCTTTGCAAGTTAACAGCTATGCGAGGTCGCGCAATAGGGGTCTTTTGGGCGGGGTTTCCCCCCAAAGTCAGTCGCCGTGCCGCAGCAGGCGCTGTTTCTGGCGGCCCCAGTCGCGCGCGGCCTCGGTGGCGCGTTTGTCGTGGTTTTTCTTGCCTTTGCCGGTGGCGATCTTGAGTTTGACCAGCCCCTTGTCGTTGAAATACATCACCAAGGGCACGATGGTCATGCCTTCGCGTTTGGTGGCATTCCAAAGCCGCACGAGTTCTTTGCGTTTACACAGAAGCTTGCGCTTGCGCCGTTCCTCGTGGCCGAACATCGCCCGATCATAAGGCGCGATATAGGCGTTGGTCAGCCACAGCTCGCCATCATCCACCGAGGCATAGCTTTCCGCAATGTTGGATTGCCCCAACCGCAGGGATTTGACCTCGGAGCCGTGCAGGATAATGCCGACTTCGATATCATCCTCGATGGCATAATCGTAGCGCGCGCGCCGATTTTCCGCGAGGACCTTGTAGTTTTTGTTTTCAGGTTGCTTGGCCATGATCTGCATCAGATAGGTCAAGGCGCGCGGCTGCACAAGAGAGCGGGCGCACTGGTATTGCCCGCAAGGCGCGGTATGGTGCGGGACGCCATGTTTTGGGAGGTCTGATGTTTATACAATTTGCGATTGGGTCTGTGCTGTTTTTGATGTCGATTCTGATTGCGGGGGGCAGTTTTCTGGCGATGGAATGGGCCTTTTTCAAGCGTCGGCACTGGCTCGCGCGCGAGCCGCACCGCCCCAAGCTGATTTTGGTGCTGATGGTGGCCACGGTCTGGATTTTGGTGCAGATTTTTGCCGGCGTGTGGACTTGGGCTGTGGCGTTCAGGGTGATCGGTGTGTTCGAGACCATGGAACTGTCGCTGTATTTTGCGCTGGTCGCCTTTACGACCTTGGGGTTTGGCGATGTGTTATTGCCGGTGGAATGGCGGTTGTTGTCGGGGATGGCGGCGGCCAACGGGTTGTTGAACTTTGGCTTTGTCACGGCGATTTTAGTTGAAGCGTTGCGCCAGATCCGCAGCCATCAGATATCGCATATGCTGGACGATGAGGCGTGACGCCTGTGTTGACCAATGCCCGCGCGCGGCATGTGTTTTTGCAGCGTCACGGGTTGTCGGACGCCCCCAGCGGTGCGGGCAAGGGGGCGGATCTTGCCGCGCTGATTGCCGGTTTGGGGTTTGTGCAACTGGACAGTGTGAACACCTTTGCCCGCGCGCATGATCTGATCTTATGGTCGCGCCGGCAGCAGTATCGCCCTGCGGCTTTGGGTCATGCATTGGCCCGCGACCGCGATGTGTTCGAGCATTGGACCCATGATGCCGCAGCGATTGATATGGGGTTGTTTGCCCATTGGCGGCATAAATTTGCCCGCGATGCGGCGGTGCTTGAGGGCCGCTGGACGTCGTGGCGCCGCGATGATTTCACCCAGAAGATCGACGAGGTTTTGCGTCAGGTGTCCGATCACGGGGCCTGTTCGTCGGGGGATGTTGGCAAGGACGAGAGCCGTGGATCGGGCGGTTGGTGGGACTGGCATCCGTCCAAGACGGCGCTCGAGTATTTGTGGCGCTCTGGCCAATTGTCGGTTGTGCGCCGCGACGGGTTTCGCAAGGTTTATGACCTGACCGAACGGGTCATTCCGGCCGAGCGGTTGAACGCAAGGGTGGACGAGGCACAGACGGTGGATTGGGCCTGCGGGGCGGCGCTGGACAGGTTGGGCTTTGCCACCAGCGCCCAATTGGCGGCGTTTTGGGATTTGACGACCAAGCAGGAGGCGAAAGATTGGGCCGTTGCCGCCGTGGCGGACGGGCGCGCGATCGAGGTGGATGTCGCGGGGGCGGATGGCGGTTTGAAACGCGTGTTGGCGCGCCCCGAGGTCATGGATGAGACGGTCGCGGCACCACAAAACCGCGTGCGGATAGTGTCGCCCTTTGATCCGGCCTTGCGGGATCGCAAGCGGGCGGAGTGGTTGTTTGGATTTCACTACCGGATCGAGATTTTTGTGCCCGCGCCCAAGCGGCAATATGGCTATTATGTCTTCCCCGTGATGGAGGCGGACCGGTTGATCGGGCGTATTGATATGAAGCGCAATGGCGATATTCTGGATGTCACCGCGTTTTGGCCCGAGGCGGGCGTGCAGATGGGCGCGGGGCGGCTTGCGCGGTTGCGCGCCGAGCTTTCGCGTGCGGCGCGCTTTGGCGGCTGTGGCGATCTGCGCTATGCCGCAGATTGGCTGCGGGCGTGACGGGGTTTACCCCGTCCCAGACGGTTTTAGACCAGCAGGCCTGCGACTTGCATCCCTGATTTGATCGCGGCTTTGGTTTCGTCGGTCAGCGTGGTGAGCGGCGAGCGGACCTCGTCCGAGCAGAGCCCCAAAAGCGACATGCCGTATTTCGCGCCGACCAGACCCGGCTCCAGGAACACGGCCTCGTGCAGTGGCATCAGGCGGTCGAGCTGGGTCAGCGCAGAGGCGTAGTCGCCCGCAAGCGTGGTCTCTTGGAACTCAGCGCAGAGTTTCGCCGCGATGTTTGCGGTCACGGAAATGCACCCGACCCCACCATGGGCGTTAAAGCCAAGCGCGGTCGCGTCTTCGCCGGACAACTGCACGAAGTCAGTGCCGCAGTGCATCCGCTGCTTGGGCACACGCGACAGGTCGCCGGTGGCATCTTTCACGCCGATGATCATCGGCAGTTTTGCCAAGGCACCCATGGTCTCCGGGGTCATATCGACGACCGAGCGGCTTGGAATGTTGTAGATGATGATCGGCAATCCACAATCGGCGGCGGCAGCGAAATGGGCGTAAAGCCCGCGCTGTGTTGGCTTGTTGTAATAGGGGGTCACGACAAGGGCGGCGTCTGCGCCTGCCGCTTTGGCCGCTTGCACAAGTCGCACGGTTTCAATGGTGTTGTTGGACCCTGCGCCCGCGATCACGGGGATGCGCCCTGCGGCGGCTTGCACCACGGTTTGCACCACCAGATCGTGTTCGGCGTGTGTCAGGGTCGGGCTTTCGCCGGTAGTGCCGACGGGGACAAGCCCGTGGCTGCCTTGATCGACATGCCAGTCCACCAGTTTTTTGAGCGCGTCAATGTCCACTTTGCCGTTGCTAAACGGCGTGACAAGTGCAGGCATAGACCCTTTGAACATGACGCGTATCCTTATGGATGGCCCGATGGATTCGGACCGTTGAAATCGCGCGGACATTAGACGCCTTTCCGCCGATGGACAAGTTTCACGTTGCCCAAGCGCGCGCAAAGGTTAGGTTGGCAAAGACCCGCCCGAATAAGGACAATGTGATGCGATTGATAGCCCTTGCGATTGCCCTGATTTCAGCCCCGTTTTGGGGGATGGCGCAGGTGATTGACCAGCGCGCGATTGATGCGGTGACGGCCGCAGGTGCGCAGGATTGGCAACTTGCCTATTCGATCGTCGGGACCTCCGATCCGGTGACCGCAGATGTGATTACATGGCTGCGGCTGCGCGAGGGCGAGGCCGATTTTGTGGATTATATGGCGTTTACTGCCGCCCGACCCGACTGGCCGCAGATGGACAGAATTCGTGCCCGCGCCGAAGAGGCGATCCCCGAGGGGTTCAATCCCGCGATGGTGATCGAGTGGTTTGGTGATTTTCTGCCCCAGACCGGTGAAGGAGCCGTGCGTCTGGCCGATGCGCTGATGGCCACGGGGCGCAAGGATGCCGCCGAGGATATGCTGGTGGATACATGGTTGACCCAAGGGCTGACCGAAACCGGCCATCAAGCGATGATCGACCGGTTCGCCGATCTGTTGGCCCCGTATAATGCCGCGCGCACGGATGCATTGTTGTGGCGCTGGCGCACACTGGAGGCCGAGCGCATGGTGGAGTTGCTGGACGCGGGTCAAGCGGCCCTTGCCCGCGCAAAGATCGGGTATCTTAAACGCCTGCCCGATGCAGAGACGCTGGCGCGCGCGGTGCCTGACGGGTTGAAAGATGATACCGGCCTTGCCTATGCACGCTATGGTTGGCTGGCCAGTCGCGGCGCGCGCGAGGAGGCAATCGAGATTTTGCGCGCCCGTTCGGTGTCTGCCGAAGCTATGGAGCAGCCGTTTCGCTGGTCGGGCTGGCGCCGGATATTGGCGCGTTCCGAAATGCGCGAGGGCCGTGCGCAAAGCGCCTATGAACTGGCGGCAAAACATTATTTGACCCAAGGCGAGGCCTTTGCCGATCTGGAGTGGCTGGCGGGCTATATCGCGCTGACCTATCTTGATCAGCCCGCCGTGGCCCTGACCCATTTTCAGGCCGCAGATGCCGCTGTCGGGAACCCGATTGAAGAGGGCCGGATGCAATACTGGATTGCCCGCACGCAAGAGGTTCTGGGTGATCAACTGGCAGCGCGCGCGGCCTATGCAGGGGCGGCCCAGCATCAGACGGGGTTTTACGGACTGCTGGCGGCGCAAAAGCTGGGCCTGTCGCTTGACCCTGATCTGACCGGCAGGAATGACCCTGCCGATTGGCAGAACGCGCCGTTCTTGTCGCAAGATTTGACCCGCGCGGCGCTGGCACTGTTGCAAGCCGGAGAGCGTGTGGGCGCGGTGCCGTTCTTTGCTGCGCTGGGCAAGCGGCTGGATGCGACCGAGCTGTCGCAGCTTGGCGCGCTACTGGCCGAAATGGACGAGCCGTATTTCGAGGTATTATTGGGCAAGACCGCCCTGACCCGCGATATTCTTGTGCCGTCGATTTATTTTCCACTGCATCCGATGGCCGAGATGGAGCTGCCGGTGGCGCCCGCGCTGGCGCTGTCGATTGCGCGCCGCGAGAGCGAGTTTAATGCGGGCATTGGCAGTGCGGTGGGCGCGCTGGGGTTGATGCAGTTGATGCCCGCCACAGCCCAAGAGCTGTCCGAGCAGCTTGGCGAGCCCTACAGCCGGAACCGTCTGACCGCAGATCCGGCGTATAATGCGCGGCTTGGCGCGACCTATCTAAGCCAGTTGCAAGAGCAGTTTGGCTATTCACCGGTGATGATGGCCGCAGGCTATAATGCGGGTCCAAGCAGGCCGCGCACGTGGATGGCCGAGAGGGGCGATCCGCGGATCGGAGAGGCGGATATCATCGACTGGATCGAGAATATTCCGTTTCGCGAGACCCGCAATTACGTGATGCGGGTGGCGGAATCTATTCCCATTTACGAGGCCCGTTTGACCGGCGAGACCGGCCCGATCCGGTTTATGGAACTGCTGATTGGCGAAAAGCCGGTTGTGCGCCCGCGCACCCGCCCCGAGCCGGTGGCCCCGCTGACCAGTCGCCGCCCCGTTAGCCGGCCCGAAGGTTGACCTTGCGGCTGCGCAGCAGTGTGAAAATGCCCGCCCCCACAACGATCAGCGCCCCGATCGCCACGTTGGTCGCAAGCGTTTCGCCAAACAGCGTGATGCCGATGATCGTGGCAAAGACCAGTTGCAGATAGGCAAAGGGCTGCACCGAGGAGGCTTCGGCGACCTCATAGGTTTTGATCAGCAGAAAATGCCCGGTGACCCCTGTGATGCTGAGCGCGCCCATCCAGAGCCAATCCCCCCCTGACATCGGTTCCCAAAACCAGATGCCCACGACTGTCATCGCGACGGCCCCAGATACTCCGGTCCAGAAAAACGAGGTTGCCGCCGTGTCGCGCCGCGCCGCATAGCGGGTCAGCAAGGCGTAGATAGCAAACAGGACCGCCGAGGTCAGCGGGATGACCGCATAGGGAGAGAAGACCGCAAAGCCCGGCTGCAAGATGACAAGCACCCCGATGAAGCCGATCCCGATGGCCACCCACCTGCGCCAGCCGACATTTTCGCCCAGGATCGGCCCCGAGAACGCCGCGACAAGCAACGGATAGGAGGCGAATATCGCATGGCTTTCGACCAGCCCGAGCAGTACAAAGCCCGCAACCATGATGCAGATTTCGCCTGCAAGTAGTAGTCCGCGAGAAATTTGCAGTACCGGCTGGCTGGTCTTGGCGGCAGCCCGAATTGACCCTGCCTTGCGCGCCGCCACAGTGATCACAAAGGCGGCGAAAAACCAGTAGCGGATCATCACGATCATCAGCACGTTGTATTCGCCCGCAAGGTGGCGCGAAATGCCGTCTTGGACCGCAAAGATGAAGGCAGTGGCGCACATCAACCACATGCCAAGCCGCTGGTTATGTTGCATCGCGTTTCCTTGCGGTTGTCATGTGCCGTTTGCGCCCGAAGCCTTGCACGCGGGTCACCTCAAAGCCCGCCGCAGTCAGTGATTGCCGCACATGGCCTGCGGCGGAGTAGGTGGCTGCGGTGCCCTCTGCGCAAGTGTGGTTGGCGACGGCTTGCAAGAGCGTTGGTTCCCACAGTGCAGGGTTTTTGGCGGGCGAGAAGCCATCGAGAAACCATGCATCGGCCCGGCCTGACCATGCGGGCAAGGTTTGCCGCGCGTCGCCGATGATGACTTCGAGGGTAAGGTCTTCGGCGAGGTCTATGGGGCCGTCACCTGCGGTCCAGCGGTCCAGCAGGATTTCGCCCAAGGGCTCGATTTCGGGGAAGGCGCAGAGGGCTGCGGCCATGTCGGGCTTGGACATCGGGTAGGCCTCAAACGAGGTAAAGTGCAGTTTGCCGTGGCGGGTCTTGAGCCAGTCTGTCCATGTGACGAGCAGGTTGAGACCTGTGCCAAAGCCCAGCTCGCCGATGTGCAGATCGTGGCCGAACCGTGCGGGCAGGTCATTGCCGCCGAGAAATACATGCCGCGTCTCATCAAGGCCACCGCCGAGCGAATAGTAGGGATCGTCGAATTGCGTCGAGACCGGCACGCGGCCTGCGTCGGTGTCGCGCCAAATGAGAGAGGCGGTCTGGTCGGTCATCTGTCTTTGCCTTATGGGTGGCCCATCTTTGAGCGGTGGAAGAGCGAATGGCAACTGTGGATGTGACGGTGATGGGGGCTGGGGTGTTTGGCCTGTCGGTGGCTTATGCCTGTGCGCTGCGTGGGGCGCACGTGCGGGTGATCGATCCCAACGGTGTGGCCGCCGGGGCCAGTGGCGGGATCGTGGGCGCGCTTGCGCCGCATGTGCCAGAGAAGTGGGGCGTCAAGAAAGCGTTCCAGTTGGAAAGCCTTTTGATGCAGGCGGATTTCTGGGCGGGCGTGACGGAGCTTTCGGGTCTTGCGACGGGGTATTCGCGGGCAGGTCGGTTACAGCCTTTGGCGGATAGCGCGGCGATTGCTTTGGCCAAACAGCGGGCTGTGACTGCGGCGGAATTTTGGGGTGATGCGGCGATTTGGGAGATTATTCCTGTCGGTGATGCGCCTTGGTCGCCGCCTAGCCCGAGTGGGATGCTTGTGCATGATACGCTGACGGCGCTGATCCATCCGAGGGCTGCGACAAAGGCCTTGGCGGCTGCGGTCACAGTGCTTGGTGGTGAGGTTGTGGCTGATGGCGCGACGCAGGGGCGCGTTGTTTGGGCGACGGGGTGGCGCGGGTTGGAGGAGATGACGGCGCAGCATGGGCGGCAGGTTGGAGCGGGTGCGAAAGGGCAAGGGGCGTTGCTGCAATTCGACGCGGTTGGCCTGCCGCAGTTGTTTGCCGAGACCTTGCACATCGTGCCGCATTTTGATGGCACGGTGGCGGTTGGCTCAACGACCGAGCGGTATTTTGATGATCCGTTTGCGACAGATCGTTTGCTTGAGGATGTGATTGCAAAAGCGCGGCTGTTGTTCCCGGTTTTGGCTGATGCCCCTGTGATCGAGCGCTGGGCCGGGGTGCGTCCGCGGAGCCGTAGCCGTGCGCCGATGTTGGGCGTGCATCCGTTTCGAAAGGGTGAGTTTGTGGCCAATGGCGGGTTCAAGATCGGCTTTGGCATGGCCCCGAAAATGGCGGACGTCATGGCCGATCTGGTGTTGGAGGACCGCGATCGTATACCCGATGATTTCAAGCCCGAGCGTAATCTTTAGGATGCGTTCGCGATCATGCATTGTCGCCCGTCAGGGCCGCGCACCCATGCTTGGTTGTCTTTCCAGCACAGTGTTGCTGTTTCATGGTGCATGAGGGGGGACGTGGCGCGGTAGGCGAATGAGGTGAGGTCACCCAATTGCCGCTTGGCCAAGCCCATCAAGAGATGTGCCAAAAGTGGACCGTGCACGACGAGACCGTCATAGCCTTCGACGCCCCGGGCATAGTTTTCGTCATAGTGAATACGGTGGCCATTGAAGGTGAGCGCGGAGTAGCGGAACAGCACAGTGCTGTCGAAATGCACGGATTCCGCGTGGTCTTCATCGGTTCGCGCGATGGGTGGTGCGGGGTGTGCCTGCGGTTGATCCTCGCGGTAAACGAGGTCTTGGTATTCGGTCAGGGCGAGGGTCATGCGCTGCTTGATGTCATGGCGCACGCGCACAAAGGCGAGGGGTCCAGAGCGGCCGGATTTGCGGGTGATGCTTTCGATGGTCGATGTTTTCTCGGCGCGGATGCCAGCCAGAAGGGGGCGGTGCCAGACGAGTTTGCCAGCGGCCCACATGCGGCGGGGCAAACCTAGATCAGGGATGAAGCCGCCCATGGCGGGATGTCCGTCGCGGCCCAATGCGCCGGGCGGTTGCGCGTCCCAAAAGTAGATCTGATGCGCAAAGGGTGGGAGCGGATCGCCTGTTGCGATTGTTGTCATATCGCCAAGGGTTGCGGCAAGGGCCTGCGCACGCCCGATATCCATCGGGTCGGCTATTGTTTGCACGCGGTCGGGCTGCTCTGTCATACATGTGTTTTAGGCGGGTTTCGAGGAGTGCGCAAATGCCGGGTGTGAAGGCTTTGGATCATCCGGTTTTGACGGTGGCGGATTAAAGTTTGGCGCGCAGCTTTTCCATCAGCGTGGTGAGGGTCGCGATATAGCGGTCATTGGTCAGTTTGCCTGCGGCGTCGAATTGCGAGGAGTTGGCACCGATCAGCACCTCCGGGCCTTGCACCAGATCAATATCGAAAGGTGCGAGGGCCAGGCGCAGGGCGTATTGCGAGCGCTCGCCGCCAGCGCGACCTGCGGCTGCGGACATGATTGCTACGGGCTTTTTCGCCCAAGGGCCGCCCTCGGTGCGGCTCACCCAATCGAGCGCGTTTTTGAGAACACCTGTGATGCCTTTGTTATATTCGGGGCTGGCGATGATGATCGCGTCTGCGGCCTTGATCTGGTCGGCGAGGGTTTGGACAGCGGCAGGGATGCCGTCCGCCTTTTCCACGTCGCCGTTGTAGAGCGGCAGGTCGAGGTCCGCTTGGATAAACCTGCTGGGCGCGAAGATTTCGGCGGCTTGGCGCATGAGAGCGGTGTTGGTGGAGGCCTTGCGCAAAGCGCCTGAAATGCCGAGCAGTTTGGTCATGGGATATTCCTTTGTTGGGTGCCTATGACATAGTCAAAACTCGCCTGTTGCCACTCTGCGCAGTCTGACACATGCTGTGCGCAAATGCGAAGGGAGCGATTTGGCATGAAACGTCACGGCGGCAAAATCTTGAGCGATCAGTTGGAAAAGCTGGGCGTGAAGCGCGTGTTTTCGGTGCCCGGAGAGAGCTTTCTGGCCGCATTGGACGGGCTTTATGACAGCAAAATCACCAATGTCGTGTGCCGTCAGGAGGGCGGTGCTGCGATGATGGCGGAGGCCTACGGCAAGATGACCGGCGAGGTGGGGGTATGTTTTGTCACCCGCGGGCCCGGCGCGTGCAATGCCAGCGCGGGCGTACATATCGCGATGCAGGACAGCACGCCGATGGTGCTGTTTGTCGGCCAGATCGACAATCGCCAGACTGACCGCGAGACGTTCCAGGAGGTGGATTATCGCGCCATGTTTGGCGGGCTGGCCAAATGGGTCGCGCAGGTTGATGATACGGCGCGTTTGCCAGAGTATATTGCGCGGGCGTTTCGGGTGGCCAAAAGCGGCAGACCGGGGCCTGTGGTTTTGGCCCTGCCCGAGAATATGCTGAGTGCGCAGGCGGATGTGCCCGATTTCAGTGGCGCAGTGGAGCAAGGCGCGGGGCGCGTGGGGCCCGATGTTCTGGCGGGTTTGATGGCGGCAAAGCGCCCGATGATTGTGGTTGGCGGGCCGCATTGGGATGCGGCGGCGGCCAGCTCACTGGAGCGGTTGGCGCAGATCACCGGCGCCCCTGTCGTGACCGGCTTTCGCAGGCAGGATTATATGGACAACAGGCATTCGCATTTTGCGGGTGACTTGAATGTCGGGGTCAACCCCAAGCTGGCGGCGCGTCTGCGCGAGGCGGATTTTCTGCTGCTGATCGGCACCCGGTTTGGCGATATCGAGACGCAGGGTTATACGCTGGTGGACCCTGCCGACCCGCGCAAAACCATTGTGCATATTCACGCCGATGCGCATGAGATTGGCCGGGTTTATGGCGCTGATATCGGCTATGTTTGTGACGGGGCGACGGCCACCACGCAGCTGGCGATCATGGCGGCAACGATGGAGATTGCACCGCAATGGGATATGTGGCGCAGGGCGGCGAGGGCTGATTACGAGGCGTGGTTAACACCATTCGAGAGCCCCGGTGCCGTCAAGCAAGAGCAGGTGATCAAGTGGCTGTCGGATAACTTGGCGGATGATGCGATTTTGACAAACGGGGCGGGGAACTATGCGGCGTGGTTGCACCGTTATTTTGTCTATAAGCAGTATGGCACGCAACTGGCGCCGACGTCGGGGTCAATGGGCTATGGCTTTCCTGCGGCGATATCGGCGTCATTGGAGCACCCTGATCGCGATGTGGTGTGTTTGGCGGGCGATGGCTGTTTTCAGATGACCTGTAACGAGTTGTCGACGGCGGTGCAGCACGGGGCGAAACCGATTGTGATCGTGATGGACAATGGCCGCTACGGGACCATTCGGATGCATCAGGAAAAGCATTATCCGGGGCGTATATCTGGCACGATGCTGGCGAACCCTGACTTTGTGGCACTTGCAAAAGCCTATGGCGGGCATGGAGAGTTGGTCACGGACGGGGCGCAATTCCCGGATGCGTTTGCGCGCGCAAAAGCCAGCGGCACGGTCGCGATCATTGCCTGCAAAATTGACGAACAGGCGCTGACCACAGGGGCCACTTTGTCAGCCGTGCGCGGGTTTTAGACCGCTTTCCATTTGGCAGATTGATTGGGCAAGAACGCCTCGACGGCTGCCGTGGCGATCACGGCGGTGTCGCCGGTGGCCGCGTGATGCACATTCTGGCCACCCTTTACCGCAGTGACCGTGGCACGGCCGCGTGGCAGCAGCTTTGCCAAAGCATCTGTGTCGAGTTTGTCGGGCTCTTGCACGCCGACAGTTACCTGCACGCGCATCGTTTCGGTGGGAATGGCGAGCGTGCCAAAGATCGGCAAGGTCGAGTGCCGAAACGCGTCCTCAATCGCGCGCGCGGCGGCCTTTTGATAGTCCATGCCGTGCAGGTCATTGCCCATGCCCATTTCGATAATCATGCGCTGGTCCATCAGATACGCTCCATGTTGAATGACACGTTGATGGCTGCATTTACGATGACCGTGGGGTTACCGTCGGGGCGCGGAATGTCGAGGCCGCCGTGATGCACCGTGACGCGGGGTTGACCGTAAGGGAAAATATCGAGCAGCGCCGCAGTATCAACCGCATCGGGCTGCTGGCACGCGATTTCGACGTCAATGATCATCGCCTCTTTGGGAAAGCCGAACAGCTCTGCCATGTTGATCGAATTGTGCCACAGCGCATCTTGCAGGGCGCGTCTGGCGGCTTGGGTATAGTCTTGGCGGCGCAGCGATGTTCCCATGCCAAATTCGGTCAGGACGCGGTGCTTGGGCATGGGGGTGTCTCTTTCATTCAACAGGGCTAGGGACAAAGAGTGCGTGATGACAAAAGCAGACGCAAGAGGGGCTTTGCACGCGCCCGAAGATTGCGAGGTCACGCTGTGACCTTGTTGCATCTGCTGGTCATTCTGGCACGCACGCGGGTTTTTTCCCCTTCTGGTTTCGGGTCTGCCAAGGGTATGAAAAGAAAAAAAGGTGGGCAGTGATGATGAAAATGTTTTGCATAGCGATTTTGGTCGCGTATTTCGGTGTGGCATTTGTGGCGACAGGTATCTGATTTTTCTGTGCGACCAGCAGGTGCATAAGCCATTGCGCCGTGGTAATGACGTCTCGGATTAAGAGGATTGATCATGGATTACAAAGCGTCTGGAGCACCGAAATTGAATAAAAATGCCCCCAAACATGCCGAGCATAATGCGCATGGCTCAAAGAAAAAGCCGTTTGGCGAGCGCGAGAGCAAAGAAGGGTTGCTGGCCCGCATGAAAGCCGCACAAGCCGAAAAGAAGTAGGCTAGAGCGTCTTTTCCATGAAGATGGAGGACGCCGCAGTGGTGTAATCGCCAAAGGCCGAGCAAGTGATATAGCCGTGCCGCGCATAAAGCCTATGGGCGGCATAGAGCACATTGCCGGTTTCCAGTTTCAGCACCCGCAAAAAATCGGTCTTGGCCTGATCCTCGATTTGCCGCAGCAAGGCGTCACCCACACCGCGTCCGCGCGCGCCCTCGGACACGAACATCGATTTGATCTCGCCGTAGCCGTCCTTGATGGCCAGCGCGCCGGTGCCAAGCACGATGCCGTTTTCGCGCGCGGTGAAAAAGCGGATGTCATCGGCGCAAAGCGCGTCGATGGACAGGTAGAAATTATCCTCGGGCGGAAACAGGCGTTGCATCAAGGCATGGCTGGCGGTGAGCAGGGCAGTTGTCTGCGGGTCGTGCGGGTCGGTGCGGGCGACGATGATCATGGGCGGGTCCGTGCGTGCGGTTTGCGCTGACGCTAGGCTATGCGGCAGGCAATGACAATCCGCCCGAAAATCGGTGAATGCGCCCCGAAAACCGCAATATCTTGTGGATAAGTCGGCGGTTTTCCCCAGATAAGGGGTGTTTTCGTTGACTCGGGGGGCTATGAGAGGCCACCTTTGAGCTTGTTTCAGGAATCACAAGGCCCCGATCGTTGCGCTTTAGTAAACTTCGACTCAATGGCTTCAAAAGCTTTGTTGACCCGACCGATTTGATTATCGCCGACGGGCTGACAGGTGTGGTTGGTCCTAATGGCTGTGGCAAGTCGAACCTGCTTGAGGCGCTGCGCTGGGTGATGGGCGAGAACCGCCATAAGGCGATGCGCGGTGGTTCCATGGAAGACGTGATTTTTGCCGGTGCATCAACGCGGCCTGCACGCAACTTTGCCGAAGTCAGCCTGATGATTGATAACGGCGAACGCTTGGCGCCCGCTGCGTTTAACGACCACGATCATCTGGAAATTACCCGCCGGATCACCCGCGATGCGGGCTCGGCCTATAAGGTCAGTTCCAAAGATGTGCGCGCGCGCGATGTGCAGATGTTGTTTGCCGATGCCTCCACCGGTGCGCATTCGCCAGCCTTGGTGCGGCAGGGCCAGATTTCGGAGTTGATCAACGCCAAGCCCAAGGATCGCCGCCGGATTTTGGAAGAGGCAGCAGGGATTTCGGGGCTGTATCAGCGGCGTCACGAGGCAGAGTTGAAGCTGCGCGGGGCCGAGACCAATCTGACCCGCGTTGATGATGTGGTCGAGCAATTGGCCAGCCAGTTGGCAACATTGGCGCGACAGGCGCGGCAGGCCGCAAGGTATCGCGAGATTGGCGAGAATTTGCGCCGCGCGGAAGGGATGCTTTTGTTCCGCCGCTGGAAAGAGGCCGACGAGGCGATGCTGGCGGCTGCGGCGCAGTTGCGAGAGCGGACCACGGCGGCCGCGGCGGCGGAAACCGCGGCACGCCAAGCGGCCAAGGCAAGGCTGGCGGCAGAGGGTGTTTTGCCTGCCTTGCGCGAGGAAGAGGCGATTGCGGCGGCCGTTTTGCAGCGTTTGCAAGTGCAGCGCGATACCTTGGCTGACCAGGAGGCCCGCGCGCTGGAGACGATCGGCACATTGCGCGCCCGCATTGATCAGTTGGCCCGCGATATTGACCGCGAGGCCGGCCTGAACAAGGACGCAGGCGAGACGATTGCGCGGCTGGAGTGGGAAGCCAGAGAGATTGCCAAGGCGGGCGAGGGCCATGAAGACAGGTTGACCGCCGCGCAATCGGGCGCATCAGAGGCCGGCGCGGTATTGCGCGAACGCGAGGCGGACCTGTCGCAGATGACCGAGGATGTCGCCCGTTTGGCAGCCAGACACCAGTCAGCGCAGCGTTTGATCGATGACAACCGCACCACGTTGAGCCGGTCGCAAGCCGAGGCCGATAAAGCCAAGGCGGCGATGGCTGTGGCGCAGGCTGCATTAACGCAGGCCGAGGCGGATTTTGTGACCGCCGGCGAGGCCGAGCGGCAAGCGGTGGCCACGGCGCAAAAGGCAGACGAGACCTTGGCGCAAACCGAAACCGCCCGCGCCGAGACCCAGACCCGCGAGAGCGATGCACGGGTCAAGCGGTCAGAGGCGGAAGGCGAGGCAAATGCCCTGCGCGCCGAGGTTGCAGCGCTGGCTCGATTGGTGGAACGCGACACCGCCGAGGGCGGCCAAGTGCTGGATTTGTTGACCGTGCAAAGTGGCTATGAAAAGGCGCTGGGTGCGGCTTTGGCCGATGATTTGCGCGCGCCTGCGATCGGGCCGGATGCGGCGTCGGGCTGGGCCACTTTGCCGCCGTATCTGGCGGCGCAGGCCTTGCCTGATGGTGTGGCGCCCTTGACGCAATTTGTGCAGGTGCCCGAGGTTTTGGGCCGCCGCATGAACCAGGTGGGATTGGTGCGCCAAGAAGAAGGCGCGCAGTTGCAAGCGGTGTTGAAGCCGGGCCAGCGGCTGGTGTCGCTGGAAGGTGATGTCTGGCGTTGGGACGGATTTCGCGCCGCGTCCGAGGATGCGCCCTCTGCGGCGGCATTGCGTTTGCAACAGTTGAACCGGCTGGTCGAATTGAAACGTGATCTTGAAGAGGTCAGCGCCACAGCCAAAGGGGCGACCCAAGCCCATGAGATGCTGACCAAGCGTCTGGCCGATTTGACTGCCGCAGATCAGGCCGCCCGTCAGGCGCGCCGTGATGCTGATCGCTTGGTCGCCGACGCCAACCGCGCGGCCAGCCGTGCCGAGGCGGATCGTAACCTGTCGCAGGGTAAATTAGAGAGCCTCGGGCTTTCTGTGACCCGCCACGAAGACGAAGCCAACCGCGCCAGCCAAACACTCAAAGAGGCCCAAAAAGCCGCCGCAGATCTGGGTGATCTGGGTGCCGTGCGCAATGAGGTCGAAGACATCAAAATGACTGTAGAGGCCGCGCGGATCACCATGATGTCGCGCCGCTCCGCCTATGAAGAAGCGCGCCGCGAGGGGGACGCAAGACTACGCCGCAGTCAGGAAATCACCAAGGAAGTCTCGGGCTGGAAGCACCGCTTGGAGACGGCCAATAAGCGCAGCGCAGAATTGGCAGAGCGCAAAGAGGCGTCCGAAGCGGACCTGCAAGAGGCCACCACTGCCCCCGAGGAGATTGCAGCGAAACGCGCGGAGTTGGCCGATGCGATTGACGCTGCAGCCGTGCGCCGCCAGACAGCGGCTGACACCTTGGCCTTGGCCGATACCGGACTGCGCGAAACGGCGGACGCCGAGAGGGATGCCGAGCGCGCAGCCTCGGAGGCGAGAGAGGCGCGCGCAAGGTCCGAGGCCCGCGCTGATGCGGCAAAAGAGACCGTGATCAATGCGCAAGAGCGGATCATGGAGGCGCAGGAGGTCACGCCCGCGCAACTGTTAGAGAGCTTAGAGACCGATTTGGAGAAGATGCCCGCCGCCGAGGCGATTGAGGCGCAGGTCAATGCGTTCAAGCGGCAGCGCGACAGCTTGGGCGCGGTCAATTTACGCGCCGAAGAAGACGCCAAAGAGGTCCAGACCGAGCATGATCATCTGGTTGGTGAAAAGGCGGATCTGGAAGCGGCGATTGCGGCCTTGCGCCACGGGATCGCCAGCCTGAACAAGGAAGGCCGCGAGCGGTTGCTGACCGCGTTCGAGCAGGTCAACGAAAGCTTCGGGTTGTTGTTCAGCCATTTGTTTGGCGGCGGAGAGGCCAGGTTGGTGCTGGTGGAAAGCGATGATCCGCTGGAGGCGGGGCTGGAGATTATGTGCCAGCCGCCGGGCAAGAAATTGTCCACACTCTCACTGCTTTCGGGGGGCGAGCAGACGCTGACCGCACTTGCGCTGATCTTTGCGGTATTCCTGGCCAACCCTGCACCGATTTGCGTGCTCGACGAGGTGGACGCGCCGCTTGATGATGCCAATGTAACGCGGTTTTGTGACCTGCTCGACGAGATGACCCGCCGCACGCAGACGCGATTTTTGATCATCACGCACCACGCGGTGACGATGAGCCGGATGGACCGTCTGTTTGGGGTGACCATGGGCGAACAGGGCGTGTCGCAATTGGTGTCAGTGGATTTGAAGAAAGCCGCCGCGATGGTGGCCTAATCGTGGGGCAGATCGCGAGGGTCCGCATTGATAAAGTCGGGCGTGGGCAGGTCGATTTGATGGGCGCGGATCGTTGGTTTGCCCGTCCCATAGGCCTTCATCACGCGGTGCATCCCGTCGATGATCCGGTGGTTTTCGCAGATCAGGATCGGATAACTCAGGTCGCTGCGCGCAGCAAGGGCTGCGTGTTCCATGACGCTGACACAAGACGGCACCCCGCCCGTTGCGTCATACCAGTAGGGCTCGAATATTTCGCCGATTTTGCCCAGCATCAGGTCCAGCGGCGTGAACCGTTGTTTCAAGAGCGGCTCAATGCGCCAGATATACGTGTCATTGCCGGTTTTGCGAAAATGGTATTGGGGCCGGATCATAACGCCGTCAGCAAATCGATCGTCGGCCATGCATCGGCAGGAAGGCCCAGACGGTTTTGTTCGATCTGCACCGCGGCACGGGTTTTCGCCCCTAAAATGCCGTCGATCCCGCCCACATCATGGCCGCGCGCCACCAGCTTCTTTTGCAGCGCTTGCATTTGTGGACCGGTCAGCGGCGCCGAGGGCGAGCCCGCCGCATAGACCGGCGCCCCCGAAAGCCGCGTCGCAAAATACGCGGCGGTGGTGACGTAGACAAAGCTTTTGTTCCACTCAAAGTAGACATCGAAATTGGGGTAGGCCAGAAATGCCGGCCCATTGCGCCCCATCGGCAAAAGCACCGAAGCGTCCAATGTCGCCGCAAGTGCGCCAGATGTCGGCTTGACCCCCAAAGCGGCCCATTCGCGGACCGGTTTGCGGTGGTCCAGCCCGGTTTGCGTCCAGTTCAGATCGGCAGGCACCGTGACCTCTTGCAGCCATGGCTGGTTTGGTGCCCAGCCCAGCGAGGACAGCACATTCGCCCCTGACATCAGCGCGTCGGGTGCCGAGTTTTTCAGGTCTATGCGCCCGTCGCCGTCTCCGTCGATGCCACGCTCGAGAATGTCTTTGGGCAGCATTTGCACCTGGCCGATCTCGCCCGCCCAAGCCCCTGTTGTGCGGGCAGGGTCAAGGCCGCCGCGCGCCGCAAGTGTGATCGCGGCCAGCAGTTGTGGGCGGAACAATGCGGGACGTCTGCAATCATGCGCCAAAGTGACCAAAGCGTCGCGGGTGTTGAAATTGCCCTGCACCTGACCAAAGTCGGTCTCGAACGCCCAGAACGCCAAAAGCACCCCGCGCGGGATGCCAAAGCGGGCCTCGATGGCATCAAAGGTGCTGTCAAAGCGCGCCGCGTTCCGCCGCCCGTTGTCGATCCGGTTCTGGCTGATCAGCGCGCGCGAAAATGTGATGAAGTCTTTCTGGAAAACCCCTTGGCTGCGGTCGGCTTGCAGCACCTTCGGGTCGATCCTTGCGCCACGCAGCACGGCTTCGGTGGCGGTCGCATCAAGCCCCATTGCGGCAGCCTCGGTGCGGATACCGTCAAGAAAAGCAGGCAGCGGCCCGCCGCAGGTTTGCGCGAAGGCGGGTGTCGTCAGTAATGACAGGGTAAGGGCGAGAGCGTGGCGCATGGGGCTGGCTTTCTATAAAAGGGGTCGCGTTTGGGTAACCCTAGCAGTGCAAGCCCGAGCAGACAAACCCGTTCAGAACGCCGCTTCGATTTGCCCCCAGTTGTCGGGTGCGGGCAGTCCCAGCCGCAGCCAGTTGGCGTTTTGTGCATAGGTGCGGCTCCAGATTTTGTGGCTCGCCAAATGCAGTTGTGCAGCGCGCGCGTCGGCCACTTCATAAAGCCGGAACAGGGATGTGCCGCCGATGACCGGTGCGCCTTGTGCCTCCATAATCATGTCCAGCCGCAGCGCGTCACGGGCCAGTCTGTTGCGGGTGTCCTGCGCCCATGCCGGATCGGACAGCGCCTCTGCGCCAACCGCCAATGCAGCCCCCGAGACGCCCCATTGCCCCAGCCGCGCGCGCAGGCCCGACAGCAATGCAGGATCGCCGATCGCAAAGCCAAGCCGCAGCCCCGCCAGTCCCCAGAAGTTGCCAAAGCTTTTGATCACAACCGTATTGGGCCGCGCGGCGAGGTGGATCAGGGATGCATCAGGGGCCACGTCACAGTAGCTTTCGTCGATGATGACAAAGGGCGCATCAAGCTGATCGGGGGTCCATGCCTGCCCGTCCGGACTATTGGGGTGCACCGCGACGATGGCGTTGCTGCGCGATGTGGCGGGCGTCCATCCCGCAGCCACAAACGCGGCCATGTAGTCGGCACAGGCGGTGGCAGGCAGGGCGACATCGCCTTTTTCGCGCAGATGCGGCAGGGCTGCGATAATGGCCGAGGCCCCGGCGGCGGGCACAATCGCGGCACCCTTGGGCACGTTCCAAAAGCTGCGCGCGTATCCCGTCAGCCGCGCAAAAGCGGCCGGATCGGGGCGCGCGGTCCATGCCTCGGCGGGCAACAGGGGCGGGGGGTAGAACACGGGGTTGATACCGGTTGAAAGGTCTAACCAATCGGCCCGAACGCCACCAAATTGTGTGATTGCATCGGTCAGATTGCTCGCGATTGGCTGTTGTTCATCTCGCATTATGCCCGCGCCTGTGGTATGGTTGTCGCTATAAAGCGAGGGCGGGCGCGATGAGCGTCTGCGCGGCGGCGTGTCGTAGTCAGCGTCATGGGTGGCCTTATCTATCTGCTATTCCAAGGCGGATAATCGCCCATATACTTTTGGCTATGGCGACAATCTGCTGTGTTGTGTGATAGTTTTCAAGCGTTAAGACTTCGTTAGGATTCCAGGCACAGACCATTTGTGAATGATTAATTTTCTGGCGAGGGAGTGCCTTTCGTCCAAGCCCAAGGGGGTAAAATGCGCAGTCTTATCGTGCAAAGCAATTACGCGCTGGGTCAGGTTTGGGCCCGCCATCTGGAGCGTTTGGGCGCGGATGTCGTGCACGTCACGACCGGCGACGAGGCGCTGAATGCCATTCAGGATGCGTATTTTGATGTGATCGTGCTGGATTTGATTTTGACCCAAGGCAGCGCGTTGACCGTTGCCGATTATGCGAATTTTTCCTGCCCGGACGCGAATGTTGTCTTTGTCACCGACACCACGTTCTTTTCAGACGGCTCTATCTTTGCCCATAGCCGCAATGCCCGGGCATTTGTGGAAACCGCGACCCCGCCAACAGACTTGGCCGCGATTGTCGAGCACTATGGACAGGACGCTAGCCGCGCCCATGCGGCTCAGAGTAATCCAGCGTTGGGTTGATCGGGATAATCCGGTGCGGGTTGATCGTCTCATGGCTGTAGTGATAGTGCCGCACGATATGGTGAAAATTGACCGTCTGCGCCACCCCGTCCCATTGGTATAGCTCGCGGGTGAACGCCCACAGGTTGGGATAATCCACGATCCGGTTACGGTTACATTTGAAATGCAAATGATAGACCGGATCAAAGCGGATCAGCGTCGTCCAAAGCCGCCAGTCAGCCTCGGTAATCTTGTCACCCATCAGGTAGCGCGATGTCGAAAGCCGTTCTTCCAGCCAGTCCAGACTGTCGAAAAGCGGCCCCACCGCCGCATCATAAGCGGCCTGCGTGGTGGCAAAGCCCGCCTTGTAGACCCCGTTGTTAACCGTGTCGTAGACCCGCGCATTGACCGCTTCGATATCATCACGCATGTGGTCTGGCCAATAATCGTCGTGGTTGCCGGTGATGTCGTTGAACGCCGAATTGAACATCCGGATGATTTCGGAGGATTCGTTGGACACGATCGTGTCGCGCTCTTTGTCCCACAAAATGGGCACCGTGACCCGTCCGGTCATGCCGGGGTCTGCCCGCAGGTAGATGTCGCGCGCAAAGGCGTGGTTGAAAAGCGCGTCACCCGTCGCACCGTGGTCGTCGGTCTTGAAGGTCCAACCGTCCGACAACATATCGGGGTGCACCACCGAGACGCTGATATGATCGGTCAGCCCTTTGAGAGCGCGAAAAACCAACGTGCGGTGCGCCCATGGGCAGGCGTAAGACACATAGAGATGATAGCGCCCCGACGCCGCAGCAAACCCCGCCGCGCCGCTTGGTCCCGCGGCACCGTCAGCGGTGATCCAGTTGCGGAACCCTGCATCCTTGCGCACAAATTTACCGCCCGATGACTTTGTATCATACCAGACGTCCTGCCACTCTCCGTCAACCAATTGGCCCATGTGTCTACTCCTGTGAATTGCTGTTGCGCTAGAGGTAGTGCCATTGCAGAAAATGACCAACCCGCCTGCGCGCAAGGGAATGGTGCGCATATGCACAGATGCATCTTTGCGCAACGTGCTGCGCTGCGGCGGATTTTGTCACTTGATCTTAACCTTGATGTGGCCATCTTTAACCGTTGAGGGAGAAGCCGCGATGAATGATGTTCTACCAGAAGCCGTTCGCAAAGGCCTCGAGCAGGCCCGCAAGGCGTCATTGCGCCGCAAGGACCGGCTATGTGTGCATGATGGCGACGATGTTTACGGTATTCGCCGGTTCTGGGAGGGTGGTTTTGCGCTCGATGCCGATGTGGCGGAAAAACTGCGTGGCCGTGTCGAGATATATGACGGGGCGCGGCATTTGTATCAATGCCTGATCGTGGGGTCGGTGATCGAGGGCGAGGAACGGGTGTTTGATTTCAAGTGGCTGCATCCGGTGACAGACGCAGCCCCTGTTGATTTTGAGCGCCCCGATTTTGTGCCTGCGGGGCTATTGTCGAAATAGCCGCTATTGCAGGTCCGCAAAAGCGGCTTGCAGGCGCGACACCGCTTCAATGATTTGCGCCCGCGAGGTGCCGATGTTGAAGCGCATGAAATTTTCACCCCCCTGCCCAAAGCTTGCCCCTTGGTTCGGCGCGATTTTTGCATCCTTATAGATGCGCTTTGCCACTTGCGCAGATGACATGCCGGTGCCTGAAAAATCGACCCATGACAGATAGGTCGCTTGCAGCGGCATTGATTGCACACCCGGAATGGCATTGACGCCTGCGTCAAAAACCTTGCGGTTCTTGTCAAGGTAGGCGCGCAATGCATCGACCCAAACCGCCCCTTCTGGGGAATAGGCGGCGGTGGCCATAAACAGGCCAAAGCTGTTGGGCGAGATACCCAAAGCGGCCATGCGGCCCCCAAAACGCGCCCGCAGATCGGGGTCTTCGATGATCACATTACCTGCGTGGCTGCCCGCAATGTTAAACGTCTTGGTCGTGGCGGTCATGGTGACCAGCCGGTCAGTGATCCCGTCGATATGTGCTGTCGGGATATGGGTATGGCCCGGCATGGTCAGGTCGTGGTGGACCTCATCCGAGACCAGGATCAGCTCGTGACGTTTGGCAAATGCGGCAACGGCTTGCAGCTCTGTCTTGGTCCAGACCCGCCCGCCCGGATTATGTGGCGAGCACAGGATCAGCATCCGCTCGTTGCCTGTCATTTGCTTGTCGTAGGCGTCAAAGTCGAATGTGTAATGCCCGTTTGTATTGACCAGCTCGCAAGACACAACCTTGCGACCCGCCGCTTTGATCACCCGCGCAAAGGCGTGATAAACAGGTGTAAACACCACAACCCCGTCGCCCGCAGATGTATAGGCGTCGATACACAGGGCCGTGGCGTTGACCAGACCGTGGGTGGTGAAAATCCACGACGGGTCGATGTCCCAGCCGTGACGTGTCGCCATCCACCACTGGATCGCCGCGCGGTATTCGGTTTCGTCGCCGTAGTAGCCATAAACGCCGTGCTCGTGCATCGCTTTGACAGCGTCTTGCACGCAGGCGGGCGGCTGAAATTCCATATCCGCAACCCACATCGCAATGCCGTCATCGGGGCTTACACCAAAGATGCGGTCCATGTTGTCCCATTTGTCACTATGGGTGCCACGGCGGTCGGGGACCTTGTCGAAATTCATATGCTACTCTCCGGCGTTTGAAATTGCGCGCAGGGTGCGACTTGCACGAAGTGGATGCAAGGGCTAGATCGTCCCCCATGAGTATTCGTGACATCCTGATCCATCCCGATCCCCGCCTCAAAAAGGTCGTAGCCCCTGTGACTGCGATTACCGATGATTTGCGCCGTTTGGCCGATGATATGCTCGAGACCATGTATGCCGCCCCCGGTATCGGTCTGGCCGCGCCGCAGGTCGCTGCGATGACCCGCATGTTGGTGATGGATTGCATCAAAGACGAGGACGCGAGCCCCGAGCCGATGGTGTTGATCAACCCGCAGGTGATCTGGTCGTCCGAGGAGCTGTCGGTCTATGACGAGGGCTGTCTGTCGATCCCTGATCAATACGCCGAGATCGAGCGCCCCGCGTCCGTGAAAGTCCGCTGGATGGATTTGGACGGCAAAGAGGTGCAGGCACATTTTGACGGGCTTTGGGCCACATGTGTGCAGCACGAGATCGACCATCTTGATGGCAAGCTGTTCATTGATTATCTCAAGCCGCTCAAGCGTCAGATGATCACCCGCAAGATGCAAAAACTCAAACGCGAAATGGCGCGCGACTGATGGAGCTGCGGCTGCTGCCTGATCGAGTGTTGCGCGCGGTTTGCAAGCCTGTCACAGCGTTTGATGCAGCGTTGGAAGATACCGTGGCCGAGATGCTGGCGGTGATGTATGCCGCACCGGGGCGCGGTTTGGCGGCCCCGCAAGTTGGCGTGACGCGGCGGATTTTTGTGATGGATGCAACGTGGAAATCGGGTGACCCGACGCCGACGGTGTTTGTAAACCCCGAGATTGTGTCTGTGTCCGAAGAGATTGCGGTTACTCAAGAGGGCTGTTTGTCGATCCCTGATCGCGCGGTGCGCGTGGCCCGGCCGGCCCGTGTCGCGATGCGCTGGCAGGATCTGGATGGCGCAGAGCAGACGGGGATGTTTGACGGCTTTTCTGCTGTATGCGTGCAGCACGAGCGAGATCATTTAGACGGTGTTTTGTGCATCGATTATCCGGAGGCCCCATGACCCGCCCGTTTGTGATGTATCCCCATAAGGCGTTGCGCACCCCTGCGGCAAAGGTTGACGCGATTACCGATGAGATCCGCGCGATTTGGGACGAGATGATTGTGGCCATGAACAATATGCCCGGCGTTGGCTTGGCCGCGCCGCAGTTGGGGATCGGGTTGGCGTTGGCGGTGGTGGATGCCAGCGACAAGCGCGGCCAAGCGGTGCGCATGGCGAATCCGTCGATTTTGCATAGTTCGATCGAGCCGCGCGAGCATGAAGAGGGGTCGCCGAATTTGCCATTCGTGAGTGCCAAAGTGACCCGTCCACGCGCCGTGACTGTGCGGTTTTTGAACCAAGAGGGTGTTTGGGACCGGCGGGATTTTGTCGGCCTTTGGGCCACATCGGTGCAACATCAGATCGACCATTTGGCGGGCAAGATGTATATTGATCATCTCAGCCGCATGAAGCGCAATATGTTGGTGAAACGGTCCGCGAAGTTGCGCGGGTAGCAGCGTCGGAGCCTCCGGCGGGGATATTTGGTGAACCAAAGAGGAGTTGCTATGCGGGTCATTTTCATGGGAACGCCTGATTTTTCGGTGCCGGTGCTGGATGCGATTGTCGCCGCGGGGCACGATATTGTGGCGGTTTATACGCAGCCGCCGCGCCCTGCGGGTCGTGGCAAGAAAGACCGCCCCAGTCCGGTGCAGGCGCGGGCCGAGGCGCTGGGGTTGGTGGTGCGTCATCCTGTGTCGTTGAAGGGTGTGGATGCGCAGGCGGAGTTTGCGGCGTTTGGAGCGGATATTGCAGTTGTCGTGGCCTATGGGCTGATCTTGCCGCAGGTGATCCTGGATGCGCCAAAGCAGGGGTGTTTGAATATTCACGCCTCGCTTTTGCCGCGCTGGCGCGGGGCCGCCCCGATACACAGGGCGATACTGGCGGGCGATCAGCAGACCGGTGTATGCATCATGCAGATGGAGGCGGGTCTTGATACCGGGCCCGTGATATTGCGCGAAGCGGTTGATATTGGTGCCGAGGAGACGACGGGACAGTTGCATGACCGGTTGGCGCAGTTGGGGTCGGATTTGATCGTTCAGGCGCTGGAGGCGCTTGGGACGTCGCCCCCTCAGAAGCAATCTGAGGTTGGTGTCACCTATGCGGCCAAGATCGACAAGGCGGAGGCGCGGGTGGATTGGACGAAGTCTGCCGTGGAGGTTGACCGTCAGGTGCGTGGGCTTTCGCCGAATCCTGCGGCGTGGTGTATGGTGGGTGATGAGCGGGTGAAGCTCTTGGGATCGCGGGTTGTTGCGGGTGCTGGTGCTGCGGGCCAAGTGTTGTCTGGTTTTACGATTGCTTGCGGGCAGGGTGCCGTTGAGGTGACTATGGTGCAGCGTGCGGGCAAGCGGGCAATGCCTGCGGCACAGGCATTGCAGGGGCTTGATTTGGGGGTCAGCCTAGGCTGATGATCCGCTCTTTGAAAAGGTCCACGGCCCATTTGCCCTGAACGCCAACGGCGACCTCGACGGGCGGGCGGCTTTTGTCGGCGATGGTTTGGCCGATTTCGTCGCCTTCCAAGATCACACGCAGGCCGACCTTTTCGAAGGTGAATTTCTCGGGGTTGGTGCAGGCGAGCACGGCGGTAGCGTCATGCATGGGACAGCCGTTGGTGACGCCCACAGAGCGGTAAAACTCCAGATAGAATTTCGAGATGTGCTCGATGAAACCGCCGATCTTGGGCGCGGCTGAAGCCACTTGGCGGAAATCATGTGGTGTCAGCAGGGTAAGCATCGTTGCATCCAAACCGATCATTTTGATGGGCATGGTGGAGGCGAAAACCGCGTCGGCGGCTTTTGCATCGTGGAAGATGTTGGCCTCGGCATAGGGTGTGATGTTCCCGTTATGCTTGTATGCGCCGCCCATGATGACGAGGCTTTTGATGTTTTGCGCGAAGGCGGGGTCAAGCTTCAGCGCATCGGCGATATTGGTCAGCGGGGCCACGGCGCAGATGACCAGTTCGCCTTTGTGCAAGGCTGCCATTGCAACGAGAAATTCGGCGGCGGTCAGGTCGGTGTTCTTGCCGATCTGCGGGATGGCTTCCATGTCGCCCAAGCCCTCGGGGCCGTGCACGTTTGCCGAAGGGCTGTAGTCGGTCTCGCCGTAGGGCAAGGACGCACCTTCGGCGACGGGAACGGTGAGGCCAAGTAGGTCGCACAGGTAGCGGGCGTTGCGGCTGGATTGTGCAGCGTGGGTGTTGCCAAAGCAGGTGGTCAAGCCGATAAGATCAATCTCGGGCAGGGCATGTGCAAGAGCCAAGGCCATGGCATCGTCGATGCCCGGGTCTGTGTCGATGATGAGTTTCATGTCATGGCGTCCTAGCGCATGGGGTCAAATTGGGCGGAGGGCAGCGAACAGTCGCGCACCACATCGGCGCCGCAGGTGCGGAAATCAAGGTCGCGGGTCAGGCAGATGCGCGCCTCTTGGATGTAGCCTGATTTGCAGGTGATTGTGATCCCGTCGCGCGGCAGGTCGGGGTTGTCGCGCACGAACGCGTCCTCAATGAGGGACGCAGGCAGGGTCACGGTTTTGTCGAGTTTACGAAACACCGCGGGGCGGGCGATTTTATCATAGGCCTCTCGCGTGGTTGCAAAATAGTCGATCGCATTGAGCCCTGTGCAGACGCCGTGCTTGGTCCACTGATACCACGCCAGCCCCGAGGTGCCCATGATGTCGGCCATGTCATTGGTCATCGCGCGCGATGGCGGGCGGAAAATGCTGGGGCAATAGGTCGGGAAGCCGCGGGTGTATTGTGGCCATAACCCATGCACGATCCAGCCGTTTTCAGTGCTGTCGTCGCATTGTGGCGATTGTCGTGCGTCGCCTTCCAGCGCGCACCAATTTGCCGACCACGACAGTGACAAAACGTAGTAATCGAACTTGCCCGCCTGATCCTGGCCCCATGCGGGAGAGGCAAGTAGTGCTAAGGCTGCAAAAAAGCGTAACATTTTGATCTTTCCTAACGCGTGATCCCCCCTTATATAGACTTCAAGTTCCCCGACAATGCGAACCCGGCCCAAAAGTGGGTCAGCCCAGTTTAAGGGCGCGGGAAAGTTTTGTCTGCTGATAAGGAGACCATTGATGTCTGATCTACCCATTATGGCGAAAGCCACCGCAGTTTGGCTGTGTGACAATACAACAATCACGTTCAAGCAGATTGCCGATTTCTGCGGGTTGCATACGCTTGAAGTGCAGGGCATTGCCGACGGTGATGTGGCCACGGGCGTGAAGGGCTTTGACCCTGTGTCCAACAAGCAGTTGTTGCAGTCCGAGATTGATGCGGCCGAAAAGAACCCCGATCACAAGCTCAAGCTGTTGTATAACCCTGCCTCTGCGGGCGAGGAAAAGCGGCGCGGCCCACGCTACACCCCATTGTCCAAGCGGCAGGATCGTCCTGCGTCGATCTATTGGCTGGTCAAGTTCCACCCCGAATTGTCCGACGGCCAGATTTCCAAGCTGGTGGGCACCACCAAGCCTACTATTCAGGCGATCCGCGAGCGCACGCATTGGAACATCAACAACATCGATCCGATTGATCCGGTGGCTTTGGGTCTGTGCAAGCAGATCGAATTGGACGCAGCGGTGCAGAAAGCCAACGCCAAAAAGGCCAAAGAAGGCGGCGTGATGTCGGATGACGAGCGTCGCAAGCTGGTCAGCACCGAACAGTCGCTGGGCATGGCGCCAGAGCCGAAGATGCCAAGCTCGATGGCTGGTCTTGAGGCCTTTAGCCTTGCTGATCCGCGTGATGAGGAAGAGGACGAGGAAGAAAAGAACAAGAACCTGGATGTCTCGGACGCGGATAGTTTCTTTAACTTGCCAGATGATGACAAAGACGACGAATAACGTCTCTATACATGCTGAAAAAATCGCCGCCCCGGATTTTTCCGTGGGCGGCGGTTTTATTTATTCCGCTGGCACTGCACCGGATTTTCGTAGCTGTTTTTCGGCGCGTCGGGTTTTGCGCGCCGCACGATTTGCGGTCACATTGGCCCCGTAAATCAGCATCGCGGGTGTGACCACCAATGTCAAAATAGTGGCAATGGTCAATCCGCCCGCAATCGCACTTGATAGCTCGGTCCACCACTGCGTGGAGGGTGCGCCATAGATGATTTCGCGGGTGAAAAAGTTGATATTGACCCCGATGACCATCGGCATCAGGCCCAGTGCCGTTGTGATAGAGGTCAGCAACACAGGGCGCAGACGCTGTGCACCGGTGCGTAGTGCGGCCTCTTTGGGGGCCATGCCCGTGCGGCGCATATCGTTATAGGTATCGATCAGAACGATGTTGTTATTCACCACAATCCCCGCCAGCGCGATGACCCCGATGCCGCCCATCACGATGCCAAAGGGCCGCCCCGTGACCAACAGCCCCAACAGCACGCCGGCGATTGAAAAGATGATCGCCGACATCACGATGAAGGCTTGGTAGAAATTGTTGAATTGGGTCAGCAAGATCACAAACATCAGCAGGATCGCCGAGGCAAAAGCGCTGACCAAAAAGATCATCGCGTCGCTCTGTTCCTGCGCTTCGCCGCCAAAGCTCCAGGTGACGCTCTCGGGCAGGTCCAGTGTCTCCAGCGCTGTCCGCAATGCCGTGACCTGATCGTTGACCAAGACACCAGGTGCCACATTGGCATCGATGGTCACAACGCGGCTTTGGTTGACGCGGTTGATCGTGCCGGTGCGCGGCGCGGCTTCAAAGGTGACAAAATTCGAGATCGGCACAAGCCCTGCATTGGTCGGCACCCGCAGCGATTGCAGATCTTCAAGGGTGCGGTCGGCGGAGGGGAACCGGATGCGGATATCAACCGAGCCATCCACGTCATCGGGCCGGTAATCGGCAATGGTGATCCCTTGGGTCAACAGTTGCACGGCTTGCCCCAGCAGCGATACATCCGCGCCAAAGCGGGCAGCCTCCGTGCGGTTCACCCGCAAGCGCCATTCAACACCGGGCAGGGGCCGCGTGTCGGTCACATCGGTAAAGCCGCCGATCCGGGCCATTTTGTCCAGCACGTCATTGGTGGCCTGCACCTGTGCTGCACGGTCCGCCGAGATGATTTTCAGGTTCACGGGTTTGCCCGCAGCCGGCCCCCCTGCGGCGGCTTGGACCTGAATGTCGATGCCCGCAATATCGGCCATTTGCGCACGGATATCAGTGCCGATAATGGCCGCCGGGCGCCGCTTGTCCCAATCCATCAGCTCGAGTTGAATGGTGCCGATAACTTCGGCGTCGGTGTTGTTGGCGGCCGTGGATTGGGCGTAAACACTGCGGATATCGCCGTCTTCCAGCAGCCGGTCCTCGACCAGACGCACCAGCGCATCACGCTCGAAAATCGAGAAATTATCGCGCGCACGGACCTGCACTTGCATGAAATCAGGCTCTTGGTCGGGGAAAAACGTGACCCCGTTGCCGAATTGACCGTAAAGGCTAAAGCTGCCCAAAAGCATGGCAATCGCAAACAGGATCGTGGCACCGGGGCGCAAAATCGCCCAGTTGAGCACGCGCACATAAAACCCCGCGCCGCCGCGCAGTTTACGCGGATCGCCGGTCTCGGTTTCAAAGAATGTGGATTTGTCGGTCTTGGACAAGGGCCGCCGCTTGCCCATGATCCCGCCGGTGACAGGGATAAAGATCAGCGCCATGAACAAGGATGCGGTCAGGGTCAGGATCACGGTGATCGGCATGAATTTCATGAACTCGCCCACCATGCCCTGCCAGAACAACAGCGGGAAAAACACCGACAATGTGGTCAGCGTCGAGGCGATGATCGGCCATGCCATGCGCTTGGCGGCATCGGCAAAGGCAGTCTTGGGATCGGCGCCTTCTTGTAGCCGCCTGTCTGCCAGTTCCACGGTCACAATCGCGCCGTCCACCAACATACCGACCACAAGGATCAGCGAGAACAACACGATGATGTTCATTGTATAGCCCATGAACCAAAGTGCGGCGACACCGGTTAAAAATGCGCCGGGAATAGCCAGTCCTACCAGTAAGGCAGACCGCAGACCCAAGGCCCAGACAATCACAACCATAACCAGCAGGATTGCGGCAATCACATTGGCCTCCAGGTCCGACAGCAGGGATTTCACCTGCTTGCTCTCGTCTTGCATATAGTTGATCTTGACGTTTTCCGGCCAGCTGGCTTGGGTCGCGGCAATCACCTGTTTGGCGGCATCCACGGTATCGATCACATTTGCACCAGAGCGCTTTTTGATCTCGAGCGCCAAGGCCGGCTGCCCGTTGATGCGCGCGAAACTGGTCGGATCCTCAAAGGTGCGGCGGATCGTGGCGACCTCGGCAAAGGTCACGACCGTATCGCCGCGCACTTTGATCGGCATCTTCATCACATCATCGATGTTTTCAATCAGCCCCGGCACCTTCAGCACAAGGCGGCCCGCGCCGCTCTCGATGGCACCGGCGGCGACCAGCATATTGTTGCGGCTGACCTGACCGATCAATTCGTCAAAGGAAATATTATAGGTCTCGAAAATCGTCGGATCGATCAGGATTTCCAACAGCTCCGTGCGCTCGCCGCCCACCACGACCTCCAGAACACCGGGGATGCCCTCAAGCTTGCTTTGCAAGTCGCTGGCCAGTGAATTGAGCGTGCGTTCGGGCAACGGGCCTGACAGGACGACGGTCAGAATTGGGAAAAGCGCGGTGTTGATCTCGGTCACCGTGGGGTCGTTTGCATCGTCGGGCAGGTTGGGCTTGGCGCGATCAACCGCTTCGCGCACCTTGTCGATTGCCGCTGACACATCGCCACCGGGCTCGAACTCCAATTGGACGTTGCCGAACCCTTCGCCCGCGTGCGAGGTCATTGTTTTCAACCCCGTCAAGGAGGAAAGCTCGGTCTCCAGCGGCTCGATCAGCAGCCGTTCGCTGTCTTCGGGGGAAATGCCGTCAATGCCGGTGGAGACATAGGCCATCGGGATCGGGATTTCAGGGTTACTTTCCTTGGGGATGTTGGTGTAGGAAATTGCGCCAACCACCAAAACCGCAAAGAAAATCAGTGCGACAACACGGGTGCGCGAAAAGGCTGCGTCAATCAGCGCGTTCATTGCGAAGCCTCCGCAAGCTCGGTTTGAGATTGCGGGTTCACCTTGTCGCCATTGGTCACATAGCCTTGGCCGATGGTGATGATATTGGCGGTGTCAGGCAGGCCGCTGACCCAGATTCCATCGGTTTGCGCCCGCTCGATTTTGACTTCGGCAAAAACAACGGTGTTGTCGGCATCGACCGTCTTGATGCCCAAGGTGCCATCGGTATCAAGCGACAAAATCGCAGGCGACAAGAAATGCGCGGTGATTTCACCAATCGGGATGCGGATCTCGGCGCTGACACCCGCAGGCACTACCCCGTCGGCATTCTCGACAGTGATTTCGGCTAGGAACGTGCGGGTTTCGCTATTGGCGTTGCGGCCCACAAAGGCGACCGTGCCTTGCAATTCTTCGCCGGTAATAAATGTCACCTCGGCGGTTTGACCCGCCTTGATATCGCGCAGCGATTGCTGTGGCACCTGAATGGTCACGGTCAACGGCGTGTTATCCACGACTTGGCCCACACTTGACCCCGCCGAGACAAATTCGCCCGCATTCAGGTCCAGTGCCTCGATGCGGCCCCCAAAAGGCGCGGTAATCTCGCTATAGTCCAACGCCTTTTGCGCGGCTGTGACGGCGGCCTGCGCGGATGCAAGGCTGCTGCGGGCCTGCACCAAGCGGTCATTGGTTGCCACGCCGCGGTCCACCAAGGTCTCTGCATTGTCGAATTCGCGTTGCGCGCGCGCGAGCTCTTGCTGCGCGCGGTTCAGGTCGGCCTCGTTCTGGGCCACGTCAAACCGCGCAATCACATCGCCGGCTGCAACCATATCGCCCTTGACGACAAGGACCTCTTTGATCTGGCCTGTGGCTTCGGCGCGCAAATCGGTGCTGCGGTCGGGCAGGGCCTGGCCTTCGGCTACAAAGTTGCGGGTCACGGTTTCCGCCTTGGACAGCGACACGGCCACGGCGGTGACTTTTTCCACCGTGTCTTGGCTTGTGTCGTCATCAGAGGTTTGTGTCGGGTAGATATAACCGCTGCCCATCCAGCCTGTGATGGCAATAACAAGCGCCCAAGCGACCCATTTGGAACGGGACGCGCCGCGCTCGGTATCGAAATCAAGCGTCTGTGGCTTTGGTTGGTCAGTCATAATGTGGCTCCGGGGGACCTTGCGCAGACACGCCAAGGCCCAGGTAATGTTGTAGCGGTTTACATAGGCCCATTGTGGGGCGTTTCTAGTCCAAAAGCAGGCAAAGCCTGAAAATCACCTGCCCCTTTGCCTCAAAGCGCCTTTCGGGCGTTCAGTGCGGCCGTAATTGTGCCGTCGTCAAGATAATCAAGCTCACCGCCAACCGGCACACCCTGTGCCAGAGATGTGACGGAAATGCCTGGCAATTGGTCCGCAATATAATGTGCCGTGGTCTGCCCGTCGATGGTCGCACCAAGCGCCAGAATGATCTCGTGTATGTTTTCCGATGTGATCCGGTCCAGCAGTTTGGGGATGCGCAGGGTCTCGGGGCCCACCGCATCAAGCGCCGACAGCGTGCCGCCAAGCACATGATAACGCCCCTTAAACACGCCGGACCGCTCCATCGCCCAAAGATCAGCGACATCCTCGACCACGCAAATCTGCCCGATCGCGCGTTTGTCTGATGTGCAAATATCACAGATATCGGTGGTGCCGATATTGCCGCAATTCAGACACTCGCGGGCGGTGGCACCGACGCGTTGCATGGTTTCGGCCAAGGGGATCAGCACAAGGCTGCGTTTTTTGATCAGATGCAGCACCGCGCGCCGTGCGGATCGTGGCCCAAAGCCCGGCAATTTGCCCATAAGCGCGATCAGCTTATCAAGATCGTCGGTGCCCCCCGCCATCAGAACGGCAAGGTCATACCCGCAGGCAAGCCCATTTCTTCGGCCATTTTCTGCATCTCGGATTGCGACCGCGCGGCGGCTTTTTGCTGGGCATCCTTGATCGCGGCCAGAATCAGGTCTTCGACCACTTCCTTGTCGTCGGCCTTGAAAATAGACGGGTCGATATCGAGGGCTTTCAGCTCGCCCTTGGCGGTTGCCGTGGCCTTGACCAGCCCCGCGCCAGAGACACCGGTCACCATGATATTCTCCATGTCGTCTTGCATCTGGGCCATTTTGCCCTGCATGTCCTGCGCCTGCTTCATCATCTTGGCCATATCGCCAAGCCCGCCCAAACCTTTTAGCATTTCAACTCCTCATTGACTGTAGCGTGTAAGATAAGGCCTTGCGCGGGGGCTCACAAGATGTGCGCTAGTCTTCGTCGAACGGATCCCATTCATCCTCGACCTCTGGCAGGGCGTCCTCGAAGGCGTCGTGTTGCTTGTCGGCCTTGGTGCTGATCTTGCTGATTTTGGCTTTTGGAAACGCGCGGATCACGGCCTGCACCAGCGGATGGGTCTCGGCGGCGGCGCGCTGCGCATTTTCGGCTTCGTCGCGGCGCTGTGCGATGGTCGGCGCACCGCCCGTATTGACCACCGTGATCGCCCAGCGGTTGCCTGTCCATGCTTGCAGTCGCGACCCCAGCCTGCCGACCAGATCGGCGGGCGCATCTGCGGTGGGGTTTACCTCGATCCGGCCCGGTTGGTAATTGACCAGTTGCAGCCCGGTCTCGACATCGACCAGCAGCTTGACGTCGCGGTGGTTACGGATCAAGGCCACCACATCCTCGAACCGCGCGTAATGTGCCAGCGCATCGCTGGCCACGGCCACGGCGGTTTGTGCGCCAGTGGCCGAGGGACCGCTGGGCGCGCTATGGCTTGGGGCGGGGGCCGCGCCCATCGCGGTGGTCGCCCCACCAGCAGGGGCCGGTCTGCCGCCCGACGGGACGCCGCCCGCAGGGGGCTTGGCGTCTTGCAGTTTCTTGACCAGTTCTTCGGGCGAGGGCAGATCGGCCACATGCGTCAGCCGGATCACCGCCATCTCGGCGGCCATCATCGCATTCGGTGCCATCCTAATTTCTTCCAGTGATTTCAATAGCATCTGCCACATCCGGCTGAGCACGCGCATCGGAATATCGGCGGCCATGGCTTGCCCGCGGGTGCGCTCGTCGGGGCTGATGGTCGGGTCCTCGGAGGCTTCGGGCGTGATCTTGATGACAGAAATCCAATGGGTAATCTCGGCCAGATCACGCAGCACAGCCATCGGGTCGGCGCCATCCGCGTATTGCCCCGACAGCTCGGTCAGCGCACCCGCAGCCTCGCCCTTGAGGATCATGTCAAACAGATCAAGCACACGGCCCCGGTCCGCGAGGCCCAGCATGGCGCGCACCTGATCTGCGGTGGTTTCACCTGCGCCGTGCGAAATCGCTTGGTCAAGCAAGGATTCCGCGTCGCGTGCCGAGCCTTCTGCGGCGCGGGTGATCAAGGCGAGGGCATCATCGGTGATGGTCGCGCCTTCAGCATCCGAAATTTTGCGCAGCAGCGCGATCATCACGTCCGGCTCGATCCGGCGCAAATCAAAGCGTTGGCAGCGTGACAGGACGGTGACGGGCACTTTGCGGATTTCGGTGGTCGCAAAGATGAATTTGACGTGCGCGGGCGGTTCTTCCAGCGTTTTCAGCAGCGCGTTGAACGCTCCTGTCGAGAGCATGTGCACCTCGTCGATGATGTAGATCTTGTAGCGGGCAGAGGCCGCGCGATAATGCACCGAATCGATGATTTCACGGATATTGGCCACGCCTGTATTGGAGGCCGCATCCATTTCCATCACGTCGACATGGCGGCCCTCCATGATGGCGGTGCAGTGTTCGCATTTGCCGCAAGGTTCTGTCGTGGGCTTGCCGGTGCCGTCAGGGCCGATGCAGTTCATGCCCTTGGCAATGATGCGCGCAGTGGTGGTTTTGCCGGTGCCCCTGATCCCTGTCATCATAAACGCCTGTGCGATCCGGTCGGCGGCAAAGGCGTTTTTGAGCGTGCGCACCATCGCGTCTTGGCCCACCAGATCGACAAAGGTCTCGGGGCGGTATTTGCGGGCGAGGACTTGATAGACAGGGGTGTCGGACATGGGCACTTTCCAGGATTCGGGGCAGGCTTGTTGAAGGTAGGACGGGTGGCGCGGGGCGTCCAGAGTTATAGCCGAAAGTTGGTGACGGCCCGGATGGGCGGCATATCATGGCGTT
>CAXBKX010000004.1:0-189520 GCA_963976475.1 uncultured Rhodobacterales bacterium
ATGATCTGCTGCCGTGGAAAACTACCCCGTAGGGCAGTCAGACCGGACGCTTACATATTTAGTGCTCGTGCAGTATCTGGTCCATCGAGAGTGATGGATGCGCACACCCCGCCTCGCCCACGATCCGCGCAGGCACACCGGCCACGGTTTTCATCGGGGGCACGGCCTCCAATACAACCGAGCCTGCGGCGATCCGGCTGCAACGTCCAATCGTGATATTGCCAAGCACCTTTGCCCCTGCCCCGATCAAAACGCCATCGCCGATCTTGGGGTGCCGGTCGTCGTGTTCTTTGCCAGTCCCGCCCAATGTCACCGAATGCAGCATCGATACATTGTCGCCAACGACGGCCGTTTCACCGATAACAATAGAATGCGCATGATCAACCATGATCCCGCGCCCGACCTTTGCAGCGGGATGAATATCCACACCGAAAATCTCGCTGGCGCGCATCTGCACAAAGTAGGCCATGTCCTTGCGGCCAGTACGCCATAGCCAATGGGCCAAGCGATAGGCCTGAATTGCCTGAAACCCCTTGAAAAACAGCAAGGGCTGCAAAAGACGTTCACAAGCAGGATCACGGTCCAGAATGGCCACCAGATCGGCCCGCGCCGCATCAATTATATCGGGGTCCGCGGCCATCGCCTCATCGGCCAGTTCGCGCAATATCTGCTCGGACATTTCCGCCGAGGCCAACTTCATCGCGATACGTTGCGCCAGCGCCGCCTCCAACCTGTCGTGGTGCAAAATACCGCTATGGATTAGCCCACCCATCAATGGCTCGGCTGCGACCGCATCCTTGGCTTCCTGCCGGATGCGGTGCCAGACGGGATCAACTTTTGCCACAACGGAAGGCGAGATCGACATGGTGTGTCCTTTCAGTATCTTACCCCTCCTATCGCATCATAGTAGGTAAGGCCAAGAACAATCCTGTCATATCAGTCTTCACAATTTTTCATGGTTGCCCGGGCCAACAGCCCCTCGATCACGATACCGAGGCTGTCAAGGTAGCGCGGATCACAGCGGTCGGGCATCGCCACCTTTGTCATGGGTTGGCAAACTGCACACAACGACCCATCGCCATATTGCGGATGTGCCCGGCCGGTTTTCTTGCGATATTTGTCTGCCACATGCGCGTTGTGTATCAGCGATTGCACCAGCTTTCTGCGCCCCCTTTGGGGCACAGCAAGAAGCGTGCGTGCTGCCAAATTGAGATCGCTGAGGTGAACCGCCCGCATCAAACAAGGCTTGGCAGGGTCAAGGTCTGTGACGGACCCGGGCCAAACCGCGTGGACATCTGCGCTACTGCAATCTGGTAGTCGCCACTTTGCAATTCGCTTGTCTGCGCCGCTGCGGAATAGGAAAACAGCGGCGATGTCAGGCTCTGCTGGCGCTTGATTTGCCCAGCTTGGGTGATCGTCACCTGATAAACCTCTGTATCCTCGCCAAGCGGCACATCGCCGGTCCCCCAAACATCGCCGTCGACACGTGTCGCCCTGATCCAGCTAAACTGATGCGTTGCACCTGACGTTTGGCTGCTCAAATGGGTCACCGGATAGGGCCGGTAGCCATTGCCTTTAAACGCCTGCACAACGTGCTTGAAGCTGGCCGCACTGACGGCTTGCTTGGCCGGCCCATAGCGGTAGTGGCGCTCCAACCCGCGCGAGGCCGAAGGGATTGTAATCTGCTCGGGCCGACCATCCATGACAACAACAAAGCTCCCCACAGGCCAGATGTCCTGCATATGGGTCGCGGTTCCGGCTTGCCCGCGCAAAAGCTGGCTGATCTCGAAGCGGCGTGTTCCTGTGGGTGCGGCCTGGGCAAATTGAATAATCTCCCAATTGTCCGGCGTCCCGTCACCGACCGCAATCGTATTGGCACCGGCAAACAACGCAAGGTCTTCTACAGAAGACAATGATCCGCTGATCAGCTTCACCTCGACACCTGCCTGTCTGTCCCAGATACCGACGGGGCCCCGCACCAACGGCGTCTTCAAGGTTCCGATGGTTGCGCGTGATCTTTGAATGTCCTGAAGCACATAGTTGCTATCTGTCGCACTGCTATAAAGCGCCACAGCACCGGGCCACGGCCGCGCAGATGCCGCAATATAGGGCTCGTGTGGCACCTCGTCGCCGGTCAAAAGCGGCAGATCAAGAAACAACATCTCGACAGGCGTGGGCCCGACAAAGGGTTGCAACACAGCACCTTCCTCATAGAGCTTTTGCGGCAGATAAACCTCCGGATCAACCCGCGTGGCCTCGACCAACCGCAAACCAGCTTCATCCATGCGGTCGATCCGGTAAAGCCCCTTGTGATCGCGGGTATCCAAAGACACCACATCGGCCACAGTGATCCTGTTTTGCGACGGTGGCAGCGCAAAAACCGCCGTATCGGTTGCCAGTCGCGCCTCTTGCAGCCACCGCGTCACAGTGCGCGCGCCCTCTCCGCGGGTCATGGCCAACGGCACCTCGCTGCGCGAAACCCCATAGCTGCGTTCATCAGGCCGGATCGCTTCACTCACCCCCGCCTCATAATCGGCATCAGCGTCGATATAGCCCAATTGGACCCGTCCGGTAATTTCGGCAAATGGCGCACGAACAAGGGTCACCGGCGCTTGCCGGGTCGGGTCCAGCGCAAGCTCGTTGTCGGTCACAACATAGTCGGGCAGCCCCGTGCGGTTTTCGAACACCAAGACGCCATTGCGTTCGCTCGCGTCAAATCCATACGCCACCATCAAGGGCTGCAACGCGGCACGCGCCGTTGTGATGTCATCAACCAGATACCCGCGCACCAGCCCGTAAAGACGCGTCACATCAAAGCGTGTCACCCCTGACCGCGTGCAAATGTCGGCCACAACATCCGCCAAGGTCCGCGCCGAGGCGCGCCCGTTAAGCCAGTGACCGCGCGCATAATTATCGCCATCCGACCACAGCGATTTGGTCGCGGGAAAAAACGGATAGGGGCGCGCATCCCACGCCCAAACATGGGCGCGTTGCATATCAATCATTTGCCCCTCGTATTCGACGGATCGAGGGTTGTTCGCGTCTTGCGCATAATAGCCGAACATCGCACGAATATATTGCATCTGCATAAAATCGTCGCGCATCCCGTTGGAATAATAAGGTATTTGAGACTCTGATGATTTCGGATCCAGAAATTTATTCGGTTGATTTGTGCCCTTATCAATCGCCGCACAGCCTAGCTCGGTAAACCAGATCGGCTTGCTTTGGGGCACCCACGCCGTCGGCTGCGTGGCTCGCATCCCATCAATCCGGTTGTGGTGCTGCTGGCTCCACCAACCCTTGATATCCTTGTAACGCCAGACCCAAGGCTCGTCATCGCCATCGGTAATCGGGGTGCGGATCTGGGCATTGCGGGCCTCGGGTGAATGGTAATACCAGTCATAGCCTTCGCCACCGGCAATATTGCCCCGTAGATACGCAAGATTATAGATCGAACCTGCGCCAAAATCGGTATGGTCGGTGCCATCGCGCCAATCGCTCAGCGGCATGTAATTGTCGATGCCGATGAAATCGATGTTCGGATCCGCCCAGAGCGGATCAAGGTGGAACAGCTTATCGGCTGTGCCCTCGGGCTGATACCCGTGGTATTCCGACCAATCGGCCGCATAGCTGATTTTGCAATCAGGCCCCAGGACACCGCGCACCTCCGCGGCCAAAACCCGCAACGCATCAACTGCGGGAAAGCTTCCAGCCGCACCCCTGATCTGCGTCAAGCCGCGCATTTCAGACCCGATGCAAAACGCCGAAACGCCCCCCGCCGCCACGCATAAATGCGCATAATGCAGAATAAACCTGCGATAGCGCCATTGCACTGGCCCGCTATAGATCACAGCGCCATCAACAATCGCAAAATCGCCCACCGCAGCGGTTCCCATAAAGGCATCAACTTCGGCCTCGGCCACAGTGGTCCCATCAGGAGATCCCGCCACAAGCGGTGCAAGGGAAGTCGTAATGCGCCCACGCCACGGTAACTTCGGCTGCCCCGCGTTTCCGGTCCAAGGATCGGTCAAAGTATTCTCAGGCATCTGCTCCATCAAGATGAACGGATAAAACACAGGATCAATGCCGCGATCCCGCATCTCCACAATGGCTTCGATGACCGCGCTATCGGTTGGTGTGCCGCCATAAACCGGACGATCCTCCAGCATTGGCACAATGCCCGCCGTCGCGCGCGCCTGTCCTGACACGACCCAAGGCATCACATCGCCATCCGTCTCGATCTGCTCGACCTTCGGGGCAACGTCACAGTCACCGCAGCGCAGATCAGAGCCAAACCATGACACCACCAGCATTGACGATTTGCAATTGGGCATCTCGCCTTCCAGGCTGTCCAGCGAGGATGAAAAATCGGTAACGCCCGAGGGTGAATTTGTATTGATCGCAACCTGTTCGCCGTATTCCGGCGACAGATGCACCGCAGATGTTGCCAGAGAATATTCACCAGTCCCGGGGATCAACGCGACACCGCGCACCATGCGGGCCATGTCGGCGCGCGCGTCAGGTGTTCCCGCCTCGGACGGGTGCATGACCTCGAATGTCAACTGCGGGATGCGGTTGCCAAAACGGGCAAGATCCAGATCTTCAAGCACGACATATGCCGTTCCGCGATATGCGGGCACATTATCCGTCCCCTCTACCGCAACAATCTTGGGGTCAGGCGCTTGGGTCTGTGTGCCGCGATAAAGTCGCATGTTCAAATCAGTGGCAGCAATCTCGATACCATCCGCCCAGATCCGGCCGACATGGGTGATCTCCCCCTCACACAGCGCAACCGCCAAACTGACCGAATAGCTGAACGCGACAGTCGTCGGTTGCGGACCCGCCCCCTTGCCGCCGCCACCGGTCGTGGTCTGAAGCTCTTTGAACCGTGTAGCCCAAATAATCTGGCCACCCACCCGCATCCGTCCGTAAACCTGTGCAAGGGCCGCGCCCTCGCTGGCTCCGGTCAACCGGAACCGGTCGACGCGCCCCGTCTCAACGGCGTCACTGCCTGCCCCAAGCAGTCTCTGGTCGATCATTCGGCCAATCGTCGCGCCCGCCGCACGGCCAATCGTGGCCATTGAGAGCCCCAGAACAGTGCCTCCAATAGAGCCACCAAGTGCCATACCCGCCGCTGAAAGAACAAGAGTTGCCATGAGTTTACTTCCTTATCGAAAAACGAATTTTGCAACGATGCGCTTGCGCCACGGCTCTGAAAGCGGGCTCTCGACAACACCGTGGCCTGTGTAGGCATGGATAAATGTGGGCGCGGGCCCAAAATGCGCGACAATGCCCAAATGTTTGGCAACCGCACCGCGCTTCATACGAAACAAAATAACGTCGCCGGCACAGAGCTCGGCTCTTGCGACGGGCTGTAAATGGCGGTGGGCTGCGGCCCATAACACCTCTTGGCCCTGCGGCTCCGACCAGTCGGCGGTATAGCGCGGGATCGCTTCCGGCTCTGATCCGTGCAAGGCGCGCCAGATACCCCGCACCAACCCCAGACAATCCGTGCCAGCCCCGCATTTCGAGGCCTGATGCACATAGGGTGTGCCCAGCCACGTGCGGGCTATTTCGACAACTTGCGCCCCACTCATCGAGTAAGGCTTCCACCGGTGTCATCATCATCGGACCGCGGCACGCTCATCAGCCAATCGTCACCAGGAATGTCCGGAAAGCCTTGAAAATTCAACATATTATCAAATTTCTCGCGACACGTCTGGGCCCGTTTGTCACATCCCGCAATAATGCGCACAGCATCACCGAGCCCGACCGCCACAGGGATCGGCTGCCACAACGTCAAAATGCGGCTGGTGCCATCCATCTCATCGCGCTTGATCGCCGCTTGCAGCCCATCGGCGGCACCCGACCTGAAGCTGATAAATCCGCCCTCGAACCAACGATCCGTATATTCCGCCGCCAACTTCATCGTCATAACCTGACGATCATCAACTGCAAGCAGCGTGGCATCAGCCCGAAATGCCACATCCGTGACATCAACCTTGCAGCCAGGATCACCCAGCACCGCGCTACATGTTTTCAAATATGCGCGACCCTGCGGCTGATTTAGCATTTCGGTCAACCCGCGCAACTCGGTGCGGTAAACGCCCTGCTCGCGGGTAATTTCGCCAATCGTGCCAATAAACCGGATTTCACGCTGTGCCACGTTATCCCAGCGCACCAACCATGTGGTGACCTCCGCATCATCGTAGCGACCCGCCTCGATATCCGCATCGGTGACCGCCGAGGCACTTAAAACCCCCAAGGCCTCGGTATTATTCACCGAAAGCCCCGTTGTGCTGGCCAGCGCCTTGGCGGACAACCCGCTGTCGGGACTAAATGTAATCCCATCGAAAACCAGCGGTCGGTCATGATCGGTAAATCCGAAGCTCACGCCATCTTTGCGCACGATCGACCAACACTGGCACACATGGGTCGTGCCAATCGCCAAATGCGCATTAAGCTGTGCAACAGTCATAAGCGCACCTCGACAATCGGCACATTGGGCGCATCACCGGCGCGAAAGCTGGACACAGAGGTCTGGATCGTATCGGTATCAAAACGCACCGGCACATCAAATTCATAGCCGGCCCGGACTTCCGCGCCCAGATCTGGCGGATGCGCAAAAATGATGTCGCCGGTCGTGACATCAACGTCATAGTCGATCGATTCCTGCAACTCGTCGCCGCCAATTGCCACACGCACAGTGCCCGCAATCGGTTTGGCAATCGGGCGCACATAAGAATAGCCACCCGAGGTATAAGTCTTGGTCAGCGGGATCACTTTGGTGACCTCATCGCCAATTGCAATCAGTTGATCCAGCGACGTCGGCACAGACAAAGGCGCACAAGACTTGTAGTCGCCCCAATCTTTCCAGCGAAAGCTGTGCAACTGGCCCTCTCTCGCCTCGAAAAACGCAACAATCGTCGCGACATCGTTCAGCGAACGCAAGCCTATGCCCGCATCATAACGCCTGCGCGAATGCGCCCATGGGGTGTTGCGTTCTTCAAAACCATTCGACAGCGTCACAATCTCGGTGCGCCGCTCTGGCCCACCCACCGAGCCAAAGCTCAGGTTTGCAGGGAACTGGATCTCATGAAATGCCATTTGCGACCTCCGATCAGCGATTACGTTGGCCACGGCCCATGGCACGGGCCATCTGGGTGGCTATTTGACCCTGACTGCGCTGGAAACCCTGCACATCGGGGGTCGAGATATTCATTGTGACATTGACCGTGCCGCCACCTTGGGCACGCACCCCCAAAGCGCCATCAGCCCCGCGTGACAAAGGCATGATCGCCTCCGGTCCGGCCTCTCCCATCAAGCCGGTGCCACCGCGCATCGGGAACGTCGTAGGACCACTCACGACCCCGCCCTTCGCAAAGGGCGTCACCCGCCCTTGGGAAAACGAGGCGCCATTCTCGAACGGCATCATGCCCGACACCGCAGCATTGACGCCATTCGCCAAAAGCCCGCCAAACTGCTGCATCACCGGATTGATCGCGGCAGAATACGCCGTATCGACCATCGCCTTTGCAACAACCCCCAAGGCATCCGTCAACTTCAACCCGTCAAAGACCAAGCCGTCAAACGCGCGGCGCAATCCTCCTGAAAAGCCGCGCTCCAAATTGCCCAGATCCCGGGTCGTCTCTCCCAACGTGCCTTGAATATCGCGCAACTGGCTCTCAAAGGCCGCCGTCATCGTGGTTGCATCGCCCAGCGTGCGCTCAAGCGCATTCACCTCGCTGTCCAATGCATCAATTTGGTCTAGTCCACTCATTTCACTCTCCAATGCTGTCGGGATAAGCGCGCTGCAACTCGGCAAGCCGGTCGCGGGCCATCGGCATCAACTTTTCGTCCAGGCCCAGCATCACCTGCAACTCCGCAGGGGTCAGCGCCCAAAATTCGACCGGGCGCAAACCAAGCCCATGCAGGCCCGCGCGCATCAAATTCGGCCAATCCATCGCTAACTCGGCGGCGAGAACGCGCGGACAAGCAACGTTGCCGCAGCCTGCGCCGCACCCACGGCCCCACCTTCAATATCAGCGCGCAACAAATCCGCCGCCGACCCTTCCCAGCCGCCACCGCGCAGGCCCGCCACGACCAACGCCATCACATCGCGGCTGGAAAACTTTCCGGTCTCGAACCGCGCGACAAGATCGACAAGACTTTCGGCCCCCATGGTGGCCTCCATCTCGGCCAGCGCACCCAGCGTCAGCTTGCAACAATGCGGCACGCCGTCCACGGTCACCGTGACCTCTCCTGCCAGCGGGTTCACCATTACAGGGCCGCCGTGAACACAAGCTCGCCCGCAGACGCAAGCGACAACTCATAGGTCGCCTCGCCATTGTGCGAACCGGCATATTCGATCGACGTGATCTGGAACGGACCCTGCATCGTGCCAAAATCAGGCACAATCACTTGGAAATCCGGCGTTTCGCCGTCAAAAAACAACTGGCGCGCGCGCTCGTCGGTATTTGCATCCTTAAACACACCTGATCCGGAAATCGCCGCGGTTTTCACACCCGCGCCCGACAACAGCTCGCGCCAACCGCCCGTGCTTTCCAACGATGTCACATCCACCGTTTCCGCATTCAGACTGATGCGTGTCGCGCGCAAACCTGCGGCCGTTTCAAACAGGCCATCTCCCGTCATATCAATTTTGACCAAGAGGTCCTTACCGTTCTGGGCTACCATTGCCACTACTCCTTAGGGTTGGGAAAACAAAGGGTCACACGTCCGCGACGCGGACACGAAAAATCAGATTGATCTGGCGGATATCGCCTGTGCCCACGCGGGCAGCCGTGGCCTTGTAAAAATTCAACGACACAACTGCCCCGCGGCTTAGCACCAGATTTGCATCAACCAAGGCATCCGACACCGCAGCCGCAGCCGTCTTGGCCTGCGCAAATCCCGCCACATCCGTGACCACGGACACCGTAATCTCATGAAGCGCACCTGCGCCCGTCTTGTCAGATTGATCTTTGACAAGCTCGGGGCCCAGCGCCACATAAAGTGACGGCAATGAGCCCGCAGGCAACGCATCATACACATTGCTCCCCACAATCACAGACAATCCTGGGTCATTGGAAAGTTGTTGAAAAACAGCCTCTTGTAGCGCGGCAGATACACCATAACTCATGTGACCATCTCCTCTTGGGCGTAACAGGTCAGATACCTTTCGCCTGCAACCGATTGCGTGACCGCGGTGATCGCATAAACGCGACCCTGACCGCGAAACCTTTGACCGGCTTTCGGTCTTGCATCCGACGACACAGGTGCGGCACGAATTGTGATCCGGTACGCCACACGGCTCACAGACACCGCAGCCCCCGAGGTCTCGCGCCCAGAACCCGATTTGATCTCGGCCCAATGCACACCCATCTCGACCCAGTTCTGGCTATACCCGCCAGAGCCATCAGGCGTCTGCGCAAGGCTCTCCAATTTCAGATGACGGTTCAGCTTTGGGCGGCTCATAAGCGACCCCCCGAAAACAAGCGAATGTTGCGGTAGCGCTCGATCAGCGTGGATACCCCAAATGGCATCTGCTGCCCCGACATCGCGCTCTCATGGCGGAATTCGTAGAAATGCGCCGCCAACATCAAAACTGCCTGGGCCAGATCGGCGGGCAAATCGGACCAATCGGGGCCGTAACCCGCGCTCATGTAAATACGCACAGCTCCGCCCTGCGGCACCGACGGCAAAGCACTGCCAAACGCCTCGATTTGCGGACGATGGGCATCCTCGATCAAGCGGTAACTCGCGGTGTCGACCTGCACTTCCGATCCGTTGCGGTCCAGCAAGGTCACGCCAATAACCGTGCGCACAGGGGCCAGTGGCAAAGCCTGTGCTCGGCCATCCCGCCAGGCGGTCAGGGTCAGGCTAAACGTGCGCTCAATCGTAATTTTACCCGTCCGGGCTTCGATGGCGGCCAATGCGGCGCGCAGAAATCCTTCTAGAACACCATCCTGCAAATCATCGTCGGCGAAACCCGAACCCATGCGCATATGGTCTTTGAATGTGGCGACCGGCAGGGCCTGCTGCGGCACGGTGGTCTCTTCGACTAACATCATGGAACACTCCAGAAATAAGTGTGTTGGGGCCAATCTGGCCAAAAACCCGGACGCGCAGATCGCGCATTGCTCGATCGGAACGGGAGCAGCTAGACAATGTGCCACAACGCGCCCGGGGCGGCGCTGCCCACATCAGGACAACGCCCATTCACCACCAGCTTAGCTGACAGCGAATTTCAGCAGCTTGATCGCACCAAAGTCACTGACGGCACCACCGACGCGCTTGGTGGCATAGAACAAGACATGCGGCTTGGCAGAGAACGGATCGCGCAACACGCGCAGATCAGGACGCTCGGCCACGGTATAGCCCGCGCCAAAATCACCAAAGGCAATCGCCGTCGCGTCAGAGGCCACATCAGGCATATCCTCGGCAATCAACACCGCATAGCCCATCAGTCGTGCAGGCTCGCCCGCGGCCAAACCATCGGACCACAAGAAACGACCATCATTGTCTTTCAGCTTACGGATCGTGCCCGCCGTCTTGGAGTTCATCACAAACGTCGCATTCGCGCGGTATTCCGCACCAAGGCTATAAACCAGCTCCACAATCGGATCACCGTCCGCAATGGCACCATCGACACCGGTCACCACATAGCCAAGATTGCCCCAGACCCAGACGTCGTTGTCGACAGATGGATATGTCAGCAGACCCCTGGGCTTATCAATGCCGTCACCATTGACAAAGGCAGACGCCTCAGACCGGGCAAACTTGTCGGCAATCCGGCCCGCCAGCCAACCCTCGATGTCAAACGCGCTGTCATCCAGCAGACGCTGCGACGCCTTTGGCAAAGCAGACAGCTCGTGCAACGGGATGGTAATGCGGTCAATCTGCGGTGTGGCCGTCTCGGTGACAGCAGAGGCTTCCGTGGCCCAGCCCGCACCCATCTCGGTGCGATCGACCAATACGTCAAACGATGTGGCATCCACATTCACAACATTGGCAATCGCGCGGATCGATGCGGTCGAGGACAGAGTGCCCTTGATCGTATCAGCTGTCTGCGGGTCAACCAAATAGCCGCCATCAGCCGCCACCGAGGTGCCCAGCGCCTTGCCCTCCATCTCGAGGCCGCGCAAACCATCATCATCGCCAGAGCGAAGATAGGCAGCAAACGCCTTCTGGTGCGGGGCATCCTCATGCGCAGCGGCAGCAAGCACTGGGCGTGCAAAGGTCATAGTCTTTCGATCCAGCTTGTTCATCCGGTCATCCTGTTTTTGAAGTTTGGCATTCACGCCGTGGGAAAAATCTTTAAAATCGCTCATAAAACCGGAAATCGCGGTTTTAAGTTCTTCGGCCGGAGACACATCTTCCCCGACCCGAGACATCAACTCAGGTTTGCTCATCAATCGGTCCTCTTGATGGTTTGTTTGGCCGGTAGTTAATCCGGCGCCATTTGGCGACGCGCGTTCTCGAACACGGCGGCCATCTCACGCAATGTCACCGCAGCCGGGTCATCACCCTTGGCACCAACACGCGCATCCGGAAGCATGGGGAACGTCACAAGCGACACCTCCCAAAGTTCCAACTCCGACAAAAGCCTGCCGCCCTTGTCATTCTTGCGGGATTTGATCGTGCGATACCCGATCGACAACCCGTCAATCGCACCCGCACCGATCAAAGCGGCAGCTTCCCGGCCACGGGCCACATCCGTCAGAATGCGGCCCTTCACCCACAACCCTTTTGCATCCTCACGCACCTCGTCCCAAACCCCAATCGGCTGGGCAGGATCGTGCTGCCAAAGCATCTTGATCGACGCCTTCTTGGCTGCCGCCTTGCGCAATGATGCCGCATAGGCGCCGGTCTCGACCGTATCACCGCCCTGATCAGCCTTGCCAAACAGCGATGCATAGCCCTCGATCGTCGACCCGTCGGTCACCACAAGATCACCGCCAAGCTGACAGTATTTCATTTCTAAAGGCATATTCTTTCCTCGATTCATTGCGCCGCAAGGGCTTTGACAATTTCGAAAACAAGCAGGCCAAAGGCACCACAAACGATCAACGCGATCTGCCACTCCAAACGCGACACCATGAACTCGATCTTGCCCAATCGCACATCGAGCTGGGCAAACCAGAAATCGGACACCGGCGGCGGCGTCTGGACGCGGACTTTAGGTGGCAAATCGACAATTTTACCCGTCATCACCAACCTCCAGCACCGGCAGGCCCAGCAAATTGCGCTTCTCCGCATCAGTCAAAAACGCAGCATCCGATACCCGACGCCACTGCGCCTCGCGCTCGGCACTCAAGGCGGGGATCTGGTCCAGATCAGGGCGCAGCGTGATCTGCTCTCCGGTGAAATCCGACAACCAATCCGAAATCGACCCCAATACACGGGCCGCCAGCGGCAATACCGTCAAACGATAAAACGCGCGGTTCGCCTCCTGATAATTCGCATAGGTCGCATCACCCGGCAGCCCCAACAACATCGGCGGCACCCCAAACGCAATCGAGATTTCTCTCGCCGCAGCCTCCTTGGTCTTCTGGAACTCCATATCCGACGGCGAGAACCCCATCGGCTTCCAATCCAGCCCTCCTTCCAACAACATTGGCCTGCCCGCATTGCGTGCCCCCTGATGCTGGCTCTCCATCTCCGACAACAACCGGTCATATTGATCGGCACTCAACGACGACTGCCCATCGGCGCCCTTGTAAATAATCGCGCCACTGGGACGCGCGGCATTGTCCAACAACGCCTTGGACCACCTTGACGCCGCATTGTGCACATCGATCGCACTGGCCGAGGCCTGCAACGGCGAAAACCCGTAATGGTCATCTTGCGGATGGAAACTCTTGATATGACAAATCTTGCTGTCATTCTGAGCCACCGCAAACCGGTGCTTGCGGCCATTGACCCCGTATTCATAAGCCACAGGCCAACCATCCGGCCCCGGCACCACATTCATCCGGTCAGAGCGCAGCACATGCAACTCCACCGGCAGGCCCTCGTCACCCACAGCCTCCAGATAGCCGTTGCCTGTCAACAGCAACTGGCCGTAAAGCGCCTCTAGCACCTCCGCGCGGCCCTGCCCCGCATTGGGACGCGCCAATAGTGCCTGGATCGGATGCATCTCATACCGACGCTCCTGATCCTGCAACACAAACGGCAAGGCTGCCGCAGCCTCTGCAATAATCTTGACCGCACGAAACCCGATCGGATTGCCGGTAAAGCCGGTGCGGGTCAGTGACACAACATCACGTGGGCTCCATGCCACACGACCTGCACTTGGCCAGGCAACCGCATGGCCCGTGGCCGATGCTTTCACCCGTTCCGGGGCAGCACCGGCGGTCTGTGTCTTCGGGCGGTTTAGAAATTCAAACATCAAAAACTCCTTGATCTCGCAACCCCAACTGGTTGCCGCTGATCCTTGAAAACAGTTTTACGAGATAGATCTTACGAAGCTGGAAGTGCTGCGCGCGGTGGGGCGCGCAACACCCCTATACTTAAAGGTGCCTCACGCGCGGCGCGCGATGTGTCTTCGCAGGCGCAATCATCAAATCATAAATCGCCCAGACCAAGGCATCCACGCGGTCAGGTGATCCCCTGCCCTCAAAGCCCGCCGTCGTCATCTGACACATCTGGTCCTCCAACGCTGACAAGCCTCGCAAATGGCGCACGCGCCCTTGCTCATAGAGCGCCGCCACAGGCTCGGCGCGCAGCACCTTGCCCTTGGTGGCATGAACCGCACGAAACGACACCAATGGCTCCTCTTGGCGCAAAATGGTCTCCACCATCTCGCCACCCTGATTGACCTCCGCCACCAGACGGTCGGCCTCATGCCTGTTCATCGCCGCAATCGCAGCCTTGGCCCAGGCATTCGGCGAGGCCGCACTCACCGTGGCATCCTCGATCACATAAACGCACCACTCTTGCGGCGGGCCCTGCATCACAACACCCGCAACAATAATCCCGCAATCATCCGAGTTCTTGCGCCCCGTCACCGGCGGATCAATCGCAACCACCACACGGTCAAACTTGGGCAACACCTGCACCTGCCTTGTCGCCAAAGTGGCATACGACCAGAGCGCCCCCTGCACATCTGTCAGCAACTCACCCTCAAGCTCTTGGCGGCCCAGTCTGGTCCCGCCATAGCGCGCCTCGACCTCGACCAGAAACTCGGGCGCAAGGTTCGCGCGATTGGCATATGTGGGCGCATGTGTGGTCACCGTCGATCCTCGGGCCAACAACTCACGCAAGGCCACCGTATTGCGCGGGGTTGTCGTCACACAAGACCGCGGATCATCTCCCAACCGCAGGGCAAACTGCACCATATCCCATGTTTCTTCGGCCAAACGCCACTTGGCAAACTCGTCAACCCATACCGCATCAAATTGCGGACCTCGCAACCCCTCGGGGTCTTGCGCCGAAAATAACTGCGCTGTCGCCCCATTGGGCCATTCCAACACCTTGCGACTGGACACCCACCTTGGCCTGCGATCCTCGGGGGTCACCGCCATGATGCCGCTATCGCCAAAGACCATCACCTCACGGGCCTGCTCGAACGTCTCGGCAATCAATCCCACGCGGTGCTTGGGGCCCGACGATAACGGGGTCGGGCCTTCAACTTGCGCGCGCACCCATTCGGCTCCGGCGCGGGTTTTACCCGCGCCCCGGCCCCCCAAAATCACCCACGCCCGCCACTCGCCTTCAGGCGGCAATTGATGTGGCATTGCCCAGAACTCAAACAAATACGGCAAGGCCCGCAATCCCTCACCATCCAGCCCCGCAAGGAAATCAGCCTGCATCGAGAGCGGCGCGGATGCGATCAAGCTTGCGCCCGATGTCATCGCGGATGGCGTCAAAATTGGTGTTGTCGTCTGGGGATGTGCCTGCAAATTTTTCATGAAATACCTCGTAGGCTTTGTTTAAAGAAGCATGAACACTCTGAAGCTCTGAAAGTTTGATATTGAAATCCTTGGGAGGACCGCCCTTTGATGTGCCAAATTGCATCATCATCTCATCCAATTTATTGGAAATACTGGTAAATAATCTGTCGAGCCGCGCGACCCTCTCAGGCGCTGACAAATCAGTTATTGGGTAATCGTCCGGTGTTTTTTTCATGTAATAGTCAACCTGTATGGAATGTCCCGATCAGGTCGAAAGACAACAAAGTGGCGCATAATTTCGCCGCCCCGTTCTCTCCTAGCGCTCAAAAACCCTAACCGAAAAACCGGCAAAAGTCAAAACGAACGGGGCGGCCAAAAGACCGCCCCGTTAATCGTTACGCAATGTCGTGTGATTTATCCGCCGACTTAACCGCCGTCAGCGTTCTCGCGCTCGGCTTCAATCCTGCGCCAGGCTTCCACATTGCGGTTATGCTCTGCCAAAGTCACCGCAAAGGCGTGCCCACCAGTCCCGTCAGCCACGAAAAAGATAAACTCGCTGCTATCGGGATTTAGCGCCGCCTCGATACTCGCGCGCCCCGGATTGGCAATCGGTGTCGGCGGCAACGCAGGAATAACATAGGTATTCCATGGCGTTTCACGGCGAAGCTCACTTTGACGCAACCCACGACCCAACACACCGACCCCTTCGGTTATCCCGTAAATCACCGCAGGGTCAGTCTGCAATTTCATACCCAGATTCAAACGGTTCACAAAAACACTCGCCACCTGACCTCGCTCCTCGGGCACCCCGGTTTCCTTCTCGATCAGGCTGGCCAAAATCAACGCCTCTTGCGGTGTCTTGATCGGTAAACCATCCGCTCGGTTCGCCCAAGCATCGGCCAGAACACGCGATTGGGCAGAGGCCATGCGCTCCAGAATAGACGACACAGTCGTGCCCTTTGTGATCTCATAACTGTCAGGTGCAAGCGCGCCCTCCGCCGGCACATCGGTGGTATCAACATTTAGCAAGGCGATGCGCGACAACACATCAACAACCTGCCAGCTTGTCACACCCTCGGCCACCGCCACGCGAAACTGCGTATCAGGCTCGTCAACAATGGCGCTATAGGCCTCGGGGGCCTCATCCAGCGCCGGATCAAACTTCGCAACCTCGGTGAACCGGTTGGTTACAGGGTCCAACTCGCGCACCAACACATCACCCGCCGTCACTCCAACGCGGTAAACCACCTCTGTGCCACATGTATTCTGCCCACCACGGGTCACAATATCGACGATCTGCTCCATCGACGCGGTCTCGGGCACCAGAAAACTGCCCGCCTTCAACTGATCGGACTTTCCAGCATAATCCGCACCAATACGCATCATCGCCGCAGAGGCAACCGCCCCCTGATCGGCCAGATCCGCGCTCACCTTTCGCATCGTCGCCCCGCGCTCAACCTGAAAACAAATCGCCTGTGGCAAGGGTCCGGCTGAAGCATATTTCTTCGCCGCATAACTGACACCACCGGCCAAAAGAAACAGCCCGACGACAAAAAACGTCAACGCATTCGACGCGATATGACGCCACATCAGTCGACCTTCCCGAACAACACGCTGGCATTGGTGCCACCAAAACCAAACGAATTGGAAAGGGCGATGTCGATTCTGCGCACGCGCTTGGCATTCGGCGCCAGATCGATCTTCGTCTCGACGGCCACATTATCCAGATTAATCGTCGGCGGCGCCACCTGGTCGCGAATAGCCAATATCGAGAATATCGCCTCGATCGCACCCGCCGCCCCCAACAAATGCCCTGTCGCAGATTTGGTCGACGACATCGTTACCTTACTTGCCGCATCCCCCATCATGCGCTCGACCGCACCCAATTCAATGGTGTCGGCCATCGTCGATGTGCCATGTGCATTGATGTAATCGATATCCGCAGGTGTCTTTCCCGCATCCGCCAGCGCCATGCGCATCGACCGCTCGCCTCCCTCACCGTTCTCGGAAGGGGCCGTGATGTGATAGGCATCGCCCGACAGACCATAGCCCAACACTTCCGCGTAAATCTTGGCGCCGCGGGCCTTGGCGTGCTCGTATTCTTCCAGCACAACGATACCGGCCCCCTCGCCCATGACAAACCCGTCGCGGTCCGCATCATAGGGGCGCGACGCCTTGGCCGGATCGTCTGATCGCTTGGTTGACAGCGCCTTGCACGCATTGAACCCCGCAATCCCGATCTCGCAAATCGCAGCCTCCGCTCCGCCTGCAACCATCACATCGGCATTGCCATACTTGATCAATCGGGTCGCATCCCCAATCGCATGGGCCCCCGTCGAGCAGGCGGTCACAACCGAATGGTTCGGCCCCTTGAAGCCATATTTGATCCCGACCTGCCCCGAAATAAGGTTGATCAACGCGCCCGGTATAAAGAACGGCGACACCCGGCGCGGGCCCTTTTCCTTGATCATCACCGCGGTTTCGGCAATCGATTTCAACCCGCCGATCCCCGACCCGATCAACACACCTGTGCGAAACAAATCCTCGTCTTGCGTGGGCATCCACCCCGAATCTTCAATCGCCTGCTGGGCCGCAGCCACACCAAACAGAATAAAGTCATCGACTTTGCGCTGGTCTTTTGGCGCCATATAAGTGTCCGGATTAAACGTGCCATGCGTGCCATCGCCGCGCGGCACCTCACAGGCGTAATCGGTGGCAAGCCCGCTTGCGTCGAAACTCGTGATTGTGCCCGCACCGGACTGGCCGTCCAAAATACGCGTCCAGCTTTCCTCGACACCATCCGCCAACGGTGTCACCAATCCCAGTCCTGTTACGACCACTCGACGCATATTATGCCCTCACCTGTTTGCGGCTGTCATGCCTCTGATACCCCAGCACAAAGCATCGGGGCAAGGGCGGCGGCACTATTGTTTGCGCCCAATTCATCCCCGCTTTACCCGAAATTAAGTAAACCGACCCTAAATTGACCCGGGCAACGGAGACCATACATGCGCGTTCTAATCACCCTGCTGCTTGCCGCACTCCCCATGCAGCTTCTCGCAGACGTCGACTGCTCGGTTGTCGACGCGCTGGAACGGGTGCAATTCGCGCAATTGCGGCTGGCGCAAAGTCGTAAAATCGACCCAAACAGCATTGATGCACAACTGATCATCCGCGAAGTCGGGCGTCTTGACGCCGCCAAGGTCGGTTTTGCCACATCGGCAGAGTTGACAACACGCGATGCCGCGCGCTTGGCCAGCTTTTTTGCGATGTCCGAAATCTTGCGGCAAACGCTGATCAACCAGCGGCCCGACCAATCCAGCGCAATCTTTCAGGCCCCTTCATTCACGCAGCATATCTCAAATGTGAAACGGATTTTACCACTTTTGAACTGTAACCCGCTGACAGGCGTGCACGGCAAGGACGGCACTGAAAAAGTGTCCTCGACACTGGGCGAAAGCAAAGCGGGCAAGAAAATTCCAATCACAAAAATCGGGTTCTGGTTTGCCGGTCTGGTCGTCGCGGGCGCGCTGGCATCTGCGATAAAATCGGCAATATCGACACTTCAAAAACGCCAAAAACGGCGCGCAAAACGCTACCGCGTGCATATACCAGCCCGTATCCGCACGCAGGCTGCGCTGCGCGACGGCACAATTCTCGACATTAGCGGCAATGGCGTCAAAATCCAGGTCGACAAGCTTGAAACAGATGCCCATGGCGCGCGACTGGATATCTGGCTCGACGATGCTTGGCATGGGGCGCATATAAGCTGGTCAAACTCCCACTATATCGGCGTGCGGTTTGTCCACGCGTTTGCACATGCGCGGGTTCTCGCCCTTAGCGAACAAGAGCGCAAATCACTTCTCAAAACAAGAACGGCGCCCGTTTAGGCGCCGTTTTCGATCGTCAAGACTGACAGATTATTGTGCTTCGCTGATGAATTTCACCGCATCACCAAAAGACTGGATCGTCTCGGCCGCATCATCAGGGATCTCGATCCCGAACTCTTCTTCAAAAGCCATAACCAGCTCAACTGTATCAAGGCTGTCAGCGCCCAGATCATCGATGAACGATGCGGATTCGACAACTTTGTCTTCTTCCACACCAAGGTGCTCTACTACGATCTTGCGTACGCGGTCTGCGACGTCGCTCATGTCAAATTCCTCACGTTAATTTGGGCTTCACACCCAAGAGTTCTTTTTCAGGCTCTCACCCAGCTTTTACCCCGAAGGGCGGATCGAATACCCAAATCTATGGGCGAAACCGACCTGCACAGCAAGCGACTTACGTCACGTCACATGCGCTTTTCGGCAAATCTGCGTGGCCTATAGCAGGTATTTCGCTCTCGGCAAACGCTTTGTTCACGCAAACCATGCGCGCTGCCTACAACATGGCCATCCCGCCGTTCACATGCAAGGTCGCTCCGGTCACATAGGCAGCTTCCTGACTGGCAAGATAGACCACCGCCGCCGCGATTTCGTCCGCATCCCCCATCCGGCCTGCCGGCACCTGCGTCAAAATACCCGCCTTTTGCTCATCGCTCAGCTTTTGCGTCATTGCAGTGGTAATAAACCCCGGCGCTACACAATTGACCGTAATCCCGCGGCTGGCAACTTCATAGGCAATCGATTTCGACATGCCGACCATACCCGCCTTTGACGCGGCATAGTTCGCCTGACCAGGGTTTCCTGTGGCACCAACAATCGACGAAATATTGATAATGCGGCCCCAACGGGCCTTCATCATGCCGCGAATAGCGCCTTTGCACAATCGCATCGTGGACGTCAGATTGACCTCCAGCACGCTCGCCCATTCGTCGTCCGACATGCGCATGAACAGGTTGTCGCGGGTGATGCCCGCGTTATTGACCAGAATATCCAGCGTTCCCATCGCCTCGATGGCCTGCTTTGGCAGCGCCGTGACCGCCTGCGCATCACTCAAATTACACGGCAAGACATGCGCGCGACTGCCCAACTCGGCCGCCAAAGACTCAAGTGGCTCAACTCTTGTGCCAGACAGGGCCACGGTCGCACCGCGGGCGTGCAATCCCTTTGCAATCGCACCACCGATGCCGCCAGAGGCACCCGTAATCAGTGCATTTTTACCAGTTAGATCAAACATTTATAACCCCTTTCGGCTTAGTTTCCTGTCATCGCGGCAACTGCGGCCACCACATCATCCGGGCCCCCTATCGCGCCCGTGGCAATCTCTTTGTCGATACGGCGGATCATGCCGGTCAAGGCCTTGCCTGCGCCAATTTCCCACGTCTGCGTGACACCCTGTGCGGCCATAAACAAGACAGATTCGCGCCAACGCACTGAACCCGTCACCTGTGCGACCAACAACGACCGGATATCCGCAGGATCGGTGACCGCGTGGGCTACGACATTGGCCACCAGTGGCACCTTTGGCGACACTATTTCGACATCATCAAGGGCTTGCGCCATGACAGAGGCCGCCGGTGCCATCAGGCTGCAATGGAACGGCGCGCTGACCGGCAATAACATCGCCCGTTTGGCGCCTTTGTCTTTCGCAATCAGCAAGGCGCGCTCGACCGCCGCTTTATGCCCCGACACAACCACCTGCCCGGGGTCATTGTCATTGGCGGCTTGGCATACCTCGCCCTGTGCGGCCTCTTGGGCAACAGCCGTGGCAATTTCGAAATCCAGCCCCAGCAAGGCGGCCATCGCACCCACACCCACAGGCACCGCCTCTTGCATCGCGGTGCCGCGAATGCGCAACAAACGCGCGGTATCGGCCACCGAAATCGCCCCCGCCGCCGCCAATGCAGAATATTCCCCCAGAGAATGCCCCGCAACAAAAGCGGCGTTTGAAATATCAACACCCTCTGCCTCCAGCGCGCGCATCGCGGCCAATGATGTCGCCATCAGTGCCGGCTGCGCATTGCGCGTCAGCGTCAAATCCGCAATGTCGCCATCCCAAATCAGCGCAGACAGGCACTCGCCAAGCGCCTCATCGACCTCTTGAAAAATCGCCTTGGCGGCGGGGTAGGCATCGGCAAGCGCCTTGCCCATGCCAATCGTCTGTGCACCCTGCCCCGGAAATACAAATGCCTGCATCTGGCCTCTCCCTTGTTTGACCTTTGGTAAATTGATTACCTTGCCCGCCCCGTTGACACAAGCAGGTGCCGTCATGCATCCAGGACCGGCAAAAGCAGCCCTATAGTTTGCGCGGGTTTCGCCATAACCTTGTCCGCAGATAAGGTTTTAGGACGTTTTCACATGACCACCCCGGCATATTCCAGAACCACAAGGGCATTTCACTGGCTCACCGCTGTTTTACTCCTTGCCATCATTCCGCTCGGGCTTGTTGCCAATGACGCGCCTTTTGGCACGGACGCCGAAATCGCCAGAAAGATCCTGCTGTTTTCACTGCACAAAACCCTTGGAATTGCTATTTTCATCGTGGCACTCGCGCGTATCGCTTACGCCTCGACCCAAACAAACCCCGCACCACTGCACCCGGACCGAATAGCCGAGACACTCTTGGCAAATATCGTGCACTGGCTGCTCTATCTCTCGCTGGTGCTGGTCCCGCTCTCGGGCTGGATCAGCCATGCAGCGGCGGCTGTCGCCGCGCCGATCTGGCTGCCGTTTACAGGCGCATTGCCATTCGTGCCAACCGACCCGGCCCTCTCTGATCTGTTTGGCGGGCTGCATTGGCTCTGGGGCAAGATCATGATCGGCGCAATCGTGCTGCACATCGCAGGCGCATTCAAACACCACTTCGTCGACAAGGATTACACCCTGAAACGGATGGCGATTGGGCAGTCCAAAACGGACATCCCCGCACCATCCACCACATTCAGTGCGAGCGCACCGATCATTGCAACACTCGTCTTTGCCCTTGTTGCAGCGGCGGTTGCAGCCGCAGGGATGCTGACCACCGATCGCACCGCACAAAACACCTCCCCATTGCAAGCCGCCCCCTCTGCGTGGACCGTGACAGAGGGCACAATCGGCATCGCCATCACCCAGTTGGGCAACCGCATCGCCGGTTATTTCACCAATTGGAGCGCGTCGATTATCTATGATGAAGCGGCTGCCGGCACCGTTGGCCGCGTCGAGACCACAATCGATATCGGGTCTTTGGCACTTGGTGCCGTCAGTGCCCAGGCAATGGGGCCTGACTTTTTCGACCAACGCCGCTTCCCCGTGGCGCGTTTCGCCGCCGACATCATCCGCGACGCGAACGGCCTGCGGGCCGATGGCACCCTGACGATCAAGGGGATCACGGCGGATGTCTCGCTACCGTTTTATCTGGTCGTGGCAGGCAATGTCGCACAGATGTCGGGCACGCTAACGCTGGATCGCCGTGCCTTTCGGGTGGGCGAAACCATGGCAGACGAAAGCAATCTTGGTTTTGGTGTTGATGTGACGCTCAACATCACGGCGCGTAAATAAAATGGGCCGCGCGGGGGCAACGCCATGCTTGCGGCGGTGATGTCAGCGCAGGGCCACTGGTGCAACCGCATCAAAACTGCGCCCGGCAGGCTCCAGCATCAGATCCCGGGTCATGCGGCCATAAAGTGCTCCGATCCGCGCCTCGGAGCCTGTCGCAACCAAGACATGCTGTGCCGGATCATAGCTATTGAGGACCAGTTGCACGCGGGTTTTATCGCCACCGGACCGGTCAATTGTAATACCGGAAAAAGAATCAAACCCGAACCGGCTTACCAGTGTCGATTTGCCCAAACGGTTTTTAAGGACCTCCCGAATTTCGCAAAGATTGCTATCGACCTGAATTTCGGTCGCAACACCGCGGTTTGCATAAGCGATCATAAGCCATGCAACGCCGCCAAAAAATACGCTTAATCCCGCGCGCAGGATCAGCGAATCCGATTGCAATGCCGCCGAAGGCACAAGCCAAAGACCCGCAACCGCCGCCACGAAGGCCGCGCCGAAAAACAATGCAACGCCCTGCAAAATATGATAGGAAACGGGAACATACGACGTGTTTCGCACCGCATACCCCCAATAGTTTTCTTGCACCACAGGACCGGTATCGGGGGAAAAAGACCCTGACTTTTTGGAGGTCGCCGGTTGATATACAGATGTGTCGGTCATGTGATTTTTCCCAGTGCTGTTTGAAATCACCTTGGAAAAGGAAAACGGCAAAAAAACGGCAGGGCCATGTTCGAGTTAAGGTTTCGTTAACCAGCAGCATTTGGTCACCGAAAGACCCCGAGTTCGCTTGCATTGCCCCCCTGCGACTGTATAAGGCCCCAACTTGTCGTGAATATATGAACCGCGTAGTCTCTCGTGGGTGGGGTGCGACAAGTTTTATGACCCTGCCCTATGAAATGCGCCGAAGAAAATGAATGGAGTGCACATGCCGCTATATGAGCATGTTATGATCGCGCGTCAGGACTTGTCGAATACACAAGCCGAAGGCCTGATTGAACATTTCGGCACGGTGCTTGCGGATAACGCAGGCAAGCTGGTCGACCACGAATACTGGGGCATCAAAACGATGGCCTATAAGATCAACAAGAACCGTAAAGGCCACTACGCCTTCCTGCGCACAGATGCACCTGCATCGGCTGTTCAGGAAATGGAGCGTCTGATGGCCCTGCATGATGATGTGATGCGCGTTCTGACGATCAAAGTTGATGTGCATGAAGATGGCCCATCCGCTCAAATGCAAAAGCGCGAAGAGCGCAGCGACCGTGGCGAACGCCGCGAGCGTCGCTAATTAGATCAGGAAAGGATAACAAATCATGGCAACAAAACCATTTTTCCGCCGTCGTAAGTCCGATCCATTCGAGGGCGACAGCGCTCCAAAGATCGATTACAAAGACACTCGCCTCTTGCAGCGTTACGTTTCCGAGCGTGGCAAGATCGTTCCCGCCCGTATCACTGCTGTTGGTGCCAAGAACCAGCGCGCTCTCGCCCGTGCGATCAAGCGTGCCCGTTTCCTGGCCCTGCTGCCGTACGCTGTAAAGTAAGGATCAGATCATGGATATCATTCTACTTGAGCGTGTCGCGAAACTTGGCCAAATGGGCGAAGTTGTGAAAGTCAAAGAAGGTTACGCCCGTAACTATCTGCTGCCAGAGGGCAAAGCTCTCCGCGTCAATGCTGCAAACCTTGCCCGCTTTGAAGCTGAAAAAGCCCAGATGGAAGCCCGCAATCTTGAAACCAAGGCCGAAGCAGAAGCACTTGGTGCCAAGCTTGATGGCCAGACTTTCATCGTCATCCGCTCTGCATCCGACGCGGGCTCGCTTTACGGCTCTGTCACAACACGTGACGCCGCCGAAGCCGCAACCGCAGAAGGTTTCACTGTCGATAAGGGCCAAGTCGTCCTGAACGCGACGATCAAAGACCTTGGCCTTCACGACGTAAACGTGGTTTTGCACCCAGAAGTGTCTGTTGTCATCACCATGAACGTCGCACGCTCGAAAGAAGAAGCTGAATTGCAGGCTGCGGGTAAATCTGTCGCCGAATTGGCTGCCGAAGCAGAAGCAGAAGCAGAATTCGAAATTCAGGAGCTGTTCGACGATATGGGCGGCGCTGTGGACGAAGACGCAATGCGCGACGAAGCGTAAGCATTTTCAAAGCTTTAGAGAGGGCCGTGCGAGAGTTCGCACGGCCCTTTTTTTATGACCGGAGGTTATCTGTCAAAACTCTCGAGTTGAAGTTGGGCATCGCAATATTCGCCATCAAAGGTGCCGACCCAGACATCAATGCGCCCGTCAGACGGACGCGTGAGGACAATTTTCGGGTCATAATTTCCATTGTCATCGTCATCGTAATACCAGTTTGACGATGAGGTGTTAATCAAAAGAGCCGAGTCGCAATTACTGACCACGCGGACCTCCAATTTATAGCGCCCCATGCCGGTCAACTGAAACGAGAAATCGGGTGCTGTCGGGAAATAGCCCGCGCCGGTATCCGTGCCGGGCCTCACATTCGGGCAGTCCCAAATATAGTTGTCGCCGCCTGCGCGGACCTCGAACGCTTTTGGTTGATAGAAATCGCGTCCTGCGCCACGATATGCCTCTTGCGCGGCTGCGTTGAAGTTCGGGCAGGCAAAGGCGGCCCCGACGCCCAGAAAATTGGCCATAACCAAGGCAATCAAAAAACGTCTCATCGGCAACCCCCTTTCAATTTGGGATTTATGTTAGCCGACTCTACCGAATTATTCAAAATTTTGTTTTAGTGGTCTCACTGGACCTCTCGCAGTGCCGTTTCAGGCCGCACGGGCTTGTTGTGCACACCCTTTTACACCTGCGCGGCACAGCATTCAAAAGAAAGCGGCAAAAAAGAAAAAGGGCACCCGATTGGGGCGCCCTTTTTGATCGTCTGTCGCCGGGATTTACTCTTCTTCAAGCTTCTCAACAGCTTTTTGCAACTCATCTTTGCTGACCGATTTATCAGTCACGGCAGCGTTTTCGAGGATGTGGTCAACGACTTTATCTTCGAACATCGGCGCCTGAAGCTGCTGACGGAACTGGGCGTTCTGCTGCACGAATTCAAAGAACTGCTTTTCCTGACCCGGATACTGGCGTGCCTGGTTCATGATCGCCTGCGTCATCTCGGAATCCGAGACTTTGACCTCGGCTTTTTGACCGATATCGGCCAACAAAAGGCCGAGTTTCACACGGCGCTCTGCCAGTTTTTTGTGCTCGTCTGTCGTCTTGACTTCGGGGTGATCGTGGCCCTCGACGTCAGGGTTTTCTTCATGCCACAACTGGTGGGCAATCTGACCTGCTTCGGCGTCAACCAAAGAGGCGGGCAGATCGAAAGACACCGCACCGTCCAAGGCGTCAAGCAAGGCACGCTTGGTCACTGCGCGTGATGCGCCGGCGTATTCTGCTTCCAGACGCTCTGTGATCTGTGCTTTCAAGCCAGCAAGATCTTCTGCGCCGAATTTTTTCGCCAATTCATCATCGATCTGTGGCGTTTTTGCCGCGCGGACCTCTTTGACGGTGCAAGAGAAGACGGCCTCTTTACCGGCAAGGTGCTTGGCTTGATAATCGCCGGGGAAAGAGACTGTCACATCCTTTTCGTCACCTGCTTTGACCTTCAGCAGACCTTCTTCAAAGCCCGGAATGAAAGAGTTGGAGCCAAGAACCAGCGGGTAATCTTCGGCGGTGCCACCTTCAAACGCTTCGCCGTCGACTTTGCCAACAAAGTCGATGACCACTTGGTCGCCGTCTTTGGCCGCACCTTTTTTGGCCTCGAAAGACACCGCCTGTGGCGATGCGGCCAGATTGTCGAGAGCTTCCTTGACTGATTCTTCGTCAGCTTCGACTTTCATGCGGTCCAGTTTGATCGTTTTGAAATCCACATCCGCCACGTCGGGCAGGCGTTCGTAGGACACGTTGACAACAACATCGTCGCCCTCTTTCCACGCAGCATCATCCATCTTCATCTCGGGCTGCATCGCAGGGCGGTCGCCAGAGGTTGTCAGGTGTTCGCGCATGGCGCTGTCGATGGCTTCTTGCATCGCTTCGCCCATCACACGCTGGCCGAACTGCTTGCGCATCATCGCCATCGGGACTTTGCCCTTGCGAAAGCCCTTCATTTCAACGTCGGCTTGCGCTTCTTTGAGTTTGGCTTCAACTTTTGCGTCCATCTCGGCCGCAGTGACCGTGATCGCGTAACCGCGCTTGAGGCCTTCGTTCAGGGTCTCTTTAACCTGCATGGAATTTCCTTCTGTTCTCATAAAATGTGGTGCGGGTGAAGGGACTCGAACCCCCACGCCATAAGCGCCAGAACCTAAATCTGGTGCGTCTACCAATTCCGCCACACCCGCACGTTTCAACCGACCAAATCACTTTGATCGATCTTTGCGCGGTGTCTAACAAAGGCAACACTAAGATGCGAGAGGAAAAATGACCTAAAAAAAGGCAAGACGATAACACTTTCTTGCCTTATTGTGGCGACACTACTTGAGGCAGAAATCAGCAAGAGCGGGAAACACGCCATGCACATGGGAACGATCACACGCACAGCCACGGCTGATGCAGTCAAAACAACCGAATCCGGACTTTGCGCCGGAACCACGATCATGACACTGGATGGCGAAATTCCGGTTGAACATTTGTCCGTTGGCGACCGCGTGATCACGCGCGACAGCGGAATGTCGGTCATCAAGGCCATCTCATCACGCGACGTGAAAATGCAGCCGATCCGCATTAAAGCCGGATCTTTGGGCCATACGCGGCCTGACCGCGATATGATTGTCGCGCCGGGCGCACGCATCCACATCCGTGACTGGCGCGCAGAGGCATTGTTTGGTGCCGCGACAGCCACGGTTGAAGCGTCGCGTCTGATTGACGGCGAATTCCTTGCCCGACTCCCGGTGCGCGATATCAAGGTATTCGATCTTATGTTTGATCGCGAACACATCTTGTATGCAGACGGCGTCGAGATTGTTTCCGCCGCAGTCTAACTCAGGCATCATGAAGTATATCCGCCGTGCTTTTAATCAAAGCACGGCGATTTGCGTTTAAGCGCTGCGTTTGCCAGTCATGCAGCGCCGCGCTTACGAGTTTTCACTTCGCACAAAGCATCACCTTGCTGCCTAATTTTTAAGCATTAGTTGATTATTGCGCATTTCAAACAGCGGCAAAGGCACCCGCGAATTGTCCCTGCCCGCCAGAAGTGTTTTCTCGCCGGTAGCACAGATTGTAAGGGAGTGCCGCTGTGAAAAAGATTGAAGCGATCATCAAGCCATTCAAACTGGATGAAGTGAAAGAAGCGCTGCAAGAGGTTGGCGTGCAGGGCCTTTCTGTTGTCGAAGTCAAAGGTTTTGGCCGCCAAAAGGGGCACACCGAGCTGTATCGCGGTGCGGAATATGTGGTCGATTTTCTGCCCAAGGTCAAAATCGAAGTCGTTCTGGCCGACGATTTGGTGGACACCGCAATCGAGGCGATTATCGCCGCCGCAAAGACCGACAAAATTGGCGATGGCAAGATTTTTGTATCCTCCGTCGAGCAAGCCGTCCGCATTCGCACCGGAGAGTCCGGCGACGAAGCCCTGTAACCACATCCACAAGTCACTATTCTAAAGGGATACTCTTATGAGCATTGCAAAAGTTCTGAAGCTAATGAAAGACGAAGAGGTCGCCTATGTCGACATTCGTTTCACCGACCCACGCGGCAAGTTGCAGCACGTCACCGTTGACTGCGATCTGGTCGACGAAGACTTCCTTGAAGAAGGATTTATGTTCGACGGCTCCTCCATCGCAGGGTGGAAATCCATCGATAAATCCGACATGAAGCTGATCCCCGACACCAACAGCGTTTATGTCGACCCCTTCTATGCCGAAAAAACCATCTGCATTCACTGCAATGTCGTCGAGCCTGACACCGGCGAGCCCTACTCGCGCGACCCGCGCGGCACTGCGGCAAAAGCCGAAGCCTATCTGATATCCACCGGCATCGGTGACACTGCCTACTTTGGCCCCGAAGCCGAGTTCTTTGTGTTTGATGACGTGCGCTACTCTGTTGGGATCAACAAAGTGTCGTATCAGGTTGATGCGGTAGACGCGTCGTGGAACACCGATACCGAGTTTGAAATGGGCAATACCGGCCACCGTCCGGGCGTGAAGGGCGGCTATTTTCCGGTCAACCCGATTGACGACGCCCATGACATGCGCAGCGAAATGCTGTCCACCATGAAGCGCATGGGCATGAAAGTTGACAAGCACCACCATGAAGTGGCGTCCTGCCAGCATGAGCTTGGTCTGATTTTCGGAACACTTGTGCATCAGGCGGATGAAATCCAGAAATACAAGTATGTCATCCACAATGTGGCACAGGCTTACGGTAAATCCGCGACATTCATGCCAAAGCCAATCGCGGGTGACAACGGAACAGGTATGCATGTGAACATGTCTATCTTTAAAGATGGCAAGCCATTGTTCTCGGGCGATAAATACGCGGATCTGTCACAAGAGGCGCTGTATTTCATTGGCGGCATTCTCAAGCACGCACCAGCGCTGAACGCCATCACAAACCCTGCAACCAACTCTTACAAACGCCTGATCCCGGGCTTTGAGGCCCCTGTGTTGCGCGCCTATTCAGCATCCAACCGGTCGGGTGCTGTGCGTATTCCCTGGGCGGAAAACCCCAAGGCAAAACGCGTCGAGGCCCGTTTCCCTGATCCAGCGGCAAACCCATACCTTTGCTTTGCAGCACTGTTGATGGCCGGACTTGACGGCATCAAAAACAAGATGGATCCGGGTGCTGCGTCCGACAAAGACCTCTATGACCTGCCACCAGAAGAGTTGGCCGAAATCCCGACAGTCTGTGGCTCCCTGCGCGAAGCCTTGCAAGCTCTGGAAGCGGATCACGAGTTCCTGCTGCAAGGCGACGTGTTCACAAAAGACCAGATCGACGGTTATATGGCCCTCAAGTGGGACGAGGTGTTCGAATACGAGCACACACCACATCCGGTTGAATACAAGCTGTATTATAGCTGCTGATCGGCTGAGATACTGTTGGAAAAGGCGCCCGATGTGGCGCCTTTTTCATTTTTGCGGGTCTTTGACCAGATAGGTGTGGATGGCAAAAAGCACCGCTTGGCTATCGGGCATCCGCACCACCGCCTGATGCTCGGAGCGCAGATAATCCCCGCCGCCAAAATCATTGTCGCTTTGGCGCGGTGCGGCCTCGCGCCGCGGATGGAACAACGCGGGACTGCGATAGCGCAACATGTTATATCGCCAAAGCGGCCGCCCCGCCTGAACCCCGTCAAACAAGCGTTGCACCCGTTTGCCCAGGTTTTCATCGTAGCGAGCCACCGTCTGGTGGATCGCCGACAAGGGGCGCCCGATTTTCTCAGCCAATGTCCAACTGGCGGGAAAGCACATGACCGCAGCGGTCAAAACGTGCTCGCTGCCCTTCTTTTCATGCAGGCAAAGGTCTTCTTGGATCAACTGTGCGGCGACAAACAGCGGATCACCTTGCATCGCGATTGTCACGCCATCCGGGCGCGTGACAGCGGCCTGCGTCACGCGGTAACCATCACGGGTCTTGAGGATGGTCAATACCGCGTCAAGAACTTCTGCCTTGGCGGCAACACTCGCCCCGCACTCGGCGTGCACGAGCGGTGCGCGATGCGCCATAAGCCTATCGCGCGCGGCCATTTGTGCGGCGAAGACTTCATCTTTTACAATCCAGGCATCGGGCCCAAGCGGCGCAATACCGGGCAAGGCTGCATCAAATTCTGCGGCATAGGGTATCGCGTTTTGCAGAATGTCAGCCATTTGTGCACATTTTCCATGTCGTTGGTGTCGTAAATGAACCTGACAGGACCGCCGCCCGCGCGCAATTTGGTTTTGAAGCAGGAGAACATGATGAACGAGCATTACCGCGATACCCGCAAGATTGACCCGACACGTGGTGCCACTTTGGCAGATGGCAGTCCGAACAATGATGACCGTATCGAAATCGGGCCGACCCAGCTTGCCTATGCCGAATGGCAGGCTGCGGGCTTGATCCTGCCTGATCTAATTGCGATGCGCAGTTACCGCCACACGCGTCTTGTGGATGCAGTGAACGCCCGAAACTGGGGCGGCATTTTGATGTTTGACCCGCTCAATATCCGCTATGCGACCGACAGCACCAATATGCAGCTGTGGAACACCCACAATCCGTTCCGCGCCTGTCTGGTTTGCGCCGATGGGCATATGGTGCTTTGGGATTATAAAAACGCGCCGTTTTTGGCGGATTTCAACCCGTTGGTGCAAGAGAAACGCTCTGGCGCGTCGATGTTCTATTTCTCGACGGGTGATAAAACCGACGCAGCAGCAGACAGCTTTACCGCCGAAGTGCGCGACCTGATCATGGAACACAGTGGCGGCAACATGGCCTTGGGTGTTGATAAGATCATGGTCGCAGGGCTGCGCGGCTTGGAGAGCCAAGGCTTTAGCGTTGAGGAAGGCGAGGAATTGACCGAACACGCCCGCGCGATCAAAGGTCCAGACGAGATTTTGGCGATGCGCTGTGCCAGCAATGCCTGCGAAGTTGCATGTTTTGAGATGGAAAAAGCCGCGCGTGCGGGTGTGCCACAGGGCAACATGTCCGAGGATGACATTTGGGCGGTGCTTCATGCCGAGAATATCAAGCGTGGCGGCGAATGGATTGAAACCCGTCTGTTGACATCAGGGCCGCGCACAAACCCGTGGTTTCAAGAATGCGGCCAGCGTATCGTGCGCAACAATGAAATCGTGGCCTTTGATACCGACCTGATCGGATCATACGGGATCTGTATCGACATCAGCCGCACCTGGTGGATCGGCGACCAAAAGCCGCGTGCAGATATGATAGAGGCAATGAAGATCGGCGTGGAACATATTGAAACCAATATGCAAATGCTGAAGCCCGGCGTGAATATCCAAGACCTGAGCCGCAACACCCATAGACTGCCCGACAAATACCAAAAGCAAAAATACGGCTGCTTGATGCATGGCGTGGGCCTGTGTGATGAATGGCCGCTGGTGGCCTATCCTGACAATGCCGCGCATGGCGCGTTTGATCATGAGTTGCAGGCCGGCATGACCCTATGTGTCGAGGCCTTGATCAGCCCCGAAGGTGGCGACTTTTCGATCAAGCTTGAGGATCAAGTGCTGATCACCGAAGATGGTTTCGAGAACCTGACGAAATACCCGCATGATCGCGCGCTGATGGGTCACTAACCTGTGAGGCGGATTGCGCGCCCTGCCCGTTCGCGCCACCGTGGTCGCGATCGGCGCACCTGCCGATTTATCCCATGTGGTGCATAATTTTGCAGATGCCCTGCTCCGGATCGAAAGGGACGGTGTTGCAAAGGTCGATTTGGGTTGCCGCCCGTTCCGGATTGGTCAGGGTTTTATCAATGATATCTCTGGGCAATCACCAACAAATGCCCCGTGCATAAGACGCTTGAAAGCAGTGCGCGCGTGGAGACGGTGCTGGTTTAGGGTTGAGGACAGGATCCTGCCCGCTTATGACGCAGGATAACATCTGCCCCTTCACAACATAAGGTCTGCCCATATGATCCCGCGTTATTCCCGTCCTGAAATGGTTGCCATCTGGTCGCCAGAGACAAAGTTCAAGATCTGGTTTGAAATCGAGGCCCATGCTTGCGATGCGATGGCCGATCTGGGTGTGATCCCGCGCGACAATGCGGATGCGGTTTGGAAGGCAAAAGACGTCACCTTTGATGTCGCACGCATTGATGAGATCGAGGCTGTGACCAAACATGATGTTATCGCATTCCTGACCCATCTGGCCGAACATGTGGGCGCTGACGAGGCCCGTTTTGTGCATCAGGGCATGACGTCTTCTGATGTGCTGGACACCTGCACCAACCTGCAATTTGTGCGCGCCGCCGATCTGTTGCTTGCCGATATGGACCGCTTGCTGGCCGCTCTGAAAACCCGCGCGATGGAGCATAAAGACACGCCACGCATTGGTCGCAGCCACGGCATTCACGCAGAACCCACCACCATGGGCCTGACCTTTGCACGGTTTTATGCCGAAATGGACCGCAACCGTGCGCGCCTGGTCAATGCGCGGGCGGAAATTGCGACGGGGGCAATCTCGGGCGCTGTTGGCACGTTTGCGAATATCGACCCGCGTGTGGAAGAGCATGTCTGCGCCAAGCTTGGCCTGACGCCAGAGCCGATTTCAACCCAAGTGATCCCGCGCGACCGCCACGCGATGTTCTTTGCGACCCTTGGTGTAATTGCATCGAGCATCGAGAACGTCGCGACTGAAATTCGCCATATGCAGCGCACCGAAGTGCTTGAAGGTGCTGAATATTTCGCCGTGGGTCAAAAAGGGTCCTCCGCGATGCCGCATAAAAAGAACCCGATCCTGACCGAAAATCTGACCGGCCTTGCCCGTCTGGTGCGCATGTCGGTGATCCCCGCGATGGAGAATGTGGCCCTGTGGCACGAGCGCGATATCTCGCATTCCTCTGTCGAGCGCACCATTGGCCCTGACACCACGATCACACTGGATTTTGCGCTGAACCGCTTGGCCGGTGTGGTGGAAAAGATGATTATATACCCCGAGAATATGCTCAAGAACATGCACCAGTTCCGCGGATTGATCATGTCGCAGCGGGTGCTTTTGGCGCTGACCCAAGCCGGTGTGAGCCGCGAGGACAGCTACCGCTATGTGCAACGTAACGCGTTGAAAGTTTGGGACAATAACGCAGACTTCAAAACCGAGCTACTGGCCGACAAAGATGTGCGCGCGGCACTTTCTGCCGACGAGATCGAAGAAAAATTCGATCTGGCCTATCACACCAAACACGTTGATACGATTTTCAAGCGCGTGTTTGGCGAAAGCTGAATGAAACGGGCCTGACGCGCGGCGTGTCAGGCCCGATTTGTCTAGGCAACCGACGGCGCGTGCAGTGGCGTTGGTTGTGGGCGATGCGTGGCGCGCGGCATATTTGGCATGGTCCGCTTTGCCGGCATCGACAGCACCGCATAGCGCCGCCCGTCACCTTGGTTCAGATAGGGCTCGCCGATGCGCGACGCGTCGAACCCCAGTTGGCGCAAGGCACGCATCAACGCCAATGGCGACAGCGACATCAGATTTGTCGCCCCGCTCTGCGCAGCCACATCGATCAATCCTTGCACGATCAGCCCCAGACAGGCCGACCGGTCCGCATGGGTATCAACCTCGTCAGACATGACCAGCCGCGTGCATTCCCACATGTCATTGGTCTGGATATCTTCCGACATGATGTTGGCAGGAATATCAATCAGCTTTCCCTTGATCGCGTCGCGCAGCATATAGGAATGCGTCCCCCATTTGGCTGTCGTTGCCATCGCACGGGCGCCGCCGATCACCACGCCGTCGCGCAAAACAAGCGAATAATACGCCTTCGGGTTGTCGTATTGATCCATCTCGACGTGATCGTCGTGCGGAATGTCCCAGCCCAGATTGTCGACAAAGAACCGCTTGCGCAGTCCCAGATAGTCGTAAAATGCAGTTCCATGCAAATGCAGCTCAGCCAGATTGAATGTGATATGTTCCATGATGCTCCCCTTATTGGCGAGTTATGGATACCACTACAGCCTATGAGTGTCACAGCAGAACAGCACCCTCCCTCATAAGGGACATTTCTACGTTTCACATTTTAAGGATTGGTTAACGACTTACCCGCAAATGTTTCGGGCTAGATCAATCCGTATTGCGCAGCCATTGCTGCCGCTTGAGACCCGGTTTTCGCACCCAGCTTGAGTTTCGCGTTTTTCAGGCGCTGTTTCACAGCCCCCTCCGAGACACCCAATTCATGCGCGACCTCCTTGAGCCGCTTGCCATCGCGCACCATGCCCAGCGCCTCCAGCTCGGCCATTGTCAGGTTCTTGGGCGGGGCCATCTCGAAATGCCGTCGCGAGACATAGGTTTGCAGCACCTGTGTCTCCAGCCGGGTAAACTCGCGGTCACCGCGGGCAAATGACCCAAACGACCGCTGCCCCTCGGCATTGCCATCGAACACCGACACCACAACCCCGTACCGCAACCCGAAGGTCTTCGCCTGTGCAATCACCTTGCGCGGATCGTCATGCGCCAGATTGCTCCACTTTTCCATTCCTACGTTGCTATAGGCCCAGCGCATAACCGGATCAAACAGCATGAACCGATGCTGTGTGTAGTGGTCAACCCAATCCGCAGGCAACGCATTGACCTCTTCCACAGGAAACGCAAACCCTATCCGCAAGGCGATATAGTGTCCTGCCGGCGCAAGCGCCTGCACATCATGTGGTTCAATTTGCTGCGCCATCTATCTATTTTCTCGACAAACTATACAAAAGCATATATTGCATCTTGCAAAACATCCCTAAAATTGGGCCTCAAGGTGTCGTGCACTAGTATTTCGTTTACGTCAACTTTGGCAACCAGAAAGAGATTTTGCAGCGATGTCAGCCCAACTTGAAATCCGCCATATTCTTGGGGGTCTTATGGAAACCGCGACGGCCGGCTTCGCCTTGGCGTTTCATGTGCGCTTCACCACACCCAGCTTTCTGTTTCAGACCTATCCCAAAGACTGGCTCGACTACTATTCTCAAAATAGCTTGGTCATGTCCGACCCGACCGTCGCTTGGGGGTTCGAGAACACAGGCGCGATCGGATGGTCGGATTTGACTGCCTCCGATAGCGCAGGTGTCCTTTCCAAGGCCGCTGAATTCGGGCTCAGGCACGGGACCACCTGCGCCACCGGATCGGACGAAAGCCGCAGTATCGGCAGCTTTGCGCGGGCAGACCGCGACTTTACCGATGCAGAACGCGCGATGTGTATGGAAAAGCTGGAGATATTGCACGCCACCACCGCGAAAATGCGCGCACTGTCCCCCGAGACCGCCGCAGCCCTGCGCACGATGTCGGTGCAATTTACCCACACATAAGCCACTTCGTTCACGCTTCGTTTAGCAATTCCATGCCAAAGATACGGGTATGGAAACTTCGACCCTCGCCCCCTTAAGTGCCCGCACGCCCCCGCTTTCGCGCAAGCGCAAGGCTGCAATGATCGTCCAGCTTCTGATCGGGGATGGCGGCAAACTGAAGCTTTCGCAGCTGCCCGAAGACATGCAAGCCCTGTTGGCGCGCGAATTGGGCGCGATCCGGTTGGTGGACCGCGAGACCGTGCATCAGGTCGCGGCCGAATTTGCACGCGATCTGGGGGCGGTGGGCCTGTCATCGCCAGGCGGCGCCGATGGCGCCATTGATGCGCTTTCCGAACATCTGTCGCCGGAACTCGCAAACCGGCTGCGCGCCGAGCTCGCCAGCGCCAAAAACGGCGATCCTTGGACCTTGGTGCTGGCCCTGCCCGACGAGGTGCTATTGCTTATCATGACCCGCGAAAGCCCCGAAGTCTGCGCTGTTGCCCTCTCCAAACTGACCGTCATGAAAGCGGCAATTGTGTTGGAAAAAATGCCCGGAGATCAGGCGCGCCGCATCACATATGCGATCTCGCAAACCGAAAATATCGCCCCTGACGCCGTGCGCCGCATCGGTGCCGCATTGGTAAAAGACTATTGCACCAAAAAAGCCTTGGCCTTTGACAAAGCACCCGTCGCGCGGGTGGGCGCAATTTTGAATTCGAGCCCTGCGCTGACCCGCGAAAGCGTGCTTGAAGGCCTCGGCACCGATGATCCCGTCTTTGCAGACAATGTGCGCAAAGCGATTTTCACGTTCAAGGACATCCCCAACCGATTGGTGCCAACAGATATTCCGGCTTGTATTCGCGGGGTCGACGCCGATGTGCTGTCCACCGCAATTGCGGCCGCACTCGCAGGTGATGCGGAGTTCGCCGCCAGCGCAGACTTCATACTGTCCAATATTTCCCAACGGATGGCAGGCCAAATCCGCGAAGATGCCGCCGAGAAGGGCACCGTGAAATCCAAAGTGGCAGAAGAAGCGATGCGCACCGTGTCAGCGGCCATTCGCGCATTGGTTGACAGCGGTGCGATCACCCTGGTCTCGGAGGATGATGAAGAGAACGCATAAGCGCGAGATGGTCTTGTAAATCCGCGACGCAGCGACCACGCCACCGAAAGCTGACACCGGGACAGGTGCACCCCTTGCCTGAACGGACCTGCCGCCGTATCTGTTTGACAACATGACACCACACCCTCCCTCCGGCAGCACTGCCGACTGGCTTGCTGACCGTGCTTTGCGCGCGCTGATTGGTGTGGCGTTGCGGATGCCTTTTGAGCGCCGCGTGGCTTTCATGGGCGCGGTTCTAAGACGTGGTATCGGCCCGCTTGTCGGATATCGCCGCCGGGCCGCGGTAAACCTCGCAATGATCTACCCAGACATGCCGGCGGCCCGTCGCCGCAGCATCGCCGATGGGGTTTGCGATAATTTTGGCCGGACTTTGATCGAAAACTATAGCTGGCAGGACTTCGGGCAGCGCCTTGCTGGCACTGTGGCAACCGGTGACGGATTGACGGCGATTGCACAGGCAAAGGCCGACAACCGACCCGTTATCTTTGTGACCGGACACTTTGGAAACCACGAAGCCCCGCGCCATATACTTTCGCACATGGGATATGACATTGGCGGGCTGTATCGGCCAATGACCAACGCCTATTTCAACGATCACTATGCCAAAACCATGACCGCTTGGGGCGGGCCGGTTTTCGCCCAAGGCAAGCGGGGCACGATCGGTTTTGCGCGCCATCTGAAAAGCGGCGGCATGGGCACCTTGTTGTTTGATGTGGCCGCCAGTTCGGGACAACCGGTTAATTTTCTGGGGCGTCCCGCGAATACCGCAACCTCCGCCGCTGATCTTGCGTTGAAATTTGACGCATTGGTCGTGCCCTATTTTGGCAAGCGGGCCGCTGACGGGTTGTCATTCGATGTCACGGTGCAGGCCCCGATTGCGACCGGATCCGCAGCTCAGATGATGCAGGACATGACCGACCGGCTGGCCGCGATGGTCACCGATGCCCCCGAACAATGGTTCTGGGTTCATCGCCGGTGGAAAATGCGCCGCTAGCGCAACTCGACCGCCGCAAGGATCGGTCCAAACCCGTCTTTCTGCACAATCACCACCGAGGGCGCGTCGCCTGTCGCAGGCGTATTCATTTCCATAGAACTTTCGCCATTCCACTGCCCGATCACAGTCCAATCCGTCACAATATTGACGTAACGGATCGATTTTCCTGCATTCTCGCCACGTCTGATATTCACCGTCTCGAGCGGCTGATATCGCACCAGTTGCACAACCATATCACCCAATCCTGCGCGCCGTGGCTCTGCCTTGATGTCAAGCGATCCCCCGTTGCGCACAACGGACAAGCCAACAAGGCTTTCAACGCCGCGCTGCTGTGCAACCCGGTCCATCACTTGCATCGTCTTGGAGCCGACAACATGATCCACCCCGCCGATAACCATCTGGGGCGTATAAACAGTGCGCGCGTTTGCAGCCCTCGCGTAGCCGTTTTGTCGTGCGGAAAAGGCCGCCGAGCTAAAGGTATCTTTCCAGCCAAGATAATCCCAATAGTCCACATGCAACGCCAGAGCGATAACATCGTTGCGCTTGGCCAATTCATCCAGAAGAGCATCCGCAGGCGGGCAAGAGGAACAGCCCTGCGATGTATATAACTCAACGACAACGCGACCCTCTTGCGCAAACAATGGGCCGCCGAGTGTTGCGCCGATCAGAGCCAGCGCCGTCAATATGTGCCGCATGTCAGTTCCAATTTTTATCCTGCTGTTTATGGTCTATTGATATTTTCCTGAAATGACCAATCAACCAATTGCGAGCCGTGACCCCCTGATATTTCAAATTCCCCCAAGGATACATCTTGGGCTGGCAATTTTCGGTGTGCAATGGTATACAAAACGTAATCCACCCCTTGAACCACAAAGGAACATGGGGCAAAACTCAGTCAATCCATCCCTGCACCAGATCTTCAAAGGAACAGCCATGACCATCACAGTTGGCCACGATACCGCAAAGACCCGCAAGACGCTTACCGTCGGGTCGCAGTCCGTTTCATATTATTCCATCGCCGCCGCAGAAGCCGCAGGCCTTGGCGATTTCTCGAAACTCCCCGCCGCACTCAAGGTGGTGCTGGAAAACCTGCTGCGCTATGAAGACGGCGGCTTTTCGGTCTCGATAGACGACATCAAGGCGTTCTCGGACTGGGCCAGTAACGGCGGCCAGAACCCGCGCGAGATCGCCTACCGCCCTGCCCGCGTGTTGATGCAGGACTTTACCGGCGTGCCTGCGGTCGTTGATTTGGCCGCGATGCGCGATGGAATCAAGGCGCTTGGCGGCAATGCCCAACAAATCAACCCGCTGGCCCCGGTTGATCTGGTGATCGACCACTCGGTGATGATCGACGAGTTTGGCAACCCGCGCGCCTTCCAGATGAATGTTGACCGCGAATACGAGCGCAACATGGAGCGCTACCAGTTCCTCAAATGGGGTCAGGGGGCATTTAACAACTTCCGCGTGGTGCCACCGGGCACCGGAATTTGCCATCAGGTCAACCTTGAATATCTGGCCCAAACTGTCTGGACGGACAAAGACCAGAACGGCGAAGATGTGGCCTACCCTGACACGCTTGTGGGCACCGACAGCCACACCACGATGGTCAACGGATTGGCGGTTCTGGGCTGGGGTGTCGGCGGCATCGAGGCGGAAGCGGCGATGCTGGGCCAGCCTGTGTCGATGCTGATCCCGGAAGTCGTGGGTTTCGAGCTGACAGGCCAGATGGTTGAAGGCACAACTGGCACCGATCTGGTGCTCAAAGTTGTCGAAATGCTGCGCGCCCACGGCGTTGTTGGCAAATTCGTCGAATTCTTCGGTGCGGGTCTGGATGTCTTGCCACTGGCGGACCGCGCAACAATCGCGAACATGGCGCCGGAATATGGTGCAACCTGCGGCTTCTTCCCGATCGATGGCGAAACCCTGCGCTACTTGCGCAACACGGGCCGTGACGAAGTCCGGATCGCACTGGTGGAGGCTTACGCCAAGGCCAACGGTTTCTGGCGCGACGCCGACTATAACCCGATCTATTCGGCCAAACTGCACCTTGATATGGGCACAATCGTGCCTGCAATTTCCGGCCCCAAGCGCCCGCAGGACTATGTGGCGCTAACACATGCAAAATCAGCCTTTGCAAACGAGATGGCCAATACGTTCAAGCGCCCCATGGGCAAGCAAGTGGCCGTGGACGGCGAAGATTACACCATGGAAAGCGGCAAGGTTGTGATCGCCTCGATCACATCGTGCACCAATACATCCAACCCCTACGTCATGATCGGCGCGGGTCTGGTGGCGCGCAAGGCCGCCGCATTGGGTCTGAACCGCAAGCCGTGGGTCAAGACATCATTGGCCCCCGGCTCGCAGGTTGTGTCCGAGTATCTGGAGGCCGCAGGCCTGCAAGACGACCTTGACAAGATCGGCTTTAACCTCGTGGGCTACGGCTGCACGACATGTATCGGCAACTCCGGCCCGCTTCAGCCGGCGCTGAGCAAGGCGATTGCCGCGGGCGATCTGGTCGCAACATCTGTCCTGTCGGGTAACCGCAACTTTGAAGGGCGCATCTCGCCGGACGTGCGCGCCAACTATCTGGCCTCCCCGCCGCTGGTCGTGGCCTATGCCCTTGCCGGCACGATGGATATCGACCTGCATTCCGAACCATTGGGCCAAGACCAAAATGGCAACGACGTCTTTCTCAAAGACATCTGGCCTACCAATCAGGAAATCAACGAACTTGTCGAAAAGACAGTGACACGCGAAGCCTTTTTGAAGAAATACGCCGATGTCTTCAAGGGCGATGAAAAGTGGCAGGCTGTTGAAACCACCGATTCTGAAACCTACGACTGGCCAGCGGCCTCGACTTATGTGCAAAACCCGCCCTATTTCCGCGATATGCCCAAAGAGGCAGGCACCATCAGCAACGTCAAAGACGCCAAGGTGTTGGCGATTTTGGGCGATATGGTCACAACCGATCACATCTCGCCTGCGGGGTCATTCAAAGACACGACACCGGCAGGCCAATATCTGATCGAGCGTCAGGTGCCCGTGCGCGAGTTCAACTCTTACGGCTCGCGTCGCGGCAACCATGAAGTGATGATGCGCGGCACATTCGCCAATATCCGTATCAAAAACGAGATGCTTGATGGCGTTGAGGGTGGCTACACCAAAGGCCCCGATGGCGCGCAATCCTCGATCTTTGACGCGGCCATGGCGCATCAGGCGGCAGGCACGCCGCTGGTGATCTTTGCCGGTGAACAATATGGCGCGGGCTCGTCGCGTGACTGGGCGGCCAAGGGCACGGCATTGCTGGGTGTGAAGGCGGTCATCGCAGAGAACTTCGAGCGCATCCACCGCTCCAACCTTGTGGGGATGGGTGTCGTTCCGTTTGAATTCACCGGCGACGACAACCGCAATTCACTTGCCCTGACAGGCGACGAAAGCGTGTCGATCTCGGGTCTCGACACGATCAAGCCGCTGGAAATTGTCACCGCAACAATCACCTACCCCAATGGCGACGTGAAAGACATCCAGGTGAAGTGCCGCATCGATACAGCCGTCGAGATCGAATATATCGAAAACGGCGGTGTGCTGCACTATGTGCTGCGCAACTTGGCAAAAGCGTCCTGAATTGAACAAAGGCCCGCGTGCTATTCGCGGGCCTTTTTTATATTTCGTCCTGACGCTGTTCTAACGACCCTGTGCTGCCCGCAACTGCGGCAAAAAGCGCTGCTCGTAATCAGATCCGACCATTGGACCGGCGAAGCGGAACAACACTGTGCCATCCCCGGCGACAATGAATGTCTGGGGCGGCGCGTCCACGTCCCAACGTGCCGCGGTGCGCCCCAGCGGGTCAAATCCGGTTGCAAAAAACGGATCGCCTTCTTCTGCCAGGTATTCAACTGCCGCATCCGCCTCGTCGCGAAAATTGATCCCTGCGACGCGCACACCTTGTGCGGCTAACGCCATCAATGTAGGATGTTCTGCGCGGCATGGTGGGCACCAACTGGCCCAGAAATTCACCACCGAAACCTCGCCGCTGCGCAAATCCACCCCCGTCAGCAACATCGTTCCCGGCACAGGCTCGGGCGCCGTATCAGGTGCAGGTTGACCGACCATTGGCGGCGGCACGTTACCGGCGTCTTGCATAATGCCAAACAGGACAGCGCCCGCCAGCCCTGCCGAAATCACAAGAGGCACCACAACAATTGCTGAAAATCTAGCCATTCTTGCGTGCCTCCACGGCGTCCAGCGCGCGCTTTTGTTTGACGGCCTGCCGCCAGCTTAGCCAGATGATACCCCCTAAAAGAGCGATACTCACCGCGTAAGCCAAACCCACCTCGACGGCGTATTTTCCTAAATCTGGCATCATGTCCGGCTTTCTCTCATGTGCAGGGCGCGCACGCGCCGGCGTCTGATCTCTGTCCGGGTGCGTAGCAAAACCAGTGCGATAAACAGCAAGATAAACCCGACCGACGAAATGGCAAGAGGGATAAAAAACACATCCGACACCGTGCGCCCGCCGGTCGCCAGCGGGACAGAGGTGCCTTGATGCAGTCCCTGATTCCAGAATTTCACCGCGTAACGCGACAAGACCGCAAACACCGATCCGACAATACACAACACACTTGTCAAATCCGCCGCCGTGTCAGGGTCATCAATCGCCGCCCATAACGCCATATAGCCCAAATAAAACAAAAACAGGATCAGAAAGGACGTCAAACGCGGATCCCACGCCCAATACGTCCCCCACATCGGCTGCCCCCAAATCGCTCCCGTCAATAGCGCAATCAATGTCATGGTCAGCCCGATCGGTGCCGCAGCCTTGGCCGCCAATGCCGACACATGCTGCCTGCGGACCAGCCAGATCAATGACGCAACCAGCATCATGATCCATGTATTGATCGCCATAAACGCCGCGGGCACATGCAAATAGATGATTTTGACCGTTGATCCCTGCCGGTAATCATCAGGAGTAAAGAAGAACCCCCAAACCAGCCCTGTCAGCAAAAACAGCGCCGCCGCCCCGAAAACCCAAGGTAAAACAGGTGCCGTCCAGCCCATGAACCGTTTTGGATTTGCATATTCCCACAAAGACATAGCCGGTGTTTATCCTTCCCGCATCGCGGTCTCAATCCCAGTTCAACGCAAATTGATGCGCAATACTGCCGCAGTCGCAAAGGGCAGCAAAGCAAACGAACCAGCCGTAATCCCCGCAAGCATCAGCAATGGCGTCGCCGCATCCAGACCCTGCGCGCCACGCCGCACCGCCTCGGCGCCAAAAATCAGTGTCGGCACATAAAGCGGCAAAACAAGCAATGACAACAACAAACCGCCGCGCCTGATACCAACCGTCAATGCCGCGCCAAAAGTGCCGATCATCGACAAGGCGGGCGTGCCCAAAAACAATGTGGCCGCGACAAATACATAAGCACTGGGTTGAAGTTGCAACAATACCCCCAGCACTGGTGCGGCGATACTTAGCGGCAGGCCGGTGGTCAGCCAATGCGCCACCGCCTTGGCCACGCCGACCATCTCCAGCGGGATGGGTGCTGTCGCCAGCAGTGCCAATGCGCCATCCTCATGGTCCAGCGCGAATATCCGGTCAAGCGACAACAGCGCCGCCAAAAGCGCTGCAACCCACAAGATGCCAGAGGCGATCTGGCTTAAGACAGCGGTCTGCGGGCCCACGCCGAACGGCACCAAAACCACCACGATCAAAAAAAATACCAAGCCCAGACCAAAGCCGCCGCCCGCGCGGGTCGCAAGCCTTAGGTCGCGCCACAATACTGCGATCATAAGAAGGCCTCGTCACCGTCCGGTGACGCGCTGCGCCTGTCTGCGGCAAAGGGCGTAAGATCAAGTGACGCCGCATCGTCCAACCCAAGATCGATATGGGTCGCAATGACCGCAATACCCCCGGCTGCCAAATGCACATCGCGGATAAAGTGACTGAAAAGCCTCACAGAAAATCCGTCCAGCGACACGGTTGGTTCATCCAGAAACAAGACCTTGCGCCCGATCACCCCCAGCCGCGCAAGTCCGACGCGGCGCTTTTGACCGGCCGACAACGTGCCTGCGAAACGCGCGCGTAGACTGGCCAGATCAAACTGGTCCCAAATCGTCGCAGGCACCGGGTTGCGATAGACATCCGCCCAGAACGCGAGGTTTTCCTGCACTGTCAGCGCGGATTTGATCCCGTCGGCATGGCTTGCATATGCGCCCTCGTCGCGGGGGAAATCGATGGTGCCTGCCACGGGGTCCTGTAGTCCGGCCAAGACACGCAGCAAGGTCGTCTTCCCGATCCCGTTCGGGCCGCGCAAAATCAGCGCCTGCCCCGCAGCGACGTCAAACGACAGCCCCGCCAATACGGGCATCCCGCTGCGCGCAATAGCAAGGTCGCGAACGGCCAACACCGCGCTAGACCGGTATCAGGGCAGCCGCAATGCGACGCCCCTCCGACAAGAGCACATTGTAGCTGCGACAGGCCGTCGGTGATGCCATCGGTTCAATGCCAATCCCCGCCTGTTCAAGAGCCTCGCGAAACGCGGGCGGCAAATGCGCAGCCTCCGTGCCGGTTCCCACAAAGATCACATCAATTTCGGCGGCCAGATCAAGCAGGGTTTGCGCATCATCAAACCCGCCCCAGGGTGCCACACCACCAAGATGGGCAACGATCGGCCCCTTGTAGACCTGCCCGCCAATACGAAAAAACCCCGGCCCATAGCCATCGATCGGACGGCCATCGCTATAGCTGACTTCGTTCAGGCGCATGTTGGCTGTCTCCGCAATGTATCAGGCGTCGATATTTCCGAATTGGTTGCCGACTTTTGTCTCGGTCTTGGTCCAGTCACGCTTGACCCCAAGCACCAGCAAAATCGCGGAGGCCACGAAAATCGACGAATAGGTCCCGATCGCAACGCCCCACATCATCGCAAAAACAAACCCGCGGATCACGTCGCCGCCCAAGATGAACAGCGACAAGAGCGCCAACATCGTGGTCAATGAAGTCATGATTGTGCGGCTCAATGTCTCGTTGATCGACATGTTCAGCACCTGTTTCAACGGCAGTTTCTTGTATTTGCGCAGGTTTTCGCGCACGCGGTCAAACACGATCACCGTGTCGTTGATCGAATAGCCGACAATCGTCAACAGGGCGGCGATAATCGCAAGGTCGAACTTGATCTGCAATTCCGAGAATATCCCGATCGTCAAAATCACGTCATGCACCAAGGCCACAACCGCACCAACCGCAAACTGCCATTCAAAGCGCACCCAGATATAAAACAAGATAGCAACAACCGCCAGACTGACGGCGATAAACGCGGTCTGGATCAATTCTCCCGAGACTTTCGGACCCACTGATTCCACAGCAGGGAACGTGATGTCAGGCGCGACCGCACGCAGCGCGGCCTCGACGGCGGCGATGGTCTGCACGCTCACACTTTCTTGGCCGTCCTGCGCCTGAATGCGCACCATCGCGACGTTTTGGTCATCGCGGAAAGTCGGATCAAAAACTTCTGTTATCGACACATCGCCAAGGCCAAGCGGATCGATCGCGCCGCGGTAGGATGCGATATCGATCGGGGTTGACGCCTCGGTGCGGATATTTGTGCCGCCCTGAAAATCGATCCCGTAGTTCAGCCCCTGGATCAAAAATGACCCAAAGGCCACCACCATCAAAACCAATGAAATCCCCAGCCAGATCCGGGCTCTGGAGAAAAAGTCGATTTTCGTGTCGTCGCGGACCAGTTTCAGGCGCATATCAAATCTCAATCGTCTTGGGGCGTCGCCGCGCAAACCACATCACGATCAACACGCGGGTCACGAAGAGAGCAGTGAAAACAGACGTCATAATACCAAGACCCAAGGTGATCGCGAAACCGCGCACAGGGCCAGAGCCCATCACAAAGAGGATCACAGCCGTCATGAAGGTGGTAATATTGGCGTCAACGATGGACGACATGGCTTTTTCATATCCCAACTCGATCGCGCGGGACGGCCCTTTGGCCGTTTTGAGTTCCTCGCGGATACGCTCGAACACGATCACATTGGCATCCACCGCCATCCCGATCGTCAACACGATCCCTGCAATACCGGGCAAAGTAAGCGTCGCGCCGATCAACGACAATAACCCGAAAATCAAACCGACGTTGATCACAAGTGCCACATTGGCAAACACGCCAAACAGCCCGTAACTCAGGAACATATAGCTCAGCACGACAATGGCTGCGACAAGCGAGGCAATTTTGCCGGCGTCAATACTGTCTTGGCCCAACTCCGGCCCGATAGTCCGCTCTTCCAGAAATCTCAGGCTTGCAGGCAGGGCCCCTGCGCGCAACAAAACCGCAAGATTGGTCGATTCCTCCACCGAGAAACTCCCGGTGATGATACCCGATCCACCTGGAATATAGCTTTGAATGGTGGGCGCGCTGATAACCTCGTTATCGAGCACAATCGCAAACGGAGACCCGATATTATCGGCGGTATAATCGCCAAATTTGCGCGCGCCGGTCGGATTGAATCTGAAATTCACCGCCGGACGTCCGTTTTGATCAAACGCCGGCTGCGCATCGGTCAGTTCCTCGCCGGTCACAACGGGACTGCGCTCCAGGATATAGATCACATTGGGATCTTCCAGTGAGGGCACCAGGATATTGCCTGCCCCCGCAGACGCGCCCGCATCGCTGGTGCGCCCGACAACAGGGTTGAACGTCAATTGTGCTGTGGTGCCGATGATATCCTTGACCTCCTGGGCCGAGCCAACCCCCGGGACCTGCACCAGAATACGGTCTGTGCCTTGGCGCTGGATAGACGGCTCACGTGTGCCGACCTCGTCGATCCGGCGGCGGATAATCTCCAACGACTGCTGCATGGTGCGGTCATCAACCGCGGCGCGTTCCACATCTGTCAACTGCACCGTCAACACCTGACCGTTCAGGGTGACATCGATGTTGTTCTGTCCGGCCCCTGCCAGCGACGCGACGGGCTGTGCCAATCCGCGCACCAGAGTAAGAGCACGGTCCGCGCCCGCGGCCTCCGAGATGCGAACCCGCAAAATATCGTCAGGCCCGTCTTCGCGGGTCACAAACCCGACCACGTCGCGCTCTGCAACAAGGGTCGTGCGCACATCGTTCCACATTTCGTTCATGATCGACGCGTAAACATCTTCCACCTGCACTTCGGCCAGCAATTGCGCACCGCCGCGCAAATCCAGACCAAGGTTCACTAGCCCCGACGGCAGATATGACGGCCAGGTGGTGTCGGCTTGCCCTGCCGCAATGGCATCATTGTGCGCCTCCACACGGCTGTAAAATCCGTTTGGCAGGGCCAGCAAAAGACCAACCGCACAGGTCAGCCAGATCAGCGCTTGTTTAAGCGGTGAGATGTTCAGCATAGATGTCGTCCCAATGCGGTAAGGCGTGCGAAATTCAGGATTTTGCAGGCTCTGTTTTGTTCACAACCGTTGCAATCGTTGACCGCACGACGCGCACGTTAACACCCGATGCAATCTCGACTTCAACCTCGTTGCTGTCGTCTTTCACTTTTACAACTTTACCCATGATACCACCCTGCGTGATAATCTGGTCGCCCCGGCGCAGCGCCTCGACCATCCGCTGATGATCCTTCAGCTTTTTCTGCTGTGGGCGGATAAGTAGGAAATACATGATCCCGAAGATCAGGATCAGTGGAATGAGTGATTGAATGCCCTGCATGGTGGCCTCCGTTAAAGTGGGTATCGGCCCCTCAAAGCGAGCGCCAAAGTCGCGGCACATTATGACTGCGCCTGTCGAATGGCAACAGCCTACCCCGCAATTGAGAGGTTCACAGCCACCTTAGTTTACGGCATATGGGGGCACGTAATGAATTTGCCATACCCAAGGACCACTCTGATGCATGATATTCGCATGATCCGTGACACCCCTGCCGCATTTGACGCGGCCCTGTCCCGCCGCGGGCTGGCGCCGGTCTCTACACAGATTCTGTCTTTGGACGAGACACGTCGCGCCAAGATTCTGGCCGCTGAAACCGCTCAGGCCGACGCCAATACGGCGGCCAAACAGGTTGGCGCTGCCAAGGCAAAAGGCGATGAAGCGGAATTCGAGCGTCTGCGTGCACTTGTGGCGACCAAAAAGGCCGAGATCGCGGCTCTGAATGACGAGGCGAAAGCGGCTGACGTGGCCCTGAACGATTTGCTGCTGACGATTCCGAACCTGCCTTATGACGACGTGCCAAATGGCGCCGACGAGACGGATAACGTCGAGATCAAAAAACACGGCAGCCCGCGCAATTTTGCCTTCACCCCGGTCGAGCATTTTGACATCCCTTCGGTGATTCCCGGCATGGATTTTGAAACCGCCGCCAAACTTTCTGGCAGCCGCTTTGTGCTGCTGTCGGGGGCCGTGGCCCGCGTGCACCGCGCACTGGCGCAATTCATGCTCGACACCCATGTCGAGGACAACGCCCTGATCGAGACCAACACCCCCGTAATGGTGCGCGAAGACATGATGGTTGGCACCGGCCAATTGCCCAAATTCGGCGAGGACAGCTATCAGACCACCAACGGCTGGTGGCTGATTCCCACCGCCGAGGTCACGCTGACCAATATCGTCAATAACACCACCGTCGACGAGGCTGCACTGCCGCGCCGCTTTGTCGCGCACACACTTTGCTTCCGCTCCGAGGCTGGCTCTGCGGGGCGCGATACATCGGGCATGTTGCGCCAGCACCAGTTTGAAAAGGTCGAGATGGTCACGATCTGCCACCCCGACACCTCCGACGCCGAACATCTGCGCATGACCGCCTGCGCCGAGGGCATTCTGGAAAAACTGGACCTGCCCTACCGCACCGTTGTTTTGTGCACCGGCGACATGGGCGCAGGGGCGCGGCGCACCCATGACATCGAGGTTTGGCTGCCCGGTCAGAACGCTTACCGCGAAATCTCCTCGATCTCGACCTGTGGCGACTATCAGGCGCGGCGCATGAATGCACGCTTCAAGCCCACCGACGGCGGCAAACCTGCGTATCTGCATAGCCTCAATGGCTCTGGCCTTGCGGTCGGCCGCTGTCTGATTGCGGTGCTGGAAAACGGCCAGCAAGAGGACGGATCCGTCACCCTGCCAGAGGTGCTGCACCCCTACCTGCGCGGCAAAACCACAATCAACGCGGATGGCCAATTGGTCTGAATACGATCTGCTCTAAAAACAGAACGTAAAATTGAACCAGATGTGAAAATGCGACGTATAAAGGTCATGAAACATACACTCTCATGGCTCACGCTCGTTGTCACCGTGACTTTCGTCGTCTCACCCGCCTTAACGTCACCCTTTACCGGTTTCACGGCGGATCAATTGCCTGTGCCGCAGATCAACCCGCCGATCCAGCCAGCGGGTTATGCGTTTTCTATCTGGGGGCTGATCTACGGCTGGCTGCTGGTCTCGGCAATCTATGGTGTTGCCAAACGGCCCGATGATGCCGCTTGGGATGCCGTGCGATTGCCCCTGATTATCAGCCTGGCCGTCGGGACCCCATGGCTATGGATCGCGAACCAAAGTGCGATTTGGGCGACGATTACCATATTTATCATGGCTTTTGCCGCGATTTGGGCCTTGCTGCGCAGCACAAGCGCAGACCGCTGGTGGTTGCAAACCCCTGTCGCAATCTACGCAGGCTGGCTCACGGCGGCTTCATTCGTATCACTTGGCAGCACAGCAGCAGGGTATGGCATCATGTTCACAAGCTTGGGCTGGGCCTTTGCAGGGATCAGCTTTGCGCTTGCTGTGGCTTTATGGGTTCTGTCCCGCAAGCCGGTGACGGGGTATGGCGCGACCATGATCTGGGCGCTGGTCGGGCTCATCGCGGCCAATGGGGCAAATGGCGTGACTGCGCTTGCGGCCTTTGGCATTGTGGTGCTGGCTGCGGCGACACTCTCTTGGCGCCGCCCACCTGCTTAATCGCCGCTTGGCTTTTTGATGTGTTTTGACAGACGTCCGGTCTGCTTTTTCTTCTTGTCTTTATACGGGTTTTTATCACCCTGATCGCGCAGGGTCAGACGGATCGGCGTGCCCGGCATGTCGAAATCCTCGCGCAAGCCGTTGACCAGATAGCGGGTGTAGCTGGCTGGCACCAGATCAGGGAACGACGACATCACCACAAAGCCCGGCGGACGGGTTTTGACTTGGGTGGCATAGCGCATTTTGATGCGGCGACCACCGGGTGCGGGCGGCGGATGCTGCTCCAACATGCCCGTCAACCACCGGTTCAACTGCGCCGTGGTGATCCGGCGGTTCCAGATGTCATGGGCGCGCATGATTGCCTCTTGTAAACGATCAAGCCCTTTGCCGGTTTTCGCAGACACGGTGACCAATGGGGCACCTTTCAATTGCGGCAAGAGCCGTGCGAATTCTTCTTTGAGCTCTTTCAGCTTCTCCTGCTTTTCGGTCTCCACGTCCCACTTATTGACCGCAATGACCACGGCACGACCTTCGCGCTCGGCCAGATCGGCAAGGCGCAAGTCCTGCTGCTCAAAGGGAATTTCCACATCGAGCAGGATCACCACAACCTCGGCAAATTTCACCGCGCGCAAACCATCCGACACCGACAGCTTTTCCAGCTTCTCCTGCACCTTGGCCTTGCGGCGCATCCCCGCCGTGTCAAAAATCCGCATCGGCACGGGCACCCCATCCGGCCCTGCCCAATCTTTCTGCACCGAAATCGCATCGCGGGTGATGCCCGCCTCGGGCCCCGTCAAAAGCCGCTCTTCGCCGATAATCTTGTTGATAAGCGTCGATTTACCCGCATTTGGCCGGCCACAAACGGCAATTTGCAACGGCTTTTCACGGGTCGGAACCCGCGGCGCATCCTCGTCGTCTTCGCCCACATCCACATCGGTCTCGGGGGCATCCGCCTTGGCGCGCTCTTCAAAGGCATCTGACAGCGGCATCAGAATGTGGTAAAGCTCGTCCATGCCCTCGCCGTGCTCGGCAGACAGGCGCACAGGCTCGCCCAAGCCCAGCGAAAACGCCTCCAGATAGCCCGCCTCGCCCGCGCGGCCTTCGGATTTATTGGCCGCAACAATCACATTGGCGTTCTTCTTGCGCAAAATTTCGGCAAACACCTGATCGGTCGGGGTCACACCGACACGCGCATCAATCATGAACAGACACACATCGGCCATTTCAACCGCACGCTCGGTCAAACGGCGCATCCGCCCTTGCAGGCTGTCGTCCATCGCGTCTTCCAGCCCTGCGCTATCAATCACGGTGAAACGCAGATCACCCAGCCTTGCGGCCCCTTCGCGCAAATCACGCGTCACACCGGGCTGATCATCGACCAACGCCAGCTTTTTGCCAACCAGACGGTTGAACAGCGTGGATTTGCCAACATTCGGACGGCCCACTACGGCAAGGGTAAATGACATCGGATTCAGGCTCCTGAAAGGTTCAAGCGCAGCCGTTACACCAATTGAAGCCTAACGGAAAGCCAGCAGTTGGCCTTCTTTGGAGATGACGTAGAGAGTGCCGCCCGCAACGACCGGATTTGTAGCCGCACCACCCGCGATGGGGGTGGTCGCGATCAAAGCGCCAGACGTCGGATCATAGTGCAGCAGATTGCCCAGTGACGAGGCCACAATCAAGCGCCCCCCCGCAAGGATCGGGCCATAATTGGCCGCTTTAGCGCGTTTGCGATTGCTCTGCTCGGTTTGCGGCAAATCAACACGCCAAACAGGCGCGCCCGTCGCGGCATTCAAGCGGACCAGTTGATTGAGGTCATTGACCAAAAACACCGCATTGCCCGCAGGCCAGACCGGCCCCATCGCGCCTTCGCGCGCTGTCCAGATGCGCTCTCCCTTGGCCAGATCAAGGGCCGCCAATTGGCCGCCAAAGTTGCCAACATAGGCGCGATCGCCCGAAATGACGGGATCCGCCGAAATATCGCTGACCACGGTCGCGGCCTGCCCGCTACGTTCGCCAGACACAACCGTCGACCAGCGCCGCGTGCCGCCCTTGGGGAACGTAGCTACAACTTCGCCTGACGAAAACGGGAACAGGGCGATATCATCATTCACCGCGACCCCTGCACCACCACCAAAATTCGCAACCGACGGTGTGCCGCTGATCTGCCACTCGGTGCGGCCGGTATTCACATCAAGTGCCCAAGCGGTGCTGTTGCGGGCCACAACATAAACCAGATCACCCAAGATCGTCGGTGCAGAGGTGCCCGGCGCATCCAGATCCTGCGTCCAAAGCGCGCGACCCGTCGCGGCATCAAGTGCTGTCAACTCACCAAAGCCCGTGGTCACAAAGACACGGCCACCCGCGACAGATACACCACCACCCGAGGCGTCCGTCGCACGATCACGGCCCGGCGTGACGTCTACCGCCCAAACAGGCGCGCCACTGGTTGCCGTCGCCGTGACACGCGCGCGTGCATCGAGCGTGTAAATCACACCGCCTGCCACCACAGGTTCGGCGGTAATACGGGCACGGCGACTGTCACCCTCACCAATATTGACCGCAAGTACCTGGGTTAAATTCGCAGACAACGCCGGGTGGGCAATCTTGTGATCAGGGCCGCCATTGCGCTGGCTCCACGCGGCATTCACCCGCGGCACCGCGTCATTCACAGGCGCCACCTGGTTCACGAACGGGGCCATACCTTCGCGAATCTCCGACCTCTCACCTGTCAGGATCACGTCACGCTCGCCGCAGCCTGCGGTCAAGGCCGCCAGAAGGCCTGCAAAAATTGCTGTCTTGGCTTTCACGGTCTGATCCCCTTAGGTCGGATTATTCGGCAGCGGGCACGACGATCTCGCCGTCCAATGCCACAATCAATGTTTGCGCGCGCTCAATCAAGCCCCGCGATGCACCTGCGGCTTGCGAAATGGTGCGCATGGTCGCAATTGCGGCCTCGGTGTCGCCAGCTTCAACCTGCATCAAGCCAAGCTGCTCGAGGGCTAACAGATAAAACGGAGCACCCGGTTGCGCCAATGTCTCGAGCGCAAGTTTGCGGGCATCCACATCCTCATTGGGCAGCATCGCCGATTTGAACGCCGCCAGATCGCGGTAAATCTCCGGCACATCCATATTGACCGCCAAAGCCTGCAAAGTTGCGGCTGCACCACTAAAATCGGACGCATCTTGCTGCGCGGCCGCCGTCAACAGCTTGGTCACGGCCGCCGCCGCACCTTCGGCCTGCACATCCGCCAGGGCCTGCGCGCGCGCATCAGGGTCGTCATTCCCCATTGCGGCTAAAATACCGTCGCCCGTCGCTTGCGCAGCAGCCGTCTGTGTCGATTTGGTATACTCGTTATACGCAGCCCCGCCCACAAGAACCACAACCGCAGTTGCCGCCAACCAGCCATAACGGCGGATGTAGCGATATAACGCATCACGCCGCACCTCTTCGGTGACTTCATTGATAAAGCTGTCTGTATCGCTCACGGCTGGCCCCTATCGTTGCGGATCTTACGGCATGTATTGCAGGTTCATATCGCGAAGCTGTCCCGATTGCCAAGGCCTTACGGGCATAAGTTGCGCGCATCCGCTCAATACGTCAAGGCGCACCCAAAACAACAGGTTGCTTGTGTTTTGCGCCTGTGCACCGCAAAATTCGCCACGACTGCCACATTGCCTGACACAAGAAAGACTGCTTGCATGAAAATCGTCCCGATCGTGACCGCCATTTTGGTCAGCGCATTCCTGTATCTTCTGGTGTTCGAGCGTGACCGATTGCTGGAGTTTGCGGCCAGTGACGCCCCGACCGCTGCCGCTGCGGACGTGCAACCCACAGAGCCCGCATCCACCGTCGATGCCGCAATCCGTGTCATCGCCTTGGCCTCTGTCGCGCAAGAAATCGACAGCGCGGTGCTGCTGCGCGGGCGCACACAGGCCGCACGGCAAGTCACGGTCGCGGCAGAAACCGGCGGCACCATCATTTCAGAACCGATCCGCAAAGGTGCAAATGTCAACGCGGGCGACCTGCTTTGCAGGCTAGATGCAGGCACCCGCGACGCGTCGCTTGCAGAGGCCCAAGCGCGCCTGACCGAGGCACAAGGCCGTGTCCCCGAAGCCCAAGCCGCCGTCGCCGAAAGCCGCGCACGGGTGCGTGAGGCCGAAATCAATGTCAACGCTGCGCGCCAGCTAAGTGCGGACGGCTTTGCCTCCGAAACCCGCCTTGTCAGCGCCGAGGCCACCGCTGAGGCCGCAGCCGCAGGCGTGCAGCGCGCGGCCTCCAGCGTGGCCTCGGCGCGTGCAGGGATACAGGCGGCCACCGCCGCCGTGGCCGTGGCAACCCGCGAAATAGAGCGTCTGCAAATCAAGGCGCCCTTTGCGGGGCTGCTGGAAACCGACACCGCAGAACTCGGCACATTGATGCAACCGGGATCGGCCTGTGCCACAATCGTGCAGCTTAACCCGATGAAACTGGTGGGTTTTGTGCCCGAAGCCGCGGTTGAAAAAGTCAGTCTTGGAGCGGCAGCGAATGCGCGGTTGTCGTCGGGTGCACAAGTGTCCGGTCGGGTGACGTTTTTGTAGCGCAGCGCGGATGAAAGCACACGAACTTTCCGGGTCGAAATCGAAGTGCCCAACGCCGATATGGCAATCCGTGACGGTCAAACCGTGGAAATAAACGTCTCGGCGGCGGGCCGGCGCGCCCATCTGCTACCGCAATCTGCGTTGACACTGGACAGCAGCGGCGCATTGGGCATTCGGACCATTGATGCCGACAACCGCGCCGTGTTCATGCCCGTGACCTTGCTGCGCGACACGGCCCAAGGGGTCTGGCTGGCCGATTTGCCCCCGCGCATCAATGTGATTGTGACCGGACAGGAGTTTGTGATCGACGGGGTGCAGGTCACGCCAACCTACCGCGAGGCACCGCAATGATTGGTATCGTTGACTGGGCCGCGTCGCGGGCCCGCATGGTCATCGCCTTTATTGGACTATCGCTTCTGGCGGGCGGCCTTGCTTACGTCAGCCTGCCCAAAGAAGGCGAACCGGACATCGAGATCCCCGCGATCTTTGTCTCGGTGCCCTTCCCCGGCATCTCTGCGGCTGACAGTGAAACCTTGCTGGTCAAGCCGATGGAAACCGAGCTGTCCGATCTGGACGGGCTCAAGACCATCACAGGGACCGCCGCGGAAAACTATGCCGGCGTCGCCTTGGAATTCGAGTTTGGCTGGGACAAAACCAAAGTGCTGGCCGACATCCGCGATGCGATGAACAAAGCCGAGGCGCAGTTTCCGTCGGGCGCGGACCAATACGCGATCAATGAAATCAACTTTTCCGAATTTCCTATCATTATCGTGAACCTGACAGGCGATGTGCCAGAGCGAACTTTGTTGCGCGTTGCCAAAGACTTGCAAGACAAGATTGAAGGCTTGGATGCGGTATTGGATGCGGGTCTTGCAGGCCAGCGCGACGAAATGGTCGAGGTCGTGATCGACCCTCTCAAACTCGAAACCTATAATATCACCGCGGGTGAATTGATCGGCGCGGTGACGCAAAACAACCTGCTGATCGCTGCCGGTGAAGTCAGCTCTGCGCAAGGCACATTTGCAGTCAAAATCCCGTCGTCATTCGAAAACACCCGCGATATCTATGATCTGCCGGTCAAAACCAATGGCGACAGCGTGGTGACTTTGGGTGATCTGGCCCTGATCCGGCTCACGTTTGAAGACCGCGAAGGCACCGCGCGCTTTAACGGGGTCAATACCGTGGCGTTGCAGGTGATCAAACGCAAAGGCTATAACCTGATCGACACCACCGCGTTGGTCAAACAAACCGTCGCGCTTGCGCGCGCTGAATGGTCGCCCCAATTGCAAGCGGCGGTGCAAATCGGCACCTCGAACGACCAGTCTCGCGCCGTGGCCTCGATGGTCAGCCAGCTCGAAGGCTCGGTTCTCACTGCCATCGCCTTGGTCATGATCGTGGTGCTGGCATCCTTGGGCACGCGACCCGCCCTGCTTGTCGGCTTTGCGATCCCGACCTCGTTTCTGTTGTGCTTCGCGCTTTTGGCCGCGATCGGCATCACCATTTCTAACATCGTGATGTTCGGGCTAATTCTGGCGGTCGGCATGTTGGTGGACGGGGCCATTGTGGTGGTCGAATACGCCGATAAACGCATCTCGGATGGCGCAGGCCCGATGGAGGCCTATACCGAGGCTGCCAAACGCATGTTCTGGCCGATCATCTCGTCAACGGCCACAACGCTATGCGCCTTTCTGCCCATGTTGTTCTGGCCGGGCATTCCGGGAGAATTCATGGGGATGTTGCCAGTTACATTGATCTTTGTGCTCTCGGCATCTTTGGTCGTGGCCTTGGTTTACCTGCCGGTTATGGGCGGGGTCACGGGGCGCATGGGGCGCATGTTCGGCGGCGCCTCCGACGCTTTGGTGCGGCGGTTGCCTTGGGGTGTGCGGGCGGCGCTGGTCTTGCCTGCCATGGGCGTGGTTTTCACCGGTGCCATGCTGACCCTCAACCCCAATTACCTGTCAGGGACCGCCACACAAACCAGCGGCCTCTCCGACAGCCTGCCCGGCATGGGCCTGTTCTTGCTCGGCGCGGTGCTTTTGTCGATCACCATGGGGGCCGCCAAAATAAACCGGCGCCCAAAGCGCATCAAAGCAGGCTACCGGCGTAGCCCGTTCGGCCATGTCATTGCGTTCCTGACCGGCAATCCGGTCATGCCCTTAGTGACAATCGCTGCCGTGATCTACTTTGTCGTCTCGGTCTTTGGCTACTACGGCGCGAACAACAAAGGGGTTGAATTCTTCGTGGCCTCCGAGCCGGAACAGGCCATCGTCTATGTGCGGGCCCGCGGCAACCTGTCGTTACAGGAAAAAGACGACCTTGTGCGTCAGGTCGAAGAGGTCGTGCTTGCACATCCGGGCGTTATCACCGCGTTCTCATTTGCGGGCGATGGCGGGTTGGATGCCAATACCGGCGGCGCCACAGCCCCGTCCGACAGTATCGGGCAAGTGCAGCTCGAAACAATCCCTTGGGAAGACCGCGCCGATCAACCCGAGTTGGACGGAGATCTGGTCTTGGCTGAATTGCAAACCGAACTGGATAAAATCCCCGGCATCCGCACCGAAATACTGGCGCAATCGCGCGGTCCCGCATCGGGCAAACCGGTGCATCTGCGGATCATGGGCGACGACATGGAAACCCTCAAAAGTGCGACTGCAACCGCGCGCGCGCAATTCGAGGCGACCCCGGGGCTGATCAAGATCGAAGACACCCTGCCGCTGCCGGGGATCGACTGGCAAATTGATGTCGATGTGGAAAAAGCAGGGCGCTACGGCGCGGATGTCGCCACAGTCGGTGCGATGGTGCAGATGGTCACGCGGGGCATTTTGCTGGACACAATGCGCGTCGACAGCTCCGACGAAGAAATCGAAATCAGGATGCGCTTGCCCGCTGACGACCGTGTTCTGTCAACGCTCGACACGCTGCGGATGCGCACCCCGCAAGGGCTTGTGCCCCTGTCAAACTTCATCACCCGCACAGCGGTGCCAAAACTGGCGCAAATCGACCGGATCGATCAAAAGCGGTTTTTTGACGTAAAGGCAGACGTGGCCGCAGGCTTGGTCAAACTGCGCAACCGTGACGACCAAACCATCGGCATCGCCAAAGAAGACCCGGACGGGGCGCTGATCCTCAACGGCACCGCCTATAGCGTGATCTCGCCCCAAACCGGCGCCGCTCTGGACGACACCGACCTGCGTGTGGTGCCCGTCAACGCCAATGAACGCATCGAGACCCTGACACAGTGGTTGCAGGACAATCCGCTGCCTTCCGGACTGACATGGGAATGGACCGGCGATCAAGAGGAACAGGCCGAATCGGGGGCCTTTCTGGTGAAAGCCTTTGCCGGTGCGCTTGGGTTGATGTTCATCATCCTGCTGGCCCAGTTCAACAGCTTTTACAACGCGGTTCTGGTGTTGATGGCCGTGGTGATGTCAACGGCGGGGGTTCTGGTCGGGATGCTGGTCATGGACCAAGCGTTCTCGATCATCATGACAGGCACCGGCATTGTCGCATTGGCCGGTATCGTGGTGAATAATAACATCATTCTGATCGATACCTATCAGGACTACAGCCAATACATGCCGCGCACACAGGCAATTACGCGCACCGCCGAAGACCGGATCCGGCCCGTTCTGTTGACCACGATCACAACGATGGCAGGGCTCGCGCCGATGATGTTCGGGCTCTCGCTGGACTTTTTCGGCGGCGGCTATTCGATCGACAGCCCGACGGCGCTGTGGTGGAAGCAACTGGCCACGGCTGTTGTCTTCGGGCTGGGCATCGCGACCGTTTTGACGCTGGTCTTCACGCCGTCCATGCTGGCGCTGCGGGTCTGGATCTCGACCTATGCGGTCTGGTTTGCGCGGCTGCTGGCAAAACTATCGCTCGGGCGCGGCAGCCGTGCGGCACAAGACTGGGCGCTGCGCAAACAGGCCAAAAAGCTCACGGCAACCCAAATCATCTGGACCGAGGACGACTTTACGGCCCAAGCACCCAGTTTGAAAACCGTGCAGGCCGCCGAATAACCGCCCGCGCTTTATGCGGGGGCGGTCTCGTCTTCGGATTGGCGGTTCCACAACTGGGCATACCGGCCGCCCGCCGCCAACAGTGCCTCATGGCTGCCCTTCTCGACAATCACCCCCTCCTCCAACACCACAATCAGATCCGCGTCGGCAATCGTCGACAGGCGGTGGGCAATGGTGATCACGGTGCGACCCTGCGCCATCGCTTTCAACTCGGACTGAATGTCCATCTCCGTCTGGGTATCCAAGGCAGATGTCGCCTCATCCAACAGCAAAATCGGCGGGTTTTTCAGCAACGTGCGCGCAATGCCCACCCGCTGTTTCTCGCCACCCGATAGTTTCAGCCCGCGCTCGCCCACGGTGGTGGCATAGCCATCGGGTAAACTGACAATAAAATCATGGATCTTGGCCGCTTTCGCAGCGGCGATAATCTCCGCTTCAGGCGTGTCAGGGCGACCGTATGCAATATTGTAATGCACCGTGTCATTAAACAGCACCGTGTCTTGCGGCACCACCCCGATCTGGGCGTGCAGGCTCTGTTGGGTCACATCCCGGATATCCTGCCCGTCGATGCGCAAGGCCCCGCCAACCACATCATAGAAACGGAACAAAAGCCTGCCAATGGTCGATTTTCCCGACCCTGAGGAGCCGACAATCGCAATCGTCTGACCGGGCTTTGCCGTCAGGCTAACACCCTTCAATATCATGCGCTCCGGGTCATATCCAAAGTGCACATCATCTAGAACAACTTCTCCTGATTGCACTTTAAGAACATTTGCATCTGCTTTATCCACCACTTCGGCAGGTTGACCTAACAAATCGAACATCTCACCCATATCGATCAATGACTGGCGAATTTCGCGGTAAACCGTGCCAAGAAAATTCAGCGGCAAGGTCAACTGGATCATATAGGCATTCACCAAGACAAAATCGCCGACCGACAGCGTGCCGTTTTCCACACCGATTGCCGCCATCACCATCACCGCCACAAGACCGCCGGTGATCAACAACGCCTGGCCAAAATTCAGAAATGCCAGCGTGTAATTGGTCTTGATCGCAGCAACCATATAGTTGCCCATCGCGCTGTCATATCGGTCGGCTTCCCACTTTTCCGCTCCAAAATATTTGACCGTCTCGAAGTTCAGCAAACTGTCGATCGCCTTTTGATTGGCATCGGTGTCCTGCTCGTTCATCTCCTTGCGGATACGCACCCGCCACTCGGTCACAGCAAAGGTAAACCAGACATAAATCCCGATCGTGCCAGCCACGACAATCAAATACCAGACATCAAAGGTAAAAAACAAAACCCCCATAATCAGCAACAATTGCAAAATCAGCGGGCCGACGGAAAACAACATAAACCGCAACAAGAAATCGACGCCCTTGACGCCGCGCTCGATGACCCTGCTGAGGCCGCCGGTCTTGCGGGTAATATGATAGCGCATCGACAGGCGGTGGATATGTGTGAAGGTCTCCAGCGCCAAAGCCCGTAGCGCACCCTGCCCGACCCGAGCAAAAATCGCATCCCTAAGCTGTTGTAATCCCACAGACATGATCCGCGCGATCCCGTAAGCCAGCACAAGACCCACCGCACCAAACCCAAGCAATGTAGCCCCGGTGGGGTCTTCGGGCGCCAATGCATCCACCGCCCGGCTAAAGAACTGCGGCGTGATCACCGCAATGATCTGCGACAAAAACAGTGCCAGCAAAGACGTCACAACGCGGGTTTTCACGCCGGTATTTCCCTCGGGCCAAAGATATGGCACAACGCGACGGATCACGTTCCAGCCCTGCACATGGGTCTCGCTCATAGTGGCGTCGGTTTTGGTAAGGTGGCGCATCGCAATCTCCGGATATCAGCCCCGCACCTTAATGCCTTGAGGGTGACAATGACCAGAGCTTGCCTGCTATTGATCCGCCTCGGGGAGCCGGAAAACCTGCCCCGGATAAATCAGATCGGGGTCGCGGATCCGGTCGCGGTTCGCCTCGAAAACCTTGACATACTGAATACCCTCGCCAAACCGCTGCTCGGCAATCGCCCACAGGGTCGTTCCGGGCTGCACCGTGGTCATCGCGACCTGAAAATCATCCGCTTGGGTTTGCTCGGCCAAGGCTTGGGCGACAACCTGCGGCTCTTCACGCTGAAACGGCGTTTCAATCCGCGAAATCACCTCGCCTGTGGTGTCCAACTCATCAACACGCAGGGTGTAGACACCTGTATCGATTTGCGGCAAACCAATGCGCCAGTTCCCGTCAACCGTAATTCGAGACGTCGTAACAGGTTGATTATCAATGTATATCTGGACCGATCCAGCGCCCGATGCACGCCCAGCAATCAGCACGTCACCGCCGGGGTCATAGGTGATGGTGTCCAATGCAACCGATGACAGCACCTCGGGCGCGGGGTCACTGTTTGATTGCACAACCCGAATACCGGCTTCACTGGCCACAATGATCGCAGGCGCGGGCAAAGGCGGCGCATTCTCCACAGGGTCCACGATCGCCGCAGGTGCGGGCAATGGCGCTACAAAATAAGTCTCGGACGACGCCACAGCGCTTGCCTGCGGGTCTTCGACCAGCGAAATCGCCCGCGAGGTCTCGGCGTAGTCCAGCAAGGGGAACGCAACAAACGCACCCGTGGCATCCGCCGTCGCCGTGGCGATTGACGCGCCATTGAGCATGATATCCACCTGCGCCAAGGGGGTCGCGCGCCCCGCCATGACGCTCACACCATCCGGCTCGACGCGCAATGTGTCCAACACAGGGGCGGGCTGGGCCGGTGCCGCTTTGACCGGTGGTGTGGCACCTTGCTCTGGCGCACCCTGCGTGGGCAAAGACACCGCAACCTCTTGCACTGGCGCGGGCCCGATCAAAACCACCAGTCCAATCGCCACGGCCAAGGCGGCTACGGCCCCAAGGCCAAGCTGCTTGTTATTTGAAAGTTTCATGACGCGAACCTACCCCCCCCGGGTGCCCGCCGTGGCCGCGGGTTGAGCAAACATAGCAACAGCGCTATGAGCGGTCAAAGCATCAATCCAAAAGGGCAAAAACCATGGCAAATATGCAAAAATCGGTCTGCGTCTACTGTGGCTCTCGCGATGGGGTGCGCCCGGTCTATGCCGCCGCGGCCTCTGATGCCGGAACCATGCTCGCGCGCAATGGCTGGCGTCTGGTCTACGGGGCCGGCGATGTCGGGCTGATGGGGCGGGTCGCATCGGCCGCGCAAGCGGCCGGCGGCGCGACCTTCGGCGTGATCCCCGTGCACCTGCTCGACAAAGAAGTCGGCAAACGCGATCTGACCACATTCATCATCACCGAAACCATGCACGAGCGCAAAAAGGTCATGCTTATGAACGCCGACGCGGTTGTTATGTTGCCCGGTGGCGCAGGGTCGCTGGACGAGCTGTTCGAGGCGCTCACGTGGCGACAACTGGGCTTGCACGCCAAACCGATCTTCATCCTCAACACCGAAGGGTTCTGGACCCCGTTGCTTTCGCTGATCGACCACGTCATTTCAGAGGGTTTTGCCGCACCGAGTTTACGCGATTTCATTCAGACCGTGCCCGATATCACCACCTTGGAAGACGCCTTGGCAGCAAGCCTGTCCTGACGCCACAGCGACACGGTATAGACCACCAAACCGGCCCATATGACGGGAAAAGACATGGCGTGCCACCGGGTGACAAGCTCTCCCATGACCAAAACGGCGGTGCCAAATTGCAAGGTCGGGTTCAGGAATTGCACCAGCCCCACCGTTGACATGCGCACGCGGCGCGCGGCAAAGCTGAATAAAATCAATGGACCGGCTGTCAACGGTCCAGAGAGTGCCAAAAGCGCATGTGTGCCGACATCGTTGCCACCGCCCACGCCCGTCCCCTTTAGCGCGATCCACCCAATCGCCAGCGGGGCCAATAGCAAAACCTCTGATGTGACCGATACAACCGGACCCAATGGCAGTTGCTTTTTGATCATCCCGTAAGCCCCAAACGTGCCCGCAAGCCAAAGTGCGATCCACGGGGCGACCCCCAGTCCAGCGGTCAAAACCGCAACACCAAACCCAGCAATACCAACCGCAATCCACTGCGCGGCCTTTAGGCGTTCGGAAAACACCAGCTTGCCGATCACCACCGCGACCAGCGGAAAAATGTAATATCCCAACGAGGCCTCGATCCCCTGCCCGGTGGAAATCGCAAAAATGAACCCGAACCAATTGCCCGCAATCATCGCAGCCGCGATGAAGATCGTCACCACTTGGCGCGGTTTTGACAGGGCAACAAGCACCTCTGACAACCGCCCCTTCACGCCAAGGATCAGCGCGAAAAACGCAAGCGACCACAGGCTGCGATAGCTGAGAACTTCCATCGGCGGCACGTCTCGCAGCAAGGCATAATACAACGGCGATAGCCCCCAAACCGTGCAGGCCACGATCATCGCAAATACGCCTTTGGTGCTCTGTGTCATGCTCGGGCCTCCTCTTGGGGCCATTGGCCGCATGTTGGTGGATATTGGCAAGCCCCAAAAGAAAAGGCCCGTCCATTCCTGAACGGGCCTCTGTAAAATTAATCCATGAAGACAATCACATGCGCGATGCGACATTGTCCCAATTGACCAGATTATCAAGGAAGTTTGTCAGATAAACCGGACGCTTGTTGCGAAAATCGATGTAATAGGAATGCTCCCAGACATCACAGCCCAGCAGCGCCTTTTGACCAAAGCAAAGCGGGTTCACGCCGTTTTCTGTCTTGGTCACTTTCAAGCCACCATCAGTGTCTTTCACCAACCAGCACCAGCCAGAGCCGAACTGACCCGCGCCCGCCGCAGAGAACTGCTTTTTGAACGCGTCAACCGAGCCAAAACTATCCTTCAGAGCTGTTTCCAGCTCGGATGGCATTTTGCTGTCGGCAGGTGTCATCATTTCCCAAAACTGGTTGTGGTTCCAAAGCTGCGAGATGTTGTTGAAAATACCGTTCTGGGCGACAGCGGATTTGTCGTAAGTGCCGGCAATGATCTCTTCCAGCGACTTGCCGTCCCACTGCGTGCCCGCAATCGCCGCGTTGCCGTTGGTGACATAGGCGTTGTGGTGCAGGTCGTGGTGAAACTCGAGCGTCTCGGCGGACATGCCTTTGCCCGCAAGGGCATCGTGGGCATATGGAAGATCAGGAAGTGTAAAAGCCATGATATTTCTCTCTTATATGTGAGGACCGATTGCCCTGATACATGTCACATGACGGCGCGAGGTCAAGTCTTAGAAGTGTCCAACTGGGCCAGCTTTGGCCGATGCCGCCAGCAGATCAAAGGCATATTGCCCGACAGAGCGAAAGCAAATCACCTCAAAAATCTCCTCATCCGTCATCCAGAATGCGGCGGCCACCTGACCTAAACGGGTGCGCCGAAAGTCACCGATCCGGAAATGCGCCGGGTGCAGATCAGCCGGTGCCAGCTTTGCAATCACCTCGCGTGAAAACGCGCCTTCAACAATGATATGGGTGCGTGCATCCGACACATTCTCGGCCAGGTAATGCTGGCCCTTCATCGCTTTCGCGATCTTTGCCAAGGCGTCTTTGGTCTGGTCATGCGGCACCAAAATCAACAGCTCGTCGGGCGACATCCAGGCCACGCCCCTGTCACCTGCACTGGCCGCTTTTCCGATCTCGGGAACACCAAATCCGGTCAGTGCCTTGCAAACCGAATTCAGCTTGCTGTTGGACAAATCACCGCGAAATGTGATCATGCCGCGCAAGCCACCTTCGCGGATCGTGACCTCTCCGGCGGCAACTTTGCCTTGTAACGTGCTGACAGCGTTAGACATTGTTCTTTGCCCCTTCTTTATCGTAAAATACCGGATCAACAATTTTCGCCGTCACGGTCGTGCCGTCAATCTTGTTGAACTCAAGCTCCTCCCCCATGCGGTCCGGGCCGTGCAACACCAGCCCCATCGCGATCCCGCGCTTCAAGGTCGGCGAAAAATAAGTCGAGGTCACGCGCCCTTGGGTGCGGCATTGGCCATTGGCGTTGACACCCTCGGCAATCGCATAAGACCCGTCAGGAATGACCGACCCGTCAAGCGTTTCCAGACCGACCAGTTTCCACCGGTTCGGATCGGCCATATGGGACCGCTCATGCGCGCGCTTGCCCAGATAGTCGGCCTTCTTTTTCGAGAGCGCCCACTGCAAGTTCAGATCTTGCGGAATAACCGTGCCATCGGTTTCGTCGCCGATCATGATAAAGCCCTTCTCGGCGCGCATGATGTGCAGCGCCTCGGTGCCGTAAGGCATCACGCCAAACTCTTCGCCCGCCTCCAGCAACATATCCCAGAACGCGCGTCCCTGACTGGCAGGCACCGCAATCTCGTAGGACAACTCGCCCGAGAACGAGATGCGATAAACCCGCGCGTCAAACCCGCCCAGCGTCCCGTCAGCCCACTGCATGAACGGTAAGGTCTGTTTGCTGACATCCATACCGCCAAGTTTCTCCAATACTTTGCGTGCGTTAGGGCCGACAACCGCAACTTGCGCCAACTGCTCGGTCACATTGGCCACATAGACCTTCCAGTCCCACCATTCGCATTGCAGCCAGTCTTCCATCCACGCATGAATGCGCTCGGCCCCGCCCGTTGTGGTGTGGCAAAGCCAGGTATCCTCGTCGATCCGCGCGACCACACCGTCGTCCGACAAGAACCCGTTTTCGGAACACATCAGCCCGTAGCGGCATTTGCCGATGCCTAAATTCGACATCATGTTGGTATACATCATATCAAGGAATTTGCCCGCATCCGGCCCTTTAACGATCAATTTGCCAAGGGTGGACGCGTCCAGCAGCCCCAGCTTTTCGCGGGTATTGACGACCTCGCGATTGACCGCGTCATGCACAGTTTCGCCGCTGCGCACATAAGCGTAAGGCCTGCGCCACTGGCCGACGGGTTCATAGTCGGCGCCATTGTCCGTATGCCAATCCGACATCGGGGTTTTGCGGATCGGCTGGAACAACTCGTTCTTGGCCACACCCGCAATCGACGACAGTGAGATCGGCGTATAGGGCGGGCGGAATGTGGTGGTGCCGACGTCGGGAATTTCCGCGTTCAATGCTTTAGAAAGAACCGCCAATCCATTGATGTTACTCAACTTACCCTGATCCGTGGCCATCCCGATTGTGGTATAGCGCTTGGCGTGTTCGACGCTTTCATACCCTTCTTGCGCGGCCAGTTGAATATCACTGACCTTCACATCGTTCTGAAAGTCGAGCCACGCTTTCGAGCGCAGCGCGTGGCTGGCCCCCTGCGGCATCAACCAGACCGGCGAAATCGGCCCTTCATGGACGTCCTCGCCCATGGGTGCTGTGCCGATCTTGCCTTTGTGACCTGCGGCTTTTGCGGCGGCGCGGCCTGCGGCACAGCCGTCGGCTATCCCTTCAGCGGTGAACAAATGTCCGTTGGCAATCCCCGCGGTCATCACGAACCCTTGCCCGTCGGACCCCAAAGGCGGGTGCTCTGGATCGGGGCGGAACATGACCTGTTCGGCGTCCCAAATCAGCTTGCCGCCACAATGGGACCACAGGTGCACGACAGGCGACCACCCCCCGGACATAGCAACACAATCACAAGAAATCTCTTCCAAAACAGCGCCTTCGCCTGCTTGTGTGCAGATGTCTACCGCTGTGACGCGCTTGCCGCCTTTGACTTTTGCGATGCCTTTGCCAAATGCGATAGGGATGCCAAGTGCGCGGGCCTCGTCAATCAACTCGCCTTCGGGAGCGCTGCGCGCATCAATAATCGCGGGAATATCCAGCCCCGCTTTTTTGAGCACAATCGCGGTGCGATAGGCATCGTCGTTGTTGGTGACAACCACCGTGCGGTCGCCGACGGAAACGCCAAAATTGACCGCATAGTCACGCACGGCGGCGGCCAAAAGCACGCCTGGAATGTCGTTGCCGGCAAAAGCTAACGGGCGCTCGATGGCCCCGGTTGCGGCGACGATCTGGCGCGCGCGAATGCGCCACAAACGGTGCCGCGGGCCGTCGGTTTCGGGGGCGTGATCGGTTAGCCGCTCATAGGCCAACACATACCCATGGTCGTAAACGCCGGTGCCTTGCGTGCGCAATCTTAGCGTAACATTGTCCATGGTTTCAAGTGCTTGCACGGTATTGTTAACCCAGTCCTGCGCAGGCATTCCGTCAATGGCCGGCATGTCCACCACCGCGCGGCCACCCCAGTCGGCGGTCTGCTCGACCAGCAGCACACGCGCGCCCGTTTGACCCGCAGAAAGCGCCGCCGCAAGACCCGCAATCCCGCCGCCCACAACCATGACATCAAAGCTCGCGTGATAGTGCTCGTAGGTATCACTGTCGCGCCCGGTGGGGGCTTTACCCAAGCCTGCGGCGTGGCGGATGATCGGCTCGTAGATGTATTTCCAGAACGGGCGCGGATGGATGAACATTTTGTAGTAAAAACCAGCCGGCATAAAGCGCGAAAGTCGGGCATTTAGCGCACCGATATCGAACTCCAAAGACGGCCAGTGGTTCTGGCTGGTCGCGGTCAGACCGTCGAACACTTCGGTGGTTGTGATGCGCTGGTTTGGCTCGAATGTGCTGCCGGTGCCGAGGTTCACAAGGCCGTTGGGCTCTTCCGCGCCAGAGGCGACCACACCGCGCGGGCGGTGGTATTTGAACGAGCGGCCGACCATCATCTGGTCGTTGGCCAGCAGCGCCGAGGCCAGCGTGTCACCTGCAAAACCGCGCAGGTTTTTACCATTAAAAGTGAAGGATACCGCTTTGTTTTTATTGACCAAACGGCCAGTGGATGCAAGGCGCGTGCTCATGAGAAATCTCCCCACGACCAACCGGGCCGTTTTGCTGTGATGGCGTCTTTGATGGCTTGCGGCGGCTCATGGGTCTGAGCCGAATATGTCCCGAAAACTTCGAGTGTTGCAGTGCAGCGGGCGGCGAGGAAATACTTGCCGCAGCCGTAGACATGTTTCCAGCGTTCAAAGTGCACGCCCTTGGGGTTTTGCCGCTGGAACAGGTAGTCGTGGAACTCATCGTCGGATGATCCTGTGGCAAAGCGCTTCAGATGCGCCTCGCCCTCTGCGTGCAGGTCGGTTTCATCGGCGTCAACGCCACAATTTGGGCAGTGGAGGATTAGCATGTTGCAGCTCCAAAATGGGGGTGTGATTTACGTGCACGAGGCGTGCACCCTACGTGCACCGATTGGTTCTGGTCGTTTTGCATCAATGCGCCACCCCTGCTGCGACGGATTCGTCGATGAATTTGCCTTCGCGGAAGCGGAACATGTTAAATTCTTGCGTGAGTGGCGAGTGGCCTTTGGCCATCAGTTCAGCCATGGCCCAGCCTGATCCGGGGATCGCCTTGAAGCCGCCTGTGCCCCAGCCGCAGTTCACAAAGATGCCCTCAACAGGGGTTTTCGACAGGATCGGCGAGCGGTCGCCTGTCACATCGACGATGCCGCCCCATTGGCGCAGCATTTTGAGCCGCGCGATCATCGGGAAGGTTTCGACCAAGGCGCGCACCGTTTCCTCTATGTGGTGGAAAGAGCCGCGCTGGGTGTAGTTGTTATAGCCGTCGGTGCCGCCGCCGATGACCATCTCGCCCTTGTCCGATTGCGACATATAGCCGTGCACGGTGTTGGCCATCACAACCACGTCCATGCAAGGCTTGATCGGCTCGGAAACCAGTGCTTGCAGTGCCACGGATTCGATGGGCAGGCGGAAGCCCGCCTTTTGCGCCAGCACGGACGCGTGGCCTGCCACGACCATGCCGAGTTTATCGCAATCAATCGGCCCTTTGGTGGTGTCGACGCCGACAACCTTGCCTGCCTGCGAGCGCACGCCGGTCACTTCGCATTGCTGGATGATGTCCATGCCCATATCAGAGCAGGCCCGTGCATAGCCCCATGCCACGGCGTCGTGCCGAGCCGTGCCGCCGCGTGATTGGTAGAGCCCGCCCAAGACCGGATAACGTGGCCCTTCGATGTTCATGATCGGCACCAGTTCCTTGACACGCGCAGGCGAAATCCATTCGGTTTTCACGCCTTGCAAAGCATTGGCATGGGCGGTGCGCTGGTAGCCGCGGATTTCTGACTGGGTTTGCGCCAGCATGATCACGCCGCGGGGGCTGAACATAACGTTGTAGTTGAGGTCTTGGCTCATTGTCTCGTAGAGCGAGCGGGATTTCTCATAGATCGCGGCAGAGGGGTCTTGCAGGTAGTTGGAGCGGATGATGGTGGTGTTGCGCCCTGTGTTGCCGCCGCCAAGCCAGCCCTTTTCAATCACCGCGACATTGGTGATGCCAAAGTTTTTACCTAAATAGTAAGCAGTCGCCAACCCGTGCCCGCCTGCGCCGACGATGATGACATCGTATTTTTTCTTGGGCTCGCGTTTGGCCCAGGCGCGGTCCCAGCCGGTGTGCTGGCGGAAGGCTTCGCGGGCGACGGCGAATGCGGAGTAGCGTTTCATGGCGAATCCCTTGTGTCTGCAAGCGGGGTGCTTTTGTCTTTGGTTCTGAACGAGTGCAGGAAAATAAGGATACTGCCAGCGTCATGTCCAAGCGGTTTTACGACATCTGCGGGGGGATGGAAATATTGTGTGTGCGCCGCCCCTTTTCTAATGCGCTTGCGCGGCCTAGACAGGGCGCAGTCGGGGGTGGAATCTGGCATGGGTAAGACAGGGACAAGCGCATGATTGTGGAGGCTCCGGCGGATTTTGCGGCCCTGTTGCCGCCCATTGGCGCGGTTGCGGGGTTGGATCTGGGCACCGTCACGATTGGTGTCGCGATGTCGGATCTGATGCGCGGGGTCGCCACGCCGGTTTTGACAATCAAGCGCAAGAAATTCGGGGTGGATGCGCAGGCATTGCTCAAGCTGCTGGAGGCGCGTCAGGCCCACGGCATTGTGCTGGGCCTGCCACGCAATATGGACGGATCTGAAGGGCCGCGCGCGCAGGCGACCCGCGCCTTTGCCCGCAATCTGGAGCGCCTGACGCCGCTGCCGATTACATTTTGGGACGAGAGACTGTCGACAGTGGCCGCAACCCGCGCGATGATCGCGGCGGATATGTCGCGAAAGCGTCGTGCAGAACTGGTTGATCATGTGGCGGCGGGGTTTATCTTGCAAGGGATGCTGGACCGGCTGGGGCATTTGAAGGATGTTTAAGTGACCGAAAATACCGATCATATCTGGACAAGGGCCGAGGTCGAGAGCCCCTGCATCAAGATCTGCGTGATCCATGCCGAGAGCCGTTTGTGCACCGGATGTTTGCGCTCGATTGACGAGATTGCCGCGTGGTCGCGCATGAGCCCTGAGGCGCGCAGTGCGGTGATGGCAGAGTTGCCGGACCGTGCGGGCCAGATTACCAAGCGCCGTGGTGGTCGTGCCGCGAGGTTGAAGCGTTAGCGCGCAAAGACAAAGCAGCGGTCGCGGCGGATCATGATCCATAGCGGTGTGCCTTGTTGCGGCAAAAACACCGACGGGATCAGGGCGCGCAGGACCGAGCCGTCGAAATCCATTTGAAATTCAACAAGGCTTTCGGACCCCATGAAGCGCGCACGTTTGACAGTGCCGCGCGCCGGTGTGCCATCCGACGGGGTTGGATTGGGGCCGCGCCCTGCCCGGTCAAAGTCGATTTTGAGGTGCTGGGGCCGGATCACGATATCGACCGCAGTGCCGTCGGCCACACCGGGGGCCAGAAACTGACCAAAGGGCGTATCGGTCAATGCGCCTTGCACGGTGCCACGGATTACGTTGATATCACTGAAAAAACCGGCGGCCTGTTTGTCGACCGGCGCGTTGTAGATGTGGTAGGGCGCGCCGCGTTGCACGATGCGCCCGTCGCGCATCAGGGCGATTTCATCGGCCATGCGCATCGCCTCGCCCGGCTCGTGGGTGACCAGTAGCACGGCTGCGCCTTCTTCTTTGAGCACGGCAAGGGTTTCATCGCGGATATCGTCGCGCAGCCGGTCGTCGAGGCCCGAAAACGGCTCGTCCATCAGCATGATTTTGGGTTTGGGCGCCAAGGCCCGCGCCAGCGCAATACGCTGTTGTTCGCCGCCCGACAGCTCGTGCGGATAGACCTGCGAAAATCGCGTCATGCCAACCTTTTCCAACAGATCACCGACCCGCGCCCGGTTGGCACGCGCGCCGCCGCGCAGCCCGAAGGCCACGTTATCTACCACGCTCAGATGCGGGAAAAGCGCAAAGTCCTGAAACATCAGCCCGATGGATCGCTCTTCGGGGGGGACACGGGTGATCGTGTCACAGACCAGTTGGCCGTCGGCATAGATTGTGCCGCTGTCTTGCATCTCTACCCCTGCGATGATCCGCAACGTGGTGGATTTGCCGCACCCCGAAGGCCCAAGCAGGCAGGTCACCTGCCCCGCCTGCACCGTCAGGCTGACGTCATCCACCACCTGTCTGCCGCCAAAGGATTTGACGATATTGCGAATTTCAAGGCGTGGGGCGGTCATGGTGGCGGGCAACCTTGAGTAAAACATTTGGGTATTGCGACGCATAGCAACTGCCAAAGCCTTGGGCAAGGTCAGCCAAGGACAAAGCCGCAGCTTGCGACGATGCGTCCGTTCACTTGCAGATGAATTTTGTGATCGCCATTGTGCAGACGGAACGTCGTCGCGGTGCCGTCAAAGTGATGCGATTTGGACAGCGATATTTTTTGATGAGATTTGCCGTTTAACATTTTCATTTTAAAGACTTTTGCGGATACCTTGCCCGATGGTTTCACAAAGTCGATGACATAGTCGATCATCAGCGGCCCGTCAGTTGTGGGGGTCAGGGTGGCGTTGATTTTTACCTTGCTGTTCATCAAAACCGTGGGCGCGACGGAAATGTCGGCCTGCGAGACTGCGACGTCTTGATAGCCAAGCGTTCGCAAGGCCCCCGCGTGCCCCGATTTGACAAGGCTGCGCAGGGCGTGCCGCGTCATCCAAGCCAGCTCGCAGGGGTCTTGTTTGGCGTCTTTTGCCCAAAATTCCAGCCGGTCAATCACGGCGTCTGGATCAAATTTTGCGATATCATTCAGATGGTTGGCGACCGATCTTGTCACAAAGCGCGTGGGATCAAAGTAGAGCCTGTCAAGGATCGGCAGCGTATCATCGGGGGTCAACCCGACCTTATGGCCCCAAGGCAGCCGCGGTCGCGTGCCTTCACTGGCAAGCCTGCGCACGTGGTAATTGTCATGGCCTGCCCAGCGGTGGATATGCGCAAGACTGGCATCCTGATCGGCGTTCAGAAAGGCCCGCAACGAAAACTCCATCGAAAACCGCTGGGTCAGGGTCATCAGCAGCGCCATGCTGGTTTCAAAGTGATCTTCAAGTCCTTGGTTTTCAACAAAAACCCCTAAGGAAGCATAGATGAATGCGCCAAAATCGTTGTCTTTCAGATTTGGGTCGAGAGGGGCTGGCAGGCTCGCCCGAATGGCCACATCTGCCGCGTTGAAATCACGCGGCAGGTGGGTTTCGAGATGTGTCGCGATATGGGTGATCCGCGCTTTGAGGTCCAGCGCGTGCAGATCAGCCATGACATCGGCCACAAATGGCGCGGCGACAAAAACGCCCGCGTCCTCAAAGTGCCCCGCAAGCCGTCCCACGCTATCGCGGTTGAAGAGTTGATCCGCGAGGCTGTCTCCTTTGGCCATCAGATTGTTGCGTTGATAGCGCCACCGTCGATGACAATGTTTTGCCCGACAATAAAGCCTGCATGTTGCGAGCACAAAAACGCGCAGGTCGCGCCGAATTCTGCGGCGGTGCCATAGCGCGCCGCGGGGATGGTTGCCTGGCGGTTGGCCCGCGCGGTTGCCATGTCGACGCCGGTGGCGGCCATGACCCCTTGGTCAAGGCTGATGGCCCTATCGGTCGCATGGATGCCCGGCAGCATGTTGTTGATCGTCACGCCGTGTTTTGCCACCTGTCGCGAGGTGCCCGCCACATAGCCCGTGAGCCCTGCGCGCGCCGCATTCGACAGGCCCAGTTGCGCGATAGGCGCCTTGACCGAGCCGGAGGTGATATTGATCACCCGCCCCCAGCCACGGTCGATCATACCGGGCAGCAGCGCTTTCATCAGCGCGATGGGTGCCAGCATATTGGCGTCAAGTGCTGCGATAAAGTCGTCGCGGTCCCAATCAGACCAGAGCCCCGGAGGCGGCCCGCCTGCGTTGGTGACCAGAATATCGACGTCACCAGCCGCGTTCAAAAGAGCCGCCCGTCCAGATTCGGTGCTGACGTCGGCGGCCACGCAATCAACAGTCACGTCATATTTCGTGCGGATTTCCGCGGCAGCGGCGTCGAGTGTTTCGGCGGTGCGCCCGTTCATCACCAGGTTGACGCCGGCCTCGGCGAGTGCTTCGGCGCAGCCACGCCCCAAGCCTTTTGAGGAGGCGCAAACAAGGGCGCGTTTTGTTGAAATGCCAAGGTCCATAGTATGTCCGATCTGTGATTTGGTGTCGTTAGGGTTTTATTGGTGCAGTTGCGGTATTCATACCAGCATATCTTTTTGGTGCGTTGACCTGTGTGTCGCGTCCTCTTAAGTTCAGACAGTTGATTTATTTATGGTTTCCAATGACCCAAGATGTAAACCCACCCACAATGCAAACGGTCGCGGTGTTGCGCGCCGAGGATTTTCCTGTTGTCGAGGGTGTGGCAGAAGGCGAAGGCATCACCTTTGCCGACGAATTGGTGATGGACGATATTTACCAGTTGTCCGGCAAGGCGGTGCGCGCGCCGTTGAGTTTGCGCCTGCAAGACGGTGTCGACGGGTTTGTGATCGATGACAGCACCAGTGTCGGCACGGTCGGCAACACGGTCTATCTCGACAGTTGCGTGACCATGATGGCCGCCGATAGCACCACCTACGAGGTGTTGGTCCTGGTGGAGGTCGCGGATGGCGCGTTGGAGGCGACGTATCTGTTGCCGCTTGCAAATTTGGTTGTTGATACGAATTACCGTCTTGTGGGCGCCGACCGCGATGCCGCGACAACGCGGTTTGCCGAGGTGGCCTGCGTGTCCTTTACCCGCGGCACCCATATCACGATGGCCTCGGGCGAGCAGCGCCCGATCGAGGATTTGGCGGTGGGTGACCGGGTGTTGACCCGCGATGACGGGCCACAAGAGGTGCGCTGGATTGGCCAGACCACATTGCGCGCGGTGGGAGAATTCGCCCCGATCGTGATCACCAAGGGCGCGTTGCACAACGAGCATGATTTGCTGGTCAGCCCTGATCACCGGTTGTTTGTGTATCAGCGCAAGGATGCGTTGGGGGCGGGCCGGTCGGAGGTTTTGGTCAAGGTCCGGCATTTGATCAATGGCACCAGCGTCTATCAGCGCGATGGCGGGTTTGTGGATTATTTCCAGCTGTTGTTCGACGAGCACCAGATTATCTATGCCGAAGGGATCGCCGCGGAATCGTTGTTGATTGACCCGCGCACCCGTGCCGCATTGCTTGATCATGTGCGCTCTTCGGGCGGGCGGGGCGGCCATGGTCACAGGCCGCATTTTGAGTTCGAGGTGCAGGAAAAGCTGGCCGCGCGCCCTGATGCGGTGGAGTTATTGCGCAAGGCCTCTTCGAATTAGCGCATTTCGGTCGCGCAGAGTTTCAGTCCGCGTCGCGGCTGGCGGCCATGCTGCCCTGAAACAGGTCCTGACCTGAAGGGCCGGTAATGTCGCCGTAGACCAGCCCTGTCAGCCCATCTTGGTTGCGACCGCGAAATTCGCCGACGATGGCACCGTCGATGCCGTAGCTGTCGCCGTTCTGCGCCAATGTACCGGTCAGGGACCCGTCGAAGGTGAAATCGGTGTCGGGATCGGTGCCACGGTCAATATCGCCGCCGCGAATGGCAAGCCCGCCGGTCAGGCCTGCAAAATTGGACGCCGATCCCGAGACCTGATTGCGCGCCGCACCAAAATCGACGCGCATATCCAGATCGCCGGTGACATCGCGCGCAGGCCCGTCTAGTGGCAGCGCCAGCGTCATGAACCCCGTATAGGTCGCCAAGCCGCTGCGTGGCAGGGTTGTGGGGTCAGAGATATTTTCGGCCGCCAGGGAGACCTCGAGGGCGGCCGCACTTTCGCCCCGCGACAGGCCATCCCCGCCGCCGTCAGAGGACGCGCATCCTGCGCTGAGCGCGAGGGCATAAGCCAAACCGATGCTGCGCATACCGCCCCCTTTGAAGTGTCTCTCAGGAATGGCAAATGATGGTTAACAAGTGGTTAAAGCCCGCTAAAAAAGAAGGCCGCCCCAGCGGGTGCCGGGCGGCCTTTGTCGATGCCGGGGTCAGTTGCGCTCGGCCACAATAGCCACTGCTGCATCATAATATACGCCATTGAATGATGAGGGATCGACCCCGACCATTGATACGGCTCGCACTTGCGGGTTTCCACTGAACTCACCTGACATAGTACCGTCAAACACCAGGGTGTCCCCATTGCCACGAATGGTGCCAGCATAATCAGCTTCAATCTGGTTCCCCGATCCCACTGCACCGTTGCGCAAGGCAATGGTGCCGGAGTAACGGTCAATCGTCCCTGTTGAATCCTGGTTGTTCAAATCCAGATTCCCGACACCACCGATATTGCTGATCGTGCCAGAAACATTGGTCGCACCGTCGAAATTGACCCGCACAGACGCATCACCATAAAGAAATGCGGCATCATTTACCGGGCCGGCAATTATGCTCGCTCCGCCGGTAAAAGTTGCTGAACCGCTGGTATTGTCGACGACGCGCGGGCCGGACAGTGCCATTTGGCCAACCCGATCAAGCAGGGCATCGTTATTCTCGACCCGGGTCAAAAGCGCATCTTCATATGTTGCACTGCCGCAGCCAGCAAGCGTCACGCCCACGAGACCAGCGAGCGTGGTTTTGTAGAATGGAAACATAACATCTTTTCCCAAAATAAAGCCGCCCAGTGGCGGGCTCGTGTGATTTAACAAAATGTTAACACCCCGACTACGGATAAATGCATGTTGTTTCGATTTTGCGCGTGTGTGGCAGATTGCCCTTTGCCTGCGCAGCCTTTATGGCATCGGACATGACAAAACCATCCGCCCTTCCGCCCCAGATTGCCCGCCGCCGCACCTTTGCGATTATTTCGCATCCTGATGCTGGCAAGACGACGTTGACCGAGAAATTTCTGCTGTATGGTGGCGCTATTCAGATGGCCGGGCAGGTCCGCGCCAAGGGTGAAGCGCGCCGCACCAGGTCGGATTTCATGCAGATGGAAAAGGATCGCGGGATTTCGGTATCGGCGTCTGCGATGTCGTTCGATTTTGGCACCTACCGGTTCAATCTTGTCGATACCCCCGGTCACTCGGATTTTTCCGAGGATACCTATCGCACGCTGACGGCCGTTGATGCCGCCGTGATGGTGATTGATGGTGCCAAAGGTGTGGAAAGCCAGACGCAAAAGCTGTTCGAGGTGTGCCGCCTTCGCGATCTGCCGATCCTGACGTTTTGTAACAAGATGGACCGCGAGAGCCGCGATACCTTTGAGATCATTGACGAAATTCAGGAAAATCTGGCGATTGACGTGACCCCTGCCAGTTGGCCGATTGGGGTCGGACGCGAGTTTATGGGCTGCTATGATATCTTGCGCGACAGGCTGGAGTTGATGGACCGCGCGGACCGCAACAAGATAGCCCAGAGCATTTCGATTAGCGGTTTGGATGATCCCAAACTGGCCCTGCATGTGCCGGCGCATTTGCTGGAAAAGTTTCGCGAAGAGATCGAGATGGCGAAAGAATTGCTGCCCGCCCTTGATCCGCAAGCCTTGCTTGATGGCACGATGACGCCGATCTGGTTTGGTTCGGCGATGAACAGTTTTGGCGTCAAGGAATTGATGGACGGCATTGCGACATATGGCCCAGAGCCGCAGGTGCAAAAAGCGACGCCGCGCAATGTGGCCCCTGATGAAAAAGCGGTCACGGGTTTTGTATTCAAAGTGCAAGCCAACATGGACCCCAAGCACCGCGACCGTGTGGCATTTGTGCGTCTGGCGTCGGGGCATTTCGAGCGCGGCATGAAGCTCACGCATGTGCGCAGCAAAAAGGTGATGGCGGTGTCAAACCCTGTGCTGTTTTTGGCCGCCGACCGCGAGTTGGCGCAGGAGGCTTGGGCCGGCGACATTATTGGTATCCCGAACCACGGCCAGTTGCGCATTGGTGATACGCTGACCGAGGGCGAGGCCATTCGCGTCTCGAATATCCCGTCGTTTGCGCCGGAGCTGTTGCAGACCGCCCGTGCGGGTGATCCGATGAAGGCCAAGCATCTGGAAAAGGCGCTGATGCAATTCGCCGAAGAAGGGGCCGCCAAAGTGTTCAAGCCGACGTTTGGATCGGGCTTTATTGTGGGCGTCGTCGGGGCGTTGCAGTTTGAAGTATTGGCCAGCCGCATTGAACTGGAATACGGGCTGCCGGTGCGGTTCGAGCAGTCGCAATTCACCTCCGCCCGCTGGGTGCAGGGGGCGAAGGGTGCGGTGGATAAATTCTCGGAGGCCAACAAGCAGCATATCGCGACGGACAACGACGGCGACGTGGTGTTCCTGACCCGCTTGCAATGGGATATCGACCGTGTGGCACGCGATTATCCCGATGTGACGCTGTCATCGACCAAGGAAATGATGGTCTGACCCGACAAAACCGCGTCTTGCCTAGCGCAGAGATCGTGGCCGATGCGGGCTGCGGTTTGATGAAGGGCAAGCGCCGGATATTGTATGGGCCGGACCATGTGTCGGGGCGCAAGGATACCCTTGGGTTGTCGCGGCATGGGAAATTGCGACACGACAGCAAGCCAAAGCGGCGCAGTTGGACGCGGTTTTGCACATTGCGCGCGCGAAAGGACCGGTCGCAAGCGAGGTGTCGGGGCGATTTTGCGGGGTCGTCGCAGGGTGTGTTGGTGCTTTGGGAGGATGCGCTATACGCCGGCGATGCAGCCGTCGGCTGTTTAGGACCTGTTAACGGGTATGTGCGAAAGTGGCGGCATGTTGGCCCGACTGTTGTTTTTTATCTTGCTTGCCGCTTGCGCGCCGTCCGAGCGGTTGCAGCGCAGCTATAGCCCTGAAACAAACGTCTGGCAGAGTATGTCGCGCGACGCGGAGGTGTTTCGCGATGGCGAGGATCATATATCCGCCCGCACAATCATTCTGGAGGGCGACGGCGAGGTTGCCTATTATCTGTCGATGTCTTTTTTGCGCGGCGGGCCAAACGGGCCCAGGATATTGACGGTATCGCAAGGTGCGCAGCGGCTGGAATATGTGCGCCATGACCGGTTGAATGCATTTTGCATTGATCGGTGTCATAAGGCCGAGGTCGGGCAGATCAGCTTGACGCAAGACCAGTTTCGCACGGCGGCCGTTGCAGGCATGATTTTGCAAGTTGACGGCTTGCGCCGCAATTATACAGCGGTGGTGCCTGCAAGACTGTTTTCTTCTGCGCTCAAAGCCGCGAATCTCTTGGCACCACGCCAAAATCCACCACGGTAACGCGCGTTTCCTTGACCTTTGCTTGGGTTGGCGCTACTGCGTTGCACAGTCGAACGCGCTGACAATTCGGTCAGCCGGGCCGCGCAATATGAGCGGCTAGAAAGCCGCAACATATTGAAAGGGCTAACTTGACCAAATTCTCTGATTTCAACCTTGGTGCCAAGGTGATGAAAGCCATCGCCGAGACCGGCTATGACACACCGACACCTATTCAGGCCGGCGCTATCGGGCCTGCGCTCGAAGGCCGCGACGTGCTGGGTATTGCCCAGACCGGGACCGGTAAAACCGCCGCCTTTACCCTGCCGATGATTGCGCTTTTGGGGCGTGGACGGGCGCGCGCGCGGATGCCGCGCTCTCTGGTGTTGGCCCCGACGCGTGAATTGGCCGCCCAAGTGGCCGAAAACTTTGACGCCTATGCCAAATATACCAAACTGTCCAAAGCGCTGCTGATTGGTGGCACCTCGTTCAAGGATCAGGACAAGCTGATCGACAAGGGTGTGGATGTGTTGATCGCCACGCCGGGTCGCTTGCTGGACCATCTGGAACGCGGCAAACTGATTTTGACCGACGTGAAGATCATGGTCATCGATGAAGCCGACCGCATGTTGGACATGGGGTTTATTCCCGACATCGAAGAGATTTTCAAACGCACGCCGTTTACCCGTCAGACGCTGTTTTTCTCGGCGACGATGGCACCCGAGATCGAGCGCATCACCAATACGTTCCTGTCGAACCCCGCCAAGATCGAGGTTGCACGCGCGGCCACGACAAATGTGAATATCAAGCAGGGCGTTTTGATGTTCAAGGGATCCAACAAGACCAAGGAACCTGCCGAGAAACGCGCGGTTCTGCGCGCATTGATCGAGCGCGAAGGGGACGCCTGTAGCAACGCGATTATTTTCTGCAACCGCAAGTCGGATGTTGATATCGTTGCCAAGTCATTGACAAAGAACGGGTATAACGCATCGCCGATCCACGGTGATCTGGAGCAAAGCCACCGCACCCGCACGCTGGAAAGTTTCCGCAACAACGAGTTGCGCTTTCTTGTGGCCTCTGATGTGGCCGCGCGCGGGCTTGATATTCCCGCCGTTACCCATGTGTTCAACTTTGATGTGCCCAGCCACGCCGAGGATTATGTGCACCGGATTGGCCGCACCGGCCGCGCGGGTCGGTCTGGCACCGCGATTATGATTTGCACGAGCCGCGACGAGAAGAACCTGGCCGATGTCGAGCGTTTGGTTCAAAATGAAATTCCGCGCCTTGAAAGCCCGACCGGTGCGGCAAGCCCTGCCCCGCAAAGCCGTGACGCGGGCGATTCTGCCGACAAGCCCCGCACGCGCAACCGCACACGCAAGCCGCGCGAAGAGACCCCTGTTGCGGCTGCCGCGCAGGTGAGCACTGATGTGACACCGGCGCAGGACGCGCCCCCTGCCCCGCAAGACGATACACCGCGTGAGCCGAGGTCGCGCGGGCGTGGCCGTGGCCGTGGCAAGTCCGATGACACGCGTGCGGAGCAAAAGCCGCAAGCGGAGACTGTCGAGACGGACCGTAACGCGCAGAAGCCGCGCCATGAGCGTGGCAAAAACGAGCGCAACAACGATGAGCGCCAGAGCTATGAGCGCAACCGCAATGATCGCAACAACAATCGCCGCAATGACAACCGTGTTGTCGGCTTGGGCGAGGATACGCCTGCGTTTATTGCCCTGAGCTTTGACGAGCGCGGCAAAACCTAAGGTTCAGGCGGCCTGTTTTTGATAAAAAAAGGACCACAGAGCGTTTGCTTCTGTGGTCCTTTTGGTTTTGCAAGGCGGCGCGGGTCAGCTAAGCCGGCTGACGATCACAATCACTTCGGGTTTTTTGCCGATTTCGCCCTGCGCGGATTTGCGGGCAATGTGTTTGAGTTCTTTTTCCAGTTTCACATCGTCGCGCAGGGTCTTTGGCTGTGCCCGACCGATGAATTGCGCCAGATCCGCCTCGACCACATCCACCAGCGCGCTGTCGGAGATGCCGGTTTCTGCCAGACCCGAGATTTCGACCCATGGATCGCCCAGCGGGTCGTCGTTTTCGTCCATGATCAGGGTCACGATCATCTGGCCGTTCATCGCCATGCGGATCCGGTCGCGCACGATGCCGTCCATGGCGCCGTATTTGACCGAGCCGTCAAGGTAGGTGCGGCCGGTGTCGATATATTCAGCCACGGTTGGCGCGTTGCCCGACAGGTCGATCATCATGCCGTTCACGGCCACGATACCTGTCAATCCGCGCTCTGCGCCCAGTTTCACATGTTCGCGCAAATGCCGGTGTTCGCCGTGCATCGGGATCAGGATTTGCGGTTTCACGATCTCGTGCAGGGTGACAAGGTCAGGCCGGTTGGCGTGGCCCGAGACATGGTATTTGCCGCCCGCATCATCGATCACATCGACGCCGAGTTCCGACAATTGGTTCATGATGCGGATCACCCCACGCTCGTTGCCGGGGATGGTTTTGGACGAGAACAGGAAGGTGTCGCCCTCTTTGAGCGACAGTCCGAGGTATTTGCCTTGCGCCAATTGCGCAGAGGCCGCACGCCGTTCACCTTGCGAGCCGGTGACCAAGAGCATGATCGCGTTGCGCGGCATATTGAGAGCATCCTCGGGGGAAACGACCGCAGGGAAGCTGGTCAGGATGCCGGTTTCGGTGGCGGCCTCGACCATGCGCCGCATCGAGCGGCCCAAAAGCACCACGGAGCGGTTGGCTTTTTGAGCGGCCATGGCGAGGGTTTTCAGGCGCGCGATATTGGAGGCGAAGGTGGTGGCGACCACGGTGCCTTTGGCCTCGGACATCATCTCGGCGATGGCGTCACCAATGGTGCTTTCCGAGCGCCCGGGGGCGGTGCTGAAGACGTTGGTGGAATCGCAGACAAGCGCTTTGACGCCGTCTTTGGAAACGTCTTCCCAAAGTGCGCGGTTGAAGGCATCGCCTACAACGGGGGTCTCGTCGATTTTGAAGTCGCCCGAGTGTAAAACCCGCCCTTCGGGGCTGTCGATAATCAGGCCCGCGCTTTCGGGGATCGAGTGCGAGATCGGCACATAGGACACTTTGAACGGGGCGCAGTCGATCATATGCGGGTAGGCGTCGACAACTGTGACAACACTGTCGGGGTGGCCGTGTTCGGCGAGCTTGCGCCGCGCGATATTGGCGGTGAATTTACGCGCATAGACCGGCGCGCCAAGGCTTGCCCAATAGTGCCCGATGGCACCGACGTGGTCTTCGTGGGCGTGGGTGATGAAAATACCCACGATATCGGCACGGCGTTTTTTCAGCCATGTGATATCGGGCATGATCAGGTCGACGCCGGGGGTGGTGTCCATGTCGGGGAAGGTCACGCCCAGATCGACAACGATCAGTTTCTCTTTGCCCGGAAGTCCATATCCGTAGACGTAGGCGTTCATGCCGATCTCACCGGCCCCACCCAGGGGCAGATAAATCAGGCGGTCAGCTGCTTTTTTGCGGCTCATGTCGTTTCCTTGTTATAGCGGTGGATCACGGTCAAACCGTGCATCGTCAAATCGTCTTCAAAGGCGTCGAATAACGCCTCGGTTTGTCCAAAAAGTGGGGCTAACCCACCGGTCGAGATCACGCGCATGGGCACATCCCGTTCGGTCTTAATGCGTGCGCATATCTCACGCACAAGGCCGACGTAACCCCAAAAGACCCCCGACTGCATACAGGCCACGGTGTTTGTGCCCACCACACGCTGCGGTTTGGTGATATCGACATGCGGTAATGCGGCGGCGGCGTTGTGCAATGCTTCCAGTGACAGGTTCACGCCCGGTGCAATGGCCCCGCCGATATAGGCCCCGTCGGTGTCGACCACATCAAATGTGGTGGCGGTGCCGAAGTCCACGACGATCAAATCGCCACCGTGCCGGTCAAACGCGCCTGCGGTATTGACTAGACGGTCGGGGCCTACGGCGGTGCCTGCATCGACCCGCGGATCGACAGGCAAGCGGCAATCGGATTTGCCCACCACGATAGGCCGGCAGTGAAAATAGCGGTCCGACAGCACACGCAGGTTGAACACCACACGTGGCACGGTCGAGGAGATAATCACCTCGTCGATCTCGACATCGATTTTGTGGATCTGCATCAGCGTGGACAGCCAGACATAGTATTGGTCTGCCGTGCGCTGCCATTCGGTCGAGGTCCGCCAGGTCGCGATGAAGTCTGTGCCGGTCCAGATTGAAAATACGGTATTGGTATTGCCGCAATCAATGGCCAAAAGCATGGGGTGAACTCCTTTAGAAAAACACGTCGGCGGCCGGGATCGCACGGGGGCCTGCGCTGGTGATCAAAACGAGGGTGCCGTCGTCGTCGATGGTATCAAAAATACCGCTGATCGTCTCGGTGCCGGTTTTGGCGCTGATCACCTCGCCCAAGCGCGCCGCATTTTCAAGCCAGTCCTGCCGGATACGCGCAAAGCCAAAGCGCGCAAGTCTGGATTCCTGGATCGCAAAACAGCCTGCCAGCGTGGTCAGAAAGGCCTCTGGTGTGACCGCAGCGCCGCCGCTGGATGTAACGCTGGTCGGGCTAAATGCCGCGTTTTCCACCCCTTGCGGGGTATGGGCGAGGTTCACGCCGATCCCGATTGACAGGGAGGTGACGCGGCTGCCCTGCCCGCTTGCCTCGAGCAGGATGCCGGCCACTTTGTGCCCGTCCAGCAGCACGTCATTGGGCCATTTCAAAGAGAGCTTTTCTGCCGCCACATAAAACGACAGTGCCGCATAAAGTGCGTTGGCGGCCAGAAACGACCTGCGCGCGGCCTCTGCGGGGCTGGCGTCGGGCCGGTAGATCAGCGTGGCCGACAGGTTGCCTGCGGGGGTGATCCAAGGCTTGCCGCGCCGCCCGCGTCCGCCGGTTTGCACATGCGCCATAATCCATGTGGGAGATGTGAGAGAGGCCGCACGGCGTGCAGCCTCTGACATGGTGCTGTCCACGCTTTGCAAAATGACCCGCGCGTAACCGTCGGGCCAGTCATGCACTGTGGCAGGGTTAGTTGACAAGCGTTTGAGCCGCAGCCTGCGCAACCACTTCGATCCCGAACAGGTTGATCCCCGGTGCCCAGGCCAGCAGGATGATCGCACCGGTCACAACTGCGGCAGTCCACAGAACGGGTGACATTTTGCCGTCAAGTCCCTCGGCGTCTTCGCCAAAGTAGATATAGTAGACGATGCGCAGGTAGTAGAATGCGCCGATCACCGAGGCGATAACCCCTGCGACCGCCAACCAGCCCAGCCCCGCGTCATAGGCGGCACGCAGCACGTAGAATTTGCCAAAGAAGCCCAGCATCGGCGGCACGCCCGCAAGGCTGAACATCATGATCAGCATCACAAGCGACATCAGCGGTTGTCTTTTGGCGTAAGATTTGAGCGACTGGATATCGGTCACGGGCCGCCCGTCTTTTTCCATGCCCAAAATCAAGGCGAATGTGCCGACGTTCATGGTGACATAGATCGCCATGTAGATCAGCGTGGCCTGCACGCCCAGAACCGTGCCCGCAGCCAGGCCCATCAGGGCAAAGCCCATGTGAGCAATGGAGGAATAGGCCATCAGCCGTTTGATGTCGCGTTGGCTGATCGCGGCGATGGCACCCCAGAACATCGAGGCCACGGACAAAAAGGCCACGATCTGCTGCCACTCAGCGACGATGCCGCCGAATGCGTCATGCACGACCCGCGCAAACAGGCCGATGGCCGCGACTTTTGGTGCGGTGGCGAAAAACGCGGTGACCGGTGTGGGCGAGCCTTCATAGACGTCGGGTGTCCACATGTGGAACGGTGCCGCGGAGACCTTGAATGCAAAGCCCGCAAGCATGAAGACCACACCCAGAAGCAAGCCCAGTGTAAAGTCGGTCGAGACCGCCAGATAGATGCCCGAGAACAGGGTTGTGCCGGCAAAGCCGTATGTCAGCGAGGCACCATAAAGCAAAAGACCCGAAGAGAGAGCGCCAAGCACGAAGTATTTCAAGCCCGCTTCGGTGGATTTCAGGCTATCGCGCCGCAAGGAGGCTACGACATAGAGCGCCAGTGATTGCAGCTCGAGCCCCATATAAAGAGCCATCAAGTCGCCCGCCGAGACCATGACCATCATGCCCACAACTGACAGCGCCACCAGCAACGGGTATTCGAACCGCAACAGTCCGCGTTTTTGCATATAGTCTTGCGACATGACCAGAACAGCCGCCGCCGAGATCAGGATCACGATTTTGGCAAATCGCGAAAAGCCGTCATTGTTGACCATGCCGTCAAAGCCGGTTGTCGTGACATTGTCGCCAACACCGATGTAGAAGGCCAGAAGCACAAACAGGCCCGATGTCACCCATGTCAGGAGCGGCGCCATCGCGTCTTTGGTGGTGTAAACCGCCACCATAAGCGCCAGCATCGCGTAAATCGCCAGAATGATTTCCGGCATCACGGTTTGGATATCTGCAGAGATCATGTGACCCGTTCCTTATTGCACGGCAGCGGAGAGCATACCCGCAGTTGCCATGTCGTAGTTTTCAACCAGTGCCGCAACGCTGGGCCCAATGATGTCGAGCACCAGTGCCGGATAAACGCCCAGCAACAGTGTCATGAACACGAGGGGCACAAAGATGAACCGCTCGCGCGTTGTCATGTCGGTGATGGTGCGCAGGCTTTCCTTGATCAGGTCGCCCATGACCACACGCCGGTAGAGCCAGAGCGCATAGGCCGCCGACAGGATCACGCCTGTGGTGGCGAAAAAGGCGACCCATGTGTTGACCTGGAAGATGCCCACAAGCACCAGAAATTCACCCACAAAGCCCGATGTGCCCGGCAGGCCGACGTTGGCCATTGTGAAGAACATGAAGATCAGCGCATAGGCCGGCATCCGGTTGACCAGACCGCCGTAAGCGTCGATTTCACGGGTGTGCATCCGGTCGTAGATCACGCCGACGCACAAGAACAGCGCGCTGGAGATAAAGCCGTGGGAGATCATCTGGAAAATCGCCCCGTCGATGCCTTGCTGGTTGACCGCAAAGATGCCGATGGTGACGTAGCCCATATGGGCCACCGAGGAATAGGCGATCAGTTTTTTCATGTCCTGTTGGACCAAGGCCACCAGAGACGTGTAGACAATCGCGATGACCGAGAGCCAAAGCACCAATGGTCCGATGACTTCGGAGCCTACGGGGAACATTGGCAGGCTGAACCGCAGAAAGCCGTAGCCGCCCAGTTTCAGCAGGATTGCCGCCAGAACCACCGAGCCTGCGGTGGGCGCTTGCACGTGCGCGTCGGGCAGCCAAGTATGCACCGGCCACATCGGCAGCTTTACCGCAAATGACGCAAAGAATGCGAGCCAGAGCATGGTTTGCATCCCGCCCGAAACATTGACCCCAAGCACCGAGAAATCATCGGAGGCGAAGGTAAAGCCCATAAGGGTTGGAATATCGGTGGTGCCCGCCTGATTGAACATCGCCACAATCGCCACCAGCATCAGCACCGAGCCGAGGAAGGTATAGAGGAAGAATTTGAACGAGGCGTAGATCCGGTTTTTACCGCCCCAGATACCGATGATCAGGAACATCGGGATCAGCCCGGCCTCGAAGAACAGATAGAACAGCACCAGATCAAGCGCCATAAAGACGCCGAGCATCAAGGTTTCCAGGATCAGGAAAGCGATCATGTATTCCTTGACGCGGGTCTCGACGGTCCAGCAGGCTGCAATGACAATCGGCATCAGCACAGTTGTCAGCATCACAAACAGGACCGAGATCCCGTCGACGCCCATTTTATAGCTGAGCCCCAACAGCCATGGCCGCTGTTCGACAAACTGGAAGTCGGTATTGGACGGATCAAAACCGAACAGGATGAACAGTGACACGATAAACGTCGCCACGGTCGTGGCCATCGCGACCCATTTGGCGTTGTTTTGTGCGGCCGCATCATTGCCGCGCAGGAACAGCGCCAAAATCGCCGCCCCCAGCAAAGGGATGAACGTGGTGAGCGAGAGTAGGTTGCCCATTATTTGGCCCCTCCGGTCATAGTAACCCATGTGATCATGGCCGCGATGCCAAGAACCATGGCGAAGGCATAGGTGAAGATATAGCCCGACTGGGCCTTACCGGCGAGCCGCGTGAAGAACGGAATGATCCCCATTGCGATCCCGTTGATGGTCCCGTCGATGGTTTTGGTATCGCCCTGTTTCCAAAACAAGCGACCGATCCAGAAAGCCGGTTTGACAAAGAGATAGCTGTAAAGCTCGTCGAAATACCACTTGTTCAACAGGAAGTTATAAAGCGGGGCCTGTTGTGCAGCCAAGCGCACCGGCAGCGATGTGTTCTTGATGTAGAACAGCCACGCGAGGCCAAAGCCCAGAACCATGGCGACAAATGGCGAGACCTTGACCCATTCGGGCGCGTAATGCGCATCATCGATCACGGTATTTTCAGGACCCATGAAAATCGCGCCCTGCCCGGGCACTTGCGCCACTTCATGTTCCGATTTTTCGGTGTTGTGGCTGCTGACATTGGATTTCGCCTCGCCCTCGCCCGTGTCGGAGGTGACCTCTGCGTAGGCCGGTGCGACAAGCGAGAAGCCGATGTCGGCATTTGCGACCTGTTCTTCTTGCTCGATCCCGAAGAAGGCCTTCATGGTGGGGTCGTCGCCAAAGAAGCTGTTATAGAACACCATGCCCGAGAAAATCGCGCCGAGCGACAAAACCCCCAAGGGGACCAGCATTGTCAGCGGGCTCTCGTGCGCGTGGTCATAGGTGTGTTTGTCGCCGCGCGCTGTGCCGTAGAATGTCATGAACATCAAACGCCAACTATAGAAACTGGTCATCAAGGCCGCTATGACCAGCAGCCAGAAGGCATAGGATGTGCCGCCCGCATAAACGGTTTCGACGATGGCGTCTTTGGACAAAAAGCCCGCAAAACCGATTGTTGTCAGCGGAATACCCACGCCGGTGATGGCCAAAGTGCCGAACATCATGCCCCAGAATGTATAGGGGATTTTATGGCGCAGCCCGCCATAGTTGCGCATGTCCTGCTCGTGGTGGTTGGCAGCGATCACCGAACCGGAACTCAGGAACAGCAGCGCCTTGAAAAACGCATGTGTCAGCAGGTGGAAGATGGCAACGCCGTAAGCCCCGACGCCTGCGGCGGCAAACATATAGCCCAACTGGCTCATGGTGGAATATGCTACGACGCGCTTGATGTCGGTCTGCACCATCGCAATCGAGGCCGCAAAGAACGCGGTTGTGGCACCCAAAAAGAGGATGAACTGTTTGGCCTCTGGCGCGAATTCGTAAAGCGGCGACATGCGCGCCACAAGAAACACGCCTGCGGTGACCATGGTGGCGGCATGGATCAGCGCAGACACGGGTGTCGGCCCTTCCATCGCGTCGGGCAACCATGTGTGCAGGAACAACTGGGCCGATTTGCCCATCGCCCCGATGAACAACAGGATCGCAATTACATTGGTCGCGCTCCAGTCTGCCCAAAGGAAGGTCATGGTTTGCTCTGCCAAGACCGGCATGGCGGCAAAGATGTCTTCAAAACGGATGCTGTCGGTCATCAGATAAAGCGCGAAGATGCCCAAGGCAAAGCCGAAGTCACCCACGCGGTTGACCACAAACGCCTTGATCGCGGCGGCATTGGCGGATGGTTTTTTATAGTAGAACCCGATCAGCAGATAGGATGCGACGCCGACCCCTTCCCAGCCGAAAAACAGCTGCACAAGGTTGTCAGAGGTCACCAGCATCAACATCGCGAAGGTGAAAAACGACAGATAGGCAAAGAACCGCGCGCGGTAGGGTTCGTTGTCTTTGAAATTTTCGTCATGCGCCATGTAGCCAAAGGAATAGAGATGCACCAACGCCGAGACGGTGGTGATGACGATCAACATGATGGCGGTCAGCCGGTCCATGCGGATGGCCCAGTCGGTGGACAACGTGCCACTTTCGATCCAGCGCATGATCTGGATGTTTTCGGTGACACCGTCAAAGCTTGCAAAGACAATCCAGGACAGGACCGCCGCGAGAAACAGCAAAGTGGTCGATGTCCATTGAGCGGCTTTCTCGCCGATCAATCGCCAGCCAAAGCCGGAGATAAGCGCGCCGACCAGTGGTGCAAACAGGATGATCTTTTCCATGTGGATTAGCCCTTCATCACGTTGACGTCTTCAACGTCGATGGTGCCGCGGTTGCGGAAGAAACATACAAGGATCGCAAGGCCGATGGCGGCCTCTGCAGCGGCGACGGTCAGCACGAAAAGTGTAAACACCTGGCCGGTCAAATCGCCCAGAAAGCTGGAGAAGGCGACAAAATTGATGTTCACCGCGAGCAGCATCAATTCGATACTCATCAGCAGGATGATCACATTTTTGCGGTTCAGGAAAAGCCCGAAGATACCGATGACAAAAAGCGCCGCGGCCACCGCGAGATAATGTTCTACACCGATCATGATTATAGCCCCTGCCCTGGTTTGACGTCCTTGAGTTTCATCGCTTTTGCCGGATCGCGGTGCATTTGCTGCAACACGCTCTGGCGTTTGATATCGGTGCGGTGCCGCAGTGTCAGCAAGATCGCCCCGATCATCGCGACCAGCAGGATCAGCCCTGCCAGTTGGAACAGGATGATGTATTTGTCGTAGATCAACAGGCCGAGGGCTGCGGTGTTTTGCGCGTCACCTGTGGGTGAGGCGATGTTTTGAGCGGCCACATCGGCAAAGGTCCATACACCCAGGGCAATGCCCAGCTGAAACAGGATCACGGTGCCGATCAACAGGGCAAGCGGCATGTATTTGGCCATCTCGGCCTTGAGACCGGCAAAGTCCACATCAAGCATCATGACCACAAAAAGGAACAGAACCGCAACCGCGCCAACATAGACGATGATCAAGAGCATGGCGACAAATTCAGCACCCAGCAGCACAAATAGCCCCGCCGAGGACAGGAATGCGAGGATCAGCCACAGCACCGAATGCACCGGATTGCGGCTGATCACGGTCATCAGCCCGCCCATCACGGTGGTCAGGGCAAAGAAGTAGAATGTGAATATGGCAACGGTCATTGGCCTGCGTCCTTTTCCATCACGTCGGTGGCGAGGTCCATCGCCTTTGTCATTGCAGGCACACCACCAAACATCGCAGCTTGCGCGATGGTTTCGGCGATTTCCTGTTTTGTGGCCCCGGCTGCCACAAGGTGGCGCACGGTCAGCCTGATTTGCGGCTCGGCGGTGGCCCCCGTTACAGTCAGCGCGTTGAGGGTCAGCAACAGCTTGGTTTTTGCATCCAAGCCTTCGGGGTTCATACCTTTGCCGAAAAACTGCTCCATCATCTCTTTTGACATGGTGGGAAACAGGTCCGCGAACCCTTTGGTCGTGAACGCCTCCATCCCCGGATTAAGCTGCTTCGCCCAGTCCTGCCCCATGGCCATCATCGCTTCAAAAGGGTTTTTATCGGTCATCGGTAGGGTGCATCCAGCTCGAGGTTGCGCGCGATTTCGGCTTCCCAGCGGTCGCCGTTATCCAAGAGCTTTTCCTTGTCGTAGAACAGCTCTTCGCGGGTTTCGGTGGAGAATTCGAAATTCGGGCCTTCAACGATCGCGTCCACTGGGCAGGCCTCTTGGCAGAAACCGCAGTAGATGCATTTGGTCATGTCGATGTCATAGCGCGTGGTGCGCCGTGATCCGTCGTCGCGCGGTTCTGCGTCGATGGTGATCGCCTGGGCAGGGCAGACCGCCTCGCACAGTTTACACGCAATGCAGCGCTCTTCGCCGTTGGCGTAGCGGCGCAGGGCGTGTTCGCCGCGAAAACGCGGGGACAGGGGGCCTTTTTCATGCGGGTAGTTCAGCGTCGCCTTGGGACGGATGAAATATTTCATCGCCAGACCAAAGCCCTTCCAGAAATCCATCAGCAGGAAGTATTTCGCGGCGCGGGTATAGTCCATCGGTTCGTTCATCGCTTAACCTCCCATTGTCCAGCGCGCCCAAAAGCCGCCCAACACTTCGTATTTTGCCAAAAACGAGACCAGCACGACCCAGAACAGCGAGAGCGGCAGGAACACCTTCCAACCGATGCGCATCAGTTGGTCGTAGCGGTAGCGCGGTGTGATTGCCTTGACCATCGCGAACATGAAGAACGCGAGCAGGATCTTGAGGATCAACCACAAAATGCTGTCTGGCAGGCCTGGAATCGGTGACAGCCAGCCACCAAAGAACAACAGCGCGACCAGCGTGCTCATCAGCACCACAGCCAACAACTCGCCGATCATGAACAACAGGAACGGCGTCGAGGAATATTCGACCTGGAACCCCGCGACCAGCTCTGATTCGGCTTCTGGCAGGTCAAACGGGGGCCGGTTTGTTTCGGCCAAAGCACTGATAAAGAACAGGAACAGCATCGGGAAATGCGCGACCCAATACCAGTTGAACAGCCCTGCACTGCCGCGCTGCGCCTCGACGATGTCGCCAAAGCTCAACGAGCCGGTCGAGATGATGATGCCGATAATGATCAGGCCAAGCGAGACCTCGTAAGAGATCATCTGCGCCGCAGAGCGCAACGAGCCCAAGAACGGGTATTTGGAGTTTGACGCCCAGCCCCCCATGATCACGCCGTAGACTTCCAGTGACGAGACCGCGAATATAAACAGGACGGCGACGTTGATATCGGCCAGAATCCAGCCATCGTTGAACGGGATCACCGCCCAGGCCACGACCGCCAGCACAAAGGTGATCATCGGCGCGAGGAAGAAGACGACTTTATCCGCGCCTGCCGGCACGATGATTTCTTTCACGATGTATTTCAGAAAATCTGCAAAGGATTGCAGCAGCCCGAACGGCCCGACCACGTTTGGCCCCCTGCGCATTTGCACGGCCGCCCAGACCTTTCGGTCTGCATACATCAAGAACGCCAGCGCCACCAAAAGTGGGACCAGCACCAAAAGAGATTGCGCAAGGATCACCAGAATGATGCCCAGATTGGTGGTGGTGAAAAATTCAACCATAGTTCTGCCCCTTACACCGTTGGAATGCCGGCTGCGCCGCAATCGGCGACAGCCACTTCGGCGTCAATTGTCTTGAGCCCACGCGGAAGCGAAGGCGAGATTGTGTAAACCGCGTCGGCGGACCAAAGCCCGTTGTCCTGCGCGGTTGTGGTGCGCACGTGTCGCAAGAACCCGTAGCCCCGAATGAGCGTATATTGGGCGGCGGCGCATTGCGCGTATTTTGTCACCTCTTGCGGCGAGACAGCGCCCGTCATGCGCACCCGGAAGTTGACCAGATCACCGTCCAGCAGGCGCGTCTCGATCCCCTGATAGGCCGGTGCAAGTGCCGCTTGCGACACTTGCGCGGCTGTCTGGGCGCAGGCGCCCAGGGCCACAAAGGATATGATCGCGAGGCGTTTCACTTATTCGGCTGCCACGGCGGGGTTTGCCCGCGCTTTTGCGTTGGCCGAAAGCTCTGCCATCAGCTGGCTGGCCCGCGCAATCGGGTTGGTGAGGTAAAAGTCGGAGATCGCGTAGACGAATGGCGCTTTGCTGGGCTTTGTCACCTTTTCAAGCGTCCATGTGTTTTGTGCCACCACATCGATATCGCCCAAATGCGGGTGCGCGGTCACGATGGCACTGCGCAATGCGCCAAGGCTGTCGAATGGCAATGTCGCGTCCAGTTCTGCCGAGAGCGCCCGTAAAATCGCCCAGTTTTCCTTAGCGTCACCGGGCGCAAACCCTGCACGCATGGCCAGTTGCGGGCGGCCTTCGGTGTTCACAAACAGGCCGTTTTCTTCGGTATAGGCCGCCCCCGGCAAGATGATGTCGGCGCGGTGCGCACCGCGGTCGCCATGCGAGCCTTGATAGATCACCACGGGACCTGCGGGAATGTCGCCTTCATCCACGCCAAGGTTGTAGATCACCTCGGCACCGTCCAGCGCGGCGGTCAGCCCACCGTCTGTCACGGCGTTCACATCCATCGCGCCCACGCGGCCCGCGGCGGTGTGCAGGATCATGAATTTGGAGCCCGTCGCCTCGGCCAGCGCCATGGCTGTGCCAAGGACCGCCGCGCCGTCACTGCGCGCCAAAGCACCCGCACCAAGAATAATCAGGGATGGTTTTGTCAGCCCCTCACTGTGATCGCCGGCCAGAAGGTCGGTCATGACCGCCGGGCCATCGCCCAGATGCATGGTCTCGAAGGTCAGATCGACCTTGGGGCCGATCACGCCGATGCCAGCACCGCGCGACCACGCCTTGCGCAAACGCGCGTTCAACACCGGCATCTCGACCTTTGGGTTGCTGCCGATCACCATGATCGCTTCGGCGGTGTCGATATCTTCAATGCAGCCGGTGCCGACATAGCCCGCACGGTTCCCCGCAGGCAGTTTGGCGCCATCGGTGCGGCACTCAACCGATCCGCCCTGCGCTTCGATCACCTGCTTGAGCGCAAAGGCCGCCTCGACGGGGACCAGATCACCCACAAGACCGGCGACCTTTTTGCCTTTCATCGCAGCGGCAGCGGCCCTCAGGGCCTCACTCCATGTCGCTTTGCGCAATTTACCGTTTTCGCGGATATAGGGTGTGTCGAGGCGCTGGCGGCGCAACCCGTCCCAAACGAAACGCGTTTTGTCGGAAATCCATTCCTCGTTCACGCCGTCATGGTTGCGCGGCAGCATCCGCATCACTTCGCGGCCCTTGGTGTCGACGCGGATGTTCGACCCTAGCGCATCCATCACATCAATCGATTCGGTCTTGGTCAATTCCCACGGACGGGCGGTGAACGAATAGGGCTTGGACACCAGCGCGCCGACGGGACACAGATCAATGATATTGCCCGACAGATTGCTATCAATAATCGCACCCAGATAGGTGGTGATTTCGGCATCTTCGCCGCGTCCGGTCTGCCCCATGACGTGCACGCCGCCAACCTCGGTTGTGAACCGCACACAGCGCGTGCAGGAAATACACCGGGTCATGTGGGTTTCGATCAATGGACCGATGTCCAGATCTTCTGTCGCACGCTTGGGTTCGCGAAAGCGCGAAAAGTCAACGCCGTAAGCAATTGCCTGGTCTTGCAAGTCGCATTCGCCGCCTTGGTCGCAGATCGGGCAATCCAGCGGGTGGTTGATCAGCAAGAACTCCATCACACCTTCGCGGGCCTTTTTGACCATGGGGGAATTTGTTTTCACAACAGGTGGCTGGCCTTCGGGGCCGGGGCGCAGGTCGCGGACCTGCATGGCGCAGGAGGCTGCGGGCTTTGGCGGGCCGCCCACAACTTCGACCAGACACATGCGGCAATTGCCCGCGATGGAAAGACGTTCATGGTAGCAGAAACGCGGGATCTCGACGCCCGCCTGTTCGCAGGCCTGAATGAGGGTCATCGCCCCATCCACTTCGACCTCTTTCCCATCAATCACGACTTTTTTCAGATCAGACATGGCGAGCCTTTATGTTCCGTGGTCCCCCGCGCGCTCAAACGGCGCAGTGGCGTTGAGGCGTTCTAACCCGACAAGGGCGGCGATGCCAGCCGGATTGATAAAAAAACAGCCGCGAAAGTCGTATCTTTCACGACTGTTCCCATGGAAACGGATTATTGATGGCTTGCAGCCTAGCGTAAAAGCCGCCCGACGGGGCTGTTTTTCGCGATTTCGGCCTGCCCTACGGCGCAATATGACGCACCATCGCCCGCAACCGCGCCCATTTCGGCCAACCGCGCGCGCGCCACCTCTTTCAGGCGGTTTTCTTCGGCTTTGTCACTTGTGTAGGCGTCGATCTCGGCCGCGCTATAGCCCAAGCCCGCGGCGTGATCTTTCAACGCATTCAGATAGCTGATGCCGCGGAAATAGCGCGGGCTGAGACTGTTGCATTTCTGGCTGATCTCGATGGCGATGCCGGTGGTGATCAGGCCTTCGCGCACATATTCCACGTCCTTGAGCGCGGGTTTCGCCTGTAGTGCACCTGCGGCGGCAATCACGCCAAGGACCACGGCAAATACCATGATGGAGGTCTTGGTCATAGATGTGTCTCCTGTCTGGTCGTCTTGAGCAACGCCATCTTGGGGTCTATGTCGGGTGGAGCGGGCTGTTATACAATATCATGCGCCGGCGTGCCGGTTTTTGAGCGGATTTACGCGACAGGCGGCGCAGGGTTGGCCCGCAGATAGTCCCAGCCAAAAGCCTGCGCAGTGTCGCCGTCGCGGCGCAGGGTTTCGAGACGCAAAAGTGCCGCGTCCAGGCGCGGCCTATGCCCCGCAGGCACCCACCACATGACAAAATGCATCTGCTCCAAGACCGCAAACCATTCGGCGCGGCGGTTCATAAACTTTGCATGTAAAGTTTTAAAAACAAACGTCTCGAGCGCCGCTGCATTTTCCCAGACCGTCAGGTTCGGGATATAGTGCGGATCACCGTCAATGGCCGCAGCCGTGTTGCCCTCGCCCGCCGCCCCTTGCATGATCCACACAAAACCCGGCATCCGTTTGCCCAGCCCGTTGATCAGGTCCAGGTTATCCATAAAATCCGCCACACGCGGGTCATTTTTGGGGGCGAGTAAGCGTCCGATGTTGAGCTGTGCCAGATGATATTGTTGCACCAATTTGTCCGCTAGGCTGTCGCGCCGACCCACAGCGCATATGCCACAGCACCGATGACCGCCAGAATGACCGCCGTCCGCATCGCCGCCGAAATTGACGCCACCAGATTGACCACAGCGGTGGCAACAGCGATTGATCCGACGCTGATCACAGCGATACCGGTATAGCGCAAGATTGCGTTTTCGGCGCCGAAAACCACGATCGCCAGTCCCAGAAAATAAACCGCCAGCGAAAATGAAAACGCGCGCCAGCTTACAGACCTGACGCGCGGTTTTTGGGGCTTGCGTGGCGTCATTCGGCGGCAATTGCACCGCGCTTATGCGCGATACGGGCCTCGATGTCGCCACGGAAGTTCTTGATCAACGCCTGGATCGGCCAGGCAGCCGCATCGCCGAGCGCACAGATTGTGTGCCCCTCGACCTGTTTGGTCACCGACAAAAGCATGTCGATTTCATCGACCGAGGCGTTGCCTTCGACCAGCCGCGCCATGACGCGCATCATCCAGCCGGTGCCCTCGCGGCAGGGCGTGCATTGGCCGCAAGATTCGTGCTTGTAGAACTTTGAAAGCCGCCAGACCGCCTTGATCATATCGGTGGAATTGTCCATCACGATCACGGCAGCGGTGCCCAGAGACGAGCCTTTCTCCTTGAGCCCGTCAAAGTCCATGATCGCGTCGCGCATATCTTCCCCGCGCACGTTTGGCACCGATGATCCGCCCGGGATAACCGCCTTGAGATTGTCCCAGCCGCCGCGAATACCGCCGCAGTGTTTTTCGATCAGTTCTTCAAACGGGATGCCCATTTCTTCTTCGACAACGCAAGGATTGTTGACGTGCCCCGAGATCGCAAACAGTTTGGTGCCCGCGTTATTGGCGCGCCCGATGCCCGAGAACCAGCTGCCGCCACGGCGCAGAATTGTCGGCACAACGGCGATAGACTCCACGTTGTTGACCGTCGTCGGGCAGCCATAAAGACCGGCCCCCGCAGGGAATGGCGGCTTCATGCGCGGCATCCCTTTTTTGCCCTCGAGGCTTTCCAGCAGGGCGGTTTCTTCGCCGCAGATATAGGCGCCTGCGCCGTGGGCCAGATAGATGTCGAAGTCCCAGCCGGATTTGCAGGCATTTTTGCCCACCAGACCTGCCGCATAGGCCTCGTCAATCGCGTGCTGCAAGGCTTCGCGTTCGCGGATATATTCGCCACGAATGTAGATGTAGCAGGCGTTGGCATTCATCGCGAAAGACGCGATCAGGCAGCCTTCGACCAATGTATGTGGATCATGGCGCATGATTTCACGGTCTTTGCAGGTGCCCGGCTCGGATTCGTCGGCATTGACCACAAGGTAGCTGGGGCGGCCATCGCTTTCCTTGGGCATGAACGACCATTTCAAACCGGTCGGGAACCCCGCACCGCCACGGCCACGCAGGCCCGAGGCTTTCATTTCGTTCACGATCCAGTCGCGGCCCTTTTTGATGATGGCCGCGGTGCCATCCCAGTGCCCACGCGCCTGTGCGCCCTTCAGCGTGCGGTCGTGCATCCCGTAGAGGTTGGTGAAAATCCGGTCTTGGTCCTTGAGCATTAGCCCTCATCCTTGTCGTGCTGGCGGTCCCGCCAGAGATTGAACGTCAGATAAAGCGCATAGCCGAAACCGACAAGCGCGATAATATCGAGAATGGCCCGCGTGCGCATCGGCAGGCCAAATTTTCCACCGGCATAATTTGCGATGATCCAGAACAGGCCTGTCCCTGCCATGACCAGCGCGGCGCGCTGCCCGGCTGACGACCTGTTGTGGTTCTGCGGCATCTATCCCACGTCGGCGTTTAGTAAACGCCGCCTTTCTTCACTTTGCTGGCAAATTCGGTTGTCCCGCCTTTGGCCAGAATTTTCGCTTGGCTGACCCATTCGTCACGCATGACGCGGCCATTGGCGCCTTTGACGTTATCGTCAAACCATGTGGCGTCCGCTTTTTTCCATGCCGCGATCTGGTCGAAATGGAACACGCCCGCTGCGTGCAGCGCCTTTTCCAGAACCGGGCCGACACCTTTGATCATTTTGAGGTCATCAGGGCCGCCATCGCGGGGTTTTTTCAGAACCGCCGGTTTATCGCCGGCTTTTTTTGCTTTTGCAGCGGCGGGTTTCGCTGCAGGTTTGACCGCTGCTTTCGCGGTCTCGGCTTTCGCTGCCGGTATCGCCGCAGCGGGCTTGGATGCCGGATTTTTGGCAGCTTTTTCGGATGTCACAGGTTTTTGCGCCGCGACAGGCGCGGTGGATACGGGCGCGGGGGCAGCAGATGCCGCCGTTGGCGCAGTGCTTGCAGCCGGCGCAACACGAGGCACGCCTGTGTTGACCGGCGCATCAGCCGCCTGGCCCTGCGGCGCGCTCCACCCCATCCACAAAATCGCCCAGACAATCGCCGCCACGATGACACCGGTCACGAGCGCGCCCAGAAACCCAAAGCCCAGAGCCCAAAGTGCGACAACCAGCGCCAGAATGCCGAAAAGTGCGGACACAAATGCAATCCGCGATGTATTTGGTGAAGTATCGTTCATCGTTTTCAATCTCCCTGGGGGCGCGCTTTTTAAGACGGCGCTTGGCCCACGTGTTTTACGATCATTCCGCCGCAGTGACAGCCACGGCACATTCTCGCAGTTCCTTGTTAACGTCCCGATGCTTGTCAATCGACTGGTTTTGGCACGAGGGCCCTTGTTTTGTTGGGTCTGTGGCAGCCAGGCCCCGCGTTAATCCCCTTTGGCAAGCTTGGTGGCCTGAGCCACCCAATTGTCACGCGCGATCCGGCCTTTGAATTTCAGGCGGCTATCGACCCATGCAATCTCTGCCTGGGTCCATTTGGCCACCTGATCGAAGTGCCAAAAGCCCAGATCGTTGAGCACGCCTTCCAGTTTTGGCCCGACGCCGCTGATCAGCTTCAGGTCATCGGCACCCGATTTGCGCGGCGCGCTCATCAGGCGCGGCTTTTTCTCGGCGGGGGCATCGTCACTGGCCGTGCCAGACTTTGTCGCAGGCTTGACCGCTTTGGAGGCTGGCATTGCCTTTTCAGCGGGCTTTACCTTTGCCGTTGGCGACGGCGTGGCAGGTTTCGCGGCAGAGGCTTTGGGTTTATCGGGCTTTGATCCACCTTTGCCCAACCACGGGGTCAGCAAAGGCACTTCGGTCCCGTCGATGCGTTTGACGGTATCGCCAAGATCGGTGGCCAGTTGCACGGAGGCGTTATATTGGGTCTTGCCGCTGTCATATTCTTTCAGGCTGGTCAGCCCATTAAGGGGTTCTGCGGCATAGCGGCCATTTTGCGGGCCCGGCACGGGCACCCGCCCTGCGGCCAATTCGTCGATAATGTCCGACAGGCGCGCGGCGGTCAGGTCTTCGTAATAATCCTTGCCGATCTGGGCCATCGGTGCATTGGCGCAAGAGCCCAAGCATTCGACCTCTTCCCAGGAAAACCGGCCATCAGCAGACAGCGCATGGGCCTTGTCCGCGATTTTGTCCTTGCAGACCCCGATCAGGTCTTCGGCGCCGCAAATCATGCACGACAATGTGCCGCAAACCTGAATATGTGCCACTGTGCCAACCGGTTGCAGTTGGAACATGAAGTAGAAAGTGGCGACTTCCAATGCACGGATATAGGCCATGTCGAGCATGTTCGCGACATATTCAATGGCAGGGCGGGTCAGCCAGCTTTCCTGCTCTTGCGCGCGCCACAACAGCGGAATGATCGCCGAGGCCTGACGGCCTTGCGGATATTTGGTGATTTGAGCTTCAGCCCATGACTGGTTTGCGGGTGTAAACGCAAAAGTTTCAGGCTGGTCGTGATATAGTCTGCGCAGCATCAGGTTCTTCCGGTCACTTTGGCGTTAAATACAATTGGTTGACGTCGAGCGGATCGAATCGTTACCAGATACGACAATCCTGCCTTCTTGCTCGAGCACGGGCACCAGTCTTTCAAGGTCGTCTGCTGTTGCCGTGGCCGCGACCAGAATGGCCCCGACATTGGCGCTATTCAATTCGCAGCCCTGCCCTTCGATCGCGACCATAAGCCGCTCTTTGGCCGTGAGCACGGGGGCAGCAGATGCGCGCGGTGCGGGGGCCACGGCGGGTGTTGCGGTGGGGGGGCGCGAAAACGTAGTGCCTAATCCTGCGCGAAAATCGGTGATCGTGCCACAGCCTGCAAGCGACAGGGTGCCGAGGAGCAAAGCTGTGCGAATCATCGGTCGATTTCCCCGAAAACGACATCCAGGCTGCCGATGATGGCGGCCACATCGGCCAGTTGGTGACCCGATGCGATGTGATCCATGGCCTGCAAATGCAGATACCCCGGCGCGCGGATCTTGGCACGGTATGGTTTGTTGGAGCCGTCCGCCACAAGGAAGACGCCGAACTCGCCTTTTGGTGCCTCGACGGCCGCGTAGACCTCGCCCGCAGGCACATGGAATCCTTCGGTGTAAAGCTTGAAATGATGAATCAAAGCCTCCATCGAGGTTTTCATCTCGCCGCGTGTTGGCGGGGTCATTTTGCCGCGTGCCATCACATCCCCCTTCTCGACCCGCAGTTTGGCGCAGGCCTGACGGATAATCGAGGTGGATTGGCGCATTTCTTCCATGCGGCACAGATAGCGGTCGTAGCAATCGCCGTTTACGCCCACGGGGATCTGGAACTCAAACTCGTCATAGCATTCATAGGGCTGCGAGCGGCGCAGATCCCACGCAAGGCCAGAGCCGCGCACCATCACGCCAGAGAAGCTCCAGTCGAGGATTTCCTGCTCGGTCACAATGCCGATATCGGCGTTACGCTGTTTGAAAATACGGTTCTCGGACAACAGCCCGTCAATGTCGTCGATCATTTCGGGAAAGGCCACGGCCCAAGCGTCAATGTCTTCGATCAACTGGTCGGGCAGGTCCTGATGCACACCACCGGGGCGGAAATAGGCCGCGTGCAGACGCGCGCCACAAGCCCGCTCATAGAACACCATCAGTTTTTCGCGCTCTTCAAAGCCCCATGAAATCGGGGTCATCGCGCCCACGTCCATGGCTTGTGTGGTGATGTTGAGAAGGTGGTTGAGCACGCGGCCAATTTCGGAATAGAGCACGCGGATCAGCGAGGCGCGACGCGGCACTTGCGTGCCTGTCAGTTTTTCAATGGCCAAGCACCAGGCGTGTTCCTGGTTCATCGGAGCCACATAGTCGAGCCGGTCGAAATACGGCAGGTTTTGCAGGTAAGTGCGGCTTTCCATCAGCTTTTCGGTGCCACGGTGCAACAGGCCGATATGCGGATCGCAGCGCTCGACGATCTCGCCGTCAAGCTCCAGCACCAGACGCAAAACGCCGTGCGCCGCAGGGTGTTGCGGGCCGAAGTTGATGTTGAAATTGCGGATCTTCTGCTCGCCGGTCAGCGCATCAGCGGTGCCGTCGTCATAGTGGTTCTCGCGGATGTCGCCGTCCATCATTTTGCGTCACCCATCGTGTCGAGCTTGTCTTTGAACGCCACAACCCACAGCAGGATCACCGCGCCAATCGGGATCACTGCGAAAACCGCGACCCAAGACGGGATTCCCTGCCGTGGCAGGATTTTCCAGAACGGGATGACCAGAAACGCAGCCATAACGAGCAGCCAGATCAAACCACCGCCCATGCCGTAAGACCCATAATCGCCATACATCATTTCGCGTCTCCCTTTGCTTTGTCGTCACCCGGAAGGATATAGTCCGCGCCTTCCCAGGGGGACATGAAATCAAACTGGCGGTATTCCTGCACCAGTGAGACAGGTTCATACACAACCCGCTTTTGCACTTCATCATAGCGCACTTCGGTATAGCCCGTCGTGGGGAAATCCTTGCGCAGCGGATATCCGCGGAACCCATAATCCGTCAGGATGCGGCGCAGGTCGGGGTGGCCGGTGAACAGGATACCGAACATGTCGAAAATCTCGCGCTCGAACCAGTTGGACGACGGGTGAACGGTGATGATCGAGGGCACCATTTCGTCTTCACGGATCTGGGTGCGCAGACGGATGCGGTGGTTTTGATACATCGACAGGAAGTGGTAGATCACGTCAAACCGCTTGCCCCGCGTCGGGTAGTCAACGGCAGTGATATCGATCAGAGACGAGAATTTGCATGTGCTGTCGGTCTTGAGGAAATCGACAAAGCCCACAAGTGACGACGGCGCGATCGTGACCGTCAACTCACCGTGGCTGACCGCCCAGGAGACCACGCAATCGGGGCGCTTCATCTCGATATGGAGCCCAAGTTCTTGCAGTGCATCGGTCATCGTGTGATGTTCCCTGTCCGGCGGATTTTGCGTTGCAGTTGCAGCAGCCCGTAAAGCAGCGCCTCTGCCGTTGGCGGGCAGCCCGGCACATAGACGTCCACAGGCACGATCCGGTCGCAGCCGCGCACAACGCTATACGAATAGTGGTAATAGCCGCCGCCGTTGGCACAGGACCCCATCGAAATCACATAGCGCGGTTCCGGCATCTGGTCATAGACCTTGCGCAGTGCGGGCGCCATTTTGTTGGTCAACGTGCCGGCCACGATCATCAGATCGGACTGGCGCGGGGAGGCGCGCGGCGCTGTGCCGAACCGTTCAAGGTCATAACGCGGTGTGGAGGTATGCATCATCTCGATCGCGCAGCAGGCCAAACCAAAGGTCATCCAGTGCAAGGACCCGGTGCGCGCCCAGTTCACCATGTCGGCCGTGCTGGTCACAAGGAAGCCCTTGTCCTGCAATTCCGCGTTGAACGCCGCGGTGGCAAAATCTTTATCTGCGCCAGCCGTATTGGCGCCGGTCATCACTCCCATTCGAGCGCTCCCTTTTTCCATTCGTATGCAAAGCCGATTGTCAGCACGCCCAAGAACACAATCATCGACCAGAACCCTGTCATTGACAGGTCTTTGAACGCCACCGCCCATGGGAACAGGAAGGCGACTTCAAGATCAAAAATGATAAACAGGATCGCCACGAGGTAGAACCGCACATCGAATTTCATGCGCGCATCGTCGAATGCGTTGAACCCGCATTCATAGGCGGATGTCTTTTCGGGGTCGGGATTACGCACCGCCATCATGGCGGCCGCAAGAATCAGCATCGCGCCCAGCGCAATCGCCAATCCCAGAAAAATCATAATCGGAAGGTATTCGGTCAGCATGTCCTGCACGGGCGTTTCCTTTTCCGGACGGTGCCAGTCATGCCGGCATCCAAATAAGCTTATCGTTGCATACCCCCCTGCTACGGGGGGGTCAACCAATGCAAGGTTAAGATGCCGGGATTTTGCGCGGGTTTTTTGACCAATCGCCGCCTTTGCAACAAGGGCTGGCGTTTTGTCAAAGCTTGCGGGTCTGCCATTTGTGCAAAATGGTTGTGATGGCGCATCAGCGCCCGAGGCACAGCCGCGTCACATCAACTGGCCAGACGGGCGCACCAGTCGATCCGCCGCCCGCCCGCATAACGCACCGCAAGGCCCTCGTCGATCAATATGGGCCCGACGTCTTGGCCGTCGACTTTCATCGTCACCAGCGTCCGCCCGTAGCGGTCAAGCTCCTGCCCTGCAAATGTCAGCGCCCCTGACCGGCTAAGTGCGCGCAGCCTTTGGGTGGCTTGATCGGCAAGGGCTTTTTCCGCCGGGCATTGCGGTGATTTTGCCTCTGGCGTGTCAAAGCCCAACAGCCGCGCTGTGATCTGTTCGCTGCCGCAGTCCAGCGCCACGGTGTCGCCGTCATAGACATAGTCGAGCGTGCAGCCCTTGGCGGTCAGGTTTTCGTAGGGCGCCAGCCAATCGGCGCCCTTGATCAGCACAGCCACCAAAATCGCGGCGTAGACAAGGAATTTGGCGTCGATGCGCATTGTGTTTTCTCGCTCTTTGCGGTGCCCTGCCGCGCCTGCCTGAAGGGGTGTCTCCCGCGTATGACAGCCAAAGGTGCAGCAATTATGAAGGCTTGCGAATAGTCTACAAACGCCCGCCCAGCTTCATCGCAGCATCGTGGCGTATTGATACAGTGATATCGTGCGCAGCGCGGTCATTTCCAGCTGGCAATCGGCCCCGATGATCTGGCGCATCGTGCCCGCCCCCCATTGCGCATATTGGGCGGTGCAATTGGCGTCGCGAAAGCTGATCCAAGCGCGCTGTGCGTCAAGCAGGGTTGCGGCGCGCACCGCAAATTCTGGGAAATCGGCCCTGTCACCTGCATCCATGTCACGCGCCAAGGCGCGCGCCTGCCGGTAATACCGGTTCAGCAGCACATCCCAAGCCTCGGCCTCGGCCAGCGCGCATTGCATCATGCCGACGGTGGTTTGCCCCTCGGGGGCCGCCATACATTGTGTGGCGATCACCCCGATACAGTCGCGCGCATCCGAGCCCGCGGCAGGCGCGGTCAGGCAGCTCTCCAGCACATCGACGGTTGCACGGTCCTCGGCCAGTGCAAAGGTTGGCAGCACGGCAAGCAAGACGAGCATGTTACGCATCAGTGCGCCCCTTGGTGCACGGTGCTGACCACCTCTTTGATGATCCGCCCGATCAGCGCGCAATCACCAAGAGAGAACGTCAGCGGCAGGCGCATATCGATGATCCCTGCAAGAATGCGGTCGGTGGCAGGCATTGATGGTGCGGGCGCATAGCGCCAACTGTCGTAGCGCGAGGTAAACCCCGCAGGCTCCGCGCCACCGAACCATTTCAACTCGACCCCGCGCGCCTTGCACCGCGCCAGAACCGCGCTGACGGCCTTTGGGTCCCAGTCCAGCAACAAAAACTGGAACGACGAGGCGACAAACTGTTCCTCAGGCGGCCTGTGCGGCACTTGCAGCCCCGTGGTGCCCGCGACCCCCTGTGCCAGAACCGCATAACGGTCGTTCCAGCGCCGTGCTTGGGTCGCCAGATCGCGCAATTGCGGACGCAGGACCGCGGCGCGCAGATTGTCCATACGCCCCGAGATATTGGGGGTCTCGTATTTGATCTGCGCAAAGGTCTCGGGCGGGGGTGCGGCGCGGTGTTTGTCAAACAGCATATAGCTGCCCGACAGCATGATCGCGCGCGCCATGCCGTCAGCGTCGTCCGAGATCAGCAAACCGCCCTCGCCCGAATTGACATGTTTGTAGGTCTGGGTCGAAAAGCAGCCGAATTTGCCCCAGCGCCCCGAGGGCACGCCGTTCCAGGCCGCCCCCATTGTATGGGCGCAATCCTCGATCACGGTGACCCCTGCTGCGTTACACAGGGCCATCAGCCGGTCCATGTCACAGATATGGCCGCGCATGTGCGACAGCAGCAAAACCCTTGCCCCGTTCTTGGTCTTGGCCTTGGATAACTTGCTTTGCAGATCATCCAGATCGATCACAAGATTTTCGGTGACGCCCACATAAATCGGGGTCGCGCCCACAGCTGCAATCGCGCCAGGCACCGGGGCCAGAGTAAACGCATTGGTCAGCACAACGTCGCCGTGGCTGACGCCGCAGGCCCGCAAAGCCGTGGTCATTGCATAGCCGCCCGAGGCCACGGCAAGGCAATAGGCCGCGCCGGTCTGGCGGGCAAAGTCTTCTTCCAGCAAGGCCGCTTGTGCAACCTCGCCCTCTGCGGTGTTGTAGCGGTGCAGACGACCGTGGTGCAAGACCGCCAAGGCGGCGGCAATCGCGTCTTCGGGGATCCGGTCTTGCTGGGTGAAACTGCCGTGAAATATCTCTGTCATGGGCGGATATTGTGCACTTGCGGGGCGCGCGTCAATTGCCAAGCGCGACAAGACAGGTCGCAAAGTGGTATGCGCGCCTGTCCCGGCCCGGTAAGCTAAGCGCTATGAGCAACGCGCATTCTTTTGTTGCCGGCCTGACATGGGCCGATGTGCCGCCCCGCGTGCAGGCGCAGATCAAGCTTGCGTTGCTCGACACGCTGGGCGTGGGCGCGGCGGGGGCCGGATTTGCCTCTGCACAGATTGCGGGCGGTTTTGCACGCGAGCATATGGGCGGCGACACGGCGTTGTTTTTCGGCACGGGGACCGCAAATGCGGCTGGTGCGGCCTTTGCGGCGGGCATGGCGATTGACGCGCTGGACGGGCATGACGGGTTCAACCCCGCAAAGGGCCATATCGGCGCGACCCTGCTGGCGACGCTTTGGCCCTATATGGCGCGCATCAGCGGCGAGGACTTGCTGACCGCGCTGGTGGCGGGCTATGAATTTGGCGCGCGCGCTGCAATGGCGCAGCACGCCACGGCGCCCGATTATCATACCTCTGGCAGTTGGGGTGCTGTGATGGGGGCTGCGGTGTTGAGCCGGGTTCTAGGGCTGCCCAAGGCGCAGGCCCGCCATGCCATCGGGATCGCGGAATATCACGCCCCACGCAGCCAGATGATGCGCGGGGTCGACCACCCGACCATGCTGAAAGACGGCACTGGCTGGGGCGCGATGACGGCGGTAAGTTCGGCGTTACTGGCGCAGGCGGGATTCACCGGCGCACCTGCGATCACGGTCGAGCAAGCGCCGGCCTATTGGGCGGATTTGGGGGATCGGTGGTATAGTCTTGAGCAGTATTTCAAGCCCTACCCTGTGTGCCGCTGGGCGCAAGCCCCGATCGAGGGGGTTTTGGCACTGCGGCGGGCCCACGGGTTGGTGTCGCAAGACGTGGCACAGGTCCACGTGGCGAGTTTTCACGAAAGCATCCGGCTGGCCACACATACCCCGCAAGACACCGATCAGGCACAGTATTCGACGTCGTTCCCCTGCGCCGTGGCATTGGTGCGCGGCGATGTCGGCCCCGAAGATATTGACGACGCGGCCTTGGCGGACCCCGAAATTCTGCGCCTGTCGCAGACCTTGACGATGACCGAGGACGCCCGCGCCAATGCGGCGTTCCCCCTGACGCGGCTGGCGCAGGTGACCCTGACCCTGCACGACGGGCGCAGCTTGACCAGCGGTTGGATGCAGCCCCGCTGGGACCATACTGCCCCTGCCACAGCCCAAGAGATTACAGCGAAATATCTGCGCTACACCGCAGCCCCCTTGGGGGACCCACGTGCGCGCGCGCTGCACGATGCCGTTATGGGGCTAGAGAACACATCAACCACATCGCTTGTGGATCTGATTGCTCAACCGATCAGGCGGCGCACTTCACCCGGTAATTGATCAAAATGCGAGATCAGCCCTTCGGGGGCAAAGTCGCGCACGTCGTCATCACCCGGACCAAATGTCACAAGGATCGACGGCACCCCCGCATTTCTGGAGGTATCCCTGTCGGTCGCGGTATCGCCGATCAGCACGCAGCGCGAAATATCACCCCCCGCACGGCGCACGGTTTCAAACAGATGTTCGGGATCGGGTTTGCGCACCGGCAGGCTATCGGCCCCCAACAGGGCGGCAAATTCGTGGCGCACGCCAAGGCTTTGCAGCAGGGCCTCGGCCAGAGCTTCGGGTTTATTGGTGCAGATCGCGACCTTGTAGCCTGCGGATTTCAAGGCAGCTACCGCCTGCATCGCCCCGTCATACAGATAGGTGTGGCTGTCGATATCCTGGGCATAGGCGGCCAGCAACGGCTGGTATTGCGCATCGACATGGGTTTCGTCGAACCCTTGCACGCGGCTGAAGCCCAAGCGCAGCATCGCCCGCCCGCCCTTCAGCGCCGTGCCCTTGTCAGCACCCGTTAACAGATCGCCCAAGCCCAGATCCCGAAAACACACATTGGCCGCGGCCAGCAAATCACCGCTGGTATCGGCAAGCGTGCCGTCAAGATCAAAAACAACTGTGGGCATGGGCGGTCCTTGAATGCGCGGTTCTGTGTGTGGCGGGCTTGCGTTTATGTAACGATACGTAAACTGATGTGAACCCCCTGCCCTTGTGATAATGCGTTGATCAGGTAGAACACCGTCAAAACAGCAGGGCACGAGCGGCACATGACAACAGCACTGATTATTCTAGGCGCAGGGATGGGCACGCGGATGAAGTCCGACCTGCCCAAGGTTTTACACCCGATCGGCGGCGCGCCGCTGCTGGTGCACGCGATGCGCGCAGGGGCCGCACTGGACCCTGAAAAAACCGTGATTGTGGCGGGACACGGGGCCGAGGCGGTGCGCCGCGCAGCCCTTGCCTATGATCCCGACGCGCAGATTGTTTTGCAAAGCGAGCAGTTGGGCACGGCCCATGCGGTCGCCCAAGCGGGACCAGCCCTGGACGGGTTTGCGGGCGATGCGCTGGTGCTTTACGGCGACACGCCGTTTATTCGCGCCGAAACCCTCGCAGCAATGGCACAAGCGCGCGCGACACATGACATTGTGGTGCTGGGGTTCGAGGCGGCGGATGCTGGGCGTTACGGGCGGTTGATCATGGCTGGTGACGCGCTGGAACGGATCGTTGAATTCAAAGACGCGACAGATGAAGAACGCAGTGTATCACTTTGTAATAGCGGCGTTATTGCTGCAAAATCATCTGTTCTATTTGACTTGATCGCAGCCGTGGACAATGACAATGCGGCGGGTGAATATTACCTCACCGACATCATCGGGATCGCGCGGGCCAAGGGGCTATCGGCCACCGTGGTGCGCTGCGACGAGGCCGAAACGCTGGGCGTGAACAGCCGCTCGCAATTAAGCGCGGCAGAGGCGGCATTTCAGGCCACCGCACGCGCTGCTGCAATCGCGGACGGGGTTACGCTGCTGGCCCCCCAGACGGTGTTTTTCGCCTATGACACTTGTATCGGGCGCGACGCGGTGATCGAGCAGAACGTGGTCTTCGGACCCAATGTGACGGTCGAATCCGGTGCCACCATCCGTGCGTTTTCGCATCTCGAAGGGTGCCATGTCTCGCGGGGTGCCACGGTTGGCCCCTACGCCCGCTTGCGCCCGGGGGCCGAATTGCAAGAAGACGTGCACATCGGAAATTTTGTCGAAATCAAGAATGCGGTGGTGGCCGAGGGGGCCAAGATCAACCATCTGACCTATATCGGCGACGCGGATATCGGGGCGCGCACCAATATCGGCGCGGGCACGATTACCTGCAATTACGACGGCGTGTTCAAGCACCGCACCACGATCGGCGCGGATGTGTTTATTGGCTCCAACACAATGCTGGTTGCACCCGTTACGGTGGGCGATCAGGCGATGACCGCGACAGGCACGGTGGTGACGAAAAACATCCCCCACGGCGATTTGGCGGTGGGGCGGGCGCGGCAGGACAACAAAACCGGGCTCGCCATCAAGATGTTCGAAAAGTTAAAGTCTGCAAAGGCAAAACGGGCAAAGGGTCAGTAAAATGTGCGGAATTGTCGGGGTCTTGGGCAAGCATGAAGCAGCGCCAATCCTTGTGGAGGCGCTAAAGCGGTTGGAATATCGCGGCTATGACAGCGCGGGCATTGCCACGATCAACGCCCAAAAACTGGACCGTCGCCGCGCCATTGGCAAGCTGGTGAACCTGTCGGATTTATTGGTGCACGAACCGCTTGCGGGCAAGGCCGGCATTGGCCACACCCGTTGGGCCACGCATGGCGCACCCAATGTCAACAACGCGCACCCGCACCGCGCTGGCGGCGTGGCGGTTGTGCACAACGGGATTATTGAAAACTTCCGCGAATTGCGCGCCTTTCTGGCCGAGAACGGCATCAGCTATGAGACCGATACCGATACCGAAACCATCGCCCTGCTGGCGCAATATTACATCGACCAAGGGGCAAACCCGCGTGACGCGGCGACACAGACGATTGCCCGCCTCGAGGGGGCCTATGCGCTGTGTTTCCTGTTTGACGGCGAGGATGATTTGCTGATCGCGGCGCGCAAGGGATCACCACTGGCGATTGGTCACGGAAACGGCGAAATGTTTGTCGGCTCCGATGCGATTGCATTGGCCCCGATGACCGACAAGATCACCTATCTTGAAGAGGGCGATATGGCGGTGCTGACCCGCAGATCGCTGGACATTCGCGATGCCGCGGGCCAGCAAACCCACCGTGCGATGAAAGTGATCCAGATTGATGCAAGTGCGGCTGACAAAGGCGGATACAAGCATTTTATGGCCAAGGAGATCGCCGAGCAGCCGACCGTGTTGCAAGGTGCCTTGGCGCATTACATCAGCGGCGATGGCACCGATGTGACCTTGCCCGCCCCGTCGCTGGATTTTGCAAAGGTCGAGCGCTTGACGATGGTGGCCTGCGGCACGGCGTTTTATGCCTGTCTGGTGGCGAAATACTGGTTCGAACAGATCGCAGGTATCCCCGTCGAGGTCGATGTGGCCTCCGAGTTCCGCTACCGCGAACCGCCCGTGACCAAAGGCACGGTTGCGGTGTTTGTCAGCCAATCGGGCGAGACCGCCGACACCTTGGCCGCATTGCGCTATATGAAGGGCAAGGCGGATACGATCGTGTCGGTCGTGAACGTGCCAGAGAGTTCCATTGCGCGCGAAAGCGATTTGCCATTGCCTATTTTGGCAGGCACGGAAATTGGCGTGGCGTCAACCAAGGCCTTCACCTGCCAGTTGACGACACTGGCGATTCTGGTGCTGAAAGCCGCGCGCGACCGCGGCGTGATGGATGATGCGGCACTGGCGCAAAAACTGGCCAGCCTGCGCGCCTTGCCCGGCATTCTGAACAGCGCTTTGGCGATTGAAGACAAGACAAAATCAGTCGCGATGAAGCTGGCAGAAGCCCGCGATATTCTGTTTCTGGGACGCGGTGCGATGTATCCGCTCGCCTTGGAAGGTGCGCTAAAATTAAAAGAAATCAGCTATATACATGCCGAAGCTTATGCATCAGGTGAGTTGAAACATGGCCCCATTGCACTGGTCGATCAACATGTGCCCGTCATTGTGATGGCCCCGCGTGACGCGCTGTTTGAAAAGACCGTGTCGAACATGCAAGAGGTCATGGCGCGCGGCGGACGGGTGTTGCTTATCACCGACAAACAGGGTGCCCTTGAGGCCGGCATGGGGGTCTGGGACACCATCATTATGCCCGAGATCGATGATTTTCTGGCCCCGATCCTATATGCTATTCCCGCGCAGCTACTGGCCTATCACACCGCGATTGCCAAAGGCACAGACGTGGACCAACCCCGCAATCTGGCCAAATCGGTGACTGTCGAATGAATGTTCAAGACGCGCTTGCGCAACTCGGGTCGGACCCCGCAAATCAGGCCCGCATGGCCACGTATCATAAAGTTGATCGCCCCTATCTGGGGGTGCCCAATGCGGTGATTGATGCGGCGGTCAAAGACTGGCGCGTATCCCTTGATCTGGCGGCGCGGCTGGTGCTGGCAAGCGCGCTGTGGGACAGCAATGTGCATGAGGGCCGCATTGCTGCTGCCAAATTATTGACCCAGGCGCGCATCCGCCCCGACGACACGGCGGCATGGGATTTGATCTGCGCTTGGGTGCCGGATTTTGACTGCCGGACGATTGCCGATCAGGTCGCCATTGCGGGCCAGAAACGGCTTGTGGCCGAACCCGCCCGCGTGGATACGCTTGAGGGCTGGATCACTTCTGAGCATATGTGGACCCGCCGTGCTGCGTTTACGATGACGCAGCCGTGGACCAAACAAAACCACCCAAAACCCGACGAGGTCGCCGTGCGGTTGCGGGTGCTGGGTTGGGCCGCGCAATTGATTGCCGACAAAGATTTTATGATCCAAAGCGCAATTGCCGCCTGGCTGCGCGATCTGTCAAAACATGACGACGACCTTGTGGCGGATTTTATCGACAGCCACGGCGAGGGCATGAAAACATTCGCGCGCAAAGAGGCCAGCCGCCATCTGGGCTGATCAGTTTTGATAGACGGTCAGGTCCAACAGCCCTGCCAATGGCGCATCAAGCAGGCGCATCGCGGGCAGGCTTATCTGGCTGCCTGAGCCTGCGCCCCCTCCCGAGGGGCGCAATTCAAGGTTCACCGATTTGCCGGTGGCGCCGTAGACCACGCGCCCTGCGGTCAGCGTTTTGACCAGCGGCGTTTTGAGCCAGATGCCCGGGTCCGCGGGCGATCCCAAAGTGGCGATTGTGCTGCCCAGTTTTGTCTCGCCTGCGGGCTGCGGAGCGGTTGCGGCCGCGCGGTCTTGCGCGGTGGTGGTGTCAAACTGCGCCACGGTGCGCGCACGCGGTGGTGGTGGCGGGGGCGGCGTCGGGTCCAATGTCGCAGGCAGCGCATCAGCTGCGGCAACGGGGGCTACGGCGGGGGCAAACAAGCCCTCGAACGGCGACTGCGAACAGCCGGCAAGACCAAGAGCGCAAACCAATACAATATGTTTCATAGAGCTGACCGTATTGTGCGCCACCTTCGGGTGCAAGCCGCTGCGTGGACCTTGCGCAGGCTTTCGCGCCCGCTTAGGCTGGCGGTATGATAGCTCCATTGATCGACCCCTTTGCCCGCACCATTGATTATCTGCGCGTATCCGTGACGGACCGCTGCGATTTTCGCTGTGTGTATTGCATGTCCGAGAACATGACGTTCCTGCCTAAAAAGGACCTGCTGACGCTGGAAGAACTGGACCGGATGTGTTCGGCCTTTGTGCGGCTTGGGGTGAAAAAGCTGCGCATCACCGGTGGCGAGCCTTTGGTGCGGCGCGGGATCATGACGTTTTTCAAAACCATGAGCCGGCATCTGGACAGCGGCGCGCTGCGCGAATTGACCCTGACGACAAACGGCAGCCAGCTAGAGAAATATGCAGATGAACTGGCGGCGTGTGGTGTGAAGCGCATCAATGTCTCGCTTGATACGCTGGACGAAGATAAATTTGCCCGCGTGACCCGTTGGGGCCGGTTGCCGCAGGTTTTGCGCGGCATCGCGGCGGCGCAAGCGGCGGGGATGCGGGTCAAGATCAACGCGGTTGCACTGAAGGATTTCAACGAGCAAGAGCTGTTCACCCTGACCGATTGGGCGGCGGCAAACGATATGGATATGACATTTATCGAGGTGATGCCGATGGGTGATCTGGGCAATGAGGACCGGATCGGGCAGTATTGGTCGCTCAAGGATCTGCGCGCGCAGTTGGCGGCCCGCAGCACATTGACCGATTTGCCTGAAAACACCGGCGGCCCGGCGCGCTATTTCCGCATTGACGCGACAGGTCAAAAGATCGGCCTGATCACGCCGCTGTCGCATAATTTTTGCGAAAGCTGCAACCGTGTGCGCATCACATGCACTGGCGAGATTTACACCTGTCTGGGTCAAGAAGGCCATTCCGACCTGCGCGGCCCGCTGCGTGCCTCCGAGAATGACGCAGTGCTGGAAGAGGCCATTCGCGCGGCGATCACGCGCAAACCAAAAGGCCATGATTTTGACTATTCGCGCCAAACCGTCGACGGCCAAGTCAGCCGTCATATGTCGCATACCGGCGGCTGAGTTTCAGGCAGGTCGGGTGGCAATCATATCAATAAGGGCGGCGCGTCCGACATGGCCGGTGCCGGCTTTTTGCTCGGCCTCGTAGCTGGCCAAGCGCTCGATGTGCCAATCGCCAAACATGTCGGCCAACATCTCGGCGGTATACATATGTGCGGGATCAGGCGGGCCGCCAGTGCCCAGTTCGACCTGCTCGGGCCGGTAGCCGTGCAAAACGAGCCTGCCGCCGGCACGGGTGGCGGACTTGAGATCGGCAAACTGTTTGATACGCTCTGCGGGGTTTGTAAATTGCACAAAAATCGCCACCGTCAGGTCATAGCTTTGCGACCAGTCCCAGTCATGCCACGTGCTGACCGATGTGGTCAGGCGGACGCCCGCCTCGGCGGCTAGATTTTGCGCCCGCGCCACGGCGGTCGGGGCCATGTCAAAGCTGGTCACATCCAGACCTTGGCGCGCCAGATGCACGCCGTTGCGCCCTTCACCGTCTGCAACGCACAGCGCGTTGGATGCGCCCTTGGTGATCCACGGGTTTTCCACCAGAAAACGCGCAGGCGCGCGGCCAAACAAAAAGCCGTCAGTCGCCTTAAATCGATCTTCCCACATCATACCGGCATCCTGTCTTCGACGATGCCGGCCCACCAGCTACAGCCTGCGGGGATCGCCTCGTCGTTAAAATTGTATTCAGGGTGGTGCACTGCGGCACTGTCGCCATTGCCGACCAGAATATAGGCACCGGGGCGTTCTTGCAGCATATAGGCAAAGTCTTCGCCGCCCATGATCAGCGGTGCGTCATCACAAGCGCCCGCCACTTTGGCCGCCACCGAGGCCGCAAATGCGGTCTGGTCATCGTGGTTCACCATGCAGGGGTAGCCGTGGTAATATGTTACCTGAGCCTGCGCCCCCAAACTCGTGCAGACCCCCTTTGCGATCGCGGTCAGGCGCGCCTCGGCCAAGGCGCGCATGTCGTTGGACATGGTGCGCACGGTGCCTTTCAGACGGGTCCGCTGGGCGATGACGTTGAAGGCGTTTGAGGAGCTTTCAATCGACGTGACCGAAACCACGATCTGATCGACCGGATCCGCGTTGCGGCTGGCGATGGTTTGCAGTGCGGTGATCATATGGGCCGCGACCACGATGCTATCGACGGTTTCATGCGGCTTGGCTGCGTGGCCGCCTTTACCCGCAACGGTGATCTCGAACTGGTCGGTCGCGGCAAAAAACGCGCCTGTGCGGATCGCAAAAGCGCCCAAAGGCATCCCCGGCCAATTGTGCATTCCGTAAACCTCCTGAATGCCAAAGCGGTCCATCAGCCCGTCTTCGCACATCTCGCGCCCGCCGCCGCCGCCCTCTTCTGCGGGCTGGAAAATCAGCACCACCGTGCCGTCAAAATTGCGGGTCTCCGACAGGTATTTCGCCGCCCCCAAGAGCATCGCCGTGTGCCCGTCATGGCCACAAGCGTGCATCGCGCCATCGGTTTTAGATGCGTAATCCAACCCTGTGGCCTCAAGGATCGGCAGCGCGTCCATATCGGCGCGCAACCCGATCACCTTGCCCGATGTGTCAGATATGCCTTTGATCACACCCACCACACCGGTGCGCCCGAGGCCGGTCACAATCTCGTCACAGCCGATATCTTGCAGCGTCTGCGCCACAAACGCCGCGGTCCGGTGGGTCTCGAACAGAATTTCAGGGTGCGCGTGCAAGTCCCGCCGCCACGCCGTGATTTCGGGCAAAAGCTCTGCAAAACGGTTCTTTACGGGCATCATTGGCTCCTTGCGGCAGGGGGATTGCTGCAAGGTGGCCCAGCGCCGCGCCGCGCGCAAGCCCCCCCTCTACAGGTTTGGCCCCAATGCAAGTTTGGATCCATCTGTGAACCGCCCATACCGGAACCGGTGCATGTCGTAGCCCGGCGCGTCACCCCTGACGATCCGCGCCGTGATCCGCCCGAACGCAGGCCCGATCCCGAACCCGTGCCCGCACATGCCCGTGGCCACGACCAGCCCGCCCAATGGCGCACGGTCCACGATCGGGACCACATCGGGCATCGTATCGATCATCCCCGCCCAAGCGGTTTTGATCCGCACTTCGCCCAGTTGCGGGAAGGTTGCGGAAAAGTCGCGCGCAAGTTTGGCGACCTTGGCTTTGTTCGCCTGCGGGTTCAAAATGCGCATCCTCTCGAAGGGTGATACGGCGTCCAGATCCCAGCGGCGCGGCGTGCCCCATGCATCGGGATAGCCGCGCGGCGCGGCGGGCAATAACCGCGTGCCCAGCGGGTCTTGCAACAGCGGTTTGGTATAGCCTGCCAGCGCGCGAAATGCATCGGGACCGATGTAAAGCTCGTGAAATCCTTCGGGGGCCAGCGTATAGCCGCCATCGGCGCGTCTGCGAAACGCCAGCCGGTTATCAACCGCCCCGCCTTGGAACACATCATCCAGTGGCATGGTCGCGGCCACGCTGGCGCGCACTGCCAGTTGCGGAATGCTTAGCCCATGCCGGCGCAGCAACAGCTGCGACCACGCGCCACCGGCCAGCACGGTCTGACTGCAAGCGATGCGCCCCTGCTCGGTGATCACGCCCGCGACTTGCCCCGCCGCGATATCAAGCCCGCGCACGGCACAGCCTTCGATAATCTGCACGCCGGTCTGCACCGCCGCGCGCGCAATCGCAGGCAACGCTAACCAAGGCTCGGCCTTCATGTCCGACGGCGTCCAAAGCGCGCCCGCCCATGCCACCGCTGCATCCGGGATCAATCGGGCGGTCTGTTTGGCGCTTAACACTTCTGTGTCTAGCCCGTGTTCTTTGGCATAGGGCAGCCAAGCCTCAAAGCGGTCAAGCCCGCGCGGATCATTGGCCAGATAACAAACGCCGGTCTGGCGCAGCCCGATATCTTCGGGGATGTCCTTGGCCATTTGTCGCCACATCGCGGCGGCCTCTTGCATGATCGCGATTTCGGCGGGGTCGCGCCCCTGGTTGCGAATCCAGCCCCAGTTGCGCGACGACTGCTCGCCACCGATGCGGCCCTTTTCAAGCACAACGACGCTGGTGCCGCCTTTGGCCAGCTCCCATGCGGTCATCACCCCGATGATGCCACCGCCAATCACCACCACATCAACGCGGTCGGGTAGACTGGCGGCATGTTCGGGCGGGGTCTGGATCTGGAACGGGAATGTCATGCGGCGCATATCCTGTGGACGATGAGTGATGCCGCAGCTTTGCCGGTTTCGCCGCGATGCGCAAACGCCAAATCGCCGGTTCGTTGCGCGATGTCAGTGCATTTTGCGGTGGATGCGCCGGATCATCAGCCAGACGCCGACCAGCACGATCGGGGTGATGCCTGCGGCGATGTAGGTCTTGGCAAGCCCTGTGGTTTTTTCAAGCGGGCCAAGCAGATAGAGAGCCAATCCGACGGCATAATAGCTGATTGCCACCACCGACAGCCCTTCGACGGTTTGCTGAAGCCGCAACTGCTGATCGGCGCGCTGGTCCATGCTGGAGAGCAGCTGCTGGTTTTGCGCAGAGCGTTCCACATCCACCCTTGTGCGCAGCAAATCACCGGCCCGCAGCGCACGGTCCGACAGGCCACGCAGACGGGTTTGGGTCGATTCCACGGTGCGCATTGCCGGGTCAAACCGGCGCATCATAAATTCGGCGAATGTCTGACGCCCCAAAAACCGCTCTTCGCGCAGGATCATGATCCGCTGGTTCACAATCGTCTCATAGGCACCCGTCGCACCAAAGCGGTAGGCGGTCTGGGCCACGATATTTTCCAGTTCCGCCGAGATCGTCAATAGCTGTTTAAGCGTTTGATCGGCGCGCACCTCGGCGCTGTTCAAATCTGCAATCAGGGATGCGACCTGCCCGTCGATCGTGGACATCACAGGCGACAGTTTGCGCGCCGCCGCAAGCCCCAGCATCGCCATGGATTTATAGGTTTCAATCTCGCAAAGCCGCTGCACAACACGGCCAATGCGGCGCGCACCTGTGTTTGGGCGTGCAAAAACCGCGATGCGCATATGTCCCGAGGTATCGATGCGAAAATCGCTGGCGATGATCAATTCGTTGTCCAGAACCCGGCTGATCGCAAGGCTTTCGGGCACAAACCATGCGTTGGATTTCTCGATGATGCCCGCGTCGCCATCCAGCTCTTCGATCCGGATCAGCGCACTTGTGACCCGCACGCCCGGCGCCGCGGCAAGCCAGTCTTCGGGGAACATCCCGAAGGTGCCCGCATCAAAAGGTACCTGCGCAACACCCGCGCCAAAAATCGTGTAAGTGACGAATTCCGTGTGGCTTTCCCACTTGAGCATATGCTTGCCGATCACGCCCGAATAATGCGTTGCATCTGGCGGCGGATGGGCCGCGCCGTAACGGTCAAGCAGGTCGATCAGATGCGCAAGGTCCGCGTCACGGTCGCGCCCGGCCCCCCCGGTTGCAGGCTTGATCGCAAGGTAGGCTGCACGGGCAGGCGCGTTCAGTTTGGGGAACGGCCGCGCGTGCAATTCATTGGCCATTGCATAGCGCAGCGGGTGATCAGGTATCGGGGGCATGGCGTGACCTAAGAAGAGTGCAGTTGCGCACATCCTAGCCACAGATCGCCAACTGTAAACAAAAAAGCGTTAACTTTGAAACAGTTAGCGGCACACCGTTGTATACAGTGCGCCGCAGGTCAAGGTGATCAGATCACAACGACAGCCAGTGGCGGGAAGCCGTTGAAACAGACGCTGGAATAGGTCGAGGTATAGGCACCGGTATTGCGGATCAAAACGCGGTCGCCGGCGCGCAGGCTGATGGGCAGAAGCATCGGGCGCTTTTCATAAAGCACATCGGCGCTGTCGCATGACGGGCCTGCCATGATGCAGGGGCCCGTCGGGTCGCCGTCGCGCGGGGTCTCGAATTGATAGCGGATTGCCTCGCCTTCGGTTTCGGCCAGTCCGGAAAAACGGCCAATGTCGAGATAGACCCAGCGGTGCATGTCGCGGTCGGATTTGCGCGACACCAGCAACACTTCCGACACGATCACGCCCGCCTCGGCCACAAGGCCGCGACCGGGTTCGGCCATGATGCGCGGCACGTCGCCAAAGCGCGCTGTGATTTGCTCCATGACCGCCGAGGCATAGGCGGTCGGGCCCTCGATGGTTTCGCCGTAGAACGCCGGAAAACCGCCGCCGATATTCAACAGCGTAAGGTCGTGACCGGCGGCTTTTGCGGCGTGCCAGATCTCGGCCAGCGCATCCAGCGACGGGCCCCACATCGCGGCTTTGCGGGTTTGCGAGCCGACGTGGAACGAAAACCCGATCGGGGTCAGGCCCAGTGATTTGGCATAGCTCAAAAGCCGGATCGCGGTCGCGGAATCGCAGCCGAACTTGCGCGACAGCGGCCAGTCGGCTTGTGAAATTTCAACGATCAGACGGATGTAAACCTGCGCGCCGGGGGCGGAAACCGCAATTTTTTCAAGCTCTTGCTCGGCATCTGCCGAAAACAGCGTGATGCCTTGGGCGTGGGCCCAAGCGATGTCAGAGGAGCGCTTGACGGTATTGCCAAAAGAGACGTGTTCAGGTTTTGCGCCGTGGCGCAGACATAACGCGACTTCGGCCTTGGAGGCGGCGTCGAAATGCGAGCCAAGTTTCACCAGCCGCGCGATGATTTCCTCGGCAGGATTGGCCTTGACCGCGTAGTGGATATCGGCATGGCCAAGCCCCGCTTTGAGCGCGTGATACTGCGCCTCTACGCGGTCCACATCCAGCACCAATGTGGGCTGATCAAAGGTATTGGCCGCACAATAGGCATCAAGTCGTGAAGTGATATCAAGAGGTTGCGCCGCAGCGCCCGCAGTTTCAACAGTCATCTGTCATCTCCAGTAGACCCGGCCATAATGTCGGGATCACCCTAACACGAGACCGCTCAGTTCCAAGGGAGAAGTTACCGTCGCTACGTAAACACAAGTGATGACTGTCACCGGCCAGAGGCGCGTGCGTTGGCTTCTATGAAAGGCCCATTTAGGCTATTGGCGGATTCGTGCAAGGGCAAATTGAAGCCCGCGCAAATTAGTTTTGGCCGCGTATGATTTGTGTATGATTTGCCTATGCCAAATTCGGGCTGGCCGCTGTTTGCGCGCAGGTTTAAACCGCAACCATGACCCAGCTTATTCTTCTCAATAAACCCTTTGGCGTGTTGTCGCAGTTCACCGATCTCAAAAGCCCCACAGCACGCGCCACCTTGTCGGATTATGTCGATGTGCCGCAGGTCTATCCGGCGGGACGTTTGGACCGTGACAGCGAGGGGTTGGTGGTGCTGACCGACGACGGGGCATTGCAGGCCAGGATTGCCGATCCCAAGCACAAGATGTCCAAGACCTATTTTGTGCAGGTCGAGGGTGCGCCCGATGATCGCGATCTTCAGCCGTTGCGCGATGGTGTGACATTGAACGACGGGCCTACCCGCCCTGCCAAACTGCGCCTGATCGACCCGCCTGCCCTATGGCTGCGTGACCCGCCGGTGCGGTTTCGCAAATCGGTGCCGGATACATGGATCGAGGTCACGCTATCGGAGGGCCGCAACCGTCAGGTCCGCCGCATGACGGCGCATATCGGCTTTCCGACCCTGCGCCTGGTGCGCTGGCGCATTGGCAGCTGGAGCTTGGACGGGATTGCGAGCGGGACCTGGGTGCGCGCCACGGTTGGGTCTTGAGTGTGCTGGAGCGCATAAAATTAATACCTGCCGAATTGATCTATCTCAAAGAATCAGGTGTCCGTCAGCCCTAGGCACAGGGCAGCTTTGAATGACCGTTGATCGGTTGTTCATGAAGCGAAACTGAAAAGGACAATCTGATGACTACCAAATTTGCAATCCGCGTCGCTGGCGCCGCATTGGTCCCGTTGATGATGCTTGGCGCATCGGCCGCGTTTGCCAATCCCGATCACGACGAAGCCCCCAATATCGGGCAGGCTGGCGATGTGTCACATATCGATCGCGTGATCCAGGTCGACATGGGCGAGATGTATTTCACCCCATCCGCCTATGCGGTTGAAAAAGGCGAGACCGTCAAATTCGAGATGGTGAACACTGGCCGCGTTGTGCATGAATTTGCCATCGGCACCGAAGATATGCAGAAAGCCCACCTGCAAGAAATGAAGGCAATGTTCAAGGCGGGTATGATCACAACACGGGTCTTGCGCCACGACCGGATGCTGGAAGCCGGCATGATGCACGTTGACGCCAACTCACGCGTGCTGGAGCCAGACGGCACAGCCGAGTTGATCTGGACATTCAGCGGCGAGCAGGACGAGCTGATCATCGCATGTAACGTGCCCGGCCACCGCGAAGCCGGCATGGAAGCAATTGTCACCATCGGCGCAGATCACGCCAGCTAGGCTGACCGCACCAGTTGATGAGACCAAACAGGCGGCCCTTCGGGTGCGCCTGTTTTTTTGTGCTGATGGGGTCCGCCGCTGATATCCGAACGCCCCACTGGATCTGCGTCAACTGATCTTTGGCCGCACCCGCAGCAGTTTGATGATATCGCGATGCAGGAACACTTTCTCGACAAGCTCCAGGCCTGCGGCGTCCAGATAGTGTTCGGTGTTGCGGTCAAAGTCGGCGCCATAGGCGAAGCGCACCCACGGTGCCCAAAGCTTCATGATAAACCGGCGCAGGGGGGTTTGCGATAGTGCATATTCAAGAATGCGGATCTCGCCTTGTGGCCGGCACACCCGTGCCAGCTCGGACAGTGCGGGTGTCTGGTGCGCGCCGTCCAGCACGCAGAACAGAAACGTCGAGATCACGACGTCAAAACTGTCGTCCGCAAAGGTCATATCCATCACATCCATTTCGTGCAGCGCAACATCGGTGCCAAGTGCCGCCTTGCGCTGGCGCGCCCGCCCCAGCATCGCGGGCGACAGGTCGATGCCTGTGACCTGACTGCCGCGCGGGTAAAACGGAAAATTCCGCCCGGTGCCAACCCCTGCATCCAGCACAGTGCCGTTGACCCCTTCAAACAAAGCACGCCGCAGCGGTTTGTAGCGCCAATGCTCGAACGGCAGATCAAGCAGGTCATAAAGTCGGGCGATGCGGTTGTAGGTGCGTTGTTTGTGCAAATCTTTCCCTTTCAGGGTGCATCTATCGGCAGGTTGTCAGGCCACGCTTGCGCTGATCTGGACATGGCGACACGAACATACTTCGTGGCGGCGACAGCAAAAAGCAAGGCTGCGCCCTGCGTCAATTGCGGGGTGAAGCGGTGCGAAGATGCCGTCTGTAGCCTTTGTGATGCCCTTGAAATCCACAAGCCTGATAGAAGGCTTGCGCCTTTTCCCGGTCTTGATGAACAAAAAGCTCTATCATCTCGCAGCCTTGGGCGATGGCATGATCTGACGCGGCATCCACAAGCAGGCGTCCGTATCCCTTGCCCCGGCTTGCCCGCGCGACGCGCAGATCTTCAATCAGGCCGCGCCGGATGCCCTGATACGACAGCCCTGACAAGACATTTATCTGGATACATCCCACCACGATCTCATCTTCGACCGCAACCAGTAGATTGCAGTTGGGATCGTTTTCGATCGCTTCAAACGCCTGTTGGTATTTTGGCATTGCCGCATCTGAAAGACTTTCCCTGACCCTGCCCTGTTCATCGTCCCACAGCAGATCAACGATGCGGGATATGTCCAAGGTCGCGGCCTGCCTCACTTTTATCATCAGGTCTCTACTTTCGGTGTTTGCACTGGCGTCTTCATGGGCCTAGGCGCTGCGGCGCTAGGTGAATTTTCGAAACAGTTTGGTTTGATCGAACATGTCTTCGAGCGTTTCCATCCGGTCTTTGGTTTCGTTCCAGTTCAGGTTTTGCGCCGCGGCGATCATGGTTTCGACCAAGAGCAGTGTGGTTGCCGCCGAATCCCAAGCCGAGGGCACGATGATCCGGCAGCTCAGGCTGATCTCGGCCAGATGGTGCACCGGCGAGCGCCATTGATCGGTGAACAGGATGATTCTGGCGCCGCGCGCATGGGCCATTTCAGCCAGCTTCAAGGTGTTGTTTTCGTAACGGCGCACATCGAAGATCACAAAAACATCGCCCTCTTTGGCGTTCAATAGAGAGTGCGGCCAGCTGTTGGAGGTGGATTGCACTTGGGTCACATGCGCGCGGATCACTTGCATATGCATAAACAGATATTCCGCCAGCGTATGGGTGATGCGCCCGCCGACAATATACAGATGACGGGTCTGATCGGTGACCAATGCGCAGGCTTGGTCAAATGCGGCAGGGTCGATCTGGCCCAGCGTGAGCCGGATGTTGTCGATCACGGCGTCGGTAAAGCGGTTCAACATATGTTCCAAGGGCGCCGCTTCCGCCCATGTGTCATGCTTTGCGATCGGGTTTTTGGCTTTGGCGCGCAGTTCTTCGCGCAATTCGGCCTGAAAATCGGGGTATCCTTTATAGCCCAGCTTTTGCACCATGCGCGCGACCGTGGGCACCGACACATTGGCGTCCTTGGCAAGTGCGCTCAAAGGGCCAAGGCCCGACGCGGGGTAGTTCTCAAGGATCGAGAGCGCCAGTTGCCGCTCGGCGCGGGTCAGATCATCCAGCTTTTGCTGGATCCGGTCGGATATCGTTTGTGACGCCTCGGTCATACCGCCTCCTTTTTGTTCATTTTTATACCAACAGGTGCAGGCTTGGTAACTATTTTCACAATTTTGTTGACAATGATCCTGTCCGACAAGCACCCTAAGATCAAGGAGAGACCATGCCAGACGCCGCACCCGCACAAAATGACGCCGATGTAATGGTCGTGAACCCCCAGGGGCAATCGAGCGTTGTGCTGGTGTGTGAACACGCCAGTCATGTGATTCCGCCCGCCTTTCACAACCTCGGTTTGGCAGATGACGCGCTACGCAGCCATGTGGTCTGGGACCCCGGTGCCTTTGGTGTCGCCCAAAGCATGTCGCGGCGGTTGAATGCCACGCTTGTTGCCGCCGGCGTCTCGCGGCTGGTTTATGATTGCAACCGCCCGCCCACGGCCCCCGACGCGATGCCCGAACAAAGCGAGGCTTTCAGCGTGCCGGGCAATGCACATCTGACGGACGCGCAACGACAGCACCGTGTGGACACATATTACGAGCCGTTCCGCGCGAGCCTTGCACAGACAATCGCCAACACGACAGGGCCGGTCATTGTCACCATTCACAGTTTTACGCCGGTCTACCATGGCCAGAAACGCGCGGTGGACATCGGGGTTTTACACGACAGCGATGCACGGCTTGCGGATGCCATGTTGCAGATTGCGCCGCGTCACACCGATGCAGTGGTGTTGCGCAACGAGCCTTACGGGCCGGCGCATGGGGTCACCCATACGCTGAAAGAACATGCGCTGCGGGTCGGGCATTTGAACGTGATGCTGGAAATCCGCAACGATCTTATTGCAGACGCAGCCCAGCAAGAGGCCATGGCGCAAACGATCACCGCGTGGCTGGTGGCGGCGCTTGCCGATTTGCAGGTGACGGGGGTCGTGCAATGTCAGGCCTGATGCGCAGATATATCACCACCATCGACGCCATCAACTACCGCATCGGGCGCGTGGTGATGTATGGCATATTCGTGTTGATGGGGATTTTGCTGTGGTCGTCGATCAGCAAGACGTTTTTCCTGCCAACGCTCTGGACGCTGGAAATGGCGCAATTTGTGATGGTGGCCTATTACATTCTGGGCGGGCCATATTCGATCCAGCTTGGCACCAATGTGCGCATGGATCTGCTTTATGGTGAATGGTCGCTGGGCAAGAAAGCCTGGTTTGACCTTTTCACCGTGCTGTTCCTGATCTTCTACCTCGCGGTTCTGCTTTACGGCGGGATCAGCTCGACGGCCTATTCTTTGGGCTATTGGGGCACCGAGCCGGTGTCGTTCTTTGGCGGGTTGATCTCGGGCAGCGAGGAATTGGGCCGGCTGGAGCGCTCGTCCACCGCGTGGCGGCCTTACATGTGGCCGGTAAAATCAATCATGGTGCTGGGGATATTTCTGCTGCTGCTGCAATGCGTGTCGGAACTGTTAAAAGACGTGCTGCGGATCAAAGGCGAAACAATCTGATGTCATATGAATTGATCGCCACTTTGATGTTCTCGTCGATGATGCTGATGCTGTTGACCGGGCAGCGGGTTTTTGGCGCCATCGGCTTTGTCGCTGTTGTGGCCGCTTTGCTGCTATGGGGCGACAAGGGCGGTTTTGATATCGGGTTTTCGGCCGCGATGAAGCTGATGAAATGGTATCCGCTGCTGACGCTGCCGATGTTCATTTTCATGGGCTATGTGTTGTCGGAAAGCAAAATCGCCGATGATCTGTATAGGATGTTCCATGTCTGGATGGGTGGCCTGCGCGGCGGTCTTGCGATTGGCACGATCGGCTTGATGGTGCTGATTTCGGCGATGAACGGGTTGAGCGTGGCGGGCATGGCGATTGGCTCGACCATTGCGCTGCCTGAGCTGCTCAAGCGCGGCTATGACAAGCGCATGGTGACGGGCGTTATTCAGGCAGGGTCCAGTCTGGGCATTCTGGTGCCGCCTTCGGTTGTGCTGGTGCTATATGCGATGATTGCGCGTCAGCCTGTCGGGCAGCTTTGGCTGGCGGGGGTCATTCCGGGCCTGATGATGGCGGGGTTGTTTATCGTTTATATCGTGGTGCGCTGCCGGATCAATCCGGTGCTGGGTCCGGTGCTGGACATCGCTGAGCGCGATATACCGCGCGCCGAAAAGCTGCGGTTGTTGCGCGCCGGATTGTTGCCGATTATTATTTTTGCCGCGATGATGGTGCCGTTTGTAAATGGCTGGACCTCGCTGGTGGAAAGCTCGGCCATTGGCGCGCTTGCGGCCTTTGCCGCCGCTGTTCTAAAGGGCCGCATGACCCGTGAGGTGTTTGAAAATTCGGTGCGCAACACGCTGGGGATCACCTGCATGTTCATGTGGATCATCCTTGCGGCACTGGCCTTTGGCGCGGTGTTTGACGGGCTGGGCGCGGTCAAGGCAATCGAGAGCGTGTTTACCGAGCGGTTGAACCTGAGCCCGTGGATGATCTTGATCCTGATGCAGCTTAGCTTTATCCTGATGGGGACATTTCTTGATGATACCGCGATGCTGGTGATCGTCGCGCCGCTTTATGTGCCGCTGGTGGGGGAATTGGGTTTTGATCTGATCTGGTATGGCATTCTATACACGATCACGACGCAGATTGCCTATATGACGCCGCCTTTCGGCTACAACCTGTTTTTGATGCGCGCCATGGCGCCGCCCGAGATTTCGCTGCGCGATATCTATGCGTCCATCACGCCGTTTGTGTTGATCATGGTGCTGGCGCTTGTGCTGGTCATGGTTTTCCCCGGCATCGCCACATGGCTACCCGATTACGTTTACAACAAACCCTAAAAGAGCCGCCCCGAAGTGGCCGTAACCCAAGCAAGGAGAAAGACTATGACTTCAAGACGTAAATTTATCCAAGGGGCGGCAGTTGTTCCGGCGGCCGCCTTGGCCGCGCCCGCACTGGCGCAAAGCACGATCAAATGGCGGATGCAAACCTATGCCGGTGCCGCATTGGCCGCCGAGGTGATTGTGCCTGCCATCGAGATGTTCAACAAGATCGCGGGCGACCGGATGCAGATCGAGTTGTTCTTTGCAGACCAGTTGGTGCCCACGGGCGAGCTGTTCCAAGCCATGCAGCGCGGCACGATCGACGCGGTGCAATCGGATGACGACAGCATGGCCTCGCCCACCGATGTCACGGTTTTTGGTGGCTATTTCCCGTTCGGCTCGCGCTATTCGCTGGATGTGCCGGTGTTGTTCAACCAATACGGATTGAATGAAATCTGGGACGAGGAATATTCCAGGCTTGGCGTCAAACACATCTCTGCGGGTGCATGGGATCCTGCCCATTTTGCCACCAAGGACCCGATCCGCAGCCTTGCGGACCTTGAGGGCAAGCGCATCTTTACCTTCCCGACGGCGGGTCGTTTCCTGACGCGGTTCGGTGTGGTGCCGGTCAACCTGCCATGGGAAGACATCGAAGTGGCGATGCAAACCGGCGAATTGGACGGCATCGCATGGTCGGGCATCACCGAGGATTACACTGTCGGTTGGGCCGATGTGACCAATTATTTCCTGACCAACAACATCTCGGGCGCATGGGCGGGGTCGTTCTTTGCCAATATGGACCGCTGGAACGAATTGCCCGACGATCTGCAAACCCTGTTCCGCGTTTGCTGTGACCAGTCGCATTATTACCGCCAGTGGTGGTATTGGGGCGGCGAGGCCAATCTGCGGGTCAATGGCACCAAGCTGGAGCTGACCACGATTCCCGACGAGGAATGGGCGACTGTCGAGAGCGCAGCCCTTGAGTTCTGGGAAGAAATCGCCGCGGAATCCGAGACCAAGCGTCGGGTTGTCGATATCTTCAAGAAATACAACGCCGATATGGTCAAGGCTGGCAGACCCTACCGTTACGGCTAAGATAAGCGGTGAAGGCGGCGCTGCGTCGCCTTCACACCCCCCTGTTAGAAAACTGGATACCACATGCCCGAAACATTGACGTTTGACGCCCTGAAATCCCAAGTCGCGGCTGGTAGCATCGACACCGTTCTGGTGTGCTTTGTCGATATGCAGGGCCGGTTGATGGGCAAGCGGTTCCACGCGGTCAACTTTGTCGAGACCTCGTTCAACGAGACCCATTGCTGCAATTATCTGCTGGCGACGGACCTGGAGATGGCCACGCCGGACGGCTATGCGTCGACAAGCTGGCGGGCCGGTTACGGCGATTATGTGATGAAGCCGGACCTTGCCACGCTGCGCCCTGTGCCATGGCTGGAGGGCACGGCAATGGTGCTGTGTGATGTTCTGGATCACCACGGCGCGCCTGTGTCCCATTCGCCCCGCGCGATTTTGAAAAAGCAGATCAAGCGGCTTGAGGCCTTGGGGTTCGAGGCGAAAATGGCGACCGAGCTGGAGTTTTTCCTGTTCGAGAAAAGCTTTGACGCGATCCGCAAAGAGGGTTTCCGCGATCTGGCCCCGATCAGCGGTTACAATGAAGATTACCACATTTTGCAGACCACCAAGGAAGAGGGCATCATGCGGCCGATCCGCAATCATCTTTTTGCCGCTGGCCTGCCGATTGAAAACTCCAAGGGCGAGGCAGAAGCCGGTCAGGAAGAGTTGAACATCCGCTATTCCCCGGCCCTTGATTGCGCCGATTATCATTGTATCGCCAAACACGCGATCAAGGAGATTGCATGGCAGCACGGGCGCGCCGCGACGTTTCTGCCCAAATGGCATCAGGACCGCGTTGGCTCGTCCAGCCATGTGCATCAGTCATTGTGGAAAGAGAACGAGGCTGCGTTTTTCGACCCGTCGCGCCCGCATGGCATGTCGCAGCTGATGGAGCATTACATGGCGGGGCTGATCACCTATGCGCCCGATTATACCTATTTTCTGGCGCCCTATGTGAACAGCTACAAGCGCTTTGCCAAGGGCACCTTTGCGCCGACCAAAACCGTCTGGTCAGTGGACAACCGCACCGCAGGGTTCCGCCTGTGCGGCGAGGGCACCAAGGGCGTGCGGGTCGAATGCCGCATTGGTGGCTCTGATCTGAACCCCTATCTGGCGCAGGCAGTGATGTTGGCTGCGGGGATCAAGGGGATCGAGGACAAAATGACGCTGGCCCCTGCGACAACGGGTGACGTTTACGAGGATGCCAAGGCATTGGATATCCCGCAAACCCTGCGCGCCGCGACCGCAACATTGCGCGCCTCAAAACTCCTGCGCGAGGTGCTGGGGGATGATGTCGTCGAGCACTACACCCGCGCGGCCGAGTGGGAACAAGAAGAATTTGACCGCACCGTGACCGATTGGGAAATCGCGCGCGGCTTTGAAAGGGCTTAAGCACCATGACGATCAGATGTATCTCGCCGATTGACGGATCTGTTTATGCGACACGTGAGGTTTTAACGCGGGCGGATGCTGACGCCGCAGTGGCACGCGCCAGATCCGCGCAAAGCGACTGGGCCAAGCGCCCGCTGTCCGAGCGCATCGCATTGGTGCAAGCGGGCGTCGCGGCGGTGGGCGCGATGAACGATGACATCGTGCCGGAAATCGCGTGGCAGATGGGCCGACCGGTGCGCTATGGCGGTGAGTTCGGCGGCTTTAATGAACGCGCAAGCTATATGGCGGACATCGCGCCCGAGGCCTTGGCACCGATCATCGTGGAAGACAGCGACGCGTTTCGCCGCGTGATCAAACGTGTGCCCCACGGTGTGGTTCTGGTCGTGGCGCCGTGGAATTACCCCTATATGACCGCGATCAATACCGTGGCCCCTGCCCTGATCGCGGGCAATGCTGTGGTGCTGAAACACGCCTCGCAAACCCCGCTGGTGGGGGAACGCATGGCGGCGGCATTTCTGTCTGCGGGCATTCCGGCAGATGTGTTCCAGAACGTGTTTCTGGACCATCAGACCACATCTGCGCTGATCGGGGCGCGCGCCTTTGATTTTGTCAACTTCACCGGCTCGGTGGGCGGCGGCAAAGCGATCGAGACCGCAGCGGCGGGCACATTTACCGGCATCGGGCTTGAGCTGGGCGGCAAAGACCCGGGCTATGTGATGGACGACGCCGACCTTGATGCCGCTGTAGATACCTTGATTGATGGCGCGATGTTCAACGCGGGCCAATGTTGTTGCGGGATCGAGAGGATCTATGTGCACGAGAGCCTGTTTGAGGCTTTTGTTGAAAAAGCCGTGGCGATTGTGAACGGCTATAAGCTGGGCAATCCGCTGGACGAGGAAACGACGCTGGGCCCCATGGCCCATGTCCGGTTTGCCGATGAGGTGCGCGCGCAAACAGCCCAAGCGATTGCGGATGGTGCTATTGCCCGGATTGATCCGGCCCGCTTTCCCCAAGATGGCGGAGCCTATCTGATGCCGCAGATTTTGACCAATGTGACCCATGATATGCGGGTGATGCGCGAGGAAAGCTTTGGCCCTGTGGTGGGTATCATGGCCGTAAAGGACGACGCCGAGGCGATCCGGCTGATGAACGACAGTGATTTCGGGCTGACGGCCTCGCTATGGACCAAGGATGCCGCCCGCGCCGAGGCGATTGCCGACCAGATCGAGACCGGCACCGTGTTTATGAACCGCGCCGATTATCTTGATCCGGGCCTGTGCTGGACCGGGTGCAAAGACACCGGTCGCGGCGGCGGCCTGTCGGTCATCGGCTACCACAACCTGACACGCCCAAAGTCCTACCACCTTAAAAAGGCTTGAAGAACATGACACTTACCGCAAACTGGTCCTACCCCACCGCAATCCGGTTCGGCGCGGGCCGCATTTCCGAAATCGCGGAGGCTTGTGCTGCCGCCGGTATCAAAAAGCCCCTTCTTGTGACGGATCGTGGCTTGGCCAACATGGACATCACCACCCGAACGCTTGATCTGCTTGAGGCTGCGGGCCTTGGGCGTGCGATGTTTTGCGACGTTGATCCAAATCCGAACGAAAAGAATGCCGCGGCCGGTGTGAAAGCGTTTCAGAACGGCGGACATGACGGGGTGATTGCCTTTGGCGGTGGGTCCGGCCTTGATCTGGGCAAGCTGGTGGCCTTTCTGGCCGGACAGACCCGCCCGTTGTGGGACTTTGAGGATATCGGCGATTGGTGGACCCGCGCGGATGCGGATGCTATTGCGCCGATTGTGGCGGTGCCGACCACGGCGGGCACCGGCTCGGAGGTCGGGCGCGCCTCGGTCATTACCAATTCGGTGACCGCTGAGAAGAAAATCATCTTTCATCCCAAATTCCTGCCCCGCGTTGTGATTTGTGATCCCGAACTGACGGTCGGGATGCCGGATTTTATCACCGCTGGCACCGGGCTTGATGCCTTTGCACATTGCGTCGAGGCGTTTTGTTCGCCGCATTATCACCCGATGTCGCAGGGCATCGCGCTTGAAGGGATGCGGTTGGTCAAGGAATTTTTGCCGCGCGCCTATGCCGATGGCAGCGATATCGCGGCGCGGTCGCATATGATGTCCGCGGCCATTATGGGGGCGACGGGATTTCAAAAGGGGCTGGGTGCGATCCATGCGCTGTCGCATCCGATTGGCGCGATTTACCACACGCACCACGGAACCACGAATGCGGTCTGTATGCCTGCGGTGCTTCAGTTCAACAAACCGAAAATTACCGGCGTGATTGAACAGGCGTCAAATTACCTAGGCATTGCGGGCGGATTTGACGGGTTTTGCGCCTATGTCGACGCGCTGAATGCCTCGCTGGGCATCCCCAAGACGCTGGCCGGGCTTGGGGTCACTGACCCTGATATCGACCGGATCGTTGCAGGTGCGTTGAACGACCCCAGCACCGGCGGCAACCCTGTCGAGATGACACGCGAGAACACCACAAAGCTGTTGCTGCAAATCGTCTAGGTCTGCGTGCCGCCTGCTGAACTGTCAGCGGGCGGCACGCAGACGGTCTGATCCGCCGCTAGCGTTTCTGAAAGACGATCATCACCAGTGCAAGCAGGCTTGAGCCGATCATCAGCATCAGCGAGACCGCGTTCAAAAGCGGTGTGGAGCCTTCTTTCAGGCGGTCAAACATGGCGATCGTCAAGGGAGCGTCAGAACCGACCAGCATCAATGTGGTGTTGAAATTCTCGAAACTCATCAGGAATGACACCACAAAGGCGCCGACCAAAGCGGGCGCAAGATAGGGGATCGTCACCGTGCGCACGGCCGTCAGTGGCGTGGCCCCGAGGTTCAGTGCGGCCTCTTCCAGGGTGCGGTCAAAGCTTTTCAGGCGCGCCGAAATCACCAGCGTTGCAATCGTGGTGATGAACGAAAACTGCCCCAGCACAACCAGCGTCAGACCGGGGCGCAGGGCCACCAGATCAAGTTTTGCCCCCTCCCAAGCCGCGTTGGCCACGCTTGACGAGAACACCAGAATAGAGATGCCAAGCACGATGCCCGGGATCACCAGCGGCACGATCATCAAGACATAAAGCGCGCTTTTGCCGCGAAATTCGTAGCGGTTGAACAAGAAGGCATTGGTGGTGCCGACAGCCACAGAGATCAATGAGACGCTGACCCCGACAATCACCGAGGTGCCAACCGCACCCAAAATCGCGCTTTCATAAAACACGCCAAGTTTGGGTTGTGCCGTGCCAAAGAACCAGTCCCATGTGAAGCCTTTCCAAGGCAGCGACGGGAACTGGCTGTCGTTAAAGGCAAAGGTCGCCACCACGACCAGCGGCAGGGCAAGATAAAGGAAAAACAGCCCGATATAGGCGTTGTAGGCCCAAGTGGCGGTGCGGTTGCGCGGGATTGTTGGTATCATTTTATCACCTCAACCCATTGTTTTTTCAAGTGTTTGTCCCGATAGGCGCAGGGCGGCCCAGACAATCACAGACGACAGGAACAACAGCAGGAAGCCAAAAGCCGCCCCAAGTTCCCAGTTAAAGCGCACGATGAACTGCGAGTAGATCAGCTCGGTGAACCAGAGGCTTTCCTTGCCGCCCAGCATGATCGGGGTCAGGTAATTGCCCAGCGACAGCATAAAGACCACGATACATCCCGACACGATGCCCGGCATGGCATGGGGGATGACGATCTCGCGCAGGATCGAGGGGGCGGTGCCGCCCAGATCATAACTGGCCTCGATCACCGCGTCATCAAGGCTATCGAGCGTCGTGACCAAAGGCACAACCATGAACAGCATCGAGGTATAGACAAGGCCGACCATAATCGCGGCATCATTATACAGCATTTCAACAGGGCCGGATGCGAGACCCGCCCATTGCAGCAGGGACGACACCACGCCGGTTTCGCGCAGCAAGATCATCCACCCGAAGGTGCGCACCAGCTCGGAGACCCAAAACGGCACAAGGCACAGCAGGAACAGAACCGACCGGGTCCGCCCGCGCACCATTTTGGCGATATAGTAAGCCACCGGAAACCCGATCAGCAGCGTCAAGACCGTGGCCAGCACCGACATCACCGCGGTGCGCGCAAAGGTTATCAGATAGAGCGGTTCCTCGATAAAGGTGCGGTAGTTTGCAAGGCTCGTCACATATTGACGCACGCCGACCCGTTCTTGCAACGACAGCACCGCAAGATTGACCTGCGGGATGACGATCAAAAGGATAAGCCACAAGGCCAAGGGTGCCAGCAGCAAATAAAACCCGAATTTGCGGTGCGCGCCCATCACCGGGCCCTCTGCACAAAGGCGATGCTTTGATCGTGAGACCAACCGACATGGGCGGTGTGTCCTTTGGCCCATGTGCTGACACCGCCGGCTTGGGGCATGTTCACTTCCACAATCTCGCCGCCGCCGTCGGGTCGCACCAGAATCCGGCTGGCCGCCCCATTGAACAGGATCTGCTCGACGGTGCCCGACAGGATGTTTTCGGCCCCTGACAGGTCGCTTGCATCGTGACTGACGCGTATCGCTTCGGGGCGCACAAAGACCTCTGCCTTTGCGCCGCGCACCAGCGCCTCGCCCGAGGCAAGTGCGCGGATCGCCTGACCGTCGGCGGCCATGATCTCGACGTGTTTGCCCTCGCGGCGCGACACGGTGCCCAGCCAGCGGTTGCTTTCGCCGACAAACCCCGCAACAAAAGCGGTCTTGGGAGTGTGATACAGGTCTTGTGCCGCGCCGACCTGTTCAAAGCGACCGGCGTTCATCACTGCAATCGCATCCGACATCACCAAAGCCTCGCTCTGGTCGTGGGTGATATAAAGAAATGTGGTATCAAACGCGGCTTGAAGCGCCTTGAGCTCGACCTTCATCTGGTCGCGCAGCTTCAGATCAAGCGCACCCAAGGGTTCGTCCAGCAGCAGCACATCGGGTTCCAACACCATACAGCGGGCAATCGCCACGCGCTGTTTTTGCCCGCCCGACAATTCGCTGACCTGCCGTTTGCCGATCCCCGGCAGTCCGATGCGGTCCAGTGCCTCGTCAACTTTGCGGCTGATCTGCGTCTTGTCGACTTTGCGTCGCCGCAACCCGTAGCCGATGTTGTCCGCAACATTCATCATCGGGAACAGGGCCAGATGCTGGAACACCATGTTCACCGGTCGTTTGTTGGGTGGCACGTTCAGGACGGACTTGCCCTTGATCTGGATGTCACCCGAGGTCGGTTCCTGGAAGCCCGCAATCATCCGCATGATTGTGGTTTTCCCGCAGCCCGACGGCCCGAGAATGGAAAAGAACGAGCCCGCAGGGACATCGAAACTGACGTTATCCACGGCCCTGACAGACCCGTAGTCTTTGGTCAGGTTCTGGCATCTTAAATCGGGGGCTGTCATGTGTCGTCCTTTGATAAGAGACGGCCCCGCCAAACCGGCGGGGCCGTGTTGGTGTGCCGCCTAGTTGGCTGCCTTGACGCGGTCCAGAACACCACCTTCGATGGTTTCAAGACCAGCAGGCACAGGCGGATACCATTTGATGTTGTCCACATCAGCCGCCGAGAAGCTGGCCTGATACTGGGCCTTCAGCGCAGCGTCGGCAAACGCGTCGGCCCCTTTGGACGCGGTGAAGTTGCCCGCACTACTTGTGATCATCGCCGAGATTTCGGGGCGCATCACAAAGTTGATCCAGTCATAGGCGGCTTCGTCAGCGCGGCCTTTGGCGGGCAGCACAAATGTATCGATCCAGCCCAATGCGCCAGATGCCGGTGCGACAAAGGTCACGTTTGGCATCTCGCCGTTCAGCTTCCAGCCGCCGGTATCCCACGCCATGGATGCCACAACTTCGCCAGAGCGGATCAGGTTCATCAGCTCGTCACCGCCGCCCCAGTAGGTTTTGACGTTAGGTTTGCACTCGATCAGCTTGGCTTCGACCTGATCCATGATCTCGCTGTAGGCCGCTTCGTCGCCGTAGGCTGCAAAAGGATCAAGCCCCATTGCAAAAGCAAAGCCGATCAATGTCGGACGCTTGAGCCGGTAGGACACTTTGCCCGCGACCTCGTCGGAACACAGATCGGTATAGTCTTTCACCGATGCCGCGGCGGTTGTGTCAAGAACCAGGCCGGAGGTGCCCCAGACGTGCGGGACGCCGTAGATTTCGCCGTCCACGGTTGTATTGGTCTTGGTGGCCTCGAGCATCGATGTGATGAACTGGGACGCGTCGATCTGCGTCAGATCCATCGGCTTGTAGATGCCAAACTCGGCTTGCGGTCCGGCGATCCGGTCCTGGCTTGGTTGTGCCAGATCAAAGCCGCCGCCGGCCGTCGCACGCAGCTTTGCAATCATTTCTTCGTTGTTGGACAGCGTGACTTCGACGCTGTGCCCGCTTTCGGCTTCAAACAGCGCGATGACCTCTTCGGGTGCATAGCCGCCCCATGTCAAAAGACGCAGCGTATCACCGGCCTGCGCCATCTGGCTTGCGGCCAGAACCAGCACCATCGCGGTTGCGGTTGTTGATGTAAGTTTCATAGTCAAGTCCCTTGTCTGTTGGAGGTTAAGTCGTGTGTTCCCGGCCTTTTCGCCGGTTTTTCTGCGCGAATTTCATGTGGTGCAAATGTCATTTGACCAATCTACTGTCCAGAAACGCCCCCGTCTGTTCAAGCAGCGGGTAGCCCATCATCGCAAACGAGGCATTGACCGACTTGAGCACCTGTAGCGTCTCCAGATGAACGTCGCTGGTGCCGGTTGTCTCGGACGTCTGTTGTTGCAACCGGTCCAGATGGCGCCGGCGAAAGGTTTTTTCCGCCTCGCGCACGGTGGCCTTGCGTTCAACCAGTGACGCCGCCGCGGACGGGTCTTGGGTCATCAAGACATTGATCCCCAGTTGCACGTTCTGCAAGACCAGATCGAACATATCCTCAAGATCGGCCATCCCGTCTTGGGAGAATTGAAGATGTTCGGTGTGAATCTGCTCTGCAAGCCGGACCATCTTTTCCGAAATCGCTTCGGCGGCGGTCCCGATGTGAATGGCCGATTCAACCAGATCGTGGCTTTTCTGGATCGCCTGATCGGTCATTTTCGACTGGTCCAGCCGCGTCAGATAGAATTTGAGGGTGCGCACGGAGGTGCGGATCGCCTGATAATCGCGCCGTGTGGCGGCCGCCGCCGTCATGTCGTAGCTGCGGTATAGCTGCATGGCACGGCCCAGCGTGACCGCGACCCGTTCGGCGATATGCATCAATTCACGCGCAGCTAACCCCAGCGCGAGGTTGGGTGTGTTTTGTGCATTCGGGTCCAGCAACGTCGTGTTCGCGGCATCGGACGCATCGGGGTCCGCGTCCGCGACAAGCGCGGACGCCAATGCGATCATCAGCGATGAGACCGGCAGGCCGATCACCAGCAAGGCCAGATTGAACGCCAGATGCAGGTTCAACACCTGTTGTGCGTCCGCAGCCCCCAGCCATGTAAAGGCGGCAGGAAAATATGTCAGCGGGATCAGGCCCAAAGCCGCAAAACCACCGCGCCATAACAGATTGGCCAGCACCATTCTGCGGATATCGACCGAGGCGGCCAGCGTCAGCGCAAAGGCAATAAAGGCGCCGCCCAAATTTGCCCCCAGCACCATCGCCATCGCGGCCTCGACCGGCAAAACGCCCTGTGCGGCGAACGTGACCCAGAGCAGGACCGCCGCAAGGCTGGAATGCATCAGCCATGCCAACACCGCCGCCAAAACAAAGGCGGTGACCAGATCGCGCCCCAGATAGCCGAACACCGCCTGTGCTGCCTTAATATCAACCAGCGGGGCGCTGGCCATCGAGATCATGCTCAACGAGATCAGGATCAGTGAAATACCGATCAGGATACGCCCGCATTGACGCAGTTTGGGCCGCTTGCTGCGTAAAAACAAAACGCAGCCCGTCAGCAAGAGCACGGAGACCAGAACGCTTGATTGCACCACCAAGACCTGCGCCACCAGCGCCGAGCCGACATCCGCGCCCAGCAGCATCGCAAAAGCGGGCAGCGGCGCAATGGCACTGCTTGACATAAAGCCCGCGACCAGAACCGACACGCCCGTCGCACTTTGCAACAAAAACGCGGCCACAGCGCCGGTCAGTGCGGCATAGACCCGGTTGCTTGTTGATTTGCGCAGACCGGCGCGCAGCTCTGGCCCAAAGGCCCGCTCGAACCCGGTGCGCACCAGCCGCACCGACCAGACCAGCAACGCCGCGGCACTTGCAATGGCAAGCAGGAATTCGGGAAAACTAAACGGTGTCACGGGCCACCGCCTGATCTGAAATCGCCGGGTTTTCAAGCTGCGGTTCGGGCGCAAAAAGCGCCTGTGCCCGTGTCGGATAGTCGGTGATAATCCCGTCAACACCCATATCCGCCATGCGCTGCATGTCGTTGATATCATTGACGGTCCAGACATTGACCTTCAGCCCTGCATCATGGGCGCGGGTCAGGTCCTGGGCCGTGAGGTCTTTGAAATAGGGCGCCCATACAGAGCCGCCAACATCCGCAATCGCCTGCGGCAAACTGCCCGCGTGATCGCCAAGCCGGATGCCATCCATCCACGCGCTGCCATCGATGATATTGGGCTGCATCGGCGGATCGGGGCGGTCCAGATAGGACAGATAGCCGCGCGACAATGCGGGGGCCAAGCGGCGCAGCGCCGTCAGCACCCGCCAGTCAAACGACGACACAATCGTCCGGTCGGCCAGACCGGCGGCCTGCACCAATGTGGCAACCGATCGTGCCAGACCCTCGGGAGTGTCGCCAAGATCGCTGCGGTCCGCGTATGATTTCACCTCGATATTCAAAATGAAGTCGGGCGTCGCCTGCACAAGGCGGCACACGTCTTGCAATGTCGGGATCTGCACATTGTCAAAGCGGGCCTGCTGCGGAAATCTTTGCGCCTGTGCGCTGCCGTATCGCAATGCGCCGATGTCGAACCGCGCAAGCGCATCATAGGGTGTTGCGATAATCCGTGTGTCACCGGGCGCCACCCAATACCCTGCCGCGTCGCGCACCATGTCGGGGTCCAGCGTCGGATCATGCCACAGCACCATCACCCCGTCCGCGGTATTTTGCACGTCGATCTCGACCGCCCGCACGCCGGTTTGCAAAAGATGGTGCAGCCCCTCGAGGCTGTTCTCGGGCATTTCACCGCGCGCGCCACGATGGCCGTAGATGCGGGGGGCTGTTTTGCTTGGGTCCATTTTTTGCACTGTTTGATCCGGGGATGTCATCGGCGAGGTGCCACGCAAGCGACATTGCACCGCGTATCACACGGCACAGATGACATCTGTAAGACACGGCAAGGAAAAACAGTCTCAATAATGGCGAATCCCCCCTGATTGCGCTTTTCAAAAGGCTAGATCGGGAAATTGCATAGGGCAACATACTTATTTTTGATATTATTATAACATTGTGTTATGTCTGGTTTTGCCACCATGACGACAAAGGATATCGGATGCGAGAGCCCCTGCGCCTTAGACAGCTTGAAGCCCTGCACGCACTGTCCAAGAGGGGCACGGTGTCGCGTGCCGCCGAAGATTTGGGCATCTCGCAACCCGCAACCAGCCGGCTGTTGTCGGACCTGTCCGCCGAGCTGGGGTTCAAGCTGTATCACCGCAAAGCGGGTCGGCTGGTGTTGACCCAAGAGGCCGGATATCTGCTGCCGGAAATCAAGCGCCTGCTTGAATCCATGCAGTATATCTCGGAAATGGGCCGCGATATTCCGCGCCGCCAAGCCGGACATCTGCGCATCGCCTGTCTGCCCGGTTTTGCCACCAGTCACCTGCCCGAGCTGATCGCGAAGTTTCTTGAAAACCGCGCTGATGTCACCGTCACCATCGAGCCCGACCGCCCCGAGCGTATTCTGGAATGGATCATCGGCGAGCAATATGATTGCGGCATCACCGACGGGTTTGAGGAACACCCTGCCGTTGAAAGCCGGATGATCGCGGTGCGGTCGGTGTGTATTTTCCCCCAAGGGCACGCGCTGGAGGCCTTGTCGGAAATTACGCCCGCCGATCTGGTGGATGAAAAGATGATCCATGACCGCAAGGACAGTCAGTTTTACAAATCGGTTGTCGACGCCTTTGCCCTGGCCGGGCACAGGTTCAAATCAATCGTCGAGACCCGCCAGTTCACTTGTGCGTGCGAATTGGTCAGCCTTGGCACCGGCGTGTCGATTGTCAGCGAGCTTGACGCGCGCAACTACGCATCGCGGGGTCTGTCGTTCCGGCCTTTTGTGCCCAATGTGCCGCATCAATTGTCGCTGCTGCGCCCTGTGCACAAGGCCCCGTCACTGCTGACGCTGGAGTTTCTGTCGATGTTCGAGGACAGCCTGTCCGAGTTCAGAATTCCGGCACTCTGATCCCGCGAGGTGATCTCGCGCCATCAAGGCGACAGCGGGCCTTTACATTCGGTTTTTTGCATGTAATAGGGGCGTCACCTGTATCCCCTATTCTGGATTGGAAAACCCGTGCGAACCCTGATTGCTGCTTTTACTGCCCTGACCCTGCTGACGTTGCCGGCACACAGCGAAGATATGGCCCTGACCCCGACGATGGTCACGGAATGGAAGGCGGTTTATGGCCAGATCGAGGCACGCAGCCGTATTCCGGCCCGCGCCCGCCTTGGCGGCACGCTGGTGTCGCTTGAGATCAGTGAAGGCGATGTGGTGACCGCGGGCCAAGTGCTGGCGCGGATTGTGGACGCAAAGATTGATTTTCAACTGGCCGCGATTGATGCCCGGTTGCAGACGCTCACCGCGCAACTCGACAATGCCGACGCCGAGTTGACCCGTGGCGAGGATCTGTTGACCCGCGGGGTGACCACGGTGCAGCAGCTTGATGCGCTGCGCACGCAGGTTGATGTGGTCGCAGGCCAGATCGCCGCCGCGCGCGCCGATCGTCAGGTGGTCGCACAACAAGCGCTTGAAGGCACCGTGCTGGCCCCGATCGCAGGCCGTGTGCTGGATGTGCCGGTGGCCGCAGGGGCGGTAATCATGGCCGGTGAAGCGGTGGCCACAATCGGCGGCGGCGGGATTTTCCTGCGTATTGCGGTGCCTGAACGTCATGCAGCCGTCTTGCAGCAGGGCGCTGCCATTGAAATCGAAACCGCAACGGGCCCTGCACAGGGCACGCTGGCGCGGATCTATCCGCTGATCGAAAATGGCAGGGTGATCGCCGATGTCGATGTGCCTGACCTGCCTGAAACCTTTATCAATGCGCGGGTGCTGGTGCGGCTGCCTGTCGATACCCGCCCCGCGCTGATGGTGCCCGAGACGGCGGTGACCACACAGACCGGTCTTGATTTTGTGCATGTTGCTGGCCCCGAGGGCCCTATTTTGCGCACGGTCGTGTCCGGCCAGCGTAGCGTGATTGAAGGCAAGGCGATGATTGAAATACTGTCCGGTCTGATCGCCGGTGACCGATTGGCGGCCCCCCATGAGTGATGCACCTGACACCCCCAACCTCGGCATTGCCGGACGTCTGACCCGCGCGTTTATTTCCTCGTCGCTGACGCCCTTGTTTATATTGGCGGCACTGGCGATGGGGCTTGTCGCGCTGACATCGCTGCCACGCGAGGAAGAGCCGCAGATCTCGGTGCCTTTGGTTGATATTCTGCTGCAAGCCCCCGGGCTTCACGCCGAAGATGCGGTCAAGCTGGTGACAGAGCCGCTGGAGACCATCGTCAAAAGCATCGACGGCGTGGACCATGTCTATTCCTCGACCCAAGATGATCAGGCGCTGATCACCGCGCGCTTCAAGGTCGGCACCTCGGCGGATACTGCCGTGCTGCGGGTGCGTGACAAGATTGGCGCCAATTTGGACAAGATCCCCGTGGGCATCCCTGCGCCGTTGATTGTCGGGCGCGGGATCGACGATGTGGCGATTATTTCGCTGACCCTTACCCCCAAGCCAGAGGCCACGGGGATCAGCGCCAATGACCTCACGCGGGTCGCCCGGGAGCTGCGCACGCAAATCTCGAAAACCGAAAATGTCGGCCTGACCTATCTGGTGGGCGAGGTGAGCGAGACGATCCGTATCGCCCCCGACCCCGAGCGTCTGGCGCTATACGGCGTTACCTTGCAGCAACTTGCGGGCAAAGTCACAAGCGCGAACCGGTCGTTGAACATCGGCACGGTGCGCGATGCGGGCGAACAGATTGCCCTTGTGGCGGGTGAAACGCTGATAGCGCCGGCGCAGATTGCCAATCTGCTGCTGACCACCCGTGACGGGCGGCCGGTCTATGTGGCCGACGTGGCTGATGTGACGTTTGTGCCCGACTATGCCGATGCTTTGGTGGCCAATGTCACCGCGGACGCGGATGGCGAGGTCGCGCGCGCACCCGCGGTCACGCTGGCGATTGCCAAACGGGCCGGTGCCAATGCGACGGTGGTATCCGAGGCGGTGATGGCGCGCATCGAGGCGCTTGAGGGCAGTCTGATACCCGAAACATTCGACATCATCGTGACCCGCAACTTTGGCGAAACCGCCAACGAAAAGGCCAACGAGTTGTTGTTCACGCTGGCCCTTGCCACATTGTCGATTGTCGGGCTGGTCTGGATCGCGATCGGCTGGCGCGAGGCCTCGGTGGTCGCTGTGGTGATCCCGGTTACCATCCTTCTGACGCTGTTTTCGGCATGGATCATGGGCTATACCCTGAACCGCGTGTCGCTGTTTGCGCTGATCTTTTCCATCGGTATTCTGGTCGATGACGCGATTGTGGTGATTGAAAACATCTCGCGCCACTGGGCAAAGGACAAGGGCGGCGACCGGATCAAGGGCGCGATTGCGGCGGTGGCCGAGGTGGGCAACCCCACGATCGTCGCCACACTGACCGTGGTGGCAGCCCTTTTGCCGATGCTGTTTGTCTCGGGGTTGATGGGCCCCTACATGAGCCCGATCCCTGCCAATGCCAGTGCGGCGATGATTTTCTCGTTCTTTGTGGCGGTGGTTATCACGCCTTGGCTGATGGTCAAAATGGCCGGTCGTGCGCCGATGACCGCCCATGGTCACGATGATGTCTATGGCGGTCATCCGGGCGGTATTTTAGGGCGGGCCTATAGTTTTCTGGCGCGGCCCCTGCTTGCGACAAAGGCCCGTAGTCTTGGGTTTTTGCTGATCACCGTGGTGCTTTCTTTTGGCTCGCTTGGCTTGCTTTATACCCAAGACGTCACCGTAAAGCTGTTGCCGTTTGACAATAAGTCCGAGCTTTCGGTGGTGATCGACATGCCCGAAGGGACGGCCCTGGAGGCGACCGACCGTGTGGCCCAGGACGTGGCCCGTCTGGTGCGGCAAGTGCCCGAAGTGGTGTCGGTGCAGACCTACGCCGGCACGGCGGCCCCGTTCAATTTCAACGGGTTGGTGCGGCATTATTACCTGCGGTCCGCCCCCCAGATGGGCGAGGTGCAGATCACGCTGTCACCCGGCGCCGAGCGCGACCGGCCAAGCCACGAGATTGCGCTTGATATCCGCGCGCGTCTGTCCGGCCTGAGCTTGCCCGAGGGCACCAGCCTGAAAACCGTGGAGCCACCCCCCGGCCCGCCGGTCATCGCCACGCTGCTGGCCGAGATCTATGGTCCCGACGCCGAAACCCGCCGCGAGGCTGCGACGAAGGTGCGCCAAGCGTTCGAGAGCGTGCCGTTTGTTGTGGATGTCGATGACAGTTTTGGCGTCCAGCCGCGCAGGCTTCGCGCCACGATCAGCACGGATTTCCTAGAGTTTTATGGCGTTCAGGAGAGCGATGTCTTTGACACGCTGGCGGTTTTGAATAGCGGCCAGACGGTTGGTTATTCGCACCGTGGTGGCGGGCGTGATCCGATCCCGATCGAGATTGCGCGCGCCCCTGCCGACCGGGTGCTGGACGAGCGGTTCCTGTCTACGCCGATCCCGGCCAATGTGCTGCCCGGAGCGCGCGGTGTGGTCGAATTGGGCGATGTCATCGATGTGGCTCAAGAGCGCGCCTCGTTTCCGGTTTTCCGCCACAACGGGCGCGCGGCCGAAATGGTGACGGCTGAACTCGCGGGCAGCTTTGAGGCGCCGCTTTACGGCATGATCGCGGTGGGGCGCGCATTGGACGCGATGGACTGGGAACCTGGCACAAAACCGGTGATCCGCATGAACGGACAGCCGCAGGACGAAAGCGTGACCACGCTGCTGTGGGATGGCGAATGGGAGGTCACCTATGTCACCTTCCGCGATATGGGGGCTGCCTTTATCGTGGCCCTTTTGGGGATCTACATCCTGGTGGTGGCGCAGTTCGGCTCGTTCCGTCTGCCGCTGGTCATTCTCACGCCGGTGCCGCTGACGTTTCTGGGCATCATGGCCGGTCACTGGCTGTTTGGCGCGCCGTTTTCGGCCACCTCGATGATCGGGTTCATCGCGCTGGCCGGCATTATCGTGCGCAACTCGATCCTGCTGGTAGACTTCATTCGCCACGCGGACCCTACCGGCAAGACCCCTGTCGATATCCTGATCGAGGCGGGTGCGATCCGCTTCAAGCCGATCCTGCTGACAGCGATTGCAGCGATGATCGGGGCCTTTGTGATCCTGACCGACCCGATCTTTCAGGGGCTGGCGATCTCGTTGCTGTTTGGATTGCTGTCCTCGACCCTGCTGACAGTGCTGGTGATCCCCGCGATCTACCGTGTGCTGAAAACCTGACGCCGTGGCGGGTGATACCCCGCCAAACAGGTCTGGGGTCACGCAAAAGCCCCGCCATATCTGGCGGGGCTTTTGTCATGTCAGGGTGTCGCGAAAATCTGCAAGTCAGGTTTTCCCGACACGCTTTAGTCGATTTTTGGCAATAGCTCGTCGAGCGACTTTTTCGCGTCGCCATAGAACATGCGCGTGTTGTCCTTGTAAAACAGCGGGTTCTCAATGCCCGAATAACCGGTGCCTTGGCCGCGTTTGGACACAAACACCTGTTTGGCTTTCCAGCATTCGAGGACCGGCATCCCTGCGATGGGGGAGTTGGGGTCGTCTTGGGCTGCGGGGTTCACGATGTCGTTGGAGCCGATGACAATCGCGACATCGGTTTTGGGGAAATCCTCGTTGATCTCGTCCATTTCCATCACGATATCATAGGGCACCTTGGCCTCGGCCAAAAGCACGTTCATGTGCCCCGGCAAGCGCCCTGCGACAGGGTGGATGGCAAAGCGGACCTCTTTGCCTTGGGCGCGCAGCTTGCGCACCAGCTCGGCCACAGACGTCTGTGCTTGTGCCACGGCCATGCCGTAACCGGGGATGATGATCACGCTGTCGGCCTCGTTGAGGGCCGTTGCCACGCCGTCGCTGTCGATGGCGATTTGTTCGCCTTCCACCGCCATTTGTTCGCCCGAGGGGCCGCCAAAGCCGCCCAGGATCACCGAGATAAACGAGCGGTTCATCGCCTTACACATGATGTAGGACAGAATTGCGCCCGAGGAGCCGACGAGTGCGCCGACCACGATCAAAAGGTCATTGCCAAGCGAGAAGCCGATCGCGGCGGCGGCCCAGCCCGAGTAGGAGTTCAGCATCGAGACCACAACGGGCATGTCCGCGCCGCCGATGCCCATGATCAGGTGGTAGCCGATGAAGAGCGCGGCCAGTGTCATCAGGACCAGCGGCAGCAAGCCACCCGAGTTGAAATACCAGATCAATGTCAGCACCGCGATGGCGGCAGCAGCGATGTTGAGCAAGTGACCACCGGGCAGTTTTTGCGCGGTCGAGGTCACGCGCCCCGCCAGTTTGCCGTAAGCGATGACAGACCCTGTGAAGGTGATCGCGCCGATGAACACGCCGAGGAACAGCTCAACCCGCAGGATGTTGATTTCCACGGCGGATTTTTCGGCAATCATGGTGGCGAAAGTGCCCAGATCACCGCCCGCAGCAGCATTGCCGATCTCGAAATGTGCGATAAAGCCGACAAAGACCGCGGCAAGCCCCACAAGGCTGTGCATCGCCGCGACCAGTTCGGGCATTTGGGTCATCTGCACCTTGGTCGCCAATTGGTAGCCGATGACGCCGCCGCCCGCGATGAGGATCAGCGAGAGGAGCCAGAGACCAGAGGCGGGGCCGATGAGTGTGGCGGCGATGGCCAGCGCCATGCCCGCGATGCCATACCAGACCGCGCGCTTTGCGCTTTCCTGTCCCGAAAGGCCGCCCAGAGAGAGGATGAAGAGGACTGCCGCGACAACGTAAGCTGCTGTTGTAAAACCGTATTCCATGTGTCTAACCCCTTAAGATTTCTGGAACATGGCGAGCATCCGCCGTGTCACGAGGAACCCCCCGAAAATATTGATACCGGTCATAAAGATCGCCAGTGCCGCCAGCAGGATCACCAGGAACGACCCTGATCCGACTTGCACCACAGCGCCCAGAATGATGATTGAAGAGATCGCGTTGGTCACCGCCATCAGCGGGGTGTGCAAGCTATGTGCGACGCCCCAGATCACTTGGAAGCCGATAAAGACCGAGAGCACAAACACGATGAAGTGCTGCATGAAACTGGCAGGTGCAAAGAGGCCGATGGTCAGCAAAAGCGCGCCGCCAATCGCGATAAGCGTGACCTGATTGCGGGTCTGGGTTTTGAAGGCGGCGGTTTCCAGATCGCGCTTTTCTTCGCGGGTCAGCTCTTTTGGCGCGGGTTTTTTGGGGGCCGCGGCGATGGCTGCGATTTTCGGCTTGGGTGGCGGGAAGGTCACCTTGCCCTTGTGGGTTACCGTCGCGCCGCGGATCACGTCGTCGTCCATATTGTGGACCGGCTTGCCGTCTTTGGCAGGCGTCAGATCGGTCATCATGTGGCGGATGTTTGTGGCATAAAGCGTCGAGGATTGCGCGGCCATGCGCGACGGAAAATCGGTATAGCCGATGATGGTAACACCGTTATCTGTCACGATTTTTTCGTCCATGACGGTCAGTTTACAGTTGCCGCCGCGCTCTGCCGCGAGGTCGATAATCACCGATCCGGGCTTCATGCTGTCGACCATATCTTTGGTCCACAGCTCTGGTGCGTCGCGGCCCGGGATCAATGCTGTGGTGATCACGATGTCCATATCGGGCGCGATTTCGCGGAATTTGGCAAGTTGGGCTGCGGCAAATTCCGGGGAAGATACGGAGGCGTAGCCGCCCGATGCCGCCCCGTCTGCCTGGTCTTCTTTGAAATCAAGAAACACAAATTCGGCGCCCATGCTCTCGACCTGTTCGGCCACTTCGGGGCGCACGTCAAAGGCGTAAGTAATCGCACCTAGCGAGGTTGCGGTGCCAATCGCGGCAAGCCCTGCGACACCAGCGCCCACAACCAGAACCTTTGCGGGGGGCACTTTGCCAGCCGCCGTGATCTGGCCGGTGAAGAAGCGGCCAAAGTTGTTTGAAGCCTCGATCACAGCGCGGTAGCCTGCGATATTGGCCATCGACGAGAGCGCGTCCATTTTTTGCGCACGAGAAATACGCGGCACCATATCCATGGCGATCACGGTGGCGCCCTGCGCGTTGGCAAGGTCCATCAATTTGTCGTTTTGCGCCGGATAGAAGAACGAAATCAGGGTCTGGTCATCGCGCAGGCGCTTGGTCTCGGCGTCCGAGGGCGGGCGCACTTTGGCGATGATATCGGCAGCTTTGAACAGCGCCGTGCCGGTTTTGACAACCGTGACGCCTGCGTCTTTATAGGCTTTGTCATGAAAGCCCGCAGCAATGCCTGCACCGGATTCGATAACGCAGTCGTATCCGAGTTTTTGCAGATCCTTGGCGGAGGCGGGCGTCATTGCCACGCGGTTCTCACCTGGATGTGTTTCTTTTGGTGTCCCGATTTTCATGGGGCGGTCTCCTTGCGCGATTTTGCAGTATGAGAGACCTACCCCGCGTAATTTTGTTTCACAAGCAGGTAGCGGCGCGAAACAACACTGCGAGCGCTAACGCGGGTCTAGAGCCAGCGCCGGGTCTTTTCCATATAGCGGGCAAAATCGGCGCGGAATTTGCGGCGCAGCATGTTTTCCTCGGGCACGATGAACCGCCGCTCGATGATCCACACGAAGACCGGCACGAGGATCAGCGCCAGCGGCGCGTCCCAGCGCAGGATCAGCCCCGCAAGGATCATCGCGTCGCCCAGATAGATCGGGTTGCGGCTGCGCTTGAAAATGCCCGTGGTCACAAGGCTTTGCGCCTCGCGGTGCGGGACGACGGTGGTTTGGCGTTTGCGCATTTCGGTGACCGCCAGCAGCATCAAAACCAGACCGCCGCCCACCAGCAGCCCGCCCAAAAGTTGGGTCAAAGGCGTGTCGAGAGAGAGACGGAAGGGCCGCAGGACGCTGGTTTGCCAAGCGATGACCAGAGCGCCTGCCAGCCAGACGGGGGGAATATCGATCCATTTCATGGGCAGCGGTCCTTTTTCACTTGTCGTGTGGTGCTGCACAGATACGATGCCCAGAAGGTGATCGCAATGGACCATGCGGGCAAACCCGCGCCGGTGACGGGTGATGGACCCGCAAAATAGTAGTGAAAACAGGAGAAAAGCAATGACACTGGCGATTATTTTAACGGCACTGGTGGCGCTGATCCATTTCTATTTCATGTATCTGGAGATGGTGAAATGGGAGGCCCCGCGCACCCGAAGAGCCTTTGGCATGTCTGCGGAAAAGGCGGCGGTGACCAAGGTGATGGCGGCCAATCAGGGGCTGTATAACGGATTCATCGCACTTGGTTTGGTGTTGGGGCTGTTGACAGGCAACCTGTCGATGGTGGTCTATCTGTTAAGCTGCGTGATCGTGGCGGGGGTCTATGCGCTATATTGCGGCATCAAATCGGCGCTCTATGTGCAAACGCTGCCTGCGCTCCTGGCGCTTGTCGTGACGTGGATCGCGCTCTGAGGATGGATTTTGCCGCGACCAAAGCCCTGTTTCACCTGCCCGAAGGGATGATTTATCTGGACGGCAATTCGCTGGGGCCGCTGCCGAAAGCCGCCGCCGCGCGCGTGGCGCAAACCGTGACGGATGAATGGGGCGAAATGCTGATCACCGGCTGGAACAAGGCCGGATGGATGGCGCAGCCAGAGGCACTGGCTGACCGTATTGGTCGTTTGATCGGCGCGGAGGCGGGCCATGTGGTGTTGGGTGATACGCTCTCGATCAAGGTGTATCAGGCGCTTGCCGCCGCCCTTGACCTGAACCCGACCCGGCGCGTGATCTTGTCCGATAGCGGCAATTTTCCGTCCGATTTATATATGGCCGAGGGGTTGATCGGGGCCTTGGACCGCGGGCATGACTTGCGCACAGTGGCCCCCGAGGCGGTGATGGACGCGCTATCAGACGACGTCGCAGTGCTGATGCTGACCCAGGTGGATTACCGCACCGGGCGCTTGCATGATATGGCGGCGCTGACAAAAGCGGCGCATAAACGCGGCATTGTCACGGTTTGGGATCTTGCGCATTCGGCAGGGGCAATGCCGGTTGATCTGGCGCGATGCCACGCGGATTTTGCGGTTGGGTGCACCTATAAATACCTCAATGGCGGCCCGGGTGCGCCGGCGTTCATCTATGTGGCGCCGCGCCATATCGCCAGCACCCGCCCTGCCCTGTCAGGTTGGCTCGGGCACGCGGACCCCTTTGCGTTTGAACCCAGCTATAGCGCGGGCACCGGCATTTCGCGGATGCGCGTGGGCACACCGCCGGTGCTGCAAATGGCCGCCTTGGATGCGGCAATGGACATTTGGGATCACGTCGACATGCAGGCGCTACGGGCCCGTGCCCTCGCTTTTTCTGAAATACTCATAGCCGGGGTCGAGGCCGCCTGCCCCGATCTGCGTTTGGCGTCTCCACGCGACCCCGCCATGCGCGGCAGTCAGGTGTCGTTTCACCACCCGCAAGGCTATGCGATCATGCAGGCGCTGATTGCGCATGGCGTGGTGGGCGATTTTCGCGCGCCCGACATCATCCGTTTCGGGATCACGCCGTTGTTTATCGACGAGGATGAGATTGGCCGCGCAATCGACATCCTTGCTGCGATCATGCGCGACGGCACATGGGATCAGCCGCAGTTCAGGACGCGGGCGGCGGTGACTTAGTGACGCCGCAAGTCTTGGGCATTATAGCGGGGTCACTTGACCGCAAAGTGGGGCGCGATCTGGGTCTGCTTGAAGAGAAAGACGCCGCATTTGGGCTATCGACCGTCAGCCCCGACAGCTGGCGCGATATTCAATCCGACATTTCGGACTTCACCGGATGTGCCACAGCCCCGTAGGACGTGATTTGACACGTGGTTTACCGCTCGCTAAGCGCCTCGCTGGACCGGTAAAGCGGTTTTGTCAGATATTGCAGCACGGTTTTTTCGCCGGTGTAGAGTTCGACCGTCGCCTGTAGCCCCGGACGAATGGCGATCTGGCGTTGCCGGACGTCGAGGTCTTCAAGGTTCACGCCAAGCGTCACCTTATAGTGCGGCGGAATGTCGGGGCGGCGTTCGTCTTTGAACGTATCGGCGGAGATATATTTCACCACCCCCGACAGGCTGCCGTAGATGGTATAGTCATAGGCACTGAATTTGATCGTCGCCTTTTGCCCCGGGATCACATTGGCGATGTCTTGCACCTTGACTTGCGCCTCGACAAACAGCTCGTCGCCCAAGGGCGTGATCTGGGCGATTTCTTCGCCCGGTCGCACCACGCCGCCAATGGTAGTGATGCCAAGGCTATTGACGATGCCGCGCATGGGTGAGGTGATCACGGTGCGCGATAGCTGATCATTGGCCATGCGCAGGTTCTGCCCCAATTGTGCCAGTTCCTGCAAGGTGTCGGAAAATTCGCTGGCACGCGCAAGCTCGGCGCCTGTGACGATCTCGTTATAGCGGATGTCGGCGTCGGCGTTGGCTTTGCGCGCCTTGGTGGTCTCGGTCAGGGCCACGATTTCACGCGCGAGCATGTCTTCCATCAGGGCCAGTTCGCGCGCGGTTTCCGCCTTGAGCCGGCGCGCGCCGTCCAGTTTGCTGACATAATCCGATTGACGTGCGTTCAAAAGTGCGCGCTCGGAGGCTACGATCTCGGGGCTGCGCGCCGCAATCTCGGCGGGGACTGCAAAATCAAATGCCCCTTCCATCTCGGCCACCAGCCGCAAGCGCCGGATTTCTGCCGCCAAAATCTGGTCTTCAAGATCGGCCACCGAGGTCTGGAACCCTGTGCCACGCAGCCGCACCAAAACGTCGCCCGTTTGCACGATGTCGCCTTCGGAGACCAGAAGTTCTGCGAGAATGCCGCCTTCGAGGTTCTGGATAATCTGCGGACGCGAGGCGCTGACCACTTCGCCATTGGCACGCACGATTTCGTCAAGCCAAGCGAATTTTGCCCAGAGCAGGAACAATAGCACCGTGGCCCCGACCAGCCAGATCGTCATGGAAGAGCCACGCATCCGGCCTGAAAATTCTGCGTCGATTGTCGCCATCAGCTTGCCGCCTTGTTTTGCGTGCCGCGCATATGGGCCAGCACCTGGTCGCGGGGGCCGTCCACGGTCAGCCGTCCGTTTTGCAAGATCATGGTCCGGTCGGTCAGTTGCAGGATCGGCACACGGTGTGTGGCAATGATCGCGGTGCGCCCGGCCAGCCATGTGGTCAGGCGTGCGACCAATGCGGTCTCGAGCGTCTGGTCAAGGGCGGCTGTGGGTTCGTCAAGCAGGCAGACGCGCGGGTCTTGTAGCCACAGCCGCGCCCAGCCGATGGACTGGCGCTGCCCGACAGACAGCCCCTCGCCGCCGTCGCGAATGTCAAGATCAAGCCCCTTGGGATGGTTGCGCACAAAATCGCCCAAGCCCGCAAAATCAAGCGCGGCCAGAAACCGGTCGTCATCGCGTTCCAACAAGGTCAGGTTCAGGTTTTCACGCAGAGTGCCGGCAAACAGCCGCACCTCTTGGGACAGATAGCCGATGCCGCGCCGCAGGTCGCGCGCCATGACCTGCCCCATGTCGATCCCGTCGATCAGCACTCGTCCCGATGTCGGCCGGTGCAAGCCGGAGAGCACTTTGAGCAGGGTTGATTTGCCCGACCCGTTGACCCCCAGAACGGCAATATGCTGGCCTGCCTTGATCGACAAAGCGGGGATGTCGATGGTGGCGTTGCTGCCCTCGTCGTAGGTATAGGACAGTTCGCGCAACTCGAACGCGCCCTTCAGGGTTTCGCGGCGCAAATAGCTGCGCCCCGCTTCGGTGTCCTGCGGTGCCTCAGCGATTTGATCCAGCGCTTCCAGTGCGGCTTTCACGTTGGCCCAGCGCGCAAGCGTGCCTGCAAGCTGGGTCAGCGGCCCCAATGTGCGGCTGGTCAGGATCCCGACCGCGATGATAGTGCCCACGGTGAATTGCCCCTGGAACACCATGAAGGTGCCCACGACCACTGCCGAGACATAGGTCGCCTGCTGCACCCCTTGCGACCAGAATGTCAGGGTTGTCGCCAGCTTGCGTTGCTCGGAGGTGGCCAGTGATGACAGGGCTGTCAGCTCTGACCAGATGCGCCGGAACCGGTCCTCGCCGCGCTGCGCCTTGATGGTATCGGCGTCATAAATCGCCTCGTGCAGCAGCCGGCTGGATTTGACCGAAGCGCCTTGGGTTTGCAGCGTCAGCGCCATCAGTTTCTTTTGCATGAAAAACGACGGCAACACCATCAGGATGCCGCCGATGAACAGCACCCAGACCACATTGCCGCCGATCGAGGCCACCAGTGCGAGGAACAAGACGATAAACGGCAGATCGGTCAATGTGCCAATGGTGGAGGCGGTGAAAAACTCGCGGATCGCGGAAAATTCACGCACCGCAGCAAAGGTGCCCGAGGGGGTCTGGCCCTTTTGACCCGATTGCATCCCAAGCAGCCGATCCATCAGCAGTTCTTGGATTTGCAGCTCGATCCGCCGGCCCGCCCCGTCCATCAGCCGCGCGCGCGCAATGCGCAAAAACGCCTCCAACAACATCGCAAGCCCGGCCCCAAGCGCCAGCACCCATAGCGTCGCGGTCGATTGGTTCGGGATCACGCGGTCATAGACTTGCAGCGAAAACAGCGCCACGGCGACGGCCAAAAGATTGGCCACAAAAGAGCCAAGTGCGACTTCAAAGATGATCCGCCGGTAGCTTTTGATCTTGCCCCAGAACCAGTGATCCTGGGTGCCTTTGGCCGCGTGGCGGCGCGAAAGCTCTGCAACGGCCACGTCGGCGCGGATGATATGGCCCGAAAACACCGGCGCAAAATCCGCCACCGGCACCTCGGCCTTATTGTCCGGACATGTGGTGTCATAGACCGTCAGCATGTCGCCCTCTTGGGCCAGCACAAGAATGACTTGCCCCGAAGTCATTTCGGCCAGCGCGGGCCACATCGCAGGCGTCACGCTGCGGGTTTTTGTGACCGTGGCAATCAGGCCCACATGTGACAGCGCCGCCGCAATCGCATCAGACGACAAATCACCCGCGTGATCAGCGGTCAGGCGTTCCAGCAGGTCGGTTTTTTGCAACGCGACGCCCAAGAGCCCCGCGTAGAGCGAGGCGATCTCGGCGCGCGCCACGGCTTTTTGCGAAAACCGTGCAGTCGCGGTGGCGGGAGCCGGATCGGCGGGTGCCGGGGCACTTGCCGATGTGATGCGCGTCAGCTTGCCGCCGCGGGTTGCATTGACGTCAAAGGCCAGAACAGGACCGGTCATATTTGTTCACCATTTACCAATGTGCCCTTGAGCGCCGCAATGCGCAGCGACACCCGTGCGATCTCGTATTTGAGCGAGACGGCCGCGCGCTCGGTGCGCACTTTTGTCTCGAAAATGCCAACAACATCGGGCACCGCGCGTTGGCCTGCGCGCTGCTGTTCGGCGTAGATGTCGTAATTTGCCGCGGCCTGATCGGCCAGTGTTTGCGATTGCGCCGCCTTGCGCTGCAACGACACCAATTCGCCCTCTAGCGCGCGCAACGCCCGGTTGGCATCCTCACGCACTTGGCCGACCCGCGCGGCAGCGGCGGCTTTTTGGGCGTCGGCGGCACGCAATGCGGCCCCGGTGCCAAAGCCGATGCCATTTGACGCGCCCAGCGACAGCCCAAGACCGCCGCCACCTGACACATCGCCACCCGCGGTCAGGCGCGGCAGAAACCCTGCGCGCGCAGCCGTGGCCTCGGCGATGGCGCGGCTGCTTTGGGCCTGTGCCTTGAGCACACTCAGCGGTGTGCTGTTGACGCGGTCATCGGTCAGTGGCGACAGGCCGGTCACCCCCGCCAGCGGTGCGGCAGACATCGCGCCAAGCTCGGACATGGCCGCAGCGGCAGCCTCTTGGTCGGTGGCCATATCAGAGCGCATCTGGTTGAGTTTTTGCTGCACGACCAGCAGATCGACGCGGCTGGACACCCCGCCCTTGACCCGCTCGGACATGACATATTCAAAGCGTTCCATCTTTTGCAGGGCGGCAGCATTCACATCGGCTCGGGCACTGGCAGCCTGTGCGGCAAGATACAGCTCCAGCGCCGCAAGCACACGGTCGTTGGTGTCTTGTGCCAAGCTCACGGCGGCCACTTCGACGTCGGCTGCGGCATAGTCGCGCTCGGCCTTTTTGCGCCCGTTGTCAAACAAGACCTGCTCGACGACCAATGAGGTCACCACCGTGCCCAGCGACGACAGCGACACCGACGGGCCCAGCGTTGGCAGCCAGTTGTTGGCCCGCGCCTCGGCGCGCAGTTTTGCGGCCCGCAGATCGGCCTCTGCGGCACGCGAATTTGCCGCCAGCACTGCATTTGCCACCTGCGTATAAGGCCCTGCCCCCAGCACAGAGCGGCGGTTCAAAAGTCCGTTGATAATATCCGATTGCTGGCCGTTTTCCATCTGCGCATCAAGCGCTTGGGCGGGGGCAGTGTCGGCTTTGCTCCGGCCCAGCATCGCCAGCGGGTTGCCCAGCTTCATGTCAGGCATCACGCAGCCCGACACAAGTGCAAACACACACAGCGTCGTGATAGATTTCAAGCCGGTCCGTCCGTTCACCGCGTCATGCCCCGCCGTTATTATTATTGTGCCAAGGGGATCACGGGCCAGTCGTTGCCGGCCCGTGTTTCGTCATTCTTCAGATCACAGAGTGATTGAATGTGATGTCTTGGTCGATAATCAACTCGCCGCCATTTGTGCCAATGTCATAGACATTATACATCTGACCGTCGATCTCGCGTGTGGCCGCATCGCCCGCACGCTGTGTCGCGGCCCCGTCCAAGGTCACGGTATCATCGATACCACCACGCACAATCAGACTGTTGTCGTTGTCAGACAGGCCTTCAAGATCGGCCACCGACAGCGTCAAGTCACTGTCTGCGGCGAAATCAAGGTCGATGGCGCCGATATTGAAGCCATCAAGCGCACCCGCACCCATATCAACAACCGAGTTGCCATCTTCGTCCAACACCAGAAGCGTGGCGTTGGTGTTGCCCGCCTCATCAGCCGTTGTCACAACAAGGTGGCTCCCATCTGGAACCTCACCACCAGTTGTGAACAGATGCTCCAGCTCACCGCTGAGGCCATTCACACCAGATAAGCCATTCACGTCCTGCGCGCTGTCGGCGCCGTTCACCAACTGGCTGACGTCGGTTGTTTCGCCAGTGTCGACATTCACCATGGTAAACCCACGCGTCACGTTTCCAGCGTCATTCACCGAAATGATGTCCGGCGCGTCGGGGATGTCGGTGTCGATGCGGAAGGTGTCGGTGATCTCGGCGGTGTTGCCCGCCGCATCAACCGCACGGATCGCAACCACGGTGGCAGCGTTCATCACAGGGATGTCGCCGGCCTGGAATGTCACCGACCAATTGCCGTTTACATCCACCGTCGCCTCGCGCTCGGTCCCCTCCAGGGTCACATAGACCCGCGAGCCTTCCTCGACATTGCCGTTCAGCGTGATCCCGTCAGAGGCCTCGGCGCGGTTGACCACGTCGTCGCCTTCCACCATCGTCGCGCCATTGCTTAGGCGGTTGACAAAGGTATCGATCACGACCGCGCCCGAAGCTGTGTCAAGGTTGCCCGCAGCATCCGTTGCGACCACAGTCACGGCCACGATTTCCTCGCCGGTGGTGAATTCACCCGTGGCGAAAAGGCTGGTCCAGGACCCATCCGCGTTTACGGCCACATTGTTCTGCACGGCCCCGCCAAAGGTCACGTTGACCACATCGGCACCGGGCGCAAAGCCGGTCAGGATCACGCCTGCCGGATGCTCGGCGGCGTTCACCACATTGTCGATGCCACCCACAGCACTTGTGTCCAGCGTCACATCGATCAGCGTGTCGATATTCACGGTGGCAGTGGCGTAAGAGACGTTACCCGCATCGTCACGCGCCACAACAGAGACCGGCGCGTCGATCTCGCCGCGCGGCACTTCGGAGGTATTCCAATTGGCCGACCAGTTGCCGTTGCCATCCGCAATCATGCTCCGCGTGCCGGTGCCGAAGGTCACGGCGACCTGCGCGCCGGCGTCCGCCGTGCCCGACAAGACAACGCCGTCGCCATGTTCCAAGATGTTCACGGTGCCGTCGGTTTCAACACCCGATGTGTCGATGCCCACGTCAAGATCTGTGTCGATCCGCACCATACCAGAGGCCGTGGCGGTATTGCCCACCGCATCGGTCGATACGGCTGTGACCTGCACATCCGTGGTTCCCGTGGGCACGATGCTTGCGGGGAATGTATAGCTCCATGCGCCATTGCCGTCTGCCTGCACGGTCTGGCTGGCATAGCTGCCAAAGGCGACCTCGACGGTAGCGTTCGCTTCGGCAAGGCCGCTGACGGCAACCCCGTCCGCGTGCTCGGCACGGTTTACGGTGCCATCATTGCCCGCAGCAGAGGTGTCGATGGTCACAGAGGTCACCGTATCGATCACCACAAGACCGGTCGCAGTGCCGGTATTGCCATATTCATCGGTAGCAGAGACGGTCACTTCAAGGTCATATTGCCCCTGTGCGATCGTGCCCGCAGCCAGATCAAGCGACCAGCTCCCGCCTGTGACAACCGCGTCGTAATCTACATTGTCGATGGTCACGACCACGGTGGTGCCCGGATCGGTGGCACCCGTCAGCGTCACGCCGTCAGCCTCTTCGGCAAAACTCACGGTGCCGTCGGTTTCCACAATGTCCACGTCCACACTGACATCCACAACCGTATCCACGTCCAACCGGTCGGTCGCGGTTGCGGTATCGGTGCCAGAGGTCAGCGTGATGCTAACGTCCGTGACATAATCCCCGTCCGGCAAATCATCGCTGGTGAACGAAGTGGTCCAGTCGCCCCTGCCGTCGACTTCGACGTTCTGTGACACACCGCCAACAGTGATCACACCCGAGGCACCGGGCGTGCCAGTGCCGCCGATATCGATCCCGTCGTCATAGTCGTCTGCGTTCACAACATGGCCGACACCCTGCGTGCCGCTGGTGATCGTGACAGTCAGTGGCGCATCGGGATCGACTGGATCGGTCGGATCGGTCGGTGGTTCGGGATCAACCGGTGGTTCTGGGTCAACTGGCGGCTCTGGGTCAACCGGTGGCTCGGGGTCGGTCGGATCACCACCGCCGCCGCCACCGCCGCCACCACCGCCACCGCCCGCCAGGGTCGCCGCCGCAGCAGCACCGGCCACAGCCGCGCCAACACCCAATGGGGACAACCCGGCAATGCCGCCAAGCAAGGGCGCAAACAGCATCCCTGCCTCGGCATCATCCGCGGCCACGCCCGCAATCTGGACCTCGGCGTTGCGCACAAAATAAAGATCCTCGTCAGGGCTGAATTTACCCAGATTATCCGCATCGATATATTGCGCGAACAGCATCCCGCCGTCGCCTGCAACCAGATCAACCTCGGCCAATTGGCCACTTGCAGAGATGAACAGCTTGTTCTCGGCAATCCCGTCGGCGGTGAAATACCCCTCGATGGTGATCGTTTGTCCGCCGACCAGCGTGACCTGCAACGCCTGGCCATTGCGCACATATGACAGGATATTGCTGCGGCCCAGGTTCAGGGAAATATCCTGACCGGCGCCCACGATAATGGATGTGTCCGCGCCAACACCTGAAATAAACCCACGCTCAACCACGCCCGTGTCACCACGGACAACGAATTCAATCGCTGACATAATACTCACTCCGCCTCACTGCACCGCCTTCATGGACGTGTGCTTATTTTAATTCCGACCACACTATCTGGGCGTTAGCTCAATTTCTAGTGGGAAAATGCCCGCGCAAGCGGCAGGTGCGGGCCATATTGCCGCCACAGTCACGATTTCAGAGCGGTTGTTGCAACACAGTCACGCCAGCGTTTCGCCATCCCGCGTGGCGGAATTGCGGTGCACTTGCGTGTTCAGCGCCGCCCCCAGCAAGATCAGATAGGCGCTGACATAAAGCCAAAGCAGCAAGCCGATCACCGCCCCGATCGAGCCGTAGACCTCGTTATAGGAGGCAAAGTTGGTCAGATAATACGACAGCCCCGCCGAGGCCGCGACCCAAAGCACCACCACCGTGACCGCCCCGATGGTGAACCAGCGCCCGCGGTCTCCGGCGCGCGCAGGCCCGAAGCGATACAGCAACCCGAGCCCCAAAAGCAGCACAGCAAGTGCGATCAACCAGCGCAATGCCTCCAACAGCCACGCCGTGGATCCGGCCAGCGGCACAAACGCCAGCACAACAGGGGCCACGACGACCGCCAGAAGTGCAACAATCGCGAGGCTGACAAGACAGATCGTCAGGCCCAAAGCCACAACCGCCTGTAGGAATCCGTTGCGCGGCGGCGTGCCCGCAATCGCGTTCAATCCGCCCATCAGGGCCGCCACGCCCGCCCGCGACGACCACAGCGCCAGGGCGATCGACAGTGCCGTAGCCCAGCCCAGCGTATCGCTGCGCGCCGACAGCAGCCTGTCGATCTGCCCCGCGAACAGCCCGTAGGCGTCGGGCGGGATGATGTCCTGTACCAAGGCCAGCTGGTCCGACACCACAACCGGATCAGCCAGAAGCCCAAAAATCGCAATCACCGCAGCGATGCCCGGAAAGACGGCGAACATGCCAAAAAATGCAACCCCCGCAGCGATCAGACTGAGTTGCTTGCGCCCCGCAAGGTCCCAGACCGCCATCAAAAGCCGCCAAAAGCGCAACGCCCAGCCTGTGTCACCTATCACTCGCCGTCTCCTTTGCGCGTTTGCGCCCAATTTACGTCGCGCGCACCCGAAACACCACCCGATGCGGGTTTGCCGCGTGCCCGGCTGATCCAAGGTTTGATTTCGGCGACTTTGCGCTGACCAGAGCCGCAGGCCCACAAGATCGGGGATGGGCGCATAATATGATTGCCGTGGCGCGAATTCCCCCTATAAATTTGACAAAACCAGCGCAAGGCAGGCAGAGCATTGAATAATCTCACCGAACACGTCAACACCGTCGCCGAGCATATCCACGCCCTGCGCGAGACCAGATCACGCATCGTGGTGGCCATCGCGGGCGCACCTGCAAGCGGCAAATCAACCCTTGCCGCAGAGGTCGCGCGCCGCCTGACGGGGCAAAAATGCGCCTGCGTCGTGGTCCCGATGGACGGGTTCCATTTGGACAACCAGATTTTGGACGCGCTTGGTATTCGCGCAAGAAAAGGCGCGCCGGATACTTTTGACGTGGGTGGTTTTTTGCGCATTATCAAAGCGATAAAGGACAAAACTCATGTCTATGCCCCCAGCTTTGACCGCAATCGTGACCTGAGCTTGGCGGCTGCCATTTCGGTGCCTGCCGATTGTCCGGTGGTTATTGTCGAGGGCAATTATCTGATGTTTGACGCGGATGGCTGGCGCGATCTGGCGCCACTGTGGGATGTGACTGTCAGGCTCGATGTGCCAATGCCCGAATTGCGCGCGCGGCTGATCCAGCGCTGGCTGTCTTTGAACCATAGCCCGTCGGTCGCCACCCGCCGCGCCGAGGGCAATGACATCCCCAACGCACAGGCGGTCGCCGATCTGGCGCTGCCCTGTGATATGATACTGGACGGTCAGCCACGGCGCGCAATGTGATCACGGCGCATATGGTAAACTGCTGCGCGGGCTCTTATAAGCGGGGCAGATGAGCCTTGCTGTAGAGGCATGAACCCCGAGGACAAAGCGCTGCCAAACGCCCTGCCCCCTTTGCGCGATCTTGTGGCGTGTCCACATTGCGACACGTTGCACAATGCGGCGCGTCTGCCCAAAGGCGCGCGCGCGCATTGCAAACGCTGTGGCATCCGGTTGGTCACTGACAACCCCACGGCCTTTGCCCAAGTGGTCAGTCTGGCGCTTACCGCCTTTGTGCTGATGCTGGCCGCAGTCAGTTTTCCGTTTTTGCAACTGGGTGTTGCGGGCAAGCAAAACAGTATCTCTGTCTTGCAAGCGGTGCTGGCGTTCAACGATGGTATCGCGCTATTGCTGGCGGTTGCGGTGGCCGGATTTATCGTGGTTCTGCCGCTGCTGCGCCTAGGCGCGATCATCTACGCGATTGGCCCGCTGGCCCGGAACAGGCCGGCCCGCCGTGGCGCCAAGGCCGCGTTTGGTGTGGCAGAGGCCTTGCGCCCATGGAGCATGGCCGAGATTTTCATCGTTGGCGTGACGGTCGCATTGATCAAGGTCGCAGGCATTGCCACGGTCACCATCGGCCCCGCGTTCTGGGCGTTCAGCGGCCTGGTCGTTGTGACCATTCTCAAAGATCAGTTGATTTGCAGGTATTCGATTTGGCACGCACTGGAGTAAGCGGCAATCTGATCACAGCGCGAGAGGCAGGGCTGATTGCCTGCACCCGCTGCGGACGTGTGCACGCGGGGCATGAAAAACGCTGTGCGCGCTGCGGCGGCGCACTTGAAAGCCGTGACACCAACAGTTTGCAGCGCGTCTGGGCCTTGCTGTTTGCCGGATTGGTGATGTTTGTGCCCGCCAATATCCTGCCGATGCTGCGCACCGCAACGCTGGTGGAAAAAACCGAAAGCACGATCGTCGGCGGTGTGGTGGAGCTGATCCATTACGGCAACTACGGCATTGCCGCAATTGTGTTTATCGCCTCGATCATGATCCCGGTGGGCAAATTTATCGCCATCGCCTATCTTGCGATTTCAGTGCAGCGCAAATCGCAACTCAACCAGCACCAGCGCCACAGGCTCTACGAGGTGGTCGAATTCATTGGCCGCTGGTCGATGATCGATGTCTTTGTGGTCGCCATTCTTTCGGCGCTTGTCCAACTGGACGGCATTGCAACCATCAACCCCGGCATAGCGGCGTTCAGCTTTGCTTTGTCGGTTGTTTTCACCATGCTTTCCGCGCAAAGCTTTGACGCGCGCCTGATTTGGGACGCGGACAGGATAAAAGATGCCAAATGATATCGACCCATCACCCGCAGATTTCGATCTGCGCCCTGCGGCCCGCCCGTTCTGGCAGCGGGTGTCATTCGTCTGGCTGGTGCCCGCGCTGGCGCTGATCATCTCGTTGGGGGTGGCCTATCAGAATTATGCCTCGCAAGGCGTGTTGATCGAGATCAGCTTCGAGAATGCCTCGGGTGTGACCGCTGATGAGACGGTGATCAAATATCGCGATGTCACAATCGGCCGCGTCGAAAAGGTCACCTTTGCCGCGGGCTTGTCGGATGTTCTGGTCTACGTCCGCGTTGATGCCGAAATCGCCCCCTATCTGGATGACGACGCCGAATTCTGGGTGGTGCGCCCCGATGTGTCGGTGCGCGGTATCACCGGTCTGGATACGGTCCTGGGCGGGGTCTATATCGAGGGCAATTGGGACACGTCAGCCGATGTGGCGCAATTGTCATTTGTCGGCGTGGAAAATCCGCCCATCACGCGCGCGGGTCAACGCGGCAGCGTCATTACCCTGCGTGCCCGCGATGGCAGTGCGTTGTCAGCAGGTGCGCCGATTTTGCACAAGGGCATCAAGGTCGGGTATCTGGAAACGCCAGAGCTGTCGTTCAATGGCCGCGATGTGATTGTCTCGGCCTTTATCGAGGCCCCCTATGACCGGCGCATCACCTCGACAACCCGGTTCTGGGATACTTCGGGGTTTTCGATCAAATTTGGTGCTTCGGGCGTTGCATTGAATGTGGACAGTCTGGCCACGTTGATCGAGGGCGGCATCGCCTTTGATACCGTGGTCTCGGGCGGGCGGCCTTTGGTCGAGGGCCAGTTGTTTGATCTGTTTGACGACGAGGACACCGCGCGCAGCAGCCTGTTTGCCAAACCCAACCAAGAGGTGCTTGATGTCTCTGTGCTGTTCGAGCAATCGGTCAGCGGGTTGTCGGTTGGCTCCGAAGTGCGGTTCCAGGGTATCCGCATCGGCCAAGTCACCGAGCTTAGCGCCTTTGTGGTCGATGACCGGAACGACCAGCAGGTGCGCCTGCGCGCCAACCTTGCCATTGAACCCGGGCGTTTGGGGCTGGGTGCGGATGCGACGCCTGCGCAAGCCCTGACGTTTCTTGAGGATTTTGTGCTGCGCGGTCTGCGTGCGCGCATGATCACCGGTAATATCCTGTCGGGATCCTTGCAGGTCGAGTTTTTGCAAGTCGAGACCGCCCCCACTGCCGTGGTGCGCAAAACCGACGACGGTTTCCCGATCATTCCGACCACGCGCGCGGAGATCACCGATGTTGCCGCCACCGCCGAGGGGGTGCTGGACCGGATCAACTCGCTGCCCGTCGAAGAGCTGATGTCAGGGGCCATCGACATGATGGACAGTATCGAGCGGCTGGCCAGCGACGACGGGCTGCGCGCCGCCCCTGCCAGTCTGACTGCCCTGCTTGACGAGGCGCGCGGGCTGATCGCAAACGAGGATGTGCAAGCGGTGCCTGCGGATCTGCGCGCCGCCCTTGGCGAGCTCAACAAGGTCATCGCCTCGGCGGATGAGGCGCAGATCGTGGCCAAACTTGCCGCGACCTTGGAGACCGCCAATACTGCGGTCACCAATATCGAGCAAGCAACCCGCAACCTGCCGCAAATCACAGCCCAGATCGAGGCGGTGATCGCCAAGGCCAATGCGCTGGAACTGGACCAACTGGTGGCCGAGGCCACCGCAACGCTGGCCTCTATCGACGCGCTGCTCGGCGCGGACGCCACCGCCGATTTGCCCGCCTCGGTCTCTGCCGCGCTGGACGAGATGCGGCTGTTTCTGGCCGAAGTGCGCGAGGGCGGTGCTGTTGAGAACGTCAACGCCGCACTGGCCAGCGCAAGTGCGGCCGCCAAGGCTTTCGAGACATCGGTGCAGGGGTTTCCGGCTCTGTCGCAACGCGCCACCAACCTTGTGGCCCGGACAGAGGCGGTCGTCGATTCCTATGGCGAGAGGTCGCGCTTTGGCATGGAGACATTGGGCACGTTGCGTGATATTCAGGCCGCCGCGGATGCGGTCACAAACCTTGCGCGCACGATCCAGCGCAATCCAAGTTCACTTTTGACGGGGCGGTAGAGCATGATAAAACCACTTATGATTGTCGGGTTGACGGCCCTGTTGGCAGGCTGCGCCGGCTCTGCGTCGCGGCTTGATCTGGCACCGGTGCAATCACAACTGAGCCTGCGCGCCGCTGTCGGCTCGGCCATGGTGCGCACCGTGTCGCTGCCGACCTATGCCGCCGCGGAAGAGCTGTCATTCGAGGCCGCCGACGGGTTGATCACCGGCAATAATGCGGTCCTGTGGGCCGATGATCCGGCGCGCGCCGTGACCTTGGCGCTGACCCGCAATATCGGGGCGATCACCAGCGCAAAAATCGGCCCCGATCCATGGCCCTTTGCGGGGCTGCCGGATGTGGCCATCGATGTGCGTGTCACCCGGATGCTTGCCGGCGCAGACGGTGTGTTCGATCTGGAAGGGCAGTTTTTTGTCGGCGGTGATGGTATCGACTATGCCAATACCACCAACGGCTTTGCCATTACCGCGGCATTGACCGATGTCACCCCCGCAGCGATTGCTGCGGCGCAAGCCACAGCCATTTTGCAGCTATCAGAGCAGATTTCGCGCAAAATCGCACGCTAGGGGTCACAGTTGCGCCACAACGCCGCTCTATTGGTGCCTTTCCCCTTCACGCAGAGCCTGCGGTTTGGCATGTTGACGGGCAACACGCGGCGCAAGACCGCAGGAAACGAGCAGGACCAGACCGATGAAAGTGTCAGACACCAAAGGCAGCATTATCGCGCACCGCAACGATGGCATGGGCGCACGCATCATCGCGATCCTGAATGCGGTGCGCGTGGCCCGCGACTATGACCTGCCCTATTACGTCGGCTGGACAACCCACGGGCGCACCCGCGAAGAGGTCCGCGATCCTGCATTCATTTTTGATCCGGCCTATATCAAAGACCGGTTTTTCGACGTTGAAATCATGTCGGAGATTTACGACAACCTGATTGACCTGTCGACAGTCGACGCACGCACATGGGACGAGGCAAAGTTCCGCAAAGCCGCCGCCAAGGGCAAATCGTTTCTGTCAGGGGCTGCGATGGGGGTCACGGTCCTGCCTTGGGAAGACGCCGCAGACGTGGCCGCGCGCCTGCCCGATTGCATCGACGCGTTGCAATTCTCGGACCCTGTGCGCGAGATGGTCGCCAGGATTGTTGACGTGTTCGCGGGCAAAAAACTGACCGCCTATCACATCCGGCGCGGCGATATCATCCACGACCCGATTGCCTCCAACAAGCTGTGGCCAAACAAGTTCATCCCGCGTGAATTCTACGAACAGCACCTGGCCCTGACCTTGCAGGACCCCGCAGCGCAAGTTTTGTGCTTTTCGGACACCCCGATCGAGGTCGAACGCCTCAAACAGGTGGCCCCAGACCGCGTGCAGGGCTTCAAGGACTTGCTGGGTAATGCCGAGTTCACCACCGGCGCGCGTGATTTTCTGGAACTCTACGCCATGTCGCGCTGCAAACATATCTTCGGGCCGCCTTCATCGGCGTTTTCACAAACCGCCATGACGATCGGGGGCTGCACATTGGAGGCGGTGCAAGACGCGCTGCCCGACGCCGACGAGGCCGCCGCGATGGACCGGATGACTGACCGGCTCGAGGCGAAATCGGACCTGTTTTTGAACATGGGCGATGTCGGGCAGTGTCTGCATTTTCTGATTGAACATCAAGCCGCCAAAGGCAATTCCAACCGCGCCAAACGCATCATCCGCGCCTATATGGAAGACGGCTTGGACAAATCCTTTGCCTATCAGTTGCTGTGCGAATTATCGGTTTCGGCGGGCGAGTTGGACTATTGCGAACGGGTGCGGGACCTGGCTTATGCGCGCCCTGTTTATGTTGATGATTCAATGGCTTATGTGAACTGCTACTCGGCAATAAACCAGTTGACTTTGGGCAATTGGGACGCAGCGCACAGCCGCATCCAGACCGCCGCATGGTTCCGCCCGCTCGAGCCCGCAACCCACGGTGTGCAAAATCTGGCCCTGACCGCAGGCGTGTTGACGCCGCAGAATTTCTACCCCTTTGACCCCGACATGGTGCGCCAGAAGGGCAGCGTTTTCCCCAACGGCAAAAAGGCGCTGGGCGAGCTGAACCAATTTACCCCCAAAGACCATCCAGAGGGCGCGCGTATCCAGTTTCACCCTTGGGATCTGGTGGTGCGCGACTGGCGCTTGTCGATGGGCAAACGGTTGAACCGCGCATTTACCAATAAATCCAAAATCGCCAAGACCATGCAGATGCTGGAGCGGTCGTTTTCCAAGATCGAGGGCAGTGCCGCGGCGGTCAGTGCGCGCGGTGTGCTGGAACGTGGCGCGGGCGATCTGGAAGCGGCGCTTGCCAGCCAGCGCCTTGCCGTCGAGATGGCCCCCGAGGTCGCGATTTACCGCAAGCGCATGTCGGATGTGTTGTTCGAGACCCAGAACGAGCAGACCGCCTTGATGCACCTTGAAAAAGCCGCCGAAATGCACGGCGAGCATCCCGCCTATATGGCCGAAATGGCGCAGCGGTTCTGGAAGGTCAAACGCCGCGATGAATGCGCCAAATTACATGACCGCCTGTTCGGGATGCAGCATGATTTCATCGAAATCCATCTGATGAACGCCGATATGCTGCGCCGCGACAAGGACCGTGTGGAAGATGCGCTCACCGCGATTGACCGTGCGCTGACACTGGGGCATGGCTCGCAACGGCTGATGTCACAAAAGGGCCGCATCCTGATGCTTCTGGGTCGTGCCGAGGAGGCCCGCGCGCTTTATGAAAATATCGTCGATTGGGGTCAGGGCACCGAACACACGCATGTGGAAATATTGCGCCAATTCAGAGAGTTAGGCCGCGAGGATATCGCCGAAGGATTGACCAGCCGCTCGATCTACGACTTTGAGATGGTCAAGGAGATGGCCGGTTAAACCAAACGCACCCACGCCGCATCGCGCTTGCTTGATCTTACGCAAGCATCGACAAACTGCACCCCGACAAGCCCGTCATGGATGTCCGGCACATGCACCTCGGGCGGACAAGCCACACCTGCTTGATGCGCACGAATGGCCATCGCGGCCTCACTATAGATATTGGCAAAGCCCTCCAGATACCCCTCTGGATGCCCCGCCGGCACACGCGTCACACGCGCCGCCGCCGCCCCCGTGCCAGCCCCACCACGGGTCAGTAACCGCTTTGGCTCGCCAAAAGGCGTAAACCACAACTGGTTGGGGTTTTCTTGCGCCCATTCAAGCCCGCCTTTGTCGCCGAATATGCGCAATCGCAGCGCGTTTTCATTGCCCGGTGCCACCTGACTGCACCACAGCATCCCGCGCGCGCCGCCCTGATAGCGCAGCATCACATGGGCGTTGTCATCCAAGGCGCGCCCGCTGACGAAAGATTGCAAATCCGCCGACAGGCTCTCTAGCGTCAGCCCGCTGACAAAGCCCGCAAGGTTGAACGCATGGGTGCCAATGTCACCCGTCGCACCACCCGCCCCCGATTGCGCAGGATCAGTGCGCCACGCGGCTTGCTTGCTATCATCGGCTTTGGCCAGCCAGTCTTGCGCGTATTCCACATTGACCAGACGCAGCGCGCCTAAATCGCCACCTGCAATCATCTCGCGGGCCTGCCGGATCATCGGATAGCCGGTATAATTATGGGTCAAAAAGAACAACGCAGCGCTGTCACCCGCTGCCTTCACCAATTTGCGCGCCTCGGGCAGTGTGGCGGTCAGCGGCTTGTCGCAAATCACATGGATACCGCGTTTCAAAAATTCACGCGCCGCGGCGGCATGAACGTGGTTCGGGGTGACAATCGCCACCGCCTCGATCCCGCCCTTTAACCGCGCCTCGCGAACAGCCATCGCCTTGAAATCATCATAGGTCCGCGCAGGATCCAGCCCCAGCGCCACACCAGAGGCCCGTGCTTTGCCGGGCGTCGACGACAACGCGCCCGCAACCAGCTCATACTGCCCGTCAAGCCGTGCCGCCATGCGGTGCACCGCGCCGATAAACGCATCATTGCCCCCGCCAACCATGCCCAAACGTATCCGCGTCATGTCGCTACCCCTTGTTTCTTTGTCGTCTTAAATATGCGCCCCGCAGGGCCGGTCAAAGTCCAAGCATCGCCTTGTTTGTGGCCACATCAACCGTGCCACCGGCAAAATCGTCAAACGCCCGTTCGGTGACGCGAATGATGTGGTCCTTGACAAATTGCGCGCCCTCGCGCGCGCCGTCTTGCGGGTGTTTCAGGCAGCATTCCCATTCGACCACTGCCCAGCCGTCAAAATCATTGGCGGCCATTTTTGCAAAAATCGCGGCAAAATCGACCTGCCCGTCGCCCAAACTGCGAAACCGCCCGGCGCGGTCAATCCAGGGCTGATACCCGCCATAAACCCCCTGACGCCCGGTAGGATTGAATTCCGCATCCTTGACATGAAACATCTTGATCCGGTCTTTGTAGATGTCGATATGATCAAGGTAATCAAGGCATTGCAGCACGTAATGCGATGGATCGTATAGCATGTTGCACCGGCTGTGCCCGTCCAGACGGTCCAGAAACATCTCGAACGTCACCCCGTCGTGCAGGTCCTCGCCCGGGTGAACCTCAAAACACAGATCGACACCACAGTCCTGCGCATGGTCCAATATCGGCCGCCAGCGCCTAGCCAATTCATCAAAAGCCTGATCGATCAACCCCTCGGGGCGCTGCGGCCACGGATAGACATAGGGCCATGCCAGCGCGCCGGAAAATGTCGCCTGCGCATCAAGCCCCATGTTTTTGGATGCGCTCAGCGCCAGTTTGACCTGATCCACAGCCCAAGCCTGACGCGCCGCCGGATTGCCCCGCACATGCGCCGCCGCAAAGGCATCAAAGGCCAGATCATAAGCCGGGTTCACGGCGACAAGCTGGCCTTGCAGATGGGTGGACAGCTCGGTGACCACCACGCCATTTGCCGCAGCCAAGCCTGTGATCTCGTCGCAATAACCCGTCGAGGCTGCGGCCTTTTCAAGGTCAAAAAACCGCGCGTCCCAACTGGGCAATTGCACCCCTTTATAGCCGCAGTCCGCCGCCCACCGCGTGATCCCGTCCCATGTGTCAAACGGGGCCTCGTCGCCGGCAAATTGCGCCAGAAACAGCGCTGGTCCTTTGATGGTCTTCATGGATGTTCCTCCGGAGATGTGATCGTCGGATCTACTATAACGATTTAGAAATGACTGGGAAGGGACTTTTGCTGCGCGCCCGCTGCGGCTTGGATATCCGCGCAAAGGTCGTCGATCAGCGGGGTCATCTGGGCTGCGGGGGCGTGCAGGATGTCGATTTTGCGCTGGGCGCTGCGGTCCTGAACCGGCAGGAAATGCACCGGTTGCCACGCCATATGCGTCACCAGTTCGGGCAGCACGGTGACCCCTGCCCCGGCCTGCACCAATGACAAAAGCGACAGGGTATTATGCGCCGTCAACCGCGCCTGTCTTGTCAACGCAAGAAACACCGGATCGGTCAAGGTGGCGGCAAGCGGGTTCATGATAAAGGTTTCACCGTGCAGGACCGACCAGGCGACAGGCCCTGTCATTTGCGCCAACGGGTGGTCAGGCGCGCAGATGATGCCGAACGGGTCGCTGCACAGGGTTTGCCGCGCGCGCGCCAGCATACTGTCGGGGGCGGTGGCGATACCGATGTCAAATGTCGCCTCATGCACGCCCTTCACGATGGCCGCCGAGTCCATGTCGCGGATTTCGATGCGCACTTTGGGGTATTTGTGCAAAAAGCTGCTGATCGCGCGCGGCAGAATTCCACCTGCGACGGAGGGCACGACGGCAATTCGTATCAGGTCGCTGCCGTAGCTTGCGAAACCACTGATCGCGCGGCGGGTCTGGTCGTGCTGGGCGATTTCGGTTTGGGCCTGTTCAAGCACAAACACCCCGAATGCGGTCAGTTGGTTTTTGCGGTCCGAGGCAAACAGGGGGGCCGCCAATTGGTCTTGCAAGCGTTTGATGGTCATGGAGACCGCCGAAGGCGTGCGTCCCAATTTCGCCGCCGCATCTGCCAAGTTGCCTGCTTCTGCCACGGCTGCAAAGCTGCGCAGCATGTCCGACTTGATCGCCATTTCAAATTTCCTGAAATTTCATTCAACTGTTTGAGTTTGACTGAAATAGAGATGGGAGTCCATAAAGGCCCAAATACATCTGATAAAAGGCCGCACACCATGACTGATCTGCACAAGAACTATATCGCTGGCGAATGGGTTGCGGGGGCAAGCACAATCGAGAACCGTAGCCCCTCGGATGTGACCGATCTGCTGGGTCACTTTGCCCAAGCCAGTGGTGATCAGTTGGAGGCGGCCCTGGATCAGGCCCAAATCGCCCAGCGCGCATGGGAAGCCTACGGGATCGAGCGCAAGTATAATGTGCTGATGGCGATTGGCACCGAGTTGATGGCACGCGCCGAGGAATTGGGGATTTTGCTGGCCCGCGAAGAGGGCAAACCAAAGGCCGAAGCCAAGGGCGAGGTCTACCGCGCGGGCCAGTTTTTCACCTATTATGCCGCCGAGACATTGCGCCAGATGGGCGAAAGCGCCGATTCCGTGCGCCCCGATATCGAGATCGATGTGCGCCGTGAAGCGGTGGGTGTCGTGGCGGTGATCAGCCCGTGGAATTTTCCCACCGCCACCGCTAGCTGGAAGATCGCCCCTGCCCTGTGCTACGGCAATGCGGTGGTGTGGAAACCCGCCAATGCGACCCCCGCCAGCGCGGTGGCCCTGACGGCGATTATTTCCAAGCAGGACATCCCCAAAGGGTTGTTCAGCCTTGTGATGGGCGCGGGGTCCGAAATTGGCCAACGTCTGGTCGAAAGCCCCAAGGTGAACGCGATATCGTTTACCGGCTCGGTGCCCGTGGGCAAGGGCATTGCACGTGCGGCGATTGAAAACCTGACCAAGGTGCAGATGGAAATGGGCTCCAAGAACGCGCTTGCGGTGATGGATGACGCCGATCTGGATCTGGCAGCTAGCCTTGCGGCGGGTGGTGCGTTTGGCGGATCGGGGCAGAAATGCACCGCCTCCTCGCGCCTGATCGTGCACGCATCGGTGCATGACGCCTTTGTGGAAAAACTGGTGGCGGCAACCAAAGCGTTGAAAGTCGGCCACGCTTTGGAAGACGGCACCACAATCGGTCCGGTTGTGTCCGGGCAGCAGTTGACTGAAAACCTGCGTTATGCCGCCCTTGGGCAATCGGAGGGCGCGGAGTTGATCATGGGCGGCACCCGCCTCGAGATGCCGCATGATGGCTATTACATGCAGCCGGGTATTTTTGTGGGCAGCACAAACGACATGAAAATCAACCGCGAAGAGATGTTCGCGCCACTTGCCTGCGTGATCAAAGTCGACAGTTATGAAGAGGCGCTACACACGGTCAATGACACCAACTTTGGCCTGACATCGGGCATCGTGACCAGGTCACTGGCCCGCGCCAGTCATTTCCGCCGCAATGCGCGCACCGGCTGTGTGATGGTCAACCTGCCCACTGCGGGCACCGATTACCATGTGCCGTTTGGGGGCCGTGGCGACAGCTCTTACGGGCCGCGCGAACAGGGTAGTGCGGCAGCCGAGTTCTACACGGTTGTGAAAACATCATATATTTCAAGCGGTAAGCCTGTCTAATGCGGATTGACAACCTGCAATATGCCAATTGGTCGGAAAAGATATTTCGCCAGATGCGCGCGGGCGGCGTGGACGCGGTGCATGTCACCATCGCGTATCACGAAAATTTCCGTGAAACCGTGCTGAACATCGAAAAGTGGCACCGCTGGTTCGAGCAATATCCGGAATTGATTTGTCAGGCGTTCACGGCGGCAGATGTCACGGCGGCCAAAGCAGCCGGTCGCACGGCGATTATTTTCGGGTTCCAGAACCCGTCACCGATCGAGGATGATATCGGGCTGGTCGCAGTCATGCACCGGCTTGGCGCGCGCTTCATGCAGTTGAGCTACAACAACCAGTCGTTGTTGGCGACGGGCTGTTATGAGGCCGAAGACCCCGGCATCACCCGTATGGGCCGCGAGGTGATTGCCGAGATGAACCGCGTCGGCATGGTGATCGACATGAGCCATTCTGCCGATCGCTCCACCATCGAGGCCGCAGAAATATCCAGCCGCCCGATCGCGATTACCCATGCCAATCCCGCCAGTTGGCACGCCGCACGGCGCAACAAGACCGACGCGGTGATCGCTGCTGTGACATCGCGTGGCGGCATGTTGGGGTTCTCGGTCTATCCGCATCACTTGCAAGGTGGCTCGGCCTGCACACTTGCCAGTTTTTGCGACATGATTGCGCAGACTGCGGGCAAATTCGGCGCGCAACATCTGGGCATCGGCACCGACCTTTGCCAAGACCAGCCTGACCGTGTGGTGGAATGGATGCGCGTGGGGCGCTGGACCAAACAGATCGATTACGGCGAAGGCTCGGCCAGTGACGCGGGCTTTCCGCCAATGCCCGACTGGTTCCATGACAACCGTGATTTTGACAGGTTGCAAAGCGGTTTGCGCGCCACTGGCCTGTCGGACCCAGAGGTCGCGGGCATCATGGGCGGCAACTGGCACCGGTTTTACGCCGACAGCTTTGGCCCCGCTTAGTCAAATGCGATATCGGCAATCACCGGATAGTGGTCGGATGGCCAGACCCCGTCGAATTTTTGCCGCAACACATAGGGCGCACCCACCGCGCGCATCCCGTCCGACAGCGCGATATGATCGATGGCCCCGAACAGGTTCAGCCCGCGATTAAAATGATAGGTCGAGCCTTCTATGGGCAAAAAGTCCAGGCCCGCCCCCGCCAGAATGTTTTGCGTCCGGGCGCCGGTCCGCGCGTTGATGTCGCCCAGCAAAATAACCTTTTCGCCCGCAGCGATCAGCGGCGCGATGCGTTCAACCACCAAAGCCGCCGATTTGAGGCGGTTTGATCTGCTTTTGTATTCAAAGTGCACATTCACCACAGTGACCTTTTCGCCCGATGGTTTGTCGATAAAGGTGGCCAGACTGGCGAATGCCGGAAACGAGCCATTAAAGGTGCGCGAATAGATCACATCGGGCGTGTCGGAGAAAAAGAACCAGCCCTGATCAACCAGCGTCAGCCGCGATTTGCGGTAAAGGATCGGCTGGGTCCATGGCGTGATTTTCGGGTCGCCCACGCTGGCCGCCGCAAAATCGGGGTTCTGCGCCAAAAGCCAGTCCAGCGTCAGGTTGATGTCGGGCCCTTGATGGCCTGCAAAGCTTTCCATCTCCTGAAACGCCATCAGGTCAGGGTCCAGTGCCTTGAACGCCTGATCCATCGGGCCTTTACGCTCTTCCCAATCGCCCACCGACCATGCGCCGGTCTGCTTGCCCAGAATGATGTAATGCACGTTATAGGTGCCCACGCGCAGGGTGTCGGCGGCTGGCGCGGGCACGGCTGTGACATCGGGCGATGTGCACGACACCGCGATCAGTATCGCCACCGCGACCGGCGCCGTCCATTTCACAATCCTGCCCAGCATCACGGTCTGTCCTTTGGTGTTTTGCGACCCTAACGCGAAACCGCGCAGATTGTCGTCACGTTTCAGCGAGCGCCAGTTCCGGTATTCACCCCGATTGACCACAAGCCGGAGTTGATACACGTCAAGGTCACACATGGCCAGCGCGCTAGGCTGGGGATCATCCTCTCACTGAAAGGACATAACATGTTTGCTAAAATTGTTGTCGGTATCGATGGCTCGGACACCGCGCGCAGGGCGCTGGAAATCGCCTGCGATCTTGCGCAGAAATACGGCGCCGAGCTGCATCTGGTGCATACGCCGCAGCCCCAGACTGTGGCATTTGCGATGGGGGCCGTGCCGGGCTACCGCACGGTCACCACCATGCCCGCGCCAAGCGAGATCAAACAGGCCGGTGAAAAGGTGCTGGACGCAGGCCGCGCAGTGGCCCAACAGCACGGCCAAAAAATCACCCAGACCTATATGGATCTTGGCGATCCGGCCCATGAGATCGTCGCTTGCGCGGAAAAATGCGGCGCCGACCTGATCATTACCGGCAGACGCGGGCTTGGCAGTCTGGGTGCGCTGGTGCAGGGCAGCACATCGCAAAAGATCAACCATCTGGCGAAATGCGCCTGCATGACGGTCATCTGAGGGCAGGTTTTATCAGCGCGCAAGCAGTCTCGCGCTCAAGCCTGCCCGCCGCACATTCGTTCGCCGCTTCGCTTGAAGCGAGAACGCGAGAAATTGCACTCCGGCGAATTGAGAAGACGGCTGTCTGATACGCTCATGCCAGCTTTGAACGGGTCAACCGGTTCCGAGACTGGCCTGACTTTCATTCAGCCCGGAAGCATCCGCCCGCTCGAACCCGCATTGACAGTGGGCTGCCGGTCCTGCGATGAGGTATACATGACACAATGTGATCCAACCGCCGATCTTGAAACCCACGCGGTGCGCAACCAACCGCAGAGCCGCGGCGACGGCAATCTATGGGCTGACGACACGCCCCTGCGCGAGATTGGCACGCGGGTGAACATGCAAGCCGCGGCACTTGACGCCTACGGCCATACGCTTGGACAGGCAAAGATGCGGCAGGCCGCACGCGATGCCAATCGCAATGATCCCGAGCTTTGCCTGTTCGACAGCGGCGGGCGGCGATTGGACGAGGTCCGGTTCCACCCGACCTATCACCAGTTCATGCAAACCTCGGCCACCGCCGGCTATGCCGCTGTCGCTTGGGAGGGCGGCGCCGGTGCACATGCGACCCATGCGGCGATGGTGTATATGGCCAGCCAGGTTGAACCGGGCCATTGTTGTCCGCTGACGATGACATATGCGTCCATTCCTGTGATCGCGGCGGCAGATCACCTGGCGACTGACTGGCACAGGAAACTGACGGCCCGCGACTATGATCGCGCGATCCGGCCGGTTGCCGAAAAACGCGCCGCGACGCTTGGCATGGCGATGACCGAGAAACAGGGCGGCTCCGACGTCAGGGCAAACACCACCCGCGCCGAACCTGATGGCGAAAACTGGCGGCTGACCGGGCACAAATGGTTCTGTTCGGCACCGATGTCCGACGGGTTCCTGACGCTCGCCCAAACGCCAAAAGGCCTGACCTGTTTTCTGGTGCCGCGCTGGCTGGAGGGTGAGCGCAACCGCATCCGTATCATGCGGCTCAAGGACAAGCTGGGCAACCGGTCCAATGCCTCTGCGGAAATCGAATATGACCGCAGCTTTGCCCAGCGGATCGGCGACGAGGGGCAAGGTGTGCGCACGATCCTCGAGATGGTGCATCACACGCGGCTGGACACCTCCATCGCCCCCGCCGGGCTGATGCGGGCGGCGCTGGTCGAGGCGCATCATTGGACCCAGCATCGCACAGCATTCCAGAAACACCTGATTGATCAACCCCTGATGCGCCGCGTTCTGGCCGATCTGGCGCTTGACTGGGAAGGCACGCTCGCGCTCGGGATGCATGTCGCCAGTGCCTTTGACGGCACCACTGAACAGGATCGCGCCTTTGCCCGCATTGGTGTCGCGCTGTCAAAATTCATCGCCAACAAGCTGTGTCCGATGGTCGTTGCCGAGGCGATGGAGGTGCTGGGGGGCATGGGCTATGTCGAGGATACGCCGCTGCCGATGTTGTATCGCGAGGCGCCGCTGAACGGTATCTGGGAGGGGTCGGGCAACGTGATCTGCCTTGATGCGCTTCGGACCCTGGCCAAAGAGCCGCTCGCGCAGCTGGGTCTGGCTGCGGAACTCGATGCCGCGTTGGGGCACAACAATCGCTATGATACCGCCTTGAGGGAACACCGCGCACGCTGGCCGTCCGATCCGCCAGAATCCGACGCCCGTTGGTTTGTGGAACGCACAGCGCTGCTTTTGACGGCCTCGATCATGTTGCGCTACGGGCCTGACGCCATCGCCGATGCCTTTGTCGCAACCCGGTTGTCGGGTGACAGGGGGCGGTTTTGCGGGGCTGTCGGCGCCCTTGATTGCGACCGGATTTTGGCGCGGCTGGCACCGGGTGAGGCGGTATCGCACAAACCGTAAGGGACGGTTGGGACTTGTCATGGTATTGACCTGGCGGCGCAGCGCAGCACTGCCAATCGCAGGCCGCTATGAAGGGGCGCAAGGGGCTTTGGTTTTTTACCCGGACGCAAAATCACAGCCCTGCCCGTTTCAACCAGCTGTCCTCTACAAGGTCCGAAAGTTTTAATAGAACGCTGTTTTATATCAATATTTCAGACAGGTTGGTGTAGATTACATATGCACCCAAGGCGCAAGTAACCGTGCCGACGATACCCTGAAGACCCCTGTTTGCCCAAGCCAACGCGCGCGCTGACCATGAAAGAGGGATCGCCAGAACCAAGGAAAGCGCGGCCATGCCAAGAATTGAACCAATCCCGAACACCACGATATAGACCAGACCGGTCCAGGCCGATCCCACCGTGGTGGCCGCCAGGAGGATCAGCGCCGCCGACCCGGAAAGTCCCTGCATCATGCCGACAAAAAGCGCGCGCAACGGGGGGCGCTGCGATGCATGGCTGTGATCATGCGCACTGCGTTGGTGTGGGTGCGCTTGGCCCAAATGCGAATGTGGATGCCAATGCATTGTTCCGTCCGCGTGTCCATGACGGTGAAAATGCACACGCTCGCGCCGCAGGCGAAGCAATACATGGCCACCCAGCAGGATAAGCATCGCGCCAACCGTGGCCTCCAGCCAAAGTGCGGCCGCGTCTGCGATTGCCGCGCCGAATATCAAAAGGCCTCCCCCCACCAAGATCAAAATCATGGCGTGACCAAGTGCCCAGGCAACACCTTGCGAAACAACACGCAGCGCGGCGTTGTCGCGCGACACCAGCGAAGAGACCGCCGCAACATGATCTGCCTCCAGCGCGTGCTGCATCCCGATCAGCAAGCCAAGCCCCCAAATTCCGGTCAGCTCGTTCAAGGTTTCACTGCCCATCCCGGACTCCTTTGATGGTCAGCGGTTTTATGCGTCAGGACCCGCACTTTGAACGTCGATCGCGACCTGGGGCCGTGGCACGCGCAACCCGGTCTTGATCGAAATTCAATGCCCGATTTACAAGGCGAGATCATCAATCAAGCCTTGTTTTGAATACTCCGGTTTTGCGACGCAACGGGTCACGCGGCCACGGTTCATCAAGACAAACTCATCCGCAAGATTGAATGCAAAATCCGCGTTTTGCTCGACAAGAACGATTGCCATCTTACCGGTTTCGCGCAGCACTGAAATTGCGTCACCGATCTGCTGAATCACATTTGGCTGAATGCCTTCGGTTGGCTCGTCAAGCAGCAGGACCTTGGGGCGTGTGATCAATGCGCGCGCAATCGCCAGTTGTTGCTGTTGCCCGCCAGAAAGGTCGCCACCACGCCGTGTGCGCATGTCACCAAGCACCGGAAACAAGTCGAACACATCATCAGGCACTGTCCACTGCGCACGCGGCAGACATGCAAAGCCTGTCTGCAAATTCTCCATGACCGTCATCATTGGAAAGACCTCCCGCCCCTGCGGAACATATGCCACGCCTTGCCGCGCGGCATAGAACGCCGATGTCTTTGCGATGTCGGTGCCGGCAATCGAGATTGATCCGCCGGACGCAGGGTGCCGCCCCGCAATCGCCTTTAGCAGACTGGTTTTGCCAACGCCGTTGGTGCCCATAACGGCGGTCACGACGCCCGCTTTGGCGCACAATGAGACATCGTAGAGGATTTGGCTTTGCCCGTAGTGCAGTGACAGGTTTTCGGTCTCAAGCATGGGCGCGCCCCAGATAGACATCGATGACAGTTTGATTTGCGGTCACGTGATCAAGGCTTCCTTCGGCCAGAACCGCCCCCTCATGCAGCACCGTCACCTTGCAATCGAGCCTGCGCACAAACGCCATGTCATGCTCGACAACAACGACAGACCGCGTTTTCGCCGCCTGTTTCAAAATATCGGTCGTCTTTTCGCGCTCTTCGACAGTCATGCCCGCCGCAGGTTCGTCAACCAACAAAAGCCGCGGATCTTGCGCAAGCAACATGCCGATTTCCAGCCACTGCTTTTGTCCGTGGCTCAACTCCCCCGCCGCGCGCGACAAACTATCCAACAGGCCAATTTCGTCTGCGACCTGTTCGATCCTTGCTGCATTCTTCGCGGTCTTTTTATGCATCAAAACGGCGAAAGGTCCGCGCGGGTTTTGCAGAGCCATTGCGAGGTTCTGGCGCACCGTTTGCGCCTCGAACACGGTGGGCTTTTGAAACTTGCGCCCGATGCCTTCTTGCGCGATCTGGCTCTCGGACATCCCAATGAGCGAAATGCTTTTCTCGCCCCAGATCACATAGCCCTCGTCGGGTTTTGTCTTGCCCGTCACGATATCCATAAACGTGGTTTTACCTGCGCCGTTTGGCCCGATAATCGCACGCAATTCGGGCTCGGCGAATTGAATGGAAAGATTATTGATCGCGCGAAATCCGTCAAAGGACACCGAAACGCCTGAAACTTCCAACAGGGTGCTCATGACGGTTTCCTCACCAAATAGTCAAACAAGCCACCGATCCCCTTCGGGAAGAAAAGTGTGACGCAGACGAAGGAGAGGCCCAACAAGACAAGCCACCAATCGGTCCACTGAATGGTGTAGAAACCAAGATTGATTGCGGGCGCGCCGCCGCCTGTGAACCAGCTTGACAAAAGTGACACAAAGGCAGCACCGATGACCGCGCCATAAAGCCTGCCGCGTCCGCCAATGGCGACCCAGACCGCAAGGTATATCGACGCGATTGGGGCCATTTCACCAGGGTTGATGATGCCCGCCTGCGGGTAATAAAGCGCGCCTGCGATGGCCGAAACGATGGCCGATATCGTGAAGATGAAGAGCTTATAGCTCTCGACCTGATAGCCCAGGAACCGCACGCGCGCCTCGTTGTCGCGGATGCCTGTTATGACACTGCCCATCTTGCCCGAGACAACCCAAGCGAAGAAAACATAGCCCAACGCCAGCGCCAATGCGGACGCCCAAAAGAATGCAATCGAGATCGTCGCCTGCGACGTTGCCTCGAATCCGGGGATGTTTTGCAAGCCCGACAAGCCGTTGTTGCCGCGCAAGCCGCTGTCGTTTTGGAACAGGTATAGCGATAGCGCCAGGGTCATCGCTTGGGTCAAGATCGACAGATAAACACCTGTCACCCGCGAGCGAAACGCGAGCCAGCCAAACCCCAGCGCCAAAAGGCCCGGAATGATGATCACCATCAAAAGCTGGAGAACCAGGCTGTCTGCAAAGCCCCATATCAGCGGAAATTCCGAGGTGCCGACGACGCCAAATATCTGCCCCCCTATCGCGTCCGATATTTCTTGCGGCGTCGCAGGGAGCGTTTGATTGGCGAAGTTTGCAAGAACGATGGATTCGGTGCGCGCATACATCAGCCACATACCGACCGCATAGCCGCCAATCCCGAAGAAGGCAAAATGCCCCAAAGACAAGATCCCGCAATAGCCCCAGACCACATCCATCGCAATGGCGATCAGGCAAAGGCTCAGGGTCTTGCCCAAGGTTTTTACAAATGAGGTCGAAATCACATCGACGCCTGTCACCTCGGATAAAAGCGTGACGCCAAGGGTAAACAGGGCCAGCGCAGCGAGGAACCAAAGCACGGAAGGGTTTTGGGCAATGAATGTCTTGCGCATGGTTTAATCCCCCGCCGCCCGACCTTTAAGCACCACAATGCCCTTGGGTCTGAATTGAATGAAAAGAATGATGAAAAGGATCATGTAGGTTTGTGCTGCCAACGTATTGGAGGGGTTCAGCCATTCGATGCCCTTTTGCAAAAAGCCGATCATCGAGGCCCCCGCAAGCGTGCCCCAGACATTGCCCACGCCGCCAACCACCACGGTCATAAAGCTTTGCACGATATAGTCGGCCCCCATCTCGGAGGTGACTTTGGCATAAAGCCCAATGGCCACACCTGCGATCCCTGCGATGCCCGAGCCAAACCCGAACGTCAGCATATTGATCCGATCAGGGTTGATCCCCATCGAGGCCGCCATGCCCGGGTTTTGCGTCACGGCCCGCACCTCGAGGCCAAGGCGGGTCCGCTTGAGAACAAACAAAATGAGCGCAAGGAAAACCAGCGCCAGCACGAAAATCGCGATCCGGATATAACTGATCTGGATAACATCCGAAAAGACCCATGCGCCATCCAGCCACGCAGGCGATGTCAACGGACGGGCCTGGGTGCCAAAAATATTCTTGGCCAGTTGCTGTAGCGCAATTGAAACCCCAAAGGTGGCAAGCAGGGTCTCTAGCGGGCGGTGGTAAAGGTGGCGGATCACCAGCCGCTCCATGACCACGCCGGCCCCAAAGGTCAGCGCAAAGGCCGAAGGCAAAGCGATGATCAGCGAGAGCGTATAATCGGGCACAAACAACTGCACGACATAGCCCGTATAGGCACCCATCATGATGAATTCACCATGCGCCATATTGATGACCCCCATGACACCGAAGGTAATGGCAAGGCCGATGGCCGCGAGAAAATAGATCGACGCGAGAGACAAGCCGTCGAGCGCGAGATCGAGGGATGCGGCAAAGCCGACCCGCTGCTCCACTGACGAAAGTGCGGCGCGCGCGGCCTGGGTGATCTGCGCATCCGGTTCCTCAAAGACCTCGTAGAAAACGTAAGATCGCAGGGATCTGTCGCGATCATCCGATGTCACCAATGGCGGCACGACGCCAGTCGCGGCAAGTGCGGCATAGGCCTCCGCGCGGCCTTCATCGGTCCCAAGCCGGATCAATGGCACACCACCCGCCCTGCCCGCAACAATATTGGCTTGCAATGCGGCGCGAATGGCGTCTGGGGTCACAAGCGGGGGCGCAAACCCCTGACCGACCAGCATGGAATAGGCAGCCTCGGGGGCAAGCATCGGATCGATAATCTGCGCGATATTTTCGTCTGGCGGTGCAAGTGCGACACCGGACTTTACGGTCAAAATCTGGTTCAGGACCGCGCGCGCCTCGATCGATGTATCCGTCGAGAGGCTTTTGATCGCTGCGATACGGTCGGTGGAACCCAGCCCAAAGCGCGCGGTCAGGAAATTCGCAAGCTGGATTTTACGAGCCTTCAACGCCGGATCAGCTTCACCAGCGATCGAGGCGAGCAATGGGGCGAGCTGATCCACGGATGGCCTGCGCGCAATGGATGCAACGGCCGTCGCGCGACGCGCCAGATCACTGTCCATCAATTGAAACTGCACCAGGGCGGTGCCGATTTTGCGCCGCACACCGCCGTTGGGTTTAAGCTGCGAATAGCCTGTCGTCGTGGCCGTGATGTCTGCCTCTGTGTCGATATCAGACAGCAGCAAATCATCGCCTTTGACCTCGCCATAGTAGAATAGTCCCGAAGCATCGTCTTGCCAAACGCGCTTATCGGCCCACCGCTCCAAAAACGTCGGCATGGTCTCGATCGTTGAGGCAACCAATGCGTCCAATGCCACGTCGACCGAGCTGCGCGAAGGGTTTGCGATCTCATCGGCGTGGGCTTGCAGGGCTGACTGAAGGTCTTGGGCTTGCGCCGGCGCGAGGCTCCAGAACAATAGTAAAATCGACAAAAACACACGGGGCATAGGGGCGCTCTGAATAAGAGGAAAGTTGACCGAGCGCGGGGGACGTCGCGCTCGGCCGGGGCGGCTTAGTAGTTTGACGTCAACTGCACGCAGGTCTTTGTTACGGTGTTATACATACCGCAACCGAGGTCTTTCCAATCGGATATCAGCACTGCGGATTCAGGCAAGAAATCGGTCCAGGCATCCCCCTTGACGGGCTCGGTTTGGCTGATGATATCAAATTGCCCGTCTGCGCGGATCTCACCGATCAGAACCGGTTTGGCCAGGTGGTTGTTTGGCAACATCTCGGCAATACCGCCCGTCAGGTTCGGGAACTTTTGCCCATACATATTCGCACGCACCGCATCCACATCCGTCGTGCCTGCCGCCTTCACCGCATTCACCCACATGTTGAAGCCGATGTAATGGGCCTCCATTGGATCATTGGTCACACGGGTATCGTCGCCGATATAAGCGCGCCATTTTGCGATGAAATCGGCGTTTTCAGGCGTATCTGCGGACATGAAATAGTTCCATGCAGCCAGGTGCCCCACGAGGTTGGATGTATCCAGACCAGAGAGTTCTTCTTCGCCAACCGAAAAGGCAACGACCGGAATGTCATCCGCAGAAACACCCGCAGCGGCCAGTTCCTTGTAAAAGCCGATGTTCGCATCGCCGTTAATCGTCGAGATCACACCGACCTGTTTGCCGTCCTCGCCAAGCGCCACAACGTCTGCAACAATCGTCGCCCAGTCAGATTGACCAAAGGGGGTATAGTTCACAAAGATGTCTTCTGCGGCGATTCCATTGTCTTGCAAGTATTGCGCGAGAATATTGTTGGTCGTGCGCGGATAGACATAGTCCGTGCCGAGCAAGGCAAACTTTTCGATCCCCAGCTCTTCGAGGAAATAGTCGACGGCTGGAATCGCCTGTTGGTTGGGCGCGGCCCCTGTATAAAAGACGTTCCGCGAGCTTTCTTCGCCCTCATATTGCACCGGATAGAACAGCAGGCCATTGAGTTCCTCAAGGACAGGCAGAACGGATTTGCGCGACACCGAAGTCCAGTTGCCAAAGATGACGTCGACTTCATTGACCGTCAGCAACTCGCGCGCTTTTTCAGCAAAAAGTGGCCAGTCGGATGCAGGATCGACCACGACAGCTTCAATTTGGCACCCCAGCAAGCCGCCCGCTGCGTTCTGCGCCTCGATGAGCATCAGCATGGTGTCTTTGAGTGTCGTTTCGGAAATCGCCATAGTGCCGGAAAGCGAGTGCAGCACGCCGACTTTGATCGGATCGGCGCATGTGTCAGAGGCTGCCACGACCGGGGTTGCGGCAGTGGCGGCCAGCACCAGGGCCGAGATTTGTGATGTCAGTTTCAAATTGCGAAGCATTTTTAAGTCCCTGTTTATGCCGCGCGTTTTTCAACAGCCTAAAGAGGCTTTTGTCCGCAACCCAAATATAATAGGCTCTGGCACGCAGCAGTGATGTTGCAGTCACGCAGGGGCGGTATCTGTCCGGATGACCCTCTGCGTGACAATCTTTTCCCTTGCGGGCATGTAAACACTCGTCAGGAAATGAGCCAAGTTTCCAGATTTGAGCGCGATAAAATGACCGATGCGACCCGATTGCCTAATTATCAGCGCCTGAATTTGACGCCTGCTTAAATAATAGACGCTTTTGGCGGGCGCGCATCCCTTTCACGCAGCCCGCGGCTTGGGTCCTCCATCTTGCGGACGTCAATTTTGCGAACGCCGGGCAAAATTCGCCCGTCGCTCAAAACTTGGGCGAAACCTCAAAAATTGCCTATTTTTCAACCTGGCGCCCTGATGGCTGCGCCATAAACGAGCCGACCCCTAGTGTCCCGTTCATATGATCGCATTAATCAAATCGACCGATATCAGGAGTCAATGCTGCACTATGTTCGACACTCCGGGAAACATTCAGCCCCGCGCGCAGGGCCGCGCGGTTTTGTCGTCCAAAGATCGTGGTGGCAAAAGTGCGATTGATACCCTGCACCAGTCGGGCTGTCTGCGCGTGCTGTTTCCGCGTGGCGGACCTGCGCTTGATGCGGTCCTGATCAATACGTCTGGCGGCATCACAGGTGGTGATCATATTGCGGTGTCGGCGCAGGTCGGTGCCAAAAGCGCCCTGACGATTACCACCCAGGCAGCCGAGCGTGCCTATCGCGCGCAACCCTACCAGACAGGGGAAATCACCACCGAGATCGGCGTAGGTGACAACGCGATGCTCAGGTGGCTGCCGCAGGAATTGATTTTATTCGAGGGCAGTCGCCTGAGCCGCAGGCTTGATATCAACCTCGCGGCCACCGCCAAAATGCTGCTGGTTGAACCCGTCGTCTTTGGCCGTGTTGCGATGGGCGAAATCCTGCAAGACATCCAGTTTCGCGACCGTATTTCGATCAGGCGCGGCGACGATCCGCTGTATTTGGACGGTGTCTGTTTGACAGGTGATGCCGCGGCGCAAGTGGCGCGTATGGCGGTGGGGAATGCCGCAACTGCGATGGCCTGTGTCGTCTATGTCGCCCCTGATGCGGCGGCTCACCTCGGGGCAGTGCGCGCGGCTTTGCCCCAAACAGGTGGTGCATCCCTTCTTGCCGAGGACTTGCTTGTTGTTCGGCTTCTTGCGCAAGACAGTTTCGTTTTGCGCCAATCCCTTATCCCACTTCTCGAGCGGCTCTCGGCAGGTCCGCTCCCTGCGACATGGAGGCTATGACACATGCAACTTACCCCGCGTGAAAAAGACAAACTGTTGATCGCGATGGCCGCTGAGGTCGCCCGCAAACGGCTGGCGCGTGGCGTCAAGCTAAACCATCCAGAGGCGCTTGCGCTGATCACCGATTTTGTCGTTGAGGGTGCGCGTGACGGGCGTTCCGTGGCCGATATGATGTCGGCAGGGGCGCAGGTCATTACCCGCGATCAATGCATGGATGGCATCGCCGAGATGATCCACGACGTGCAGGTCGAGGCCACATTTACAGACGGCACAAAACTTGTCACCGTCCACAATCCAATCAGATAGGAGGCCGCGATGATCCCCGGAGAAATCTTTCCCGCCGACACTGACCTGACCCTCAACGCAGGGGCCAAGCAGATCACGCTTATGATTGCCAATACCGGCGATAGACCGGTGCAGGTCGGCAGCCACTACCACTTCGCCGAGACAAACCCCGCGCTCGATTTTGATCGTGATGCCGCATATGGTTGCAGGCTCGACATCGCCGCGGGCACCGCGGTGCGCTTCGAGCCTGGCCAGCGCCGCGAAGTGAACTTGATCCCGTTTGGCGGCGCACGCCGTGTCTTTGGTTTCAACGCCGCCGTGATGGGAGACCTGTGATGCCTAGCCAAATCAAACGCGGTGACTATGCCGCCATGTTCGGCCCCACGACAGGCGACAAGCTGCGGCTTGCCGACACCGATCTGATCATCGAGGTCGAGCGCGACCTGACCACTTACGGTGAAGAGGTGAAATTCGGTGGCGGCAAGGTGATCCGTGACGGCATGGGCCAATCCCAAGTCACCCGCGCGGGCGGTGCGGTGGATACCGTCATCACCAATGCGCTTATCGTCGATCACGCAGGTATCTATAAGGCTGACGTTGGTCTGCGCTCTGGCCGCATTCACAAGATCGGCAAGGCGGGCAACCCCGACACCCAATCAAATGTCGATATCATCATCGGACCGGGCACCGAGATCATCGCAGCCGAAGGGCGCATCCTGACCGCTGGCGGGTTTGATTCACACATCCACTTCATCTGCCCGCAACAGATGGAGGACGCGCTGCACTCTGGCGTCACCACAATGCTCGGCGGTGGCACGGGTCCTGCGCATGGCACGCTGGCCACGACCTGCACACCGGGCCCGTGGCATATCGGGCGCATGTTGCAGGCGATTGATGGCATCCCGATGAACATCGGGCTGTCGGGCAAAGGCAACGCGAGCCAGCCAGAGGCGCTGGTTGAAATGGTCAACGGCGGGGCCTGTGCGCTCAAGCTGCACGAGGATTGGGGCACGACCCCTGCCGCGATTGATTGCTGCCTGTCCGTCGCCGACGACATGGATGTGCAAGTCATGATCCACACCGATACGCTCAATGAGAGCGGCTTTGTCGAGCATACCGTTGCGGCCATGAAAGGTCGCACGATCCACGCCTTCCACACCGAGGGTGCGGGTGGCGGACATGCCCCCGACATCATCAAAATCTGCGGCGACGAAAACGTGCTGCCGTCCTCGACAAATCCAACGCGCCCCTTCACGGTTAACACCCTCGAAGAACATCTCGATATGCTGATGGTGTGTCACCACCTTGATAAATCCATCCCCGAAGACGTGGCTTTTGCCGAAAGCCGCATCAGGCGTGAAACAATCGCCGCCGAAGATATCCTGCACGACATGGGTGCCTTCTCAATCATTGCCTCTGATAGTCAGGCGATGGGGCGCGTGGGCGAGGTGCTGATCCGCACATGGCAAACCGCCGACAAGATGAAAAAGCAGCGCGGCAGGCTTGCCGAGGAAACCGGCGAGAACGACAATTTCCGCGTGCGCCGCTATATCGCGAAATACACGATCAACCCCGCAATTGCGCATGGCGTCAGCACCGAAATCGGGTCAATCACCCAAGGCAAGCGCGCCGATCTGGTGTTATGGACTCCGGCCTTCTTTGGGGTGAAGCCCGAAATGGTCCTGATGGGCGGCATGATTGTTTGCGCCCAAATGGGTGATCCCAATGCCTCGATCCCGACGCCGCAACCGGTCTATTCGCGCCCCATGTTCGGGGCGATGGGCGGGGCGGTTGAACAAACCGCGGTGACCTTTGTGAGTGCTGCGGCACAGGCAAATGGCATCCGCGACGCCCTTGGCTTGAACAAGCAGACCATTGCCGTGCAAAACACCCGCAAGATCGGCAAACGCGACCTGATCCTCAACGACGCTTTGCCGAAAATCGAGGTGAACCCCGAGACCTACGATGTCCGTGCAGATGGTGTCCTGCTCACCTGCGAACCTGCGTCCGTGCTGCCCATGGCGCAGCGTTACTTTATGTTTTGATGGAGAGCCCATGACATTTCTACCTATCGCACAATCCGTTTCAACTTTGCCCGACCCCGACAGCCCCACCGAGACCTGTCGTCTGGATTACGACGCGCGCTTTGTGCGGCGCAAAACGCTGACCACCGATACCGGGACCAAGTTTCTTTTAGACCTTGAGCAGACGACATCACTGGCGCAGGGCGATATTCTGCCACTGTCCAATGGCACCCAGGTGATTGTCAGCGCCGCCCCCGAGCCCGTCCTGCGTGTGACCGGGGCAAACATGACGCAACTCGCATGGCACATCGGCAACCGCCACACACCCTGCCAGATCACGGCGGAGGCATTGTTTATCCGCGACGATCCCGTGATCGGGCATATGCTGCAACATCTGGGGGCGACCGTCACAAAGGCATTGCAGCCGTTCACCCCCGAGGGCGGTGCCTATGGACACGGGCGCACCCATAGCCACGCACACGGAGCGACAGCCCATGACCATTAGCGGCACACTTCTGCTGGCCCAATGGCTATCACCATCCTACCCGTTGGGCAGCTTTGCCTATTCGCACGGCTTGGAATCTGCGATTGCGCAGGGCTGGGTCACCGATGCGGCAAGCCTGCAAACCTGGTTGGAAGACGTTCTTGGTGCAGGATCGGGGCGCGCCGATGCGATCTTGTTGCAGGCGGCATATCGTGCCCGAACCATGGCGGAGCTAGGAGACATAGACCGCACAGGGCGCGCCTTTGCGACCAGCCACGAACGGCGCCGCGAAAGCTTGCATCAAGGTGCTGCATTTGCGCGCACAACCGGTGCAGTCTGGGGTGATGAATTGCCTGACTTGCTCTTTCCCGTCGCAGTGGGCTGGGCATCGGCGCGGCACAATCTGCCCACGACACTTGCAACCTCAATGTATCTGCACGCATTTGCGAGCAATATCATCATGGCCTGCGTCAGGCTGGTGCCCTTGGGGCAGACCGCAGGGCAAGCGATCCTGAATGATCTTGCATCGCTGTGCGCGCGCATCGCAACAGATGTTCAAGGCGCGCCGCTTGACGATCTCTTTAGCAATGCGTTCTTCTCGGATATCGCGGCCATGCGACACGAAACACTTCAACCAAGGCTTTTCCAATCATGACCAAAATGAACGGCCCCCTGCGGATCGGGATCGGTGGCCCTGTCGGCGCCGGCAAAACCACGCTGACCGCGCGGCTGGCACAACTGCTGCACCCGCGCCTGTCGCTCGGGGTAATCACCAACGACATCTATACGCAAGAAGATGCCGACGCTCTGACACGGATGCAAATCCTGCCGGCCGATCGGATCATCGGGGTTGAAACCGGCGGCTGCCCGCACACAGCCATCCGCGAAGACGCCAGCATCAATCTTGCCGCCATCGCCCAAATGTGTCGCCGGCATCCCGGTCTGGAGATCATCTTGATTGAATCGGGCGGCGACAACCTCTCTGCGACCTTCAGCCCTGAATTGGCTGATCTGACGCTCTATGTCATCGACGTGGCCGCAGGCGAAGAGATACCCCGCAAAGGCGGACCAGCGATTACGAAATCAGACATCCTGGTGATCAACAAAACCGACCTCGCGCCCTATGTCGGCGCATCACTCGATGTGATGGCGCGCGATGCCAAACGGATGCGCGGCGACAAGCCCTTTGTGATGACATCTCTACGCAACGGCGATGGCGCCACTGTGGTGCGCGACCTGATTTGCGAAATCGGTGGCGTGCAGCTATAGGCGCCGCAATCCATTGCTGGCGCGGAATTGAGTGGCGATGAATGCCGGTGGCCTGTGACTGGAAACGATCACTACGCGGCATTTTTCGCTTCTGGATTTTTCGGCGGTGTGGCCTGCTGTCGCTCGCAATCCGAATGCTCCGGATCGATGTCGCACAAGATAGGTTGCAGCCCCAAAACGCTTCAAGACCGGGTCAACACGCAGGCGGATGAGACGGTTGGGGGTGGCGTTCAAGTCGGACCGCGAGCGTCGCTTGCAACAGCCACAGATGCGGGTCGTGGACCCCTGAGCCGCGCAGTTGGGTCACGGCAACCTCGTATCGGGACGGCACCGGATCGTGCACATCCGCGCGCGGCGGCAAATGGTCCGTAAGGGTGCGGGTCATGCGCAGTTTCCTTTTATTCCGGCATTGCTAGGTCAGACAGCGGTCCAGACAATTCAGCCAGTTTTCACGCGCGAGTTTGTGCAGCAGCGCAGTGTCGTAGCCGTGCCGTGCCATCGCGCGCAACAAGCCGGGCACGCCGGTCACATCGCCAATCAGGTCAGGCAACACACAGCCATCAAAATCCGACCCCAACCCGACATGATCCTCGCCCAATTGCGCAATCAAATGATCAAGCTGGCGCAGCATCACGTCCCAACCCGTGTCAGCGGCCGCAGTGCCATTGGCGTTCAGATAAAAGGTCGCGTAATTGAACCCGACCATGCCACCGCGCTCGCGGATCATGTGTAACTGCCGGTCGGTCAGGTTGCGCGGCGACGGGCACAGCGCATGGGCGTTGGAGTGGGTGGCAACCAGCGGCGCATCCGAGGCCTTGGCCACATCGTTGAAACCGGCTTCGTTGAGGTGCGACAGATCAATCATGATCCCCAACGTGTCGCACAAGCGGACCAGTCTCTTGCCCCTCTCGGTCAGGCCCGGTCCGATATCGGGATCACCCGGAAAGGCCATCGGCACGCCGTGGCCAAAGATCGTCGGGCGGCTCCACACCGGCCCCAGCGAGCGCAGGCCCATATCATAAAACAGATACAGCGCATCCAGATCAGGGCCAATCGCCTCGGCGCCTTCCATGTGCATCACACCCGCAATCACATCTGCCGCCATCGCGGCGCGGATCTCGGGCACCGACCGGCAAACCCGAAAATCCGACGGGGCCGCCCGCGCCATCCAATGCATCAGCCCCGCCATGGTCAGGGCCATGGGTTGGGCCGTCGCGTGGTCCATCTCGGGGGGCATCGGCAGCGCATAAGGCGGGTCGGCCATCAGCGCCTTGAAATCCGGCGGCGGACCGCTTGAGACCGGTGGCACGAAAATCGCAAACAACCCGCCTGCAAACCCCGCCGCCTTCATCCGCGCCAGATCAAGATGGCCCGCGCCCCCCTGCCCCAGCCATGTGTCCTCGCGCGGGGCGGGCGTCATCATCAGGCGCAGCAGAAAGTCATTGTGGCCGTCGAAAAAGGCAACGGGCGCGGTCATTGGTCGGTCTGCGTATTCAGCGGATTTGCGGATGCAAGACGTGCGTCAACGTCGCGCAACAAGGTCACGCAGCCTTCATCCTGAATGTCGAGGGCCGCAAACTGGTTGACGATACTGGCCAGATAGTCCCGACTGGTTCCCAAAATCCCTACGCCATGCGCAACGCAGCGAACTTGCTCGGCATGGGTCAGATCGGGTCGGATTTCGGGCGTTGAATGATCCGCCAGAAATGTCAGCGCCTGCACCGGGCCGTCGTCGCATTGCGCCGTCACAAAGACCGGCAGATAGCCGGGACCGATCAACTCGCGACGACACAGGATTTCGGTCTCGGTCTCTACATCCTCGGCCGCGATCCGGAAAACCAGCCCGCCGCAGACCTCGGTGCTATCCGCGGCGCGGTCAAGGGCAGCCATCAGGCCCGGTGCCTCGTGTGTGCCACGCCCGCCATTGACCTCCATCAGGATCATACGGCGCGCAAAGCCGGCGACCTGGGCGCGGCGCACCTCGGCAAAACGCAACGCAGGGTCCCACATCAACGAGCCGTAGGCAAAGACCCATAAATCGCCCTGATGCCCCGCCAAGGCCTGCGCGCGCAGAGCTTCGCGCACCGGATCGGGATGCGTCCATGCCTTCGCGGCCTCCATTTCCGGAAACTGCCGTAATATTTTTTCCACACTGAAGTCGCGAAAGAAAGAGCTTGCGTGATCGGCAATCCTGTCGCGCAGCTCGGGGTGGCGGAAAAACGGGTCGGTCTGGTCAGTCATGATTTACGTCCTTTCTTGGAGCATCGGTGGGACTCATTTCCATGCAAATCGCGATGCCAACCGGCACCCCGGGGAAATCGTCTGAATGCGGCACATCGCGAAATCCGGCTTGGCGATAAATCGCATGGGCGTGGTGCATCGAATGGTGGCTGGACAAAACATAACGCCGATAGCCCAACCGCTGCGCCTTGGCCAAAATGTCCGTGACCAGCCGCTCGCCAATCCGGTGGCCGCGCGCGGCGGGGCGGACATACATGCGCTTGACCTCCATCGTCGTGGCATCGCGCGCGAAAAACGCAAGGCAACCAACAGGCTCGCCATGCAACCGCGCCAGCAGCAGGCAACCAGAGGGCGCACCAAAAATGCCGGGAAGGGCAGCCAGTTCGGCGTCCAAATTGGCAAATGTCGCGGGGGTCTCGCCGGGTGAAACATCAGCCATAGCCCACTGGTGAAATTCGCGGATCAACCCGCGCACGGCGTCGATATCCGCAGGCGTTTCGGCGCGGCTGATGGTCACCGTCATGGTGTCACCGGTCCTGCCCCGCAGCGCGGGATCGGGCGGCCTTTGTCGGCGTAGGCCATACAGAACATGATCTCGTCGGGGCGTGGGCCGTCGGGCAGGCACAGCGACATGGTGTCGAAATGGTCAAACGACCAGGCATTGTCTTTGTGGCCAAGCGGAAGGTCGATCACTGTGCCGACCGTGCCGATCTTGACGTTGGAGGGAATGACCTCGCGCAGAAATACGACCTTGCGCGGCGTGATCATGCACCCACCGCCAGCCATCGGCTACAGTCGGGTCCTAGCTCTTCCAAAGCCTTCGCCTCGTAGCGGGCCTTATCTTCTTGCGGAAGGATATCGCGCCAGCGCCCGTCCACCCCCTTGTGGATAAAGGTGTCAGCCCCGCCATCCCAAAACACACCACCCAAGGGCACCGACTTGACCGCGTTTTTCTTCATGTAGTCAAACGAGCAATGTTCGAGGATTGCCCCCCAGCGGCTTTCGTCGATCTCAATTTCCAGAAAATTCGCGATGCGCCTGATCTCGCCCGGCATGTCCTGCTTGAGCATTTGAAAATGAAGCATATGCACATTGGGCAGATCGCGGATGGCGTGCCAGCTTCTGATGTTTTCCCAGAAGGACCAAAACGGATAGCCGTCCTGCTCCAGCCATTCGCGGAAATACTGCACAATATCGTCGGTCGGGCGGTCAACCGGCGGCCCAATACGGCCCGGCGAATCGTTGAGGGCCCCATACCAGGCGTCGTTCGCGTTGGCGTGGTGATTGTATAAACTCCACACCACATCGCGCCCGTCGCGCGCAATATAGATGTATTTGGCCTTTTGCGAAAACACGAGCGCGTCAACTGGCAGGTGGGTCTTGATAAAACGCCGGTGGGTCTGCGCCTCGACCATGGGCAACTTGACCTCTTTGGGCGGGATGCGCAGATCAATCCAAGGGGACATTTCAGCGACATCAAGACCCGCTTCACCATTAAAGATCAACTGGCTCACGATCTGTTGGAGCCACGTTGTGCCCGACTTGGCGTAGGTTGCGATGACTATGTCGTCATCTCGAAAGGTGAAATCATCCCAGACGGTCGAGTCCAAATGGTGGTTATGAAGGTCCCGGGTTTTTTTCGGCGTTTTTACTTTTTCCATTTGCATTCATCCTTAGGTTAAATGTTGCCATTCTCTCAGATTGGATCGTCGGACTGCGGCGGCAGTTGCACGATGGCAAGGCGCACGTCCTCGTCCCCGATGACCGTCGTCGTGTGGCCTGCGCCTGTGACATCCTCCATCCGCCAGATGGCACCGGCACTGAATTCGCGCGCGTCACCATCACCGGCCTGCACCCGCAGACGGCCTGACAGGCAGAACGCCACCTGGCGCCGGGGCGAGCGGTGCTGCGCCCCTCCCCATCCCGCGGGCAGGGTCAGGTAGAGAAGGCCCGTTGCGGGCTCCAAGCTCGAGATCGGCATCGGCGGCGCTGGTGGCGCGAACCCGCCCGAACGGAGCGGCACGGAGGCATCGGAGAAATGCGAAAGGCCGGTCGCGTCTTCGGTCAGGTGCAGGAACGGCATGGTGGTGTCGCAGGTTTCAGGCACCGGGCTCACCTCCGAACAACGCCCAGAACTCGTCACGTGCATTGCTGCGCGGAAAGTCCCCTGCGGGCACAGGCACGTCTACAAACGCACATAGCGGGTCCCATCCGTCCGACGGGGTAAAGACCAAAAGCTGCTCGGCGGGAATCGTGGCGCGGACCATTTCATTGTTGCGCCGGTAGGCGGCAACGGCGCTGTCGCGGTCAAGCCCGCCCAACACCCCTTGAATCAACAGCCGGTCCATCGTCCGGCCAATATCGATGATATGCGGCGGCACGGGCAGATCTTCAAAAGTTGTAAAAAACTTGCCGATCGTGGTCGAAAAACTGGCCCACCACGCCTCTTCGGGGCGCTCGGTGTGGATCACCTTTGCGTCGGGAAATGCGCGTGTCAGATCCTGCCAGACAGCGGCGCCGGGGAAATCGACCTGACTGGTGTAGCCGTCAAAAACCTCGGCCCAATCCACAGGCTTTCCATCCGCGACCGCCGCCCAGAACGCGGGCTGCACGGGGGGATTTTCCATCACCTCGACCATGTGGTGGCAAGGGCCAAAGCCCAATTGTTCCAAGGCCATCTTGGTGGACATGGTGCCGGTGCGGCCAAAACCAGATCCGATAACTTTTAGTGTCATAGATGTTGTCCTTTCATGGAAATGCGCTGAATAAACGCTTTAAGTCGGGGATTTACCAATTCTTAAGTCCCAGCAGAACATCGCGCCTGAAATCACCGCCGAGGGTGCGTTCACGCAGCATGTATGGGCGATCCGCTATGGTGCAATCCGCCGCTAACCATGTGGCGGTGTGTAGGCGCCTGTGACTTTTCCCGCCAAGGTCATTGCCGCCATCGCATCGGCCGAGGTCATGAGCTTTGTCGTCGACGAGGCCGACACCGTGCCTGTGGATGCAACCGCAGCAGCGCCCGCCATCATAAAGGTGTCATCAGGGCCTTCGATCAGGCAGATGACATCGGATTGGCCAAAGGCAAAGAACATGTGATGTAGCTTGCCACCCAGCGCCTCGATCAGCTTGCGTGCGGCGGCTTCGCGATCACTCGGGCTTGCGACCATGGCTTTGACTGCGTCTTTTGAATAGGTCAGTTGATACAGATAAAACGGCATATTATATCCTCCCTTGCGGGGCGTGATGCATTATGCGCGGCCCCCACCGAGTTATAGCCGAAAGTTGGTGACGGCCCGGATGGGCGGCATATCATGGCGTTG
>CAXBKX010000005.1:0-182537 GCA_963976475.1 uncultured Rhodobacterales bacterium
CACGCGATCGACCAAACGCAATTGAAAAATCAATGGGCCGCGGCCGCCGCTTACTGAACTCGCATTTGTGCAATTGGCGCATGGTGGCCTCATTGATCTGTATGCGGCGGTTCGGTGTGCCGCCTAATCTGCACATCGTGGGCACCATGAACACAGCGGATCGCTCGATTGCGTTGCTCGACACAGCATTGCGCCGCCGGTTCACATTCCAGGAGTTGATGCCTGACCCGACAGTCCTTTCTGAGGACGTCGGCGGCATTAACCTTCGCACCCTTCTGTCCACGATCAACGAGCGTATCGAGTACCTGTTCGATCGCGAACACCAGATCGGCCATGCCTATTTCACCGGCTGCCGCAGTAAGGCCGACGTCGAGGACGTGATGCGCTACAAGATCATTCTGCTCTTGGCTGAGTATTTTTACGAGGATTGGTCCAAGGTCGCCGCCGTGTTGGGCGACGGGGATGGAATGGCTGGGAAGTATTTCCTTGAAGCCAGGAAGCTGTCACCGCCAGCCGGATTTGCGGAAGATGAACTGGCAGGCGAAAAGCTGCGTTGGAGGGTCAAGGCAGACTTCGACTTTTCGGAGTTTGAGGTCTGATGCAATCCTACACCGTTCGCGAATGGGAAAAACTCGCCTATGGTGACGAAGACGGGCAGATCCCGGCACATTTCGCGGATCAGCTTGCGGCTTTGGCTGGGCGCTCGCCCTTCGCTGGAAGAGGCGGCAGCGGGGTGCTTGAACACGGTAGGCATGCACTCCGTGCACGGGGTGTTGTCGGTATCCTGGCCGCAGGAAGCTGTAGTCTTGAGATCCTGCCGAAGATCGATGTTGCTGCGCAAGAACCTGTTGAAAAGCAGAATGCGGCAATCAGGAAACGGCTGATCCACATGCTGGCCGTCGCTCTGAATCTGAAACTCGATCTCGGCTCGATAACAGAATTGGCGTGGCAGCGAGAGACGTTGCTGGAAATCCTGATCCGAATCTTTTGCGACAAGCTTACCGAGGCAGTTCGGAAAGGAATGCCGCGCCGCTATGTCGAGCAAAAGGACGATCTTTCGGCCTTGCGCGGCAGGCTGGACGTAGCACGTCAGTTCACCCGACACGCCGTCTATCCGTCCCGTCTCGCATGCCGATTTGACGTCTTGTCGGAAGACACGTCGTTGAACCGGATCATGAAAGCCGCCGTGGTGCACCTCTCTCGGATGTATCGGGGTCCGGGAAATCAACAGCGGCTGCGAGAACTGTCTTTTGTGTATGCGGATATCGCGGATATTTCACCCTCGGCATTGCGGTGGGATGACCTGGTGATCGACCGCACCAATCGCCGGTGGCGGGAACTTCTGAGCATGGCGCGTCTCTTCCTGGAGGGCCGATATCAGACGACAACTGGCGGCACAGGTCAGGGAACAGCACTGCTTTTTGAGATGAACACTCTGTTCGAGGAATATGTCGGGCGTCTGATTTCCCGGGCACTGGCTGGAACGGACCTGACGGTTTCCCTTCAAGGCGGGCGTCCATTCTGCCTTTTCGCAGACCAAACCGAGCAAGGGCTGTTCCAGACCAAGCCAGACATCCTGATCCGTCGTGCTGGCACTGTAACTCATGTGATTGACACCAAGTGGAAGAGGATTTCCTCTCGGATCGACGATCCAAAACAGGGCGTCTCACAAGGCGATGTCTACCAGATGATGGCCTATGGGCAGCTTTACCGTGCGCCGCGCCTTACGCTTTTGTATCCGCATCATCCGGGGCTGGGTGCAGCAGAGCTTGTTCACGCTCGACACCGAATAACCGGCCACGAAACAATCCTGGAGACCGCAAACATTGATGTGGCAGATGGTAGAAGCGTTCTTGACCGACTGCGAAGTCTAATTCTCGAGGATGAGCCAGTATCTGAGATCTCGATGCAACGTACCGGCTAGCGTTTTCAATACCTTACAGGGCAGAGAAGGTTCGACGTCAGGCCCATCCCCGTAACCGCTCCATCGCTCTTGCAGTTACCCACAAGTCGTGCGGCAAATTGATTCACCCAGCAGACTTCGCCTTGTCCGAATAGGCCCAATCATGATTCGTCATGTTGCACTGAATAATCGAGGTGCGAAGATGGTGCAGTGTTGGGTGGAACCCGGAACGGTTTTTTAGAAACCAATTGGCAACTTTAGTGTGGGCACCTGGAGGCCCGTCAAGCGTTGGTCGCCACGGGCCTGCCGTGCGGCGATACCAAGGGGGGACAGTGCATGCCGCAGCATCTTCGCGATCGATCTACGATCTTTATTGGAATAACGCGCAGCTTTACGAGTTGACATCCCGTGCTTCAAACAGGCACGCGACACGATAATAAAGATCCACAGGATATACCTGCCGCGCGCCGATATTGCGAAGGGCGCAAACTGGCGGCCCTTTGGTGCGTCAACATTTAATGTAGGGGCCGGGGAGTGTCTCCGCCTTTTTTGTTTTTGCGGTTCTGTTTATGCTGACCGCATGACGATTCTGGTTTTCATACTGACTGCCGTTCTGGCGCTGGCGTCTTTGGTGCATGCCCTTTGGGGGTTCGGGATTTGGTTCCCGATCCGCGATGAGGAACGGCTTGTGCGCTATGTGGTTGGGGCAGGCGGGGCCACGAGGATGCCCGGCCCGATCCCTTGCGCATTGGTCGCACTGGGGTTGTTTATTGTCATTTGCGCATTGGTTACGCAGCCCAGTTGGCTTGGTAATCTTGTATTGTGGATTTCCGCGCCGGTATTTTTAGTCCGCGGGGTTCTGGCCTGGGTGCCGATGTGGCGCAGGATGACCCCGCAGGAACCGTTCGCGACGCTTGACCGCTATGTTTACGGGCCGGTTTGTATCGCGCTTGGGCTCGGTATTGTCACGGTCGTGTTGGGCTAAAACGTCAACCATGTCTCGAGCTTCAGGCCCGATCCGCGATCTCCGGTCAATGCATGGACCGCGCCCAAGTGAACTTTGATATTGTCTTTGAGATCGAAAATAAGCGATGGCGCAACTTTGGCGTAATAGTCGTTGGTAAACCCTTGGCCGGTTTGAAGTTGCAGGGACGTCGTCCATCTATCCGACCACCGGCGCCCCCATGTGAGATCAATTTTGGGCCGGAAGGTCCGCGCATTTGTGCCATATGTCGCCGATGCATCGGCCGCAAGCCAGCCGTTGTCCAGTCCGCGCCCCCAAGACAAACCCGCCCGCAATAACGTCTCGGTCGGGTTCTGTGCATCGACGCGCAAGCCGTAGGCAAGGTTTGCGGCAAACTTGTCGCGTGCCGCAAGGTCCCCCAGCGGAAAGCTTGTGAATAAAAAGGCGCTTCCGATCCGGCCTGCATCGGCTGTATAAAGGTCCAGGCCGATCGTGACCCGGTCTGTCAGGCCATATTCGGCATAGACAGTTGGATCATAATGCACTGGCAATTGCGCGCCGTCGGATAAAAGAAAGTTGCCACCTGCGGCAATGAACAAGGTTCCTTTTTCACGCGGCCAAGCCCCCGCAGTCGCAAGCGACGCGAAGCATAGGCTGAAAACAAGTGTCAGGCGCGTGAGCATTATGGTTCCCAAGCTGAATGTCTTCCTTGGTGTCACAGAGTGGTTAATGCAGTCTTAATACCTGTTAACAAATCCGGATTTGTAAATTAGTTAACTATTTTGGCCGCGCATCTGGCCGGAATTTTACAAAATTCACGACTGCATGTCCCGGGTGGTCTTGGAAATTTTGTGTAAACCACACATGATGCGCCGCGAGGGCCCGCTTTTGGAGGTAAGAGCGGGTGGGAGATCGGGGTGCTAAGCCCCGCGCGCTTTATCAACATTATCGGGGGGACCGACCTTGTCAGAGAACACCAAACTTTATCCACCTTCGGCGGATATGGCCGCAAATGCCCATGCCGACAAAGCGACCTATGATGCGATGTATGCTGCATCTATCGCGGACCCCGACGCGTTTTGGGCGGAACATGGCAAGCGCATTGATTGGATAACACCGTTTACCAAGGTGAAATCAGCAGACTTTTCGCTGGGCAACGTGGATATCAAGTGGTTCGGGGATGGCACGCTGAATGTGGCGGCAAATTGCATCGACCGGCACCTTGCGACGCGCGGCGATCAAACGGCGATTATCTGGGAGCCCGACAGCCCCGAAGACGAAGCCCTGCACATTACCTACAATGAGTTGCACGACAAAACCAACCGGATGGCGAACGTCCTCAAGGACTTGGGTGTTGCGAAGGGCGACCGCGTGGTCCTTTATCTGCCGATGATCCCAGAAGCGGCCTATGCCATGCTGGCCTGTGCGCGTCTTGGTGCAATCCACTCGATCGTTTTTGCAGGCTTTAGCCCCGATGCGTTGGGCGCGCGGATCAACGGGTCTGATGCCAAGGTCTTGATTACCGCGGATCATGCGCCGCGTGGGGGGCGGGCCACACCGTTGAAATCAAACGCGGACACTGCGCTGTTGCATTGTGACGACCGGGTTAAATGCTTGGTTGTCAAACGCACGGGCAAACAGACAACTTGGACCGAAGGGCGCGACTACGACTATAATGCCCTTTCGGCTGCCGCGTCTGGCGACTGCGCCCCCGAAGAGATGAACGCCGAAGATCCGCTCTTCATCCTCTACACATCCGGCTCTACCGGGCAACCAAAGGGCGTTGTGCACACCTCTGGCGGCTACCTCGTCTATGCAGCAATGACCCATCAATACACCTTTGATTACAAAGACGGTGACGTCTTTTGGTGCACCGCCGACGTGGGTTGGGTTACGGGGCACAGCTATATCGTCTATGGCCCGCTGGCCAATGGCGCGACAACGATCATGTTTGAAGGTGTGCCAACCTATCCAGACGCAGGCCGCTTTTGGGACGTCTGCGCCAAACACAAGGTCAACCAATTCTACACCGCACCAACCGCGATCCGCGCGTTGATGGGCCAAGGCACCAGCTTTGTTGAAAAGCATGACCTGTCTGATCTGCGCATTCTGGGCACTGTGGGGGAGCCGATCAACCCAGAGGCATGGAACTGGTATAATGACGTTGTTGGCCGCGGCAATTGCCCCATCGTCGATACATGGTGGCAGACCGAGACAGGCGGCCACCTGCTGACCCCGCTGCCGGGGGCGACGGCAACCAAACCGGGGTCGGCGACATTGCCGTTCTTTGGAATCCAGCCCGTTGTGCTAGACCCCACGACAGGCGAGGAATTGCACGCCAACGGCATCGAAGGGGTGCTTTGCATCAAAGACAGCTGGCCGGGTCAAATGCGCACCATTTGGGGCGACCACGACCGTTTCGAGAAAACCTATTTCTCGGACTACAAAGGATATTACTTCACAGGTGACGGCTGTCGCCGCGACGAGGATGGCTACTATTGGATCACGGGCCGCGTTGACGACGTGATCAATGTGTCAGGGCACCGGATGGGCACCGCCGAAGTCGAAAGTGCACTTGTGGCCCATATCGCCGTCGCTGAAGCCGCCGTGGTGGGCTATCCGCATGACATCAAGGGGCAGGGCATATACGCCTATGTTACGTTGATGCACGGACAAGACCCCACGGAAGACCTGCGCAAGGAGTTGGAAAAATGGGTCCGTTCCGAGATTGGTCCTATTGCCAAACCCGACCTGATCCAATGGGCCCCCGGATTGCCCAAAACCCGTTCGGGCAAAATCATGCGCCGTATTCTGCGCAAGATTGCCGAGAATGATTTCGGCGCGCTGGGTGACACGTCAACCTTGGCTGATCCATCCGTTGTCGACGACCTGATCGAAAACCGGATGAACCGCGCCTAACCCAGATCTGCCGATCCGAATTTCAGAATGACGGGGACGACCAGCTCTTCCTCGTCATTCAAATGGCGGTTCAGCAACCGCTCCAGAGCTCCCAACTCCGTCTCGAATCTGCCTGCCGCACTTTGCATCGCGGGCTTTTTGTCGCGCGCATTCAAAACGTCATTTGCCCTGCCCACAAATTTGTTGAGCAGCGAATCGATATCGTGATGGTCTTTGTCCAGAATGGCAAAGCCGCCTTCGATCCGCGTATCTTTGGTCGCCAGCTTTGGAAAGTAGTAGGTGTCCTCGATCGTGTGATGCTCGTGCAGTCCGTTCACGAACATGCCGCCCAAACGCGAAAGTCGCGATGCGTATTTCTCGGGCTCGAAGCGGCCGTCGATAAACTTTTGCGCGTCTTGTTGCATGTCAGCGACCACACGGCGAAACATCATGTGCCGGTCCAGCCAGAACCGGATCAAACCATCAAAACCCGGATCGGATTCCCAGATGTCGCGGGGGTATTCCGCCAGCAAAACGCGCAGCGCATCGGGCAGACCACTGCGTTGGGAAAGGGCAAGTTGGGTCATTGTGCTGCTCCATCTGTCAGGCCCTGCCATGCTATTTCAACGCCCCTTGCGTCCATCGCAGGCGATCCGCCCGACATGTCGCATCTGCCCATGGGCTGCCGGTTTTACGCGCCAGCACAGGGTATCGTGGCAAAAACAGGTCAATAGTCACGCTCGAAGAAAACACCAAGGCTCGTTTCCCCATCTGCGGCCACGGTGCCTTTCGCGGTGATTTCGTCTGTAACATCCAGGTTCAGGTTGATCTCGGTCGATCCGTCGCTCGATACGGTCACATCGGTGTAGACATTCTCGGACAGGTATTTGCCTGCACTTACGGCGGCATTGCCTGCTTCGTCCGTCGTGACATCAAAATCGTCCAGACCAATCTTTCCGCGGAAATTGTCGATCAATCCGCCGCCACCACGGCCTGCCAACGTGCCCACCGCCGCGGCAAGTTGCACGGCCTGAAGCGGGCTGATATTTTCAAGATCACGCCCAAAAATCAGTTGCGATAGCACCTCGTCCTGCGGCAGGGACGGGGTCGATACAAAGCTGACTTCCGGCTCTGTCGCGGGTCCTTCGACGATGATATCGATCTTGGTGCCAGTGCGCGCTTGGGTGCTTGCAACCAGCCGGATGTAGGGAATGAAATCACCCTGCAATGTCACACTGCCTTCTGATAATTCAAACCTTTGCTGCAAAATATCCAGCCGGCCGCGGACCAGCTCGAACAGCCCCGTAGGCTGCACGTTCTGCGAGGTTCCGGCGATACGCAATGTGCCGCCAAGCTCGGCGTCAAGGCCACGGCCACGGATGAATATCCGCGACGGCGCATTGATGGTTATATCAAGCGGAAACGGTTTGACTGCGCTTGCGGCGGTCGCAACCTGCGTGTCACCTGGCAAAATTCCGGCCTTGTCCAATGTGCGCCGCACCGCCTCTGCGGCACCAATATGCGTAACATCGGGCAAATCGCCTAGCGCGCCCACGCCAGAGGTCGGCACCTGGATGTCGGTCTGTCCAAGGTTGACCGCGCCGGACACAAGCGCCCCGCCCGTCAATGGGCCGCGCAAATTGACCACGCCAGACAGGCTGGTTTTGAACAACTCGGGGTCTTTCAAAACAACGTCAGACAGCGTCAGTGCAACATCTGCTGTCTGCGGTGCAGCCAGACCAACAGAGCCCGCGATTGCAACGGTGCCGCCCGATTGCACGTCACCGGTGATACCAATGTCGGCGGACCCGTTGCGCAGTGTGATGCCACCGGCAATATTCTGCAAGCCCTGCGCAAGCGTCGGCGCGGTCAGGCGGGCGTCCAACAGATCAATGCGGCCGGTCACGGATTGCAGGGCTGCGGGGCCATTGATCGCGAGGTCAAACGCGGCCTGACCTGTCAGGCGGCGAGGGTCAATCATCGCGTTGGCCAGCCCCAACGGCGCGCGACCGCTTGAGGTGATGTTCAACTGGCCGCCAGCGCCAATCTGGCCATCTGCGCGAAGTGTGATCCCACCCGGACCTTCGGCCTGCGCGTTCAGCCCCCAAGTGCCGTTAGGGTCAAGCGACGCCGTGCCTGAAGCAGTGACCGCGCCCGACAGTTGATCGGTCAACACCCCGACATCGCGCAGCCGGGCTTCAAATGCGCCGCGACCGGCACCCGACTGGCCGCCCAAATTCCCAGAGAGCGTGACATTGCCCGTCGAGACATCCAGCGTTTCAACCTGCAAGTCACCGGCTTGCAAACTGGCCTTGGCGCGCAATTGGCCGGTCCCAGCCAGCAAGATATCCGCAATCTGATTGCCAACGCCAAGGTTCGTGGTCTGCGCCGAAACCGTGGCATCAAAGGCAGAGAGATCAGGCATGATGCTGCCTTCAATGCGGGTTGAAAAACCGCCCGATACAGGTTGCCCGATCAAGCGCTGGTAGCTTGCAAGCTCTGCAACAGTTGCGTTCAATATGCCTGTCAGACGCAGATCGGGTGCTATTTTTCCCAGCAACGACACCGCAGTGCCCGGTCCGTTGACGCGGATCGCAACATCGCCGTTTTCGGTTTCATCCCGCGACAGCGCAACGGTCGCATCGATCGGCCCAATCAGACCCTGACCCAGCACTGCCGCGTTTGGCATATTTGCTGTCAGGTCAAACTTGGCCGCCCCTGTCAGACCGCCTTGGCCGCGCGCCGTAATCTTGGCCGCATCGGTGGCCGCATCCAGCGATTGCAAGATAAACTGGTCTAGGCCAGAACGGGTAAACTGCGCCGATAACGTCCCGTCGCCGCGCAGCAGCGGGTCAACTTGTGCCACACCCACAGCCAGATCGCGGGTCGTGCCCGATACCGATGCCGTAAAGCTTTGCCGGTCTGCAAGCAGATCCAACGTCACATCAAGCTTTGCCGCCCCAGCCACGTCGCGACCCGAAACCTGCGCATAGCGCCGCAAATCGGCGACATCGGCCAGTGCCGTGATGGCCACTGTCTGCCCGTCTTGGGTCGGGTTGATCTGCGCCAGCACGTCAAGCACGGTGTCTGTCGCAATTCCCGCCACGTCAATATTGATCGTGCCGTTTGCCGCGCGCGTGGCTGTGCCGCTGAGCGTCGCGGGGCCTTGGAGTTTTGGCTCGATCACCGCCACATCTGCAACCGTCAGGTCAAAATTCGCGCGGCTCTCGATGCTGGTGATATCCGCGGTGGCGGTCACATCGGCGGCATCTGTTTTGATCTGAAACGCCTCCAGGCGCGTTCCTGCCGTATCGCGAACGGCCGCGGCCGAAACGGTCCCACGCCCTTTGAAAACCGCGTCAAGTTGCGGCACACCAACCGACAGATCGGCCGTGGTGCCCGACAGCATCACGTCAAATAGACCGTCCAACGGGGTGACCGTGCTCGCGATCGCGATTTCGCCGGCACCGGCCAAGTCGCGGCCCGCAAGCCCTGAAAATCGCTCTAATGCATCAACTGTCAACACAATATTGCTTTGGGTGCGCAGGCCTGCTTTGGCACCTTGAATTGTTGCATCGGCGCGCGCCTCCATGCCCGGCCCGTCAAGTGTAAAGCGCGAAATGCGCGTTGGGCGACCCTCTGTGCGGGCGGCCTCCAGCACGCCGGAAATCCGGTTGCCAAAGGCTTGCGCTGTGGCGGCATCGTCTAGCGCCAGCCCGTCAACCTGATAGGCCAGATTGGCAGAGACTTCGCCCTGTGCGGCACCTTCACCGGGGACCAGAATACCGCCACCCGACAGGGTGATCAGGTCCATATAGAGGCCCGGGCGGTCAAACCCGTTGACGGTAAATGCGGTTGTCCAATCGGTTGAAATAGCCGCGTCATAATTGAGGTTGATAGAGACCGTATCGACATATGTTTTTGGACCCGACAGCGGCAGTAGAACGCTGCTGCCATCTTGACTGGCGATCTGTCCTGTCACATTCAGGCGGTCCGGCCAGCCCTGCGCCCCAATATCGGCACTGCCTTGTAGGCGGATTGATTTCGCGTTTAAATCAAACGATTCCAGTTTTATCTGACTGTCGCTGGAGGTCAGCGCCTCAACTTTAAGCTGGACGTCATCGCCAAAGAAACCTTGGTATTCCGGCGCAAAAAGCGGGGTGACGTCACCACCGATGTCAAGCTTGATATACTGGCCAGCTGTATCACTGCGCAGGGAGAAATCACCTAAAATCCGGTCTTGACCATCCGTGGCAAGCGCAAGCGTCGCGCCGTAGTTTTCAACAGGGGCAGTCCCCGCGATCAGCAGCTTTGTTGACGGGCGCCCGGGCAGGTCGAGCAGCCTTGCTGCAATCCCGTCCGGCCCTTCTTCAACGCCGAGTGTCAGCGCCAAAATCCGGTCGGCATTTGTGAATGAGCCGTCAATTTCAAACACCCCCGCCTTGTCACCCAGCCGTGTGGCCACGATCTTGGCAAGGCCTTCACCACCCGACAATGCCGCATTCCCCCGCAGGCTGATACGCAGCTCTTCGCCTAAAAACACCTCTCCCAGGATGATCTCTTCGATATTCAGCGCGTCCAATACAATGCCAACAGGCAAGTCGGGCAGACCAAAGGGTGTTGCTTCGGGCGAGGGAGCCCGGGCCTGCGATACTGGCGGTCGTGCGACGATGATGCGCTTGGCGCTTAGCTCGTTGACGTCAATCGTGCCGCGCAACAATGCAGCGCGATTCCAGTCAAGCACGACACCTTCAAGCGTCAACCAAATCCCGTCTGCATCCGCAATCGTCATGCTTTCGATAGAGGCCGCCGAGCTAAGCGCGCCTTGAAATCCGACGATGTTGACGTCGCGTGCATCGCCCGAAAGACTGTCTTCGATCAGGGTGGTCAAATATCCCTTGTCGGTTTCACTTTGGGATTGGGCCAGCACTGGCGCAGGGGCCAGCAATAAAGCGGTTGTCAGGACGATATGCTTCAAAACGATTGTCCAATTCCGATATAAACTTCAACGGATTTTGCGATATTATCGCCACTGGCCGGGGTGCCAATGTCCAGCCTGATCGGCCCGATCCCCGTGTTGTAGCGCACACCGATGCCCGCACCCGCGTGCCAGTCCGACGCGCCGGCAAACCCGGCCTCGGCACCAATCTGACCGAAGTCATAAAATCCCACCACACCGATTTTGTCGGTCACCGCGTAGCGTGCCTCGATCTGGGCGCCGACATAAGACAGACCACCCGTCTGATAGGTCTCGCCACCGCTGGTGCGGGTCACGCCAAGCGCATTATAGGACTGCCCGCGCACAGAGCCGCCGCCGCCCGAATAAAAAAGATAGTCGGCAGGCGTATCGTCCAGATCACCGCCCAGCACCGTGCCAAGCCGCGCGCGCGCCGCGACCGTCAACTTCTCGGCCTCGCCAAAGCTGCGGTAGACCCTCGCATCGGTGGAAATAAGGCCCCCGTAGTCGCCCGAATTGATATCGATATAGGGGGTCAGCTCTGCGTTGATGTAATAGCCCCGCTTTGCGTCCGTGGGCACATCGCGACGCTCCAGCGACGCGGCAAGTGGTGTTGTGAAAAGCGTATATTCACGCGTGCCCAGCGGCGTGACCTCACGCGCTGACAGCAACCCGATCCCGACCTTTGTAGTCAGGTCCCCGTCAAAAAGTCGGGTCAGTCCCAAATCAATCGACACCTTATCCAGCAGATAATCAGGCTCGTCCATCCGGCCAAGTGCGGCGCGGGCAAAGAAATTCGTTTGCGCACCGTAAACCGCCGGACGCTCGAAACTTGCGCCAAGGCTATAATCGATCCCACCGGTTTCGCCGCCAATACCCGAAACCTCACCGTCCACACGGAACCGTTCGGCACCCGACATAAAATTGCGGTGCATCCAATAGGTTGAAACCTTCAGGCCCTCGACCGATGACAATTCGATGCCAAAACCGATGCGCCGCGGTTTGCTTTCCACAACCTGAATTTCGATGGGCAGGGTGTCATCGGGGCCGATCTCTTTGGCCTCAATGGCGGCCACACTGTCAAAGGCGCCGGTTGCGCGCAGGCGGCGCTCTGCCTTTTCAATGTCCTGCGGAGTGTAGATATCGCCAACCGGCAGGCCCGCGATTTTGACAATGCGGGCGACGCGCACATCGGTCTGCCCTGTTACGGTCAGCGCCCCGAACGTCAGTTGCGGGCCGGGGGCAAGGGTGACAGCCACGTCCAGTTTTTGCGTTGGATGCTGTGCCGTGATTTGCTGCCCGCTTGCCGCGGCTTTTGCGTGGCCCGCCTCGCGCCATGCCGTCACGCCTGCCGCAACCGCTTGGCTGACGGCTTGGGATCTGGCGATTTGGCCGGTTGAAAAACTTTCGGGTAGCTGGGTGCCGGACGGCAAGGGCGACAGGTCCGTGCGGCCAAATGTGAACTGTGGTCCGGGATCGACGCGCAGCGAAATGGCGTCAATACGCCCCGGCGCATCAAGCGGTGCAATCAGCGAGGCTTCACGACCATCGACCAAAATCGACACCTGACCGCCATAGCGACCCTGCGCATAAAGGGCAGTGATCAAGCGGCGATAATCGGCACGGGCCGCGGCAATATAGTCTTGCGCATCAAGCGCGTCTTGCGGGTCTAGCGACAAGGTCAGGGATGCCGCGCGCATTGCACCGGTCAGCGTCTCATCGCCGCCCGCGACGTCCAATGTCACCTCTTGGGTCAAAACTGCGGCGGGCATTGCCCAGAGCAAAGCTGCGATGCTTATCGATTTGCGCACGGATTGACCTCTTTATCACCATTCAACTATGGATCTGTGTTTATATGGGCCGGGTGCAATTGCCCAGTGCTGTAGCAATCACGATTATGCATACCATATTTGGTATCGCCCCAAAGTTACGCCGCATTTGGACCTTAAAATGTCCCTATGCCAAATGCAGGCCCGACATAAAATGTGCTAAACGTCTGTGATCGACCCCGATGAAAGGCCAAAAAACCCTGATGAAAGACGGAGTTACCTATCCGCAAGTGCCTTTGCGGCCCGCCGAAACCGTGATGCGGCTGCGGCGAATGGGGGCGTCGTTTCCGCACAGGCTTTCGTTTTTACGCAGTCTGACCCGCCTGTTGGCCCGCGAGACTGTCACCGTGCGGTGCAGCCATTGGCAAGTCTCCGCCGATGGATACGGTCATGCGGTCTATCAATTGCAGCTTGGCGGGTTTGAGTATGCGCTGATTGCCGTTGCAACCGATTTACCCGCCGACCAGCGCACCGACCGTGTGATCGCGACCGCGTGGGATACGTCTTATGTGCTCTATGACGGGGTGCCCTCGGCGGCCGAAATTGCGCGGGTGGTTGCCGCAGCGCCTTTGCAAGAGGCCGCACGTTTCACCGCCCGCGACCTGATCCTGAGCCGCGCCAATAAATCGGTGCGGCTGTTTGATCACGTTGTCACCGCCCTGCGCGCGGGCCGGCAGCCCGACCCCGATCTTGTGCGACAAACCGGGTATCTGATGCGCACCACGGCGGTCTACGGCAACGGAAAATTCGGCATCGCCGATCGCGGTATCATCAGCGACAGGCCCTATCTGTCAGGGCCTTTCATGGCCGAGATGCTGACGGTCTGGCTCATTCGCGGCTTTACCCATGACCTTGTAGAGCATGTCGGCGGCGCGCCTCTGGAGCGTGAAATAAAGCGCAGCCTTGGCATCGGCAATGCAACGGGGCTGGGCATGGCACCATTCCTGGTGAACCATCCGCTATTGCTGGATGCGTGGATGCAAGCCCGCGAGACCGCAATTGCGCGGGTGCGGGCGGTGCCTGCCTTGGACCCCGCGTTGATCGCGCGACTTTACGCGCTTGCGGCACGCGCGGCGGCGCATCTGGGCGAATGGACTGTCGCCGATCCGGTTGCGGCATCGCGGATAGCAGTCTTGCGGCGCGAGTGGCCCCAAATCACGTCGATGATGACCTCTGAGATGATGACCGGCCCGCAGCCCATCGACAGGTTGATCACAGCCAGTGCTGCCTTCTCGGTGGACGCTCAGGAACTGCTCGCCGCTATGCTGATCGAGCCTTTCGGCGATTTGGTCGATGGGCTTGGTGATTGTATGGCCACGCCCCATGCGCCGCGGCTCGACCCTGCGATGGGCTGCGATGCGCTGGCCAAGCTTATCGACCAGGATTGGGGGTGGGCACTCAAGACCGATTTTGACGCGCCCCAAAATTGCGCGCGGTTCTGGTATGTCTCGGAAGAAAAACTGGAACCACGGCTGGGCGACCGGCACTCTGAAGAGGGCGCCGAGCTTGAAAGCCCGCTTGATGTGGCGCGGCAGGTCAAAGCCATGGCTGCGGATTTGACTGGGGCGTCAGGCAGCGTCAGCAGGTTCTTGCAAAACTACCCGCAGCATCGGGCCGCCGTGCGGCGGGTTCAGACATTGCAGCGCCATAACTATGCGGAAATACGCGATAATCTTATCGGGGCAGATTGCCTGCCGATCGATATGCTGCGCTGCAAGCTGTCGTTTTTCGGGGCGGCAAAGTTTGATCCGAAATCGGATCGCTGGACACGGATCACATTGGCCCAAGGCGCGCCTTTGGCAGATGAATTGGCTAATGCCGACGATTGGTGGCTACCGGTGTGCGGGATATGATGCGCTCTTTGAATGAAATCAGCGGCATGGTGTTGAAAGCCGCGCGTGGGGCCGGCGTGCCGCTTGGGCATTGCGAAGATCTGGCTGCCGCTGCGGGGTATATCGCGGCAACCGATCCCGGGGCATTGGGCGTTTTCGCGACAATCTTAGGTGCATCGCACGACGTTCCGACATGCACCTCCCACGGTGATACCACGACAATATCTACCGGTTCGATTGCAATGGCGGGGCCCTTGGCGGTTGATGCCATCGATGCTGGTGCGCGCGAGGTCCGTTTGTGCGACGTCAGCGCCCCGACACTTGTGTTTGCGCTTTTTGCAGTGCGGCGCTGCGCGGTTGCTCACCGCTTTGACGGGACCGATTTGATTGTGACCAAAACACCCGGCGCTGCCCCGCCAGCCCCCATCGTCGGACCCGCCGTGGTGTCAGGCCAGCTTTGGCAGATACTGGCCGATTTTGCAGCGAAAACCTATGTGCCCGCCTCGGAGGTGTCGCGGATGGCCGGCGCGGGCGCGGGTTTGACCGATAATGATTAACCGAACGGCGCAGTCGGATAGGTGACACCCGCGAGGTATAACCCGTCTGGCGGGCCGACCGGACCACAGGCGGCACGGTCTTTGGCGGCCAAGGCATGTGCCACGTCTTGCGGGGACCACGCGCCTGCACCGACCCTTTCCAATGTGCCGACAAAGCTCCGGACCTGATTGTGCAGGAACGATCTTGCGCGCACGTGGAACTGGTATTCCATACCGCCGTTCACCTGGGTCTGGGTCACGCGCAATGCATCGAGCGTTTTGACCGGACTTTGCGCTTGGCACATGGTCGAGCGAAACGTGGTAAAGTCGTGATTGCCCAATAGCATATTTGCGCCTTCCTGCATGGCCGCTACATTCAGCGGGTGCTTGACCTGCCAGAACTGGCCGCGTTCAAACGTCAACGGCGCGCGCCTGCTGATCACGCGAAACAGATAGCGCCGCTGGGTCGCGTCAAACCGCGCGTGCCAGTCACCCGGAACACGGGCGCAATTCACAATCGCAACAGGGGCGGGTTTCAGGTGATAATTTAGAGCCTCCGACAGACGAAACGGGTCCCAGTCCTGCACAAGGTCGCAATGCGCCACTTGGCCCAAGGCATGAACCCCTGCATCGGTGCGACCAGCCGCGGCAATACTATGCGGCCCGGTTTCCAGTTTTGCCAAGGCAGCCTCTATCGCGCCCTGCACCGAAGGCCGGTCAGGTTGACGCTGCCACCCTGCAAAGGGGGCGCCGTCATATTCAACTTGGATCGCAAATCGGGGCATATGGATCGCTTAGGGGGCGCGGCGCGATAAATCAATCCCTACACATCGCCATGTGCTACGCCTATCTTGGGGGTCAGACATGTTGAAAAGGACGCGCCTTTGGTTATCGCCGCAATTGCCGATCAGATTTCACGCAGCGTTGATGCGGTCACCGACAGGATCACGGCCCCCTTTTCCGATCCGGTCATCAGGCTCGGGGTCACTGGGCTTAGCCGTGCGGGCAAAACGGTGTTTATCACCGCATTGGTCGCAAACCTGATGGATCGGGGGCGGATGCCGCAACTGGTGGCCGCCGCAAACGGGGCTATTCGCACTGCGTATTTGCAGCCCCAGCCCGATGACACGCTGCCGCGGTTCGACTATGAAACCTATCTCGCTCAACTGACCTCGCCCAACCCTAGCTGGCCGGAAGGCACCCGCCAGATCAGCGAATTGCGCCTGTCGTTGCGGGTCCAACCAACGGGTTTGCTGTCGGGCTTCACGGGGCCGCGCACCGTGCATATCGACATTGTGGACTATCCGGGTGAATGGCTGCTGGACCTCGGACTGCTGGATCTCGGCTACGAGCAGTGGTCAAAAGCGGCCATCGCGCGGGCCAAAGGACGGCCATTGGGCGACGAATTTCTGCAAATGTTACAAGCGGTTGACCCGGACGCGCCGTTAAACGAGATGCAGGCAAAATCCCTGACCGCCGCTTTTACCGCGCATCTGAACGCGTCTCGCGAGGCGGGGTTTTCGGATTGCACGCCGGGGCGGTTTTTGCTGCCCGGCGACCTGAAAGGGTCTCCTGTGCTGACCTTTGCCCCGCTTGGTGCTCATGCGGGTCTGCGCAAATCATTGGGGCGCGAATTTGCCCGCCGCTATGAAAGCTATAAGCACAATGTGGTCAAACCGTTCTTCCGCGACCATTTTTCAAAAATCGACCGGCAGGTGGTTTTGGTTGATGTGCTCAGCGCGATACATGCAGGTCCGCCAGCGATGGATGATTTGCGCACCGCGATGGCCGCGATCCTTGGCGCGTTCAGGCCCGGCCGCAATGCCTTTCTGGCGCGGTTATTCCAAGGACGGCGGGTCGAGAAAATCCTCTTTGCGGCAACCAAGGCTGACCATTTACACCATAGTCAGCACGGGCAATTGACCGCGATTACCGAAGCCTTGCTGCGCGACGCCAAAGACCGCGCCGATTTTGCGGGCGCGCTAACCGCCGCCATGTCGATCGCAGCATTGCGCACAACCGTCGAAGATACCATCGACCACCGCGACGGGCCGCTGAATGTGGTGCGCGGGCGGTTGTTGGAAAACGGCAAACAGGCGGCATTCTATCCGGGCAAACTGCCCAATGATCCGGCCCATTTGCTGGGGCCTGCGCGGGCCGGCGCACAGGCGTGGTTGGACGATGATTACAGCGTGATGAATTTCGCACCCGCACCCTTGGATTTAAAGCCCGGTGACGGGCCGCCGCATATCCGGCTTGATAAAGCCGCACAGTTCTTGATTGGTGACCGGCTATGAGCAATACCAAACGCGGGCCCGTCCTGATTGATCTCGACGATGCAAAAGCAGCACAGCCAGACACCGCCCCCGCGGTGCCCGAGGCGGTGCGCGGACCTGCGGCCATGCAACATGTGGCCAGTATCGCTGCGCGCAAACCGTCGCGGCTGGCGCGGTGGTTCTGGTCACTTTTGGCGACACTCACGGGATTTGTGGTCTCGCTGGCCGCGTGGGACTATGTCAACGGCTTGCTTGCGCGCTCGCCGGTTCTGGGCGGCGTCGCACTGGCGCTGGTGGCGCTGTTTTGTGTCGTTTTGGCCGTAATCGCGCTGCGCGAAATGGCGGCCTTTGCCCGATTGCGGCGCTTGGACGATGTGCACAAGGCAGCGACGGCGGCGCTGGCCAGCCATGATCTGGGGCAGGCGCGCGACGTGGTGGCAAAGCTGGTCAAACTTTATGCGGGCCGCGACGACACAGTATGGGGGCGGACGCGCTTGGCGGAACAAATGGATGATGTTCTGGATGCCGATGGCTTGCTTGGCGTCGCCGAGACCGCGCTTTTGGCCCCGTTGGACGCGCGTGCAATGCGCAACATCGAAGCCGCCGCGCGCCAGGTGGCAACTGTCACCGCGATTGTGCCCATCGCATTGGCGGATGTGTTTACCGCCTTGACCGCGAACCTGCGCATGATCCGGCAGATCGCGGAAATCTACGGTGGGCGCTCTGGCACCTTTGGCAGTTGGCGGCTGACGCGCACGGTTTTGACCCATCTTGTGGCGACAGGGGCCGTGGCCGTTGGCGACGATTTGATCGGCTCCATCGCAGGCGGCGGGATCATGTCAAAAGTCTCGCGGCGCTTTGGTGAAGGGGTGATCAACGGCGCATTGACGGCGCGGGTCGGTGTGGCCGCCCTCGAGGTCTGCCGCCCGCTGCCATTCCGCGCCGTGCGGCGACCATCGGTCAGCGCACTCGTCAAACGCGCCTTGACGGGACTGTTTTCAAAGGCCTAGCGAAAGCGCGGCGCAGGCCCCACCGGCACCGGACCGACCAGCATCAGACCGTTTTGAAAGCTGACCGGCAAGGACAGGCTATTGGACCCGCCCGCCAAAATCGCGCCCATGTTTTCCAATGTGTCTGATACGCCCTGCTCGATCAGGCCCGCGTTTACAGCCATCTGCACCATCTCGCGCCAGTTTTGCGCCTCGAATGTGAATTGTCCGGTTGGCAGTCCTGCGCGATCAATGGTCACCTCGCCCTTGCCGCGCAATGACAGCGCCCCCCAGGCAAGCGTCATACCGTTCAACTTGAGTGCATCGATTTGCGGGCGACGCAGGTCCGTCAAGACAGTGCGGTCAAGCTTGCGGTCGGTTGTGATGCTGGCATCAACGGTCATCTGGCTCAAGGTTGCGGGAAAATTGCCTGCGGGATCAAGCATTTGGCGCAACGAGACAGGCACGGCAAGTGCGTTGATATCGGCAAAAGCTGCATATAACAAAGGCGTGTCCTTGGCGGCGCGCAAAGCGACCAGCGCATTTGCGACTGAAAACACCGTGCCCGCGGCACTGTCCGCCCGCATCGGACCTACTTGGGCTGTAAAACGGGTCAGATCAAGATCGGTGTTGGCCGCAACCGTCGCACTGGCGCGCAGCCCGTCCGATGTCAGGGTCAGCGGCACACCACCAAGGGTCAACTCCTGTCGGTCGGGCAGCGCCAGAATGACCTCGTTTGGTTTGTAAGACAGCGACAGCACCCGCAAAAACGGGGCTTGCCACGCGAGATCACCGCTTGGTGGACTGACATTGAAAGTGGTTAGCGTGGTGTCAAAACGGGACGGATACCCTTGTGTATTCAGGGTTTCATAGTCGAGCGTCCAGCCATCAAGGCGCATCTGCGCGATCTGTGCAGTGGCGGTGCGCTCTACGGCCGCGGCCCCTATGAACCAATAGCCGCTATAGATTGCCGCCAGGGCGAGCACGAGAATGGTAAGTCGGCGCATGGTTCCCCCTTGGCGTCTGGTCTTGGCTCGTGTTTATAGGGCGCATTGGAAAAGGACCAGCAAGATGGCGCTATGGGTATTCGGATATGGATCACTTTTGTGGAATCCGGGGTTTGAACCTGTGCGACGGGAACGGGCGGTCCTCAAGGACTATCACCGCAGTTTTTGCATGTTGTCGATCCACCATCGCGGAACGGTTGAGCAACCGGGTCTGGTTCTGGCGCTGGACGCGGTGTCTGGCGGGCAATGCACCGGTGTCGCCTTTCAGGTCAAGCCCGCGGAAGAAACACAAGTCTTGGCGGATTTGCGTGCGCGTGAATTGATTTCATCGGCTTATGTTGAACGTCATGTAATGCTCTCATTGGATGACGGGGGCGCGGTCGAAGCACTGGCCTATATCATCGACCCCGATCACGACCAATACTGCCAGTTCGACCTTGAAACCCAAGCCCGGATGATCGCGCGTGCGGCAGGCGGGCGTGGACCAAACCCCGAGTATCTTTACAACACCGCCAGCCATCTGGAGCTGATGGGCATCCGTGATGATGACATGACATGGCTGGTGACCCGCGTGAAAGACATCGTAAAGTGAAAGGCATCGCAAAGATGTAATCGGCACTATCGCGGAATTTATTTGGGATTTTGCGCACCCTTGCCTATGATGAGACCAACAACAATGACGAGGACCCCTTTGTGGTAAACGTAACAAGGGACGCCGAGGTAGAGCCGCAGTTTTCACAACCCACGCGACAGATCATCTTGATGCTGTTTGTCTTGGGTATTGTGGGGGCTGTTTTCTATATCGGGTTTGCGCAGATCGCGGCGATTTTCTGGTCGAACCCCTATTTGAACGGGCTCATTCTGGCTGTGTTCATTTTGGGGGTCTTGTCGTGCTTTGGGCAAGTGGCGCAGTTGATGCGCTCGGTGCAGTGGATCGAAGGGTTCGCGCAGCGGCGTCTGGGCCATGAAATGACACTCGCACCGGGCCTGCTTGCGCCACTTGCGACGCTTTTGCGGTCGCGGGACGCAAAAATGCAATTGTCGTCAACGGCGGGCCGGTCAATTCTGGAATCGGTTGCGCAGCGGATCGACGAAGATCGCGAAATCACCCGCTATATCGGCAACACGCTGATTTTTCTTGGTCTTTTGGGCACGTTCTACGGGCTTGCAACAACAGTTCCCGCGCTGGTCGAAACGATCCGGTCATTAAACCCCGCCGAGGGCGAAGATGGGGCCGATATTTTTGCGCGTCTTCAGCAGGGTCTGGAAAGCCAACTGGGGGGTATGGGCACCGCGTTTTCCTCATCGCTGTTGGGGCTTGCGGGGTCACTGATCGTGGGCCTGCTGGAGCTTTTCGCTTCGCACGGCCAAAACCGGTTTTACCGCGAGCTTGAAGAGTGGCTTTCCACGATCACGCGGCTCGGGTTTTCGTCGGGGGATGAAACTACCGGCGAGGCGGGGCTTATGGTCGAATTCATGGATCACATGGCCCAACAAATGGAAGCCCAACAAGCCCTGATCACGCGGTCCGAGGACGCGCGCAGCAGCCTTGACGCGCGTCTGGCTCAATTGACAAAAGCGCTTGAAAAGATAAGCACCGGATCCAACGGCAGCACCGATGAGTTGCTGGAACGTGTGGCCGACGGTCAAGAGCGGCTGATCCAAAAACTACGCGATAGCGGCGTGGACGGGATCGATGCGGAAAGCCGGATGCGGTTGCGGTCGATTGATGTGCAAATGCTGCGTATTCTGGAGGAAATGTCCGCCGGGCGGCAGGAAACGATCGCCGATATCCGCGCCGATATCGCGGGTCTGACGCGGGCGGTGCGCACGGGGCGGGGCCGACCGTCCAGCGGCGAGACCTGACAATGGCCCTGAGCAGACGATCCTCCGGGCGGTTTCAAAACGCCATCTGGCCGGGCTTTGTGGATGCGATGACAGGCCTTTTGCTGGTGCTGATGTTTGTGTTGACCATCTTTATGGTGATCCAGTTTGTGCTGCGCGAAACGATCACGGGCCAAGCATCAGAACTTGATGAACTGGCCGCAGAAATCTCCAGCTTGGCCGCCGCACTGGGTCTGCAAGAAGACAACAACGCGACCTTGGCACAAAATCTGGCCAATGCATCGCAAGCCGCGGTCGCGCAGCGCGATTTGATTGACCGGTTGACGCAAGAGCGCGACCTGACGTCTGCGGCGCTGGTTGCGGCCCAGACCCGGATCACGGGTTTCGAGGCACAGGTTGCCGGCCTTTTGGCACAACGCACAGAGGCCACAGCGCAAATTGCGGACCTGCAAGCTGATCAATCCCGCCTGATGTCAGAACAGGAGGCGCTAAATCTGGCGTTGGCGCAAGCGCGCAGCGAGATTGACGCCGGCGTCGAGGCAGCGCGATTGGCAGCTGCGCGCCGTGAGGCACTTGAAGCGCTGGTAGCTGATGGCGAGACGCAAATCTCCGATCTGGAGGCGCAAAGGCTTGTGGACGCGGCGGCGGCACAGGCCCTACGTGACCGTTTGAAATCAGCCGATACCGAATTGACGGCGATGACCTTGACGTTGGAGCAAAAGCGCCGCGAGGCCGAGGAAACCCTCACCCTGCTTGCCGCCGCGAATGCCGCAAGTCAGGATTTGGACATGAAACTGGCAGCGGCATTATTGGCCCAGCAAAACGCTGAAAATGACCTGACGCGGGCGCTAAACGAGGGATCAAATCTGGACGCGCGCCTGCTTGCGGCCTTGGGTTTACAAAAAACCACCGCTGCTGAATTGGCCGAGGCGCGCGCACAGATTGACGCGGCAGTGGGTCGAACGGAGGATTTGACCGCGCAATTGGCCGCGGCCCTGACCGACAACACCCAAAGCAAAGAGGCGTTGGCCGCCGCACGGGCCGCACTGGATGAAGTTTTGGCAGAGGGTCAAAAAACCCAAACCGAAATACAAGAGCAACTGGCCGCGGCAGTTCTGGCAAAACAGGCACTGGAGGCCGAGCTTGCCGCTGTCGCCGCCTCCGGGGCAGCCACCGAGACGGCACGGCGCAGTCTGGAAGACCGGTTGGCCGCGGCACTATTGGCCAATCAAGACCTGCAAGCGCGGGTCAACTCGCTTTCGCAAGTGCGCACCGAAACCGAGAACGATCGCGCTGAATTGCGAGCGCAACTGGCCAGCGCTTTGGCCGAAATGGCCGCGGCACAAGCCGAAACCGCGACGCAGTTGACGGCGCAAGAACGTCAAGCCGCCCTGTTGTCGGTGGCCAATGCCGCCCTGTCTGACGAAAAGGCTCTCTCGGCGCAAAGCCAGCGGCAAGTGGCGCTTTTGAACGAACAGGTCGCCGAATTGCGCACTCAGGTCGGCACGTTGCAGACGTTGTTGGATTTGGCCGAAAACGAGGATGTCGCGGCCAACGTGCAGATCGAGGCGCTGGGCGCGCAGCTTAACACCGCTCTGGCGCGGGTCGCCGCCGAAGAACGCCGCCGCTTGGCTCTCGAGCAAGCGGAGCGTGCGCGACTGGAGGAGGAGGCCGCACGTCTGGCCGCCGAGGCGCAAAATCTCGCGCGGTTCAAGTCCGAGTTTTTCGGGCAATTGCGCGAGGTCTTGGAAGGTCAAGACCGCGTGCGTATTGACGGCGACCGTTTTGTATTCTCCTCCGAGGTCCTGTTTTCGCCGGGCAGTGCGACGCTGTCGGCGTCGGGGCGCGACGAAATCGCCAATGTGGCCGGGATTTTACGCGACATCGCGCAAGACATTCCCGCAGGCATTGATTGGGTGATCCGCGTCGACGGGCACACCGACAATGTGCCGTTGTCGGGCAATGGGCAATTCCGCAATAACTGGGAATTGTCGCAGGCACGGGCCTTGTCGGTCGTGCTCTATATGATCGATCCGCTGGGTATCGAACCCAAACGATTATCCGCAAACGGTTTTGGTGAATACCAACCGATCAATACCGACAATACGCCAGAGGCGCGCGCACAAAACCGGCGGATCGAGTTAAAGCTGACCGAGCGCTAATCGACGCTGAAAGTCTGGCTTGCCGTATCCAGAACTACGTCGCCGCGCAAATGGCTGACGTTCAATATATATGCACCCTTTGTCCACCCGCCCGTCGGAGTGCGTTTTCCAAAAGCTCGGAACGCACGGGCCTGATCACGGTCCAGCGTTTGGGTTGTCTCGAACGCCACCCCGTTTGGGCCTGTCATCGTCATCTGTAGCGTATCGCCATCGCGCGGGCCAAACAGGTGAACCCAGGCAACCATTGCGGGGCTGTCAGATGTTGCTCCCGTGTTTGCGGTCCCGGCTTTGATGTCATCAAATGCGGGGACCGCATCGGCAAGCCCGATGTTGACGATGCCGCCCGCCGGTGTGGCCAGTGGCACGGCCCAAAGCGACGGTGTGGTTGGATCGGGGCAGGCGGCCTGGCCGTCGGTATTGAACGGGTCAATGGTTTGGCCGTCTTTGCGCAGGCTCATTTCCAGATGTGGAAATTGCGTTTGCCCGGACAGCCCGACCTGACCAAGCGCTGTGCCGGCAGTTACACTTTGCCCGGGTGTGACGGTGATCGAGCCACGCGCCATGTGGCAATACTGCGTCTCGAACCCGCCTTCATGCCGGATCACAACGCCATTGCCACATTCGCGACCCGCAACATCCGGCGCAGTCGGGCCGATCTGCAAAATGTCGGCCATGTCATTGCGCGTGCCAGTCACCGTGCCAGACGCTGCGGCTAGCACAGTGACGCCTGCGGCCTGATCGACAAGCGACAGCAGGGCAATGTCGGTGCCTTTGTGACCGTCATAGGTCAGATTGCCGCAAAGAAAATCCGAGACCCCTGCGCCGGGATCATTGTCCACAAATTGCTGGATAAAACAATCGTCACCCAATGTGCAATCAAGCGGAAAATCCAACGTAATTTCCCCCGCCGCAGGCGTCGCGGCGAGGGATATGAACGCAATGCCGCGCCAGAACATTACTCGGCGGTCAGCAATGGCGGTTTGTCGCCAGAGCCGCTGATGCGGGCCTGTTGTGGCTCTTCGAACTTCAGGTCGAGCTTGCCAGCTTTCACACCAACCTTCACCAAGCCGCCTTTGGTCAGCTTGCCGAACAACAGCTCTTCGGCCAACGGTTTTTTGATATGCTCCTGGATCACACGCCCCAGCGGACGGGCCCCCATCTTGATGTCATAGCCCTTGTCGGCCAGCCATTCGGTTGCTTTGGGTGTCAACTCGATATGCACATTCCGGTCCAGCAATTGCGCTTCCAGTTGAAGAACAAACTTTTCGACGACCTGAAGGATCACCGGTTTTGGCAGGGCGCCAAAGCTGATCACGGCGTCCAGACGGTTGCGGAACTCGGGTGTAAAGGTCCGCTCGATTGCCGCCGTATCTTCGCCCTCGCGGGTTTCGCGGCCAAAGCCCATGGCGTTTTTCGACATCTCCGAGGCACCGGCGTTTGACGTCATGATCAAGATCACGTTGCGAAAATCGGTGGTGCGCCCGTTGTGGTCGGTCAGTTTGCCGTGGTCCATGACCTGCAACAGGATGTTGTAGACGTCAGGATGGGCTTTCTCCATCTCGTCAAGCAGCAACACACAGTGTGGGTTTTGGTCTACCCCGTCGGTCAACATGCCGCCCTGATCAAAGCCGACATAGCCCGGCGGCGCGCCGATCAGGCGCGAAACCGCGTGCTTTTCCATGTATTCGGACATGTCAAAGCGCAACAACTCCACGCCAAGCGTATCTGCCAATTGTTTGGCGACTTCGGTTTTACCCACGCCTGTTGGCCCTGCGAACAGATAGTTACCGATTGGTTTCTCGGGTTCGCGCAGGCCTGCCCGCGCAAGCTTTATTGCTGATGACAGCGCCTCGATCGCGGTGTTTTGACCAAAGACCACGCGCTTGAGAGACTTTTCGAGGTCTTTGAGAACCGCAGTGTCGTCTTTGGTGACGTTTTTTGCCGGAATGCGCGCAATTTTCGCAACCACAGCCTCGATCTCTTTGACGCCAATGGTTTTGCGACGCTTGGATTCGGGGATCAAATGCTGCGCCGCGCCCGCCTCGTCGATCACATCGATCGCCTTGTCGGGTAATTTCCGGTCATTGATATAGCGCGATGCCAGCTCCACAGCCGTCCGGATGGCATCGGCGGTATATTTGATGCCGTGATGCTCTTCGAAATGCGGCTTGAGCCCGCGGAGGATTTTGACGGTATCCTCGACAGACGGCTCTTTGACGTCGATTTTTTGGAAACGGCGCGAAAGCGCGCGGTCTTTTTCGAAATGTTGCCGGAACTCTTTGTAGGTTGTGGAGCCCATGCAGCGCAGTTTACCCCCCTGAAGCGCAGGCTTCAGCAGGTTGGACGCGTCCATTGCGCCACCCGATGTCGCCCCCGCACCGATGATAGTGTGAATTTCGTCGATGAAAAGAACCGCGTCAGGATGGTCTTCCATTTCGGTCATCACCGCCTTGAGGCGCTCTTCAAAATCACCGCGGTAACGGGTGCCCGCCAGCAGTGCGCCCATGTCGAGGCTGTAGATTGTGGCATTGGCCAAAACCTCTGGCGTGTCGCCGTTGACGATTTTAAAGGCGAGACCTTCGGCGATGGCGGTCTTGCCCACACCGGGGTCGCCCACCAGAAGCGGGTTGTTTTTGCGGCGGCGGCAAAGAACCTGAATGCAGCGCTCGACCTCGTGGTGACGTCCGATCAGCGGATCAACATCGCCTTTGGTGGCTTTTGCGTTCAGATCGACGCAATATTTTGCCAGCGCGCTTTCTTTCTCGCTGGCGCCTGCGTCATCGACGGTTTCGCCGTCGGTCGGGGCACCGGTCACGGGGCGTTTTTCGCCAAATGCTGGGTCTTTGGCCACGCCGTGCGCGATAAAGTTGACCGCGTCGTAACGGGTCATTTCCTGCTCTTGCAAGAAATAGGCGGCATTGCTTTCGCGCTCTGCAAAAATGGCGACCAGCACATTGGCACCCGTCACCTCGGTGCGGCCCGATGATTGCACGTGGATGGCGGCCCTTTGAATGACACGCTGGAACGCTGCCGTCGGCACAGCTTCGGAGCCTTCGACATCGGTGATCAAGGTCGCAAGATCATCCGCGATAAAATCCTCGAGGTCTTTGCGCAGCTCACCAAGATTAACCGAACAGGCCTGCATCACGCGGGCCGCATCAGGTTCATCAATCAATGACAACAGCAGATGCTCCAGCGTCGCAAGCTCGTGCTTGCGCGCGTTGGCGAGCGCCAAGGCACCATGAATGGATTGCTCTAATGTGGTCGAAAAAGATGGCACGTGCGTGCTCCTTCATGCTTCGGGGTCGCCTTGGACGCGATACGCCTTGTGCAACCGTGGCCTCTTATCCTTAAGGTTTGGTTTTCTTCACCAAGCTTCAAGGATTATTTTGCAAATTTGGTTCACAATGCGTGTGAACATCTGATTTTTATCCGGATCATAAGCTGAAACCGGCGGGTTCTGGTTAAAACTTGTCTTTACGCTGCCGGATTTCTGCGAAGACCTCGACAGGGGTGGCATCGCTCATGCCCAGTTGCGCCATGACTTGCGGGGTATCGGCACGCAAAAACGGGTTGGTCAGGATTTCGAGGTCAAGCCGGGATGGCACGGTGGGACGGTTTGCGGCGCGGGCATTTTCTATGTCTTGAGCACGAGAGATAAGATCGGAATTCTGCGGGTCAAGGGTCAGGGCAAATGCGGCGTTGTTTTGGGTATATTCGTGGCCCGAGAAAATGAGCGTATCCGCCGACAAGTGTCTTAATTTTTTCAAACTATGCCACATTTGCGCGGGCGTGCCCTCCGACAGGCGCCCACAGCCCAAGGCCATCAAACTATCGGCGGTGAAAGCCAGCTTCGCGGCGGGAAAATGAAACGCGACATGCCCCAAGGTATGTCCTGACACGTCAATCACCGTCATGTCCTCGCCCAGCACAGAGACGATATCGCCGTCGCTGACCGCACAATCCAGCGTCGGCAGCCGGTGCGCGTCGGCGGCCGCCCCGATGACCTGCACAGGACCCTTGCGGTCCAGGCCGCCCAACCCGTCGATATGGTCCCAGTGGTGATGGGTGATCAACACGGTGGTCAACCTCCACCCGCCTGCGGCCAATGCGGCATTGATCGGCTCTGCTTGCGGGATATCGACCAGTGCCGCCTCGCGCGTATCGGTGTTGCCGATGATGAAAGCATAGTTATCTTGCAGGCACGGCACAGTGGTCACTGTCAGGGGCATGGCTAATTGGTCCCGAATTGGTATTGTTCGTGTGAACCTTGCTCAAAAGAGGGCCAGACTGCAATGCACTTGGACGTTCTTGATTTGCGAAATTTCTATTACCGCAGCGCGCTTGGGCGTGGCGCACAGAAAGTTATCCGCGACGAGCTGACGCTTATTTGGCCAGAGGCAAAGGGGCAAACCGTGGTCGGTTTTGGCTTTGCCGTGCCGCTGTTGCGCCCCTATCTTAAAGATGCGCGCCGTGTGATCGGCCTGATGCCGGGGCCGCAAGGGGTGATGCCCTGGCCTGCGGGGCAGCCCAATACTTCGGTGTTGTGCGAAGATGTATTCTGGCCGATCCAGACCGGACAGGTTGACAAGCTGGTGGTGATGCACGGGCTCGAGACCTCCGATAACCCTGATGCGCTGCTTGATGAATGTTGGCGGGTGCTTGGCCCCGGCGGGCGGGCGGTGTTTGTGGTGCCAAACCGTGCGGGGCTGTGGTCGCGGTCTGATAAGACACCTTTTGGGTTCGGGCGGCCGTTTTCGTTGGGGCAGTTGGACGGACTTTTGCGCAAGCACCAGTTTGTGATCGAGCGGTCGAAGTCGATGCTTTACCAGCCGCCATCGCACCGCAGGGTCTGGCGCAAGCTGGCGGGACTGCTGGAGAGGGGCGGGCATAAATTGCCATATATCACCGCAGGCGGGGTGTTGATGGTCGAGGTCAGCAAGCAAATAGCTGCCCCCAGGCGCGGCGGCTTGACCGAAGTCGTCAAACGTCCGCTGCGCGCCTTCGACGGCATCACTCCAACACCCGAGACGGCGCGTGGCGGATCCTGACATAGCAGGAGAATCGACTGCGGCCATTGTCGGACATTGCCCCTCGGCTTGTGGGGTTTTTGATGCACAGGACCCGTCGCGCGTCGCTTTTTATCACAATCGACAGAAATATTTTTGATCTGGCACAGCGCTTGCCGGGCGCCGGGACGAATCCCGCATTAAATCCAACTTCAAAATAAATTGCGCAGGAACGCGACCCAGATGCGCAATAATTGGAGTTAATGAATTGTAAAACCTCACAATCAGAGGGTTTTGAGGTGGCTGGTTTGCGCAATGAGCGCATAAGATAATGTGCAGGGCAGGGGGGCAAAGGTCGGATCAGGCCCGTCAAGTCGGAAAATCATGCCGGAAAGGCGACAATTTGACCGTGCAAGGCGGTTGCGAGGTTGGGAACGCTCTGCTACATCGGCGATGATTTTGCCACCCTCGCGTCATTGTGGGGGTATGCGTAAGCTGCCCTCCCTTTACCGCAAGGTTGATGGGACCGGGCCAAAGATATCGGAAGGGTGGACGTGTCCGAAACAATTGGAGTTTCCACAGGCATCGCTGCGCGCTATGCGACGGCTGTGTTTGAATTGGCGATCGACGGCAAAGCGCTGCCTGCGCTTGAAAAAGATGTGGATGATCTGGAGGCCGCATTGGCCGAGAGTGCGGATCTGCATACCTTGCTGACGTCGCCACTATATAGCCGCGAAGAGCAGGGGGCTGCGGTTGCGGCCATTGCCAAAAAGATGAAACTGTCAAAATCGACAGGCAATGTATTGGCGTTGATGGCGTCCAAGCGGCGTTTGTTTGTGATGCCACAGCTTTTGTCGGCGTTGCGCGCGCGTATTGCGGCACACAAGGGCGAAGTCACCGCCGAGGTCACCTCTGCCAAAGCCCTCAACAAGGCGCAGGCCGAGAGCCTTGTAAAAGCACTCAAGGCGCAAATTGGCGCTGATGTTAAGATCAAAGCGACCGTGGATGAGACACTCATCGGCGGTCTTATTGTAAAAGTAGGCTCGAAGATGATCGACACCTCGATCAGATCCAAGCTCGATGCACTCCAGAACACTATGAAAGAGGTCGGATAACATGGCGATCCAAGCGTCTGAAATCTCTGCGATCCTGAAGGACCAGATCAAAAACTTCGGTAAAGAAGCCGAAGTCGCCGAAGTGGGCCGTGTGCTCTCCGTTGGTGACGGTATTGCGCGCGTCTACGGGCTGGACAATGTCCAGGCCGGTGAGATGGTCGAATTCCCCGGTGGCATCCGCGGCATGGCCCTGAACCTCGAGGCTGACAACGTCGGTATCGTTATCTTTGGGTCCGACCGCGACATCAAAGAAGGTGACGTGGTCAAGCGCACCAAGTCGATCGTGGACGTGCCGGTTGGCGACGAGCTGTTGGGACGCGTTGTTGACGGTCTTGGCAATCCGATTGACGGCAAAGGCCCGATCAAATCCAAGACACGTGCAGTTGCCGACAGTAAGGCACCAGGCATTATTCCACGCAAATCGGTTCACGAGCCTATGGCGACGGGTCTGAAGTCTGTGGACAGCATGATCCCGATTGGCCGTGGCCAGCGCGAATTGATCATTGGTGACCGCCAAACGGGTAAAACAGCAATCGCACTTGATACGATCCTGAACCAGAAGTCGTATAACGATGCGGCGACCCAAGAAGGTCAAAAGCTGTATTGCGTCTACGTCGCGATCGGCCAGAAGCGCTCCACGGTGGCGCAGCTTGTAAAGAAACTCGAAGAGTCCGGCGCGATTGAATATTCGATCGTTGTGGCGGCAACGGCTTCCGACCCTGCACCGATGCAGTTCCTTGCGCCATACGCTGCAACAGCGATGGCAGAGCACTTCCGTGACAATGGCCGTCATGCTTTGATCATCTATGATGACCTGTCCAAGCAGGCTGTGTCCTACCGTCAGATGTCGCTGCTGCTGCGTCGTCCACCAGGGCGTGAAGCCTACCCTGGCGACGTTTTCTATCTGCACTCGCGTCTGCTTGAGCGGTCTGCCAAGCTCAATGAGGACAATGGGTCCGGCTCTTTGACCGCGCTGCCAATCATTGAAACCCAAGGTGGTGACGTGTCTGCGTTTATTCCGACAAACGTGATTTCGATCACTGACGGGCAGATATTCCTGGAAACTGAACTCTTCTTCCAAGGTATCCGTCCTGCGGTGAACACTGGTCTGTCGGTGTCGCGTGTTGGGTCTGCCGCACAAACAAACGCGATGAAATCTGTGGCTGGTCCGGTCAAGCTCGAGCTTGCGCAATACCGCGAAATGGCAGCGTTCGCGCAATTCGGGTCCGATCTTGATGCCTCCACACAGCAATTGCTGAACCGTGGTGCGCGTCTGACCGAATTGATGAAACAGCCACAATATTCGCCACTGACAAACGCCGAGATCGTCTGTGTCATCTACGCAGGCACCAAGGGTTATCTTGACAAGATCGACGTGAAATCAGTGGGTCGTTTCGAGGCTGGTTTGCTCAAGCACCTGCGCACAAATGCGCGCGATGTGCTTGATATGATCACCAAGGAAGATCCAAAGATCAAAGGTGAGGCAGAAGACAAGGTCAAGGCAGCGATTGACGCGTTCGCCAAAGATTTCGCCTGAACCCCTGCCTTAGAGAAGGAGACTTAGCATATGCCTAGTCTTAAGGACCTTAAAAATCGGATCGCGTCGGTCAAATCGACCCGCAAGATCACCAAGGCGATGCAGATGGTCGCGGCCGCAAAATTGCGCCGCGCCCAAGAAGCAGCCGAGGCGTCCCGCCCCTATACCGAACGCTTTAACGCGGTCATGGCAGGGTTGGCGTCGGGGGCTGCGGGCTCTGCGGCTGCACCAAAGTTGTTGTCCGGCACTGGCAGCGATCAGACCCACCTTTTGGTGGTGATGACCGCTGAACGCGGGTTGTGCGGCGGCTTTAACGGCAATATCGCAAAACTGGCGCGCGCCCATGCCCAGAAATTGATCGGCGCTGGTAAAACAGTCAAGATTATAACTGTGGGCAAAAAAGGCCGTGACGTTCTCAAGCGCGAGCTTGGCGACCGTTTTGTGGGTCACGTTGACCTGACGGCTGTAAAGCGCGTCAGCTATGCGAATGCTCAAGGCATTGCCAAAGACGTGTTGGGCAAATTTGACGCGGGCGACTTTGATGTCGCGACCATCTTCTTTGCGCGCTTTGAAAATGTTGTGTCCCAACACCCGACCGCCTTGCAGGTTATCCCTGCAAAGTTCGAAGAGGTAGAGGGCAGCGAAGCATCACTTTACGACTACGAACCGTCAGAAGAGGCCGTCTTGGCTGACCTTTTGCCGCGCGGAGTGGCCACGCAGATCTTTGCTGCATTGTTAGAGAATGCCGCATCCGAACAGGGCGCGCGTATGTCGGCAATGGATAACGCGACACGCAACGCTGGTGAGATGATCGACCAGCTGACAATCGAGTTTAACCGCTCGCGTCAGGCTGTGATCACCAATGAGCTGATTGAAATTATTTCGGGCGCGGAAGCGCTCTAAACCGGAGAAAACCATTATGGCAAACGCAAAAGGCAAGATCACGCAGATCATCGGCGCCGTCGTTGACGTGCAGTTCGGTGACGACCTGCCACAGATTTTGAACGCGCTGACAACCGACAACAACGGCAAGACGCTGACGCTCGAAGTGGCGCAGCACCTTGGCGAAAACACAGTGCGCGCAATCGCTATGGACGCGACAGAAGGCTTGGTTCGCGGTCAGGAAGTGACCGACATGGACGGCCCGATCTCGGTTCCCGTCGGTGACGCGACGCTTGGGCGTATCATGAACGTCGTGGGCGACCCCGTTGATGAAAAGGGCCCGATCAAAACCAAAGGGCGCCGCTCTATTCACGCCGACGCGCCAGCATTCGAGGACCAGTCCACGGCTTCTGAGGTTCTGGTCACAGGCATCAAGGTTATCGACCTTTTGGCACCATACGCCAAAGGTGGTAAAATTGGTCTGTTCGGTGGCGCGGGTGTTGGTAAGACAGTTCTTATTCAAGAGCTGATCAACAACATCGCCAAGGTTCACTCTGGCTACTCCGTGTTTGCGGGCGTGGGCGAGCGGACACGTGAAGGCAACGACCTTTACTACGAATTTATCGAATCCGGCGTTATCAATGCTGACGACCTGACCAAGTCCAAAGTGGCGCTGGTCTACGGTCAGATGAACGAGCCTCCAGGCGCGCGTATGCGTGTTGCCCTGTCCGGTTTGACAATGGCGGAATCGTTCCGTGACCAGTCCGGCACAGACGTTCTGTTCTTTGTCGACAACATCTTCCGCTTCACCCAAGCGGGCTCCGAGGTGTCGGCGCTTTTGGGTCGTATTCCTTCCGCTGTGGGCTACCAGCCAACGCTGGCTACCGACATGGGCCAGATGCAGGAACGCATTACATCGACCAAGAACGGCTCGATCACGTCCGTTCAGGCGATTTATGTGCCTGCCGATGACTTGACCGACCCGGCACCTGCGACATCGTTTGCGCACTTGGATGCGACCACGGTTCTGAACCGTGCGATCTCTGAAAAGGGTATTTACCCGGCCGTTGACCCGCTCGATTCCACATCGCGTCTGCTTGACCCTGCGATTGTTGGCGAAGAGCACTATGCAGTGGCCAACGACGTGCAGCAGACTTTGCAGCGCTACAAGAGCTTGCAGGATATCATCGCGATTTTGGGCATGGACGAATTGTCAGAAGACGACAAGTTGACCGTGACCCGCGCGCGTAAACTTGAAAAGTTCCTGTCGCAGCCGTTTGACGTGGCACAGGTCTTCACAGGCTCACCCGGTGTTCAGGTGCCGCTGGAAGACACAATCGCCTCGTTCAAAGCGGTTGTGGCTGGCGAATACGACCATCTGCCCGAAAATGCTTTCTACATGGTTGGTGGCATCAATGATGTGATCGCCAAGGCAGAAAAAATGGCGGCAGCTGCCGCGTAAGGAGCCGAAAAACATGGCAAACGTCCAATTCGATCTTGTCTCTCCAGAGCGCCGTTTGGCCTCTGTAGAGGCGACCGAAGTGCAGATCCCGGGTGCGGATGGCGATATGACGGCAATGGCGGGTCACGCGCCAACCATCACCACATTGCGCCCCGGTGTTTTGCGGGTAAAACACGCCGGCGGGACCGATGAATATATCGTTTCCGGTGGCTTTGCTGAAATCACAGCGACAGGCGTGTCGGTTCTTGCCGAACAGGCGCTGCCACATGGCGAGATGACGCAAGAGGTCTTTGACGCCATGCTTGCAGAGGCGAAAGCGGCACATGAGACGGCAAAGGAAGTGTTCAAAAACGAATATGGCCCCGTTGATGATGCGGCCAAACTGTTGTCTGACATGGTGGCGATCGGTGGCCATATCGGTTTGACGGCAAATACATAAATCACATGCGAATGTGACCAAAGGGCTCCCTATATTGCGGGGCCCTTTTTCTTTTCTCTATCATTTTTTTGCCAAAGTTTCATTCTATGGTTGTTTAGAGTAGACCAAATTCAGGACGCAGTATGCGCAAATTAGACAGCAATACCATCGGGATTGACCAAGGCGACGTCGTGTTGTTTTCAGATTTCGAACATGACGGCCAGATGTGGACGGGCGACGGTCCGCGCAATACCCGCTTGGCGGTCAAATTTGCCGAAAAATACCGCGCGCGGCCGAACGTCTATGTCTCGATCTCGATGCTGGATGCGTCCAATAGCGCAAATTCGCGTTATGACGTGCAGGCAGAAGCAATATCACAGACCGGTTTTGATATCGTGTTTCGCACCTGGGGCGACACACAGATCGCCCGCTGCCGTATCGCATGGCAATCCATCGGCCCGATCAATGCCGATGATGTCTGGGACCTGTAGTCAACAGCGTCCGCTATACCGCGAAACGCCTTAGGACCGATACATGCCTTCGTAGATCGGGCCCAAGGTCTTGTGATCAAACAATGACGATACCGAGGTGCCGTTCCATGTGTTCAAAATCGCCTGGGCAAACATCGGCGCGGTTGGCACAATGCGGATATTCGGGCAGGCTTTGACAGCATTCGTGGCCTGGATGGTGTCGGTGATTACCAGATTTTTCATCACCGATTTGCTGACCCGCTCAATCGCAGGCCCGGACAAAACACCGTGCGTGATATAGGAGTGCACTTCTTTCGCGCCATGCGCCATCAACACCTCTGCCGCCTTACACAGCGTGCCCGCGGTATCCACTATATCGTCCACGATCAGGCAGGTGCGATCCTTCACATCACCGATCACGGTCATTTCGGCCACTTCACCGGGCTTGCCACGGCGCTTGTCAACGATCGACAATGGCGCACCGATCCGCTGGGCAAGGTCACGCGCGCGCGCCACACCGCCCACGTCAGGCGACACAACCATCACATCGTCCATGTTGCCCTTGAAATTATGCATCACATCAAGCGCAAAAATGGGCGATGCATAAAGGTTATCCACCGGAATATCGAAAAACCCCTGTATTTGGGTGGCGTGCAGATCAAGGGTCAAAATACGCTCGATCCCTGCCTCGACCATCATATTCGCAACCAGTTTGGCGGTAATGGGCGTGCGCGCCTTGGACCGCCTGTCTTGCCGGGCATAGCCAAAATACGGGATCACGGCGGTGATGCGCGCCGCAGACGACCGGCGTAGCGCATCGGCAATAATCAGCAGCTCCATCAAATTATCATTGGCGGGGTTCGATGTCGGCTGGATGATATACATATCCTCGCCGCGCACGTTTTCATAAACCTCGACGAAAATCTCGCCGTCGTTAAACCGCTCTACCCTTGCCTCGACCAGCCCGACATCAACACCGCGGTGCATCGACATGCGTTTCGCAACCGATGTCGCCAGCGGTCGATTTGCATTGCCGGAAATCAGCTTGGGGGCGGATGTGATGGGCATGGGGTGTGGTCCTTTGGCAGAAGGCTGGGATAACCCGCCGCAGAATCGCAGCGTTGACACGGATTAACACATGGCTAGGGTCGCGCAAAGAAACAGCAACGCTTTGGAGCATTAAATGGCACATTTCGATTACTTCCTTGCCACCATTTCACCGTTTACATACCTCAACGGGACGCGGGTCGAAGAGATCGCTCAAAAACATGGCGCGACGGTCACCTATAAGCCGCTTGATATCGCGGGTCTGTTTTCGCGCACCGGCGGTGTGCCACCCAAAGACCGGCACCCCAGCCGTCAGGAATACCGCCTGCAAGACATGGCGCGGCGGGCAAAGGTGGCGGGCTTGCCGCTCAACCTGAAACCGGCGTTCTGGCCAACCAACGCCGCACCTTCGGGGTATGCAATTATTGCGGCACAATCAGCGGGGGGTGGTGATTTGGGCAAACTGGTCCATTCTTTCGGGGCGGCGTGCTGGGCCGAGGACCGCAATATTGCCGACGATGACGTGATCCGTGACTGTCTGGAAAAAGCGGGCTTTGACCCTGCGCTGGCCGATAGCGGTTTGCTCACAGGGGCTGACACGTTCAGCCGCAATCTGGACGAGGCGGTTTTGCGCGGTGTCTTTGGCGCGCCGTTTTTTATCACCGACCAGGATCAACGGTTCTGGGGGCAGGACCGGCTTGATGATCTCGATGCGGTGCTTGGAGGTGCGCTTTAGGACCGCAAAATCTGCAAAAACCGGGCGACCTGATCGGCGGTCATCGACCAGTCTGTGACAAAACGGGCGGTTAGCATCTCATCGGGGTCGCCCACGGCCGGATCGCCGTCCTGCGTGTAATACATCGCGCCCGCCGCCAGCAACCTCTGGTGGTCGCCGCGCGGCAGGCGGCAAAAGATCATATTGGCATCAACAGGATAGACGATTTCGGCGCGGTTATGCGCGCGCAAGCCCTCGGCCAGTTGCGCCGTGGTCGCATTGGCCGCAGCGGCCATTTCGCGCCACAAGTCACCGGTCAAATAGGCTTTCATCTGAGCCGACAAATAGCGGTGCTTTGAGAACAGATGCCCGCCGCGCTTGCGCCGCAGCTCGAATTCCCACGCCAGTTTCGGGTCAAAGATCACGCAGCATTCCACGCCCATCAACCCGTTTTTTGTGCCGCCAAAGCTTACGACGTCAATGCCCGCTTTCCATGTCATCTCGGCTGCCGAACAGCCCAAAGCCACCAGCGCATTGCAGAATCGTGCGCCATCAAGATGCACTTTTGAGCCGCATTCATGCGCCACGTCCGCCAGCGCCCGAATTTCGTCCACACTATACACGGTGCCTTTCTCTGTCACTTGGGTGATGGATACAGGCCCGCGCTGCGGCCCGTGCACGCCGCGCGACCCCTCTGTCAGCATGGCGGTCCGCAATGCCGCAGGCGTCATTTTGGCGTTTTCGGCGGGGACCAGTGTCAGTTTGGCGCCTGAGTAAAATTCAGGCGCATTGCATTCGTCTTCGTGGATATGCGCCATCGGCGTGCAGAAAATCGTGTCCCACGGGTTTGCAAGCGTGGCGAGCAAGATGGAATTTGCCGCTGTGCCTGTGGCGACCAGATATACCGCCGCCTGAGGGGCCTCGAACATGTCGCGCACCATTTGGCGCACCTCGTCCATGATCGGGTCGGCGCCATAGCCTTGTGCGTAGCCGGCGTTGGCGTTGAGCAGAGCTTGCAGGACTTTCGGGTGCGCGGGGCCTGCGTTGTCAGAGGTAAAATACATCAGGTCGGCTCTTCTATGATATAGTCGTCCCAATCGTCCTCGTTCACGTCGCCTTCTGCGATGGTGATCCCCTTGATCGAGACGCCCGCGTCATGCACCGTTTGCGGATCGCCCGAGATCAGCGGGTGCCACGGGTAAAGGTCGCGCCCCTCTGCCACAAGGCGGTAGCCGCAGGTTTTTGGCAGCCAATACATGTTATCTTCCAGGGTTTTGGGCGTCAGAACGATGCACTCCGGCACATATTGGTGGCGCATCACATATTTGCTGCACAGGCAGGTCGCCCCATCCAAAAGCCGGCAGGCGACGCGGGTCAGATCGACTTGACCGGTGTCTTCGTCTTCCAGTTTATTCAGGCAGCATTTGCCGCAGCCATCGCAAATCGCCTCCCACTCGGGGCGGGTCAAGTCGTCCATCGGGACGGTTTTCCAGAAGTTCGGGCGCAGCCCTGTGCGGTCGATACTGTCAGACATTGGCGAGGATTTCCCGTGCGCGGACACAATCGGCGTCCATTTGTGTGATCAGGGCGTCGAGCCCGTCGAATTTCAACTCTGGCCGCAAGTAGGCGACCAAGGCCACAGAGATGGGCGCGCCGTAGAGATCACCTTTGAAATCAAAGATGAAGGTTTCGCAGTTTGGTTTGTTTTCGCCAAACATAGGACGCACACCGATCGAGGCGGCGCCGTCGTAGCGGCCTTTGTACGGGCCGTCGAGCACGGTGATTTTCACCGCATAGACCCCGAATTTGGGCGGGTGTAGCCCGTCGATGGACATATTGGCGGTGGGGTAGCCCAACTCGCGGCCACGCTGTTCACCACGAATGACGGTATTTTCCAAGCGATGCCAATGGCCGAGCATGTCGGCGGCGTCTTTTGGGCGGCCTTGGGTAAGCGCGGTGCGGATCGCGGTCGAGGACACCTCGGAGGTGCCGACAGAGAGCATGGGCACAACCGTGACACCAAATCCCATGTCGGCGCCATAAGATTGCAGGGAGGCGGCGGTGCCGGTCCGCCCTTTGCCAAAGCAGAAATCAAAGCCGACGACGACGTGTTTGAGGCCAAGCTGGTCGGCAATAATGGTCTGCGCGAAGTCCTTTGCGGACAAGCTCGCAAGCGCGTCATTGAACGGAATTTCATAAAGCTTTTCGACGCCTAACTTGGCCAGTCTATTGGCCTTTGCTTCGGCATTCATTAGGCGGAAGGGGTTGTTTTCACGCGAGAAATAGCTGCGGGGGTGTGGCTCGAAGGTCATGACGCCCAAGGGGGTATTTTCTTTGGTTGCGACCTGTCTTGCAATGTCGATGACCGCTTGATGGCCCAAATGGACACCATCAAAATTGCCGATCGCCGCCGCGGCGCCGCGGTCGTTGGGGTCGATGAATTGGGTGTCTCGAATGATGCGCATGGGCGTGGGTAACGCGGGTTTGGCGCGCGTGCAAGTATCAGTCGAATTTACGGCTTGGGGCGAGCACGGTGGCGTCGCCGACAAGCACTTTTTTGCCGCCCACAAGGCAGCGCGTGTTCATGGTGACGCGGCGTTTTGAATGGTCGATGTCGGTAACCTCAACCTCTGCCAACACCATGTCACCGGGGCGCACAGGGGCTAAAAATTTCAAGGATTGTCCAAGATAAACAGTGCCGTGGCCGGGGAGTTGTTCGCCGATGACGGCGGAGATGAGGCCGGCGGTGAGCATTCCGTGGGCGATGCGTCCGCCGAAAATGGTGTCTTGGGCGTAGGCTTCGTCGAGGTGCACAGGGTTCCGGTCGGTCGAAATTTCTGCAAACATTTCAATGTCTTGATCGGTCACTATTTTGCGCAATGTGCGGATCATACCGATTTCGATATCTTCGATGCAGATTGTGCCGCGCATCTGGTTATCCAACATTTTAGCCTCCAAGTAACAAAACACCCAATGAGGCGCATAATTTGTAACTTTATTACTTTGCAAGCGCAGAAAAATCAACCCCTAACTGTCTTAGCGTAATTGGCCGATTGTATAGGTCGGCGATAACATTTCTGTTTTTAAATAGGCACTTAAGGCAGCAGGGTCCGGTTGCGTATCGGTTTTTGTCTCGGCGGCGGCCAATCCGCCGGAGATGAAGAGGGTGTCGCAGTCTTCTTGCAGACCGCCGAGAATGTCGGTGCGAATCCCGTCGCCGATGCAGATAATACGCGCGTCGGATGGGGCATTGGTTAATGCGGCGAGCCTGCGGCGGGCGAGGTCGTAGATGGGTGGGTAAGGCTTGCCGAAATACAGGCTCTCGCCGCCCATTTCGGTATACAGTGCCGCCAGTGCGCCGGCACACCATTCACGGGTTTCGCCGCGATCCACGATGATATCGGGGTTGGCGCATAACAGCTTGAGACCCTTTTCGCGGGCATAGAGAAAATCGGGGCGGTTCACGTCTGGATCGGCTTGGGTGTCAAACGGGCCGCAGCAGACGATGCCTTCGGCTTGCGCCAGCGGAACCCGTTCGATATCAACCGGATCGTCGAGCAAGTTCAGTGGCTTGAAGAAATCCGCATCGCGCACAGGTTCGCCCATGAAATAGACATTTTTGCCTACAACCCCTTGGAACATGGCCGCGCGGGCGCTGTCGCCGGAGGTGGCGATTGTGTCATAGCAATCATCCATCAACCCCATGTCCGACAGTTGGGTTTTGACCGAAAAACGCGGGCGCGGCGAGTTGGTGACAAGCACCACGATGCCGCCCTTGGCGCGGAAGGTTTTCATCGCGGCAATGGCGTCTTGGAACGGGGTTATTCCGTTGTGCATACAGCCCCAAAGATCCACAAATGCGGCGTCATATTGCCCGGAGATTTCGTCGAAAGTGTGAATGATCCGGGACATGGTTAACCTTTTTGTTGCGGGCGTTTGGCGCGGTATGATCTACGTATGACAGACGTATGACTTGCGTATGTCCCAAAAAAGGGACGCTGACGCGCCCCTGATGGTTATTTTTGCGATCAAGCGGTTTTGAGCTGTGGGATGATCTGCTTTTTGCGGCTCATTATCCCCGGTAGCACAACCATGTCGCCGGTGACCGTGGCGTCAAACGAGGCTTCGGCGACGGTTTTGGTCAGCGCGTTGGGGATCATCATCGTGGCCTCTTCGTTCAGGATGTCGACAACAAACAGCAGCACTTGGTCAACGCCGTCTTCGGCCGCCACGGTTGTCATGGTCGCCATGATGCTGTCCTTGCGGTCGAGGATGATTTTTGGCGCGGTGGTTTCCAGAACCGAGACGCGGAATTTGGTATCACCCACGGTGTATTCCTTGCTGTCCATACGCAGCAGTTCCGCATCCGAGAACGACGAGACGTCTGATTTTGCCTCAAACATTTCTGTCGCATAGGCGTGCAGGTCGATGTTGAGGTCATCGGCGAGGACTTCGGCCAGAGCCTTGTCGGTCGGCGTGGTTGTGGGCGAGCGGAATTCAAGCGTGTCGGAGATGATGCAAGACAGCGCCAGACCTTTGATCGCGTCTGGCATATGCGCGGCGTGGTCGCCCATCAGCCCCAGCATGATGGTTGCAGTGCAGGCAAGTGGGCGGATTGTGACGTCGATGGGGCCGGATGTTTCCAGACCGCCGACCAGTTTGTGGTGGTCGATGATGGCCGTGACATTTGCGCCATTGATGTTTGCGGGCAGTTCGGCAGGGTTATTGGTGTCGACAATCACGCAGTCCTGACCGTCTGCCACGTCGGTGATGATGTCTGGCAGATCAAAGCCCCAGCGCGCAGCGACAAATGCCGCCTCGGTGTTGGGCGTGCCCAGAAGTTTTGCACAAGCGTCGACGCCAGTGTGGGTCATGAACCATTCCCAGATCAGCGCGGAGCCTGTGGAATCGGTGTCGGGGGCTTTGTGTCCAAAAATCAGAGTTGTCCCGGAAATCAGAGTTGTCATTGTCATAGTGCCTTAAATCAGAGAGAATTTGGGCGGCTTATATGAGGGATTGGCGTGACTGTCACGGTGCAGATTTTACAAGGCGGGGGTAGTGCATGACAAAACCCAGAGAGGCGGAGTTATATGCGCCGGTGAAGGCCTATTTGACGCGCCAAGGTTATGAGGTGAAGGGCGAAGTCGGTGCGGTTGATGTGATGGCGCGCCGCAGCGATGAGCCGCCGCTGTTGGTGGAGTTGAAGCTGGGGTTTACGCTGGCACTGTTCCATCAGGGGATTGACCGGTTGGGCCTGACTGATCTGGTGTATGTGGCGGTCCCCGAGAAGGCCGGCATGGCAGGTTTGAGGGCGCTCAAGGACAATGTGAAGCTGGCCCGTCGTGTGGGGTTGGGGGTGTTGACGGTGCGGTTGAGAGACGGGCATGTGACGGCCCACGCCGATCCCGGTGGCTATGTCCCGCGCAAGTCGGCCAAGGGCGCCAAGCGGTTGTTGAAGGCGTTTGACCGCTTGAAGGGTGATCCCAACGAAGGAGGGGCGACGCGCCACGGGTTGGTGACGGGGTACCGGCAGGATGCGTTGTTATGTGCCAGATTTTTGGCGGTGCACGGGCCGAGTGCGGGGGCAAAGGTGAAGGCATGGGCGGAGGTGCCCGCCGCGACAAGTATTATGGCGGCGGATCATTACGGCTGGTTTCAGAGGGTGAGCCGGGGAGTTTACGGGTTAACCGAGGCCGGTCGTAAGGGGCTTGCGGATTGGGCGGACGTCTAGCGCGGTGTAGTTTTGAGTTGGACCCGGGTGTGATTTGACCCATGTATGGGGATGATCGGAGCAATGATGTTGAACCCTGTGACCGAAGTATTTGAAGCCCAATTGCGCGCGCTGTTGCCAACTGCGGCGTTCAAGGACCCTGCGCCTTATCTGTTAGAGCCGAGAGGTCGCTGGGCAGGGCAGGGTGTGGTTGTGGCCCCGGCCGATACCCAAGAGGTCGCAGCGGTTGTGGCGGCTTGTGCCAAGGCGAGTGTCGCGATTGTGCCCTATAGTGGTGGCACGGGGCTGGTTGGTGGACAGGTGATGTCTAATGGGCCGCGCGCGGTTATCTTGTCGCTGGATCGCATGACCCGCATTCGGCAGGTTTATCCGTCGGAAAATGTTTTGGTCTGCGATGCGGGTGTGGTTTTGGCTGATGTGCAGGCGGCGGCGGCGCGTGTCGACCGGTTGTTTCCCTTAGCGCTGGCCTCCGAAGGGTCGGCACGTATCGGCGGGCTTTTGTCGACGAATGCGGGCGGGGTAAATGTGTTGCGTTACGGCAATGCCCGCGCGCAGTGTCTTGGGCTAGAGGTTGTGCGCGCTGACGGGTCTATCTGGCATGGTTTGTCGCGGTTGCGCAAGGACAACACGGGCTATGATTTGCGCGATGTGTTTATTGGCGCCGAGGGCACGTTGGGTGTGATCACCGGGGCTGCGTTGAAGCTGATGCCGCGTCCGGCGGCGCAAGGGACCGCGATGATGCAGGTGGCATCGCCTGCGGCGGCGTTGGACTTGCTGGCCTTGGCGGGGCAGTTTATTGGGGACGGGTTAAGCGCGTTCGAGTTGATCCACAGGCAGGGGTTTGACTTTTTGGCGCAGGTGGGGCCGGTTGTGAAGGTGCCGTTTGATGTTGTGCCCGAGTGGTGTGTGTTGATTGATGTGGGGCTGGCTGCGGGGCAATCGCCTGACGTGGCTTTGAGCGATTTGTTCGAGGCGGCGGTTGATGCCGGTCTGGTCAGCGATGGGGTGATTGCGGGGTCAGGGGCGCAGCGGGCGGCGTTGTGGCATATTCGCGAGAGCATTCCGGAGGCGAACCGCCGTGTGGGATCAATCAGCAGTCACGATATTTCGGTGCCGCTAAGTTTGATTGCGCAGTTTATTGAACAGGCGGGGGTGGCGCTTGCGCGGATGGGCGATTTCCGGATCAATTGTTTTGGACATCTGGGGGACGGCAACTTGCATTACAATGTGTTCCCGAATTTGGGAAAAACCCGCGCAGACTACGCCGCGGATCGCGGACGCGTCAAAGAGCTTGTGCATGATTTAGCGCACCAGTTGGGCGGGTCTGTCAGTGCCGAACACGGGATCGGGCGGCTCAAGGTTGATGATTTACAGCGCTATGGCGACCCGGTGAAACTTCAGATGATGCAGGCAGTAAAAGATGCGCTTGATCCGCAAGGGATCATGAATCCCGGTGCTGTTTTGCCTCCGGCGGGAGTTTGAAGCGACATAGAAAGCGGAGCCGTTCACCGGATTTTAAGAAATCGCGGCTATTTTCAAACAGCGGTACAGGCGGGAGCGTTGATGACCGCGACATGGAAAGTCGTCTCGCCGGTGACCTTGATCAGGTCCGTCCCTTCAGTGGGCAGCCGGCGAAACGCGCCTTTCTGTTTTGGATTTTCTGTGTCCAATCAAACTCTGGGGTGAGGCCATAGGCCGAGGGGCAAGGCCCCTAGTCGCCCGCGAATGCACATAATGCGTGCACGTCCATGCCCATTTTCTCGAGCCGCGCGCGTCCGCCAAGGTCGGGCAAGTCGATCACGAACGCGCAGCCTGTGACTTGTGCGCCCATGCGCTCAATCAGTTTGATGCCCGCTTCGGCGGTGCCGCCAGTGGCCAGCAGGTCGTCGACCATCAGGACCTTTTCGCCAGCTTGCAGCGCGTCGTCATGCACTTCCATCACGGCCTGTCCGTATTCGAGAATATAGGCTTGTTCGATGGTTTTGCCGGGCAGTTTTCCTTTTTTGCGGATCGGGATGAATCCTTTGCCCAGTTGGTGAGCGATCGCGCCGCCGAGGATGAAGCCGCGCGCCTCGAGGCCCACAACTTTGTCGATGGGCTGTCCTGCGTAGGGGGCCAAGAGTTGGTCGATAGCGATCCGAAAGCCACGAGCGTCGGAAAACAAAGTGGTCACATCGCGGAACATGATCCCCGGGTGAGGGAAATCTGGGATGGTGCGGATATAGTCTTGGACGGTTTTCATAAAAGTTCCTTAGAGGACGCGGCCAGCGACGGCGTCGAGTTTTGCGATGAGGGCGGGATCCCGGGCGTCGGGGGCGGTCATGATGGCATGGGTCAGGGCAGTGTCGCAGTCGGTGCGGCAAGCCACGGCGGACATATCGGCGCAAAGGTTGACGACCAGATCGCGGGCTTTGGTGCCGTTTGCTCGCAGGGTTTTGATGACGTCGCTGACATCGACGGCCCCGTGGTCGGGGTGCCAGCTGTCGTAGTCGGTGATCATGGCGACCGATGCGTAGTGCAGTTCGGCTTCGCGCGCGAGTTTGGCCTCTGGCATATTGGTCATGCCGATCACATCGCAACCCCAAGACCGGTAGAGGTGGCTTTCGGCGACGCTGGAGAATTGCGGGCCTTCCATGGCAAGATAGGTGCCGCCCTTGTGCATGGTGACGCCTGCGTCCTGTCCTGCTTTCAGGCAGGCCGCCGAGAGGCTGGCGCAGGTTGGGTGTGCCACGCTGACGTGGGCCACACAGCCGGTGCCAAAGAATGATTTTTCGCGCGCAAATGTCTGGTCGATGAATTGGTCAACGACGACAAAATCGCCCGGAGAAAGGTGGTCGCGGAACGAGCCGCAGGCGGAGATGGAGACGACATGTGTGACGCCCAGTCGTTTCAGGGCGTCGATATTTGCACGGTAGGGCACAGACGTCGGGCTGTGGATGTGCCCGCGTCCGTGCCGAGGCAGGAAAGCGATGGATTGTCCGTGAAGCGTGCCTGTCAGAATAGCGTCGGAGGGGGTGCCCCAAGGGCTGTTGACGGTGGTCCACTGGGGGCTGTCGAGCCCGAGCATGTCATAAAGCCCGGAGCCGCCGATGATGCCCAGATATGTGCGCATGTTTACCTCATGTGAACTGTATGCGGTCAATGTGCGATATGCGCCCTGCGGGTGCAACTGGATTGCGGGGTGACAAACACCGGTCTGCTTGGTAGGGGCAAGACAAATGAGATATTTGTTAGGTTAGGGCCGCCCATGCCGAGAACACTTTTGGCACGTTTTGCCAACAATATGCAATTGCGCGACCCTGATGCGCCGATGACGTCGGCGCGGGTGCGCATCGAGTTGCTGTCTGGCTTGACGGTTGCCTTGGCGCTGGTGCCGGAGGCGGTTGCCTTTGCGTTTGTCGCAGGGGTGCATCCGCTGGTGGGCCTTTATGCGGCCTTTATTGTCGGCTTGATCACGGCGGTGTTTGGCGGTCGTCCGGGTATGATTTCGGGTGCGACGGGGGCGTTGGCGGTGGTGATGGTGTCGTTGGTGGCACAGCAGGGCGTTGAGTATTTGTTTGCGACCGTTGTGTTGATGGGCTTGATCCAGATTTTTGTGGGTGTCATGCATTGGGGCAAGTTCATTCGCCTTGTGCCGCATCCGGTGATGCTGGGTTTTGTGAACGGGTTGGCGATTGTGATTTTCTTGGCCCAGTTGGGTCAGTTTCAGGTGCCGGGCACGGCAAATGCTGCGGGTCACGGTATGGCCAACGGGCAGTGGCTGACGGGGATGCCGCTGGCTTTGATGTTGGGGCTTGTTGCGCTGACGATGTTTATTATCTGGGCGATGCCGCGCATTACCAATGCGATCCCTGCGCCCTTGGCAGGGATCGGGATTGTGGCCTTGATTGTGATCGGCTTTGGGTTGGATGTGCCGCGCGTGGGTGATCTGGCGTCGATTCAGGGCGGTTTGCCGCAGTTTCAACTACCGGCGGTGCCCTATACGTTCGAGACGTTTCAGATAATCCTGCCCTATGCGTTAATCTTGGCGGCGATTGGTTTGATCGAGAGCCTTTTGACGCTGAATTTGGTGGGTGAGATGACCGGCAAGCGCGGAGGCGCAAGTCAGGAATGTGTGGCCCAGGGTGTGGCCAATACCGTGACGGGTGTATTTGGCGGAATGGGTGGTTGTGCGATGATTGGTCAGTCGATGATCAACGTAAAATCGGGTGGCCGCACGCGGTTGGCGGGGATTGCGGCGGCGTTGTTTTTGCTGGTCTTTATTCTGTTTGCCTCGGGATTGATCGAACAGATCCCGCTGGCGGCACTGGTTGGCGTGATGTTCATGGTGGTGATCGGCACATTCGCGTGGAATTCGTTGACGATTTTGCGAAAGGTGCCGCCGATGGATGCCTTTGTCACCATTTTGGTGACGATTGTGACGGTGATGACCGATCTTGCCACGGCCGTGGTGGTGGGGGTGATTGTGTCCGCGCTGGCCTATTCGTGGAACAACGCCAAGCGGATTTATGCCAGCACCCATGAGACGGCCGATGGTGCCAAGGTCTATAAGATCAATGGCCCGCTTTTCTTTGGCTCGTCGGACGGGTTTGCGGAGTTGTTCAAGATCGACACCGACCCTGATCTGGTGATCATCGATTTTGAAGGCAGCCGTGTGGTTGACCAATCGGCCTTGCAGGCGATCGAGGCAGTGGCGGGCAAGTATCAGGATGCGGGCAAGCGGATCCAGTTGCGGCATTTGTCGCGGGATTGTCACAACCTGCTGTCCAAAGCCGGCCATTTGATGGTCGATAGTGACGATGATCCCGATTACGAGCTGGCGGTGGATTATAGTGTGCGCACCGGAATTTTGGGAAGTCACTAGCTGCGCCTGACAGATATGGAAAAGCCGTCGCAAGCAAATCTTGCGGCGGCTTTTTTGTGCGCTAGCCGGGTCGTTTGAGGCTGAAGATGTCCGTCACACTGGTGTAATCCTGATACCCCAACCGTGCCAGAGGATTGAATTTGGCGAGGTCCAGCATCCCGTCGGTCATGCAGTCATCGCGGATATGCACGCCGGTGACGACGCCGAAGGCTGCGAAGTTTGCGCGCCCTTCCAGTGTGACGATTTGCGTGAGTTTGCATTCCAGCGTGGCGGGGGCAGCGGCGATCCTTGCGCAGTTGATTGTGTCGCATTGGATTTTCTCAAGCCCTGCGAGGGCGAATTCATCTACCGATTTGTCCCACGCGCCAGAGGTTTGGTTCATCGCGCCACGCAGTGCAAAAGAGACGACATTCACGGCAAAAACACCGGTTTCACGGATATTGGCCATGCTGTCTTTGGTGTCGCCGCGATCAGGCTTGGCAGAGGTCGAGGCGAACATCACCTGTGGTGGCTCGTAGGCCACGGCGTTGAAGAAGGAATAGGGCGCGAGATTGTCGGCGCCATCTGTGCCGCGTGTCGATATCCAGCCGATCGGCCGTGGTGTCACGATGGCGTTGAACGGGTTGTGCGGCAGCCCGTGCCCGTCTTTTGGTTCATAAAACATCTATCGTCTCTTTTCGTTGTCTGCATCTACAGGTAGCTTTGGCGGAACTGAATGACCAGAGTAGAGCGCGCATGACCGCACAAGCGATTACCTTGGCCCCCGAAACCGCCGATGATTGGTGGGAGGTCGAGGCCCTTTATGACCTGTGTTTTGCGCCCGGACGGTCGGCGTTGTCGTCGTATCGGTTGCGCGAGGGTGTGCCGCCGATTGCGCCACTATGTCTGACGGCGCGCGATGGTTTGGGGGTGTTGGCGGGGGCTGTCCGGTATTGGCCGGTGCGCGTGGGCGGGCAAGATGTGGCGTTGCTTGGCCCAGTGGCCGTGCATCCGACGCGTCAGGGCGAGGGGTTGGCTGCAATGCTGATTTTCCGCAGTCTGGCTGTGGCCCGCAAGCGCGGCTGGGACCGCGTGATGTTGGTGGGTGATTTGCCGTATTACAGCCGTTTCGGGTTTTTCCGGCTGGAGCGGGTCGAAATGCCGCCGCCGACGAACCCCGACCGTGTGCTGGGTGCTGCACTGCAAAAGGGGGCATGGGCCGGTGTTGTGGGGGAGGTCTGCGCGTGGAGCAATTGAAATCTGCAGTCGTCTTGCCCATCTTAGACTGATGAGCACAGAACTGATCCCTTCGGAGGCGTTAACGGATGAGGCCCGCGCGCAGATTGCCGCAGTGGTTGACCGCCAGCGTCGTGCCAATGGCGTTTTGATGAAGGCGATCAATTATGTCGGCGGTCAGGTCGAGGATGGTTTGAAAATGCTGCCTGCGGGCACCCGTGCGCAGGTGGACCGCGCCGCGCGCCGCGCGCTGGAGGCCAGTTACGAGGCGGCAAGCCGGTCGCGCGGCAGCTATGCGGGATCGGATGGGGCGCACCGTATGATGAGTGTTTTATCGGGTGCGCTGGGCGGTTTGGGCGGTTTGCCCACAGCGCTTGCCGAGTTGCCGATTGCCACGACGATTATTTTCCGCGCTGTGCAGGGGGTGGCGGCGCAATACGGCGAGGACCCCCGCGAAGAGGCGGTGCGGCTGGAGTGTCTGGCGGTGTTTGGCGCGGGCGGCCCGGGTGCCGATGATGACGGGGTGAATACGTCGTTTTTTGGCGCGCGCATCGGGTTGACGGGGGCGGCGGTGCACGGGCTGTTGGGCAAGGTAGCACCGCGCTTTGCCGCCGTGTTATCGCAAAAGCTGGCGTCGCAGGCAGTGCCGATTTTGGGCGCGGCCGCAGGGGCAGGCACGAATTATGCCTTTACCGATTATTATGTCGCGATGGCGCATGTGCATTTTGGCCTGCGCAAACTGGCGAGAGAGCATGGCGAGAGCCGCGTTCTGGACGAGTTTCACGCAGTGTTGGCGGCCAAGCAGATACCTGTGAAACAAGCCTAGACCTGATAGACCAGCCAGTCGGCCACCGCACGTCTGACCGAGGGGTCACCTGCGGCGATGGAGGTGTCGATGATGGTGCGCACTTCGCCCAGGTCGACCCGCCGGAGCAGGTGTTTGACGGGCCCAACGGAGGCGGGTCGCATCGAGAGGGTGCGAAACCCGATGGCCGCAAAGCAAAGCGCCTCGATGGGCCGGCCTGCGTCTTCGCCGCAAAACGATAGCGCCGTGTCAAAGCGTTTGCAGCGCGCGACGATGCCTTGCAAGAACAGCAGGAAAGCGGGGTTGAGCGTATCGTAGCGTTTGCGCACGCGTTCATTTTCACGGTCGGCGGCAAAGAAGAACTGTTTCAGGTCGTTGCCGCCCACAGAGAGGAAGTCGACCTCTTCAAAGAAGGCGTCGGGTGCATAGGCCAGCGAGGGTGTTTCCAGCATTGCGCCCACCCGCAGGGACGCGGGCAACGGGTTGTCGAGTTTGGTTTCGCGCGCCAGCGCCTTTGTCATCTCGGCTTTGGCCTGTTTGAATTCATCGTATTGCGCGATGAAGGGGAACATGACCGACAGCGGCCCACCGTTGGCGGCCCGCACCAAAGCCTGCAATTGCATCCGCAAAACGCCCGGTTTGTCGAGGCCAACGCGGATTGCACGCCAGCCCATTGCAGGGTTGGGCTCGTCGTTGGCTTTCATATAGGGCAGCACTTTGTCAGAGCCGATATCGAGGGTGCGGAAGGCCACGGGTTTGCCGTTTGCCGCAGCGAGCACACGGGTGTAGAGCGCCGAAAGTTCGCCGCGCCGTGGCATTTTGTTGCGAATGAGGAATTGCAGCTCGGTCCGGAACAGGCCCACGCCCTGCGCGCCAGAGCTGTCAAGAGAGGGCAGGTCGGCCATCAGGCCTGCGTTCATTTGCAGCGAAATGGTGGTGCCGTCTTTGGTTTGGGCGGCCAGGTCGCGGATCGAGGCGTAGCGCTCTTGCGCCCGCGTTTGCATCGCGATTTTGTCTTTGAAGGCCGCGTGCACGGTGTCGTCGGGGCGCAGGTGCACGATGCCTTGGTCGCCGTCCACCAGAATGCTGTCGCCGTTGAGCGCCTCGCGGGTGATGCCTTTGGCGTTGATCACAAGCGGAATTGCCCAAGCCCGCGCCACGATTGTCGCATGGCTGCCCACAGAGCCGTCTTCGAGGACGATCCCTTTGAGGGTTTTGCCGTATTCGAGCAACTCGCCCGGGCCGATGTTGCGGGCCACCAGGATCGGGTTTTCGGGCATGTCGCCGGTGTTTGCGCCTTGACCGGTCAGGATGCGCAGCAGGCGGTTGGAGAGGTCGTCGAGGTCCGAGAGCCGCTCACGCATATAGGCGTCGCCGGCCGCGGAAAGCCGTGTGCGCGCCAGTGATTGTTCTTTTTCAACCGCCGCTTCGGCGGACAGGCCGTTTTCGACGTCGGCCTCCATGCGTTTGAGCCAGGAGCGCGAGTTGGCGAACATGCGGTAGGATTCGAAGACTTTTTTCTGTTCCGCGTCTGTGCTGGCGTCGCCTGACAGCAGGTCGTCGAGACCCACGCGCAGGGTGTCGACGGCGTCGCGCAGGCGGGCCAGCTCGACGTCGGGGTCGTCGGAGATCGGGTTTGTGACCACCACGCGGGGTTCATGCAGGAAAACATGGCCTTGGGACGCGCCTTCCTGTCCGATGGAGCCACGGAACAGAACCGGTTGGGTGTGCCGCGCCGAAAGTGCCGCCCCTTCGCCGACAAAGGCCCCCAGTTCGGTCATTTCTGCGATCACCATGGCCACGACTTCCAGAGCGTAGACCTCATCGGGCGAAAATTCGCGGGCCTCTTTGGACTGCACGACCAGCACGCCAAGCGCGTCGCCCAGACGCTGGATCGGGATGCCGCAGAAGGAGGAATACCGTTCTTCGCCGGTCTCTTGCATATACCGAAAGCCGCGTGCGTTGGGTGCATCGGGTGTGTTGATGACGCGGCGTTCGCGTGCGGTGCGCCCGACAAGGCCCTCGGAAAGCCGTAGCCGCGTTTGGTGCACCGCTTCGGCTTGCAGGCCTTCGGTGGCGCACAGTTCAAGCGTTTCGGCGTCGCGGAACAGGTAGATCGAGCAGACTTCGGTGCGCATCGAGGATGCAATCAGCTCGACGACGCGGTCGAGCCGGGCCTGGCCTTCGCTGCTTTCGGCAAGTGCATTGCGCAGCCGTCCCAGCAGTTTACGGCTTTCTGATTCAATGCGTTCTGGCATAAGTGCCCCCTCGTTGGCGTATGTTTACTTGGCAGGGTGCGCGAGGGGAAGGGCTATTGCAACTCTGGGGCGTCCAGAGTCAGAACGATCTTGCCGATGTAGGATTTTTGCATGAATGCGGCCTGTGCTGCCTGAATTTCGCGCAGGGGGTAGGTTTTGGCGATCAGGGGTTTGATTTCACCGCGTTCAATATAGCCCACCACGTCGTGGATGATGTGGTCGGGCTGGGCGGTTGAGCCCAGCAGAGACAGGTCTTTGAGGTAGAGCGTGCGCACGTCGAGGGTGACGATCGGCCCCGCGATGGCCCCCGATGCCACATAGCGCCCGCGTGGTTTAAGCGCGTCGAGCAGGTCACCAAAGCGCGGTCCTGCGACCAGATCGATGACCACGTCGAAGTGGTTGTCGGGGAAGCTGGCATCGCGGTCGATGGTGTGATCGGCCCCGAGGCTGCGCAAGTCGGCGGCTTTGTCGGGCTTTGTCACCGCCCAAACCGTGGCGCCGCGCCGTTTTGCCAATTGGATGGCTGCTGATCCGACCCCGCCCGAGGCCCCTGTGATCAGCACGGTTTCGGCCCCGAGCGCGGCGCGTTGCACCATGCCTTCGGCGGTGGTGGTCGCACAGGGGATCGCGGCCAGTGCGATATCGGACCAGTGTGTATTGACGGCGACGGCATCGATGGCGCGCGCGGCCATATACTGGGCAAAGGCGCCTTGGCGTTCTGATCCAAGCGTGATGACGGTGGTTTTGCCGCTCTCGTCGGTCCAGTTTTGCATGGTCCGCACGATGACCCGCTCGCCGATGCGGGCAGGATCGACATTTGCGCCCACAGCGATGACTTTGCCGCAGCAATCGGCCCCTTGGATATGCGGGAAGCTCAGCGCGTGGCCGTCCCATGTGCCGTCGGAGATATCGGTTGTTACGTCGGTGTCGGCGGTGCTCCCTGTCACGGATTTGGAATACCAACCGGTGCGCGTGTTGATGTCGGTGTTGTTGATGCCTGCGGCCAGAACCTTGAGCAGGACGTCATTTGGTCCGATCTGCGGGACCGGCAGATCGTCGCGCCATTGCAGCATGTCTAGCCCGCCGTGCCCCATCAGGGCGATGCCGGACATTGTTGCAGCCCGCGTCATTGGCTGTCAGCCAGACGCGGTTTGGCCAGGGTCGGGCAGACTGTGGTGGTGGTTTGCATTTGTGCGGTCCCCGGCAGGCGTTTGTGTCGGGGATTATTGGACAGGTCGCAGCCCAAATGGCAAGCGCAAAGCCGCAAGTGCGACCTGTCGGAGTGCGGTGGTGTTACTGGCCGGGAGGGGGTGGCAGAGCCGCGCGCAGGGCTTCGACGTTGATGCCAAGCATTTCGGCGGCGGCGTCAAAGTTTGGCGGGCGCTGGGTGCCGATAGCGTCTGTGAGGGCGTGTTCAGACACCCCTAGCTGCGCTGCGATGGCGCTAAAATCTGGCCGTTCGCCGCCTGGCCCGCCCATTTGCGCGCTCACGGAGGCGTCAACTTCACCGCGGTAGCAATCAACCGAGTAGGGGGCCTCTTGGGTGGTCAGGTGATAATGATAGATGCCGTTCGGGAATTCTGGCGTGGCCTCAACGTGGCCGCTGCACTCATCCAGATCGGCGTTGGTGACGATCACGCCGTTTTTGCCTTGTGGTCCGTAGATCGGAAAGCCATCAAGCAGCACGCCGATCATTGTGGAGTGGGCTGTTGCCGTCTTGTCCACGGTCACTGTCACGCAGGGCGGCGAGGCATGGTAGTGGTAGGAATTGCCCCGCTGCAAAGGGTGGCCGTTGCAATCGTCAAGGAATTTCGCGCCGTCTTGTTCGTGTTGGTCGTCCATGGCCACGATAGAGCGCTCGGGGTTTTCATAGTCGTTGAAAAGCGGCGCGCCGCTGATCATCACGCCGATCATGCCAAGGGAGGTGTCGGTTGTGGCCTCGGAGTATACCGGCACAAGCGGGATCGTGACGTCGATGGGCGATTCCACCACATAGCCTTCGGTCGGAATGATCTGGAATTCGGTGAAGGGCTGCTCTTGGCCAATTGGTACCAGATAGGCGTCGGCCAAGTCGTGGTTTGGCAAGCCGTTGGAGACGTAGCGCATCGCGGTGCCGTCAGTGGTGACGGTCACGTTGCTGCCCCATTGGGCTGCGTTGACGGCAGCCTCGGTGGAGGTTTGCGCGAAGGCGGCGGTGCTCGATAGCAGTGCGGCACAGGTCGCGAGAAGGCGGAAAGGGCGGGTCATTGGGGGTATCCTGAATTTGGCCTGTTATGGGTCTGACTTGTTATACGCAGGCTTGCGCCGTTTCCGTCGGTCACAGACAAACTAAAATTGCCCGCGCCAAATCAATGACGCGGGCAATCAAAATCGGGTCAGGGCGCTGGTTTTACCCAGCTTTATCCAGATCGAAGGCGTCGTGTAGGGATTGCACGGCCAGTTCCATGTATTTGCGGTCGATCAAAACCGAGACTTTGATCTCGGAGGTGGTGATGACCTTGATGTTGATATTCTCGTCGCGCAGCGTGGCGAACATTTTGGCGGCAACGCCGGCGTGGCTGCGCATTCCGATGCCAACGATCGAGATTTTGGCCACGCCTTCGTCGGTGACCAGATCGTGATAGTTGATCGCACCGGAGGCTTGGGCGGCTTCCATCGCCTTTTGCGCGCGCAAAACCTGATCGACGGGGCAGGAGAAGGTCATGTCGGTGCGCCCGTCCTCGGAGATGTTTTGCACGATCATGTCGACGTTCACGCCGGCCTCGGCCAGTGGGCCAAAGATCGCCGCCGCGATGCCGGGTTTGTCGGCCACCGATACAAGCGTCATTTTTGCCTCGTCGCGGGAATAGGCCACACCGGCCACGGCTTTGGATTCCATGATTTCCTCCTCATCGCAGACCAATGTGCCTGCTGTGTCCGATGGTTCTTCAAATGATGATAGCACGCGCAATTTGACTTTGAAGCGCATGGCAAGTTCGACCGAGCGGGTTTGCAGGACTTTTGCGCCCAAAGAGGCCAGTTCCAGCATTTCCTCGAAAGAGATTTTGTCGAGTTTGCGGGCTTTTGATGCGATGCGCGGGTCGGTTGTGTAGATGCCGTCCACGTCGGTGTAGATGTCGCAGCGCTCTGCGCCAAAAGCGGCGGCAAAGGCCACGGCGGTGGTATCTGATCCGCCGCGTCCAAGCGTGGTGATCCGGCCTTGATCGCTGACCCCTTGGAAGCCTGCGACGACGGCGACACCCATCCCTTCGCCAAATTTGGCGGTGATGTTATCTGTCGGGATATCATTGATGCGCGCCGAGGAATGGGCGGAAGTCGTTTTGACCGGCACTTGCCAGCCTTGCCAACTGCGCGCGGGGATATCCATTTCTTGCAAGCGCAGAGCCATCAGCCCGGCGGTGACGTTTTCGCCCGACGACACCACCGCGTCGTATTCACGTGCGTCATACAGCGGCGAGGTCTCGCCGACCCAGCCGACCATTTCGTTGGTTTTGCCCGACATGGCCGAGACAATCACGATGACATCGTAGCCTTTGGCAACCTCATAGGCCACGCGTTTGGCTGCGCGCGCGATCCGGTCGAGGTTGGCGACGGATGTGCCGCCGAATTTCATCACGAGTGTTGGCATGGTGTCACCCTGGGTAAGATTACGCGCGTGTCCTACTGGCAAGTGTGGCCTAGGGCAAGATCATAAGGGGTGTTGCTGCCCGTCCCATGTCTCAAAACAGCCGGTTGTTGCCAAGTTGAGAGCGTGGATGCGGGCAAATAGCCCTGCGGCGGAAACGGTGGCGGTGATGTCGGCGCTTTGTCCACCCATATCGGTTTGCACCCAGCCGGGGTGGTAGATGCCGACGCTGATCCCTTCGGGGGCAAGATCAACTGCCAGATTGCGCCCCAGATTGAGGGCGGCTGCCTTGGAGGCGCGGTAGGCGTAAGAGCCGCCCGTTGCCCGCGTGTTGGAGCCCAGTTGCGAGGATATAATCGCGATTTTGGCGGATTTGGCGGCGCGCAGGTTGGGCAGCAGCGTGGTGATGGTTTGGAACACGCCTGTGACATTGGCGGCAAAGCTGTTGGCCCAGATGTCGGCGGTGTAATTGTCGGCAAGGGTGTAGTTTTTGTCGAAATGTGCGCCTGCGTTGCAGATCAGGGTGTCGATCGGGGTGTCGCCAAGTCGGGCGGCAAGTGCTGTGAAGCTGAGGGCGTCGGTTACGTCAAGCGGCAGCAATGGCGCGCCTTGCCGCGATGTGCCAAAAGTGGTTTCGCCCGAGGCGTTGAATTTATCGAGCAGGGCTGCGCCGATGCCACGGCTGGCCCCTGTGATCAGAGTTGTCATCAATGCACCTTTTTGGAGGGGATGAAGGGCAGCGGCAGCACAGGGATGCCGTCGGCGATAAGCGCGCGGGCCTCGGCGGCGGTGGCTTCGCCGTAGATTGATTTTTCAGGTGCGGTGCCGTCGTGCATGTCACGGGCTTTGGCGGCAAAGTTTTTGCCGACGTATTGCGAGTTTGCCTCGACCTCTTGGCGCAGTTTTTCCAACGGGGCGGGGTCCGGTCTGGTTTCGCTCACATGTCCTTTGGTGGCCACCGAGGGGGTCATCAGGGTTTTGCGAATGGTGGTAGAGCCGCAGGTGGTGCAGCTTATCAGCCCCTTGGACATCAGCATGTCGCAGGCATCATTGGATTTGAACCAGGAAGAGAAGCTATGGGCGTTTTCACACGAGAGCGTAAATCTGATCATGGACTATAGATATGTCATAGGCTGGCGGGTGCAACATCTAAGCGGCGGGGATCGAATTGCGCCACGATTTGGCGCGCGCCGGGTTCGTCGATTTGCAGGGCCGCCTTTTTGGGCGAGAACCATTTGCGTTTGCGCTGTGCTTTCTCGGGCCATGTTTTCGCGGCACCGGTGACCCAAAGCGCGTAGACCACGACCATGACCGGCGTGATATCATCGCCCAGCGGTTTGTCGTAGCTGTAAGCCCCGATGCTGTTGGGGTGGGCGTGGCCGGAAAGCCCTGCTTCCTCAAAGGCTTCGATGGCGGCGCCTTGCGAGGGTGTGGATTTATGGGTGGGCCAGCCGCGTGGCAAGATCCAGCGCCCCGATCCACGGGTTGTCACAAGGCAGATTTGCAGTTTTTCGCCCTTGTAGCGGTAGCAAAGGGCGGCCAGTTGCGCACGCACATCGGTTTTGCCACCGCTGCGCAGTTTCAGGGGGACGGGCTTTTTTGGCAGTTTAGGCATGGCAATTATCCGCAGGCGGGATAAATCCCTGATACGGTGGTAAAGTTCCACGCCTGCGCCGCACAGGCAACCCCGTGATTGTCCCCTCAGCGCATTATCCGGCGATTGCCGCCTCTTGCCAGTGCCGCGCGGTAAGCTGATAGTCGGCGGTATGAAATTTGTGGTGTCCTTTTGTCTGGCGATTTTGGCGGGGCCTGTGTTTGCGCAGCCGCTTGTGGTGTTTGCGGCGGCCAGTTTGAAGGAACCGATTGATATGTTGGCCGCGCAGATGGGCGATGTTGTGGTGTCGTATGGCGGCAGCGGCACATTGGCGCGGCAGGTCCAGCAGGGCGCGCCTGCGGATGTGATTTTACTGGCCAATGCGGCGTGGATGGATGCGGTGCCGCAAGCGCGCGATGTGGCGGATTTTGCCAGCAATTCCTTGGTCTTGATCGGGGCTGCGCGGGCGGCGGATGTGGATTTGGCGGCGCTGCCTGCGGCATTGGGCGCGGGGCGTTTGGCGATGGGCTATACCGAGGCGGTGCCTGCGGGGATTTACGCGCGCGAAGCGTTGCAGGGTTTGGGTCTGTGGGGGGCGATTGCGCCGCGTGTGGCACAGGTTGACAATGTGCGTGCCGCGTTGATTTTGGTGGCACGCGGCGAGGCCCCGTTTGGTGTGGTCTATGCCACCGATGCGCGTGCCAGCGATGCGGTGCGGGTTGTGGCGGCATTTCCTGAAGGGAGCCATGCGCCGATCAGATATCTGGGGGCGGTGTTAAGCGAAAGACCCGAGGCCCAAGCGTTTTGGGAGGCGTTGCGCGGTGAGCTTGGGCAGGGGATTTTGGCTGATTTTGGCTATTTGCCGGTGGCTGAATGATGTGGGAGGCAGTTTTTTTGTCGCTGCGGGTGTCTGCGGTGGCCACGATCGTAGCCTTGCCACTGGCGATCTGGGTGGCGCATATTCTGGCCCGCAAGGTGTTTCGTGGCCATGCGCTGTTGAATGGGCTGGTGCATTTACCGCTGGTATTGCCGCCAGTGGTGACAGGGTATCTGTTACTGGTGGTGTTTGGCCGCAGTGGCGTGATTGGCGGGCTGTTATTTGAGTGGTTTGGCGTGACTTTGGCGTTTCGCTGGACGGGGGCGGCGCTGGCGGCGGGGATTATGGGGTTTCCCTTGATGGTCCGCGCGATCCGCTTGGGATTTGAGGCGGTGGATGCGGGGTTGGAGGATGCGGCCCGCACCTTGGGCGCGTCCGAGGTGCGCGTATTTCGCACCGTGACCCTGCCGTTGATTGCGCCTGGCGTTGTGGCAGGCGCGGTGTTGGGGTTTGCCAAGGCGCTGGGCGAATTTGGCGCGACGATTACATTTGTGGCGGCGATCCCCGGGCAGACGCAGACCATTCCGTCGGCGATTTACGGGCTATTGCAGGTGCCGGGTCAAGAGAGCGCGGTGGTTGTTTTGGTGGTGATTTCGGTGACTTTGGCGATGGGCGCGTTGGTGGCGTCCGAGTGGCTGGCGCGCCGTATGGTGGTGCGATGATTTCGGTGCGGATCAAGAAGGCATTTGCGGATTTCACGCTCGATGTGGCGTTTGATGCGCCTGCGGGGGTGATTGCGGTGTTCGGGCGGTCGGGGTCGGGCAAGACCACGTTGATCAACGCGATTGCGGGGCTGGTGCGCCCTGACGAGGGGCGCATTGTGGTGGATGGTCGCGATCTGACGGGGGTGCCGGTGCACCGGCGCGCGCTTGGCTATGTGTTTCAGGATGCAAGGTTATTTCCCCATATGACGGTCGCGCAGAACCTGTGTTATGGCGGGGTGCATGACCGCGCAAGGCTGGTTGAGATGCTGGGGCTGGGCGGGCTGTTGGACCGCTATCCTGCGGCGCTGTCGGGTGGCGAAAAAAGCCGCGTGGCCTTGGGGCGCGCGTTGATGAGCAACCCCGCGATGTTGTTGCTCGACGAGCCGCTGGCCGCCCTTGATGGCCTGCGCAAGGCAGAGATATTGCCCTATCTGGAGCGCCTGCGCGATGAGGTCGAGGTGCCGATGATCTATGTCACCCATGACATGTCGGAGGTTGCACGGCTGGCCAATTCGATTGTGGTGTTGGAGGGCGGTCGCGTGGCGCAATCGGGCGGTGTGGCCGATGTGTTGTCGCATCCGGCGTCGGTGGCGTTGCTGGGGCTGCGCGATGCGGGGGCGGTGTTGCTGGCGACGGTGGTGGCGCATGACGTTCAAGATGCGGTCAGCGTATTGGAGTTCGAGGGCGGGCGGATTGTCTTGCCCGGTCGGATTGGCCGGATTGGAAAGAATATCCGTCTGCGTATTCCGGCGCAGGATGTGATTTTGGCCCGCGTGGCCCCGGTGCAGATATCGGCGCGCAATGTCTTGCCGGTGACCGTGACCGCCTTGCAGGTTGAGGAGGGCGCGGGGGTGGCCGTGGGGGTGTTGGCGGGCGAGACGCCGCTGTTGGCACGCATCACCATGGCCAGTTTGCGCGAGATGGAATTGGTGGTGGGCGCGCAGATTTTTGCGATCATCAAAGCCACCGCAGTGGCGCCCGCGGATCGGGATTAGGGGCGCGGGTGCAACCGGTCGAGGGCCGCAAGCGTGCGCGCAACCCCGCCTGCGTGCTCTGCGTAGAATTGGCTGATTTGCGCATCAGGGATCGGGGCGGGGGTTGTGACAGCTGCGTGTAGTGCCGTGGCGGTGGGCGTCATGGTGCACACGCCTGCGGCCATCGCCTCGACGACCGGATAGGTGATGGTCCAGATATGCGGGCCGACGATGACAGGTTTGCGCAGGGCCAGAGGTTCAATGATGTTATGCGCGCCTTTGGGCACAAACCCGCCCCCCACAATCGCGCGGTCGCACAGGCCAAGGTAGAAATACATCTCGCCCATGCTGTCGCCGAGCAAGACATCACAATCGGTGTCGGGTGCGAGGGCGAGATCAGCGGTCAGAACGGTGGAGCGCCGCGCGGTTTTCAGCCCTGCCGCACTGAGCATTTCCGCGACCTCGTTGAACCGTTCGGGCGCGCGCGGCACGTAGATATAAAGCGGGTCAGGCGCGGATTTGATCAGGGCGATATAGGTGGCGTCTTCGCCCTCGACCACGGATGTCAGGGTGATGACTTCGCGGGTTCGGGCGAGTTTCGGGCGCACAGCGGCGGCTGCCGCCAGCTGGTTTGCGGGGATCGGTTGGTCAAAGCGCAGCTCGCCCGTGACATGGATGTTTTGCAGGCCGGCGGCGGCAAGGCGGGTTTGTTGGTCGCGCGATTTCACAAAGCCCCCGGCAAAGCCTGCAAAGAGCCGCGCGCGCAGCCCCAAGCCGCGTTTGTCCTTGAGGTAGCTTTTGACGGGGTATTGCGCGTTGCACATATAAAGCGGGGTGCCGGTTGCGCGCGCCATTTTGATCATCATCGGCCAGACTTCGATCTCCATCACAAGACCGAGGCGCGGCTGGAAAGTCGTCAGAAAGCGGCGGTAAGCGCGGCGTGTCTCGAATGGCACCCAAAGGGTTTGTAGTTGTCCTGCGGCGATCTGGGCGTGGAATTCGCGCATCGCTTCGCGCCGCCCTGCGGGGGTGAAATGGGTGGTGATCACGCGGTCGCCGCGCGCCAGAAGGGCACGGATCAACGGTGTGGCCGAGCGCATCTCGCCCAGGCTGACGGCGTGCACCCAGATCGCGCCTGTGACAGGGGTTTTGGCGTGGCCGAAGCGTTCGGATATGTGGTGGGCGTAAAGCGGGTCGCGGCGTCCGCGTTTGCGCAAGTAGAGCCAGACAAGCGGGATGAGGATGATCCAGAGCGCCTCGTAGACCCAGAGAGCCACGCGCAAGACCGGATCGGGCCAGCGGGTCATGCGGGGGCTTTCAGGGCGAGCAAGGACAGGGCAAGCGGGTGCAGATCAGCGCGGGCTTGGGTGATCAGAGCGGTTGCGTTTTGGGTCAATGCGTCGCGGTTTGCGCCCAGCAGGGCGTTGGCGATATCTTGCGCGTCCGCGACTTTGATGGCGGCGTGTTTGCGCGCCAAAGTGGCGTAATCACTGGCGAAATTGGCGGTGTGCGGCCCGTGCAAGATGGCGCAGCCAAGACAGGCGGCCTCCCATGGGGAGTGCCCTTGGGTGTCGCCGAAACTGCCGCCGATCAGGGCGGTATCGGCAAGCCGGTAAAGCGTGCCCATCTCGCCAAGGGTGTCGGCGATCCAGATCGGGCCGGTTGGAAGCTGCCCCGCGCTGCGCCGTGGCAGGTGGGCGGGCAAAGCGAGCGCGAGGTTGCGCGGCGCGATGATCAGCAGGGCGGTGGGGTCATGGGCGAGCAGGGTCTTATGGGCGCGGATGGCCATATCGGCGTCGGGGGCATGGGCGGGGGCGGTGATCCAGATGCGCCGTTTTTGCGTGGCTTTTTGCAGGGTTTTCAACGCTTGCGGGTCATGGGAGAGCGGCGGTGCGGCGGCTTTCAGCGACGGGTTGAGGGAGATGTTTTGTGGTGTGCCGAGGGTTTTGAGGTTTTGCGCTGTGTCACTGTCTTGGGCGGTGATCAGGGCCATCCGCGAGAGTGCAGCACTATAGAGGCTGCGCGCGGGCAGGTGTTTTTGCAGAGACGCGGCGTTCATGCGGGCATTGATCAGGGCTTGCGGGATGGCGCGCGCATGAATGTCGCAGATCAGGCCGGGCCAGATGTCTTGTTCGGCCCAGATCACAAGGTCGGGGCGCCAGTGATCGAGAAACCGTTTGGCATAGCGCGGCGCGTCAAGCGGCAGGAATTGATGCGTGGTGCGTGCGGGCAGTTGGCCGGCAATACCCGTGGCCGATGACAGCGCTGTGGAGGTGATCACGAAGTGTGCAGCGGGGTCGATGTCAGACATGGTGCTGATCAGGCCGCGCAGGGACAGGACCTCGCCCAAGCCCACGGCGTGCAGCCAGATGAGCGGGCCTGTGGGGCGCGGTTTGCCAGGGGTCCCGCATTTCTCGACCCAGCGGGTGGGGTGTTCCTTGCCGGCGCGCAACCGCCTTTTCAACAGCGGTTTGGCGAGAAGCGGGACGGCATGGCGCGCGCGCAAGTAGAGCCGTAGCAGCAGTGGATTAGCTGGCGTCATGGAAGGTCTTTTGCAGGCTACCGGCCCAGAAAGCGTCGGTGCTGATCACATCGGCAAAGCGCTGGGCCGCACTGCCGCCGCCGAAACCATCGTCGCGCGCAAATGGCTGGCCCCATTGGACGCTGAGGAAGTCGAGGATCTTTGCGCGGTCGTGGGCGTCGGCGAAAAACACTGAAGGTGATTTGGCGCGGTTGGTTTGCCGCGAGCCGATGTCGAGGGATGGCAGGCCGATGAACGGTGCTTCGCGCACGCCTGCCGACGAGTTGCCGATCATGGCGGAGGCATTTTTCATCAGTTCCGAAAAATGGGCAAAGCGCATCGAGGGCAGGACGCGAAAGCGGTCTTTTGGCAAAGCGTCGATGGCGGCAAAGATACCTGCCGAGCCGGGGTCATTGTTGGGCGCGATGAGCACGAAGTTGCGGGTCGAGGCGGACATGGCATCAAAAAGCGCGTGGGCTTGGGCACCCATTGTGTCGGCCTCGGATGTCACGGGGTGGAAAATGCAGATGCCGTAATCGCCGGAGGGCAAGGCGTAGCGGCGGCGCACCTCGGCAATGGTCACGCCAGAAGGCTGGCTGTGGAAATCAAGCTCGGGCGAGCCGATGGCGTGGATTTTGGCGGTATCTTCGCCCAAAGCCATGACGCGGTTGGCGGCGTCCTGCGACGAGACAAAGTGGTGGCTGGCCAGTTTTGAATTACAGTGCCGGTAAATTTCGTCAATGGTGCCAGAGACTTCGCCGCCCTCCACATGGGCGCAGCGGATGTAGTTGGTGGCGCAAACCAGCGCGCAGGCCAAGGCTTCGACGCGGTCGCCGTGGATGACGACAAGATCGGGTTTATGCTCGGCCACGAAATCCGAAAAGCCGGTGACGGTTTTGGCCAAGATCATGTCCTGCGGGTCATCTGCGCGTTGGTTGAGGAATTCGTGCACCGTGACGCCGCTGGTGCGATGCACTTCGAGTTTGGTCAGCCCGTAGCGGTCGAGCATGTGCATGCCCGTGACAAAAAACGACACCGTGAAGCCCGCGTCGCGCGCGGCGATGGCCAGTGGCTCCATTTTGCCGAAATCAGCGCGGGTGCCTGTTACAAAGAGAATGGATTTATTCATGAATTTGGCTCTGCGATTGTGATGTCGCGCAAGGCGTCGCTGGTTTGGACGCCATGGCGCGCGAGGAACGCCGGTGCGCTGGTGTCAAGGATCGAGGCGGCTTCGATGCGCGTGGCTTTTGCCCGCACGGAGCGGCCGCGCTGGTCTGGTTTCACGCCTGAAACGTCGGTGCCATTGATTTTGGTCTCCATCTCTTGGCGGCTTCCGAGGTAGTAGTGGTTCAATTGCAAGAGGTCGGTTGTTACGAACCCGTGGCTTGCACGTTGTTTGTTGCGCCGGGTTTGGCCGCGTGTGTTTGCGCTATTGGCGCCCATGTCATCGGTGTGAAATTTGTGCACCGAGACTTGTGTGACCCTGCATGGGTCAAGGATGCATTTGAAGTTCAGCAGGTTGCCGTCCATTGCGCGCGCGCGTGATTGATATGCAAAGGGGGCGGCGTCTGTGGGTGCTGTTTCATGTCCGCAGTGACCGAACATCACCCAAGGCAATGAGATATTGCTGTAGGTATCGAGCGTGCCAAGCGCATCGTTAAGTGTTTTATGCTGTACGGGCACGAGGTATTCATCTGCGTCGATCATCGCCATCCACCTGTATTGCCCTCCAAACGTGCAAAGCGCGTGCGCGTAGGCCAAAACTTGTTGCGGTAGTAACAGTGCGCGCCGATCAAGCCGTGTTTGCATGGCCCAAGGTACGATTGTTACTCTGCATTTCTCGAAGGATTGAGCGATCTTTACGGTGTCATCTGTGGAGAGGTTGTCGTAGAGGATGACATCGCGAACGCCAGCAAGTGCGTGAAATGTCAGCCAATCTTTGATCCTGTGTGCTTCGTTTTTCACGATGATCACAAGGCAGATTCCGTCGCGGTTTGGCGCGGCTGTTGGTGGTGTGATGTCGATTTTATTCGCGTGTCGCACACGCCGTTGGAATGGCCAGATCATGATTGCATCCCCCAAAACCCTAGCGCATCTTTACCCGAAAGACGCGCGCATATCAACGCGGCGCCTGTGTCGCATTTCGGGTAGTAGACTTGTGTTATGAAGCCGAGAAATGCGCCGCGTGCAGCTGCGTCATACCCGATGTCTGCGGGAGATTTGAATAGGGTGGCGATTGCCTCGGGTGTTTGTGCGGAGGTTGCGACCCCGTCGATGGCCCAGAAGCATTGCCCACATGCGACCACCGGTTTTTCATGAAACATCGCCTCTAGCCCGACGGAGGAATTCACGGTCATCACCGCTTGTGATGCTTTCACCTGCGCAAAGGTATCGGTGTCGTTGTCCAGATAGATGGGCGCATCGTGGCTTTGCGCCAATAGTCCTGCCACGGTGCTATTGGCGGTTGGGTGATCTTTCAACCGGATGTGCCATCCCTTTGGTAAATTCCGGCTTGCGTCAATCAGCGTTTCCACAAAAGCATCTACGGTTTGGAACGCGCCGCCGAACAGGCGCAGTTGGCTATCGCCGGGCGTTTGAAGTGGGACGAAGATGAATTTTTCGCTGAGCGCTGGGCAGTTTGCATTTGATGGCGGCGTGTTTGTTGCGGCTCGTTGTTTGATGGTGCGCGTGGTTGCGCGCCAGTCCACGGGCCCATGCGCGGCGGCCCAAGCATGGTAGGGCGCGATCGTGCGAGGCAGGCTGTTGGCGAAATTCACCCCTTGCGGATCAACGGTAATACGATCTGGAAGCGGGGCCAGCTCAAAAAACAGCCGTTTTGTGCCTGCGTCTTTTGCAGCCTGCATAAAGACGTGCCGCGTGCCGTTCAGCCCGTTCCAGCAAACTGCGATGGCCGTTGGATGGGTCTGAAAGTGCTTCAAAGACCCCATATATTGCCGCCGCAAAAGCCAGAGGTTAAGCGCGCGCCCAAGTCCTGTCTGTCCATTATCTTTGGACATTTCAAGTGCGGTGTTTGCGACGTCATGTGCTCTTTTGCTTGATGCAAAGCTCATGCGTGCGATGCGCAACCACGAGATCGTCCCAAGCGGAGAAAGCATTTTTTTGATCGTGGCTTGCTTTACTTTGCGCGGATTCAAGCATATAAAATGCATGTCTTATTCCGTCAACTCAGCCCATTTAAGCTGGGCATTACGGGTGACCGCACGGGTCAGGGTGCGGCCGATGACTTTATCGAAGTCGTAGCCCGCGATTTCGCCGGTTCCGGGACGGCGCGCCCAGATGTCGGCCTCTGTGATGACGGTGCCTGCGGGCAGGTCGCGGTCGGCGACAACCGAGGAACGCGCAAAGGCGTAGACGCCTTCTTCACTGGGCGTGCGTTGTTTGGGGTTGTGCAGGGCGGTGTGGATTTCGCGGCTGCGGTCGATGATGTGGCGCAGCTCGGACGGGTCCATCGAGTTGATGATGTCTGGGCCGATCCGGTAGCGTGTATCAGTGTAGTGCCGTTCCAAGATGCACGCACCCAAGGCCACCGAGGCCAGCGCCATTTCGGGGCCGATGGAGTGGTCGGAGAAGCCGACGACCGCGTTTGGAAAGGCGTTTTTAAGGTCGGTGACCCCTTGCAGCGACACGATTTCGGGCGGGGATGGGTAAAGGTTGGTGCATTCCAGCAATGCGTAGTCGATGCCGGCCTCGTCGAGGATTTGGACACTTGCGCGGATGCTGTCGATGGTTTGCATCCCCGTGGACATGATCACGGGTTTGCCCTTGCGCGCGATGTGGCGAATGAGCGGCAGGTTGTCGACCTCGCCCGAGCCGATCTTATAGGCGGGCACGTCAAGTGTTTCGAGAAAATCGGCCGCCGCGCGAGAGAAGGGCGTCGATATCCAGATCATGCCAAGGGATTGGGTGTAATCCTTCAGCGCCTTTTCGTCCTCGGGCCCAAGTGCGCAGCGCTCCATCACCTCCCAGATCGAGACATCGGCGTTGGGCGGGAAGATGTGTTTGGCTTCCTCGGTCATCTCGTCGGCGATGATATGGGTCTGGTGTTTGATCATTTCGCAGCCCGAAAGCGCCGCAAGCCGCACCATGTTTTTGGCCACATCAAGGTCGCCGCCATGGTTGATACCGATCTCGGCGATCACAAGGGGCGGGTGGGTTGGTCCGATTTTGCGGCCTGCGATGTCCATGGGGGGCTCCTGTTTTGGTGTTGATTTGTTGTAGGGCGCGCATCGGATAGTTGCAATGTGGGACCGCATCGGCCACATGGTTGCCATGACAAAAAATGCTTATGAAATTCAGACGCCCGGGGGGCGCAAACGTGCGCAGCGCCAGCTGGATTGGGCGGATCACGGGATTTTGCGCTATCGCTGGCATAATTTTGCGCAATTGGTGCCGGGTGTTTACCGGTCGAACCATCCGACGACTGCGCGGTTCAAAGCTTATGCGGCGATGGGGATCAAGACGGTTTTGACATTGCGCGGCGCCCAGCAGCAGCCGCAGTATTTGTTCGAGGTCGAGATCTGTGAGCGGCTTGGGTTGCGGTTGGAGTGCGTGCAGATGGCGGCGCGTCGGGCGCCGACGGTGGAGCGTTTGAACATGTTGTTTGATGTGTTTGAGCGGATCGAGCCTCCGTTTTTGATGCATTGCAAGTCGGGGGCGGACCGCACAGGGTTGGCGTCGGCGATTTATTTACTGGCCTATGCCGGTGCGGATTTGGCAGCCGCCAAGGCGCAGTTGAGTTTTGATTTCATCCATATCCGCCGCACGGCCACGGGGATTTTGGACCATTTTCTAGACACTTACGAAGCGCGGTTCAATGAGACGGGTATAGGGATACGCGACTGGATTGCGACGGAGTATGATGCGCAAGCGCTAACAGTTAGCTTTGCGGCCAAGCAACGCGAGCTGCGGTTTTGGCAGGGCTGGCGTTAGCGCAGGCCCTGCGCGATCTGCTGGCCTAGCAAGAATTCAACGATATCCCAATCCAGTGGGCTGTCGATGTCCAGACTGCGCGCCTCGGGCACCAGGTAGGGGATGACGCGTCCTTCAAACAGGCTTTGCGCGGATTTGAGGTAGGCCGGATCCAGCACGTAGACGAGCCCCACGTGGTCGTAGACGATCGGGGCGGCTTGTCGCGACAACACATGTCCGGGCAGCGGTTTCGAGACCTTCAGCGCGCCGGTCGCGTCGGTCTCCAAAATGTTGAAATAGGGGTTTTTGCGCGAAATACAGCAGGACATGACCATGTCGGGGGTGTCGGCCTTGAACAGATCAATCGCCCCTGTGATGTCCTGCGGCAGGCGCAACGGCGAGGTGCAATCGAGATCCACAAAGCCGGTGACTGGGCCTGTTTGCTTTTCGACCTCTGCCAGAGCATGTTGCCAGACCGCGAATTTACCTGCCGTGTCGGTCGCCAGTTCGGCAGGCCGCAGCCCGATATCAAGTCCGCCGCGCGCCAGCCCGTGTGCATAGATTTCGGGGCTGTCGGTCGAGACCACAACCACGTCGATTTGGGCATGGTCCAGAAGTTGATCAAGCGACCAGTCGATCACATGTTTGCCGTGCATGATCCGAAAGTTCTTGTTTGGCACGCCCTTGCTGCCTGCGCGTGCGCCAATATGCCCGATAATCATCCGTTTATTCCCCCGTTGGGTGTCGTTTGGCAGGGGCGGGGGTGTCTTGGAGGCGAGTACCGGAATCGAACCGGTCTACACGGATTTGCAATCCGCTGCATAACCTACCTGCCCACTCGCCGCCTTGTGCTGCGGGATATACTATGGGTTTGTGGTGTGCAAGATGCCAATCGGCCAATGTGCCGTTGCTGATCGGGGCAGGATATGGCATTACCGCGGGCAAGGATTCTGAACGAATGAAAGTTGAGCGCGTGACCGATTATACAGCCCGCCGCACCATGATGGTCGATACCCAAGTTCGCCCGTCTGACGTGACCAAATTCCCGATCATTGAAGCCATGCTTGCCGTGCCCAGAGAGGATTATGTCCCGACGGCGTTGCGTGAAGCGGCATATATTGGCGAAAGCGTTGATTTGGGCGGGGGGCGCGTTGTGCTCGAGCCACGTACATTGGCCAAAATGCTGGATGCTTTGGCGATTGAGCCCACACATGTGGCGCTCGATGTGGCCTGTGGGCTGGGGTATTCCACGGCTGTTTTGGCGAAGATGTGTGAATTTGTGGTTGCCGTGGAGGATGACGCCGATCGCGCCGCCCAGGCGCAGGCCACGTTGACTGCGCAGGGCATTGACAATGCCGCCGTGATGCAGGGGCCGCTGGTTGAGGGGGCTGCAAAATCGGGCCCTTACGACATTATAACCGTGCAGGGTGCTGTCGAGCAGGTGCCTGATGCCTTGCTGGATCAGTTGCGTGACGGTGGCCGGATTGCATGTGTGTTTGCCGAGGGCAGCTTGGGTGTTGTGCGCATCGGCCACAAGATAGACGGTGTGGTGAATTGGCGGTTCTCGTTTAATGCGGGTGCACCGGTTTTGTCCGGGTTCGAAAAAGCGGCGGCGTTTGCGCTTTGATCAAGACGGGCGTTTTGTCCGCAATTATTGACGACCGGCCATCGGCCAGAAACAGGGACTAGGTTATGGGCTTTCGAAACACTTTTGGGGCTGTTCTGGCCATCGCAGCGATTGGTTTTTCAAGTGCTGCCCGCGCGGATACGCTGGCGGATGCCTTGACGGCGGCTTATGAAAACTCTGGCCTGTTGGATCAATATCGCGCGCTGCTGCGTGCCGCGGACGAGGATGTGGCCCAAGCGGTGAGTGCGACCTTGCCGGTGATTTCATGGAGCGCGAATGCGACGGCGACTTCGCCGCGCGCGTCGGGTGCGGATCTGATTGCGGCGACGGCGCGGATTTCGGCGGATCTGTCGCTTTATGATGGTGGCGCGAATGATTTGGCGATCGAGGCGCAAAAAGAGTTGGTCTTGGGCACCCGCGAGGCGTTGCGCCGGATCGAGCAGAGCGTGTTGCTGGACGCGGTGACGGCCTATATGCAGGTGCGCAGTGACACAGAATTTGTCACGCTGCGCCAAAGTAACGTGCGTGTTTTGACGCAAGAATTCCGGGCCGCCCAAGACCGGTTTGATGTGGGCGAAGTGACCCGCACCGATGTTGCATTGGCCGAGGCCCGTCTTGCTGCGGCGCGTAGTTTGCTGGCGTCTGCGCAGGGCAGTCTGGCCCGATCCGCCGAGGCCTATGTCACGGCTGTCGGTCGCAAACCGGATGCCTTGAGCCCCGCCAAGGCGGCGCCGGTGTCCCAGACGCTGGCCGATGCCAAGGCATTTGCGGTGCGCAATCACCCCGATATCTTGCAGGCCCAGCACGCGGTGAGTGCCGCCGAATTGAATATCAAGCGCGGTGAGGCCGCGATGAAGCCAAGCGTATCTTTGGGCGCTCAAATCGGGTTTGATCAGGACTTCAATGTCGGCCGCAGCATCGGGGTGACTGCGTCAGGCCCGATATATGCGGGTGGTCGTCTGTCCAGTCAGGTGCGTCAGTTCATGTCGCGCCGTGATGCCGAGCGCGCGGCCTTGCTTGTCACCAGCATGGGGATCGAGCAGCAAGTTGCGAACGCCTACAGCTTTTTGGAAGTGGCGCGCGCGTCGGCGTTGTCATCCAACAACCAGATCGCTGCCGCCCGCGTTGCGTTTCGTGGTGTGCGAGAAGAGGCCACCCTTGGGGCCCGCACGACGATTGATGTGTTGAACGCCGAGCAAGAGTTGTTGAGTGCGCAGGCAAACCTGATTGCCGCACAAGCCGACGAGGTGGTTGCAAGCTATCAGGTTCTGGCGTCGATGGGGTTATTGACCGCTGCACACCTGCGTCTGCCGGTCCAGCAATATGACCCTGCTGCCTATTATAACCTTGTCAAAGATGCTCCGACGGCCAGATCTGAACAGGGTCAGGCGTTGGACCGTGTGCTGAAGGCCATAGGGCAATAGTTCAAATGCTTCGGGATCGGTTGTTTGAAATGGCAAGTCGGGTTACATTGTGTCCGAGGCAAAGCAGGATCAACGAATGTCCGACCCAGTCACGAATGTAGAAATCGAAGATGTCTTGTCATCAATTCGCCGCCTTGTTGCCCAAGGGGACAAGCCGCGTCGCGCTATGAACGTGCAAGAAAACAACAAGCGGGACACTGCAAAGCAGGTCGACCGCTTTGTGCTGACGCCTGCGTTGCGCGTGGCGGAACCGCCTGAAGACGATATCGTTGCGGCACCGCTTTCCGAATCGGAGGCACATGTTGCGCAATTTGTGGCCCCTGCCAGACCGCCGCTTGTGTTGACAGCGTCTGACGCGATGCAGGAACCGCTGGTGCATGATCGTATGTCGGCCTCTGAACGCGCGAGCCTTGAGGCGACGATTGCGGAACTGGAGGCGGCGGTCACGTCGCAGCCCGATGAATGGGAGCCCGACGGCAGCGAAGTGACCCCGACGGACGGGTTGGCCGTTGCATTGGCGGCGATGGTCGAGGCCGAGGTGTCCGATGAGGAAGCCGCCGTTGAAAGCCCCACAGCGGATGATGGCGAGATCGAGGATGCGGAGATTGTGGCACCCGATCCGGTTGTGACATTGCATCCACGCCGTGAAGAGCCGACATTTCGTCACGCGGTTGTGGAACCCGAGGATGATACCGATTACGGCGACGAGTTGCGCGAAAACGACGACGATGACGGGATGCCGATCCCTGATGATCTGGACGAGACGCTTGCCGCCTATATTGCGGGCGGAACCAAGCTGGATCACGAAGAGATGCGCCAGATGGTTGTTGATGCGGTCCGTCAGGAATTGCAGGGTGACCTGGGCGAGCGTATTACGCGCAATATCCGCAAGCTGGTGCGTTTGGAAATCAGCCGTGCGGCATCGGACAACCTCTACGACTAAGGGTCGTTACGGTCGTCACCCCGAATTATTAAATTTGATGTGGGCGTGGTGCTGGTTTGTGAGCAGTCCCCAATGAATGCGTGCAACAAAAAACGCGGCCCGAGCACAGGACCGCGTTTTTGAAGACCGCGCCTGGCAGGGCGGGGTATGTGTTGCGCAATCAAGCGGCGCGCGCTTCCAACTCGGCGGCGTTGCGGCGTTCGCTTTCTTCGCGCGACAGGGCCACGGATGTGCGCACGCCTTTGCCGACGAAGTCCATCAAGCCGGTGACCACACGCTCATTGGGGTCGATGCCCGCGCAAGACAGGACCTCACGACCGTCACGTGACCGCGCCCAACGCGCAATCTGTTCAGGGCCGTTGCCATATTTTTTGTCATCGGCGATGGCATCATCCAGCGCGGCAAGCACAACGGCTGCAAACAATTTGCGGGCGCGGTTGCCCTGTTCGTTATTGAAGGCAGTGCCGTCGACGAAATCTCTCATCTTGCTTCCTTTGTTATTGCTCTTGTCATTTTGGCGTGGACCTCGTTATGCAACATCTGAACCGATTCGGGGGTTCTGTTTTGGAATGGCAGCTATGCGTCTGGCGCATAGCTCGCAAACCGGTTTACGCATATATAGGTGTCTTGCCAGGCGGTCATCACCCAGATATAGGCTGTGACAGCTTGCGATCAACCTTTCGCCACATTTTTGACACGAAGTGAAACATGCCCAAAATCAATGGAAACGAAATCAGACCCGGCAACGTCCTTGAACATGAGGGCGGCCTTTGGGGTGCTGTAAAAGTCGACCACGTCAAGCCGGGTAAAGGCGGCGCATTTGCGCAGGTGGAATTGAAGAACCTGCGCGATGGTCGCAAGTTGAACGAGCGGTTCCGTTCGGCCGATAAAGTCGAGCGCGTGCGTCTGGACACCAAGGACCAGCAGTTCCTGTTTGAAGCCGACGATATGCTGACGTTCATGGACAATGATACCTATGAGCAGATTGCATTGCCCGCCGATATTCTGGGCGATCGCCGTGGGTTTTTGCAAGATGGCATGATCGTGAAGATCGAGTATTTTGGCGAGGAAGCGTTGAACGTGACCGTGCCGCTAAAGGTCGTGTGCAAGGTTGTCGAGACCGAGCCGGTTGTGAAGGGACAGACAGCGGCCAATAGTTTCAAGCCAGCGACGCTTGATAACGGGATGCGCGTGATGATCCCGCCGTTTGTCGGCACGGACGAGGATATTGTGGTGAACACCGAATTGTTTGAATACGTCGAACGCGCGTAAGTCATGGCGCGGTGTGACAAAGGTCAGTCTGCCAAGTGCAGGCTGGCCTTTTGCGTTTTCATGTCTTGGGTCCGGTCAAAGCGCAGGTAGGCGATGCCAAGATTGCCGTGCACGCTGTGCAATGTGCCTGCGGGTCTGTCGTTTGAGGTGATCATATCACCCGTCTGTGCGGACCCGTCGATTGTGACCCGTTGGAGCCCCTTTTTGAGCTGCGTTTTGTGCTTCATGCGGGCCACGATTTCTTGGCCGACAAAGCAGCCCTTTTTGAAGTCGACGCCGTGCAGCGCCTCGAAGTTGGCCTCGAGGATATAGGTGTCTGGTGTCAACTCAACGCCGGTTCGCGGGATCAGGTGCGCGATGTACAGGGCGTCCCAATCGGTTTTGTCGCTGATGTCCGTGTCGCCGTAGTGTCGCCAGCCCAAAGCTGTGTGGCGCGGGTCGGGCAGGGCCCCTTGCGGCATAGACCCTGTGCCGCGAGAGGCGATCAGAGAGGTTTGGCTGATATGCACGTCGGCGCGCAGTTTATACATCGAGAGCCGTTGAAACAGGGCGGCGGCGGCGCTGTTTTCGACATCGATCAAAAGCCGGTCGTCTTGTCCGATGACAAAGAAATCAGCGATGAATTTACCTTGCGGGGTGAGCAGGGCCGCGTAGATGATCGCGCCCGCCGCCCGCCTGACGTCATTGGTGACAAGCCCTTGCAGAAAGGTGATCCGGTCGTGACCTGTGATAGCGAAAACGCTGCGCGTGTTCATGGAGTTTGCGCCTTTTCCTGGCTGAATTGCAGTTTGTAAAGATCGGCATAGATGCCGCCACGGGCGAGCAATGCGTCGTGCGTCCCCTGGTCCACAACACGCCCTTGATCCATCACAACGATTGAATGGGCGTGGCGCACGGTGGACAGCCGGTGCGCGATCACAAGGGTGGTGCGCCCGTGCGAGAGGGCTTGTAGGGCATTTTGCACGATGGCTTCGGATTTTGTGTCAAGCGCGCTGGTGGCCTCGTCGAGCAGCAGGATCGGCGTGTCGCGTAACAGCGCGCGCGCGATCGCGATACGCTGGCGTTGTCCGCCCGAGAGGTTGGAGCCACGCGGCCCCGCAGGGCTGTCGAGGCCGGCGGGCATTTTGCCGAGAAAGTCGCTGACATGTGCGGCGTCTAAAACCGAGACGAGGGCCGCATCACTGATCCCTGTGCGTCCCAGAAGGATATTGTCACGCAGGGTTTCATCAAACAGCGCCGCATCTTGCGAGACCACGGAGAACAGCCCGCGCAGGGTAGGCAGCGCCATGTCGCGATTGGAGATACCGTCGATTTCTACGCTGCCCGATGCGGGGTCGACAAGCCGTGTCAGGACGTTGAAGATGGTGGATTTTCCCGCCCCCGACGCCCCCACGAGCGCGGTGGTTTTGCCTGCCGCTGCGGTAAAGCTGGTGCCGCGCAACACCGGCAGGTCACCGTAGTTCAATGCGACGTCATGCAGCGTGATCGCGGGGGCGGTTTGGGGGGCGGCCAGCGGTGTGGCCGGTGATGTCAGGGTGGGCGCTTCATGCAAGATGTCTTGCAGCCGCTCGATGCTGGCGGCAGCCATTTGCCATTGACCCGACATCAGCCCAAGCCTGCGCAGTGGCTCGAAGGCCAGCGACATGGCGGTGAAGAAGGACATGAATTGCCCGATGGTTTTATCGCCCGCGATGATTTCGGCGCCGCCAAAGACCAGCACCCCCAGAAAGCCCACGCCTGTCATGATGTCGATCAGTGCGGGCACGGCGGCTTGACCGCTGACCGCTCGGACTTCGGCGCGCACCCGCGCGGCACCCAGGGCGTCGTAGCGCGCCGATTGGTAGGTTTCCAGAGCGTTGAGTTTGATGGCGTTGATGCCGTGAAATACCTCGTCGAGCCGCGTGGCCATGCGCCCTGCAAGATCGCGCGCATTGCCGGCCCGTTTGCGCACGTAGGCCTGCGCCAGAAGCGATGGCAGCACAAGAAACGGGATGCCCACGAGGGCGAGTGCTGTCCAGCGCCAGTCCACCGAGAGGGCCACCGAGAACAGCACGATGACCGCGATCAGGTCGCGGCCGATCCCTGTGAGCAGGGCGGTCCAGATCTGGTTGACGACCGTGACGTCGCTTTGCACCCGTTCAATGAGTTGGCCGGGCGGATTGATCTGGTGGTAGCCGCCGTCGAGGGTCATCAGATGGCGCAACAGGTGGCTGCGCATTCCGGCGGAGGACAGCTGATTGACCTTGGTCATCAGGATTTTCTGGCCTGCCGAACTGACCGCGCGCACGCAGAAAATCGCGAGAATCCCGAAACCGACCCACCACAGCGCACCACCTTGTTTTTGCACAAAGACATTATCGAACATCGGCTGGATCATGTAACTCAGGAAACCCAGCATGGAGCCTTCAACGGCCATGAAGAAGACCGCCAGTGCCAGCGTCGATTTATGCGGGCGCAGGTAGTCGCGCCAGAGCCAGCGGAACAGAGGGAATACGGATTTGTTTGACGCGGAGTGTGCCATGGGTCGCCTTGTTCGGTCAGGTCTGTCAGTGGTCTATCTGTAAATGGGGGGGCGGGGCAAGTTGGGCAAACTTGACGCGGCGCGCGCCCTTGCTAGTGTCCGCCCAAACAGCACATGAAAGTTCCCGAAAATGTCCCTTGCAAACGGTCGCGCCTATCTCGCTATTCCTGGTCCTTCGGTGATCCCCGACGCGGTGCTGCGTGAAATGCACCGTGCGTCGCCCAATATATATGAAGGCGAGTTGCACGATTTGACGCATGGGCTGATCCCCGATCTGAAGGCGGTGGCGATGACCGACCAGAGCGTTGCGATTTATGTTGGCAACGGCCATGCCGCATGGGAGGCCGCGCTGAACAATGTGGTGCGTGCCGGTGACACGGTTTTGGTGTTGGCGACGGGCCGGTTTTGCATTGCATGGGGCGAGGTGGCCGAGGGCTTGGGCGTGACGGTGCAGACCCTTGATTATGGCAACCAGTCTTGTGTCGATCTGGCGCAGGTCGAGGATGTGTTGCGTGCTGATAAGGCCGGTCGGATCAAGGCGATTTTGGCGGTGCATGTTGATACATCGACCAGTGTGAGGAACGATATTGCGGGTCTGCGAGACGTGTTGGATGCGGTTGGGCATGACGCTTTGTTGATGGCCGATTGCATTGCGTCATTGGGTTGCGATCGTTTCGAGATGGACGCATGGGGTGTCGATGTGATGGTGTCAGCTTGTCAGAAAGGGTTGATGACGCCTGCGGGCATTTCGTTTGTCTGGTATAATGCCAAGGCCGATGCCGCCCGTGCGGATCGTCGCGTGAGCCAGTATTGGGATTGGCGGGCGCGCAGCGAGCCGGAGCAGTATTTTCAGTATTTTAATGGCACCGCCCCGACCCATCATTTGTATGGCTTGAGAAAGGCGCTTGATATGATCAAGGCCGAGGGATTGGACGCAGTTTTTGCCCGCCATCACAAGCTGGCGCAAACGGTTTGGGCCGCCCTTGACTGTTGGTCGCAACAAGGGCCGTTGCGGATGAATATCGCTGACCCCAATGTCCGGTCTCATGCGGTGACTGCCGTGGTTGCGGGGCCGTCCAACGGGGATGTGTTGCGCAGGTGGTGTGAGCACAAGGCGGGGCTTACCTTGGGGATCGGTCTGGGGCGCGATCCTGCGGATGCGTATTTTCGCATCGGTCACATGGGCCATGTGAATGCGCATATGATCATGGGTGTTCTGGGCACCATGCAGGCGGGTTTGACCGCGCTGGACATTCCGCACGGGGGTGGCGCGCTGGATGCGGCCGCAAGGGTTATTGCCCAAGCCTAGGGTATGTTTGCGGCGGCAAGTGCACCGGGCAATGCCGCGGCGAGCAGGCCCATTTCACGATCTGGGCCGCAACTGACGCGGATGCAGCGGTTTTGCGGCGCGACAAAGGGCATCCGCACAAAGATCCCCAGCTTGCCCAGTTCTGCCACAAGCCGTGCGGCAAATGCACCGTCTTTGCCGCAGTCGACAGCGACAAAATTGGTGGCCGAGGTGAGCGGCGTCAGCCCGTTTTCCAAGGCGATGGACGCGATCCGCGCGCGGGATTTTTCAACCTGTTTGATCACGGACTTGAGGTGGGCCGTGTCGTCAAGTGCTGCGAGCGCCCCTGCCAGAGACATCCGGTTCATGCCAAAATGGTTGCGCACTTTGTTGAAGGCATAGATGATATCGGGGCTGCTGATTGCGTAGCCCACGCGCGCGCCTGCAAGCCCGTAGGCCTTGGAGAATGTCCGCATCCGGATGACGCGGGGATCGGTTGGCGACATGGCCGGTGCGGAGCCTTTGGGGGCGAATTCGACATAGGCTTCGTCGAGGATCAGCAGGCAGTTTTCGGGTAGGGCCGAGATCATGCGCGCGATGTCGGGCTTTGTGTGAACCGTGCCCATCGGGTTGTCGGGATTGGCGATATAGACCAGTTTGGCCTGCATCTGCTTGGCCTTTGCGATCAGCCGCGAGGGGTCCTCAAAATCGCCTGTGTAGGGCACCGTGTGCAGCGTGCCGCCGTATCCTGTGACGTGGTAATTGAAGGTCGGGTAGGCGCCCGCAGAGGTAACGACCGCGTCGCCTGCCGAGATAAACAGTCGCACGAGGTTGCCCAAAAGAGCATCGATGCCTTCGCCGACCATGATGCAGTCTGCGGGCATGTCGTGGACGCGGGCCAGAGCCTGCCGCAGATCGTGGCTTTCGGGATCGGCATACATCCACGCCTCGAAGGCCGCGTCTTGCATTGCTTTGATGGCCAGTGGGGACGGGCCGAAGCCGGATTCATTGGCGCCAAGGCGGGCGGTGAACGGGGACCCGTTGCTGCGTTCTTGTGCCTCTGGACCGACAAAGGGCACGGAGGCGGGCAAGGATGCGGCGAGGGCGGTCAGGCGGGGGTCATGGCTCATTTAGGGCCTCCGGCGGGGATATTTTGAAACCAAAGAGGTCGGGCGGCCAAGGTGGTGGCCGCCCGATGTGATTAGCCCAATTCGGCAAGCCGCGCGATGGCCGCTTTGAGTTGTGCCTCTTCTTCTTGGCGCAATGCGAGGTTTTCGCGGGCCTCGGTGATCACATCTTGAGGGGCGGAGGCCACGAATTTGGGGTTGTTGAGGCGGCCTCGCAATCCGCCGAGTTCCTTGCCCAGTTTTGTGACCGATTTTTCCAGACGCGCGATTTCGGATGCCACGTCGATCAGCCCTGCAAGCGGCAGACCGAAGGTGCCGCCTTCCATGGGGATTGTGACGCAACCTTTGGGGAATTCGCCTATGTGATCGAGGGTTTCGATCCGCGCGAGGCGCATGATGAGCGCGCTGTTGTTGTCCCAAGCGGACTGGCCTTTGGCATCCAGCCCCATGACCACAAGCGGCACTTTTGCGCCTGCGGGGACGTGGGATTGGGCGCGGGCGGAGCGCACGCTATCGATCAGGTTTATGACCCAGTTCATCTCGCGGTCGGCATCTGGGTCGATCAGACCTGTGGCTGTGTAGGTTGGCCAATCGGTGGTGACGAGCAGGGTGTCGCGGCTGTCGGCGAGGCCCCAAAGCTCTTCGGTGATAAACGGCATAATGGGATGCAACATGATCAGGGCTTGGTCGAGGACCCAGCGCAGGGTGGCTTCGGTTTCGAGCTTTGCCGCCGCGTCGGTTCCTTGCAGGATGGGTTTGGAGAATTCGAGATACCAGTCGCAAACCTTGCCCCATGTGAAGGCGTATAGCGCGTTTGCGGCGTCGTTGAAGCGGTAGGTTTCCAAGGCGGCGTCGACGATTTCGCGGGTTTTTGCGGTTTCGCCGATGATCCATTTGTTGAGCGTGTGCGCAGGTGTGGGGAGCGGGTGGTGCCCTGTGTTCGGGATATCGTAGTGTTCGGCGAAGCTGAAGGCGTTCCAAAGCTTGGTGCCGAAATTGCGGTAGCCTTTGATGCGGTCTTCCGAGATTTTCAGAACACCGCCAAGGGCCGCCATTTGGCCCATGGTGAAGCGCAGCGCGTCGGCACCGTATGCGTCGACCATGACCAGCGGGTCGATGACGTTGCCGCGGGTTTTGGACATTTTCTCGCCCGCAGCGTCCCGCATCAATTGGTGCAGGTAGACGGTGTGGAACGGGTCCTTGTCCATGACGGCCTGAGACATCATCATCATGCGCGCGACCCAGAAGAACAGGATGTCTTGGCCTGTGATTAACACATCACCGGGGAAGTATTTTGCCAACTCGGGCGTGTCGTTTGGCCAGCCCAGCGTGCCGAAAGGCCAGAGGCCGGAGGAGAACCATGTGTCGAGCACGTCGGGGTCGCGCCAGACCGGGAATTCAAGCACGGTCGGGTCTTGTGTGACGTTGTATTGCGCGAGGCTGGTCGTGAAGCGGTGCACGGCTTCGGCGCGAGTGTCGACCTCGACGATTGATGCGTGGCTGAGCGGGCTGGGGATGTCGGCATTGTCAAAGACGAAGTTTGATTTGACGCTGTCGAAATTGGGGCCGCAGTGCATGATGTCGTCGCGGTGCAACATCCCGTCTTTCAAGAGCAGGCCAAGCAATTCGACCTCGTCGAGATCGCCGGAGGGGTTATGTTCATCTGGGATGCCGAGATCGAGACCATACCAAACCGGAATCTGGTGGCCCCACCAAAGCTGGCGGGAGATGCACCAAGGCTCGATGTTGTCGAGCCAGTGGAAGTAAACTTTTTCGCCGCTTTCGGGCATGATTTTGGTGCGGCCTTCGCGCACCGCGTCGAGGGCAGGTTGCACGATTTGGGCGGTGTCGACGAACCATTGGTCGGTGAGCGCGGGTTCAATGACGACCTTTGAGCGGTCGCCAAAGGGCTGCATGATCTTTTTGGATTCGACGTAGGGCACGGTTTCGGTGATCTCGACTTTGTTGCCGTCCTCGTCTTTTTGGGTGCGGGTTACGTCATGCATGACGGCGAGGCCCTCGGCGGTGATGGCGTCGATCACGGCCTTGCGCGCTTCAAAACGGTCCAGCCCACGGTATTCTTCGGGCACCAGATTCATCGCGGCGATCATGGCTTCGTCGAATGTTTGCTCGCCGTTTGCAATCGCTTCTGCGGTGGCGGCTTCCTCGACATAGGGCCTGCCGTCGGCGCGCATCGCGGCGGTCGTGTCCATCAGGTTATACATCGGGATGCCTGCGCGTTTGGCGACCTGATAGTCGTTAAAGTCATGCGCGCCTGTGATTTTCACCGCACCAGAGCCGAAAGTTTTGTCGGGGTATTCATCTGTGATGATCGGGATCAGGCGGCGCTGCGCCTTGGGGCCGACGGGGATTTCGCATAAGTGACCGACGATGGAGGCATAGCGTTCGTCGGAGGGATGGACGGCCACGGCACCGTCGCCGAGCATGGTTTCGGGGCGGGTGGTTGCGATGGCGATGTAGTTGCGGGTCTCGGTCAAGGTGACGTTTCCGTCTTCGTCTTTTTCAACGTATTCATAGGTGGCACCACCCGCGAGGGGGTATTTGAAGTGCCACATGTGGCCGTCAACTTCGATGTTTTCGACCTCAAGATCGGAAATAGCGGTTTCAAAATGCGGGTCCCAGTTCACGAGGCGTTTGCCGCGGTAAATGAAGCCCTTGTTATACATATCAACGAACACCTTGATCACGGCGTCGTGGAAGTTTTTGTCCATCGTGAAGGCAGAACGGTCCCAGTCCATGCCGGCGCCGATGCGTTTGTCTTGTTCCTGGATTTGCCCGCCAGAGACGGCTTTCCATTCCCAGATTTTCGCGATGAAATCTTCGCGGGAATAATCGGTGCGCTTTTCACCTAATTCGGCGAGTTGTTTTTCCACGACTAGCTGCGTGGCGATACCTGCGTGGTCGAGGCCCGGCTGCCACAGGGTATCAAAACCTTGCATCCGCTTCCACCGGATCAGGATATCCATCAGCGTGTGGTTGAAGGCGTGGCCAACGTGCAAAAACCCCGTGACGTTGGGCGGCGGCAGCATGATGGTGAAGGTCTCGGCGCCCGCCTTTGCGTTTGCGCCCGCTTTGAACGCGCCAGCCTCTTCCCATTTTTTGTAAATGAGGGGTTCACGCGTGCCCGTTTGAAACGTTTTTTCCATCGCCATGTCTGTGCCGTCCCTTTCGATTTGAAAGGGGTTTACCCAATGGGGCAGCGGGGGAAAAGGCCTATGTGGTGTGGGGACCGTCTCGGTGGGGCGAAATGGCGGTGGATTATCACGGGGTAGTGCGCGCAGGGTGCCTTGATTTGCAGGGTCAGACGGCTAGGGTCAAGATGCAGGAACGCGGCGTTTGAATATCGCGGGGCAATGATCCAGACCCAGGCGGTGTGATCGTGGTTAATGGGACGGTGGGTGATGGTTTTGGTAATCTTTTGATCCCCATGCTGATGGCAGGGCGGTATCGGGCAGGCGCGGTATATGTGATGGAGACGGGCAAGTTTTGAAAGCGATATTTCTGGATTACCTGGTGACGGACGGGTTTTGGGGTTTGCGTGATGCGCATATGGCGTTTTCAGCGCAGCATATGCGGCAAATGATGCAAACCAAGAAGGTTCGCCGTGCAACTGCGTGATTGGATCTTTGGGCTATTCGGGCGGGCGGCGCGGTCGGAGGAAGGCAGCCACCGCAAGCGCGGGCCTGCGATGCATGTGGTCATACTCGATGGCACGATGTCCTCGCTTGATCCGGGGTCTGAAACCAATGCGGGCCAGACGTTTCGTTTGCTGCAAGAGGCGGGCCGCCGCGCGAATTTAACGGTCTATTACGAGGCAGGCATTCAGTGGCGCGACTGGTCAGGCACATGGGGTGTGATCACCGGCAAGGGGATCAACCGGCAAATCGAGCGGGCCTATGGTGTTTTGGCGTCGCGGTATCGCAAGGGCGACAAGATCATTTTGGTGGGATATTCGCGCGGGGCCTACGCGGTGCGGTCGTTGGCGGGCGTTTTGGATTATGTCGGCTTGGTCAAAGCCGAGCACGCGACGGTGCGCACTATTACCCAAGCTTACCGGCATTATAAAACGGGTGCCAAATCGGCGGCGGCCAAGCGGTTTCGAGAGCTTTATTGCCACGACAAGGTTGTGATCGAAGCGGTTGCGGTTTGGGATACCGTCAAGGCGCTGGGTTTGCGGTTGCCGATTGTCTGGCGATGGGCGCAGTCGCAACATGGCTATCACAACCACCGCTTGGGCGATCATGTCCGGCACGGATTTCATGCGCTTGCACTTGACGAGACCAGAGAAGCCTATGCCCCGGTCATGTGGGAGTGTCCGCCGGGCTGGCAGGGTCATATCGAGCAGGTCTGGTTTCGCGGATGCCACGGCGATGTGGGTGGTCAGGTCGGTATTTTGCCCGCTGCGCGTCCCTTGGCCAATATCCCGCTGGTCTGGATGTTGGAAAATCTCGAAACCTGCGGGCTGACCTTGCCTGCGGGGTGGCAAGCGCGGTTCCCGCAGGATGTGTCGGCCCCGTCGGTGGGATCATGGCGCGCATGGGGCAAGCTGTTTTTATCGCGCCGTCGCCGGATTATTCTGGGCACACCAACAGAATCGGTGCACCCGACGGTGTTGCCTGACGAGGCGTCGACCCTGCCGCCTCGTGCGGATAGGCAGGGTGTCTCCCCAAGCACAAATTCAGTTGCGCCGAGGTGAACCTGCTGACGGAGCCGTTTTTCAGGCCACGTTTTGCAAGCTGCGTTTCGGGGTGAACCCGAGAGCATGACACACGTCGCGAGACAGCTCTGCCCGATTGAGGGTATAGAAGTGCAGATGATCCACGCCGCCCCGCAAAAGATCATCGCATAGTTCGGCGGCAATGGCAGTCGCGAATAGTTTTTCGGTCCCGTCGCGCGCCGCGTTGTGAAAACCGTCGGCAATGATCTGTGGGATCGCGGTGCCGCATCGGGCTGCAAACCGCTGGACACCGGCCCAGTTTTCGACCGGTAAAATGCCCGGCACGATCGGCGCGGTGATCCCTGCGTCGGCGCAAGCGTCGCGGAACCGAAAGAAGGTTTCGGCCTCAAAGAAGAATTGTGTGATCGCAGATGTCGCACCGGCGTCAAATTTCCGTTTGAGATAGGCGATGTCGGCGGCTTGGTTTGTGGCCTCGGGGTGTTTTTCAGGGTATGCGCCGACGTGGATGTTGAAGTTTTTAGTATCGGCCAGGGCGCCGATCAGTTCGACCGAGTTTTGAAATCCGTCGGGTTTGGGTGCAAACCCCTGCGCGCCTTTTGGCGCATCGCCGCGTAGGGCCACGATGTCCTGCACGCCCGCAGCGGCGTAGTTTGCGGCGATCTGCAAGGTCTGGTCGCGGGTGGCGTCAACACAGGTCAAGTGCCCGGCAACCCGCAAGCCGGTTTGATCGCGAAGGGTTTGCACGGCCTCATGGGTAAGTTTGCGTGTGGTCCCGCCGGCACCATAGGTGACCGAGACAAAGCTGGGGGCGAGCGGCGCGAGGCTGCTGACCGCATCCCACAGACGGAATGAACCCGCTAAATCTTTGGGTGGAAAGAATTCGAATGATAGGGAAGGGCGGGTCATGATGGCTGTCCTCATCTGGTGTTTCCATCTTGTTTCACGTTTGTAGTTGTGAAACAAATTCATTAAATTCAAAATTATTATGTGGAATATTCATGATGCGGATCGAGTTCAGGCATTTACGGACGATCAAGGCGATCCATGAGACGGGGGGGCTTGCGCGAGCGGCGGACCTGTTGAACATGACTCAATCGGCGTTGAGCCATCAGATCAAAGGCATTGAGGATCAGGCGGGGGTTGCATTATTTGCCCGCAGGTCCAAGCCATTGCGATTGTCGGCAGCAGGTCTGAAGCTGCTGGCTGCGGCAGAGCGGATTTTGCCGCAGATGGATGCGCTGGAGGCAGATTTTGCCGGTTTGGTGTCGGGTAAATTGGGCCGGATGCATATTGCGATCGAATGCCACGCCTGTTTCGAGTGGTTGTTGCCGGTGTTGGAGCAGTTTCGAAAAGCATGGCCACAGGTCGATGTCGATATTCGCCCCGGCCTTGCGTTTGATGCCTTGCCCGCGCTGCGCCGCGAGGAGGTCGATCTGGTGATTTCGTCTGATCCGGAAGATCTGGACCAAACGGATTTCACCCCGATTTTTGACTATGAGCCTGTTTTTGTGGCTTCTGTGAACAATCCGCTGGCTGAAAAAGACGTGATCGAGGCTGCTGACTTTCGCGAACAGACCTTGATTACCTATCCGGTTGACCGCGCCCGTCTGGATATTTTTTCACAACTTTTGACACCTGCCAAGGTGGAACCTGCGGCGGTGAGGCAAGTCGAATTGACGGCTGTTATCTTGTTGTTGGTGGCGTCCAATCGCGGGGTTGCGGTATTGCCCGACTGGGTGGTGCGGCAGGTGAAATATAATGCCGATTATGTGACGCGGCCGTTGACGCGGGGCGGGATGACCCGCAGATTATATGCCGCGACCCGCGCCGAGGATACGCACCGTCCGTTTGTGGCGCATTTTCTGCGGTTGGCGCGGCAGGAGGCGGTAAGAATGCAGCGCGCCTAGGCCGCGTTGATGACCCGCGCATCGGGGTCCAAAACACCGCTTCGCATCAGTGATATTGCGGCATCCAAAGGCATTGCGGCGCCAAACAGGTGTCCTTGGGCAACGTCGCACCCCATTTGACGCAGTTGGATGAGTTGCGCGTTGGTTTCGACGCCTTCGGCCACGACCTGCACGCCGAGCCCTTTGCCGATGGAGAGAAAGTTTTCGACCAACACACCCGCTGCCTTGTCGACACCGAGGCCCTGCACGAAACTGGTGTCGAGTTTCAGCTCGTCAAATTCGAGTTCACGCAGGTGCTGAAAAGATGCAAAACCGGTCCCGAAATCATCCAGCGAGACCCGGATGCCGGATTGGCGGAAAAATGCGATCGTTCGCTGGATCATATCGCCGGAGCGCGCGATAAAGACGTCTTCGGTGATTTCAAGTGTCAGGTGTTTGCGCAGATGAGCGTGACGATCTATCAGTGCGGCCAATTCCGAGCGCCCCGATAGGGTCGCAAGGGTGACTTCTGGCACGTTGATGGAGATTTGTCCGCAGTCCAGCCCTTGCGCGACAATGGTTTCCATATCGGTGAGGACTTGCTGTGCCATATGCACAACGAGATCCCCATGCAGCCCGAATTCGGCGATCATCGGCAGAAAGTCGGCGGGGGCGATTGTGCCCCGTTCGGGGTGGTCCCACCGCGCCAGGGCCTCCAGCCCGACGACGGCCCCTGTGCGTAGGGCCACTTTGGGTTGGTAATATGGGGTGATCTGGTTGTCTTGAATGGCGCTGTAGAGGGTGTGCCGGTCTTCTAGGGTGAGCCGGGTCGGGAAATCTGTTTTGTTGTAAAGCACGACCGAGGTTCCGTTATCTGCCTTGGCGCGATACATCGCCTGGTCGGCCCCGGCGCAAAGCTCGTTTGCGCTGCGCAGCGTATCGGTGGTGCGCGCAATCCCCAAACTGGCCCCGACGCGCAGCTGTTTTTGCTCAAACGAAATGGGGGCTTCGAGAGCACGCACAATATAGGTGCCGAGTTTGACGGCGACTGCGTCGGATGGCAGGTTCGGGACGACAACGGCAAATTCATCCCCGCCAAGCCGGGCAACGATGGCCTCTGGTCCTGCCACCCGCGCCAGATTTCCGGCAACGGCGGTCAGCACTGTATCACCTGCCAAGTGGCTATAACTGTCATTGATCGGTTTGAAATCATCAAGATCGATCAGGAATACCGTCACACCGCCCCGAGCCTGCGCATCTTCCAACATTTGCGCCAATCCGTCATCAAAGGCATGGCGGTTTATCAGACCGGTCAATTTGTCGTGGCGGGTCAGAAATTCAAGCTCTTTGAGTTGGGCATTTGCCTCGGCGCGCGCGCTGGCCAGGGCTTTGACGGTGTCTTTTTGACTGTTCATCGTCTCGAGAGTCGCGGCGATATAGGCGATCATCATGCCAGAGACAACCATCCAGTCAAATGGCGTGCTATGTGCAAGGCTGCGGCTGCCCGAGTTGAAGAGCAGGATAAATGCGGTGCCAAAGGCGGGCGTCATCAGGCTCCAGTTGTAATAGGGCAGCATTCCGAGGCTGTTGGATGTTTGCACATAGATCCCGAACAGCCAGATATAGCCGGCGAGCAGGTAGGCCATTGAACCCTGAACTGACAGCAGGATAGAGAACGCAAGATATGGCAGGATCGACAGACAGTTATTGGTCCAGAAAGCCAAAGCCGTTTTCAGGCACTTTGACGCGTCCTGTCTCGTCATCAGCGAGACAAGGATATGGCCGATAATTTCGACCGCAATGACCCAAGCCCCGATCAGTATACCCGCACGGGGCGCGCCGGCAGCAAAGGAAACCACGACCATCAGGAACATTGACGCAATCCGTTTGATTGCATCGCGTTCCGAGACATGCATCGCGATCCGCGTTTGATGCAAGAACTGGTCGACCCATTGCGGTTGCATTTTAATCCCGACTACCAACTACCCCGGATGAAGTATCGCCCCGAAATGTAAAACAAAAGGTTAACGCGGGCATTTCGGTTGGTTTGCAAATCTCGCCTCTTGTTTGCCGCGCCGCATGGGCCTATACGCCCCCTCTAATCAAGACATTTTGGAGGCCCCGATGGCTGGCAGCGCAAATCTTAACGTGATGATGAAGACCGCCCGCAAGGCGGGGCGCGCGTTGCTCAAGGACTTTACCGAGGTCGAGAACCTGCAAGTGTCGACCAAAGGCCCCGGTGATTTTGTCAGCCGCGCCGATAAACAGGCCGAAGCTACGATCAAGGAAGACCTGCAATATGCCCGTCCGACCTATGGTTTTCTGGGCGAAGAGGGGCGCGAGATTGAAGGCGATGACCCGACCCGCCGCTGGATTGTGGACCCGCTGGATGGCACCACCAATTTCCTGCACGGGCTGCCGCATTGGGCGGTTTCTATCGCGTTAGAGCACAAGGGCCAGATTGTTGCGGGCGTGATTTATGATCCGGTCAAGGACGAGATGTTCTGGGCTGAAAAGGGCGGCGGTGCGTGGCTCAATGAAAGCCGGATGCGCGTGTCGGGGCGTCACCGACTGATCGAGAGCATATTCTCGACGGGGCTGCCGTTTGCGGGCCGTGCCGATTTGCCTGAGACCTTGCAAGATCTGGCGCGCATTTTGCCTGCTTGTGCCGGTGTGCGCCGCTTTGGGGCGGCCTCGCTGGACCTCGCTTATGTGGCTGCTGGCCGCTACGAAGGATTCTGGGAGCGCAAGTTGAATATTTGGGATATGGCGGCGGGCCTGATTATTGTGCGCGAAGCCGGCGGTATCGTGGAGCCGCTGAAGGTTGGCGGCGATATCCACGCCGATGGCGAGGTGATCTGTTCCAACGAGCCGATTTTCGAGGCGTTTGCCAAGGTAATCCGCAAGCCTAGCGCCGCTTGACCACCGGAATGGAAGATGGATAGTGCGCTTCGGGGTGGGGCGGGTGAAAACCGGTTGCTTGCCACCATCCGCCCGCACCGAGCCGAAGCCACAGCGGGACCGTCAAGCCAAGGCCAATCACAAATCCGCCTGCATGGGCCCAATAGGCAACCCCGCCGCTGTTGATGTCGGCCCCCAAACCGTTGAAGACCTGTAGCCCGAACCAGAGGCCCAGCATGATCCAGGCGGGGATCGGCAGGATGCGGATAAAGACGATCAGGAAGATAAAGATATCGACCTTGGCCTTGGGAAACAGCAACAGGTAGCCGCCCATGACCCCTGCGATGGCCCCCGAGGCGCCGACAGTGGGAATGGGTGATCCTGTATCGACGGCAAATTGCGCCAGATTGGCGCCCACGCCGCTGATCAGGTAGAAGGCAAGAAACGGGATGTGACCCATCTTGTCTTCCATGTTGTCGCCAAAAATCCATAAAAACAGTAAGTTACCCGCCAAATGCAGGATGCCTGCGTGCACGAATAGCGCGGTGCCAAGCCCGCTGTAATTCTCGCCGCCCGAAAGCCGCGCGGGGATCATCGCGTAGTCATAGTAGAACTGTAGCAGGGCCTGATCAGTGGTCAGGACTGCGGCGCTGTAAAGGTATACCGCGCTATTCAGCCCGATCAATGCGAGCGTCACATAAGGCGTGCGCAGGGACGGGTTATGGTCGCGAATGGGTATCATGGCGCGACGTTGTGCGATTGCGCGAGCGGCGTCAAGGTGGGCGTGCGGCCCACCTTGTGGAGCCCTATGCGTTGCCTGCTTCGGCCAAGAGGGCCGCGTTGCCGCCTGCCGCCGTGGTGTCGATGCAGACGTGCCGTTCGTGCAGCACATGCGCCGCGTCTGGCAGCCCTGTGACCAACGCGGTGATCGGGCCGGTTCGCGCAGACAGGGCGGTTTCAATTGCGCGCCCTGTGTCCTGTTCGCCCCACCAGATCACGCCGGCGAGGTTTGTCATGTCGGTCAGTGTTTCCACTGCAACCGAGCCACCGCTGTTGACGGCCAGGCCGCCAAACGCTTCGACGGCGCTGACTTGTGCTGCCGCCGCCGCCTCACCGGGGCCCATGCACAGGATCGCGCCGCGGGGCCGTGTGCTGTGCCGGTTGCTTTCGCCGGTCGGGCCGGGCAGGTCAAGCGGGGTGCTGGGTGTGTGATTTAGCGCAGATGCGAGCTGTTTTTGCACCGCACTAATATCGGCGGCTTTGTCCCAGCTATCGGGCGTGGATTGGGCAGGTGAGGCGGTGAAGCGTGGCAAATAATGCGGACCACCTGCCTTGGGGCCTGTGCCAGAAAGTCCTTCGCCGCCAAAGGGTTGGCTGCCAACGACGGCCCCGATCTGGTCGCGGTTTACGTAGATATTACCGGCCTCGACCCGTTCAACGATCGTTTGCACACGGTCGTCGATCCGTGTGTGCAGGCCAAAGGTCAACCCGTAACCCGTGGCATTGATCGCATCGATTACACGGTCCAAATCTTGGGATTTGAAGGTGGCGACATGCAGGATCGGGCCAAAGATTTCGCGGGTCATATCGGCGATTCCAGTCACGCGGATCACCGCAGGTGCGATGAACGTGCCGTGGCTGGGCGCTTGCAAAGCGTGGATCAGGCGGCCCTCGCCATCAGCGGTGGCGACGTGATCGGCGATGGTCTTTTGTGCCGCACTGTCGATCACGGGGCCCACGTCTGTGGACAGGTGCCAAGGGTCGCCCACGTGCAATTCGTTCATCGCCCCTTTCAGCATTGTCAGCAGTTTGTCGGCGATATCCTCTTGCACATAAAGGCAGCGCAGCGCCGAGCAGCGTTGGCCCGCAGAGCGGAACGCCCCGTTGACGATGTCACGCACCGCATGTTCGGGCAGGGCGGTGCTATCGACGATCATCGCGTTCAAGCCGCCGGTTTCGGCGATGAGCGGCGTGCCCGGCGCGCAATGCGCGGCCATTGATTTGCGAATTTTCAGCGCGGTCGCGGTGGAGCCGGTAAAGGCCACGCCGTTGATCGCCGCGTCTGATGTCAGGGCGGCCCCGACATCCCCTGCGCCCGGCAATAGTTGCAGGGCCGATTTTGGCACGCCTGCGGCATGAAGCAGCTCAACGGCGCGCGCCGCGATGAGGGGGGTCTGCTCGGCGGGTTTGGCCAGCACCGCGTTGCCTGCCGCAAGCGCCGCTGCGATCTGCCCCGTGAAAATCGCCAGTGGAAAGTTCCAAGGGCTGATACAGGTCCAGATGCCGCACGGCGCAGTGCCTGCCTTGGCTTGGGCGGCGTAATAGCGCAGGAAATCAACCGCTTCGCGCAGTTCGGCAACAGCGTCGGGCAAGCCTTTGCCGGCTTCGCGCGCAAGGATGGTAAACAGCTCGCCCGCATTGGCCTCATAGGCGTCAGCGGCGGCGTTCAGGGCCGCGGCGCGGATCGTGACATCGGCATCCCAAGCGGCGGCGGTGTCGATGGCGGCCTTGATCTGCGCGTCGGTTGCGGGGTGAACACTGCCCACAATATCGCCCGGTTTGGCGGGGTTTGTGATGGTGATGGCGGCTGCGTTTGGCGCGGATTTTTTGGCAATCATCGCAGTGGCGGTAAAGCGATGTGCTGCAAATTTTGCCCGCTCTTGTTCGATTTGTGCAAGAGTTGGTGCATGTGTCAGGTCAAACCCTTTGGAATTTATCCGCTCGGGTTGGAAAATGTCAGGTCCGGTGGGCAGGCTAAAGTTGCTGGTGTCGGCAGCAAAGGGATCAGAGGCCACGATTTCAGGGGGCACGCTTTCATCGACGATCTGGTTGACAAAGCTGGAGTTCGCGCCGTTTTCAAGCAAGCGGCGCACAAGGTAGGCCAGCAGGTCTTCGTGGGCACCCACCGGGGCGTAGATCCGGCAGCGGGTGCCTTCAGCCTTGAGCACGATCTTGTGCAAGGTTTCGCCCATGCCGTGCAGACGCTGGAATTCGTAGTCCGCGCCACTGCGTCCCATTTGCGCGGCAATGTCGAGCACGGCCGCAACGGTATGGGCGTTATGGGTGGCAAATTGCGGATAGATCCGGTCGGTGAGGCCCAGCAGTTTACGCGCATTGCTGATATAGCTGATGTCGGTGTGCACCTTGTGGGTGAAGACAGGGAAACCGTTGATGCCTTGAACTTGAGCACGTTTGATTTCGGCGTCCCAATAAGCGCCTTTGACCAGACGGACCATGATTTTGCGATCAAGGCGTTCGGCCATCTCATGCAGGCAATCGATCACAAGCGGCGCGCGTTGCCCGTAAGCTTGCACCACAACACCAAAGCCGTCCCAACCACGCAGGGCGGGTTCTTGCAAGGTGGCCTCGATTACATCCAGCGACAAGGCAAGGCGGTCGGCCTCTTCGGCGTCGATGTTGAACCCCATGCCGGCGGATTTGGCGAGCATCGCAAGCGCGCGCAGGCGCGGCACCAGTTCTTCCATGACGCGGGCCTCTTGGGCCACTTCATAGCGCGGGTGCAGCGCCGAGAGTTTGACCGAAATGCCAGGGTTTTCGGCCACGGTGCCATGGCTGCAATGCTGCGCGATGTTCGAGATCGCACGGCTATACGACAGATGATAATTGCGTGCATCGGCCTCTGTCCGCGCGGCTTCGCCAAGCATATCATAGGAATAGGTAAAGCCCTTGGCCTGCATCCCTTCGGCGCGTTTCATCGCCTTGTCGATATTTTCACCCAAGACAAACTGGCGACCCATTTCGCGCATGGCACGACCCACCGCAGTGCGGATCACAGGCTCGCCCAAGCGTTTGACCGCCCCGCGCAGGTGCCGCGTGATGCCCGGCTTTTCGTCGTCCAGCACACGTCCCGTCAGCATCAGCGCCCAAGTGGAGGCATTGACCAGCGACGAGGCGGAATGGCCCAAATGCTTGCCCCAATCCGAGGGCGCGATTTTATCCTCGATCAGCGCGTCGATCGTGTCGGAGTCGGGAACCCGCAACAGGGCTTCGGCCAAACACATCAAGGCGATACCCTCGTCGGTGGACAGCCCGTATTCGGCCAGAAAGACTTCCATCAGGCCCGGCTCGGCATTGCCGCGAATTTGGCGCACCAGATCGGCGCCTTTGGCGCCAATGCGCGCACGATCCGTATCCGACAGGGCCGCAGTTTCGCGCAGCCCGGCGACGCTTGCGGCCTCATTGGCGTAGAGTGTCGCATCTATTTGTGCGCGCAGCGCCTTGGCAGTGTGGCGTGTCATGGCCGTCCCCTATGAAATTATATTGCCTATGATATACCGTTGTCAGAAGTCGTTTCGACTGCTATTGGCCAGTTTAGTAATCCGTTAGACCAAAGATTGGGGAGTTACATGTCTGAACAGACTGCCGCGATAGATAGCTTTGATCGCAAGATTCTTGATGTTCTGGCCGTTGACGGGCGCATCAGCGTGACGGAGTTGGCGCGTCGCATCGGCCTGTCCAAATCGCCGACCCAAGCCCGCCTCAAACGGCTTGAGGATCGCGGCGTTATTCGCGGGTATCGCGCGCTCTATGATCCGATCCGCCTTGACCGCGACCATGTCGCGTTTGTCGAGGTCAAATTGTCGGACACCCGAGAGGCAGCACTTGCCGCGTTCAATGCGGGTGTTCTGAAAATTGTAGAAATCGAACAGTGCCACCTGATTGCCGGTGCGTTTGACTACCTGTTGAAGGTCAGGACCGCGGGTATGACGGGATACCGTGCTGTTTTGGCAGAGAAAATATCGACGCTGCCGCATGTTGCCAATACATCGACCTATGTCGCGATGCAGGCGGTCAAAGAAGAGGGACTGGCCCCGGTCGCGCCCGCGGCGCGCAGTTAAAGGAATTGCACGCGACATCTTGCACCGCCCGGAAAGCCCGCATAGGAAGTGGGCGTGTCCGCGCGCTGGATGTAAAGACTGTTTTCTGGCCCGACATAGGCTTGACGCGGAAATTTGCAGACAACGCCGGATGCGGGCGTGATGGAATGGTAGACATACCAGACTTAAAATCTGTTGGGGCCTAGCCCCGTGTGGGTTCGAGTCCCACCGCCCGCACCATACCTTATTGACGTAAAAAAATTAAACCAGAAACGCGATCGAGAGGGAGAACCGCCCGAAGCGAGCCACTGGCTATCCGTTGCTTGCCAGGTCTTGAGCATTGCTTGTGCGTTCATCCGGATCAACAATCAGGTTTGCCACGCCCACGTGGCGTTCTTCATCCGTTATTGCGTGATCTGGGTTGGACTGTTTGTAGACAAAGGAAAGGCGCAGGTGCCCGGAATGTGGGCCACGCCGAGGTTTTGCGGCAATCGAACGAGGCTGCCCATCCGCAGAACCTGGACCCGCCGCAAGCGTCAGTGTGAACTGTGAGATCGTAATTTGACCGCATTGCATTGCGCTGTTGTGCGGTGCAACAAAACTCGATTTGCTCTATTGCATCTTGCGCCCGAGCGGCTTTCAGTAGCATTTTGATGGCTTGTCAATTGAGTCAAAGCCGGACATCTGTCGGCATTGGTGGGTCAAGGTTTGCAGACAAGTGCATCAGACTTGGGGCGCGCAGGGCACAAAGTTTGTCCCCAGTCTTGCAGCAATTGCAATCACGGCAGTGGTATCAAGCCGCGACAGATCCAGCTTTGATTGCTCTCACTTTTTTGTGTAATCGTTTCGCGCGAGCCACGTCTTATTTCCACGAGCCCGTTTTCCCGGGATACTCAAGGAGCAATGGCTATGACCAAATTATTCTGGCGACCCGTCCGATCACTGCGCAGCTTGCGGTATATGTTGGCTGCAATTCTTTTAAGCGTGTCGGGCGCGGCATATGCGCAGGTTTCAAGCGATTATGCCGTCGTGGACGATGTGACGATCTATTACGCGATTTTGCCCGCCGAGATGCTGCGCAGCTTTCCCGCAGGCTCGCAAGAGGCCCGAATGCATGGTGGCGTGCCGGGTGGCAAACATGTACACCACGTGCAGATTGCCTTGTTTGACGCCACGACCGGAGAGCGTATAACCGATGCAAGCGTTACCGCCACTATCCAGGAAGAGGGATTGGGTGGCGCGGATTATTCCCTTGACCCATTCCTGGTTGGCGACGCGCTCACTTTTGGTGGCTACGTCGAGTTCCAGAAAGCATCGCTTTACGACATTTCACTGCGGGTCGTGCTGCCGGAAGACGGACGGGTGATCGCAGAGACTTTTGAATATCGTCACCGGTGACATTACCAAAGCGCGCCAAATGGCTGCGCATTTCAAACAACAGAACGGATAGGACATGAACACGCGCACGAAATATCTCGCCGTCTCCACGGCACTCTTTAGCGGGTTGCTGGTGCTGGGGTGGGTCACGCATGGCACCGGCATCGTCAAGGACGACCCTGAACGCAATATCGTCATCCCCGACGAGCTGACCAGCCAATTGCAGGTCAAAGCCACCTATGACGGCGAAAAAATCTGGTTCCGCTACCGCTGGCCGGTTGATCGCCCCAGCCTTTTCAACGATGTGCTGGTGTATCAGGACGGCGCTTGGGAAGAGCGCGGCGGCGAGGCTTTGGGGCCGAACCCGGATTTCCTGACCGAGGACCGTGTGGCGATGATGATCGACGATGGCTCGGTGCCGTTGTTTAGTCGTTATGGCGGCTACATCACCATCGGTGACGGGCTGACGACATTTACCGGGGTGCCCGAGACCGAAGAAGAGCGCACCAAATACCTGCCCTCAACCCGCACCGACCCCAACGATTTTGACACCGTGAAACCGCAAAGCGATCTGGATACGCTGCGCGCTGCCGGTCAGTTTATTGACCTGTGGCAGTGGCGGTCCAGCCGCTCCAACCCGATCGGTTTGGGTGATGACGGTTTTGTCGCCGAAGAACGCGGTGGCGATGCCGGCACCGGCCCCTATACCACCAACTGGGACAACGCGACCAGCCAGCCAAAGTATATGTTCAACCCCGAAGTGGCGGGCAGCACCGCGCTGAATATTGACGCCGTGATTGCCGGTGACGTCGGCTTTAACGACACCTATTACCTAAGCGCCGAAACCGCGGTGCCGTTTGATCCGACTTACGCCTGGCAAAACGGCGACACGATTCCGCGCCGGTTCCTGCAACCGGAAACCGGATCACGCGGCGACGTGGTGCAACCGACCGTCGCACGCTGGCGCAACGGGTTCTGGGATGTGACGTTGCAGCGCGACATGGATACCGGCAACCCGCTGGACGACAAGATCTTCCGCGATGGTGGCAATTATGATCTGGCCTTTGCGGTATTCCGCAACGCGTCAACAATGCGCTGGCATTATGTCACGCTGCCGGTCTCGCTGGGGTTAGAGCAACCTGCGCAACTGGTCGCCGAACGTATTGAACCGGGCGCCGAGCCTGACTGGACCCAGCCCTGGACCGAAATCAAGACTTTCTATCCGGGGCAGGTCACCTGGGGCCGCCTGACTGACGCACAACAGCACCCCGGCGCCGAGCGGATCGCGGCGCGGGTCCCGGTGGCCGTTCGCCACAGCGAAGAACAGCTTGCGCTTTATGGCGTGCAGGTTGAATTCGCCGAAGAAATCAGACGCCAGTGGGTCTGGACGTTGATCGCCAGCCTAAGCCTGATTGTCGGTCTCGGTATCAACGTCAACCTGTTGATGCGCCGTCGGGAGGACGCGAAATGAGCCGCCAAATCACCCCCACAAACCCCGTCATGCATGTCGGAAAGGACGATACCATGAAACGCTCCGGAATGATGCGGCGCGGCCGCCAGATCGGTCTCGCAGCCGCCGCCTTAACGCTTGTAGCCGCCAGCGCAGCGCTGGCCCATGGCGAAGACGGCGGCGGCGTCGCTATGGCCGTCGAGGGCGCTCCTGATTTCGCGCTCAGCCCGGTCTACCACATACTTGTCGCGCACTTCCCGGTCGGCTTGTGGGTGACGGCCTATCTGTTCATCCTGATCCGCAGCCTGTCGGATGCCGAAATCGCCGTCCGGCTGCAAAAGGCGATCTGGCCGGTGGCAGCCTTGGGCACACTCGCAGGTTTCGTGACCTACGGGCTGGGGCTGACGATCTATCCGTGGTCGGCGATCACCGAAAGCCCACTGGGCCGCAACCACATCATGCTGGCGACCTGGACCCTGTCCTACTGGACGGTGATGACCGTGCTCGGCTTCCGCTTCCGCCGTCACCTGTTCGATGGCGCGCAGCGTTGGATCACCCTTACGCTGGCCACGATCGGCGTGCTGGTGATCACCATCACCGGCACCTTGGGTGGGTCTCTGGGCGGCACGCCGTCCTTGGTGACAAAAAGCCTTAGCTGGATCGGCTGGAACGTCTACAATACCTTCTACCTACCGACCTGGATGCTGGTGGGATTCTTTGCGGGCGCCGCATTGCTGATCGTGATCGGCGTGATCGGGTCGAAACGGCGTGTCTAAGCAGGATAAAGGTTTACACCCTTCACTTCCTGCCTATTTGGAAAAAACCTATTGGTGGGCCTATCTCAGGCCCACCAGTATCCGCATTTTCGACCGCCGGCCTGTGGTCTCTGCCATCCTTTGGGGGCAATATCGCAGGTTGTCGGATATGGCTTTGCGGCAGATTTCGCGCCATGATCGTGTTTTGCAATTGGCTTGCGTCTACGGTGATCTGTCCGCGCGGTTGGCGCGGCAGGTCGGGCCAAAAGGTGCGCTTGATATCATTGATGTCGCACCGATCCAGGTGGCCAATGCACGCCGCAAACTTGTCGATATGCCATGGGCCCGCGTGAGCGTCGCAGATGCCGCAGAGCCGCGCGCTGAACACTACGACTGTGTGCTGACTTTCTTTCTGCTGCATGAACTGCCCGACCCGCTGAAACGCCGCGTCGTCGATGCCGCGCTGTCTGCGGTCGGCCCGCGCGGAAAAGCGGTGTTTGTCGATTATGCCCGTCCGGCACGCTGGCACCCGATGCGGCCCGTGATCGCGGCGGTTTTTGCTCTGCTGGAACCCTATGCCCGGACGATGTGGGATACACCGATCGCCACACTGGCATCCTATCCACAGAATTTTACGTGGCAGCGCAAAACCCACTTTGCAGGGCTTTATCAAATTGTCATCGCAGAACGCATTTGAACACGGCACCACCCCGAAACGATGTAATGTGCGGCGCGTTCGGGCGTCTATATTATACAAGGGCGCTCATGCCCCTGCTTGAAAATAGCAAGGAGATTGTGATGAATACCAAGACTATGATTGCCGCTCTGGCCATTGGTGCGACCGGTTTTGCCGGTGCTGCAATGGCACATGAGATGGACACCGATGGAGACGGGGCCTACTCGCTGATTGAAATCCAGTCCGATTTTCCTGACCTGACCGAGGCGGAATATGCCTCGCTTGATACCAATCAGGACGGGCAGGTTGACGCCGACGAAGTTGCAGCAGCACGCATCGACGGGCCGCTGAAGACAAGCGAATAATTCACGGTGTCAAGGCGGACCCAAATGCCGCCTTGCCGCGCAAACATCACCTTTCGGGGGCCGAATGATCCCCATCAATACGACAGATAAGGACACTTGAAATGAACACCAAACTACTTCTCGCATCTCTGGCCATTGGTGCCGCAGGTTTTGCAGGTGCCGCAATGGCGCATGAAATGGACACCGATGAAGACGGGCTCTACTCGCTGACCGAGATGCGCACCGAATATGCCGACCTGACCGAGGCGGATTACGCTGCACTTGATACCAATCAGGACGAAGCGGTCGATGCCGAAGAGCTGGCCGCAGCGATTGCGGATGGCCGGTTGCCATCTATGGAATAAACCGCACACCGACCCGGTGCGGGTCGGTGGCAATTCTTTTTATGCGCGGTCAGGTCGAGATACCTGATCGCGCATATCTTTGCCTGCCACCAGCGGGCACATCACCCGGCGTCTGGCTCGGCTGCCAGATAGTCATGCACGACCCGCCCCAGACCCAGGGTCAAATCCGCCACGATATGCGTGGCCGAGAGAACCTCGAGCACCGGAAGCTCGGCCACAGGCGCCAAGGCATGACCGTGCAGTTCCAGCGCCGCAGGGCCGGTCCAGGCCCCTTTGACGGTCACATCCTCCAGATAATATTCCACCAATTCGCAAATCCGCGGGGTGCAATCGACATGCGGGATGATCTTCAATAGATAGCTCGGGGCGAGCAGGCTTTGGCGCACCTGTTCCAAGTCCAGCTCGCGATGCTTGTAGCCCATAGAGCCGCTGGCGACCTGAATGGAGCCCACGCTGAGCGTGCCGACCAGCGCGTCTTTTTCGACGTGCATACAAGGCTCTGCAAGTTTTTTGGGGAAGCCCCATATTTCGCGGCCCCCCGAAATCGGGCTGTCATCGTTCAGATACATCGCATGGACATAGCTGCCCTTGCGGCCCTGAAAACTGACCGGGATCACCTGACCGCTTTCGGTATAATCGCCAAAGCCGGTCGAATCCGGCATCCTGATAAACTCGTATTTCACCACCGGATCGGTCACTTCCAACGGGGCGGGCACAAGGGCACGCAGGGCGTCTGGATCGGTGCGGTAGGTGATGATCATATATTCGCGATTGACGAATTTATACGGCCCCGGCGGATAGGACGGGTTGGTCAATGGCATGGCAAAAGCGGACTTTCGAACCTCGTTGATGTTCATTGTGTTTCTCCTTGAGGGCCTGTTACGGCCTGGCTTTGGCGAGATCAAAACCCTGATCTGCATCGGGCCATCATTTCGGGTTTGGCGTCGTATTCCACCGGCTTTCGCCAATGACCAGACCCTATAGCTGGTGGCGCAATACTGGCATTCAAGGGAGGGGCCGCATGATCGCTGTGTCAGGACATTAAAATTCGTGATCTTGTAATATGCTGTGCGCCGTGGCGTCTTAACTATTACGACTTTGTTGAAATCACCATCAGAGAAAGAGAGATACCGATGCAATGGATTTCCGATAACTGGGTTCTTGTCGTCGTGTTCGGCGGGCTGCTGGTTTATCTGGTGCTGCGGCGCGGCGGCAGGCATGGTGGCGGGTTTCTGGGCAAGCTGGGTGGCGGTCATTCTGGCGGCGGCGGACACGGTCATGGATCGCGCCGCAATACTGGGCGTGGTCATGGGCACGGGTCGCGCCATACCCACGATCACGATGATGAGCCGCGCTAAGCGCGACCCGCGGATAATGAGGAAACTGATTCTTCTGATCAGGGGCCTGAAAATTCAGGCAAACAACGTAAGTGAAACCATCGATGACTGACATCGCAACATCGCATGATACGACAATCGTCGGGGCCGGCCCATCGGGACTGGCTTGCGCGATTGTTTTGGCGCGCGGCGGCCAGCGGGTGCTGGTGCGCGAATGGAAGCCGGATGTCGGTCACCGCTTTCACGATGATTTCCAAGGGCTCGAAAACTGGACCCGTGATGATGATGTGCTTGACGAGATTGCAAGCGCCGGCATCACACCCGATTTCGAGCGACACGGCTTTGTGACCGGCACCGTCTTTGATCCGGCGGGCCGCAGCTACCGCGTGCGGGGCAAGCGCCCGTTGTTTTATCTGCTGCGGCGCGGGCCCGCCGAGGGCACGCTTGACCGTGCCTTGTTAAATCAGGCGATTGCGGCCGGCGTCGAGGTGCGGTTCAACGACCGTGTGCGCGAATTTACCGGTGCGGGCGTTCTGGCGGCCGGGCCGCGTCAGGCCGGGATCATCGCTGCGGGGTATCTGTTCGAGACGGAGATGCCCGATGGGGCTTGGCTTGCGTTGGGACATGACATTGCGCCGGGCGGCTATGCCTATCTGCTGGTGCAGGACGGGCGCGGCACGGTTGCAACTTGCATGTTCACAGGGTTTCGCGATCAGGCCAAACATGTGGCTGCCGCCGTCGCATTCTTTCAGGCGCACGCCGACTTGGAGATGCACAATCCGCGCCCCTTTGGAGGCTACGGCAATATGCGTCTTCCGGTCACCGCCATGCAGGGCGGGCATCCGGTGATTGGCGAACATGCCGGTTTTCAGGATGCGCTGGCAGGCTTCGGGATGCGTCATGCGATCCGTTCGGGCGTTTTGGCGGCGCAAAGCCGCCTTGATGGCGGCGACTATACCGCGCGTTGGCAGGCCGAGCTTGGCCCGTGGCTGAAAACCGGTATAGTAAACAGGCTGGTTTTCAACGCGGCGGGCGAGCCGGGAATGAAGCTGGCGGTCGGGCGGTTGGCCCGTTCTGATACAGGCGCGCTTTTGAAACGTGCTTACGGCCCCTCGGCGCTGAAACGTCTGCTGCTACCAGTTGCGCGGCATTGGTATCGGGCACCGTTGGCCGACCCCAGTTGCAATCATATCGATTGCGATTGTGTCTGGTGCCAACACGGCGATCACGCTTAAATGTCAGACCTTAACACTGTATGAAATAGGAGAGAGACCATGCTGGTAAAAGACATCATGACACAAAGTGTTATCACGGTCAGCAAATCGACCCCGGTCGAAGAAATCGCAAAACTGCTGCTGGCGCGCCATGTGAGCGGGGTGCCTGTGGTGGATGACACAGGCCGCGTATTGGGGCTGGTCAGCGAGGGCGATCTGATGCGCCGGGTGGTCGACCCGGCAAAGCCGCGGCGGTCGTGGTGGCTGGAGCTGTTTTCGAATCCGACTGGAGATGCTGCCGATTATATCAAAACCCATGGCCGGATCGCGGCAGATATTATGACAAAGGACGTCATCACTGTCACCGAGGACACAGCCGTGGGTGAAGTGGCGCGCATACTCGAGGTCGAACACATCAAAAGGGTGCCGGTGTTGAAGGGTGGCAAGCTGGTCGGGATCGTCAGCCGCAGCAATTTATTGCAAGCAATGGCTGCGACCCCGCCACCCGTGGCGCTCGTCGGTGCTGAAGACGGTGAGCTGCGCGACCGCATCCTTGAGGAATTGAGCAAAGTGCCCGGCGTCGAGGTCTCATTGGTCAATGTCATCGTAAAAGACGGCAAGACCAGCGTCTGGGGCACCGTCAATACAGAGTTGCAGCAAGACGCCGCACGACTGGCCGTCGAAGCGGTGGTCGGCGCAGGCAATGCCGACATGCAATTGAGACCGATCCCCGCGTGGAGCTATGGATACGGTATTTGACGGTTTGACGTCGGATGAATAACACAAATTCAAAGGAACATTTTGATGACTGACCTCGGGAATACCGACCTCACCTCGACATCACGCCAGCGTAAACCAGCCGTATCTTTGTGGATTTTGGAACGTGCGCTGGGGTCATTGATCCGCCGTGGCACGCTCCATTTGCATTTACCGGACGGGGTCACGCGGCATTTTGGCAAAGGCGCGCCCGAAATATCGGTCACAATACACGACTGGCAAACGCTACGGCGCATTGCGCTGAATGCCGATCTGGCACTTGGCGAGGCATGGACCGACGGCACGCTGACGGTCGAGAACGGCGATATCTACGGCCTGCTTGATCTAAGTCTGTCCAACGCGGGTCTTGGATCGGGCTACGCCTTGCGCCGCTGGCAACGCCGGTTGCGGCGGCTCATTCGCCCGCTGCTGATGCACAATCCGATCGGCAAGGCACAAAAGAATGTGGCACATCACTATGATCTAAGCGATGCGCTTTATGACCTGTTCCTGGACCCCGAGCGGCAATACTCTTGCGCCTATTTTGCAACGCCCCAGGATACCCTTGAAGAGGCGCAAATAGGTAAAATGCGCCATATTGCACACAAGCTGCGGCTAAAGCCGGGTCAAAAACTGCTTGATATCGGCTCTGGTTGGGGCGGGTTGGGGCTATTTATGGCGCGAAACGCGGCGGTTGATGTCACAGGTGTCACCCTGTCGGTCGAACAGCAAAAATATGCCGAGGCGCGCGCCCAACGCGAGGGCATGTCACAGCAGGCACGCTTTATGCTGCGCGACTACCGTCAAGTGAACGACCAGTTTGACCGGATCGTATCGGTGGGCATGTTCGAGCATGTCGGAGCAGGGCATTATTCGGAATTTTTCAACAAGCTAGCAGGGCTGCTCAAGCAAGATGGCGTTGCGATGATTCACACCATCGGCAGTGTCAATGAACCCGGCGCCCCGCAACCATGGATTCGCAAGTATATTTTCCCCGGCGGCTATATCCCCTCGCTGTCGGAAATTCAGCCGGCGATCGAGAAAAGCGGGCTCGTGGTGACCGATATCGAGGTGTTGCGCCTACACTATGCCGAGACCTTGAAAATTTGGCGCGCGCGTTTTATGGCGCGGCGCGACGAGGTCGTCGACATGTATGATGAAACGTTTTGCCGGATGTGGGAGTTCTACCTCGCCGTCTGCGAGGCTGCTTTCCGCCATACCGGTCTTGTGGTGTTCCAAATTCAGCTTGCGCACCGCATTGATACCGTGCCGCTCACCCGAGATTATCTTATTGCAAAGGATGCGGAGTAATCGCACTGGCGCCGATGTCGCGCGACTGTGCAAGGCGCTTGGCGGAAATTTCGTACTTTGCGAGACTGTTCGGGTGGCTGTGTTGCGCGGCGCATAGCCGGACAGGGGGGGCATTCAGAAAAGGCGAACCAAGCGACCATGCACAATATCCTCCCGAGGTTTCAATCGCTTGAAGGTTGGAGAGCCTCTGCCGGGCGGGTTGCCATGAACAGCTTCAGGTCCGCCAACGGGACCGGCTTGGAAAAATAGTAGCCTTGAATTTGATCGCAGCCTTTGGCGTGCAGCCAATCGTATTCGGCTCGGGTCTCGACGCCTTCTGCCACCGCGGTGACGGCCAGTTGCTTTGCCAGTGTCAAAATCAATTGAATAATCGGACCGGACGTCGGAAGCTGGCTTATGAAAGATCTGTCGATCTTGATGCAATTCAAAGGAAACTGGGAAATATACGATAAATTCGAATAGCCGGTGCCAAAGTCGTCGACCGCAATTTGATATCCGAGATCAACAAAGGATTGCAGTTTCTGCGCAATCAGGTTGTGGTCCCCGATGAGGACATTTTCGGTTATTTCAAGCTCGATTTTGTGTCGAGGGAAATCGGATTTCGCGGCGAACCGTTCCAATGTTTCCATCAGACGGTGTCCTTGAAATTGCCGGGGCGAAATATTTATCGAGATCCCCAAGTCGACGCCCGTGCGATACCATTCAATCGCCTGACGGCACCCCATTTCAAGCACATGTTGACCAAGGTCCTCGATCATCCCGGTTTCTTCACAGATCGATATAAACGTATCGGGCATAACCAAGCCCTTCACAGGATGGTCCCAACGCACCAAGGCCTCGACAGAGGCCAATGCCCCGTTTTGCGCGCAGACCCGCGGTTGGTAAAAGAGGATGAACTCCTTTTGCTCGATGCCGCGTTTGATATCTGCCTCGAGCAGGCGCCGCGCCGCGACCCTGGCGCCGATTTCATCGTTGAAATATGTGACCCTGTTGCGGCCACCCTGCTTGGAAAGATACAAGGCGATATCCGCGTTTCGCAACGCCGTATCAAATTCGGTCTTTCGTGGTTCAAATGTTGTGACGCCCACGCTGACCGTGACATCTACATTTACAGACAAATGCCGTGTTGGTTGGGAAAACGCACGGTGCAGATCGTTGACTTTATGGGCGAGGTCCTCGCTGGATCTCACGTTGTGGAGCAAAATAACGAATTCATCGCCGCCAAGCCGCGCGATCAAGTCGCCGTTGCGAATAAGGTTTCTGGCGCGGGCCGCCAATTGCTTTAAAACGATATCACCCATCTCATGGCCCAGCTCGTCATTGATTTTCTTGAATTTATCAATGTCGAAATACAGCAGCGCGCATTCTCCAGTCTGGGCACTGGTTAAAGATTCGAAACGCAGCTGGATATATGTGCGATTATAACATCCCGTAAGCTGATCCCTGTCAGCGAGATATCTGGCCTTGTCGCGAGCAACTTTCAGCTCACTGACATCGGTTGCCGTGACAAGAACCGCCGGTTCACCTGTTACCGCATCTGCACATTGCTTGACCGAAATATCATACCAACGCTCTCCGATCCCGGTGAATGCCCGCGTGACAAGGCGATACTCGCCGTCGCGTTTCAAGCTTGCCATGACCGTTTCGTAGTCGTCGCGTTGCACGAAAATGTCCGCAAACGTGTGTTGCGAACTGATCGCTGCGTTGCGCGCCGCAGGGTTCATATACAAGAGCCCGCCATCGGTATCATACATCGTGATCATCACATCGGTGTGCAGTAGCGCCTCTGCACTTCGGATATTCTCGGGGGCGGCCTCGGCCTCATCGACGACTTCGCACTGCATCCCCATTCTGCCGTCATCCAGCCGGATACCACTGAAAACCACCATCACGCTTTTGGGCTCGTTTTTGGGATAAAGCGTCCATTGTTCGGTAAAAGAGATGTCCTGCTCGATAAAATCGATCTGGTATTGCTTGAGCCGTCGCCTGACCATAGGCGACATATTCTGCGCCAGATCGCGCGCGCATAGATCGGCTTCATCGGTTGCCTGCCACATTTGAAATGCAGGCGCGTTCGCAAAAACAACGCGAGAGTTATCAATGTCAAAGACCCAAATAGGTGCTTTGAGCCGCCGGATAAGTGAAAAACGATCCTGCACGACCTGGCCAGCCCCGGACACGGGACTGCCCATAAGGGACGGGGACACAAGGTTGATCGGATCGTTTTTCATGCGTGTCGCCTGTTATCCTGCCATCCGCACGTGCGGCGCTATTGGCTGGCCAAGGTTTGAGAGCGGGTTGAAATATGCTGTCTTTTCGACATCCGCGACCCAGCGGGCGATATGGGGGTAATCGGCCCAGTCCAGCCCTGCCTCTTGCAGCACATGAACATAGCCGAACACGGCAATATCGGCGATGCTATACCCCGACTGAAGCATGAACTTGCGCTGCGTCAGGTGATCGTCAAGTCGGTCAAGCCCCGGTTTTGCAAGACTCTGCCATTGTGCAATCTCGGCGCGCATTTCGGTCTGTCGCTCGGGTAGAATGGTCGTGAAAAAACGCGCCGGTGAAATGAACGGCTCGAGTTTGGATTGCTCGAAGAACATCCATTGAAGCGTTTCTGCGCGCTCGGCTGCGGTTGCGGGCATCAGATGGGTTCCCTCTGCCAGATACCAGATCATCGCGTTGCTTTCGCCGATATCCGCCCCATCGTCGGTTACAAGAAACGGCACAACGCCAAGGGGGTTCACGGCCAGATATGCGGGCGTTTTCTGTTCGCCCGACAGAACATCGATCAACGCGAGGTCAAAATCCTGATGCAACTGCTGCATCGCCAACCACGGTTTAAAACAATTTCCCGACCCAAGACATGCATAAAGCGTTACCATTTTATCTTCCTTGTCATCCCGCCCCAGTGGCAATCTAGGTGCATGTCTTTAAGGAATGGCTAATTGCATAAGTTGGTTTTGCTTTATCCGGTTAAAATTTCACCAATCGTTACAGATTTGCCGGCAATCTGACCTTTGCCGCCACTCTCCAGCATATCTCTCACTTGGTTAATCTTTGATTAACAGAATTTCTCAATAACAGGCCCGTCACTATCAAAAATCGGGGTCAAAATGAACGTCAGATTAAACGAGATGCGCCCGCACGGCGATGTGTTCGAGCAACCGGTATCTCGGCAAATCTGGGAGACAAAATACCAATTCCGGATTGGGTCGCGCCCCGTGGATCAAACCGTCAATGACACATGGCGTCGTGTCGCCGACGGGCTCGCGAGTATCGAAACCTCAAGTGAACGCGATGTTTGGGCGGCAAAGTTCTATGACGCGATGGAAGATTTCAAGCTCATTCCGGGGGGGCGGATCCTTGCGGGGTGCCGCACGGGCCGCGATGTGACATTGTGCAATACCTTTGTGATGAAAACCATTCCCGATTCCCTGTCGGGGATCATGGACACGATAAAAGACGCGGCACTCACCATGAAAATGGGCGGGGGGATCGGGTTCGACTTTTCCACCTTGCGGCCGCATGGCGCGCCTGTGCATGGCCTTGGCTGTTCGGCGGCGGGGCCGTTGCCTGCGATGGATATTTGCGACGCGGTTTGCAAGATGGTGGTGTCGGGCATGGGGCGCGGCGCGATGATGGCGACGCTGCGCTGCGACCACCCCGATATAGAGGCCTTCATTCAAGCCAAGTCTGACCCCAAGCGGCTGCGGAACTTCAACCTATCGGTCTTGATCACGGACCGGTTTATGGAGGCGGTGCAACAAGACGCAACCTGGGACCTGACATGGGAAGGCCGGACATTGCGCACGGTGGCGGCGCGCGATCTGTGGGGGTCGATCTTGCGGCAAACATTCGAGACCGCAGAGCCGGGGGTTTTATTCATCGACCGCATCAACGAGGCCAACGGGCTAAATTATCTCGAAACCATTGCCGCGACAAATTCCTGCGCCGAACAACCGCTGCCACCTGATGGCGCCTGTCCGCTGGCCTCGATCAATCTGGCGCGACTGGTGCAGGCTCCGTTCACATCTGCGGCCTACTTTGACCTGCCGCAACTGGAAAATCTGGCGATGATCGCGGTGCGCATGTTGGACAATACGCTAGATGTGTCGCGCTACCCGCTGGACGCGCAGAAAAACGAAGCCCAAAACAAGCGGCGCATCGGGATCGGGGTGACCGGTGTGGCCGATGCGTTTTTGATGATCGGCGTGCGCTACGGATCAGGAATGGCCAAATCCATGCTCGGCAAATGGATGCAGACTATCCAGAATGCAGCCTACCGCGCATCGGCCATGTTGGCGCAAGAGCGCGGGTCATTCCCTGCCTACCGTCAGGATGCGCACCTTAAAAACCGCAATATCCTTGCGCTGAAGTCCGATGTGCAAAGAACCATCGCGCTGTCGGGATTGCGCAACGGGCTTGTCACAACCATCGCACCGACAGGCACGACCTCGCTGTTTGCGGGCAATGTGTCATCGGGGATCGAGCCGATTTTCTCGGCGGAGTTCCACCGCAAAATCATTCTGCCCGATGGCACAACGGCGTCTGAAAAAGTGATGGATTACGCGGTGGGTATTTACCGAAATCTATATGGAAACAGCGCGCCTCTGCCCGAGGCCTTTGTCACGGTCGACGACCTCAAGCCGCAAGATCACGTCAATATGCAGGCGGCGGCGCAGAAATGGATTGATAGCGGCATCTCGAAAACCGTAAACTGCCCCGAGGACATCTCGTTTCAGGACTTCGAGCAGGTCTATCTGGACGCCTATGCAAGCGGCTGCAAAGGCTGCACAACCTTCCGGCCCAATGCGATCACGGGCACGGTGTTGTCACATGAACAAGGGGGTTAGAATGCGGATTTTCGGCTATGACATTGCGATATCGCGGACAAAGCCGCCAACGTCCGATTTCGCCCCGTCACCACATTGGGAACCCACCCATATGCACAAAAAAGGTGGTGCCTACAGGCATTTACACGACGGCCTCCTCGAGGCCGACCACAGCGCAGTTGTGATCTACGACGATCGTGACGGTCGGGTCTGGGTCAGGCCACACGGCGAGTTTCACGATGGCCGGTTTTCACCGCTGGCCTAAGGCCGGCGTATGTGCCTTCAATGTCATATGTGGGCTTTCGCGAGGGTTGCAAAATCAAATCCTGCGGCGCGGGCGCGCTACAACATGCCCGACAGCCCGATCAGCGGTGCTATTGCGTGCGCCTGTGCGTCCGGCCACGCCTTGTGAGGTGACTTTTGGTTGATCAGTCTGCGGTCCACCCGCCGTCGATCAGCAGCGACGTGCCGGTCACAAGCGATGAGGCGTCGCAGGCCAGATAAAGCACGCCGCCCATGATATCCTCGACCTCGCCCACGCGGCCGAGTTTGATTTTTTCCTCGATCCATGTGCGCCGGTCGGGATCGGCAAATGTGACCGCGGTCAGGGCCGTGCGGATGAAGGTCGGACAGATCGTGTTGACGCGGATACCGTGCGCGCCCCACTCGATCGCCATGGACTTGGTGAACCCTTCGACGGCGTGTTTTGTGGCGGCGTAGACCGCGCGGTCGATGCCGCCGACATGGGCCATCTGGCTGGAGATATTGATCAGGCTGCCGGGTTTGCCTGCCGCGATCAGGCCGTTTGCGACCGCGCGTGTGAGGAAATATGCGCCCTTGAAGTTGAGCTCGCACACCGCATCAAAATCGGCACTTGTTGTGTCGGTCGCGGGGCTGTGCCGCGCGGTGCCTGCCGAATTGACCAGCACGTCGAAGGGACCGTTCTGGGCCACGGCGGCCTCGGTCACGGCTGTATCAGAGACATCCATCGCCAGCGTTTGCACCACCATTCCGGCGGCGGACATCTGGGCGGCCAAGGCGTCGAGCCTATCCGCACGGCGCGCGGCAATGGTGACCTCGGCCCCCGCCTCGGCCAAGGCCACCGCGCAGGCGGCCCCGATCCCACAGGAGGCCCCCGCCACAAGCGCGCGGCGACCATCAAGGCGAAAAGACGGTGTGCGGGGCAGGGTCATGGCACGACGATCCTTGCCGATTGTGCCGGAAACTGTGCATTTTCTTTGATTTGCCACGTCAACGCAACGTCGACTTCAACCGCATATTTTTCGGCCAGAATTGCGGCGCTCTTATCGGCACCGACGGCGGTATGACCGGCACGCACCCCGTCAAGACCGGGCGCGGTCGTATCTGTCGCGGGTTCGGCGTGGCGTTTCAGGACGCTAAAGACTGTTTCGCTCATTTCAATCGTTGCCATGTCATTTTTCTACGGGTAGGTCGCTGGCGATGTCGTATCACAGCCATGTCCCGCAAGCATCCGATATGATTGATATGCGTGCAATGTATCAAGTGAACATTCCATTTGGTATTGAAAGCGCGCAGTCAAGCGAGCACATCATGACCAACTTGCGCGAAAAGGCAGGGCAGATCGCCCAGAACCCGGTTTTTGCCGTTTCACGGTCAACGGCAAGGTCACGGTCGTGGCCTGAATGGCCACCGTGCAGATGATCCGCGTGCAGGCAATCAAGGGCGGCGGCAAGCGACAGCACCGTGCGCAGCTCATATGCGTTGCTGACACAAAGAATTAGACTTCACGATTTAGCCCCCGTATGTTTGGGTCGGTCGGGGCGCGGGCCTTGGCAATGTGACATTGCATCGGCTCAAGCCCTTAAGTATAAAGCAGAAAATGGAATACGACATGAAGCGATTGCATGGAAAATCAGCCCTGATCACCGGGGCCGCGCGCGGGATCGGCTACGGGTTTGCCGAACGCTATATCGCCGAAGGGGCCACTGTCGCGATTGCCGATGTCAATTTTGACGCCGCCACTGCCGCTGCCACCATGCTGGGCGCGGGGGCCTATCCGGTTGCGATGGATGTCACCTCGCAAGCCAGTATCGATGCGGCGATCGAGGCCGTGGTGAGCCATGCGGGCAAGCTGGATATTTTGATCAATAACGCGGCATTGTTCGACGCATCGCGCACCGTGGACATCACCCGCGCCAGCTATGACACGCTATATGCGGTCAACGTCGCGGGCACGTTGTTCACGATGCAAGCCGCCGCACGCCAGATGGTGCGCCAGGGTCACGGCGGCAAAATCATCAATATGGCGTCCCAAGCAGGGCGGCGCGGCGAGGCTTTGGTTGCGGTCTATTGCTCGACCAAGGCGGCGGTGATTTCCTTGACGCAATCGGCGGGGCTCGACCTGATCAAGGACGGGATCAATGTGAATGCCATTGCACCGGGCGTGGTGGACGGCGCGCATTGGGACCATGTTGATGCGATGTTCGCCAAGCTGGAGGGCAAACCTCTGGGGCAGAAAAAGGCGGAAGTCGCCGCAAGCGTGCCTGCGGGGCGGTTTGCGGTGCCCGATGATTTGACAGGCATGGCGGTATTTCTGGCGTCAACAGACGCGGATTATATTGTGGCGCAAACCTATAATGTCGACGGCGGCCAGTGGATGAGCTAGGCGTGACCAGCATCGGGGTTCAGCCCTGCGCGCGCCCTGAAACTTTGTAAGACTATATAAAAGGACACAGAAATGGCAAAAATCGCATTCTTGGGATTGGGGGTCATGGGGTATCCGATGGCGGGGCATCTAAGTGCGGCGGGGCATGATGTCACGGTCTACAACCGGACCACCGCAAAGGCGGAGGCTTGGGTCGCGCAACATGGCGGAGCACTGGCAAAGACACCGCGTCTGGCCTGCGAGGGTGCGGATTTTGTGATGGCATGTGTCGGCAATGACAACGACTTGCGCGGGGTCTGTCTGGGCGAGGATGGCGCATTTGGCGGCATGGCCGGGGGCAGTATATTTGTTGACCATACCACCGTGTCGGCAGCGGTGACGCGCGCGTTATACGAGGCGGCCGAGACCCGCGAGATTGCATTTGTCGATGCGCCGCTTTCGGGCGGGCAGGGCGGTGCCGAAGCGGGGCAGTTGTCGGTGATGTGCGGTGGTGATCAGACGCCTTACGACAAGGCGGCGCCGGTGATTGCAGCCTACGCAAAAATGTGTCGCCGCATCGGGGATAGTGGCGCGGGCCAGATGACCAAAATGTGCAACCAGATCGCGATTGCGGGCGTGGTGCAGGGGCTGTCAGAGGCGCTGCATTTTGCGCAAAAGGCAGGATTGGACGGCGCGGCGGTGGTCGAGGTGATCAGCCAAGGGGCCGCCGGAAGCTGGCAAATGTCCAATAGATACAAGACCATGCTGGACGATCGGTTTGATCATGGCTTTGCCGTGGACTGGATGCGCAAGGATTTGGGGATATGTCTGGATGCCGCCGACGAGAACGGCGCGAGCCTGCCGCTGACGGCCTTGGTCGATCAATTTTATAAAGACGTGCAAAAGCTGGGCGGCGGGCGTTGGGATACCTCGTCATTGCTCAAGCGCTTGCAGGCGATGGGCTAGATCAGCGTGGCGATATGGCGGAGCGCGAGGCTGTAGCCTTGGGTTCCGCAGCCTGCGATGACGCCTTGTGCGCGGGCGGAGACGAAGGAGTGGTGGCGGAACGCCTCGCGCCCATGAATGTTCGAAATATGCACTTCGATCACCGGACCGTCATAGGTATTGAGCGCATCCAGGATCGCCACAGAGGTATGCGAATAGGCCGCCGGATTGATGATGATCCCGGCGGATGTCTCGCGCGCGGCATGGATCATATCGACCAATGCCCCTTCGGAATTTGATTGCTGAAACAGCACTTTAAGCCCGATTTCAGCGCCGAGTGCAGTGACTTCTGCCGCGACATCATCAAGGGTTTTGACGCCGTATTTTTCGGGCTCGCGCTGGCCCAACAGGTTCAGGTTTGGCCCGTTGAGGACCGTGATCAATTTCGCCATTGCGCGGCTCCCGGGTTGCCTATGTGTCATAGTCATAGGGCGCAAAGGGGCAGCGCATCAATGGGTTTGCAGCAATTGGTTTTCACCATTGGCAAAAATGCAGCGCAAAGATATCGGAAAGGTCACCATGGCAGTCCGTACGGGAGTCGAACCCGTCTTTTCAGGTTGAAAACCTGACGTCCTAACCGATAGACGAACGGACCGCGTTGGTAGGGGGCTTTTAGGAAATGGCGCGGACAAGGGCAAGAGGTTTTTTTGAAAAACGGCGTATGATTTGCGTATGCTTTGCGTATGACCCGCGTAGGCCATAAAATAAGGGTTTTCAGGCCGCGGGGCTGGCATCTTCAAGCCGCAATTGCACCGATTGCCGCCCTTGCCATGTGTTTATCTCGAGCCGTCCGGCCAAATGGAATCGCGCGCCGCTATGGGTGGTCAGCAGGGGGCCGAGCGGGCCGTCCATCGCGCCAAAACTGATCGCATCAATGCGCGCCCCAAGCCCGTCGCCAAAGGTAAGTTTCAGGTGGTTGGCGCCGACGGTTTTGGCAAACAGGATTTGCACATCGGGGAACACAAAGCGCGGCGCGGGGGCACCGGCGCCAAAGGGCCCCGCCTGTTCGATCTGTTTGACCAACTCAACAGTGGCTGCGGCGGGCATCAGGATGCCGTCGAGCCGCAGATCTGCGGGGCCGATTTTATCCGCCCCTTGTTTGGCAAGTAGTTCGCCCAAGCGTGTCATCGCGGCTTCGATCTTGCCACCCTCGACCGAGAGGCCTGCGGCCATTTTGTGGCCGCCGCCCTTGATCAGGAGACCTTCTGATGCGAGCCGCTGGATCGCAGCACCCAGGTCGATGCCGGAAACCGAGCGACCCGAGCCTTTGCCGATACCATCCGCGTCGATGCCGATGACCACGGCGGGGCGGTTGCTGGCCTCTTTGAGCCGTGCCGCGACGATGCCGACAACGCCCGGGTGCCAGTTGTTGCCCGCCGCCCAAACCAGCGGGCCGTCAAAGCCGCGCGCCTCTGCCTGGTCGATTGCAAGGTCGCGCACGGCGGCCTCTACGTCGCGCCGCTCGGTGTTGAGTTGGTCGAGCCGTTCGGCCAAGGCGCTGGCCTCGTTGCGGTCGTTGGTGGCCAGAAGCCGCGCCCCAAGGTCCGCCTTGCCGATGCGCCCGCCGGCGTTGACCCGGGGGCCGAGCAGGAAGCCGAGGTGGTAGGAGTTTGGCGCTTCATTCATGCCCGCGACGTCCGAAAGGGCGGTGATCCCGATGCGCTGCCTGTGGCCCATGACGGTGAGCCCTTGGCGCACAAAGGCGCGGTTCACGCCGATCAAGGGAGCTACATCAGCGACGGTGCCAAGGGCCACCAAATCGAGCGCAGACATCAGGTCGGGGCCTTTTGCGCCCTCGGACTTCATCTGCCGGTTGGCTTCGACGAGCATCAGAAACACCACGCCAGCCGCACAAAGGTGGCCAAGATCGCCGCTTTCGTCTTGCCGGTTCGGGTTCACGATGGCGACACATTCGGGCAAGGTTTCGCCGCCCAAATGGTGGTCGAGCACGATGACGTCTGCGCCAACGGCCGCAGCAATGGGACCGTGGGACAGCGTGCCGCAATCGACGCAGATGATCAGGTCGTGGTCGCGTGCCAGCGCCGCCATGGCCGCGTCATTGGGGCCGTATCCTTCGTCGATCCGGTCGGGGATATAGAGGGTCGCGGCCAGCCCCATGTCGCGCAGCCAGCAGATCAGCAGGGCCGCAGAGGTGCCACCATCCACGTCGTAATCGGCGAAGATGGCGATGCGTTCGCGCGCTTTCACGGCCTTGAGAAAACGCGCCGCGGCCTTTTCCATGTCGCGCAGATCATGCGGGTCTGGCAGCAGATCGCGCAGGGTGGGCGCGAGGAAAGCGTCTGCGTCTTGGGCCGAAACCCCGCGTTTCACCAGTGTCCGGCACAGCGGCGCGGGCAGGTTGGTGGCTTGGGCCATTGCCTCGGCCAGCCTGTCCTCTTCAATCGAGGGGCCGACCCAGCGCCGCCCTGTGGCGGAGGCTGCGATGTTGAGAAATGCTGGTTTTTCTGGTGTCTGTATCATATCCCGACACTATATGAGGGGCGCGTCATTGCCACGCCCCAAATTGGATCAAACAGGGTTACGGTAAATCATCCGCCGCACGGAGCCGGTTTTGGAGCGCATCAGGATGGTTTCGGCGGTGACAAAGCCGACCTCGCGTTTGATGCCCGACACGAGGCTGCCGTCGGTCACGCCGGTGGCCGCGAAGATCACGTCTTGGGTGACCATATCGTCGCGCAGGTAGGTGCGGTCAAAATCGGTGATCCCTGCCTTGCGGGCGCGGGATTTTTCGTCGTCGTTGCGGAAGAGAAGCCGGCCCATGATTTGTCCACCCATGCATTTGAGAGCGGCTGCGGCCAGCACGCCTTCGGGTGCGCCGCCGCTGCCCATATACATGTCGATGCCGGTTTTTGCGGCCTCGGCGCAGTGCATCACGCCCGCCACATCGCCGTCGGTGATCAGGCGGATGGCGGCACCTGTGGCGCGGATTTCAGCGATGATCTCTTCGTGGCGCGGCCGTTCCAGCACGCAGACGGTGATGTTGGCTGTGGTGCAGCCTTTGGCACGGGCCAAGGCTTCGACCCGTTCGCGCGGCGACATATCAAGCGAGACGACGCCCGTCGCATAGCCCGGACCGATCGCGAGTTTGTCCATATAGGTGTCGGGGGCGTGCAGCATGGAGCCGCGCGGGCCCATGGCGATGACAGCCAGCGCGTTGGGCATGTCTTTGGCGGTCAGGGTTGTGCCTTCCAGTGGATCAAGCGCGATATCGACGCCGGGGCCGGTGCCGGAGCCCACCTCTTCGCCGATGAAAAGCATCGGGGCCTCGTCGCGTTCACCTTCACCGATGACCACAACGCCTGCGATGTCGAGCATGTTGAGCTGGGTGCGCATGGCGTCGACGGCGGCCTGATCGGCGGCCTTTTCATCGCCGCGTCCGATCAGGGGGGCGCAGGCGATGGCGGCGGCCTCGGACACACGGGCGAGGCCGAGTGAGAGCATCCGGTCGTTAAAATCAATTTTGTGCGTCATGGGACCGTCCTTGCAAATATCTGTTTTTCTACCCGTAACGGGTCGGGCCGTGGGGGTGCAAGTTTGTTAGCGCTAAACAGCCTCGATACGGATCGCGACAGGGGTGCCGGTGACGACGGCGGTCTGCGCGAAGGCGGCAAGGGCTTCGTCGAGCGCACCTTTGGTGGTTTTATGGGTGACGATCAGGACGGGGGCGGAGGTGTCGGCGTGGTCGTATTGCCGCATCCGGTCGATGGAGATGCCTGCGTCGCCCAAGACGGCGGCAACCTTGGCCAAAGCGCCGGGTTTATCCAGGAGTTGCAGGCGCAAGTAATAGGGGGCGGAGACGGCGGCAGTGGCGGCGCGGACCTTTCGCAGGGTCGAGGCCGGTTGGCCAAAGGTGGTCATGCGAGACCCGCGCGCGATATCCATCACGTCGCCCATCACCGCGCTTGCTGTCGGGCCCATGCCCGCACCCGCGCCGCGCAGCACAATCTGCTCGACGCTGTCACCTTCCAGCACCACCATATTGGTGCCGCCTTGCAGCTGACCAAGCGGCGATGTGTCGGGCACAAGACACGGCGTCATGCGCTGTTCCAGCCCGCGACCGGTCATTTGAGCGACGCCCAGCAATTTGATTTTATAGCCCATATCGGCAGCTTGGTGGATGTCGTCGATGCTAACAGCGCCGATACCTTCGAGCACAACCGCGTCGAAATTGACCTGCGTGCCAAAGGCAATGGCGGCCAATAGCGCCAGTTTATGCGCCGCATCAATGCCGCCCACGTCCAGGTCCGGGTCGGCCTCGAGGTAACCCAGTTGATTGGCGGCATCAAAGACCTCTTCATAGGTCATGCCATCGTTTTCCATGCGGGTCAGGATGTAGTTGCATGAGCCGTTCATCACGCCCATCACGCGGGTGATCTCGTTGCCGGCCAGACCTTCGGTCAGGGCTTTGACCACAGGGATACCGCCCGCGACGGCGGCCTCGAAACGAATGACACGGCCTGCGGCTTCGGCGGCCTCGGCCAAGGCTTGGCCGTGGATCGCAAGCAAGGCCTTATTGGCGGACACCACGTCGTGGCCTGCGGCAATCGCGGCCTCGGTTGCATCTTTTGCCGGGCCTTCAGAGCCGCCCATGACCTCGATGAACACGTCGATATCGGTGCGTTTGGCCAAATGCACCGGATCGTCTTCCCATGCGTAGTCCGACAGGTCGACATCGCGGTTTTTGGTTTTCGACCGCGCAGAGACCGCCGTGATCACAATGGGCCGCCCTGCGCGCAGTGCCAAAAGGTCTGCGTGTTTCTGGACGATGCGCACAATGCCCACGCCCACAGTTCCGAGGCCAGCGATTCCAAGGCGAAGGGGTTTGGTCATTGTATCAGATTCCATGAGCTTGAGAGTGTTGGCGCGGTGTTATCGAATTGCGGCGGGCACCGCAACGCCGCGTCGCAATCTTGCACCTGTTTGCGCATCAATCACGGGGCCGCGCAGACGGGTGGCGCGGGCTTGCAGGCTGGCAAGGCGGGTCTGCAATGCGGCAACCCGCGAGGATGTGCTTTGCCCTGTGGATTGCTGCGCATTCGCCTGCGCCAACAGCGGGCCGAGCGGTTGCAGAACGGGATAGGGGGTCGCGCGCGCGGCGGCATCGATCGCGCCGTCAAGCTGCGGAAATTCCGCGCAGGCCCCGAGGCTGGCAAGTGCTATGACAAGAGGCAGGCGCATGGGACGGCAAGACTTTCGTTGTTTTGCGCAGACTATCCTTTGCTTGGGGGCGGAAACAAGAGCGTGCCTGCGCATCTGCCCATGTATCAGGTCGCAAACAGGCCAGACGGGCGCGCGGCGTGGTTTCAGGATCAGGTCAAATGCTGTTTTAGGAGATGCAGATGAAAATTGGATTTATTGGCTTGGGCAATGTGGGCGCAAAGCTGGCGGGCAGTTTGTTGCGCAATGGGCACGATTTGTATGTGCATGACCTGAACGCTGATTTTGTGTCCGATTTTGTGAAACGTGGCGCAAAGGACGGCAAAAGCCCTGCTGATTTGATGCACCGCTGCGAAGCGGTCATCACATGTTTGCCAAGCCCGCAAGCCTGTGAGGTGGTTGTGACCGCGATGCTGCCCGAAGTCACCGCGGGTAAGATCTGGTTGGAAATGTCCACGACCGACGCAGGCAAGGTGGCGCGATTGGCCGAAGCGGTGATCGCCAAGGGCGGAGCCGCGGTCGATTGTCCGGTGTCGGGGGGCTGTCACCGCGCAGCGACCGGCAATATTTCGATCTTTGCCGGCTGCGAGCGCGCCACGTTCGAGCGGATATTGCCCTTGCTGACCACATTGGGCCGTCGGGTTTTGCACACCGGACCTGTCGGATCGGCCTCGACCTTGAAGGTGATGACAAATTATCTGGCGACCGCCAATCTGCTGTCGGTGTGCGAGGCTTTGGTCACGATGAAGGCGGCGGGGCTGGACATGGCCACCACCTATGAGGCGATCAAGATCAGTTCCGGCACCAGCTTTGTGCATGAAACCGAAAGCCAGATGATCCTGAACGGCTGTCGTGATATCAATTTCACCATGGATCTGGTGAAAAAAGACATTGGATTGTTCCAGCAGATTGCTGCAAACCACAACGTGCCACTGGAAATTTCGCCGTTGATGGTGTCGATTTTTGACGACGGGATTGCACGCTTTGGTCCGCGCGCCCAGTCCGATGACATCATTCGCCGCCTTGAAGAGCCGACGGGGTTGCATGTCACTGCACCGGGGTTCCCGTCGGAAATGATCGATGACGAGCCCGAAGAGCCGGGCTATGAGGTGATCCCAAAGCGATAGGGCTGGTCTTGGGGGCAATTGCCCGCTACCCAAGGGCCGGATTGCCAAGGAGCCTGCAATGTTTGACCCTGATGAAAACGGCGTTTTTGCCACTGTGTCGTCGTCGCCGATACGCCGTCTTTTTGCCTGCACGGTGATCTACGGGCTTGGGGTGTTGTTGATTTATGTGGCCCTTGTGCGACCCAACGGTGTGTGGGTTGTTGTGCTGCTGGGTCTGGGCGTGGTTATTTTGTTGCTGGCCGAGCGGTTGCGTCACGCCACCAAGCTGGTGATCGAGTTGACCCAGACGCAGGTGCGCGACAACAAGGGCCGCGTGTTGGCCGAGATTGCCGATGTTGTCAGTGTCGAGCGCGGGGCGTTTGCGCTCAAGCCCTCGAACGGATTTACGATGGTTTTGCGCGAAAAAGCGCCGCGCGCCTGGGTGCCCGGCATGTGGTGGCGCATGGGCCGGCGTGTGGGCGTGGGCGGCACGACGGGCGCGGGTCCGGCCAAGTTTATGGCCGAACAGATCGCGTTCAGAATTGCCAACCGCTAGGGGTTAGCATCTGGTGTCGGCGGTCGGGTCTTGTTGCCAACACAGCGTGGGGGTAAAGCGCGGGCTGGTGACGATGAAGGTGCTGAATTCCAGGGCTTTCAGGCCGGTGCCGCTCATGAATTTTCCGACCCCATCACCGTATTTGGGTGTATAATCTGTCCATGTTTCCAGCAAGATCGCCCGTTCACCGTCTACCAGTTTTGGCAGTGCTGCGGCTTTTTCATTCAGCAGGTCATTGGTCAGATTTGTGCGGCTGCCGCGATTTCTGCCCCAGACGACGCGGTAATCCTGTTGGGTTTCGCGCCAAAAGAACACGGTCACGCGGTAATCGGGGCTGTTTTCGGCCAAGGTCAGGAATTTGAGCAGATCACGGGTGCCATTGAGGTAGGCCGGATTGATCGGATTATCCTCGCGGCTAAACATATCGGCGATTGTGACGGCTGCTTTTGTGCTGATCAGCTCGGCGCGGTAGGCGTCGAAGAATTGCAGCGTTGTTACAAAGGCCCAGACCATCAACGGGGCCATCAGGACGGCCTCGACCGAGACGCTGGCGGCCTCTTCGAGTTGGAACCTGATCCATTTGCGCTTGAGGCGGTCAAAACCGATCATCTGAATGGCTCCATTACAAAGGCCGAGCTGGCAACCAGCGCATAGGCGCCGCCGCTTTTCTTGGGGATATATTTACCCAGACCGGAGGTCGGCACCACCGGATCGAACAGCGTGCAAACCTGTAACACCATCAACTGGTTGTTGTCGCCATAGGTAAACCGGACCGCCGGTTGCACGTTCAGCGCGCGGTCGATGCATTTGATCGGCCCCTCCAATTCATTGGTCCAGTTGCGCACATCCATGACGACCATTTCAAGCTGCAACTGGTTGGCACAATCGGGAATGATGCTCGCGTAGTCGCAAATCCGCTCTTTTAGAACGGCGTGTTCCGGGTCGACGATTCTGCCGATCCGCACGTCGCGCACCGCAAGATCAAGCCCGCGTTCCAGCATCATGTGCCGCATCGAGATCATACCGCCCTCGTAGGCCGACATGAACAACATCATGAAGAACGGCAGCACCAGCACGATTTCCAGTGATGCGGTCCCGTCTTCGCGCCGCAGGAACCGGCGCAACTGCCGGCGTTTGGTTTTGAATGGCGTGATCATAGCGACAATCGCAGTTCTGTGATCTGGCGTGCGATGTTGCCAAATGTTGCTTTCATCTGGTCGCCGGTGACGTCAAAGGCAAATTCCGGGCCAGAGGCGCATTTTGCCATTTCGCCGGCCCCGAATGACCCTGCCTCGACGGCGACGGTGTAGATGATCACCTCTTTGTTTTTGGCCTTGGTGCAAAGCTGTTGCATCAACAGGTCGCCATCAGACCCACCTTTGCCGTCATTGTTGCCGTTTTGGATGAAGCGCCGATAGGTCAGCGTGCCCAACTGGTTCGGGTAACCGATACCAAAGTGTTTGTTGGCGGACACCCAGAAATTATAGGCGGCCCAATGCGCCACATCGCTGGGCGAATTGTAAAATTCCGTGTTCAGGCGTTCCGAGTTGGAGTTCTGGCCATCGGTCATCAAGACCACGACCTTTTGGGTCAGGTTCGCCTCGCCCTGCACTGCGTAGGCGGCGGGCCGGTCGTCAAACACATCGTCGACCACGTCGATACCGTCAGCAGCCAAAGCTTTTGCGATGTCATTGGTTGACGGGTCAAGCAAGGCCAAGGCCCATTTCAGGCCATAAAAGGTGGCCGTGCCGCCGCGCGGTTGCAACTGGTTGATCTGGGTTGTCAGGTCAGACAGGCTTTGGCTCCAGGGCGTAACCCTTTCGAAGTCGTAGCGCGGGCAGATCGGCTCTGTGATGGCATTGCCGTTAGACGAGTTCCACTGGAAATGCTGTTCCTGCACATAGGGAAAGGCCAGATCGAGGTCGAGCCTGTCGAACTCCGCGTCGTCAAAAGCCACGCATTGCGAGAAATTATGTGTGGCGCCATTCTGTGCGATGGTCATTTGGTTCATGATCAACGGCCCGACGTTCACCTGCTCGGAATAGGGAATGAGCGAGATCGAGATTTTGTCTTTGTATGCATCGGTCAGCATGACCGTGGCAAATTCGATCGCCGCTTCGCGCAGGGCCTGAATTTTGGTTTCGCTCGGGGCCGAGCCGTCCGCCGGGGTCACATTGTCTTCCATCGAGCCGGAAATATCGAGCACCAGAGAGACCTCGACGTTGGCGATGCCTTCAATGGCGGTGGCCGCGGCGGGGGCTTCAAGGGTCTCGATCCCCAATGCCTTGAGGAAAAAGGTGTTCATCGGCAGTTTGGCGGTGACGCCCACGCTGTTGAATTCGCCGGTGTCGATCACGCTGGGCTCGCCCACGATGGTGCCGCCAAAGCCTGCCTTTTCAAAGTAGTCGATGACAACATCTTTGGCGTCCTGGGTCTGGGTCAGGTCGGCGGCGGCCAGAACGGCGCGGTCTGCGGTGCTTTGCAACATGGCACGGCGCGCTTCAAACCGCATGAAGTCTACGCCCATCCCCCCCATGATCAACATGATCATCAGGAACATCAGCGTCATGACAATGATCGCGCCATCTTCGCCGCGGCGGAAGTGATGCAGCCTGCGGGCAAGCCACTTTGTGTTTTGCTTTATGTTCACGCGCTGTTTCAACGACATTGTATCACCACTTTACCATTGTTTGCAGGCCGCAGAGCGGCGCCCAAGGGAATTTCCCACCGCCCTTAGATCAAAGCGCTGTGGCGGAAATTAGGCAAAACAGAGACGGAATATGATTAATTGATGACCAGACGGGGTCAATTTCCCCATACGCGCGCCGATTGTTGCGCGATCTGCCGCGCGCGGCAGGGTTTTGTCCTGACGCGCCGCGCCGCAAGAGGCCAATGGCCTGATTGTGCAAAAAGTTTTTAAATTGCCTCTTGTTTCATCAATTAGCCGTTATGGTGATACTGTGGCCGCCTGCCACCTGTTGAAATTGATGCCCGCAGCCTGCGCGGCAAGTGAAGGATACCCCCCCATGACCACCGCACATCAGACGGCCGCAGAGCCAAGCTTTCGCGAATCTGTTGATATGATGTTCAACCATGCTGTTTCATTGATGGACCTTAGCCCTGGACTGGAAGAGAAGATCCGGGTTTGCAATGCCACTTATACCGTGCGTTTCGGGGTGCGTTTGCGCGGGGCGATCCATACGTTCACCGGGTATCGTTCGGTGCATTCGGAACATATGGAACCGGTCAAGGGCGGCATCCGCTTTGCGCCCTCGGTGCATCAGGACGAGGTCGAGGCGCTGGCCGCCCTGATGACGTTCAAATGCGCCTTGGTCGAGGCGCCGTTTGGCGGGTCCAAGGGCGGGTTGCGTATTGATCCGACCGAGTGGGAACCCCATGAGTTGGAACAGATCACCCGCCGGTTTGCCTATGAGTTGATCAAGCGCGATTTGATCAATCCGGCCCAGAACGTGCCGGCCCCCGATATGGGCACCGGCGAGCGTGAGATGGCGTGGATCGCCGATCAGTATAAGCGCATGAACACCACCGATATCAACGGGGCGGCCTGTGTGACGGGCAAGCCGATCAATGCGGGCGGTATTCAGGGCCGCACGGAAGCCACGGGGCGCGGTGTGCAATATGCGCTGCGCGAGTTTTTCCGCTATGACGAGGATAAGGCGGCCGCCGGTCTGACCGGTGATTTGTCGGGCAAGCGGGTGATTGTGCAGGGTTTGGGCAATGTGGGCTATCACGCGGCCAAGTTTTTGTCGGAGGAAGACGGGTCGATTATCATCGGCATCATCGAGCGCGATGGCGCGTTGCATGACGAGGCCGGTCTGGATGTCGAGGCGGTGCATCAATGGATCAAGAAGCATGGCGGCATCAAGGGCTATCCTGCTGCGATGCATCATACCGATGGTGCGGTGCTGCTTGAGCAGGACTGCGATATTCTGATCCCGGCGGCGCTGGAGGGCGTGATCAACCTGTCAAATGTTGACCGGATCAAGGCGCCGTTGATTATCGAGGCGGCCAACGGCCCGGTGACGGCGGGTGCCGACGAGATTTTGCGCGACAAGGGGGTGGTGATTATCCCCGATATGTATGCCAATGCGGGCGGTGTGACGGTGTCGTATTTCGAATGGGTCAAGAACTTAAGCCATATCCGCTTTGGCCGGATGCAGCGCCGCGCCGAAGAGGCCCGCCATCAGTTGCTGGTCGATGAGTTGCAGCGGCTGGACCGTTATCTGGGGGCTGATTGGTCGATGTCCAAAGGGTTCAAAGAGAAATATCTGCGCGGGGCTGACGAGTTGGAGCTGGTCCGCTCGGGTCTCGATGACACGATGCGCGCGGCCTATCAGTCGATGCGCAAGGTCTGGCATGGTCGTGATGACGTGAAGGACCTGCGCACGGCGGCCTATATTGTGTCGATCGGCAAAGTGGCGATGAGCTATCAGGCCAAGGGACTTTAGCGGCCCGTCTGCGACCCTGTGCGGGTGGGGGTCAAACCCCGCCCGCAAGATGGCCGCGCTCATGCAGGGCTTGCCTGATAATCTGGCGCGCGGATGGCACAAACAACGCAGCCATCAGTGCCGCGACGATCAGGTCGGGCCAGGCCGATTGTGTTACCGCCACAGCCCCCGCAGCCCCGATCACCGCGATATTGCCGATCACCACAAGCGAGAGCCCGTAGGTCAGGCTATCGCCCAGAAAATCCAGCGCGCCCGCGACCATGCGCGCGCGTGAATTGCCCCCGTTGGTAAATTCGCGCCACTTTTTGTCGCGGCTTGGCTTTTCATCTGACCGCGCGGGGCCTAGCGTGGCCAGAGCTTAGCTGGAGAGGCGCAATGGGGTATTCGGGGTTTCAGGTCATCAAAGAGGGGCTTTTGGGCCAAAAGGGCTGGAAGCCGGTGTGGCGTAACCCCGCGCCCAAGGATGAATATGATATCGTGATTATCGGCGGTGGCGGGCACGGGCTCGCCACGGCGTTTTATCTGGCCAAAGAGCACGGGCTGAAGAATATCGCGGTGCTGGAAAAGGGTTATCTGGGCGGCGGCAATGTAGGCCGCAATACCACGATTGTGCGCGCCAATTATTTTCTGCCGGGCAATTCCGAGTTTTATTCGCATTCGCTGAAATTATGGGAGAGCATGGAGCAAGAGTTGAATTACAACGTCATGCATTCCCAGCGCGGGTTGATCAACCTGTTCCATTCCGACGGGCAGAGAGATGCCTTTGCGCGCCGTGGCAATATGATGATCAACCAAGGCGATGATGCGGAATTGTTGGACGTGGCGGGGGTGCGCAAGCATCTGCCCTATTTGAATTTCGACGATGCAAGGTTCCCGATTTATGGCGGGCTGTTTCACCGGCGCGGCGGCACGGCCCGTCATGATGCGGTGGCGTGGGGTTATGCGCGCGGGGCCGATCAGCGCGGCGTTGATTTGATCCAGAACTGCGAAGTCACCGGCATCGATGTCGAGGGCGGTGTTGTGAAAGGCGTGCAGACTTCGCGCGGGGCTATCCGTGCCAAAAAGGTGGCGATTGTGACCGCGGGCCGGTCGGGGCAGGTGGCGGCGATGGCGGGGATGCGCCTGCCGATTGAAAGCCATGTGTTGCAGGCCTTTGTGACCGAAGGATTGAAGCCTGTCATCGACCATGTGGTCAGTTTTGGCATGGGGCATTTTTACATTAGCCAGTCTGATAAGGGTGGGTTGGTGTTTGGTGGCGATCTGGATTTCTATGCGTCATATGCCGCGCGGGGGAACCTGCCGATGAAAGAACATGTGATGGAGGCCGCGATGGCCTTGATGCCGATGATCGGCAAGGCGCGCGTGCTGCGCTCTTGGGGCGGGATTATGGATATGACGCCGGACGGCAGCCCGATCATCGACAAGACCCATATCGAGGGACTTTTTGTCGATTGCGGCTGGTGTTATGGCGGGTTCAAGGCAGTGCCCGGATCGGGCTTTAGTCTGGCGCATTTGATTGCCACGGGGCAGCATCACGCGCCTGCCGCCAAGTTCCGGCTGGACCGGTTCCGCACCGGCGTCGGGATCATGGACGAGGAGGGCACGGGTGCCCAACATAACCTGCACTGACGCTGTCAGCCGAGCAAATATGAGTATTTTGAAAAAAGCGAGGCAGGGGTCCTATGCGTATTGAATGTCCTGTGTGCGGAGAGCGCGATTTGCGAGAGTTTTATTACAAGGGCGATGCTGTGGCGCTGCACCGGCCTGATCGCGAGGCGGATATTGCGGCTTGGGATACCTATCTGCATTTGCGAGACAATCCGGCGGGCCGGACCCGTGATTTGTGGCATCACGAGGCGGGCTGTGGTGCGTGGTTGGTGGTGACAAGAGATACGGTGACCCATCAGATTGCCGATGTTGTTTTGGCGCAAGAGGTGGCCCGATGAGACTGGCGGATGCGGGGCCGCGCGGCCAGCAGTTGACGGTATCGTTTCGGTTTGACGGGGTGTCTTATCGCGGGGTGAAGGGCGAGACATTGGCGGCGGCGTTGATGGCCAATGACGTGAAGCTGGTGGCGCGGTCGTTCAAGTATCACCGTCCGCGTGGGATTATGTCTGCCGGATCCGAGGAGCCAAATGCGCTGGTCACAATTGGCCGTGGTGCGCAGGCCGATCCCAACGTGCGCGCGACCGTGCAAGAGGTTTACGAGGGGTTGGAGGCTTTTTCGCAGAACGCATGGCCGAGCCTGAAATACGATGTGATGGCCGTGAATGATCTGGTCTCGCCGTTTCTGGGGGCGGGGTTTTATTACAAGACGTTTATGTGGCCAAAGGCGTTTTGGGAGAAGCTCTATGAGCCGGTTATTCGCCGCGCGGCGGGGATTGGCGCGTTAAGCGGGCAGCCCGACCGGGATGTTTATGAAAAGGCGTTTGCGTTTTGTGATGTGCTGGTGATTGGCGCGGGGCCTGCGGGGTTGATGGCGGCATGGGTTGCCGCACAGGCCGGAGCGGATGTGATTTTGGCCGAAGAGGACACGGCGCTGGGCGGCAGGTTGCTGGCGGAAGTTGAGCAGATTGATGGCGAGCCCGCGGCAGTTTGGGTGGCGAAGGTCACAAGTGAACTGGCGGCGATGCCCAATGTGCGCATCATGACCCGCACCGCCGTCACCGGCGCTTATGATCAGGGCACGTTTGGCGCATTGGAGCGCGTCGGTGATATGATGCCGCGCAAGCCTGATCTGCCGCGAAGCTGTTTCTGGCGTATCAGTGCCAAGCGCGCGATCCTATGTGCCGGTGCCCTGGAGCGGTCGATTGCGTTTCCAAACAATGACCGACCCGGTGTGATGATGGCGGGAGCGGTGCGCGCTTATATCAATCGTTGGGGTGTGGCTGCAGGGCAGCGGGTTGCGGTGTTTGGCAATAACAATGATGTGCAGCGCACGGCGCGTGATCTTGCCGCTGCGGGGCTGGATGTTGTGGCCACGCTAGATAGTCGCGACGGGGCGCGTGTGACCGGCACCAAGGGGCGGCATGGGCTGCAAAGCATTACCGTGGTCCAGAACGGCGAGACCAGGCAGATCGAGGTTGATTGTCTTGCGGTGACGGGCGGCTGGAACCCCACGGTGCATTTGACCTGTCATATGAACGGACGCCCGATCTGGGACGCGGCGATTGCGTCATTTGTGCCCTCTGCGGGGGCGGTGCCCAATCTGGTCACTGCGGGCGCGTGCCACGGTGTGTTTGATACGCTGGGCTGTTTGGCCGATGCGGCACAGATTGCGGCGGCGGTGGTTAAAAACCTTGGATTGAAGGCCAAAGCGGCTGTGTTGCCGGATGCGGATGACAGCGTCTATGCGATTGATCCGCTGTGGTCGGTGGAGGGCAAGGGGCGCAAGTGGATCGATTTTCAAAACGATGTGCACGTCAAGGATATCAAACTGGCCGCGCAGGAAAATTTCCGCTCTGTCGAGCATATGAAACGCTATACCACCCAAGGCATGGCCCCCGATCAGGGCAAATCGTCCAATGTGGTGGCTTTGGCGGTGCTGGCCGATGTCACCGGGCGCGGTATTCCCGAGACCGGCACAACCACGTTTCGCCCGCCATTTATTCCGGTGCCGATTGCTGCGATGGGGGCGGGCAGTGCCGGCACCGGTTTTGCGCCGCAGCGGTTGACCACCTCGCATGAGGCACTTGTGGCAGCGCGCGCGCCGATGATCGAGGCGGGGCTGTGGTATCGGCCCAGTTATGTGCCGCAAAAGGGCGAGACCACATGGCGGCAAGCCTGTGACCGCGAGGTCAATATGGTGCGCAATACGGTGGGTGTGGTGGATGTCTCGACCCTTGGAAAGATTGATATTCAGGGGCCGGCTGCGGCGCAATTGCTTGATTTTGTGTATACAAATACGTTTTCGACGCTGAAAGTCGGCAAGGTGCGTTATGGTCTGATGCTGCGCGAGGACGGCTATGTCTTGGATGATGGCACCACGGCGCGCTTGGGCGAAAACCACTATGTGATGACCACAACCACGGCGGCGGCGGGGCTGGTGATGCGGCATCTGGAGTTTATCTTGCAGGTGCTGCGCCCCGATCTGGATGCCACGGTGATGTCGGTGACCGAGCACTGGGCGCAATTTGCCGTCGCGGGGCCCAAGTCGCGCGATGTGATCAACGCCATGATTGAGGCACCGGTTGATAACGACAGCTTTCCTTATATGAGCTGCGGCGATGTCACGTTGGGAGGGGTGAAGGGGCGGCTGTTCCGGATCTCGTTCTCGGGCGAACATGCCTATGAGATCGCGGTGCCCGCGCGCTATGGGGCGAGCCTATATGACGCGCTTGTTACGCGCGCCCGCGCTTTGGGCGGCGGCCCTTACGGGATGGAGGCGCTGAACGTGCTGCGCATCGAGAAAGGTCATATCACCCATGCCGAAATCCACGGGCGGGTCACCGCGTTTGATATCGGGATGGACCGTATGGTGAGCCTGAAAAAGGACTGTATCGGGCAGGCCTTGTCGCGCCGCGAAGGGCTGTTGGACGAGAGCCGCGCACAGCTTGTCGGGCTTAAACCGGTGGGCGCGGTCAAGCAACTGACCGCAGGGGCGCATCTGTTTGATGCCGGTGCCGCGCCAATTCGCGAAAATCACGCAGGTTATATTACATCGGTGGGATTTTCGCCCGCGTTGCAGCATATGATTGCGCTGGGCTTTTTGCAGGGCGGGCGCGCAAGGCACGGCGAGGTGATCCGTATGGTGGACCATTTGCGCGGGCTGGATGCGCAAGTAGAAGTCTGCGATCCTGTGTTCATTGATCCCCAAGGAGGGCGCTTGCGTGGTTGATTTGATTGCCAAAACACCCTGTGGCGGCCTGCTGCCGGTCACAATCGGGCAGACAGCACTGTCGGAAATTACCATTGATCACGCGTGGTCGGTGGCCCCGTTTGACGGGCGCATGGATGCCACCACGGCGGCGCTTAAAAAGCTGGGATTGACCCTGCCAGATACGGGCCGCTTTACCGCCACCGAGATGGCCCAGATGATCTGGTTCGGGCACGGGCAATATCTGGTGCTGGGGGTGCCGGATCTGCCGCCTTTGCCCGCTGCGGTGACGGGTCAAAGCGATGGCTGGGCTTGCGTGCGTATCGACGGGGCGGCGCGTGACCTGCTTGCGCGGCTGGCCCCTGTGGATTTGCGCGATTTTGACGGGCGGGTGTTGCGCACGCTGGTCGGGCATATGTCGGCGGTCTTGATCGGACGGGCGGGCGGCGTGGTTGATGTGATGGTGATGCGCTCCATGGCGCAGACCTTGGTGCATGAGTTGACCACAGCGGCAAAAGCGGTGGCAGCGCGGGGCTAAGGCCACTCGACTCTGGCCGCACTTCGGCGGATAATACGCCCATGAGCTTGCCCCCCGGATTCCTTGATGAGCTGCGCACCCGCCTGTCGTTGTCACAGGTCGTGGGGCGTAAAGTGATGTGGGACACCCGCAAGTCCAATCAGGGCAAGGGCGATATGTGGGCGCCGTGCCCGTTCCATCAGGAAAAATCCGCCAGTTTCCACGTCGATGACCGCAAAGGGTTCTACTATTGCTTTGGTTGCCACGCCAAGGGGGACGCGATCACCTTTGTGCGCGAAACCGAAAATGTGGAGTTCATCGAGGCGGTCAAGATTTTGGCGGGCGAGGCGGGCATGACCGTGCCGGCATCTGACCCGCGCGCGCAGGAAAAGGCCGATCTGCGCACGCAACTGACCGATGTGATGGAACAGGCGGTGCAGTGGCATAAGTTGCAATTGCAAACGGCGGCGGCCTCGCAGGCGCGCGATTATCTGGCGCGGCGCGGCTTGTCGCCCGAGGCGCAGGCGCGTTGGGACATCGGTTTTGCCCCCGCAAATGGCGGCGTGACGGGCTATCTGACGGGCAAGGGTGTGGATGCCGATCTGGTGCTGGAGGCCGGTCTGGCCGCGCAAAGCGAGCGTGGCGACGCGCCTTATGACCGGTTTCGCGGGCGCATTATTTTCCCGATCCGCGATGCAATGGCGCGGGCGATTGGTCTGGGTGGTCGCGCGATGGACCCCAATGCGCGGGCGAAATATCTTAACTCTCCTGAAACACCTTTGTTCGATAAAGGCCGCAGCCTCTATAATCACGGTCCCGCCAGAGAGGCGGCTGGCAAGGGTCAGCCGCTGATCGTGGCCGAAGGGTATATGGATGTCATCGCGCTGTCGGAGGCCGGCTTTACCGCGGCTGTCGCCCCGCTTGGCACTGCGATTACGCAAGACCAGTTGCGCCTGTTGTGGCGCATAGCCCCAGAGCCGATTATCGCGCTGGACGGCGATACCGCAGGCCTGCGTGCCGCGATGCGGGTGATTGATAGTGCGTTGCCTTTGCTGGAGGCGGGGCAATCGCTGCGCTTTGCGATCATGCCCGACGGGTTGGACCCTGATGACCTGATCAAGGCGCAGGGCAAGGGGGCGATGCAGGCGCTGTTGGACGGGGCTGTTCCGATGGTGCAATTGTTGTGGCGCCGCGAGACCGAGGGCAAGAATTTCGACAGCCCCGAGCGCAAGGCGTCGCTGGATAAAGTCTTGCGCGAAAAGATAAAATTGATTGCCGACCCGTCGATCCGGCATCACTACGGCGAGGCGATCAAAGAGATGCGCTGGGCGCTGTTCAGCCCGCGCAGGCAAGGTGCCGCACCAAAGCGCAGCCCGCGTGCAGCATGGACCCGCAACCAGGAGCCGTGGCAGCGCGAGATTTCACCGGTGAGCGGCAGCAAGGCCTCGGAGTTGGGCGCGGGGACCGGCGACGAGGTGCATCTGCGCGAATCGGTGATCCTTGCGACGCTGATTTACACGCCTGATGTGATTTTGGCGTTTGAAGCCGAGATCGAGCGTATGGAATGCCGTGACCCGAACCATGCACAAATGCGCGCCGCGATCCTGCGCCACGCGCTGGCCGAGGACGTGATGGCCGCCGTGCAGCGCGATATCGGCGACGAGGCCCTTGTAAAGCTGATGAGCAATCCACACCTTGCGATTATCCCATCGGTGCGCCGCCCGGGTGATGTAGAGGTGGCGCGGTTGTTGCTGACCGAAGAGCTGGGCAAACTGATGGCGCGCCGTGGCCATTCACGCGAGATAATGGACGGGATGGATGACATGTCAGGACTGGCCGACGAAGGGGTCACCTGGCGGCTGGCGCGGGCTGCGGCATCTGTCGATACGTCGATTCGCAAAGACAGCGACGACAGCGGCGATTTCGAGACCGCGCAAAACGGTCTGAAACTCAATAAAGACGACAGGCGTGCCTTTGAAAATCTGCTTGAAGGACTAACTATGGGTAAAGCTAAGAAAAAATAGAGGTTTTGCTGCGATGCCGGCGTCAAGGAGATTGGCAACACATCACAGCAACTGCCGCCCATCTGCTTGCGAATCGCCTCGAATAGAGGTTGATTCGAAACTAACCGAATCATTCGAATCACTTTGGTTCGTTTGACCTCTTGCAAGGAGCCCCGCATGGCCGCGAAAGACAACGACGATCGCAAACTCGATCAGGACGGTGATATCAGCCTTGATATGAGCCAGGCGGCGGTCAAAAAGATGATCGCGGACGCGCGCGAACGGGGCTACATCACCTATGACCAGCTCAATGCGGTTCTGCCACCCGAGCAGGTGTCGTCTGACCAGATCGAAGACGTGATGTCGATGCTGTCAGAGATGGGCATTCAGGTCACCGAAGAAGAAGAATCCGAAGAATCCGAAGACCCCGCAGGCGGCACCGCCGTGGCCACGGTTGCAGGGTCGCGCGATATCACGCTGGGCGGCGCGGAGGCCGAAAAGCTGGACCGCACCGATGATCCGGTGCGCATGTATCTGCGCGAGATGGGCTCTGTTGAATTGCTGTCACGCGAAGGCGAGATCGCGATTGCCAAACGCATCGAGGCGGGCCGCAACACGATGATCCTGGGGCTTTGTGAAAGCCCGCTGACATTCCAGGCGATCACGATCTGGCGCGACGAATTGCTGTCCGAGGATATTTTGCTGCGCGATGTGATCGATCTGGAGACCACATTCGGCAATACCATGGGCGAGGATGACGATGAGGCGCCGGTTGTGGCCCCCTTGGTCGCCGGTGCGCCGGTCGTTGATGCCACCAAAACCCAAGAGCTGGACGCGGATGGCAATCCGATCAGCAAAGACGATGACGAGGACGAGGAAGATCAGGCCAATATGTCGCTTGCCGCGATGGAGGCCGCACTCAAGCCGCGTGTTCTGGAAACCCTTGATCTGATTGCCCGCGATTTCAGCAAATTGTCGGATATGCAAGATGCGCGCATGTCGGCCACATTGAACGAGGATTCATCGTTTTCTGACAAGGCCGAGAAGAAATACCAAAAGTTGCGCTCCGAGATTGTGGTTTTGGTCAACTCGCTGCATCTGCACAACAACCGCATTGAAGCGCTGATTGACCAGCTATATGGCATCAACCGCCGCATCATGTCGATTGACAGCGCGATGGTGAAATTGGCCGACCAAGCCCGGATCAACCGCCGCGAATTTATCGACGAATATAAAGGTCGCGAGCTGGACCCGAACTGGCTTGAGGAAATGGGCGAAAAGGCGGGGCGTGGCTGGCAGGCGTTGATCGAGCGGTCGTCCGATAAAATCGAAGAATTGCGTGGCGACATGGCCCAGGTCGGCCAATATGTCGGCGTGGACATCAACGAATTCCGCCGCATCGTCCAGCAAGTTCAAAAGGGCGAAAAAGAAGCGCGTCAGGCCAAGAAAGAAATGGTCGAAGCCAACCTGCGTCTGGTGATTTCGATTGCCAAGAAATACACCAACCGCGGCTTGCAATTCCTTGATCTTATTCAGGAAGGCAACATCGGCCTGATGAAGGCCGTGGATAAATTCGAATACCGTCGCGGCTATAAATTCTCGACCTATGCGACCTGGTGGATCCGCCAAGCAATCACCCGCTCGATTGCCGACCAAGCCCGCACGATCCGCATTCCGGTGCATATGATCGAGACGATCAACAAGCTGGTGCGCACCGGTCGTCAGATGTTGCACGAAATTGGCCGCGAACCGACCCCCGAGGAGTTGGCAGAAAAGCTGCAAATGCCTTTGGAAAAAGTCCGCAAGGTGATGAAAATTGCAAAAGAACCGATTTCGCTGGAAACCCCGATCGGCGACGAGGAGGACAGCCAGCTTGGTGATTTCATCGAGGATAAAAACGCGATCCTGCCGCTGGATTCTGCGATTCAGGAGAACCTGAAAGAAACCACAACCCGCGTTCTGGCGTCACTTACACCGCGCGAGGAACGGGTGCTGCGGATGCGGTTTGGCATTGGCATGAACACCGATCACACGCTCGAAGAGGTTGGCCAGCAGTTCTCTGTGACCCGCGAGCGTATCCGCCAGATCGAGGCGAAAGCGCTGCGCAAGCTCAAGCACCCAAGCCGCTCGCGCAAATTGCGGTCTTTCCTTGATCAGTAATATCTACAAAATCCGCCTTGGGCCATTGGCCTGAGGCACGGTGATGTCGCTAGATAAAGCCAAGGCACTGGCCGCAAACGGGCGTATCGCCGAGGCTGACGCGTTATTTGACAAGCTGCTACAGGCCAAGCCGAGAAATTCGGTCGTGCTGATGACCTACATTCGGTTTCACAATCGCTATTCGCGTAAATTCCGCAAAGCGGCTGCCGCTGTCGAACGCCTTGTGGCACAAAAGCCAAAATCGGCTCGGGTGCAAGCGCTGGCCGCGGAAACATATAGCAATTGCAACCGGCTAGAACAGGCCGAGCAACATGCGGCGGCGGCGTTGCGCATTGACCCTTCTAACCCCGACAGTTTGTTTATCGCGGCGCATGTTGATGCTGCACGCAACCGGCCTGACGCCGCTATTGCCAAGTTAGAGCTGGCCCTGGCGCAACGCCCAGACCACCTGCCTGCGCTCATTCAAAAGGGGCGTTACCTGCGCGCAGCGGGTCAATTGACCGCCGCCGCCGATTTGGCACGCGATCTGTGGCAATCCTACCCCGACAATATGGACGTCATCAGCCTTGTGTTTTCGACGGGTCGGATTGACGCTGAAGACCCCGTTCTTGCATATCTGCAAGCGCACATCTTGCCCTCCCTGGAAAAAGCCGGCGGCATCGCTTATGCGGATGCGTTGAAGCTATTGGGTAAGGCGCAATTGGACGCGGGCGCGCATGACGCCGCATTCAAAACGTTCACCCGCGCGAAATCCGCAGCCCCGATGCCGCGCGATGAGACCGCCTATGCCGCCTTTATTCAAAAGCAGATCAATTCCGTGACAGCCGCGGACTATCAAGACGCCACAGGTGATCGCGGTGAGCAACCCGTGCTGATCGTGGGATTTCCGCGCAGTGGCTCCACCTTACTTGAGCAAATGCTGGCAGGGCATAGCCAGATTACGAGCGTGGGCGAAAGCCCCGCATTGCGCAATCTGTGCCAGACGACGGGAATGCGGTCTCTAAACGGTGCGGATATGGTCGCTGCAATTCGTCAAATTCCGCCGACGGCGGCGCAGGCATTCTCGCAGAGATATTGCGCTGAAATAAAAGGGGAAACTGACGCGGAGCGCGTGATTGACAAATCGCTTCACAACTTTGAACTCTTGGGATTTTTTGCGAAAATCCTGCCAAATGCGCGGATCATCGACATGCGCCGCGACCCATTGGATACCTGCGTGTCGTGTTACTTGCAGCCACTTTCGGCGTGGCATAGCTATACCCAAGATATCGGGTTACTTGGACGCACCTATGTCCAATACCGCGATCTTATGGCGCATTGGTCGCGGGTTTTGCCCAATCCGATTTTGACGCTTCGCTACGAGGATCTGGTGACCAATTCCGAAGTTGAACTGCGCAAAACCTTGGATTTTCTCGGACTCGCATGGGAGCCATCTGTGATGGATCACGCCAACAGCAAAAATCACAGCCGCACATTGTCGACCGCGCAGGTGCGCGCGCCCCTGTCCCAAAATGCAATTGGCCGCTGGAAGACCTACAAGAAATATCTCGACCCGCTCCAATCTGCGGTCAGTGACCTCTATCCCGACGGCTGGGACGGACCCTACCGCTAACCGTGACGGTCGTATTTTTCAGATATACTCCGGCCTTTGATTTTTAAAATCATACCGTTTCGTGCGGCATTGGTGTTTGCGGAAATCTCTTTCTGATCAGATCCTGAAAGCTCTGTGGATACCCAACGCAAATGCGTCGCCAGGCCTGTGCAAAGCCCGGTGCAGTCATATGTCGTTCGAGAGCGTTCAGGTATGCCTCCCAAACCTCATCTTCGATCAGGTCGCGTTTGTGTTGAATGTAGGCTGAGTATACCAAAGACATATACGTGCCGACACCGCGCTCATACTGATAGAATTCGACCTCGCTTAGCGAGACTGATGCTGCGCCGCCCTTGATCATCAGTTCGGCATTCTTTGCGAGTAATGCAAATACTTCTCGCTCGAGGCTCATGAGCGATTGGACAGTCGCGCCTTCGATGGCATCGGCGTTGTGGCGGACCTCGTAGATCAGGAAGATGATCAAGATGACAACACCAATCGCACCGGCAACACAAAGCGAGGCCTTGAATTGCGGCCCAGTTGACGTTTTCAAGCATGTTTCACGGCCCTTTCGCTGGTGATTAACTCAAAGCCTACTGCAGTAAGTCGCGATTGGCGTGGATTTTTTTCAGGGCGACGGGAGCCCGAATGGGGAGGTTCAGGCGCGGTGCCGCATTGGGCACTTTGGGCTATGCCGGCAATGCGGCAACAAAAAAGGCCCGCCATTTCTGACGGGCCTTTGGTGTTTGTGGTGACTGACGCTTATTGCGGGATGTCGCCTACGATGCCTTCGACATAAAAGTTCATGCCCGCGAGCGTGCCGTCGTCGGCGGTTTCGCCATCAGCGAGCCAGACCGAGCCGTCTTGTTTGTTGATCGGTCCGGTGAAGGCATGATACGAGCCGTCGGCCAAGCTGTCGCGCAGGGCTTCTGCGGCGGCTTTGATGTCGGCGGGCACAGCGGAGGAGATTTCACCGATGCCAACCATGCCAGCGCCGATACCGTCCCAAGTTGCGGTGCTCGTCCATGTGCCGTCCATCACCGCTTTGGTCCGCGCGATATAGTAGGGCGCCCAGTTGTCGATGATCGAGGAAACCCGAGGCAGTGGGCCAAATTCGGCCATGTCGGAGGCCTGACCGAATGTGATCACGTTGCCTGCTGCTTGTGCCGCTGCTTGTGGTGCAGTGGAGTCGGTGTGCTGCAAGATCACATCGGCGCCTTGTTCAATCAGAACGGTCGCGGCTTCTGCTTCTTTTGCCGGATCAAACCATGTGTAGGCCCAGACGATTTTGAATTCGACGTCAGGGTTTACTTTCTTGGCTTGAGTGTAGGCGGCGTTGATGCCGCGGATGACTTCGGGAATCGGGAACGAGCCGATGTAGCCCACGATGTTCGATTTGGTCATGGAGCCAGCGATGAGCCCCTGAACGGCGCGGCCTTCGTAGAAGCGCGCGGAGTATGTCGAGACGTTGTCGGCCCGTTTAAAGCCGGTTGCGTGTTCGAATTTCACGTCGGGGAATTTGGCCGCGACGTTGATGGTCGGGTCCATGTAGCCGAACGATGTTGTAAAGATCAGGTCAGCGCCGCCCAGAGCCATTTGCGTCATGACCCGTTCGGCGTCTGGTCCTTCTGGCACGCTTTCGACAAAGACGGTTTCGACCGCGTCGCCGAATTCTGCTTCAACCGCGAGGCGCGCCTGATTGTGCTCGTATGTCCAGCCGCCATCGCCGACGGGGCCGACGTAGACAAAGCCGACTTTGGTTTTATCGGCATCGGCAAAGGCGCCGGATGCAAGGCCGAGTGCCAGTGTGGCCCCTGCGAGTATAGATTTGATCGTCATAGGTATCCCCCAAAATATGGACTGTTGGTGCCTTTAGCGTGAGGCGTGAAAGATTCGGCCCAGTGACCCGGGCGCCCGTCCTGCCGACATAATAACCAGAACGGCGATGGTGGCTAGGTATGGTGACATGGAAAGATATTCGACGGGGACTGCGACCCCTGCCGCTTGCAAGTTGAGTTGTAGAACGGTCACGCCGCCGAAAAGATAGGCACCGAGCAAAAGCCGCCATGGTTTCCAGCTAGCGAAGACCACGATGGCCAGTGCAATCCAGCCGGCCCCTGCGGTCATGCCTTCGGTCCATTGTGGCACGCGGACAAGTGACAGGTATGCCCCGCCCAAGCCAGCACAGGCCCCGCCGAACATGATCGCCAGAAGCCGCACGCGGATCACTTTGTAGCCCAAGGCATGGGCCGCATCGTGGTTTTCGCCGACCGCCCGAAGCACCAGCCCGTGGCGCGTTTTGTGCAAGAACCACCATGTTGCGGCGACAAGGATCAGCCCGACGTAGACCATCGGGTCGTGTTGGAAGACGATCGGTCCGATCACGGGGATGTCGCCCAGCAAGGGGATGTCCCAGTCGGGGAAGCTGGGTGCTTTTACGCCGATGTAGTTTTGCCCCATCAGGGCCGAGAGCCCGAGCCCGAAGAGTGTAAGTGCAAGGCCGGTGGCCACTTGGTTGGAGAGCAATACCTGGGTCAGGATGCCGAAGAGCAGGCCCAGAAAGGCGCCGCCGACGGCCGCCCCGATGAACCCAAGCAGCGGAGATCCGGTGCTGACGGCCACGATAAAACCGCTGACCGCGCCGGTGATCATCATGCCTTCGACGCCGAGGTTCAAAACGCCGGCCCGTTCCACGACCAACTCGCCGATAGCGGCCAAAAGGATCGGGGTGGCCGCCACCATGAGGGAGGCCAGAAGCAGGATCGGGTTGATTGATGACAGGTCCATTAGACTGTTCCTCTTTGCGAGAGCCGGATCCGGTAGTTGGTCAAAACATCAACTGCGAGCAGGAAGAACAGCAGCATCCCTTGGAGCAATTGGATCGCAGCACCCGGTAGCCCAAGGTTGGACTGCGCGATTTCGCCGCCGATGTAGGTGAGCGCCATGAGCCCGCCAGCCAGCAGGATGCCGACAGGGTGGAGCCGCCCCAAGAACGCGACGATGATCGCTGTGAACCCGTAGCCCGCGTTGAAATCGATGCTGATTTGTCCTGCGGGGCCTGCGACTTCGAATAGTCCGGCCATGCCCGCCAGTGCGCCCGATATCCCCAGACAGATCAGGATCATCCGGTGCGGATTGACGCCTGCAAAGACCGCCGCGCGCGGCCCTTGTCCCGACAGCCGCACATGGAATCCGAAGACGTGTCGCGACAGAGTGATATAGCCGAAGATCACCGCGATGAAAGCAGCCACGACCCCCCAGTGCATTCCCGATCCCGCAATCAGTTCGAGGTTGGCGGCAGAGGGGTATTGCGACAGGTTCCGGCTGCCGGGAAAGCCCATACCCTCGGGGTTACGCATTGCGCCCAAGGCCATTGACGCCAGGAGTTGCTCGGCGACATAGACCAGCATCAAGGACACAAGGATTTCATTGGTGCCGAATTTGACCCGCAAAATGCCCGGGATCAGTGCCCAAAGAGTGCCTCCCGCAGCCCCCGCGAGAACCATGAGAGGGAAGATGAGCCACGATTCCATTGGGTAAAATGCAAGGCCCACGGCGGCGCCGCAGATTGCGCCGATGATATATTGCCCCTCGGCACCGATGTTCCAGATGCCCGCCCGATACCCGAACGACAGCCCGATCGCGATCAATACCAGTGGCGCCCCTTTGACCAGAAGTTGTGGGCGATAATACCACGCAAACTCCGAGAACAGCGGGTCGAGAAATATGGTGCGGATCGTCTCGAACGGGTTTTTGCCCAAGGCGGCAAACAGGATGCCGCCCACGATCATCGTCAGCAAAACTGCAAGGAGCGGCGTGGCGACCGCCCATGCGCGAGACGGCTCTGGCCGTTTTTCCAATAAGATCATTGAGGCAGTCCCTTTGTTTTCTTCGGAGCATAAATATGCCCGCCGGAGGCGGCGTTACGGTCCAACATGTGCAACCTCCAGATCATGAGCGCCCCCGAGCATCAGCCCGATTTCGTCGATCGTCAGTGATGCCGCATCGCGCGGTGCAGAGAGTTGACCGTCGTTGAGCGCGGCAAACCGGCCGGCCACTTCCATCAGCTCGTCGAGGTCCTGACTGATCACCACAACCGCGGCCCCTTGGTCGGCAAGATCAAGGATGGCTTGCCGGATTGCGGCCGCAGCAGAGGCATCGACCCCCCATGTGGGTTGGTTGATGATCAGCACCTCGGGGTCTTGCATGATCTCGCGTCCGATGACGAATTTTTGCAGGTTCCCGCCCGAAAGCGACCCTGCGGTGCTGCGCGCGCTGGGCGTGCGCACATCAAAGGTGCGGATGATATCTTGGGCAAAGCTGCGCGCCTTATCCCATTGTAAAAAACCGTTTTTGGCTAGGTTTTTGCGTGTCACTGCGGTCAGGATAGTGTTCTCGATCAGGCTCATGTCGGGGACTGCGGCGTGCCCGTTGCGTTCTTCGGGGGCCGCACAAAGCCCAAGCGCGCGGCGGGCATTTGGCGCAAGATCGCCGATATTTTGCACGCCCAGTTTGACCATGTCGGCCGCCGTGCGTGTTTCGCCGCACAGTGCGGCCACCAATTCGTCCTGACCATTGCCCGCCACGCCGCCGATCCCGAAGATTTCGCCTTTGCGCACTTCGAGATTGATTGCCCGCAGGCGCGTGCCGAATTGGTGTGGCGCGGGCGCGGAGAGGTTTGTCAGGGTGAGGGCGACGTCGCCCAGAGGTTTGTCAGTCTTTGTCGGCACATGCAGCACCATGCCGACCATGAGTTCCGCCATATCGCGTGCCGAGGTTTGGCGCGGGTCGCATTCGCCCACGACTTGGCCCAGCCGCAGCACGGTGGCCTTGTCGCAAAGGCTGCGAATTTCTTCGAGTTTGTGCGAGATATAGAGGATCGAGGTGCCTTCGGAGGCAAGTTTGCGAAGTGTCTCAAATAAGATGTCGACCTCTTGCGGGGTCAGCACCGAGGTTGGTTCGTCCATGATCAAAAGCTTGGGGTCTTGCAGCAGGCACCGGATGATTTCGACGCGCTGCCGTTCGCCCGCAGAGAGGTCCCCGACGATCATATCGGGGTCAAGCGGCAGGCCGTATTGGTGTGAGACCGCCCGCACCCGAGCCGCCACGTCGTTTTGGGGCGGCGGGTTTTCCATGCCCAGAGCGATATTTTCGGCCACGTTCATCGCGTCGAACAGCGAGAAGTGTTGGAACACCATTGCCACGCCCGCCGCCCGCGCCGCGCGAGGCTCGGAGGGGGCAAATGTCTGGCCTTCCAGTGTCATGGTGCCGCTGTCGGGTTTGACGAGCCCGTAGATCGCCTTGACCAGCGTTGATTTCCCCGCGCCGTTTTCGCCCAGCAGAGCGTGAATTTCCCCGCGTTCGATGTCGAAGCTGACGTCTTTGTTGGCAATGACGCCGGGGTAGCCCTTTGTCAGGTTTTTGATCGAGATCAGGCTCATGCGATTTGATCCTTTTGGCGGGCAGAACTGGCGCCAATTATGGCAGCAGCGACGCCGATTGCAATCTGGGAGGGGTGTTTGCCTAAGGACGGATCGCCGATCGGGCAGGCGATTTGGTCGATGGTGGCCGCGTTATGACCCAAAGCGCCAAGCCGCGATTTGAAGCGCGCCCATTTGGTGGCCGATCCGATCAACCCGATACTGCGGAATTGCGATGACAGTAGCGCGTGGCAGATCGCAAGGTCGATGTCATGTGCGTAGGTCAAGATCAGGTGTTCGGCGTTTGCAGGCGCGTGTTTGGCGGCGAGACTTGGGGCGGCGGCGACAAGAGGGGTCACATCATCGGGCATGGTGCCCGGGAACCGCGCGGCGCTGGTGTCGATCCATGTGATGGCCGTGTCGGGGAGCGGCGCGAGGGTATTGACCAACGCGCGTCCGACGTGGCCCGCGCCCCAGATCCAGATGTTGCGGGGGCGCGCGGTGTCGATGGTCGCGTTCGCGGTATAGGACAGGTGCACAGAGCCGCCGCAGCATTGCCCCAGATTGGGGCCAAGCGGGATGGTTTGGGTGTCCGAGTGGCGGCCGGTCGAGAGCATGTGCCGCGCGTGCGCCATCGCCGCCCATTCAAGAGCGCCGCCACCGATAGTGCCTGTGATGTGGTCGGCAAAGACCTGCATCTGTGTGCCTGCGTTGCGCGGCGCAGAGCCCGCGGTGCGGGTGATGGAGACGGTGATCCAGGTCATGCGCGGACCCGTTTGACGGCCGCCAAAATGCGTTCGGGCGTCGCTGGCGCGTCGAGCGCGGGGTAGGTTTTGCCGCAGCTCGCCACGGCATCGGACAGCGCCAACAGCGCGGAGATGCCGTGCATGAAGGGTGGCTCGCCCACGGCCTTGGACCGGTAGACGGTGTTGGCGGGGTTGGGCGCGTCCCAGAGGGTCACGTTGAAAATGGCCGGTCTGTCAGAGCAGGCGGGGATTTTATAGGTCGAGGGCGCGTGGGTTTTGAGGTCGCCCTTGTCGTCCCAGATCAATTCTTCGGTGGTGAGCCAGCCCGCGCCTTGCACATAGCCACCCTCGATCTGGCCGATGTCGAGCGCCGGGTTCAGCGAGGTGCCTGCATCGTGCAGGATGTCGCAGCGCAGGATGCGGTTTTCGCCGGTGAGCGTGTCGATGACAACCTCAGTCAGGGCGGCCCCTTGGGCGAAGTAGAAGAACGGTTGGCCCTGTCCCGCGATCCGGTCCCACGCGAGGTCTGGGGTTTTGTAGAATCCCGTAGCCGAGAGGCTGACGCGGTTGGTGTAGGCAAGCATGGCGGCCTGGGCGAAGGTGAGGGTGGTTTTGCCTGTTGTGACCTCATTGTTTTGAAAAGTGACATTTTCGGGCGTGTCGCCGTGAGTTTGAGCCACAACTTGTGCGATACGTGCAATGATTATGTCGCAGGCGTTTTGCACAGCCATGCCGTTCAGGTCGGTGCCGGAAGAGGCGGCAGTGGCGGAGGTATTGGGGACCTTGGCGGTGTCTGTCGCTGTGATTTTAATCGTGTCCATGGACACCCCGAAGCGCGCGGCGGCGACCTGAGCGACCTTTTGGAACAGCCCTTGGCCCATTTCGGTGCCGCCGTGGTTAAGGTGGATCGAGCCGTCTTGATAGACGTGCACCAGAGCGCCGGCTTGGTTGAGGTGCGTCAGCGTAAAGGAGATGCCGAATTTGACCGGGGCGAAACCCAAGCCCTTTTTGAGGATCGGATTTGCGGCGTTCCATGCGTCGATGGCGGCGCGGCGTGCAGTATAGTCGGCGGTTTTCAGCAGGGTTTCGGTCATGCCTTGCAGGATGAAGTCGGTGACTTTCATGCCGTAGGGCGTGGTGTTGGCGTCACTTGCCCGATCCATATGCGCGTAATAGTTGGCGCGGCGCACGGCGACGGGGTCGAGGTTCAGATGTGCCGCGATGTGGTCCATGACCCGCTCGATGCCAAGCACGCCTTGTGGACCGCCAAAACCGCGGTAGGCGGTGGCGCTTTGGGTGTTGGTTTTGAGCCGGTGCGAGGTGATCCGTGTGTGCTCCAGCAGATAGGCGTTGTCGGCGTGCAGCATGGCGCGGTCGGCGACGGGGATCGTGAGGTCAAGCGCCCAACCGGCGCGGGTCAGCTGGGTGAAATCGACGCCAGAGAGTTTGCCGTCATCGTCAAAGCCTATGTCATAGTCGATGCGGAAATCGTGCCGCTTGCCGGTGATCATCATGTCGTCATCGCGGTCGTAGCGCATTTTGCAAGGACGCCCGGTGGCAAGTGCGGCGATGGCACAGCCAACGGCCAAAGCGTTGCCTTGGCTTTCCTTGCCGCCAAAACCGCCCCCCATGCGCCGGACTTCGACGCGCACGGCGTGCATTGGCAAACCTATGGCTTCGGCGACTTTGTGCTGGATTTCGGTCGGGTGCTGCGTGGAGGACTGCACCAGCATATCGCCGCCCTCTTGCGGCAGGGCGAGGGCGGCTTGGCCTTCGAGGTAGAAGTGTTCCTGACCGCCCATGTCGATTGCGCCTTGCAGCCGGTGTTTGGCGGAAGTGAGGGCTGCGTCAACGTCACCTTTGGTCCAGATGCGAGGGCCATCTTCAAAACGGCTGTTGGCGGCGAGCGCATCTTCGATTGTCAGGATCGGGGTGTCGGCGCTGATGGTGATATCGCCGAGACGCGCCGCTTTGCGTGCCAACAGGTGGCTGGTGGCGACAACCAGAAAGATAGGTTGCCCGAGGTAGTGCACGGTGCCCGTTGCCAGCAGCGGTTCATCATGTGCGGAGGGAGAAACATCATTGGCGAAGGGCAGGTCGCGGGCGGTAAACACCGCGATCACGCCCGCGGCCTTGCGCACGGCGTCGAGGTTGATGGCGGTGATTGTGCCGGCGGCGATTGCGCTTGTGCCAAAGGCCAGGTGCAGGGTGTTTGCGGGCGTAGGAATGTCATCGATATAGCGTGCGGTGCCAGTGACGTGCAGCGCGGCTGCGTCATGCGGCAGGGGTTTACGGGCGCTCATGGCTGGACCTCCAGCACGGATACCTGTTGGCCCGAGAGGTCGGCGAAATAGCGCAGGGCCATGTTTTGCGCGGCCTCGAGCCGGTAGGCCGCACTGGCGCGCATGTCAGACATTGGCGTGAAATCGCTGGCGAAGGCGGGCAGGGCGGCGTGCACGGTTGCCATGGTCCAAGGGTGGCCGATGAGGGCGGCCTCGACTGCGCGGGCGCGTGCGGGGGTGCCGGCCATACCGCCGAAGGCGATGACAGCGGCTTGCACTTTTCCGCCCTGAACAGTGATATTAAAGGCGCCACAGACTGCAGAGATGTCCTGATCGAACCTTTTGGAGAGTTTGTAGACCCGCAAAGCCGGGGCGGATTTGGGGATGGTGACGCCGGTGACAAGTTCACCGGGTGCGCGGTCTTGTTTGCCGTAAGAGATGAAGAAGTCTTGCAAGGGGATCGACCGCGTTTTGTCGCCGTGGCGCAGATGCAGGGTGGCCCCCAAAGCAATGAGAGCGGGTGGGTTGTCGCCGATGGGCGAGCCATTGGCGATATTGCCGCCGATGGTGGCGGCACCGCGAACCTGTTCGGAGCCATAGCGCCGCACCATTTGTGCATAAGACGGGTGCAGTGGTTTGAGAGCGGTATGCACATCAAGCATGGTCACGCCTGCGCCAAAGGTGATGGTATCGGCGGTTTGGCTGATCTGTTGCAGGTCGGTGCAGCGGTTCAGGAACACCACATTGTTGAGGTCGCGCAATTGTTTGGTGACCCAAAGGCCGACGTCCGTGGCCCCTGCGATAAGGGTCGCATCGGGGTTGGCGGCATACCAAGCGGCGAGCGCATCAAGCGTTTCGGGCGCAAAGGCGGCAGGGGGTTGCGGCGCGTCAGGCTCGACCATCCATGTGGGCACGGGGGCGTCCCTCGCGGCGATTGCGGCGCGGATGATCGGGGCGTAGCCGGTGCAGCGGCACAGGTTGCCTGCGAGGATATCATCGTGGTCGGTGCGCCCGTTGGCGTGGCTTGCGGCCATCGAAGCGATAAAGCCGGGGGTGCAGAACCCGCATTGCGAGCCGTGGTGCGCAACCATGGCCGATTGCACGGGGTGCAGCGCGCCTGATGGCCCTGTGATCCCTTCGACCGTGCGCACGGATTTGCCGTGAAGCTGCGGCAAAAACAGGATACAGGCGTTCAATGCGCGTTTGCTATGGGCGTCAGTGACGACGACCGAACAGGCACCGCAGTCGCCCTCGTTGCAGCCTTCTTTGGTGCCGGTCAGGTCGCGGGTCGTGCGCAGCCAGTCGAGCAGCGTTTGCGTGGGGGGTGTGTCCACCTCCACGGTTTCCCCATTGAGAAGAAACGTCACTTTCATGTTGTTGACCTGCCGCGTTACCCAATGCAATGGGGCCGTTGCGCGGAGTTGATGCGGCGTAAACCCCGAGCGCCCTTGACTTAGCGTCTAGCAGACCCAGAGCGGGCGCATATTGCAAGTAATTTTTCTGAAAATTGTGCTTTTCGGGCGTAAAGACCTGTGATTTTTGTGAATTTAGCCGTTGGATACATCCAGAGAAAGCGCCATTTGGTCGATCTGGTCGAGCTGTTGTTGCCACACAATCCGTTGCCACTCGAGCCAGCCCTGCACTTCGAGCAGCGGCGAGGCGTCGATGTGGCAAGTGCGCACCCGGCCGGTTTTCTCCGACCGGATCAATCCGCATTTTTCCAGGACCGACAGGTGCCGCATGAAGGTGGGCAAGGCCATGGCATGTGGTACGGCCAGTGCGCTGACGGTTGCGGGGCCGCGCACAAGCTGTTCGATGACCGCCCGCCGCGTGGGATCCGACAGTGCCGAAAAGCAGGCATCAAGCTGTGGTGTGATTTGGCGCATGGTGGCGGCGGCTCCTGTTTGTTGGCAATGTGGCTAACTATTGAATTGCCCGCAATCGCAAACTGCCGCTTGGCCCGCAGGAGCGCACCCAGTAGGTTGCGCCCATGTCACATGATCCCCGATTCATCCACCTGCGCGTGCATACCGAATATTCCCTGTTGCAGGGGGCTGTTCATGCCAAGAAATTACCCGACATGACCGCGCATCTGCATATGCCTGCGGTGGCGGTAACCGACACCAATAATATGTTCTGCGCGCTGGAGTTTTCCGAAGGGGCGGCCAAGGCGGGTGTGCAGCCGATTATCGGGTGTCAGTTGGATCTGGGTTATACCACCACGGAGGCGGGCAAGCGACCGGACGAGCCTGCGGCGATTGTGCTGCTGGCCCAGTCCGAGGTCGGGTATTTGAACCTGATGAAGCTGAATTCCTGTTTGTATTTGCAGCAAGACGGGCAACTGCCGCAGGTGACGCTGGAGGATTTGCAGACCCATAACGCGGGGCTGATTTGTTTGAGCGGCGGCCCCGATGGCCCTGTGGGGCGGTTGTTGCGCGCGGGGCAAAGACCTGCGGCAGAGGCGTTGATGGACCGATTGGCGGCGATCTATCCGGACCGGTTATATGTCGAATTGCAGCGCCATCCCGATGGCGACGGCTTGCCAGAGGCGGAAAGGGTGTCCGAGCAGGGTTTTGTCGAGATGGCCTATGCCAAGGGGGTGCCGTTGGTGGCCACCAATGACGTGTATTTTCCCAAAGCGTCGTTGTTCGAGGCCCATGATGCGTTGATGTGTATTGCCGATGGTGCCTATGTCGACCAGCAAGAGCCGCGCCGCAGGTTGACCCCGCAGCATTATTTCAAGTCGCCGCGAGAGATGACGACACTGTTTGCGGATCTGCCCGAGGCGATTTCAAATACCGTCGAGATTGCCAAGCGCTGCGCGTTCAAGGTGTATAAGCGCGACCCGATTTTGCCGAAATTTGCCGATGACGAGATTGTGGAATTGCGCCGTCAGGCCAATGAGGGATTGCAGGCGCGGCTGGCGGTTATTCCCCACGCGGTGTCACTGGAGGAGTATCAGGCGCGGCTGGATTTCGAGTTGGGGATTATCGAGGGCATGGGGTTTCCCGGTTACTTTTTGATCGTTGCCGATTTTATCAAATACGCCAAGGACAACAGTATTCCCGTGGGACCGGGCCGTGGGTCGGGTGCGGGCAGTTTGGTGGCCTATGCGCTGTTGATTACTGACCTTGATCCGCTGCGCTATTCGCTGCTGTTCGAGCGGTTTTTGAACCCTGAGCGAGTGTCGATGCCCGACTTTGATATCGACTTTTGCATGGACCGCCGCGAAGAGGTGATCCGCTATGTGCAGGGGAAATATGGCCGCGATAAAGTGGGGCAGATTATTACCTTTGGTGCGCTGCTAAGTAAGGCCGCGGTGCGCGATGTAGGCCGTGTTTTGCAGATGCCTTATGGGCAGGTGGACCGGATTTCCAAGATGATTCCTGTGGAAGGGGTCAAGCCGGTGTCGATTGAAAAGGCGCTGGCAGACGAGCCGCGCCTGCGTGAAGAGGCCAAGAACGAGGAAATTGTCGGGCGGCTGTTGAGTTATGCCCAGCAAGTCGAGGGGCTGTTGCGCAATGCATCAACCCACGCGGCGGGTGTGGTGATTGGCGATCGTCCGCTGGACGAGTTGGTGCCGCTGTATCAGGACCCCAGATCGGATATGCCTGCGACGCAGTTCAACATGAAATGGGTCGAGCAGGCCGGGTTGGTCAAGTTCGACTTTTTGGGTCTCAAGACGCTGACGGTTATTCAAAACGCGGTAGATTTGATTGTGAAACAGGGCCGTCCGTTGCATGTGGATGCGCAAGGCAACACACTATTTACGCCCCCTGAGGCAGTAATAAACGATATTGGCACAATTCCGCTGGATGATGAGGCGTCTTATAAGCTCTATGCAAGCGCCAAGACCGTGGCGGTGTTTCAGGTGGAATCCAGCGGCATGATGGATGCGCTCAAGCGCATGAAGCCCACGTGTATCGAGGACATCGTCGCACTTGTGGCGTTGTATCGGCCCGGTCCGATGGAGAATATCCCGACCTATTGCGAGGTGAAGAACGGGGTCAAGGAGATCACTTCGGTGCACCCGTCGATTGACCATTTGCTGGCCGAAACGCAGGGGATTATCGTTTATCAAGAGCAGGTTATGCAGATCGCCCAAGTCATGGCGGGTTATTCGCTTGGCGGCGCGGACCTGTTGCGCCGCGCGATGGGTAAGAAGATCGCCGAGGAGATGGCCAAGGAGCGTCCCAAATTCGAAAAGGGCGCGATGGAAAATGGCGTTGACAAAAAGAAGGCGTCAGAGGTTTTTGACCTTCTGGAGAAATTCGCCAATTACGGGTTCAACAAATCCCACGCCGCCGCCTATGCGGTGGTCAGTTATCAAACCGCGTGGCTGAAGGCCAATCATCCTGTCGAGTTCATGGCGGGTGTGATGAACTGCGATATTCATCTGACCGATAAGCTGGCGACCTATTTTCAAGAGGTCAAAAAGGGCCTTGGGATCGCCTATACGCCGCCTTGTGTGAACCGGTCGATGGCTGCGTTTGATGTGAAGGATCAAAAGCTGGTTTATGCGCTGGGCGCGTTGAAAAACGTCGGTGTCGAGGCGATGAAGCTGATTGTTGAGGGGCGTGGGGAAGATCAATTTATCACGCTTTTTGACTTTGCGAGGCGGGTTGATATCAAACGGGTCGGTAAACGCCCGTTGGAGATGTTGGCGCGCGCGGGGGCGTTTGATGTGTTGGACCCCAACCGCCGTCGGGTGCTGACGAGCCTTGATGCGCTGGTGGGGTATTCGGCGGCGATCCATGATCAGAAGGCGTCAAATCAGGTGTCGTTGTTTGGCGAGGCGGGCGACGATTTGCCAGAGCCGCGATTGGCGGGCGGGGACGATTGGTTGCCGGCCGAGCGGTTGGCCGAGGAGTTCAAGGCAATCGGGTTCTATTTGTCGGGGCATCCGCTGGACGACTATATGGCGTCGCTCAAGCGCAAGGGAGTTTTGACGCTGGACGAGGTGATCGCCAAGGCGGAGCGCGGGGCCTGTCTGGTCAAAATGGCAGGCACGGTGTCGGGCCGCCAAGAGCGAAAATCAGCGCGCGGAAACCGGTTTGCATTTGCGCAACTGTCTGATCCTACCGGGCAATATGAGGTGACGTTGTTTTCGGATACCTTGGAGACTGCCCGCGAGCATTTGGAAACCGGCAGTCAGGTTGTGATTGCCTGTGAGGCCACGATGGAGGCTGATGTGCTGAAACTGCTGGGCCGGTCGGTGTCGCCGATTGACACGGCGGTCGCGGATGCGGGCGGTGCGGGATTGCGGGTGTTTTTGGACGCACCGGACGCGATTGCTGCGGTGGCGACGATTTTGGAGGCGGCGCAGCGCGACAAGGTGCGCGGCAGCCGGGGGCCAGTATATTTCTGCCTGATGGATGCGGCCTTGCCCGGGGAGGTCGAGATTGATCTGGGTCAGGATTATCCGGTGAACCCGCAGATCAAAGGCGCGCTGCGGTCATTGAACGGCGTGATGGAGGTCGAGGAGGTTTGAACCGTGCAAACCTGCCGCACTGATTACCAATGGGGCGGGCGTTGATCGGCCAGTGGCACCGAGCCGCCTGCATCCATTTCACGCCCTGCCTCGCGTTCCATCAGCATGGCAAGCCTGCGGGTCGACAGGTCGATCGCTTTTTGTTGGGCGGTCACGATGTCGGACAGGTCTTCGACCGTGCGCGTCAGATGTGCGATTTTTTCTTCGAGGTGGGTGATGTCAGTCATGGCGTTGTCATAGCACGCAGGTATGGCGGCGCGAAAGCCCGATAACATCGCATTGCCCCAATGGGCGCAGAGGTGTAGACGCGGGCGCATATGACAGACATTTACGCGAGGCGATGATGGCCAAGGACAACAAACACCCCCGCCCAAAGGCGCAGACGCCCAAGGGTTTTCAGGATTATTTTGGTGCAGATGTGGCAGAGCGCACTGCGATGCTGACGAAGATCGCAGGGGTTTATCATCGTTACGGGTTTGATGCGTTAGAGACATCGGCGGTGGAAACCGTCGAGGCGTTGGGCAAGTTTTTGCCCGATGTGGACCGCCCCAACGAGGGAGTGTTTGCATGGGAAGAGGACAAGGATTGGCTGGCGCTGCGCTATGATCTGACGGCGCCATTGGCGCGGGTTTACGCGCAGCACCGCAATGATTTGCCAACGCCCTATCGCCGCTATGCGATGGGGCCTGTCTGGCGCAATGAAAAGCCGGGTCCGGGTCGGTTTCGTCAGTTTTATCAGTGCGATGCGGATACGGTCGGGGCGTCGTCTGTGGCTGCTGATGCCGAGATTTGTGCGATGTTGGCAGATACTTTGGAAGTGGTGGGCATTCCACGCGGCGACTATGTTGTGCGAGTCAATAACCGCAAGGTGTTGAACGGCGTGATGGAGGTTGCGGGGCTGTCGGGTGATGACAAAGAGGCCGAGCGCGGGATTGTTTTGCGCGCGATTGATAAGCTGGACCGGTTGGGTGTTGACGGTGTGCGGGCATTGTTGGGCGAGGGCCGCAAGGATGCCAGTGGTGATGTCACCAAGGGTGCGGGGCTATCGGATGAGCAGGCCGAGATTGTTATGGGATTCATGGCGGCCAAGCGCGCGACAGGGGCCGAGACGGTGGCGCGTTTGCACGAGTTGGTGCGAGGGTCGGTGATTGGGGTAGATGGCGTCAATGAGTTGGAGACGATAGCGACGTTGTTGGATGCGGGCGGGTATGGGCCTGACCGGATCGAGATTGACCCGGCGGTCGTGCGTGGGCTTGGCTACTATACCGGTCCTGTTTTCGAGGCTGAATTGACGTTTGAGGTGCTTGACGAGAAGGGCCGTGCGCGGAACTTTGGCTCTGTTGCGGGGGGCGGTCGGTATGATGATCTGGTCAAGCGCTTTACCGGTCAAGAGGTGCCTGCGACGGGGGTGTCGATTGGTGTGGACCGGTTGTTGGCCGCACTCAAGGCCAAGGGCCGGATTGATGGTTCGGCTGCTGGTCCTGTTGTGGTGACCGTGATGGACCGCGATCAAATGGCGTATTATCAAGAGCTTGTGGCGGAATTGCGGGGTGCTGGTATCCGTGCCGAGGTGTATTTGGGGAACCCCAAGAACTTTGGCAACCAGTTGAAGTATGCCGATAAGCGCGGCAGCCCTGTGGCGGTGATTGTTGGCGGTGACGAGATGGCGGCGGGTGTGGTGCAGATCAAGGACCTGATTTTGGGCGCAAAGATTGCCGAGAATGCCACGCTGGAAGAATGGAAAGATCGCCCGAGCCAGTATGAGGTGCCGCGTGATGATCTGGTGGCCAAGGTGCAAGAGATTTTGGACGGGCAGGGCGTATGAGCATTGCGGTGATGGAAGAGGCGCAGCGCTTGACGGCGGCGTTTGTGGCGGCGGGGGCGGTGCCGGTCGAGACGGATATTTTACTGTCTGCCGAGACGTTGTTGGACCTGTATGGCGAGGATATTCGCGGGCGGGCCTATGTCACGTCGGATCCGCTGCACGGTGAGATGATGTTGCGCCCTGATTTTACCTTGCCTGTCGTGCAGGTGCATATGCAGAGCCGCGCGGACCCTGCGCGCTATACCTATGCGGGGCCGGTTTTTCGCAGGCAAGAATATGACGAGGCCCGTGCAAACGAGTTTTTGCAGGTCGGGTTCGAGGTGTTTGACGGAAACGATCCGGCGGCGGCGGACGCGGATGTTTTTGCCGCGATTTCGGGGGCGCTTGCGGGGTTGCCGTTGCGGGCGTCGACGGGTGATCTGGGGATTTTGATGGCGGCGGTGCGCGGTTTGCGCACGACGGATGCCCGCAAGGCGGCACTGCTGCGCCATATTTGGCGGCCGCGCAGGTTTCGGGCACTATTGGACCGGTTTGGCGGGCGCACAGCACCGCCGCCGACACGCACCGCGCTATTGAAGATGGATGATCCCTTTGCGGATGCGGGTGCGGATGTTGGATTGCGCAGCCGTGCAGAGGTGCAGGCGCGCATTGATGTGCTGCGCGAAGATGCAGCTGCGGCACCGGTTTCGGCAGAGGAACTTTCGCTGATCGATGCGCTTTTGGAGCTGCGCGATGTGTGCCCCAATGCCTTGAGTGCGCTGCGCGATATTGCGGTGGATATGCCCGCGATCGGGGCGGCGGTGTCGACGCTTGCCGGGCGCTTGGATGCGCTGGCGGGGCGCGGGGTTGATGTGGACGGGCTAGATTTCGAGGCCAGTTATGGCCGCACGACGCTGGAATATTATGACGGGTTTGTGTTTGGGTTGAGCGCGATTGATCGCCCTGATCTGCCACCCGTGGCCAGTGGTGGGCGCTATGACGCGCTGACAGCGGTGTTGGGGCATGGTGCGGCGGTGCCTGCGGTGGGCGGTGTTGTGCGCCCTGATTTATGCCTTTCATTGCGGGGAGTTGCGTGATGTTGAAGCTGGGTGTGCCGTCCAAGGGCCGGTTGATGGACAAGACATTTCAGTGGTTTGGCAGCCGTGGTGTGACATTGCGCAAGGCCGGGTCGGAGCGCGACTATGCGGGGGCTGTCGAGGGCATTGACGGCGTGGAGCTGGTGCTTTTGTCGGCGGGCGAGATCCCGCGCGAGTTGGCGGCAGGGCGCATTCATCTGGGGGTGACGGGGTCTGATCTGGTGCGCGAAAAGCTGGCCAATTGGGAGGCGCGCGTGCATGAGATTGCCTTGATGGGCTTTGGCGGGGCGGATTTGATTATTGCGGTGCCGCAGGGGTGGGTCGATGTCGACACGCTGGATGATCTGGATGCGGCGGCGGCGGCGTTTCGGGCAAAGCACGGGTTCCGGATGCGGATTGCCACAAAATATCACCGGCTTGTGCGCGAGTTTTTGCGCCAGAGCGGTGTGGCCGATTATCAGCTTGTCGACAGTCAGGGCGCGACCGAGGGCGTGGTGAAAAACGAGACCGCAGAGGCGATTGCCGATATCACCTCGACGGGGGAAACGCTGCGCGCCAATGGGCTGAAAATTATTGATGACGGGTTGATCCATGCCTCGCAGGCCACGTTGTTTCGTGGTCAGCGCGATGGCTGGGACGATGGGCAGCGGGCGACGTTCAAGGCGCTTGAAAAGATGCTGGGCGTCTAGCGCACGCCGATGGCGGCGAGAGCTTTTTGCAACTCTGGCGGCAGGACCTCTTCGCGTTGCGCGCCGTCGGGCAGGTCTTCAGGCGCGTCTGCGGGAGCCAGATAGCGCCAGCCCTGGAATGCCCGTTTCGGGGTTGCCGCGACGCGGATAAGTGCGGGGTCGCTGACGATCGCGCAGCGCCGGATGCCGTCTTGGCCGATCCGCTCGTCAAGCCGGATGATCCGTTGCCGGCATTGGATGATGCCTTTGATGACCCAGAATATGGAGCCACCTGCGACGATCTCGGCCTCGCGTTTGGGCCACATGCGGGTGACGTGTTGCGGGTAGCCATCGCGCGATTGGGCTTGTGGCGTGGCCTGCCAAGCCGCAAGGCCTGCCACATCGTCGGTGCCGACCGAAAGTTTGAGGAGATGGACCGTGGACATGATTTTTCCTTGCTCTATCGGGTAACCTAAGCTGTTGGAGCGGGATATCAACGCGCAAAATTATTTCTACATATATGTCAAAATTCTATTGATGCCACCACATCTGGTAGTTTATGGCCTATTCAAAAGGAGTTCCGTCAAAGGCAACTTCTGTCGTTTCCGAATCCCGAAGCTGCGCCTATGATGGTATCTCTGCCACTTGGTCGCCTTATAGAAAGACTGCATATGACCCGCTTTGCCGCCCCGATCGCCGAACAAATTTGGGATATGAAGTATCGGTTTAAACAGGCCGATGGCACGCCGATTGACCAGACCGTCGAGCAGACATGGGAGCGGATTGCGCAGGCTTTGGCCGAGACCGAGGCCGACCCGAAGGCATGGGCGCCAAAGTTTTACGACGCACTGGAAGATTTCAAGTATTTGCCTGCGGGCCGTATTACGGCGGGTGCCGGCACGGCGCGTCAGGTGACCCTGTTCAATTGCTTTGTCATGGGCACGGTCCCTGACAGCATGGGCGGTATCTTTGATATGCTCAAAGAGGCAGCACTGACCATGCAGCAGGGCGGCGGCATCGGCTATGATTTTTCGACCATTCGCCCCAAGGGTGCCTCGGTTTTGGGCGTGGCGGCAGATGCCTCTGGCCCGTTGTCGTTCATGGATGTCTGGGATGCGATGTGTCGCACGATCATGTCGGCGGGCTCGCGCCGTGGGGCGATGATGGCGACGATGCGGTGCGATCATCCTGATGTGGAGGATTTCATTGCTGCGAAATCCGACCCTGCGCGGTTGCGTATGTTCAACATGTCCGTGCTGATCACCGATCCGTTTATGGAGGCGGTCAAGGCGGATGGGCCTTGGGATTTGGTGTTCGGCGGCGAAGTGTATCGCACGCTGCGCGCCCGCGAGTTGTGGGACGCGATCATGCAGGGCACCTATAATTATGCAGAACCCGGTGTGATTTTCATCGACCGGATCAATCAGGCCAATAACCTCAATTACGTGGAGACGATTGCGGCGACCAACCCGTGCGGAGAGCAGCCGTTGCCACCATATGGCGCGTGTTTGCTCGGCTCGATCAACATGGCGCGGCTGGTGGCCGATCCGTTTGAGGCGGGTGCGCGGCTGGATATTCCCAGCATGGCCGAACTGGTGGCTGTTGCCGTGCGGATGATGGACAATGTGGTGGATACCTCGCTGTTTCCGCTGCCCCAGCAGAAAGCCGAGGCACAAGCCAAGCGTCGGATCGGCCTTGGTGTCACCGGGCTTGCGGATGCGCTGTTGATGGTCGGGTTGCGCTACGGGTCGGAGGCTGCGGCGCGTCAGACCGAGGAGTGGATGCACGCGATTGCACGCGCCGCCTATCTGGCGTCGGTGGACTTGGCCAAGGAAAAGGGCGCGTTTCCGCTGTTTGACGCGGAGAAGTTTTTGGCCTCGGGGGCGATGCAATCGATGGATGCGGATGTTTGTGATGCGATCCGCAAGCATGGTATCCGCAATGCATTGCTGACCTCGATTGCGCCGACGGGCACGATTTCTCTCTATGCGGGGAATGTGTCCAGCGGCATCGAGCCGGTGTTTGCTTATGCTTATACACGCAAGGTTTTGCAGAAGGATGGATCGCGCACCGAGGAAGAAGTTGTCGACTACGCGGTGCAGATGTGGCGTGACTTAAAAGGTGACGCGCCGCTGCCGGATTACTTTGTGAACGCGCAAACGCTGGCCCCGCTGGAGCATGTGCGGATGCAGGCGGCGGCGCAGAAGTGGATTGATTCGAGCATTTCCAAGACGATCAACTGCCCCGAGGATATCAGTTTTGACGATTTCAAAGAGGTCTATATGGCCGCGTGGGATCAGGGCTGTAAGGGCTGCACGACCTATCGCCCCAATGATGTGACGGGGTCGGTTTTGTCGGTGTCCGAGGATAAGACGCCTGCGGAGGTGCCGGCGCAGTTGCATGTGGACGGTGACGGGGCCGAAGTGGTTTACATGTCAGAGCCGCTGGACCGTCCGACCGAACTCGATGGTGCGACGTATAAGTTAAAGTGGCCCGATTCAGAGCACGCGATTTATATCACTGTGAATGATGTGGTGATCGCAGGGCACCGCCGGCCGTTTGAGGTGTTTATCAATTCCAAGAATATGGAGCATTTTGCCTGGACGGTTGCGCTGACGCGGATGATTTCTGCGGTGTTCCGCCGCGGCGGCGATGTGTCGTTTGTGGTCGAGGAATTGAAGGCGGTGTTTGATCCGCGTGGTGGTGCATGGATGCAGGGCAAATACGTGCCGTCTATTTTGGCTGCAATCGGTGGTGTGATCGAGAAACATATGGTTGCGATCGGATTTTTGGCAGGCGAAGGCATGGGGTTGAAGTCCGATCCGCAGGCCGAGGTTGTGGCGATCGGGAACAAGCCACGGGGCAAGGCCTGTCCGTCGTGCGGGAGCTATGATCTGCGCATGGTCGAGGGCTGTATGACCTGCGGGTCGTGTGGCTATTCGAAGTGTTCCTGATAAAATTCTAAGTTCAGTGACGTTGACGTCCGACATCTAAAGTCCGTTTTTGCGACATAAAACGGATTTTGAAGCGATCTGGAGCTGTAAGTCACAATATAACAATTCCTGAAAGATCTGCGACGGGATAAAAAGCCAATAAAAGGGACTTTGCGTGAAGCACAGTCCCTTTTCAGCTGAGTTGTTGTTTGTTCTATTGGCCCATTCACAGCGACAAAAGTGGTCGATGAGAGCAATGACTGTGCGGGTCTTGCCGCTACCAGTTGCCATGACCAACAGGGCTTTGTGCTGCACGTGTTTTTCGAATGCTTCGCCTACGCGACGGATCGCCCGCTGCTGATAATATCGGCCCGCAATCTCGGGGTCCAAATCGACTTTGGCCACGCTTATCGCGGCGGTCGGTGATATTGCACATCCATCGTGGCGCGGCTCTGCGCTCGGCGTCTACCGGTTCTGGCGCGATCTTGGCTATGCAATCGGCGCGCTCGCAATGGGCCTGATCGCCGACGCCACAGCTATGCTTGAAGCCGGGTTCTGGTTCACCGGGCTTGCCATGGTGGGTTCGGGCGTCTGGCTGATCCTCGGCATGGAGGAAACCCATCCACGCTTTAACCCCGCGCCAGAGTCCGGGAAAACCGGTGCCTGACGAGATCGCCTCGCAGCGCGTTTGAGGTTCCATATTGCGTGGCCTCGCCTTGGTCCTGCGGCACCGCGACAGATATGTCGCTCGCGTTACTCAAGCATCCATTCTCCATCCGGGAAGAACGCGTGAAAGGCGAAGGCAAACATCACATCGTGCGGCACGTCGCGCCCGTTTTCGCGCACCCGGATCGTTCCGACATCCTTTCCTTCGCCGATCCGAGCTGAATCCAGTGCGGAAGCCTGCCCGGAGTTCCAAGAGATCGTGACACCCGCCTCGGTGATTTCGCCCAGTGCCGCCAGTCGGGATACTGGCCACGCACGCTCTCCGACCCGGACAACGCGTGACAAGGGAGGAATGTCATTGGGCGGCATCTCGCCATTGAAAAGAAACGGTTCGCTGGAACTGTCATAGCTAACATAGGGATTTTGACCATAGCTGCGCGGAAAAGCGGGCTCGGCCATGACCAACCCGTTTGGATTGCGCGCCTTGAACTCAGCCCAACTCTCCATCCAACTAGGCAACTGCGCTAGCTCTACTCCGGTAAATTCGCCGACGATTCCCTCGCCTATGGCCTGCTGCCACCAGCTTTCGGTTTCGCGATCATACATGATCAAGTTGGAATCCCTCAACTTGCCGGTGACGCCAAAGGTTAAAACCTGACCCTCGACCCGCCGGTCAAATGTCGGGGCCGAGTTGCACAGCGGACAGTAGGTCACGGCGTAGGGCACGCCGCCGGCGGTGTCGTTGATAATTTCGTGCCAAGTGAGATACCGGATCGGGTATGCGCGCGGAACTTCACCTTCTATTTCAACAGTTACGACGGGCTCACGGTCTTCGATTCCTTTTTCGTCGTCGATCCGAATGAACTGCGGATCACTAAGTGCTGGAATACCGTCTCTGGGCGGGCCGCCCGAAAGGATCTCGGACCAACTCGCGATGTTGGTCTTTTCGAAATTGGTTTTCGGCCACTCGCTTTTCCAACGTTCGGGGTTTGCGGAGACCTGCGTTGCCACCAACAATATCAGTGCGGCCAGAGTTACTAGGGGTTTCGCGTGCATGGCTCATACTCCTTGGTTCAATGCCAGCGTGACAAAGAACGTGTCATGCGCATAGCCCTATCACGGGGTGTTGAGAGATCGTCAGCGATTAGGCAGGACCAGTTGCTGGCTTCATGCGTGGCGGTTTTGACCAATAAATTGCAAGCTTGAGCACAGATGGCACGTTTCGCGATGCGGTCCTGAGAAAAATTGGAAATTCACCTTGAACCTCTAGTTGCTGTAGCTCCTATCTTCAAAGTCTAACATTGATTCCCGGGAGAAACCGATGTCACACGACGACCACAAACACGCACATAGTCACGATCACGGTAAGGGTGGTGCAAGCTGCGGGTCCGGCGGCGACGCAATGTGCGGCGATATCGGGCCGATAGGCGATGTAGACGCGAATGGCCGCAGTTTCCGCGTCAACGGGCTGGATTGTGCCGAAGAGGTGGCGATCCTGAACAAGGTGTTGGGGCCTGCTGTTGGCGGCACCGAACATCTGGCCTTTGATGTGATGAACGGCCGGATGACCGTTCTCGACAGCGCCAAGAAGGTGGCCGACGACCGGATTATCAAGTTGATCGGCTCCACCGGCATGAGCGGCAGTCTGTGGGAAGCTGAAAGCGCCGCCGCGGCGCAGGCTGCACATCTCAAGCGGCAGAAGTTTTTCACCGCGCTTTCGGCCGGGTTCTGGGCCATTGGTCTGGTTTGGCACGGGGTGGAAGTCGGTGCCGGCGGGCTGGTGCGCATATTTGCCGACCATGGCGAAACGCCGATGCCTTTGGTCGAGATCGGCGCCTTCATGCTGGCCATCGTCTTTGGCGCATGGCTGGTCGCGCCCAAGGCATGGTCTTCGGCACGGCGGATGTCGCCCGACATGAACCTTTTGATGATCATCGCGGTTTCGGGCGCGATTGTTCTGGGGGCCTATTTCGAGGCGGCGACGGTGGCGTTTTTCTTCTCGCTCTCGCTCTATCTGGAAAGCTGGAGCGTGGGGCGGGCGCGCAATGCGGTGGCCGCGCTGCTCGATTTGGCACCGCCCACGGCGCGGGTGATCCGTGATGACGGCACCGAAGTGGACGTGCTGGCTGCGCAGGTGGCGGTCGGCGACCGGTTTGTGGTGCGCGGCGGCGACCGCATCCCGCTTGATGGTGAGGTGACCGATGGCATCGGCGGTGTCAATCAGGCACCGATCACTGGCGAAAGTGCGCTGGTGACGAAAGAGCCCGGTGACGATGTCTATGCCGGCACAATCAACGGCGACGGTTCGCTGACAGTGCGAGCCACCAAGTTAGCTGGCGACACTGTGCTGTCGCGGATTATCCGTATGGTCGGCGAAGCACATTCGCGCCGGGCCGAGGTCGAGCAGTGGGTGGCGAAGTTTGCCCGCATTTATACCCCGATCATCATGGTAATGGCGATTGCCATCGCGGTGGTGCCGCCGCTGGCCTTTGCTGGCGCGTGGGATTACTGGTTCTACAATGCGCTGGTGCTGCTGGTTATCGCCTGCCCGTGCGCATTAGTGATTTCAACGCCTGTCTCTATTGTTGCTGCACTGGCCTCTTCGGCGCGCAATGGCGTGCTGATCAAGGGCGGGGCCTATGTCGAGGCCCCAGGGCGCATTACTGCATTGGCATTGGACAAGACCGGCACCATTACCGAGGGCGAGCCCGAGGTCGCAGGTGTCTACCCTCTGGGGGGCACGTCGGAACATGATCTGTTGACTGTCGCCGCCGCATTGGAGGCACGGTCTTCGCATCCTTTAGCACGGGCCATTCTGGGCCGCGCCAAACGTGACAGCATCACGGCACAGGCCGCCACGGATACACAAACCGTTCCCGGTCGTGGCATCAAGGGGGTTATCGACGGGCGCGCTGTCTGGCTTGGCTCTGACAGGTTTGCCGCCGAAAAGGGTGCTGGTGGTGCCCTGTCTGACGACTTGCGCGATAAGATCGAAAGCGCCGGTAACACGCTGGTGACGGTGGGAGACGACAACGGCTTGCTGGGGGTTTTGGAATTGCGCGACCGCATCCGCCCAAATGCGCGCGACATCGTCGCACGGCTGCACGCCCAAGGGGTCAAGACGATCGTTATGCTGACGGGTGACAATGAGCGCACCGCGCGCGCGGTCGCCGCCGAAGTCGGCATTGACGAAGTGCGCGCCGAGCTGTTGCCCGAGGACAAAGTCGCCGCGATCGAAGAGCTTGTGGCCAGCCACAAGATGGTCGCGATGATCGGCGACGGGGTGAACGACGCGCCGGCCATGGCACGGGCGCACTTTGGCATCGCTATGGGCGCCATCGGGTCGGATGCTGCGGTCGAAACCGCCGACATCGCGCTGATGAACGACGATATCGGCAAGGTGCCGTGGCTGATTTCGCACTCACGCCGCACGATGTGGATCATTCGTCAGAATATCGGCCTTTCGCTTGCCACCAAAGCCGTGTTTGTTGGTCTTACCGCTTTCGGCATGGCCTCGATGTGGGGTGCGATTGCGGCCGATGTTGGCGTCTCGCTGCTGGTGGTGATGAATGCGCTGCGGTTGTTGAACGCAAAGGCCGACGGTGGCGCGCCAAGGGGCGGCGAACGTATCGGCGAAACCATGACAAAAGGAGAGTTGGCACATGGTCATTGAACTGCAAGAACCCGGCAAGGAGCCCGAGAAAAACATGCGGCCCCAAACCCCGTCAATGCTTTGCCCGGTCTGCAACGTGGCCCTGACGATGTCCGAGCGCCAGGGCGTCGAGATCGATTATTGCCCGCAATGCCGGGGTGTCTGGCTGGACCGGGGCGAGTTGGATAAGATCATCGAGCGCAACGAGAGTGCGGCAGTGGCACCACCTCGCGAACCCGAACCGCGCGACCGCGACTACGATGCCGACGACGATGACTATCGCAGTCGCGGTGGTCACGGCGGCGGCCATCGCAAGCATGGTGGCCATGGCAGGCACGGCGGCTATCGACGCAAGTCGTGGCTGCATCAACTGTTTGATTGATATGAGCGCTGACTGGCGATTTCTCGCTCGGCGTCAGCCGGGCAATCCATAACCAACTGGGAAAAGCGTAATGCCGGATGGTGTTGCGCTATCCCTGACCCCCTGAACAATGGACAGACTCATGCCGCACGACGACGGTCATACACATATCGATGCCGCCTCGGGCGACCGGCGGGTGGCAATCGCAATCTGGGCAAATGGCGGTCTGACGCTTGTGCAGATCGTCGGTGGAATCATATCGGGGTCACTGGCGCTGATCGCTGATGCGATCCACAATTTCTCGGACATGGCCGCGCTGGTCATCGCCTTTGGTGCCCGTAAAATCTCGCGCAGGCCCGCCGACGGGCAGATGACTTTCGGCTATCAGCGGATCGAGATCGTGGCCTCTTTGATCAATTACACCACGCTGATCGTGATCGGGATCTATTTGGTCTACGAGGGCGTCATGCGGATGATCGACCCGCCCGAGGTTCTTGGCTGGTGGGTCGTGATTCTGGGTGGTGTGGCGCTGGTTGTCGATACGCTCACGGCCTTGCTGACGTATTCGATGCAAAAGAGCAGCGTGAACATTCGTGCTCTTTTCCTGCACAACCTGTCCGACGCGCTGTCATCTGTCGCGGTGATCGTAGGCGGAACGCTTATCCTGCTATACGACCTCCGCTGGATCGATCCGGCGATCACCATCGGCATCGCCATCTACATCCTTTACCTTGCTTTCACCGAGATCGGCGGGACCATCCGCCTGTTGATGCTGGCCAGCCCGCCGGAAATCGAAATTGAGGACATGATCCGCGCTGTAAGCCGCGTTCAGGGGGTAGAGGGCATACACCGGGTGCATTTTTGGCAGATCGACGAACAGCGGGTTTCTGTGGATGCCCATATTGTTGTCGCTCGGGATCACTGGGCAAGGATGGAAGCGGTCAAAAGCGACATCAAGAAAATGCTAGCGGAGGAATTCGGCATCACCCACTCTACGCTGGAATTCGAGCACCCCGATCACGCACATCAGGATGCAGAGATATTTGGCAGCAATCAAGGGCGACCGGACCCGGTCTAATCCGGCCCGGACGTTCAGATTGCCGTTCGGGAGCGTCGCTGGCCGCCACTCAGTCTTGCAGGCGCGTTTTTCGTGCCGCAAGAAACTCGGACAGCAGGAGAACCCCAACGCCGCCAACCACAGCAACATCGGCCAAGTTGAACGCGGGCCAGTGCCATGTGCCGACATAGATATCGAGGAAATCTGTCACCGCGCCAAAACGCAGGCGGTCCGCCACATTCCCGAGCGCACCGCCGATGATGAGACCGTAAGCGGTGGCTTCCAAGCGGTTGCCGGTCTGAACAAGCAGGATCGCCACCCAGACAATGATGCCAAGCGCCAGTCCTGACAATGCCCACCACGGCACACCGCCCAACAGACCGAATGTGACGCCATCATTGCGCAGAAAGATCAGGTTGAAACCTGGAAATACAGGAATGCCACCCGCCAAAAAGTCGCTATAGGCGTTGGCCGCAGCCTTGCTAACCTGATCGGCGGCGAGTGCCACGATGACGCCGCATACTCCCAAAACCTTTGCAGACATCATTGTGTCAACCAGAGATCATCGGACGCGATAGTCGTCAGGTCGTCGCAACCCATTGTCAGGTTCGGGATCAGGAAATCGGCTGCAATCCAAATTTTCATCGTCATCATTCTTTCAGAAAATATTTGGTAGGCTTGTCAAAACTCGTGCTCAAAATCCTTCTAAAAGCTCTAGCACCTAGAGGTTCAAGCAAAATCTGTCGGCCATGCGCCAACATATTGGCGTCTTGTCGCACCCAAGAATTTGTCGCGCTGGGGGTGACCATTTCTGGCGGTAAAGGCGCAGGCGGTCAGGAGGGTGCGCGTTTGACTCATTGCGGTCGGTCCTTTTGGCGCTGGGGTGGCGGCACGGGTATGTTTGGGTGCCGTCTCAAGGCTATAGCGCATAGACGAGCGTCGTTGCCGTGATGACCGCGATTGCGAACATGGTCGCGGCGGCCAGTGCCAGCGTCCGCGCCATACGCCGGTTTGGGTCAGCAACCTTGAGGCGCAGCTCATAGGCGGTCTCGGGAAAGTCCAAGGCCGCGGCGTTGGACCCGGTCCAGTCATGGCGAGCGTTCCAGCGGCGCACCTCGGCCGCGTTCCAGCCGTTAAACACAAGTATGATCGCCGCAATGATAACCATCGAGGACGGCACCCAGATCGTATAGCCGCCGACAGTTTCATCGGCCAACGGCGCAAAATCCCTCAGCCGCCCGGCAATGTCGTAGCCTGTATAAAGCACAACAGTCTTCAGCGTGGTCAGTGCCCCAAGCAGAATGTGGGAAAGGATGACGCCGATCAGCGCCACAATGCGCACCCCATGAGTAGCGCCTTGCGGGGCATCACGTCGGTCAAACACGACGGCAAAGAAAAGAACACCGGACAGCGCCATGCTGAGATGTGCAGATAGGGCGAGCGCGGGTATGGCCAACGCGGCGTTGTGCAGCGATGGCACCTGCCACAGATAAAGCGACGCGATCAGCAAGACAAAACTGACGTCCAAGCGGGTAAAAAAACGCGAGAGAAAGGATATCGCTTGCCGGTTTCCCAAGTCCCGCAGTGCGCGCCGCCAGCGGTGGGGCAGCCCGGCACGAAGAACCGGCCAAGGATAGGCCAGAGCGACGAGCATTGGCCCGAGCAGGCGCATGAGAAGGTGTTGGATCTGGTGGGCCGCAAAAAGCTGCTGACCAGCCGGTGCCAGCGGGGCGTTAAAAGCCAGAGCAAAAAGGAAGACGCCGGTTGCAAACAGCAAATGCCTGACGGATCCTACGCGCTCGCCCACGATCCTTGGGCGGGAGATGCCACGAAGATACAACCAGATCAGCCCGGCCAGTGCTGCCAGAACAACCGGCGAGGCGGCCGGGCCGAAGGGATCAAAACTTGCAGTGGTCACGCTGCCTCCTGAAAGGGGTTGTCCATAATTTTTGAGAAGCGCCCTTCGCCAGTGGCTTGCGCGAAATTGGTTTAGTTACCCAGATAGGACGCATAGACCTCGGTGCTGCCGTCCAAATTTACCAGCGTCACGTCATAAGCGTCGCGTTCGTCGCCATACTCCATGCCCGGTGAACCAGTTGGCATCCCGGGGGTTGCGATGCCCAGAGCCGCGGGGCGTTCGTTTAGCAGGCGGGTAATTTCAGTGGCAGGCACATGGCCTTCAACCGTATATCCGCCAACATTGGCGGTGTGGCAGGCCCAAAGGTCATCGGAAATGCCCGCCGCCTCTTTTGCGGCATAAAGCACGTCGCCCGACACATTTTGCACATTTACGGTGAACCCCGCCTCCTGCATACGCGTGACCCAGCCGCCGCAGCAGCCGCACGAGGCCTGTTTCAAGACCTCTATCACTGGTGCGGTGCCCTGCGCATTTGCCATGGTTGCCGCGCCAAACAGCAGTCCTGCTGCCAATAGTGTTCTCATGTCGTCGTACTCCTGTTTCGAATCGTGCCTGTGATAACAAGCACCGTGTATTTATCCCTACAACCTCATGTTGCTGTAGGTTCAAGGCCGCAAACCTTCCTGCGCTGGAATGACGCATGTGGTGGGCTTCGGGTGACACAATCCAGAACCCCGATTTACGCTAAGTGGTCACGGTAACTATAGATTTTTCGGTTAGTGCGGCATCACCTTGAATTCTGACCGGTCCAGGTCTTTGGGCTGACATGGAAGCGCCAGACGCAAAAGTCGTGCTTAACACTGCAAAGCCATAGAGTGGATGTAACCGGTCTCGTTTAGGTTAATCTGCTTGCATCCGAACGGGGCCTTCGGGGATCAGGCACCGATCTCGTCATGGGCTGTCAAGCATTCCGCATGATCGCGCAGCACTTCGAGGACTTTGCATTCGGCGACGCTACCACCGTCACATTCGACAACCATGCGCTTGAGCTCTTTCTTCAGGGCCTGAAGGCGTTTTATCCGTTGTTCTACCTGCTTGAGTTGACGGTTCGCGATGGAATCCGCATCAGTGCAGGACTGTGCCGGATTGTCAGACAGGTCGAGCAATTCCCGAATGGACTCGAGTGAAAACCCCAACTGTCGCGAGTGGCGAATGAACGCCAGACGATCAAGGTCTTTCTCGAAATACCGACGTTGCCCGCCCGCTGTCCGGCCTGCCTCGTTCATCAATCCGATCTGCTCGTAGTAGCGGATCGTCTGAACCTTCGTTCCCGTCTTTCGGGACAATGTTCCAATCGCCAGCATGATGCTCTCCAACCTAAAGTGACTGTAGCTTATCTCGAAGAAATCAAGTTTGAAAGGGGATAGTATTTGCGCAACCGTGAGAAAACGGTGTGCTCGGGGGTAACCCGCTTTCGAAGGGCGCCACTGCGTCTGGCGTCGCTCACCTTTCTTCCCTAAGTTAGTCTGGGAACGGGCAGAGCTGTTGTTTGGAAGACATCCAATCGTCGACTGGACACTTTTGCCCGCGCAACAAAAACTTTGGGAGCTTTTCATGCTAACAATTGGTGCGCTGGCGCGTAGAGCAGGAAGCAAAGTTCAAACCATCAGATACTACGAGCAGGTAGGTTTGCTGAAACCAGCCAAACGAACAACGGGTGGTCAACGGCGATACGGTGTGGACGATATCGCGCGGCTTACGTTCATTCTACACAGCCGCCAGTTCGGGTTTTCGCTTGATGTGATCCGCGAATTGCTTGCGCTTTCCAGCGGCTCGCAAGGCTCTTGTGAGCCGGCAACTCTTGCCGCACACAAGCAATTGAACGCAGTTGAGAGGCACCTCTCGCTATTGTTCAATCAAAAGAAGGCATTGGAACAGATGGTAAAAGGTTGCACATGCGATGTTGTGGCATCCTGCCAAGTTCTCGAAGGCCTCCGCGGGCACTGTGATGGTCCGCTATCCAACGAGGCCTTTGGCGGGCAAAATAACCCTTGAACCTACAATCGGTGTAGGGATTATCCGTGGGTTACGCAAAACTCCATAATCGAACATTCGGAACCGACGGCAAAATGGGACAAAAATATCGACACTGTAACTCGAGCTTGGTTTGGATGATCTCGGACCATTTCAACGGGACAGGCGAGGTAAAATTTACGGGAATTGGCCAACTTGAAAAACCATAAAAATCAGGCGGGGCGCGTCGAAACACGGTCAGTGGGGCGTGGCATTCGCGCGGTTGGTGTCTTGGAGTGGGTGATCAATAGCATATCGGTCATTGTGGCTTGGGCGACGGTCGTTCCGATTGCGCTGTTTAGCATACTTCAAATCCTTGACAGAAAGCTCAAGCTTGGCGTGTCGTCGGTTCTGCCGGATATGTCGACATCGCTCTTGTTTGTTATGATTTTTATGCTGTTCGGCTTTACATATCTGCGAGATGGCCATGTTCGTGTTGATGTGTTTCACCGGCATTGGTCCAGCCGAACACAGGCGAAAATTGAATTGATTGGCTGCCTGTTGATCCTGCTGCCACTTAGCGCAGTGCTTGGCTTTTATGGCTGGGAAGGGTTAATGCGCACCACTAAATTTGCAGACGCTGACGTCTGGTTGGCGCGATCCGCCGGTATGTTTGGCCCCATACTGCTTGGTTTATCCGGCGTTGTCGTCATTGTCCGCAATATCAGCTTTCTACGCGGAACCTACGATTTAGTTACTCCTTTGGAGCAAACTGGGTCGACAGCCCCATGATCGAGATTGTCACGGTCGGGATGTTGTTGGTCATGGCCGGCGGTGTCTTCTCGGGCTTTCCTGTTGCGCTGATTCTCACTGGCTCGGGGATACTTGGATTTTTCGCCGCCGTCATGATGGGCCTTTCCGATTTTCAGCATTTGGGCCTTTTCTATTTGCGGCTTAGAGGCACTTTGACCAATGAGGGCATACAGTTCACCAGCGTGCCTTTGTTGATACTTTTGGGGATGGTGCTGAACGGAAGCGGCATCGCATCGACTATTTTCCATACATTGGGCCATATGTTGCGCGGCGTTCGGGGGAGATATGCGATCGCAACACTACTGGTGGGCTTGATACTCGCACCGGCTGCCGGGGTCATCGGAGCGTCGGTGATCTCTGTTGCACTGGTAGCCTATCACCCGATGCTGAATGCCGGATATTCGCCGCGCGCTGCGGGGGGCGCAGTTGCTGCATCCGGCGCGCTTGGGGTCATTTTTCCACCCGCAATAATGCTGTTTTTCATCGCCACCTTTTTTCGACTGCGGCTTAGCGTGGTCTATATGTCTATGATTGTTCCTGTTTTGCTGCTCGTCGTCCTGTTCTCGGTATATTTTATCTGCACCATCAGCGCCAAGGACAGCGAAGGGTCCGTCGCTGAAGGAACGGAAAAACCGCAATACTTTTCCATGATCGTAGCACTGGCCGTGATAGCCTCCATTCCCTGGAGTATTGTCTCGGGCATCGCGACCCTTTCCGAGGCGGCCGGAGTTGGTGTGTTTGGGGCTTTGTTTCTGGTTGCCGTTCGAGGACAACTCAGCCTGACCATGCTCCACAATGCGGTAATGCAAACGGGAACGCTGACGGCGATGGTGTTCTTTATCGTTGTCGGCGCCACGGTGTTTTCACTGAGTTTTCATCTGGTGGGCGGCCCAGGCGTTCTGTTCGACTGGATCACGGGTTTCGATCTCGATCGATGGGAAACACTGGGCCTTCTTCTGGGTTTGGTCTTTATACTCGGATTTGTCTTTGACTGGATGGAAATCCTTCTGGTTTTCCTGCCCATTTTTCTGCCTGTCTTTCAGCAACTCGATTTTGTGGATCACGTCGGTTCTGCCTATGCGGCGACCGTGTGGTTGGGCGCATTGGTCGCGCTGACACTACAGTCATCGTTCCTTACGCCGCCCTTCGGATATGCATTGTTCTTTGCGAAAATGACTGCCCCAGCCAGTGTCTCTCTTGCCGACATTTACCGTGGCGCAATCCCTCTCGTGCTTTTGGAGATCGTTCTTCTTGTTCTGGTGGTTGTATTTCCAGCACTGGTCATTTGGTTGCCACAAATGTCCCTGAACTTAGCCCAGCTTGCGCTGTGACGCTGTCGCGCGATACGTAAATTGCTTTCGACGTTATGACCTGCCTCCCCCCGAAACTTCCCTCACTTTAATGTAGAGTTTGCTCAACCTTTGAAGGAGCAAACAAATGCGACAGAGTCGTTTTACCGAAGCCCAAATAATCGGAATGATCAAAGAACAGGAAGCTGGACTGCCGACGGCTGAGGTGTGTCGCAGGTATGGCCTGAGCCCTGCGTCGTTCTACAAGTTCAAAGCCAAACGAGACCTTGTCCGCCATTGGTCCGAGGACAATGGTCGCGTGCGGCATGAACGTTTCTGATACGTTTGGAGCGTCCACCGACCGGCAGTGGTTTGCTTGCAAACCATGAAACTGTTCCCGCTGACCGGATCATTGCTGACAGCCTCAAGCTGATCGAGCACAGCGGCTTTGCCGAATATTATGATCCCATCAACGGCACACCTTGCGGCGGAGGCCGCTTTACGTGGACCGCCGCGATGGTTATCGAATTCATACAGTAATTTATAGGCAGGCCCGACATGAAGCGCTCACGTATCAACGAAATCATGGCCGAAGCAGACGCGATGATGCGTCACCACGGCTTTACGCTACCGCCTTTTGCCTATTGGACTCCGCAAGAATTCGTCGCCAAAAAGGACGTCGCACGCGGTGTGATTGATGCGCGCAATGGCTGGGATATCACCGATTACGGCGATGGTGACTATGACAAAATGGGCCTGTTTTTGTTCACGCTGCGCAATGGTCGCCAAGAGGATTTGGCGCGCGGGGGCGGCATGTGCTACGCGGAAAAGCTGCTGATCTCGAAAGAAAACCAGCTGTCCCCGATGCACACCCACGCGCTTAAGGCCGAAGATATCATCAACCGCGGTGGTGCTACTTTGGTCGTGGAACTGTTCGGGTCCAATGAGAACGGCAACTTTGACGAAACCAAAGGCGGCACGGTTTATTGCGACGGCATCCGCCGCGATTTCGCCGCTGGTGAAAAGCTGAAATTCGCCCCCGGTGAAAGCGTGACGCTGATGCCCGGCGACTGGCACGCGTTCTGGGGGATGGGCGGCGACGTTCTTATCGGCGAAGTCTCGACCGTGAACGACGACGAGACAGACAACATTTTCCGCGAACCAATCGGCCGCTTTGCCCAGATCGAAGAAGACGTAGCCCCGACCCATTTGCTCGTCAGCGACTATCGGACATGGCTCGCGTGATCGCCGACCCACGCGCCTTTCTCACCACGCTTTTTGACGCAGCCGTTGCGCGTGCCGACCCGATGTTGTGCCTTGCCGAACACCTGCCCCCCAAGCCGAAAGGGCGCTTGATCGTTATCGGCGCAGGCAAAGCAAGCGCACGGATGGGCGAAGCGTTGGAGGCCGTTTACGGTCCCTGCGAGGGCTTGATCGTGACCCGTTACGGATACGCGCGACCCTGCAAAGGGATCGAAATCGTCGAGGCCGCGCACCCTGTCCCTGACCAAGCAGGGGTAATCGCAACCCAGCGCATCCTTGATCTGGTCCGCGACCTTGGCCCCGACGATCAAGTCATTGCGCTGATTTCTGGCGGTGGATCAGCGCTCCTTTGCGCGCCTGTCGATGGGCTGTCACTTGCAGACAAAAAGTCCCTCAACGCCGCACTTCTCGCCTCTGGGATGCCAATCTCGCAGATGAATATCGTGCGCAAACAGGTCTCGGCCGTCAAAGGTGGCAAGCTTGCCGCAGCCGTCTATCCCGCCAAACTCTTGACTCTCATGATCTCTGATGTGCCCGGCGATGATCCGTCCGAGATCGCATCAGGACCAACAGTCGGCAGCGTCGCAACATCGGCAATGGCGCTGGTGGCGTTGAGGCAATGGAGGGTCGCGCTGCCCGATCACATCATGCAGATCATTACCAATGCACCCACGCCAATTGCGCCCGACGATCCGCGCCTCTCCACATCCCAAACCCGTATCATTGCCGCCCCCGCACATTCGCTTGCCGCCGCTGCTGCTTTGGCTGGCGACATCGACATCCGTATTTTGGGCGACGCGATAGAGGGTGAAGCGCGCACCCTTGGCCAAGTCCACGCAGCCCTTGCCATGCAAATTGCAGCTGAGAAAAACACGCGGCCTGTGCTGCTACTGTCAGGTGGCGAATGCACTGTTACACGGCGGGGGAATGGCATTGGTGGGCCAAATGCCGAATATGCTCTGGCGGCGGGTCATGCGCTAAACGGACACCCACAAATCCACGTGCTGGCCTGCGACACCGACGGCGTTGATGGCGCAGCGGAAGTGGCGGGTGCCTACGCGGGGCCAGATATGCCGACATTGGCCAAGGCGCGAAAGGTGAGGTCGCAAGCAGCACTTGAGAACAACGACGCGCATACATTTTTTCACAAAATCGGTGGGCAGATTGTAACTGGCCCGACCCTCACAAACGTCAACGACTTTCGGGCGATCCTGGTTTTGCGTGAGGGAATCCAACAGCTTATTTGAAACACGGGTCAGAGATTAACCACAATGTCCGCAACGCAAGAAACTATTTGCACCCAAAGGGAGATCAAGTCAGACGGAACGTCGCAGTGACTTTAGTTGCATTTAGGACTTGTCTTGTTTCAGCCAGGATTCAGTCATGTCTGGGTAAAAAAAGGAATACCGCTGCGCAACAAGGAAGAAAATTCATAACCGATGTCCGAATTTGCCGGACCACTTCACACCCTACGGCATTCTTTGCAAGAGGATATCTAATGGCTTACGAGTTTTCCGGTGAGAAATAGTCTTCGTCTAAACTCTTGATTTGAAAAACGCTTCGGACGCGAACGCCAACATTGTAGTCAATCATGAGTTGGGCAAGTTTATTGCCATTGATTAATACAATCCTTTGTTGAACGCGTTGAACATAGTCATGAGCCTCTTTTGAAAAATCAGACGTTGTTACAAACACCCCCTTGGTCGCGCTCTCACCAGTGAGAGAACCGACAAATTTTTGAATGTCGGGGCGGCCAATTTTGTTATCGAGTGCATAGCGTTTTGCCTGAATGTAAACAGCATCAAGCCCCAAAGCGTCCTCATTAATGATGCCATCAATGCCGCCATCGCCGGATATCGGAGTCAATGTTTTATTTGAAAGCTTTCCACCTCCAAAGCCCATAGCAGACAGGACATCCAGAATGAGTTGTTCAAATTGTGCGGGATTTACTGCAAGAAGTTCTCCCAAGAGTTCATCCCTCAAGGTCGCTTTAAGTAGTCGGTCTGCGTTGACCATGGCATCTTCTGGTGTTCGCACATCCGTTTCACTTTTAGCTATTTCATGTGAATTAGGTTGAGCAACTTCATTGTCGTTCTCACCGGCCCGCCATTCTTCGAATCCTTTGAAACCTAAAAGTATCTTGTTGTTTAATTCAGTTGGATTTGTTGAAAGAAATTTGAGGCCCAAATCGGTGATTTCATGATGACCTCGCTTTGGGGAACGCAATAGGCCAGCTTTGCCAAGATACGTCCTCGCCCAATGCGCGCGGTTGAGGAGGTATGTCATACGACCGCTAGGGAGGGTCTCGGCGGCCTCTTGCTCAGTTATATCAAACTCTCTCCTTAGGTCTTCAAGGCATTCAGAAATCTTGATTTTTCCTGCTGCGAACTGCCTTAGAACAGGCAGCATGAGCGTCTGGTAATCAGGCACAGGCATAAATCACCTCGCATTTATCAATACTATTCAAACATCCAGCTCCTCAACAAACTGCGCGTTTTCCTGAATATACTGATAGCGCAACTCCGGCTTCTTGCCCATCAAACGCTCGACCAGATCGGCGGTATCGCCGGGTTCGTCGTCGATGATCGTGACGCGGATCAGTTTGCGGGTGGCGGGGTCCATGGTGGTTTCTTTGAGGTCTTTTGCGTCCATTTCGCCCAAGCCTTTGAACCGCTGCACGTCGATTTTACCCTTACCGCCCAGGCCCTTTTCCATCGCGGCATCTTTCGCCGCATCATCGGTCACATACAGGCGGTGCGCGCCTTGGGTCAGCCGGTAAAGCGGCGGACAGGCCAGATAAAGATGCCCTTTGTCGATCAAGGGCCGCATCTGGGTGAAGAAAAATGTCATCAAAAGCGCCGCGATATGCGCCCCGTCCACATCCGCGTCGGTCATGATGATGATCTTGTCATAGCGCAGGTCGTCGACGTTGAATTTACTGCCCATGCCGACGCCCAAAGCCTCGCACAGATCGTTGATTTCCGCGTTGGTGTTGATCTTGCCAGACGCCGCCCCCAGCACGTTGAGGATTTTACCTTTGAGCGGCAGCAGCGCTTGGTTCACACGGTTGCGCGCGCCTTTGCCTGATCCGCCCGCACTGTCGCCCTCCACGATGAACAATTCGGTGCCGGCACGGTCTTTGGAGGAGCAATCGGTCAGTTTGCCGGGCAAGCGCAGTTTCTTGGTGGCGGTTTTACGCGCGGTTTCCTTTTCCATCTTGCGGCGCAGGCGTTCCTCGACCCGCAGCACCAGAAAATCCAGGATCGCACCGGCCGCTTTGGTGTCGGCGGCCAGCCAGGTGTCAAAGTGGTCGCGCACCGCGAGGTCCACCATGCGCTGCGCGTCCGTGGTGGCCAAGCGGTCCTTGGTCTGGCCCACAAATTCAGGCTCGCGGATGAAGCACGACACCAGCGCGCAGCCGCCTGTGATCAGGTCGTCGCGGGTGATCTGGGCTGCCTTTTTGTTGTTCACACGTTCGCCGTAGGCCTTGATCCCCTTCAGGATCGCCGACCAGAAACCGGCCTCATGGGTGCCGCCCTCGGGGGTGGGCACGGTGTTGCAATAAGACTGGATAAACCCGTCGCGCGCAGGGGTCCAGTTGATCGCCCATTCGACCTTGCCGGGGACCTGGAATTTATCGACAAATGACACGGTGCCGGCGAATGGCGCCTCGGAATAGACCGTTGCACCAGCCAAAGTGATGTTCAGGTAATCGGCCAGACCGCCGGGGAATTTGAAGGTGGCAGATAGCGGCGTGGTCTCGTCGTTGATCTCGGTTTTCCAGCGGATTTCGACGCCCGAGAACAGATAGGCCTTGGAGCGCGCCATCTTGAACAGGGTGGCGGGTTTCAGTGTCAGCTTGCCGAAAATGTCCGGATCGGGGTGAAAGGTGACGGCGGTGCCGCGCCGGTTTGGCGCAGCCCCGATTTTGGCCAAGGGCGCTTGGGGGATCCCGCGCGAAAACTCCATCATGAACAGTTCTTTGTTGCGCGCCACTTCGACCCGCAAATGATCCGACAGCGCATTGACCACGGAACTGCCAACACCGTGCAAGCCGCCCGAGGTCTGATAGCTGTCGCCAGAGAATTTGCCGCCCGCGTTCAATGTGCAAAAGATGATTTCAAGCGCGGATTTGTTGGGCTGTTTGGGATGTGGATCGGTGGGGATGCCGCGCCCGTTGTCGCGCACCGTGCAATGGCCATTGGCGTGCAGCTCGACCTCGATCCATGTTGCGTGCCCTGCGACCGCTTCATCCATCGAGTTGTCGATGATCTCGGCCACCATATGGTGCAGCGCACGCTCGTCCTTGCCGCCGATATACATACCGGGGCGCAGGCGGACGTGCTCCATGTCCTCCAAAACCTCGATGGACGCGGCGTTGTAGTCATCTGCATTGCCGGTGGACAAAAGGTCGTTTGCCATATGTGCTGCTCATCTTTTTGACGTTTGGCACAGTATGGCAGGGCAGGGCGGCAGGTGAAAGGGGCGAGGTGCCGCTTTGTGCCGATGATTTAAAGCAATCCCTGCGCAAGGATCATGACAACCAGGGCCACGATCCAGTACCCCGCGTCAACATTGCGCGCATAGGCGGTTTTGCCCGAGAAGGTATTGCCCGAATAGGCCAGAACCGCAAAGGCCACGGTCGCCAAAATCACGCTCGCAAGCATGTTGCTGGCGGCTGTGACGCCGACAAACCAGCTCATCAATAACAGGCCGATACCTTGGGCGGCCATCGCGGCCACCGGCATGTTGCTGGCCGCATCCACCTTGACGCCGGACCCCGCGGCCCATTTTTCGCCAAAAACCTTGGGTGAATACCATGCCCAGCCCGCGACAAAGGCCACGACTGCCCCCACAATCACGGCCAGAAAATTCACCCCACTTGTCAATTCACCCATTTGTTGTCCCCTTGTTGATCGTTGTGATCTACGCCAAGTCTACCATCTTTGCAGGCTTGGCGCTAATATTGTCAAAGACACAGATGCGGGGGCGAAAATGCGGGTATTTTTCACAGGCGGCAGCGGCAAGGCGGGCAAACATGCGGTGGCGTATTTGCGCGCCCAAGGCCACCATGTCATCAACGCCGATCAGGCGATCTCGAAGGATGGCACAAATGAATTGCAGGTCGATCTTGCGGATTTTGGTCAGGTTATCGGGGCGATGTCGCAATTTGTCGATTTTGCCGAGCTGGAGGCGGGCACCGGCGTGCCGCGCTATGATGCGGTGGTGCATTTTGCCGCCGTGCCGCGTGTGATGATCGGCACGGATGGGGCCTGTTTTGCGGCCAATACCCAGACCACCTATAATGTGATCGAGGCGGCCACCAAACTGGGTATCCCCAAGATTATTATCGCCAGTTCCGAGACCACATATGCGGTCTGTTTTGCCGATGGCGAATTAAAACCCGCCTATGTGCCAATTGACGAAGACCACCCCACCGTGCCGCATGACAGTTACGCGATGTCCAAGGTGTGCAACGAGGCCACGGCGCGCAGTTTTCAGGCGCGCACAGGGGCCGATATCTATGCGCTGCGGATTAACAATGTGATCGAGCCGCATGAATACGCCACACATTTCCCTGCGTTCATTGCTGATCCCGCGCAGCGTCGGCGCAATATTTTCGCCTATATCGATGCGCGCGATCTGGGGCATATGGTTGACTGTTGTCTGAAAACCGACGGGCTGGGCTATCAGGTGTTCAACGTCGCCAACGACGATATGTCAGTTGCACTGAGCAGCGATCAGGTCATGGCGCAGTTCTATCAGGGCGTGCCGCAAAAGCACCCGATGGGCGAGAGTGAGACGTTTTACAGTACCGCCAAGGCAAAGCGCATGGTGGGGTTTGCCCCCAAGCATAGCTGGCGCGATGTGTTGGGCGACTGACCCGCAGGTGGGTTAACCCCATCCTAGGCTTCGGCGATTTGCAACAGCAGTGCGTTGAGCGGCGCGAGGCCTTGGAATGCCGCCAGCAGGGCCTGATGGATATCCGCCGGTGTGCCGATGTCCTTGCTGGCAACCACGCCTTTCATGCGCAACAGCCGCGCAGCGGGATGGTCGGCGGGATAGGCACTTGGCACGCGTTTCAGCGCAGGGTCGCGCAGGGCGAACCCTTTGGCCTCGACCGCGCCGATAATCCGGCTGATCCGCGGGGTGTCAAGATCAACAAACTTGCGCCAGTCTTCCAGCACCGGTTTGTCAAACCCCATCAAGCCCGCACCCGCCGTCACATAGTCGGTGCCGATGCCAAAGAAAAACACCGGCGCCTGACGCGCGGGCACATCGAGCGTCCACATCATATGCAAATGGGTCTTATAAGGCGTCTTGTCCTTGGGAAACCGCACATCGCGGTGCGGGCGAAACAGTTTGCAGGTCACGGGGCTATCAGCGATGTGAGCAAGCTTGGGCGCGATATCATCCAACAAAGCCAGTGCAGCAGGCTTGAGGTGGTCATCATAGGTGCTGCGATTTTGCGCCCACCACTCCTTGGTATTATTGTCGGACAGGGCCGCATAAAATGTCTGTGCGGTGGAAATAAGGGCGTTTGACATGAGGGGCATCTCCTGACTGGACGGGGCGCATGATCGGGCCTAAGCCTGTTGCAATGACCCATATACCACACTCATACACTGATCATCGCCGCGCAATTCTCAAACTGGGCTTGCCGCTGATTGCATCAAATATGGCGCAGTTTGCGATCCAGATGACCGATACGATCATGCTGGGCTGGTATGATGTGGCGGCACTGGCGGCCGCGACAATCGCCACAACGCTGTTTTTCGTGGTGTTCATTATGGGATCTGGCTTTGCCTTTGCGGTCACACCGCTGGTGGCTGCGGCCGCCGAGGCGGGCGACGAGACCCAAGTGCGCCGGGTGACCCGCATGGGGATCTGGCTGTCGGTGATCTACGGGTTTGTGTTCACCTTGCCGTTTTTATGGGCCGAGCCGATTTTGATCGCGATGGGCCAAGAACCCGCAATCGCGAGCCTTGCGCAAGATTATTTGCAAATCGTGGCCTGGCAGATGGTGCCCGCGCTGTTGGTGATGACGCTGAAATCCTATCTTGCAGCGCTTGAACATACGGTTGTGATCCTGTGGGCGACGATTGGCACCGCGCTGATGAACGTGGTGGTCAACTATGCGTTGATCTTTGGCAATTGGGGCGCGCCAGAGATGGGTATTGAGGGGGCGGCAGTTGCCTCGTTGCTGGTGACCTTGGGCAATGTGATCATTCTGGTTGGCTATGGGCTTTATAAATTGCCGCAATACGAGCTGTTGAAAAACGTCTGGCGCAGCGATTGGGAAATCTTCAAACGGGTGTTCATGCTGGGCTATCCGATTGGTCTGACGTCATTGGCCGAGGGCGGGTTGTTTGCGGCCAGCGCGATTATGATGGGCTGGATCGGCACGATCGAGTTGGCAGCGCACGGCATTGCGATCCAATTGGCGAGCCTGACCTTCATGGTGCATATCGGTTTCAGCCAAGCGGCGACTGTGCGGGCAGGGCGGGCGCTGGGCCGACGCGACGAGGAAAACCTGCGGCGCGGGGCCAAAGTGGCAATTGCACTGTCGGCGGCGTTTGCCTTTTTCACCGTGGCGCTGTTTTTGACGGTGCCGGAGCTGTTGATCAACCTGTTCATTGACCCCGACGAGCCTGCCCGCGACATGTTGTTGCAAATCGGGGTGTCGTTGCTCGCGATGGCGGCGCTGTTTCAAGTGGTGGACGCCTTGCAGGTCATGGCGCTGGGCCTGTTGCGCGGGGTGCAGGACACCGCCGTGCCGATGATCATGGCGACGATCAGCTATTGGGTGATCGGGCTGCCGGCCAGCTATGGTCTGGCCTTTACGCTTGGCTTGGGTGCGCCCGGACTTTGGCTGGGGCTGGTGGTCGGGCTTAGCTTTGCGGCGATTTTGATGATGTGGCGGTTCTGGATGCGCTCGGTCAAGATCACACCGCTGCAATCAGTGCAGCCAACCGCTTGATCCCCGCTGCAATGGTCGGCGCATCAGCGCGGCTGAAACTCAGGCGCAGGGTATTTGTGCCTGACCCGTCGGCATAAAACGCAGACCCCGGCACAAAGGCCACGCGCTGGGATGTCAGGCTTTGCGCCAGCAGGTCACCCCCGTTCATGCGCTCGGGCAGGGTGAGCCAGATGAACATGCCGCCTTCGGGTCTGGTCCAGTGCACGCCTTTGGGCATATGGGTCTCAAGCGCGGTTAACATCGCGTCGCGGCGGCTGCGGTAAACTGCGCGCACGCTGTCCACATGGGTGTCGAACATCGCGGTTGCGACATGGGCAATCGCCATCTGGTTGATGGTCGAGGAATGCAAATCAGCGGCCTGTTTCATCAACACAAGCCGCCCGATCACATCTTTGGCGGCGCAGATCCAGCCAACCCGCAGTCCCGGCGACAGGGTTTTGGAAAAACTGCCGCAATAGATCGTGCGGCAGGCCTCGATGCTGCCTTTGCGCGCAATTTCCAGCGCCAGCATGGGCGGGATTGCGTCGCCGTCGAACCGCAACGACTGATAGGCGGCATCCTCGATCACGGCGCAGTCCAGATCATCGGCCAGCGCAAGAATGTTTTGCCGTGCGGCAAGGTCCAGCGTCTCGCCGGTGGGGTTGGCAAAATCAACCGAGGCATAGGCGAATTTGACGCGGCCCCCTGCGGATGCTGCGGTCTGTGCGAAGTCATCAGCCGACCGGTTTCCATGCGCCACCAACCTGTCATACTGCGGCTCATAGGCGTTGAATGCGCCCAAGGCCCCCAGATAGGTGGGCCAGCCGACCAATGCGGTGTCATTCTTGGACAGCAGCAATTTCCCCAAGTAATCAAGCGCTTGCTGTGATCCGGAGGTGATCAGGATGTTGTCGGCATCGCAAGGCACACCGATTTTCGCCATCTGTCCTGCGATCCAGATGCGCAACGGCGCGTAGCCCTCCGAGACCGAGTATTGCAGCGCCTGTTCGCTTTTGCCCGGCGACAGCGCGTCCGCAAAGGCTGCTTGAAAGGCGGCGGCAGGAAATAGCGCGGGGTCGGGAATGCCGCCTGCAAAAGAAATGATATCGGGCTGATCCAACAGTTTCAACAACTCGCGGATTTCAGAGGCCTTCATGCGGCCCATGCGGTCGGCGAAAATTGTGGTCCAGTCCATCTGCGTGCCCTTCATGTCAATCGCGTGATCTAGACATGGAAATCGGTGGTAGGTCAATAAGACTTACCTATGGGGGCGGCTCTTGTTCACGCGCCTTGATCACCCGCTCGGCTTTTTTGCGCACCAAAACCGTGCGCAGATCGTGCATCGCCAGCAACAGCGCATCTGTCACGTCCTCGAGCTGGGCCTCGCTGGCCTTGGACTGCACCCACTGCGTGGTCAGGTTCATGTAATCCACCGCGCGGTGGATATCGTCGATATCGCGCTGGGCCAGCAGTTGCAGGCGGTGGTCCAGCCACTCCTGAATGGCGGCGATATCGGCCTCGGTCAGCACGGTGTCACCATGCGGTTTGACCTCGCCTTTGTTGACGTTCACAAGCGCGATCTGGTCCATCTCGATGCGGCGCTGCCGGTTCTCGGTATCGACCCGGAACACCGCCGCACCATTCTCGCGGATGCGGAAATAATAATCTGGGAGTTCAGAACCCATAAATCTCTACTTTAACCCCGCGCAAAAGGCGATAATCCGGTTACAGGCCTCTTGCAGGGCCGCGTTCGAGGTAGCGTAGCTGACACGGAAGTTTGGCGAAAGCCCAAAGGCCGCGCCAAAAACCACCGCCACGCCGGTCTCCTCCAGCAGTGCCGTGGCAAATGTCTCGTCACTGTCGATCAAAACGCCGCCCATGCTCGTTTTGCCAATACAGCCTGCAATCGACGGATAGACATAAAACGCGCCTTCGGGCTTGGGGCAAATGATGCCCTCTGCGCGGTTCAACAACTCCACCACCAAATCGCGGCGCCCCTCGAACAACGTATTATTCGGGGCCAGAAATTCCTGCGTGCCATTCAGCGCCTCGACCGCCGCCCATTGCGATACCGAACAGGGGTTCGAGGTGGATTGCGACTGCACCTTGCGCATCGCATCGATCAACAGTTTCGGCCCCGCCGCATAGCCAATGCGCCAGCCGGTCATCGCATAGGCCTTGGACACACCGTTCACCGTCAAGGTGCGGTCATAGAGTTTGGGTTCCACTTGCGCAGGGGTGCAGAATGTAAAATCGTCATAAGCCAGATGTTCATACATATCGTCTGTCATCACCCAGACATGCGGGTGGCGCAACAACACATCGGTCAGTGCTTTCAACTCGTCCCAAGAATACCCTGCGCCGGTCGGATTGGACGGCGAGTTGAACAAGAACCACTTGGTCCTGGGCGTGATCGCGGCCTCCAGCTGTGCGGCGGTGATCTTGAAATCCGCCTCGAGATGAGCTGCGACCACAACAGGGGTGCCGCCGCCCAGTAGCACCATATCGGGATAGGACACCCAATAGGGCGCAGGGATGATCACCTCGTCACCGGCATTCAGCGTGGCGATAAAGGCGTTGTATAGCACCTGCTTTCCGCCGGTGCCAACGGTCACTTGATCGGGCGCATACGCCAGCCCGTTGTCGCGCCTGAACTTGGCACAGATCGCCTGTTTCAACTCGGGGATGCCGTCAACGGCAGTGTATTTTGTCTTGCCCGCCGTGATTGCGGCCACGGCGGCATCCTTGATGTTTTGCGGCGTGTCGAAATCCGGCTCGCCCGCGCCCAAGCCTATCACATCGCGACCGGCGGCTTTTAACTCTTGGGCTTTGGTGGTCACCGCAATCGTGGGCGAAGGTTTCACGCGGTCGAGTGTCGCAGATAAAAAGGTCATAGGGTCCATCCGGTGGCAAAACAGTGATAGCTATGTCATAGGGGTGACAAGACGTTCGTGGCAAGCAGAAGGACTTACTATCATGACCCAATCAGACGAAAACGGCTGGTTTAGCGAAGATGCGGCAACCTTTGGCGACCGGCTTGCAGGCGCGCGCGACGCGGCAGGGCTGTCGCAAGAGGACCTGGCAGGTCAAATCGGGGTGAAGCAAAGCACGCTTGATGCCTGGGAAAACGACCTGCGGGAACCGCGGGCAAACCGGCTGCAAATGCTGTCGGGCCTGTTGGGGGTGTCGCTGCGCTGGTTGCTGACAGGTGTGGGCACGGGGCCGGATGGACCCGATGGCGAGGCGCCGATTGCGGCAGACGCCAATGCGATCCTGACCGAGATGCGCCGGTTGCGGATCGAGATGGCAAATGCGGCGTCGAAGCTTGGGCAGCTCGAAAAACGCCTGCGCCAGATATTGAAGGATGCGTCATGAGCGAATCCCGCGATGTGATGATCAAACGGTTGCAAATGCGATCGATGCGGCGCGGGATCAAAGAGATGGACCTGATCCTGTCGGATTTTGCAACGCGCGCGTTGGCGGGTATGGATGTGGCGGGGCTGACCCATTACGACGCGCTGCTCGAAGAGAACGACCATGATATCTATGGCTGGGTATCGGGGCAGTTCCCGACCCCTGCGCATTACCTCGCGCTTGTGACGCAAATCGCGGCAGGGGCCAAAGGGGTGGCAAACCCGCCTTGAAGGTTGCGGCAACAGCTTAACTGAATTTTCGTTATTTTGGTTCAAATCTTAGTCCGAGCAGAAATTGTCGGAGACCAGAACATGAGTATTCATTCGGACGTAGATCCAACCGAGGGCGGCGTCGATACCGCCCGCGCCGCGGCTTTCATGAACAGCTATCTTGATTCGCTGACCTTGGTGGAACGGCTGCACCGGCTGTTGCTGGACGTGATCAAAGACGAATTCGAGCGGGTTGGCATGTTGGAGATCAACGCCGTGCAAGCGCTGTTGCTGTTTAATGTGGGCGACAACGAGGTAACGGCGGGCGAGTTGAAATCGCGCGGCTATTATCAAGGCTCCAACGTCAGCTATAATCTGAAAAAACTGGTGGATACCGGGTTTATGCACCACAACAGATCCGAGATCGACCGGCGCAGCGTGCGGGTCAGCCTGACGCAAAAGGGCCGTGACGTGCGTAAAATTGTCGGCACTCTTTTTGCCACCCATGCCGCCGGGCTGATGTCGCGCGGGGTGCTTGATCATCAAGGGATCGAGGATATCACCAGCTCGCTGCGGCGTGTGGAACGGTATTGGACCGAACAGATCCGCTATATCTACTAAGCAGTGCGCGCGGCGCGGCTACGGCGGGTTGGTCTATTGCAAGACGCCCGTGACAGGATGGCTTTGGGGTGTGCCGCTAAGCGCCAGTGACTGCAATTCGCGTAACAGCTTGCGTTCCATGGCGTCAGCATAATCCTCGAACCCCAAGGCGGCCTCGACAAAAGCACCCGTGCCGCGAATGACATAAGCGCGGTAGTATGACGACAGCTCCTTGATGTCAGCGGCGCGCGCGCGGCGCGCCGACGTGTCACTGGTGCCGATGACCAGACCATTGATCACCACGTCCTGCGGGATCGTGGCAGGCGGCAAATCTTGCGGGCGCGGTCCGGTATTTGCAGGCCCGTCACCCGAAATATCCAAGGTGCGCCGCCAGCAATCGGGCCTTTGATCCAACAAGGCGACACCGAATACCATCGCCGACCCGATCGCGGTTGTCAGATCACCCGCGACCCTCGGGCGATTGGTTAAATTTTCCGCCACCGCCAAGAGCGTCGCCCCGTCGCTGATCGTCACCCAAGGCTGGATCAGGACCTGATGGGCGGGCCCGCTCCATTCAAACACCGCAATATCGGTGGGCGCAGCGCCCGCGGCCAACAAGACCTGTGCTACCGCCGGCGCGGTCAAAGCGGCGGCCAAACCTGCGCGCTGCAACTGGTATTCGGTCGGGTCAACCGACCCCGACACATCCAGACCCAGCGCCAAGGCCTGCCCGCAAGCCGCATGTGCCGCCCCGGACCAGAGGCAAAAAAGGCAGGCCAACCACCTCATCCCGCAGGTGCAGGCAGGGCCCGCGCCGCCCCCATCATCTGGCTTGTCAACTCGCGCAGCAGTTTGCGCCGCATCGCGCGGGTGTAATCCTCGAATCCCTGCGCCACTTCAACAAATGCGCCCGGACCACGGATCACCTCGCGGCGGTAAAAGGTCAAAATCTCGGCCGCCTCGACCCGATCGGGCGGCAACACCACAAGCCCGTTGACGGTGACATTTTGAAACGGAAACGCGCCATAGGCCAATGCCGGACCAAAGCCCTCGTTGTTGATACCGTCGCCAGCCAGATCGACGGTCTTGAACAGGCAGTCGGGCGCGCGGGTCAAAACCACCGCCGCATGGCCCAAGGCCGCGCCCATCGAGGTTGGCAAATCATTGCGCGATCTTGTCGAAGTGGCGATCCGTTCAGCGGCGGCAATAACATCCGCAGGCGTGTTCAGCAGCGTCCAACCCAAGACCTCGGCTTGGGCAAAACGACCCGACCACTCAAAAGCCGCAAGTGCGACAGGGGCGGGATCGTTCACAATCGCGGCCAGCACATCGGGGTCGATCAGGGCGGCGGCAAGACCCGCGCGCTGCAACCGGTCCTCGGCGGCATCAACCGATGACGACACATCCAACGCCAATACCAGGGCCAAGCGGCAGGCAGAGGCCGGTGCCGCAATCAGCACCATCGCCGCCGCCGCAATGACCCTGATCCCTACCACGTTCCGGTGTTTTGCATACTGGCCCAGGGCTCGGTCTTGGGCAAATCGGGGCCCTCTTGCAGCAACTCTATCGAAATATTATCGGGCGAGCGCACGAACGCCATATGACCGTCGCGCGGCGGACGATTTATCGTCACACCATTGTCCATCAAGTTCTGACACAGCGCGTAAATATCACTGGTGCGATACGCCAAATGGCCAAAATGCCGGCTGTCAGACGGCAGGCCCGCGTCGCCGTCCCAGTTATACGTCAGCTCGACAGGGCACTCGGGCTGCCCCGGGGGCGACATGAAAACAAGCGTAAAGCGGCCCGCCTCGTGGTCAAAACGGCGGGTTTCTTCCAGGCCAAGCAATTGAAAAAACGCAATCGATGCGTCCAGATCTTTGACGCGCACCATTGTGTGCAAGTAGGTCAGGGTCATTGTGTCTCCTTTGGTTGAAAGAAATCTAACACAATGCGTGCCGCTGACAACGGGTCCGCAAGGCAGGCGGTCTAAAAAGACGACTGCAAATCAAATCCGACGCTGCGGTAATCGCGGTCAAAAAGATCCAGCGTGCTCTCGTTGCGGCGCAGATCGATGTTCAGCACAGGGCGAAACCCGTAGAATTCGATCTCGGCAAATGCGACCGACATTTTCAGGCCCAAGGTGCGATCCTCGCGGGGGCCGCCGGCAAAGAATGAGTAATCGATTTCGCGCTGCTCGAAATTTGCATCAATGCCAAAACGCAGCCCGTAAAGCGGTTTGGAAAAATCGTAACCGGCGCTGTAAATCACGGATGTATAATCTGCATCGGGCGTGTCAGACCGGCTTTCGCGCAGGCTGATACCCAGTTGGAACCGGTCGTTGTTGGCGCGAACGCGGCTCCAGCGGGCGCTGATTTCGGTGGTGTCGACATCGGGCGTTTGCGCATAAAAGCTGCGTTTCTGCCCGCGTATCATTGCTGAAATGCTGTTCCGATCGTCGATTTGCCAAGCATGAGAAATGCTGGCATCGACAAAATAGGACGATTCCTCGCCGCTGAACCACGATTTTCCGACCTTGATGCCAAAATCGGTCGGCTGCGCGCCTGCGGTCAATATCTGCCTGTGGTTGATGCCAAATGACAGTGTTGCGTCGGAAAAATCGGACCCGGCAGAGACGGGTGTCACCGCCGCAAGGCAGGTCTCTTGCAGCGCCAAATCGGGCCTTGCGCGGCACAGTGCGACCGAGGCGTCATATTCGGCGCGCAAATCGGACCGCGACGTGTTTGACAAGGCATAGGTCTGGGCATCGATCTCGAATGTCGCGCGGGTCAGGGCGGTTCGGGTTTCGCGCAGCCTGTAACTTGTCTGGATGCCGCCGGAAAATGCATAGCCCGACAGGCTGCGCGCATTGCGGTCCAACCCGAACACCAGAAAGGGGCTGAACAAGGGGGATGTCGCGTTTGCGCTGCCGTTGTTGATATTGCTCGACGGGGTGATCCCGAAACGCAATTGCGTGGACCAAGGATTGCGGCGGCGCAGAAATTGATAGTCGTCGGCGACGGCGCGCGCGGTTTGTGTGTCGGGGGCGAATTGGCGGGCGCGGCGCAGCCAAATTTGCGCGCGCGTATCGTTTTGCAGCTGCGACTGCGCAAGGGCTGCCAAACGGGCGGCTGCGAGTTTCTGGTTTTTCCGGGCTGTGACAGTGTAAGCCGTGCGCGCGAATGTGACCGCATTGGCAAAGTCACCGAGTTCAATGGCAGCCTCGGCGCGTAAAATCAGGGCAGAGGCATCATCCGGCGCGCGCATCAACAAGGCGTCCGCGACATTGGCCGCATCTTGCGGCTGACCCTCGCGCAGCAATGTCACGCCGAGGTCAAAAAACTGCTGCGGCGTCATCGCGTCGCCAGGCCTGTCTTGTGCTGCTAACGGCTGCGCCAGCGACAGACAGACCGCCACCAAAAATGAAAGCCGAACACGCATAGGGTCTACCGATACAGGATAAAGCCGCCGGTTTCTTGTACGTTGATGTTCTCGTAGCGGGGATCTTCGGAGGTCACGACAAAAATCCCGACCAATTCACCGCCGTCACCCGCCGCGGTCATGTCGCCCGCAATGATGCCGTAATAGGTGCCGGTTTCATAAACCTCGACCGCCCCTTCGGCGTTCACAATCGTATTGCTTAGCGATCCGCTGATTTCACCGTCATCTGTCAGGGTTTGCACACCTTCGACCACGGTAAACGGAATGTTGGGCACAAGGAGTTCACCATCACTGCCTGTCGAAATCGGGGTGCCATCCTGAGCAAAAGCCAGGCGGTTGCTGACCAATCCGTTTACCGCGTCATTGGCGTTGAAGTCGCGGAAATCGATATCGATCGCGATATCGCCGGTGGTAAATTCAAGACCACCGCGGTTTTGAAACACCCGGATGCCTGCGTATTCGCCATCAAAACGGGCCTGACCGGTTGCTGGCAAGGTCACCGCGCCATTGCGTTCGTAAATAAAGCCGCCAAAGCCATAGTCGCGATACCCGCCGGTGCGCACGATCGCAAAGGAGCTGCGCGCCTCGCTACCAACGGCATTCTTGCTGACGCCAACAATTGCACGGTAAGGGCCGTTTTGATCAATCGGGTCGCCGTCCAGACTATCGGGTGTGATGTCGTCGGCATCATAGACCGCGTATTGACGCAGATTTTCACCAAGCGTATCCACGTCAGCGCCGCGCTGGTAAACATTGGCACCATCAAAGCCGAGGTTATCCACGGTAAATTCGTCGTCAACGGCATTGTAAGTGACACTAGAGACCAACCCGCCGCCACTGCCATCCCGAGATTCAAAGCGGAAAATCGAGTCTGTTGCGGAGGGCGCTGCAGAGCCATCGGGCAAAGACACGCCAACGTCCAACCCACCGGTGACTTCAGCCGCCTCTTCTTGGGTTGTGCCGGTCGTGCCGGTCCCGTCGGTTGTTGTGCCAGTCCCGTCCGTCGTGGTGTCGCCAAAGTCGAACGGCTGGGTGCCCGAAGAACAGGCCGACACCAGTGCCAAAAACGAAACCGCGGAGAAAATTCGAAACATATCAATAAGCCTGTAAGTTGTCTTGTTGCCGCAATCATCTGGCCCGCAGCCCCACGAGTCAATCGACAACTCCGAACGCAGCTGCACTTTTTCCACGAGTGTGAGGTTCTTTCCGCCGTATCCTCCAGATATAGTGCCCACGACTCATACCTGACAGGAGCGCATCATGCCGCTGACACCCCAACAGCTTGCCGAAATCGACACCCTGCGCGCCAACCCGCAGCCCACTTTGCGCGCCACCGCCCCCGGCATGGAAAAACACCTGTATAAAGCGATCGACGTGCTCGATCACGGCTTTGTCCGCGTCATCGACTACATGGGCGACGACATTGCGATTTGCCAAGCGGCCCGCGTGTCCTACGGCAAAGGCACCAAATCCGTGCAAAACGACGAAGGGCTGATCCGCTACCTCATGCGCCACTGGCATTCGACGCCCTTCGAGATGTGCGAGATCAAACTGCACGTCAAATTACCCGTCTTTGTGGCACGCCAATGGATCCGGCACCGCACCGCCAACGTCAACGAATACTCCGCTCGCTACTCCATTCTCGATCGTGAATTCTACATCCCCGAACCCTCCCAATTGGCGGCACAATCTGTCATCAATAACCAAGGTAGGGGTGAAGCCTTAACAGGCGATGAAGCCGCCCGCGTTCTTGAAATCCTCAAAGGGGATGCTGCGCGCACCTACGACCACTACGCCGAAATGATCGGCGAGACAGACGAGAACGGCGACGCAAAACAAGGCCTCGCACGTGAACTTGCCCGCATGAACCTGCCCGCAAACATCTACACACAGTGGTATTGGAAAGTGGACCTGCACAACCTCTTCCACTTCCTGCGCCTACGCGCCGACGCCCACGCCCAATACGAAATTCGGGTCTATGCCGACGCCATCTGCCAAGTCGTCGCCGACTGGGTCCCCGCCGCTTTTGGGGCATTCGAGGACTACCGCATGGGCGGCGCGAACCTCTCTGGCAAGGCTTTGGAGTGTGTGCGCAAGATGTTGAAAGGCGAAGAGGTCACGCAGGAAACGTCGGGCATGAGTAAGGGCGAGTGGCGCGAGTTTATGGAGGCAGTTGGGTAAGTCAATTTGTCTTAAACGCAATATGGTTATTTCTTGGGATCGTCGCGGGATCACTTGTTCAATATTTTCTTAATTGGCTGACGCTCAGGAGACACAGGTCGAATGCAAGGCGCATCTTTTATTCTCCAAACACGCAAATAACAAAATCGTAACCCGCCGTAGGGTGCGCGTTTATGCGCACCACACCGCCCGCCACAAACACCCCACCACCCGTCCGCCAACATTGGTGCGCATCAACGCCCACCATCGGTGCGCATAAACGCGCACCCTACGGCGGGTTACGATGGAATGACGAATATGGCCACGCGTCGGGGGTCGCGGCCAATCCATGCTTCACGGTAAGCGGCGGCCGCGGCCCATTGATTTTTCAATTGCGTTTGGTCGATCGCGTGA
>CAXBKX010000006.1:0-176733 GCA_963976475.1 uncultured Rhodobacterales bacterium
CGCGATCGACCAAACGCAATTGAAAAATCAATGGGCCGCGGCCGCCGCTTACGGTTCTTCTTCGTTCTTTAGCGGAGGAAGTATCTAGAGACTCACGAACCAGTCCGTCTTTTACCCTTTTTCTTCATTACTTATCCCTATCACATCCAGGGTCGATTTCTCTGTATTAAGACCTGACCGACCCAAGGTACCGACCCCGGGGCATTAATCAGGGCACTTCTCGACCGGCCTAGGGCCAAGAGAATTGGTCACAATGTCAGAGGATCGCCGGCTGGGGTGGTAGGAGCCCTTGTCCCTCGATGAAAGCTATCGAAGAACTCCGGCGCGGGGGTCGTTCGGGGCAGTTTCCGGGGCATTCCGGGGCCCGAGTTGGAGGTGGTGTTGGTGTGGGTGGGGCGCAAACGCACGACTTTCATTGATTGCTTCGTCCGAAATTATCTTGCAGACTAAATTAGGCTAAATCACTGCTTATACTAGTTTTATTAATTCCCAGGACACAACTATGAATTTTATCGGCACCTTGATCCGCAGACTATTTCTGCCAACGTTATTGATCATATCCATTACATTTAACGGAATGCTGCTACTGAGCACCACGTTCTTTAACCTCGCTTCTACCACAATAAGTGTTGCCTCGTCTGCAGTGGGGTTCGCCACAGGGCAAGCACGCCCGAAGATACGGACTACTGGAGACGTTGCCCGGCTTACTGCCGATATTGACGAAGAGAAACGGATAAACCGTGAATTGCGATCTCAAGTGGCAGAGGTAAATGCTGATTTGGTCCGGGAGCGACAAATCAAACGGGAGCTCCGTTCCGAAGTAGCGGAGATAGGCCAAGAGCTCGCTACATCACGCGCTGCACGCAATGAACTCCGCTCGACCATGGGCGATGTGGCGCAGCGAGTGACAGCGCGTGCCACCAAGACCGCAACACGTGAAACCGCGTCTATGCCCGGAGAAGCAATACCGTTTTGGGGAACTGCGGTCATTGTCGCCGCGACCACGCTAGAGATATATGATCTTTGCCAAACCGTCATCGATATGAATGAAATGCAAGCAGCAATTGATCCCGATCTTGCAGTCGCTCCCGAGGAGTTGACCGTTTGCAGCATGAGTATTCCCACAAGGGGTGAAATTTGGGACGCTGTATCAAGCGCCCCATCTACTGCATGGAATTCGGCAAGAGGTGCGATGCCAACGCTTGAGGATATACAAAGCTTCGAACTCCCCAGCATGGACTGGCAATCGCTTGGCGAAGGGGTTGTTGCTACAACATCTTCAATAGCTGAAAGCGTAGGAAACGCGACGACCACCAAGTGGGACCAGCTCAAAAACTGGTATGACAATTGATTGGCTTTCACCGAAACTAATGAGAGGCAGCTTTTATTAACACTGTCCAGATGGCTCCAATCGTGATTGCGTTGACGCGAGACATACACAAAACCGAGAAAATTCAAGCATCTATATAGAGAAACCTTCATGGAGATTTATAGATATTCACTTCCTTCACACTGCTTTTCGCGGCCGGAGTTGGCTGTCGACTGGCCTTGTCCTGGGTGCTCAGAACCCAATTTGAGGTCACGCTTTGTGTCCCTCAAACCCTGGCTACCTTGATTCTGCTACTTGCTTGCTTGCCTAAGAAAAATGTATGGTGATGTTCTGGATCGGACAGACCGGGGGGCAGGTCACATGAAGGGAGACATGGGGCTTGGGTCAGTGAGAGCACGCAATTTGCCGCGACAGATCGATCCTCGATCACAATGACGCCTCGAGCATCGCGAAAATACCAACAAGCACCACATAGCAAATCGCGCCGTAGCGCAGGTTCCACCGCCATGTGAGCGTGGTTGGCGCGATGTTGGATGTTGCTGAAATCAGCAGTGTGGCCGTCGCATTGGGTGATGCAAACATGCTGATCGCCCATCCTGCGCTAAGTGCAAAAACAATATGCGTAGGGTCCGCAGGCAGAACTGGAAACCCCTGAATAACCTGACCGATAAAGACCACAAGGATGATCGGGCTCAGCGCGATTTGGCCGCCCAGTGTAATCAGCACCGGCAGGCTGGCGAGGAAAATCCAGCCCGGAATGGCGCTAAGATCAAGTTGAGCCGTCAGGCTGGCCATGGGCAGCACCTCGGCGAGAATGCGGCCGATAAATCCTGAAAGCCCCAAAGCCATCGCGCTGCGCGCCAACCCGGCGGCACTGGTTTCAAACACTGGCCAAAAGCGGGCCGATTGGGCGCGCAATGTGATGTCAGCGGGCTTTTGGAACAGAAACCAGACGACAGTGACCACAGGGGCCGCGAACATTAATGCAAGCGCCGTGGTGAACCCCGTTGTGACCTGCAAAGCGGCAACCGCCCCGATCAGTGCGGCGCAAATCGCGCCTAGTTTGAAAAGCGCGGGCCATGGACAGACGGGTGCCGCTGCCTCCCTTAGGGGGGGCAAGGACCGCCATTCGTAGCGATCATAGAGATACCCGATGAGGATCATAAGCGCGGATGTCGCGATGCCGAGCGTGACAATTTTCGCCATATCAATGTCGGTGAACAAGGTCAGCAGGACGGCTTGCGACAGGGTGGTCGGGGCCCACAGAAGAATCCAGGCAAACCCCCGCAACAGCGCAGAAAGCTGTCGGCGCTCCAGATCTGTATCGGTGCGCCCGTCGGGATGTTTGGTTCCGGACTGGATCAATGGGGCCATCAAGCTGACGGCGCCAAAATTCAGGAAAACCCCGAGAATATGCCCGCCTGACGCGGTTGCAAAGAACCGCCGACCCGTCGGTTGTCCGATAAGATAGCGGCCCACCGCCAGCACTGACCGTGACCGTTCAGCGGATATTTTGAGTGCGGTCAGGAGCACGATGAAAGCGGCAAAATAGGCGGCAAGGTCTAGAGCCGCGAACAATTTTACCCAGCCGTCATTGCCGCGTAGCGCCAGAACCGTAAGGAGCGATGCCGCGATGAACAATAGCGTCTCGCGGATCGAGCGCGCAGAGAGGCCTGCAAGGCACAAGGCAATAAACAATACGCGGACCGCAATATCTGCGGCTGCACCACCAAAGGTATTGGCCCAAAGCACGCCCCCTGAAAGAGCGGTCAAGATGAGCGCTAGCAGGGTCTTCATTGACTGTCCGCGCGTGGCGTAGCATTTTGCGGATGCATCAAAGAGGCCGCTCCATGTTTATGTCGATCACGACGCGCCAGCACGCATTGCAAAGCGAGACAATCGTTTGCGCCGTCAGTTGGACTGCCTTGCCGGATCTGGACATTGCCCATCCGGCGGGGTCGGTTTGCCTTGGCACAGATCCGAAGGCCGATTTGATTTTTGTGCTGTCGACCGCACCCTTGCGTGGCCCGTTTATTATTGCGCATCAGAACATAGCACTGCCAAGCGGACAGGCGTTGATGCGCATCGATGAGGTTTGTTTTCCTGTTGGTGCCATCGCGCAGCGACACACCCATAGTGGTGCCGGGTTTCGCCATTTGGTGCGCGGAAGCCTTCGGATCGAGGCGCAGGGCAGCACCCGGATCATGACGGTTGGTGACAGTTGGTTCGAGCCTGCCCAAACGCCGGTGCGGGCGGTTGCATTGCAAGATGCAGGCGTGACCAGTTTTGTGCGCTGTATGATCGTGCCCACGGCTTTTGACGGGAAATCGACGTTTCAGTTGGTCGATGCGGCGGATGCCGGTTTGCCGAGGCTGCAAGTCACACACCGCCATATCGATCATCCGGTTTATGTCGATGCGGGGTAGTGATCCGACAGCGATGAGGTGCGCCAATCGGGGTTCGGGTCCGCGGGTTCGGGGGCAAATCCGGCGGCTTTGATGGCCATGATCGCGCAGTATTCATCTTTGTCAGAGGTGTCCCCGCTGATCCCCACAGCGCCAAGCGTGATCCCGTCTGCGGCCTCGATCAGCACGCCGCCCGGCACGGGGATCAACCGACCCTGTGATGCGGTCGCGAGTGCTGCCTGGAATGTCGGGCGCTCGGACAATCTATCGCGGATCAACCGGCTCGAGATACCCATGCCCAGCGCGCCGTATGCCTTGCCAAAGGCGATCTCGAACCGGATCAAGCCTGACCCGTCTTCGGATTGCATCGCAACCATTCTGCCGCCCGCATCCAGCACAACGACCGTCAACGGCAAGAGGCTGGCGTCGCGCCCCAACCGCAAGGCCTGGGTTATGATGATGGTCGCTTTTTCCAGCGGCAAGGATGTTTGGAGACGCATATTTTTGGTCCTATTGGGTGACGGCCCAGAGCCCCGACCACCAAGCTTCAAAATCAAAGTTCGGAAGCCAAGTGACGATTTCTGGGAACATCAGCAGGGCGGCGATAGTGATGACGTCAGCGATAAAGAACAACGCGACGCCGCGAAAGACATCACCAAGCGGTATATCGGGTCGCACGCCGTTTACCACAAAACAGTTCAGCCCGATGGGCGGTGTGATCAGGCAGACTTCGGCCATTTTGACCACGATAATGCCAAACCAGATCGGATCAAAGCCCAGCGCCATCACCGCAGGATAAACAACCGGCAGCGTCAACAACAACATGCCGATCGCGTCCATGAACATGCCCAGGATTGCATAGGCCAGCAGGATCAAGATCATGATGGTCATTGGCGCCATATCGAGGTTCACAACCCATTGGGTAAAGGCCCCGGGGATGCCGGAAAACCCCAGGAACCGCACAAAGATCAGCACGCCCCAGATCAGGGAAAAGATCATGACTGTCAGTTTGGCAGATTCCATCAACGAGCTTTTGATTGCCGACAGCGGTGTGCCGCGCGCAAGCGCGAGCATAAACACAACCGCCGCACCCAATGCCCCGGCTTCTGTCGGGGTTGCCCAGCCGCCATAGATTGCCGACATGACAATGACGACGACCAGAATGATTGGCGAGATGCCGGGCAATGTCCGCATCCGCTCGCCCCATGTGAAGCCCGATACAGATGGTGCCGATCCGGGTCGCATCACCGCCCAGACGACAATGATCCCCGCGTAAACGAAGGCCGAGAAAATGCCGGGCAGGAAACCCGCGAGGAGCAGCTTGCCGACAGATTGTTCGACGATGATTGCGTAGATCACCAAGATGGCCGAGGGCGGGATCAGCGTGGCGAGGGTGCCCGCCGAGGCCACAACACCCGCAGCCATGCGCCGGTCATATCCGTATTTCAGCATTTCGGGGATAGCGACGCGGCTGAACACCGCGGCCGTCGCCGTCGAGGCGCCGGATACCGCAGCAAAGCCGGCGGTGGCGAAAACTGTCGCAACAGCAAGGCCGCCGGGCAGCCACCCTAGCCATTTACGCGCCGCATCAAACAATTGTTGGGTCATGCCGGCATGGAATGCCAGAAAGCCGATGAAGATGAACATCGGCAGCACGCTCAGGGCATAGGTTGATGATTTGGCGTGCGGGATCGTGCCGATGATCCCGGCCGCAGGGCCCCAGCCACGCAGCTCGACCAGCCCCACAAGGCCAACGATTGCGGCTGCAAAAACCACCCGCACCCCGATAAATATCAGACCCAGCAGCAGGCCCAGAGTGATGACGCCGACAAGGAACGGGTTGGACATGCCGATACCGATAATCATGCCCGGCCCTCCGGATCAGAGAGATTTGCGCCGTCACCCATAATTTCGTCAATCTCGTCTTGGGCCTGTTCGGCCACATCCTTTGCCACCACGACCGCCACGGGTGTCGCGTCGGGGTTGATCAGCATTCGAAGTGAGCCGACCAATTGCAGGCCCAGCCGGATGAACCAGATCGAAAACGCGACCGGCACCAGTAGTTTGGAGGGCCAGACAGGGAATTCCGCATCCATTGTTGTATCGCCCAAGGTGTAGGAGCGCAGGAAATGCCCGTAGCTATAGTAAATCAGCACGCCGATGATAAACATCGCAAGCGCGGCTCCCAAAGCCTCGAACGCCCAAAGCGATCGCCCTTTCAGGCGTCCGATCAATAATTCCATGCGCACATGGCTGCCTAGGCGTTGGCAATACGACGCCCCCAGAAACGCCATGCTGGCCATTGAGAGTTCGACAAGGTCGATATATCCCGAGATCGGATTATTGAAGACCGTCCGTAGCACGATCTGTAGCACGCCCAGCACCATCAATAACATGATCGCAAAGGCGGCCAGAAAGTTGGCAAAATCCTCTACAGGAATAAAGGCGCGGTGCATCCGGCCCAAAAGGGTTGCGTTCGCGTCGGTTCGATGTGCCATAAAGGATCCTTGCTTGCATCAAAACAGGAAGGTCCGGCCCACAGGGATGGGGCCGGACCCAAGTCAGATCACCTACTGTGCGGCGGCTTCATCTGCGTAGGTAAAGATCGCATCAAACACGCCCTGCGCGTCGAACTTGTCCTGATTTTCAGCAATCCATGCATCCCAGACAGGTTTACCGGCTTTTTCACGGAATTCCGCAAGCTGGGCGTCGGTGTAGACGATCTCTTGCATTGTCTCGCGGAAGACGGGCAGGTTCTTTTCATCCTGCGCGGCGTAAGCGGCTTGCTCGACGTCCATGCCCATGTCGCGCAGGTCCATCAAGAGCGTCTGATACTGCTCTGGCAGGGCCTCATAGGCGGTTTTGTTGATCACCCAACCGCATTCGGACGTGCCGGGTGCAAGGTTGGATGTGAACCAGTCGGCTTCTTCGGAAATGCCGAATGCGACATGCGCATATGTGTAAGGGAAGGCCGCTGCATCAAGCGCGCCACGCTGGAACGCCGTAGCCGTTTCGCCGGCAGGCAAAGTCTGCTTTGTCGCGCCAAGCACTTCCATAGCGCTTCCCAGACCGCCACCCGCACGCACGCGCAAGCCAGTCCAGTCCGACAGCTCTAATGGTGCATCGCCCTTGCCAAGAATTTCGTATTGCGGCAGCAGGCCGGACATATAGGGAATGGCATTCCACGCGGCCATGTCCGCGACGATCGCAGGATTTTCGAACATTTTGCTGCGCACATATTTATCGACCTTAGGGTCGCCAAGTGGCAGGAATGGCAACGAAAATACCATCCACGCGGGGTTTTTACCGGGGTGGTAGAAGTTGCAGATTGCGGCACCCTCAAAGGCATTCAATTGCAGCCCGTCAAGGTTTTCGCGTGACCCCGAAAGCTGGCCGCCATAAAAGATTTCAATGTTGAAATTGCCGTTCGTGGCCTCTTTGACGCGGTCCGCGATTGCCTCCATACCGTCAGAAAGCGCGCGGGGGTTGCCCCACATGGAAAAGCTCCAGTTGACTTGCGGGCCGGGCACTTCTTGCGCCATTGCAGCCGTTGACGCCAGCATAAGACCGAGTGCGGCCGTCCGTGTGATCGTTTTCATGTCATCCTCCCAGATGGTTTTGGCATTGATGCCGATTATGTCCGCCTCTCCCAAAGCGGTCTTCAAACGCGGGTCGCGACAGGCTAGTCGCAAAACTGTTCCCGCAATACATTTTTCTGCACTTTGCCCATCGTATTTCGCGGCAGCGCATCGACCATGATGTAGCGACGCGGTTGCTTGAAGCGGGCCAGCAAGGGCGCGATCTTTGCGGCGATTGTGTCGCTGTTTATCGCGGTGCCCCGATCCAGAACAATTGCGGCCAAGACGCTTTCGCCAAAATCAGGATGCGGCACGCCGAAAACCGCGCTTTCCAGCACGCCGCCAACATCATTGATCGCATCTTCGATTTCTTTGGGATAGATATTGTAACCACCCGAGATAATCAGGTCTTTTTGCCGCCCCACAATGCTGATCCGCCCGTCCGCAGACTGAATGCCCAAGTCGCCGGTGATGAAAAAGCCGGTGTCGCGCAGTTCCTCGCGGGTTTTTTCGGGCATGTTCAAATAGCCCTGAAAAACATTGTCGCCGCGCACCTCGATGACCCCGATCTCGCCCGTCGCACAGGGATCGCCGGTGACCGCATCGGTGATAATCACCTGCGTGCCGGGGAGCGCAAAGCCGACAGTTCCGGCCAGACGTTCGCCCACGTAGGGGTTGGAGGTGATCATATTGGTTTCGGTCATGCCATAGCGTTCCAGAATGCGGTGGCCGGTGCGGTCCTCAAACATGGTGTGGGTTTCGGCAAGCAACGGAGCGGAGCCCGAGACAAACAAGCGCATGTTTTCACACAAGGCTTTTGTCATACGCGCATCGTTCAGCAAGCGCGTATAAAACGTCGGGACTCCCATCATCAGGGTTGATTTTGGCAGTTCTGCAATGATTGCATCCAGGTTGAATGATGCCATGAAACGCACCGTGGCGCCGGCCAACAAGCAAGTGTTCATCGCGACAAACAGACCATGGGTATGAAAGACCGGCAATGCGTGGATCAACCGGTCTGTGGGCGTGATCTGCCAAAGGTCGGTCAGGGAACGGGCGTTGGACAGCAGGTTCTTGTGCGACAGCATCGCGCCCTTTGAGCGTCCGGTTGTTCCCGATGTATACAAAAGCGCGGCCAGATCGTCGGGTCCGCGTGCCACAGTTTCAAAGGTTGTCGCGGCCGCATCTGCCGCGATGGAAAGGCTGCCTTTTGCGCCCGCATCAAGTGTCAGCACGGTCACGTCACGCCCGTCGCACAGCATTTGCATCGCCGCTTTGTCTTGACTGTCACACACCACAACGCGCGGGGTTGCGTCCGCGATGAAATAGGCCAGCTCTGCGTGTGTGTAGGCGGTGTTCAGCGGCAAATAGACCGCACCAGCTTGCACGCAAGCGGCATAAAGCGCGATGGTGTCGGACACTTTGGGGGCTTGCACGAGAACGCGGTCGCCCGGAGTGATGCCTGCAGCTGCCAGAACATGCGCGAGCTGTGCGGCGCGGCGCACAAATCCTGCAAAGCTCAGCTCTGTTGCATCGTCACTTTGCAAAAATGCGCGGTCAACATCGGCGTGCGGTGCAAATAATGCGTCATATAGCGTATTGCTCACGAGACGGGCTCCCTGGATTTTGTCGCACGCGCCGCTGTGGCCAGGGCGTGAACCGCGCGTGATGCGGTGACTGTTGCAGCGGCAGCAAAGGCTTCGTGATTCCGCTCTGTTTGGGTCAGATCGTAAAGATAGCTCACCATCGCCCCACTTGACTGCGCGAGCCCGTTTGTCGAAGCGTCAGCACCGGCATGGATCGCATGAACTTCGGCGCCGTTACCGATGTGGAAACGTGTCACCGGATCGAGCGGCAGGCCGTCGCTTCGCTTGGCATCCAGCAAATACCGCGCCGCCATTGCGCGAATATCCTGGGGTTTTGCGGTGCCCGCAAGCACGCCCGTGGCAATTGCGCCGAACGCCGGATCACCTGTCTGTGTTTCCAACCAGCGGTTCAGACCCGGAATGGGCGACAGCGTCACAAAGGCATCGATTTGCGGCCATTCCAGCGCCAACTCCGCGGCGACCTGTTTGATGAGCAGGTTCCCGAAGCTGATCCCTGTCAGCCCCTTTTGGCAATTTGAAATCGAATAGAAAACCGCGACCTTTGCCTGATCTGCGTCGAGCGCTGTGCGGTTATCCGATAGAACCGCATCGATGGATGCGGGGATGTCTTTGGTCAGGGCGACCTCTACAAATATCAGCGGTTCATCAGGCATGGCAGGATGAAAGAACGCAAAGCAGCGCCTGTCTGGCGGGTAAAGCCGCCGGCGCAAATCGTCCAGATCGCTGATTTGATGCACGGCCTCATAGGCGACGATCTTGTCCAGAATGCGGGCAGGTGTGTCCCAGTTGATCTGCCGCAACACCAGAAACCCGCGATTGAACCAGCTGCGCAACAGATGCACAAAATCAAGATTGGTCCGTGCCAGATCGGGATGGTCTTTCAAAAGCTTGAGAAGATCGACACGCATCGCCACCAAGACAGCGGTGGCGCCAACCGGCTGGTTGAGGCGGCGCAAGAGTTCTTGCCGCTTGGGTTCTGCGGCAACAGACAGCTGGCCGAATAATTCCGCTCTGGGGGATGCGGCATAGTCTGTCGCCAAACGGGCGACTTCGCTTGCATCGATGTCAAATTCGGAATTCAAAAACAGGAAAAACGCAGTCTTGTCCTGGGGTTTCAAAGCCGCATAGCGTGCAAGGATTGTCGCGGCGAGCCGCAGCCCCGACACTTCACCCTCCGCAGACATCAAGGCATGGCACAATGCGTAGATGTCGCGCGTATCATCCTTGGCGCGCATCAAGTTGCGCGGGACAAAAAGCTGGGACAGAAGATCCCCAAGGAAGCGGTTTCGCTGCATGTCGTCTCCAATAACAGAGTCTTTGCCGCATTAATATCGATATTTTTTCCACACGTCTAATTAAATCGGTAAAAAAATAATTTAAACGGCCAAAATTTTCGACAGATACTCCCCGGTCCGCCGATAGTGATTGAGCAAGCTTTCAGATGCGGCCTGCGCGTCACGCTGCACGGCGGCCTCCAGAATTACTGCGTGTTCAGCCGAGACATCACGGCTTTTGTAGCTGCTGCTGGCCGCCGCAAGATACCGGTAGCGGATGTTGAGATCGTATAACTGGGCGCAATACCGTTCGAGCATCGGCGATCCGCTATTGGCGAGCAAAGCCATGTGAAAGATTTTGTGGGCCTCTTCAAAAACCGCGCTGTCGCGCCCCGCCGCTTTCTTCATATGATGATGTGACAGCACCAGGCGTTCCTCCCAGGCAGGAGATGCATTGGCGATGGATTGGCGCAAAGCAAGGTCTTCGAGCGTGCAACGCAGCGTAAGAATTTCGTCAAAGTTGGCTTTGCTCGCGGGCGCGGCGCGAAACCCCCGTTGATCAATACGTTCAACCAGCATGTCCGAGGTCAGCAAGCTGAGCGCCTCGCGCACCGGTGACGCACCCGTCTTGAGGATGCCGCGCAATTGCTCGATCTTGAGCTTTTGCCCCGCTGGCAGTTGACCGGTTAAAATCATGTCGCGCAGCGTCAGGTAGGCGCCCCGCGTTGCGGAAGATTCTTTTGCGCCGGTGTCATCGATCATATTCATGCTCAGCACCTATATAGCGATTTAAGTCAAAGAGACAGTCTTGGTCGACAACCCGACCGACAGGTTCAACGACCCTTCGTTTATCAGCCAGCGCCGCAGGGTAAAACTGCGTGCACCGCATTTATGCATCGGATCATTTTCGGCCAAAACGCGCGCAGCGTCCAGACTGTCGGCGCGGTAAATGATCAGGCCTATCCCCTGCATGTGTTCACCTGTTTCGTCGGACATCGGACCGGCCAATGCAAGCTGCCCCGAGGCCTCCAGGGAGGCTTGATATGCCAGGTGATCGTGCAACGCGGCCTTGACGTCTTCGGGGGTCTTCGCGGGTGTGCTTTGGGCTATATAAAGTTCAAGCGCCAAGGCACCGCGACGTTTCGCATCTGATTTGTAATCCGACCAAGCGACCATTTCGTGCTCCCTAAAAATATCGATATTTATTGACATGTAGCATTATTGTAGGCAGAATTTATCAAAACTGGCAAGGATGACATTTATGAAGTTTCTGGTAGGCAAAACATCAAACGGCACTGCGGTATTCGCGGTCGAGGGCGAAAAAGCCATTAATCTAACAGCGTTAAACGCCGCTGTCGGTGATGATTTGATGGGACTAATCCAGGCGCCAGCGCTGATCGAATCGGTGATCGGGCAAATGGCCGATGCGCCGCGTGTCGATCTGGCCTCGATCACGCCCGCCTTGCCGGTCGCAAAGCCCGGGACAATTATTTGCCTTGGCCTGAACTATATCGATCACATCAAAGAGGGCGGCTACGACATCCCCGATTATCCCGCGCTGTTCATGCGTGGCAAAAATTCGATCATGGCGGCGGGGGCCCCATTGGTGCGTCCAACTTGCTCGGACCATCTGGATTATGAAGCCGAGCTGATGATCGTGATCGGCAAGGGCGGGCGTCATATTACCGAGGCCCGCGCGCTGGATCATGTGTTTGGCTATACGGTGTTCAACGACGGATCGGTGCGCGACTACCAGCGCAAAACACATCAATGGACGCCCGGAAAAAATTTCGACAATACAGGTGCGATCGGGCCTTTCGTCGTCACCCCCGACGAGGTGCCAGCAGGTGCCAGCGGGCTCAAGATCGAAAGCCGTGTGGGCGACGAGATTTTGCAATCGTCCAACACCGGCAACATGATTTGGTCTGTTGCGCAAACCATTGCCACGATTTCGCAATATACCACGCTTGAGCCCGGCGATCTGATCGCCATGGGCACACCGCCGGGTGTCGGTCACGCCAAAAAACCCAAACCGCGTTGGCTGGTGCCCGGAGACATTATCGAGATCGAGATCGAAAGCATTGGCATCTGCTCCAATCCCGTCGTCGACGAAAAAGACCATACCGCTTCGGTGGCCGCCCAATGAACGCGCCAACCGGAAAAGATCTGGAAACGCTACGGGCCAAGGCACAGGCCGATCACCGTGCTTTGCGCGCGCGGATCGACCGGTTGTCGGATGATGCCATTGATCTGATCTTGCGGGACGCGCGCTCGCATTATGCATGGACAGACAAGCCGATTCCGCCGGGGATTCTGGAAGACCTATACGACATCATAATCAATGGCCCGACCAGCATGAACACGCTGCCGGCCCGCTTTGTCTTTGTGAAAACACCGGAGGCCAAGGCACGTCTGGCCAAATCTCTCAAGCCAAAAAATGTGGATAAAATGATGGCTGCGCCTGTCACGGCAATCATCGCGCATGACATGGATTTCTGGAAGGAACTGCCGTTTCTTTTCCCGCACGAAGACCGCCGCCACTTGTTTGATGGCAATCCGGAATATTGTGCCGATACGGCCTTGCGCAATGGCACACTACAGGGGGCCTATTTCATGATGGCTGCCCGCGCGCTTGGCCTGGATATTGGCGCGATGTCGGGGTTTTCGAACGCCATCGTAGATCAAGAGTTTTTCGCGGGCACGTCGCTGAAATCCAATTTTCTGTGCAACATCGGCTACGCGGATGAAACGGCACTGTTTCAAAAATTACCGCGTTTCCCATTCGATAAAGTTTGCAGCTTCGCCTGAAGGAAGGGACCCCAATGGCCATCAAGATGAAAACTGTCGTCACGTATCGCACAACCGCGCAATGCCCGACCCATGCCCGCACCGAAATTCCCGTGCGCGACCTGAATGTCGTAATTGATGAGCCGATAGAGCGCGGTGGCACCAATCTGGGGCCAAGTCCGACCGAAACAGCGATGACCGCCTTGATCGCCTGCACCAATGTGATCGGCCATAAAAATGCGCACCGCTTGGGTGTGGATCTGGGCGTGGTGACAATCGATGCCGCCTGTCAATTCGACCGACGCGGCGTTCTTCTGGAGGAAGAGATCGACGTGCCGTTTCCCGCAGTGACCCTCACGGTGAACTGCACGACATCCGCCAGTCAGGACGAGCTGACAAAGGTGGGCCAAGAAACCGCCAAATATTGCGCCATTGCCAAATTGTTTGAGGCAGCGGGCACTGACCTGACGGTAAATTGGGTGAAAACGAACTAGCAAACAACACGGGCCATATGCCCGATTTTCTGGGAGGAAAACACATGATCAACTGGACAAAACGCAGCCTGATGGGCGCCGCCCTGGCGACAATCACAGCTTTGCCTGTGATGGCGCAGGAAACTATTTCCGCTGTTGTAATTGACGGCTATCCGGCGCGCGCGCTATGGGTGAGCGAATTTACCGACTTTTTCATTCCCGAAGTTGACCGTCGCCTCGCTGAAACCGGCAACTATCAGATGAGCTGGCAGGAAAACTACGGTGGCTCGATCGTCAAGCCAAGGGGCGTGCTGGAAGGTGTGCAACTGGGTCTGGGCGATATCGGTATCGTGACGACGATTTTCCATTCCTCGAAACTGCCCAGCCAAGGCCTCGCTGCCGTAACGCCCTTCGTTTCATCCGATGCCCGCGCTGTGGCCCGCGCGGTTGATGAAATCGCCCGCGAATTCCCCGCGATGCAAAATGAATTTGCCGCCCAGAACCAAGTCTACTTGGCGACAGGTGTTGTGCTGAACAGCTATGAGGTCTTTTCCACGACCCCTGTAAGCAGCTTGGCCGATCTGGAAGGTAAGAAAGTTGCAGGTGCCGGCATGAATTTGCGGTATCTTGAAGGTATCACGGATGCGGCTGGCGTGCGCGGCGGGTTGACCGATTTTTACAACATGCTGCAAACCGGACTGGTGGATGCTGCGATGCTTTGGCCAGAGGCCGCGGCGACATTCAAGATTTCCGAAGTCGCACCATACATGCTGCGCGCTGATCTGGGTGCGGTGAACACCAAGACCGTGACGGTGAACAAAGACTATTGGGATGGTCTGCCCGACGAGGTCAAAGACACCTTGCAAGCCGTTGCCATCGATTACCGTGACCGTCTGGCGGGCATCGCAATGGACCGGGCGGCCGCGTCTGAAGCCGCCTATATTGCAGCGGGCGGAACCATCATCGATCTCTCTGATGCCGATCGCGCGGCTTGGGCCAATGCCATGCCGAACATCGCACAGGAATGGGTTGAAACACTCAACGCGAATGGTGAAGCGGGCACCGAAATGCTTGATGCCTACCTTGCCAAGCTTGGGGCGGCTGGCTTCACCGGCGTTCGTGACTGGACCCAGAACTAAACTCTGTGCGATCTTCGGAAAGGGGCCTTTGGTCATGTTCAAGTCTGCACTCGCCGGCCTCTCCGCGGTCGCCAACGCCTTAGCGATTGCCGCCAATGCCGCCGGAACCGTTTCGGTTCTGGGCTTGGTGGCAATCCTGAACATCGACGTAGTGGCGCGGGGTTTGTTCAACGCGCCATTCAAAGGCACCTATGAAATTGTCCAACTGTCTGTCGTGTTCATCGTCTTCATGCAGTTGGCCGACGTTGTGCGGGTTGATCGGTTGACCCGCTCGGACGGGTTTTTGAACCTGCTGCACACTCGCAGGCCAAAACTGACAGCCAACCTGCGGCGCATCATCAATGCGGTCTCTGCCATATTCATGGGGCTGATCGCCTACATCATGTTCCCCGAATTCCTGAAAATGTGGGACACGCAAGACTACTTTGGCGTGCCCGGTGTGTTCACTGCACCGTGGTGGCCGATCAAGCTTGTGATCGCATCGGGCTGCGCATTGTCGTCCGTCATTTTTACGCTCAAAGTCATCACCGCACAGGACCGGCCACAGCTAATCCGCATCCCCGAACACAAAGAGCCACAACCATGAGCCCGATTGAAATTGGCCTGATATCGGTCATTGCGATTATTTTCCTGATCTATTCAGGCGTCTATATTCCAGTTGCCCTTGGCACTGTGTCGCTGATTTCGATCTGGTTGATGCGCGATAACTTCACTCTGGCGCTGAACCTGCTGAAGGTGGCGGTAGGCGACAGCGCGATGGAATACAGCTTTGCCACCATTCCGCTTTTTACCTTTATGGGGCTGATCGTGTCCAAGGCGGGGCTGGGGCGCGACATCTACGAGGTCATGACCATGCGGTTTCGCAAGGTCAAAGGCGGGATCGGCATGGCGACTGTCGGGGCAAACGCCGTTTTTGCCGCCGTCACCGGATCGTCGATTGCGTCTGCTTCGGTCTTTACCAAGGTGTCGGTGCCGCAGATGATGGCCCAGGATTATAACCCGCGGTTTGCTGTGGGTGTTGTGGCAGGCTCGTCCGTGCTCGGCATGATCATTCCGCCGTCGGCCATGTTGATCATCTATTCGTTTGTCGCCGAACAATCTGTCGGGGATATGTTCCTTGCGGGGGTCATTCCGGGTATTATGCTCGCGGCGTTCTACGTGGTCGCGATCTGGTTCATGGCCCGCTTTACACCCGGTTTTGTCGGGGGACGGACCGTCGCAGATACTAAATGGATGTCGCGCCGCGAAGTGGCCTCCAAGACGCTGCCGACCTTGGGATTGATCACCGTCGTTCTGGGCGGGATTTACACCGGTTGGTTGACCGCTGTGGAGGCAGGTGCTGCTGGCGGGTTGGTGGCACTCGTCATCGCAATCGTGCGCCGCTCGATGAGTTTGAAAACCTTCTGGGAGGCCTTGCTGGAAACCGGCCATATCACAGCGGCAATTTTGTTCCTGATCACCGCCGCCTCGATCTACAGCCGGATGTTGGGCATGGCGGGCCTGCCAAACCAGCTTCAGGATTTGCTGGCAGGCAATGACGCGACATTTTGGAAAATCATGATCCTCTACGTGCTTTTGATGCTGTTTCTGGGCACACTTCTGGATACCGCGTCGATCATCCTGATCGTTGTGCCGCTGTTTCTGCCCTTGGTCGAGGCGATGGACATGTCGCTGATCTGGTTTGGCATTGTCACGGTTGTCGGGGCGGAAATCGGGCTGTTGACGCCACCGCTCGGGATCTCTTGTTTTGTCATAAAATCGACGATCAACGATGATCGTATTTCGCTCAAAGACGTGTTCTTGGGCGCGCTTCCGTTCGCCTTTGTGATGCTGATTGCATTGATTATCCTGATCGCGTTCCCGATCCTCAGCCTTGCCCTTTTGAACTAGGAGTTTGCCGTCATGCGCAACGTCACCAAAGACAACATCACGGACGTTTTCAAAGGCTCTATGTCGGATCAAATGGACCCCCGGATGCGCGAGGTCATGGGGTCGCTTGTCGAACACCTGCATGACTTTGCCCGCGAGGTGAACCTGACCCATGATGAATGGCGCACAGGGATCGCATTTCTGGAAGGATGCGCGGCAATCGAGACCGACGACCACCACGAATTTGTGCTGGCCTCTGACGTGTTGGGACTGTCGTCCTTGGTGGACATGCTGCATTCCGACCCTGCGTCGACATCATCGTCGGTGCTTGGCCCATTCCATGTCTCGGGCGCACCGCCCTTGGCTGTCGGTGGCGATATGAAGCGGCACTTTGGCGGGCCAATGTTGTTGGCCGAAGGGGTCATTCGCGACACGGACGGGACCCCCATTGCGGGCGCTGAAATCGATATCTGGCAGACCGCTCCGAACGGGCTTTATGCCAGTCAGGACGCAGATCAGGATATGTTTTCGTTTCACGGCCTGATGACAGTTGGTGACGATGGTCGCTATGCGTTTACCACGGTCAAGCCGGTGGAATACACGGTCCCGACCAGCGGCCCGGTAGGTGATATTCTGCGCGCTTGCGGGCGGCATCCGTGGCGGCCATCGCACCTGCATTACATTGTGAAAGCACCGGGTTTCAAAACGCTTGTGACCGAGATATTTCCCAGCGACGATCCCTATCTGGATCAAGATACCGTCTTTGGGGTGCGCGACGATCTGGTGATGGAATACCAAATGAAACAGCCAGACGCATTTCCGGATGGGATGGCCTTGTCGGGGAAAGTAACCGAGCCGTTCCTATATGTGCATTTCGATGTCACGCTAGCGCCTGCGGCAGATTAACCTCTACCGATCCTGGTGACAGGCACTGATGGGGGTAGAGATCGGCTCATCGACGCGAGGCAGTAACAAGCCCACATCACAACACCTTGTTGTGGATGACCTGGCGACAGAGGGCAGAATCGCACCACCGACACGAGGATGTTCAATCCTCAAACCAGGCCCTGAGTGCTTGGCTTTCACTCACTTGGGATAGTTTCCCGAAAGAAACTCGTCATCGCATCCGCGAACTGCGTTGGGTAGAAGTGGATCGGGCGCTGCCAAATTTGAAATTTGGCAGGGTAATCCGGTTGTCTTGGCGACCTGCTTGACAAGTTGATCACAAGCGCTGTCCCGATCACGCCTTGATGGCGTAATTTGATCATCTGATAGGTTTGTGCCAGCCGACGACCCCCGGCACCCCATCCTCACCGGGTGCGGCCGTGATTGGCTTGCGCCATTCCCTTCCCCGCACGCGCTCTGAAAATGGCCAGCTTTTAGCTGTCCATTTTAAGAGCGGAAATAAACGCTTCCTGCGGGATATTGACCGACCCGAACTGCCGCATCTTCTTCTTGCCCGCCTTTTGCTTGTCCAGCAGTTTGCGTTTGCGCGTGGCGTCCCCGCCGTAACACTTCGCCGTCACGTCTTTGCGCATCGCAGACAGGGTTTCGCGGGCGATGACCTTGCCGCCGATCGCGGCCTGGATCGGGATTTTGAACATGTGGCGCGGGATCAGCTCCTTGAGCTTTTCGACCATAGCACGGCCCCGCACTTCGGCGCGGTCACGGTGCACCATCATCGAGAGCGCATCGACGGGGTCGTCGTTCACAAGAACGGACATTTTCACAAGCTGGTCCTCGCGGTAGCCAGTCAGCACGTAATCGAACGAGGCATAGCCTTTTGTGACCGATTTGAGCCTGTCGTAGAAGTCGAAGACCACCTCATTGAGCGGCAAATCATAGACAACCATGGCGCGCGCGCCAGCGTAGGTTAGGTCCATCTGGATGCCGCGGCGGTCTTGGCACAGTTTGAGCACGTCGCCCAAATAGTCGTCAGGCACGAGGATTGTCGCCTTGATGCGCGGCTCCTCCAAGTGATCCACATGGGTCATGTCGGGCATGTCGGCGGGGTTGTGCAACTCGCTCATTGTCCCGTCGCGCATGTGGATGTGGTAGACGACCGAGGGTGCGGTGGTGATCAGCTCGATGTCGTATTCACGCTCGATCCGGTCACGGATCACCTCGAGGTGCAACAGCCCAAGGAAACCGCAGCGAAAGCCGAAACCAAGTGCGGCGGAGGTTTCCATTTCATGGGAAAACGAGGCGTCGTTCAGCGCCAGTTTGTCGATGGCGTCGCGCAGGTCCTCGAACTGGCTGCTGTCGACGGGGAACAGCCCGCAGAACACAACGGGTTGCGCAGGTTTAAAGCCCGGCAGCGGTGTTTCGCAACCCTTCTTTTCCGATGTAATCGTGTCACCGACGCGGGTGTCGCGCACCTGTTTGATCGACGCCGTGATAAAGCCGATCTCTCCGGGGCCAAGCGTTTCCACATCCATCATCTGCGGACGGAACACGCCGATCTTGTCGATCTGGTGCACTGTGCCGTTGGACATGAATTTGACGCGGTCGTTTTTCTTCATGTGGCCGTCGATGATGCGCACAAGGACGATAACGCCAAGATAACTGTCATACCATGAATCGACCAGCATCGCCTTGAGAGGCGCGTTGCCGTCGCCCTTTGGCGCGGGCAAACGGTGCACAATAGCCTCCAAAGTCTCGACAATCCCAACGCCGGTTTTGGCGGAAACACGGATCGCTTGTGAGGCATCAAGACCGATCACGTCTTCGATCTGCAAGGCAACGGCGTCACAATCTGTCGCGGGCAGATCGATCTTGTTGAGGACAGGCACGATTTCGTGGTCGGCGTCAAGCGCGTGATAAACATTGGCAAGGGTCTGCGCCTCGACGCCCTGGGTGCTGTCGACAACAAGCAACGAGCCTTCGACCGCGCGCATCGAGCGCGACACCTCATAGGCGAAATCGACGTGACCGGGGGTGTCGATCAGGTTGAGGGTATACATCTCGCCGTTCAGCGCCTTGTATTGGATGCGCACGGTGTTGGCCTTGATGGTGATGCCGCGCTCGCGCTCGATATCCATACTGTCAAGCATCTGCGCTTTCATATCGCGCAGGGCCACGGTGTTGGTCTCTTGGATCAACCGGTCGGCAAGGGTCGATTTACCGTGGTCGATATGGGCCACAATCGAGAAATTGCGGATATGTGCGAGGTCAGTCATCGGGTGCGCGCCTTTGGAGATCGGGTTGACTGTCAATGGCGTGAGATGGCGGGTTTTGCAAGCACAATGGCGCGGCGCGAGGCCCCGCGCGACCGTTGTGTCAAAGGGCACCCCCCGACCGGTTTGCCCCCAACCCGGCCAGACACCCGGCCAGACACCCGCCCGCGATCACTCCGCAGGCCAGCCTCCGCAAACAATCACCCTGCGTCTTGCAGGTTTTCAGATGCCATTGCGCGCGGCGCAGCACAACACAGCCCGCCGCAACCGCAATAAGCAGCCATTCATCCGCACCAAGGGCGATGGCTGCGGCATCGCAAGGATCCCCGTCAACTCAGTCTTTCGCCGCGCGACAGGCCCGCGCGCCGCCTGCCTTGAAATTAATACCGGATACGGTAAAGTTTTTCTTCACGCACATATGGCGCAGCAACTTGGACGCTGCATTTGATCGGGGTCCGATGCATATCTTCTGTTTTGGTGATTTTGAGCTGAACCTGCTGACGCGGCAGCTGACCTGCACCGGCACGCCGGTGCCTTTGGGGGCGCGTGCCTTTGATCTTTTGGCAGTGCTTGTCAAAACCCCCGACCGTATCATCAGCCGCGACGAGGCCATGTTGCAGGTCTGGCCCGATACCATTGTCGGCGAGAACAATCTGAACGTGCAAATCGCCAATCTGCGGCGCGCGCTGTGCCCCGAGGCCATCGTCACAGTGCCCGGACGCGGGTTCAAATTCGGGCTGGCCCTGAGACAGCCCGCCCCGCCCGCCGGCGCGATGCCCGCCCCGCCCATCCCGGATCGGCCCTCAATTGTCGTTCTGCCGTTTTCGGACCTGAGCGGCCAGCACGATATCGGCTGGCTCGCCGATGGCTGCGTCGAAGACATCACCACCGAGCTTGCCCGCTTCAAGGACCTGTTTGTCGTCGCGCGCAATTCTGCGGCGCGGTTTCGCGAGGTGCCGCGTGACCTGCGCGATGTGGCGCGACAACTTGGCGTGCGCTATGTCGTGGAAGGATCGGTGCGGGCGGCGGGCGGACGGGTGCGCGTGACCGCCCAGTTGATCGACGCCCTGCACGGCGGGCAGGTCTGGGCTGAACACTTCGACACCAACCTGACCGACCATTTCGAGGTCCAGCACCAGATCGCGCATAGTCTGGTCACCTGTCTGGTGCCGCAAATCGCCCGGGTCGAAACCGAACGGCTGCGCCTGTCCCCGCCCGAAAACGTGACCGCACACGGGCTGGCGCGACAGGCATGGGCGGTCGTATCTGCGGGCGACATGGATTATGACCGTGCCCCGCGCGAGGCAGGCTTGGCGGCGGCAAAACAGGCGCTGGCGCTTGATCCGCAATCCGCTCTGGCGTGGCGCACCATCGCATGGCTGAACTGGTGGGATGCTTATCACGCCACGACGCGGTCGATCCCCGCCACTCTTGCGCAGGGCATGGCCGCAGCAGAACAGGCGCTCGGGATCGACCCGATGGATCACCATTCACGCAGGCTTCGCGCGCAGTTGCTGTTCATGTCAGGCAAGCCCGACGAGGGCCTGTCCGAGCTGCGTCTTGCCCGCCAGATCAACCCCAATTGCGCGATCACACTGGCATGGTCGGGGCTCTATGAGGCGACCCATGGCACCACATCCGACGGGCTGCCCTTGGCAAAAATGGCCCTGCGGCTGAGCCCGTTTGACCCGTCGCGTGGCTCGATGTTGGCCGCCTTGGGCTTTGTGCATTTTTCGGCGCGCGCCTATCCAGAGGCGGTCAGTTGCGCACAAGATGCACTGCTGGAGGCCACAAACGCCGCAACGCCGCTGGTTTTGGCGACCATTGCCTATGTCGGCGCAGGGCGCGTAGCCGAGGCCCGCCAAAGTTTTCAACGCCTTAATACCCTCGCCCCGAAACTTGTGCAGGCGCGGCTCTCGGGGGTCTGGCTGGCCAATAATCCCGATTATATCACGCGGGCCACCACCCATTTCCGCATCGCCGCCGGTCTCGAAACCCCCGCCTGACGGCCGCTTTATATTTTTTTATCACGCCGTGTAGCGCGGCCAATCCTGCCCTGCCTATGGTTCATCTGAACCATCAAACGAGGGGGGGGCATCATGCCAATATCACACGCAACCGCTGCATCTGTCGCAGCCGCCTATACCGCCGCATGGAACAGTGCCGACCCGCAAAAAGTCGCCAGCTTTTACGCCAAGGACGGGCAGGTCATCATCAATGGCGGCCCCCCCTACCTGACCCGCAGCGGCGTGGCCGAAATGGCCGCCGGATTTTACGCCGATGTGCCGGACCTGAACCTTGTGTGCGATTTGGTGCGCTGCGCGGGCGATCACGCAGCCTATCTGTGGACCTTTACCGGGCATCACGCCGAGACCAAAAACCCGTTGAAAATCTCGGGCTGGGAGGAATGGGATTTTGATGAAGGCGGCAAGGTGAAAGCCTCGCGCGGCTGGTTTGATGCCGCAGATTACGCAGCCCAGGTCGCCGGAGACTAGACCATGCCAAAGCCAGCACCATCACGCGACCACATCGAGACCATCGTGCGCCAGTTCCACGAATCATGGGACCTGCGCGACCCCGACCGCGGCGCCTTTGTCATCGCCGACGATTGCCACTTTGAGGATGTCGCGCGCGGCGAATATCTGGGCGGCAAAGCGGGCTACATCCAAGACTACCACCGCTGGCGCACCGCCTTTCCCGACGGCGAGGTCAAGGTTGTGCGCGTCATCATTGAGGGCGATTGGGCGGTGGTCGAATTTCTCAATCGCGGCACCCAGACCGGACCGCTTCGCTCCAGCCTTGGCACCTTCGCGCCATCGGGGCGCAGAATGGAGGTCCGCTATTGCAGCGTCATGCGGGTGCAGGGCGATCAGGTCGTGGAGGGGCGCGACTATTACGACAGCGCCAGCATCGCGCGGCAACTGGGCTTGGTGACCTAAATGACACAGATCAGCCACCCACCCCTGAGAATTTACACCGTTGGGTGCCCCGAACCGCACGCCATGGTCCCGCAGAAAACCAAAACCAAAACCAAGACCCCGACCGTCACATGACAGATTTCATCGGATCACCCGCCGCGATTGCCGCACAGAAAAACATCCGCGACAGGCAGGCCCAAACCGCCCTGACCCCTGCATGGGTCAATGCGGCGCGCGTCATGGCTTTTCTGGAGCCCGACAAAACCGGTTGGGACGCTATCAAACAAATCGCCGCCCAAGACCGCATGGTCGGATTTCCGCTGGTCAACGCGGACGAGATGCGCGCCGGTATCCGGCAAAACCTTGGCCCCGAGTGGGACACCCGCGCGTGGGATGCGCTGGTTGGCGACGCCGATCAGGTGCTTGCGGCTTGCAAGACGGTGACGGCTGCGGCCCCGTTGCCCGAGGATTCAACGGTGATCTACCATGACCGGCCCAGCGACGTTGAGATCACCGAAATCCAGACCCTGAATGCGGCCACCGGCGTGTCGCCCTACCCCGCCTACTTCATGCGCTCGGAGGCGGTGCCGGTCCTGACCGTCGCCATCAAGGACGCGCGCAATCGGGTGGTCGCCACCGCCTCTGCCACCATGCGCTATCACCCCGATTGCACATTGGGCAGATATGTCTTTGCCGGCATGGTGTCCGTCACGCCGGCGCTGCGTGGCAAAGGTTTGGGTAAACTGGCTAATGCCCTGGTGCTGCGCGAAAGCCACCGCAGGTTCAACTGGACCCACGCCACCGAAAACGTCGCATCCGACAATCCGGTCTCGCGAGCAATGATCAGATCCTGCGGGTTGACCGCGGGCGGCCTTGTGAGCATTGCGGCCAGCACCACCGGCGAAAACCTCACCCGCTAGACCCTCAAGGAGCCACCATGACATCACCACTGAGTTTCAAAGCAAAACTGCAAGAGCCGGGCCGCAGACTGACGCAGCACATCTGCACCATTCCGTCTGCCACCGTGACCCAAGCCTTGGCCGCCGCAGGCAGCGACAGCGTGATTATTGACCTGGAGCATGGCGCGATTGACTACGCCTCGGCGCACGCAATGATTGCCGCCACCGCAGGCACGCAGTGCGCGCCCTTGGTGCGGGTGGCCGAAAATGACGCAGCCCAGGTCAAACGGGTGCTGGATCTGGGGGCCGAGGGCATTGTGTTCCCTCTGGTGCGCAGCGCGGATGATGCGCGTGCGGCCGTGGCCTCTATGCGCTACCCGCCCCACGGTGTGCGCGGCTTTGGCCCGTTTATCGCCCATTCACGCTGGGGGGTGGCAATGGGCGATTATCTCGCGGCGGTTGACGGGCATCTGGTGTGCAACCTGCTGATTGAAACCGCCGAGGCCGTTGAGAACATTGCCGAAATATGTGCGGTCCCCGGCATCGACCTGATCACACCGGCGCAATTCGACCTCTCGACCGCCTTGGGCATTTCGGGGCAATTCGAGCACCCCGACTTCATCGCCGCAGTCAGCAAGATCGAAGCGGCGGCCAATGCCGCAGCGATCCCCTTGGCCGGTGTCGGGTTGAGCCACGCGCAGGCCAAAGCCGCTTTTGCCAAGGGCTACCGCGTCATCGCCGGATTTGATATCCTGTGGCTCAAGGCGAAAGCCGCCGAAGCGCAATCGTGGACGCAAGATTAAGCCGATGGTGGCCGGAGGAAAACATGACCCATAGATTGGAATTTGTCACAACAGTGCGGGATCCTGCGGGCTTTGAGGCGCTGATGACCGACTATTACCAGATCATGATCGACAAGGTCGTCGCGGTCGGGGGGCCAAGATTGTCCGCCACCGATCTGGCGGCTGACACGATGGCCCATCTGGATGATCTTTTGCCGCCAAACGGACGCCTCTTGTTGGCCACGGCACAGGACGGCGCGCTGGTGGGCTGTGGTGTGATCCGGCTGATCCGGCCTGACGCCGCCGAGTTGAAACGCATGTATGTGCGCCCCGATGCACAAGGCCACGGGCTGGGCCGGCAGCTCTTTGAAGCGCGCATCGCCGAGGCACGGCACATGGGCTGCCGCGAGATTTACGCCGATACCGTAAAGGGCAACACAGGCATGTTGAACATGTATGAAAAATACGGGTTTTCCTACATCTCCCGCTACCCCGAAAACGCTAACCCCGCAGCCCTCGATCCGTTTCTGGTATATCTGAAACATGTGTTTTGAGATGCCGGTGACCCGCGCGAACGCAAAGACAGGTGAAAAGGTCTAGGGTGTTCGCGCAATCGACGCTGCCATGGCAGGCGCAAACCTATCTCAATTTTCGCGCACCAAACAACTTTCGCGGCAATTGCCCACCCCACAACCATTTGAATTGCGCGCCCCCCCTGCCCTCTGTTACTGTCTTGCAAAGCAGTGGCGCCACAGACCCGGTCACGGGCGGCGTGTGATAACAGGTGGTGGCATGGGCAAATATTTTGTGATTTCGGCGTTTATTTTCGTGACGGCCTGCGGGACCCGTGTGACCGGCGATGTGGGCAAGGCCTGCATGAAAGCCGACCGCAACGCGGCCTCGTCATCGTTGTGTTCATGTGTCCAGCAAGCCGCCGATCAGACGCTAAGCCGCTCCGAGCAGCGCCGGGCTGCCGCCTTCTTTGAAGACCCGCAACTGGCGCAAGACGCCCGCCAGTCCAGCGGCAGATCAAGCGAAGCATTCTGGACCCGTTACAAGCAGTTCAGCTCCACTGCGACGCAGAAGTGCAGCTAGCGCAGGACCCCTGCCCGCGTCATCGCCTTGGCATAGACATAGAGCAAGATCAGCACCACCGCGATAGCCCCCGAGAACGCCAGCATTTCGGGCGGTGTGACCTGTAGCATCGATGGCGATGCCACCCCGAACCGGTAGATCGCAGCGCCCGCAAGCCCCAGAAACGACAGCCCGAAACTGGTGCGCGCCAGCCGCGAGCGGGTCAGCAAAAGCACCGATCCCAAAAGCGAAAACCACACCCCGATCGCCCAAAGCCCGTCAAACCAGACCGGTGCCGCATCCAGAAAATCGCGCTGCACCTGCGGCATCACCGCAAGGTAGGCCTGATTTTTCATCTGCATCATAACATAGTCATAGGCGCCGCCCGCGTTCCACAGCAGCGAGACCAGGCCGACAATCCACAAATGAAGCGGTGTTTTCATAGGGTTCTCCGGTGTTCTGTTGCAAAATCATAGCATTGCCGCGCTTTGCCGCACAAGTCTGCTGCTTGTGTGATTGCGTCCGCCCCGCAGCCCCCCTAGACATGACAGCATGACAAAACCGGTTGACATCGCGGCACTGGCCGCAGGGGTTGTGGCAGGCGACAGGCGCGCACTGGCCCGTGCGATTACCTTGGTCGAAAGCGGCCGCAGCGATCACCGCGAGCAGGCGATGGCGCTCTTGGATACTTTGGGCACCACGCGGCAGGCTTTGCGCATCGGCCTGTCGGGCACGCCGGGGGTTGGCAAATCGACCTTTATCGAAAGCTTTGGGATGATGCTGACCGCGCGCGGGCTGCGCGTGGCGGTTTTGGCGGTCGACCCAAGCTCGGCCCGATCGGGTGGCTCGATTTTGGGCGACAAGACCCGCATGGACCTGTTGGCGCGCGAGCCGCTGGCGTTTATCCGCCCCTCGCCCAGCCAGACCCAATTGGGCGGCGTGGCGCGCCGCACCCGCGAGGCGGTGGCCCTGTGCGAGGCTGCGGGCTATGACATCGTGCTGATTGAAACAGTCGGCGTCGGGCAATCAGAGACAGTCGTGGCCCAGATGGCGGATGTGTTTTTGCTATTGTTGGCGCCCGCGGGGGGCGACGAATTGCAAGGCGTCAAGCGCGGCATCATGGAAATCGCCGATCTGATTTTGGTCAACAAGGCCGATGGCGATCTGAAACCGCAAGCCATGCGCACCTGTGCCGACTATGCTGGTGCCCTGCGGCTGTTGCGCAAGCGGCCGCAAGACCCTGACGGTTTCCCCAAGGCGATGACTGTTTCGGCATTGGAAACAATTGGCATCACCGCCGCATGGGACGACATTCAAACCCTTGTGGCGTGGCGGCGTGACAATAATCTGTGGGAGACCACCCGCGCGGATCAGGCCCGTTATTGGTTTGCGCAAGAGGTGCAGGCGCAGCTTTTGGCGCGGCTTACCGCCGATCCCGATTTGCAGGCCCGTATGACCCGATTGGAACAAGACGTGGCCGCGGGGCGAAAAACCCCCGCCGCGGCGGCGGCACAGGTGGTGGCAAACACATGAATGAGACGGGCGATAACAAGACGGGCGATCTGGTGTTCAGCGGCACGCATTTGCGCGCCACCTTGTTTAACGGCGATGCCGCGCGCCTGCTGGTGACGTTTAGTTTTCGCGAAACCGGACGCAAGGATTTCAACTCTGTCTCGCTCAGCCAATCGGCCAAGGCGCGCGGGTTTGCACAGCTATGCATCGCCACTTGCCGCAACGACTGGTTCATCAATCCCGACACCATGGCGCTGGACAATGCTCTCAAGATATTGGGGCCACATTATGATGCTGTCCATATGTTGGGGTTTTCAATGGGTGGCTACGGTGCCTTCCGCTTTGCACGCAGCGCACGCGCCAAGTTCGCCACCGCGATTTCACCGCAGTTTTCGATCCATCCTGATGTTGTGCCGTTTGACGCGCGGTTTCGCAGTGACGCGCAAGATTACGACCAGAAGCTGGGCGATCTGGTGAGTTATGCCAAGCCGGGTTTGCAGGGCGTGATTATCGCCGACCCGTTTCGCCCGCTTGATCTGGTCAACGCGCAGATGATCACCGAGGTATTCCCACGCATCCAGATTGCGCGGCTGGGGTTTGGCGGGCATCCGGCCACGGCCCTTTTGCGCCGTGCGGGTAAATCGGGGATCGTGCAGCGCATGGCGCTGGATGATCCGCCGCGCGCCGCCCCGATTCTAGCCGAACACCGTGAGGCGCGGCTGGACGATGCGGATTATATGCGCGACCTGATCGACCGGCTGGACCAGCGCGCCGCCCGCACCTAATGCGGGCGCAAGCGGGCCGCCTTGGCGCGCAGAAAATCCCGCACCACATCGTTTTCGGTCAGATTGATCGCGATTTGGAAACAATCAGCTGCCGCAATGTGCTGCCCGTCGCGCAGCAAAACATCTGCCTTGGCCGCGTGATAGTGCGAATATTGCGCCAAAGGCTTTGCAAGCGGCGTCAATAACGCCAGCCCCGCCGCCGCCGATTGCGCGTAAGACACCGCAACCGCATGGTTCAGCGCCACCACCGGCGAGGGTTCGACCTGCAACAATAGCGCATAAAGTGCGGCGATCTGTGGCCAGTCGGTGGCGTCCCACGTGGGGCTTTGCGCGTGCAGCGCGGAAATCGCGGCTTGCAACTGATAGGGTCCGATGCCCTTGCGTATTAGGGCAGATTTCAGGATCTGATCCGCCTTGGCAATCTGGGCGTGGTCCCACATGGACCTGTCTTGCGTCTCCAGCGGCACCATGCGCCCGCCCGCATCCGTGCGCCCGGCACTGCGCGCATCGCTGAGCCACAAAAGCGCCAGCAGCCCCGCAGGTTCGGGCGCGTCGGGGGCCAGCAAAACAAGGGTTTCAGCCAAGCGGATCGCCTCTCGCGTCAGCCCCCGCCTGATCAGGGCCTCGCCCGCACGCGCCGCGTGTCCTTGGGTGTAAATCAGGTAAATCACCCGCATCACAGCCGATAGACGGGCGGGCAAGGCGTGCGCATCAGGCACCGCATAGGGGATGCCCGCGACCCTGATTTTGGTGCGTGCGCGCGACAGACGCTGCGCCATTGTGGCGGGCCTATCCAGAAACGCATCGGCAATTTCTTCGGCCGTCAACCCACCCAGCGTGCGCAGGGTCAGCGCAATCTGCGTCTTTTCATCCAGCGCGCTGTGGCAGCAGGTGAACAGCATCTCGAGACGTTGATCGGGGATGGGCTCCTCCTTTGCGGGGTCAGGCTGTTGGTGTTGCAGAAAATACGCAATTTCGGGCGTTTTACGCGCCAAGGTCTGATCGCGCCGCAACCGGTCCAGCGCGCGGCGCTTGGCGGTTGTGATCAACCATGCATCGGGGGCTGCGGGCGGGGTATCCCCCCATGTGCGCATCGCGGCAAGTGCAGCATCCTGCAACGCATCCTCGGCCAAGGCGAAATCGCCAAAGGTTTTCACAAGGGCGGCCAATATCCGCCCCCAATGGTCGCGGACCACAGCCGTGATCGCGGCATTTGCCGGGGGCGGTATCATCGGGGCCTAGGTATCCCAGACCATGACAGGGCGCACCTCGATCCGCCCGAAAGCCGCGCTGGGGATCATCGCCGCATAAGACATCGCCTCGTCCAGATCGGTGCAGTCCAGCAGGTAATAGCCGCCAAGTTGTTCTTTGGTTTCTGCAAACGGCCCGTCGGTGATCTGGGTTTTGCCCGCCCGCACCGCAACCGTGGTGGCCGTAGTCGAGGGTTGCAGCGCATCGCCCGCCACCATTTTGCCATCAGCGCGGATTTTCGCGGTAAAATCCTGGTAACCTTGCATGAACGCCCCGAATTCGGGCGTATTTGGCTGCGGGCCCTGGCCCTCTGTTGTGTAGATCAAGCACATATATTGCATCGCGTTTCCTTTACGGGTTTGGGGCACGGGTCTGTCCCCCTTCATATAACATAGACGCATGGGGGCGGTCCAAATCGACATCGCGGGGCCAAAATAGGACAAATTTCTTGTAGGATGGCGGAAAACCCCCCAAGGCGCCGGCGTGAAGAGCGCCGCAAAGGACCGTGACACCGCGTCAAATTCCCGGTCACTGACCCATCCTGCCTGCTTTGGTGTTGTGGACCCTGATGGAAATCCGATACTGACCCGACACCACCGCTGACACCCTCGGGCGATTTTACCCGATCTATTGGCGATGCGGGTTGACGCGGGTCGGGAATCCTCCTAAATCGCGAAGACCGAATTCATGACCCCGCATTTGTCGAGGTCCAAGCCCGTGAAAAAGGCGCAGGTGGCCGATCCGCCAAAGCGCCCGTTAAGACAAGGATTACAACATGTCGCGCCGTTGCGAATTGACTGGAAAAGGCCCGATGTCTGGCAACAATGTCAGCCACGCCAAAAACCGCACCCGTCGCCGGTTCCTGCCGAACCTGCAAGACGTGACACTGATGTCCGAAAGCCTCGGGCGCTCGTTCCGTTTCAAAATCTCCAACGCTGCATTGCGCACTGTTGACCACCGCGGTGGTTTGGACGCGTTTTTCGCAAAGTCCAAAGATGCAGAGCTTTCCGCTGATGCGTTGAAAGTGAAAAAAGAGATTGCCAAGGCGGTTTCTGCGTAAGCAGCGATTTGTTTTGAAGATTGAATGACCCGATTGCAAACGCAGTCGGGTTTTTCTGTTTGTGCGGAACGTCTGGGCGACGGGCCCGTTGGCAAATGCGGTCATGCGACCTAGGTGAATTTTGCGTTCAACAAACGGTCGTTTGTGAGCGCTAACATATCGTCAACCATGGCGAGAGAAGGGTTTTTAACGAACCTATCTCCAAAAAAGAAACTGCCGGGACGTCGCCCCACCAGCTCACATCGCGCCTCAATCTCGGTTGGTTGGGCTTGGTCACATCAATTGGTTACTTTCACAATCATAAGTAGCTCCTTGTTGCCGTCAGTGTTCAAAAAACCGCCTCGTTTCCCGCCACCGCTAACCCCCGTTCAAATCCCACTCAGATGTGCAAGCGCTCGCAGGATGTCACTTGACCCCTGCCCCCATTCGCACGACACCCATCCCATGACCGCCCTGCCGATTGATCCCATCCTGCCCGATCTGGTGGCCGCCCTGCGCGCCCATGGCCGCGCTGTGCTGCAAGCGCCTCCGGGGGCCGGTAAAACCACGCGCGTGCCCCTTGCCATGCTCAAGGCAAATGATGTGCAGGGCCGGATCATTATGATCGAGCCGCGCCGCCTTGCCACCCGCGCCGCAGCCGAGCGTTTGGCGCAGACTTTGGATGAGCCTGTGGGCCAAAGCGTTGGCTACCGGATGCGCGGCAACACCTGCGTTAGCGCCAAGACACGCATCGAGGTGGTGACCGACGGCATCCTGACCCGCATGTTGCAGTCCGATCCCGACCTCAAAGGCATCGGCGCGATCATTTTTGACGAATTTCACGAGCGTAGTTTGAACGCCGATCTGGCTTTGGCGCTGGCTTGGGAAATCCGCGCGGTGCTGCGCCCTGACCTGCAAATCCTGGTGATGTCCGCCACGCTGGATGCCGCCCCCGTGGCGCAAATGCTGGATGACGCGCCGATCCTGACGTCGCAGGGCCGCGCCTATCCCGTCACCACCCATCACCTGCCCAAAGCGGTCCCCAAGACCGTGCGGCTGGAACACGCCACCGCTGACCTGATCGCGGACGCGGTGTCACAGACCACGGGCGGTGTCTTGGTGTTCCTGCCCGGCGAGGGTGAAATCCGCAGGGTCGAGGCCGCGCTAGCCAACCGCCTGCCCGCCGATTGCACTGTGCGACCGCTGTATGGCGCGCTGCCCTTTGCCGCCCAGCGCGCCGCTATCGCCCCGGTGACGCAGGGCCGCAAGATCGTGCTGTCCACCTCCATCGCCGAGACATCGCTGACCATCGAGGATATCCGCGTGGTCATTGATGCAGGGCTTGCGCGGCGCGGCCGCTTTGACCCTGCATCCGGCATGTCGCGCCTCGTTACCGAACGGGTCAGCCGCGCAGAGGCCACCCAGCGCGCAGGCCGCGCGGGCCGCGTCGCCGCAGGGGCCTGTTACAAGCTGTGGACCAAAGGCGAAGACGGCGCGCTGCCCGCCTTTGCCCCCGCCGAGATCGAGGCCGCCGATCTGGCACCGCTGGCGTTGGAGTTGGCGCAATGGGGCAGCGACGATCTGGCGTTTCTCACACCGCCGCCCGCGGGCGCGCTAAGTGAGGCCAAGCGCCTGCTGGTGGCCCTCGGCGCGCTGGATGACGATCACCGGATCACCGCCCATGGCCGCGCCATCGCAGACCTGCCACTGCACCCGCGTCTGGCGCATATGCTCTTGCGTGCGGGCAAACAGGCCGCCCCCTTGGCCGCCCTTCTGGCCGCGCGCGACCCGTTGCGCGGCGCGCCTGTTGATCTGGCGCTGCGCGTCACAGCCCTGCGCGGGCGCTATGACGGGCCGGGCCAGGTGAACCATGCCGCACTGGCTGCTATCAAAGCCGAAATTCCGCGCCTGTCCAAAGGGTTACGCGCGCGCCCGCCAATGTCACTGGCCGCCATGGCCGCCCTTGCCTACCCCGACCGCGTCGGCCTGCGCCGCAAAGGTGACGCGCCGCGCTATGTGCTTTCTGGCGGCAAAGGGGCTGTTTTGGACGCCGCTGATCCGTTGGCAGGGCAACGGTTGATCGTGGCGACTGATCTGGACGGCGACACCCGCGAGGCCCGCGTGCGTCAAGCTGTGCAGATCACCCAGGCCGAGCTGCGCGCCAGCTTTCCCGACCAGATCGCATGGCACGATATCTGCGCATGGTCGCGGCGCGACACCAAGGTGCTGACACGCAGCCAAGAACGGTTCGGGGCGCTGGCACTCGACGACCGCAACTGGCCCGATGCACCGCCAGAGGCCATCGCGACAGCCATGCTCGACGGGGTGCGGCAACTGGGGCTGAAACCCTCGGCAGCGGCAGACAGGTTTCGGGCGCGCGTGGCGCTGGCCCGCGACCTGCCCGCGATGGACGCCGACAGCCTGATGAACACTCTTGAGACCTGGCTGTTGCCGCATCTGACAGGCGTGCGGACGGCGGCAGACTGGAAAGCCTTTGACCTGCTGCCAGCCCTGCGAGGGATGCTGGACTGGGCGCAAACCCAACGCCTTGACGCTGCCGCACCGGCACATTTCACCACACCCTTGGGACGCAAAATTCCGATTGATTATGCAGGCGACGCCCCCGAGATCACCCTGCGCCTGCAAGAAATGTTCGGCCAAACCGTGCATCCGACCGTGGGCGAAACCCCACTGCGGGTGGTGCTGCTGTCGCCGGGGCAAAAACCGGTGCAGGTCACGCAAGACATCGTGGGGTTCTGGGCCACATCCTATGCAGATGTGCGGCGCGACATGCGCGGACGCTATCCGCGCCACCCGTGGCCCGAAGATCCGACCCAAGCGGACCCCACCTTGCGCGCAAAACCGCGCGGAACCTGACGCTCGCACCCTCGTGAGTTGCATATTTCAAACACCTGTGTTAACAAAAGTGCAATAAAATAAGACTATTGGCAGGTTACAATGAATTCTATGATCCAAACTATTTGGACGAACGCGGTTCGTCCCCTCCTTCAACGACCGCCCGCATTGCAACTGGCGGCACTGTGTCACCGTGCAACCAAGGGCGGCAAAGAGGTGCTATTGATCAGCTCCTCGTCGGGCCGCTGGATCTTGCCCAAGGGCTGGCCTATCGACGGGCTGACCGCCGCACAGGCCGCCAAGCAGGAAGCTTGGGAAGAAGGCGGGATCAAGACCGGCAAGGTTGCCAAAACCGCGCTCGGCTCGTTTTTGTCGCGCAAGACCTATGACAACGGCATGTCGGTGCCCTGCGAAACCCAAGTGTTCGAGCTGGCCGTGGACAGCGTAGCCAACAACTATCCCGAAGCGAACAAGCGCGAACGGGTCTGGGTCTCGCCGACGCAGGCCGCCGAAATGGTCGATAATGACGGGCTAAAGTCACTTCTGGAAAAGTTCTAGCAGCCAATCGCAATCGCGCAGTTGATCTGCGCGCGCCGCATCGTTACCCCCCTTGCGACACGATGGATTTGAATCCGCTCTGGGGGGCCGCATGACCGACGAAAAAACAGACCGCCATTGGCATACGCTCGACCGCGACCTTGGCCGGATCGCAAGCGTGGAATATGCCACACAGATTGCCGCCCGCCCGATGGTGGGCATCGGCATCGCCTTGGCCTTCATCATTGTCGCGGCACTGGCAGCAGCCATATTTTTCGTAGGCACATCAAGCTCTTATGTCGTAGTCGCCGCCGCCGCTGTCGGTGCATATATGGCGGTGAACATCGGTGCCAACGATGTGGCCAACAACATGGGCCCCGCCGTGGGCGCCAATGCCATGAGCATGGGGGTGGCAATCGCCATTGCCGCGATCTTTGAAAGTGCAGGCGCACTGCTGGCCGGTGGCGACGTGGTGTCCACTATTTCCAAGGGAATCATCGACCCGCAAAGCGTGGCAGGCAACGACGTGTTCATCTGGGCGATGATGGCGGCCCTGATCTCCAGCGCCGTCTGGGTCAATTTGGCCACTTGGGTCGGCGCGCCTGTGTCAACCACCCACTCGGTCGTGGGCGGCGTGATGGGCGCGGGCATCGCCGCTGCGGGGTTTTCGGCAGTCAACTGGCCCACCATGGGGGCAATTGCCGCAAGCTGGGTGATCTCGCCGGTGCTCGGCGGTGTGATTGCGGCGCTGTTTTTGTGGTTCATCAAATCCACGATCATTTATCAAGACGACAAAATCGCCGCCGCACGCAAATGGGTGCCGGTGCTGATCGGGCTCATGGCAGGTGTTTTTGCAACCTACCTGACGATGAAGGGCTTCAAAAAGATCATCACCGTTGATCTGGGCACCGCCATGCTGATCGGGCTGGCCATCGCGGTTGTGGTCTACGCGGTCTCTCGCCCCTTGGTGCGACGCCAGTCCGAAGGTCTGGAGAACCGCAACAAATCGCTCAAGGTGCTGTTTGCAATCCCACTGGTGTTATCTGCGGCTCTGCTGTCATTCGCCCATGGCGCCAATGATGTGGCCAATGCGGTAGGTCCCTTGGCCGCGATTGTGCACGCGGAACAATTCGGCGAATTTGCGGGCAAAGTGAACATCCCGCTTTGGGTGATGGTCATCGGTGCCTTCGGGATCTCGTTCGGCCTGATCCTGTTCGGGCCCAAACTTATCCGTATGGTCGGCAGCCAGATCACCAAACTGAACCCGATGCGTGCCTATTGCGTGGCCTTGTCAGCAGCGATCACAGTGATCGTGGCCAGTTGGCTGGGCCTGCCCGTATCCTCGACCCATATCGCCGTGGGCGGGGTGTTCGGGGTCGGCTTCTTCCGCGAATACCACGCAGAACACCGCTTGCGCCAATCAAAAGCGGCCCGCCCCGAGGCCACCCGCATCGCCCCCGAAGAACGCCGTCGCCGCAAACTGGTGCGCCGCTCGCACTTTATGACCATCATCGCAGCATGGGTGATCACGGTGCCGGCGGCCGCAATAATGTCGGGCGTTATTTTCTGGGCGCTGCACGCAGCCTTTGTCTGATACTCCGCAGCCAATGGCGGAGACCTTGCGATTTTCTATGTCCCATCAAACTCCCGCCGGAGGCCGCCTGTTTTCGGTTTTATTGAAGTCGCCCGCATATGTGCCGCCGAACTGCCCCCCCTTGACCTAAGTCAAGGATTATGGCCGCATTGGGTCTATTGTGCAGGATATAGTTTTTAATGTGACCTCATGGGAGATGCGATAATGTATAAGAATATTCTGGTGCCGGTGGTCTTTGATGCCGAGCACGACACGCAGGCATCCTACCGTGTGGCGCGGGCTTTGGCCGGTGACGGGGCAAAATTTACCGTGATGCATGTGCTTGAAACCATACCCAGCTTTGCAGCCGCCGAAATTCCGTCAGGTGTCATGTCAAACATGCGGCACGACATCGAGAAAGCCCTGCTTGCCGCGGCCAAGGATCTCCCCGACGGCGAGCCACTGCTGATCACAGGGCACCCCGGGCGCTCGATTGTCGACTATGCCAATAGCAACGGAATTGATTGCATCGTGCTGGCCTCGCACCGGCCCGGTTTTGGCGACCTGTTCCTTGGATCCACCGCATCCCGCGTGGTGCGGCACGCAAATTGCGCCGTGCATGTGATCCGGTAGAAATCCCAGGGGCAGCCGGTGTCACCAGCGGCTGCCAACCTATTTTCCCAAACAATGCCGCATGATCGCCTTTTGCACATGCAACCGGTTCTCGGCCTCGTCAAAGATCACCGAATGCTTGCCGTCCATCACCGATGATGTGGCCTCGTCGTCGCGGTGTGCAGGCAGGCAATGCATGAACAGCGCATCGTCTTTGGCCTTTGCCATCAACGCATCATTGACCTGATAGCCGCGCAACTGGTTGTGGCGCCGCTCGCGTGCCGATTGCGGATCATGCATCGACACCCATGTGTCGGTGACCACCAGATCGGCGCCCTGCACCGCGATATCGGGGTTGCGCTCGGTGGTATAGAGCCCGTCCAAGGCGCGTTCAGGATCAAGCGGCTCCGGCCCGGTAAACACCAACTCGAAATCAAACTGCTTGGCCGCATGGGCAAAACTGGCAAACACGTTGTTGCCGTCGCCCGACCAAACTACCTTTTTGCCCTTGATTGGCCCGTTATGTTCTTCAAACGTCATGATGTCGGCCATGATCTGGCAGGGATGCGTGCGGTTGGTCAGCCCGTTGATCACCGGCACCGTCGCGTGTTCGGCCATGTCCAGCAGGGTTTGCTCCTCGAATGTGCGGATCATGATCAGGTCAACGTAGCGCGATAACACCCGTGCGGTGTCGGCAATGGTTTCGCCGTGCCCCAACTGCATATCGGTGCCCGACAGCACCATGGTCTGGCCGCCCATCTGGCGCACACCGACGTCGAAACTGACGCGGGTGCGGGTTGATGGTTTCTCGAAAATCAGCGCCACCATTTGTCCGGCAAGCGGTTGATCGGCGTCAAGCGTGCCCTTGGACAGCCCCGCGCGCGCGTCTTTCATTGACCGCGCAGTGCGGATGATGCTGTGAAGATCTGATTGCGGTGTCGTGTGGATATCAAGGAAATGTGTCATCTATATCTTTTCGCATTTGGCGGGCCACAGGCTGGGGGCTAGCCCCCAGACCCCCAGCATATTTTCACTCGGAAGACAGGCTGGCGGCGGCGTGGTCGAGGCGCGCAACAGCCGTGTCGATGTCGGCGTCGGGAATGTTCAGCGCGGGCAGCAAGCGCACCACATTGTCGGCAGCGGGCACGGTCAGGATGCCCGCGGCATAGCCTGCATTAACCAGATCAATGGGGGCCACTTTGCATTTCAGGCCCAGCATCAGGCCCGCGCCGTGCACAGCCTCCAATACGTCAGGGTGGTTTGCCACCAGCCCTTCGAGTTTTTGGCGCAAAAGTCCCGCTTTGCGGTTCACCTCGGCCAGAAACGCATCGTCGGCGATGATCTCCATCACTTTGCCGCCCACAGCGCAGGCCAGAGGGTTGCCGCCATAGGTTGACCCATGCGTGCCTGCCCCCATGCCGGAGGCGGCATTTTCAGTTGCCAGAACAGCGCCCAGAGGAAAGCCGCCGCCGATGCCTTTGGCGACCATCATAATGTCAGGGGTGATCCCCGCCCATTCATGCGCAAACAGCTTGCCCGTGCGCCCCATGCCGCATTGCACCTCGTCGAGGATCATCAAGATACCATGTTCGTCGCACAGATCGCGCAGGCCTTTCAGGCAGGCATCTGGCAGCGGACGAATACCACCCTCGCCCTGCACAGGTTCCACGAGAATTGCCGCCAGGGTGGGGGATTTCGCGGCCTCGGTCAGGGCCGCGTGATCGCCAAACGCCAGATGCACAAAGCCGGGCAGCAGCGGGCCGAACCCTTTGGTCATCTTCTCGGAACCTGCTGCCGCAATGCCTGCCGCCGAGCGTCCGTGGAACGAGCCCGAGAAGGTGATGATGTCGGTCCGGTCGGGCGCGCCTTTATCATACCAGTATTTGCGCACCATTTTGACCGCCAGCTCGCAGGCCTCGGTGCCTGAATTGGTGAAAAACACCGTATCGGCAAAGGTTTTATCCACCAGCGCATCGGCAAGTTTCTGTTGCGCGGGAATGTTGTAAAGGTTGGACACATGCCAAAGCTCTTGTGCCTGCGCCGTCAATGCGGCGACCAGCGCGGGGGCTGCGTGGCCCAGCGCATTCACCGCGATCCCTGCACCCAAATCCAGAAAGCGTCGCCCGTCGGCCTCGAACAACCAAGAGCCTTCACCCTTTACAAAGGTCAAAGGCGCGCGCGCATAGGTGGGCAAAACGGATGGGATCATGGCAAGTCAGCCTTTGCTGGAGAACGAAGCCCAATGGGTGCCAACGCCAGCGCGCCATGTCAATCACATTTCGCGCAGGCCCATGGGCAAACCGCACCACCAGACGGGTGCTTACGCCTTAAGCCGGTAGCCGGTTTTCATCCAGCGCCAGCAGATGCCCAGCACGATGGCGCAAGCTATGCCCACCACGACCAATCCGGTCCACGGGCTGCTGTCACTGACCCCGATCATACCAACGCGCACCCCGTCGATGATATAGAAAAACGGGTTGGCGTGCGACAGGGTCTGCAACCAGCTTGGCAGCGCATCGATGGAATAAAACGTGCCCGACAGGAACGCGAGCGGCGTCACCAGAAAATTCGAAATCGCCGACAACTGGTCAAACTTATTGGCGAAAATTCCCGCAATCATGCCAAGACCGCCCATCAGAACCGAGCCCAGCAGCACAAATGTGATCACCCAGAACGGGTTCACCAGCCCCACGCCCAAAAACAGCCAACTGCCAAGTGCGATCACCACCGCGACCAAGGCCCCGCGTGCAATCGCCCCGCCGATATACCCCGTGACCAGTTCCGCGGCAGATAGCGGCGGCATCAATGTATCAACGATATTGCCCTGCACCTTGGCGCTGGCAAGGCTGGACGATGTATTGGCAAAGGCGTTCTGGATCACGGTCATCGTCAAAATGCCCGGTGCAAGGAATGTCATAAACGGCACCCCCATCACATCACCGCGCTGCGGGCCAATCGCGATGGTAAAGATCATCAAAAACAGCCCCGCGTTGATCAGCGGCGCCATCACGGTTTGCGACCAGACATTCATGAACCGCTTGACCTCGCGACGCATCAACGTCCATGTGCCCAGCCAGTTGACCCGCCCGAACCGGCGCAGCCCCATATCCACCTGTTTCCCCCCGGATTGTTGATCCATTGCCGCACCTCGTTTCATTTGGCCAGATGCGCTTCACATCCGGTCTTGCAATGCTTACAATAGGTGATTGAACAAATAGGCAAGGCCCGATGTGACAGTCGCATCCCGCCACCAACTCAAAGGAATTTGAATGTCCTGGACAGACGAGCGCGTCGAGACGCTTAAAAAGATGTGGAGCGATGGCCAGTCGGCCAGCCAGATCGCCAAGGAACTGGGCGGAGTGACCCGCAACGCCGTGATCGGGAAAGTGCACCGCTTGGGGCTTTCCAACCGTGCAGGCACCACCACTACCGCAGCAAAGAGCGCAAAAGACATGCCCGCAGCCAAACCCGTGGCCACCAAGACCCCCGCCAAGCAAAAGCCCGTGCCAAAAACGGCGCCCCCTGCGGCCAAAGAAGAGGATGACGCGGAAGAGGTTCTCGAGCTTGACGAGAACGGCATCCCGATCTCGGCAGCGCGCCGTGCGATTATCCCCGCCGGACAGCCCCTGCCGCCACAGCCATCCGCCAATGAAATTTCCCCCGAGGCCTTGGCCAAAGTCAGCGAAATCGAAAAGACCGCCAAGCGGATCACATTGATGGAACTGACCGAAAAGACCTGCAAATGGCCGGTGGGTGATCCTGCGACCGATGATTTCTGGTTCTGCGGATTGAACGTGCAAACCGGCAAACCCTATTGCGAGGCCCATGTCGGCGTCGCATTCCAGCCGATGTCAGCGCGGCGCGACAGACGCCGCTAAAACAGGCGGGCTGCAACCCCATCAAAGGTCGCCACACCGGTGGCGACCTTTATGATGCGCCGGATCTGGCCTATCCTGCGCGGACCGCAACCAAAGGAGGCCATCCCCATGCCACAGTTCATCATGACCTATCACGGCGGCAGCCAGCCCACGACGCCCGAAGAAGGCAAAGCCCATATGGCACGCTTCATGGCGTGGATTCAGGGGCTTGATATGGTCGTAGGCCAACAGCCGCTGAAAAACACCGCGCTGCTGGGGGCCGACCAGATCGGCACGCCGATGATGGGCTATTCCATCGTGAATGCCGCCGACATCGACGCCGCCCGCGCCATCGCCGAAAAATCCCCGTTTCTGGAGATGGACAACGCCTCCATGCAGGTCTCCGAACTTATTGTCATGGGGTAGGATGCGCCGCGTCACCCCCCACTTTATCAAACAGGACCACATATGACCAATACAGCCCTTATCACGGGTGCCTCTTCGGGCATCGGCGCAGAATTTGCGCGCATCCACGCAGCCCTTGGTGGCGATCTGATCATCACGGCGCGGCGCGGTGACGCCCTGAATGCTCTCAAGGCAGAACTCGAGGCCGCCCACGGTATCTCGGTCACTGTTGTTGCTTGCGATCTGGGAGCCGCGGAGGGTGCCGAAAAACTCTATCAGGCCACCAAAGGCACCCGCATCGACGTGCTGATCAACAACGCAGGCTTTGGCGGGCACGGCAAATTTGTCGAACGCCCACTGCTCGACGACCTTGCGATGATCGACCTGAACGTGAAATCACTGGTCAGCCTGTGCCATAAAATCGGCAACGACATGGTGGCCCAAGGGGGCGGCAAAATCCTCAACGTGTCCTCCACCGCCGCCTATATGCCCGGCCCGCTGCAAGCGACTTACTTTGCAAGCAAAGCCTTTGTCTCCAGCTTTTCCTACGCCTTATCGGAAGAATTGCGCGACGCCGGCGTGACCGTCACGGCGCTCGAGCCGGGCTATGTCGTCACCGAATTTGCCGCCACCGCCAATCTGGAAGGCACCGCGCTTACCAAATCCGGACGCACCGCCGCATCCGCCGCCAAAATCGGCTATGACGCGATGCTGAAAGGCAAAATCAACGTGATCAACCAGCCATTTCTCGCGTTCCAGCTCAACTGGCTGATGCCCTTCCTGCCGCATAAGCTGAAGAACAAATTCGTGCGCAAGATGCAGGAAAAAACCTAAAACACCCCGCGTCACCCGCCCCCTCAGGCGGGTGACGCACCCCTACCGCATTCTGAACCGCGTGCGCAGGCCAAGGCCCAAGAAAAACAACAACAACAACAAGAACCCCACAACCGTTTGCACCCCGCCCATCACTTGCAACCACGGGTTCAGGCTTTGCGTGAAATCCACATCAAAATAACTGCGCTGCAAGCCCAAGAATTTGAAAATATTGGCGAAAGACAGCCCGAACCCGAACAATATCTCGCGCGGTTGCTGCCCGTCATCAAACGCCCCCCACGCATATGACACCGTGTAAAGCAGCCCACCAATCGCCCAAAGCGCCAGCAACCCCACAGCGGGCCGCCAAATGCTTTGCCCGAAATCCGACACCGCACCAAACACCTGATACGGCAACCGCTGCCAGACCCCGCCAATCTGCGCGGCAAACCCCATCTCGCGGCGGAAAAAGAAGTGTTCGTCTTCTGGCAGGCTCTGTTTTGCAACAGCGTGTCGAATAATCGCACAAGAGTCCTTGGCGTCTTGGCACCTTTCATGTCGGGCAGATGGCCAATAATCATCTCCTGCCGTGAAACCAGTTCGATCGTATAGTGTTGCACCAAAGAAATCAGGATAGTCCGACAAGAACTTACAATGTCGGAAAGATGTAAATTTCTTGAAAACCGCACCTTCAAACCGAACTGTTGAGACGTTTTTTGACGGAGGAGATTCAAAAACTGCTTCAGTAAAATCAGCTCTTCCAAGGAATTGCGCGCTAGGGAAATCGGCGGGGCCTAAAAACTGCGTGTTACGAAAAACCGCGTCGTCGTTGAATGTCGCCGAAGAAAAATTACCCCCTAGAGAAAACTTTGTGAGGACAAACCGCACATCTTGTGAAAACGTTGTGCGTATAAAGCTGGCTCGGCCAGCAAACACAGTGTCATCAAAATAGGCAGAACTCTCAAATTTTACCTCTGAAAGGTCTGCGTCTTTCGCAATTGTTGCTTTGTCACAGTAAACAGCACATTCAGCCTCTAATCGCTCAGCCATGAGCGACTTAGAAATTTTGACGCTTCCCAATATTAAGTCGCCGAGCATTTTAGTGTCGGCCAATTTAAGGCTTCCCTTAATCCTTGCTGACCGACAATTCACCCCATCCGAAAAAACCGAACCTTGCACATCAACGTCGCCACCGAAAACACATTCTGCCAACGACAACCTCCCGCCCCAAAATCCTGCTTGGGACTTGATGCCGTGAGCAAATGTTGAACCGTCAAAAATGGCGCCTTTGGGCATAAAATACCCATTCAGCATCACGAAGTTTCTAAAGTTGAGTTGCGACAGATCGCACGGCAAACTCCTAATATCAAAACTTTCAGGGAACTTGCTTCCGTTCCTTTCTTCGTAAACCTTCGCCCACTTATTTCCTATTATTTTATACTGCTCTCTCCAGGCATCCCGCGAAGGCAACCCGGTTATTACTACTCGAGCGCGGTCACAGCCTGTTCCGCCAATTTGCTGGATAAGTGTGTTCCAAACATTCCGATTTTCTTTAAAGACCTCTACATCAACCTCCTCCCCCTCCTGCTCCCCATAGAGCGTCATCAAAACATACCAAGGGTTTGTATTCGCGTCCGGTAACGTGGCCATAAAATCACTCCCCCAAAATACCTCACCACTCTACCCAACCCCACGCGCCCCACAACCCGTCTTCCCCACAGCATCGCTTTCGCCTATATCCAGCCACATGACACAAAACCCGCCCTCCCTGCGCCCCGACCTCGCCCCGACCGCCCGCTTTTCCGAGCCCAAGCGCGACGGCCAGCCCACCATTGGCATGGTCTCGCTTGGCTGCCCCAAAGCCCTCGTTGATAGCGAACGCATCCTCACCCGCCTGCGCGCCGAAGGCTACGCCATCTCGCCCGATTACGCGGGCGCAGAGGCCGTCATCGTCAACACCTGCGGGTTTCTCGACAGCGCCAAAGCGGAATCGCTCGACGCCATCGGTGAAGCGCTCAAGGAAAATGGCCGCGTCATCGTCACCGGCTGCTTGGGCGCAGAACCCGACTACATCCGCGAACACCACCCGCAAATCCTCGCCGTGACAGGCCCGCATCAATACGAACAGGTCTTGGATGCCGTGCACCTCGCTGTGCCGCCCTCCCCCGACCCGTTCATCGACCTGCTACCCGCCACAGGTGTATCGCTCACCCCGCGTCACTACAGCTACCTCAAAATCTCCGAGGGCTGTAACCACAAGTGCAAGTTCTGCATCATCCCCGACATGCGCGGCAAACTGGCCAGCAGGCCCGCCCACGCCGTCCTGCGCGAGGCACAAAAACTGGTCGAGGCTGGCGTCAAAGAACTGCTGGTGATCTCGCAAGACACCTCCGCCTACGGGCTGGACCGCAAATACGACGTGAACCCTTGGGATGGGGCCGAGGTCCGCTCCCACATCCTCGATCTGTCACGCGAGTTGGGCAAACTTGGGGCCGAAAATAGGGCATGGGTGCGCCTGCACTACGTCTATCCCTACCCACATGTGCGCGACCTGATCCCGCTGATGGCCGACCCCGCATCAGGCATCCTGCCCTACCTCGACATCCCGTTCCAACACTCGCACCCCGATGTTTTGCGCCGCATGGCACGGCCCGCCGCAGGGGCCAAAACGCTGGATGAAATCCGTGCATGGCGCGAAATCTGCCCCGACATCACCCTGCGCTCGACCTTCATCGTGGGCTATCCGGGTGAGACAGAGGAAGAATTCCAACACCTGCTCGACTGGCTCGATGAAGCACAGCTCGACCGGGTGGGGTGCTTCCAATACGAGAACGTCGCAGGCGCGCGCTCCAACGCCCTGCCCGACCACGTCAGCGCGGACGTCAAACAAACCCGCTGGGACCGCTTCATGGAAAAAGCCCAAGCCATCTCGGCCGCCAAATTAGAGGCCAAAGTCGGGAAAACCCTCCAAGTCATCGTAGACGACATCGACGAAGACGGCATCGCGACCTGCCGCACATGGGCCGATGCGCCCGAGATCGACGGGAACTTGTTTATTGACGAGGGAACGGACGGGTTGAGTGTTGGGGATCTGGTAAGCGTTGTGGTTGAGGAAGCGAGCGAGTATGACTTGTGGGGAAGTAAGTTGATTGGAGAAACTGGTGACCGTTGAAATAACCAAATTAGAACGTGTAGGCGCCGCCGAATGGGCGAAAATCGTTTTGGAATGGGAAGCCGAATCAAATCTTTATTCCGAAGACTTTCTTGATCATGCAACCGCCTCGATGCCAATGCTTGAAGATCTTGCGAACAGCGCTCCCCTTCGGGACGCTGGTGTATATAGTTATAAAAATAACGGAAAAGTTACCGCCATCCTTCAAGCTAATGCTGCGCGGTTACCGGGCTATGACGGCAAGGTTCTCCGGGTCCGTCACATTGTTTTATCTCCGCGATTCGAATTTGATGAAGACATTGATATGGACGCTTATGCATCTGTACTTATTGGTGTTTTCACAGGTAGCATGTTGTTGGCAGAAGACGAAATGATTGCTCCTCATTTAAAATTTCACATGAAAAGCCGCGCAGAGCGCACCTTTGGGGAGCAATTTACAAAGGCAATGCAAGCAAGTAAGGTATTTAAGAATTGCGACATGAAGGGGTCTTGGATTTACCTTTCAAAAACCTAATTGTGTGATAAGCGTATGTCACAAGCATCGGAGACGAACCAAATGAATGACCAAATGCTCGCTGCAATTAAATTTGCCGTAAGGACCGCTCTCAAAGAAGTAGGCAAGGATCGATTGTCGACCGAAGAGTTTTTTGGAACAAACCAACGCTTCAAAGAACAAGTAAAACTGGCAGCTTAATATTTTAGTGCCACGAGACTTTGTAAGCCCCGCCAGTGCGGGGCTTTTTTATTGCCCAACTCCGCCAAACACCGCCCGTTCGGGGCTTCGCCCGTTTTCGGCTGAAACTGTCCTCGACAGTTTCCGAGACGCAGTTCACCCCCGAGGTCCAAGCGCTCCGCCTGAATTGACCAAACCGACACCGTAGGGTGCGCGTTTATGCGCACCGTGGTGGATGGTCGGAGGCGTTGGTGCGCATAAACGCGCACCCTACATTCTCAAAAACGTCATACGCAAATCATACGCATGTCATACGCAAATCACACAGCGTTCACAGTCATCCAAACCCGCACGCACTCCTGCACATGGCGAAACCGGTCGCCGCCCAGATGCTTGCCGCCATACCACCGCGTCACCACGACGATTTGATCCACCGGGGTTCCGCCCGTTCGGACCTGAAACAATCCCCCGGATCGTATCATGGACGGTCCTCATCCCCATGAATTATGCGCGGCCTTGGAGAATTTATTCCTTTTAAACAACACCTTAAATATCTCATCGGCACCCTCGGCAGAGCCACATGCCCCATGCCATCACGTTCATATTGACCGGCCCGCCATAGTTGCGACTACATTTGCGCGACGGCGCGCTGCACGGTGGCAAAGCGTTCGGCACTGGCAGGGTGCGAGGGCAAAAGCGATCTTTCGGGGTCGGGAATGCGGAAAAAGAACTCAGCGCCTTTTAACGGATCAAAGCCCGCGCGTTGCGCGATGACAGCGCCCAATGCATCGGCTTGCAGCTCGAAACTTTTGGAATAGGTCCGCACGCCGATCTGCGCGCCCAGCTCTGCGCCCTTGCGGGCCTTTTCCTCGTCTCCGCCCGACAGGATCGAGGCCAAACCGCCCAGAATATACGCCCCCGTCATCGCGGTCTCGTTTTGCTGTGCGATATGCCCCAGAATGTGGTGTGCGGCCTCATGCGAGATGATGAAAGCCAGCTCGTCGCGGTTACGCACTTGTGCAATCAACGGCACCGTCAACGCCACCACCGGCCGCCCTGTGTCGTCCAGCGTCTGGAAGGCATTGGCGGGCGCGTCCGGTGTGGCATCGACCACGATCAGAAAGTCGCAATTCAGCGCGGGGTCTTTTTGGCGGCACATGGTTTCGGCGACGGGCTCGAGGGTCTCGACAACGGCGATAAAGTTATGCACCGCATCGTTGGGCGACAGCAGTGCCACATCCGTCGCCAGCGGATACGGCTGCGGCGGCAGTGCCGCAGCACAGGCACCCAAACCTAAAAAAAGCCCAAATGACAAAACCCGCATCATACCGATCTATTGCTGCTGCACCAAACCATACCCTAGCACGCAGCGGTGCGGTCACCAGCCCCAAGCCGCGCAGTTCATTGCACAATCGCGCGATTGGCACGGCCAGCTTGCTGCGTTAGGCTGATGGCATGTTTACTATTGAGCACGACTATGACGCCACCGTCATCACCCTTGTGGATGAAGATAAAACCCCGCTTTTGGAGGATGTTGTGATCAACGCCTTCGAGGATTGCGTAACCCTGTCGCAATGGGATGCGCGCACCGACCGGATGCTGACGATCACGCTATCATTAAGCCAGATCCGCGATCTGGAGGCGGCGCTGGATTTGCCCGAGGGGGTCTACCGGTTGCGCCCCGAAGTGTCACCCTGACCGGCTGGAGGGTCGATGAGCGACGAGAGTATGAGACCACAAAGCGAGGCGAAGGGAAGAGCACAATGAGCACAGGATTTTTCTGGGACGAGAGGTGCTTTTGGCACGGCGGCGGCAATTATGCGGGGATGCTGCCGGTGGGCGGCTTGGTCCAACCGATGCAGGGCGGTTTGCCCGAAAGCCCCGAGACCAAGCGCCGGCTGAAGAACCTGATGGATGTGACGGGCTTGTCGTCCGAACTGGTGATGCAGGGTGCTGCGCCGGCCGACCGCGATGATTTGCGGCGGGTGCATCCGGCAAGTTATCTTGATGCATTTCAGGCGATGTCGGATGCCGGTGGCGGCGAAATGGGCCGGCGGACCCCGTTTGGGCCGGGTGGCTATGAGATCGCGGCCTTGTCTGCGGGTCTGGCAAAGGCCGCCGTTTTGGCCGTGCTGAAGGGTGATCTGAGCAATGCCTATGCTTTGTCGCGCCCGCCCGGTCATCATTGTTTGCCCGATTATCCCAACGGGTTTTGTCTGCTCAACAATATAGGCATCGCGATTGAAGCCGCGCGCGCGGCGGGCTTGGCAAAACGCTTTGCGGTGCTCGATTGGGATGTGCATCACGGCAATGGCACCGAGGCGGTGTTTTATGACCGCGCCGATGTGCTGACGGTTTCTGTGCATCAAGACCGTAATTATCCGATGGATAGCGGTGATTTTGCCGATCGTGGCCGTGGTGACGGGCTGGGATATAATTTGAACATTCCGCTGCCGCCCGGCGTGGGCCACAAGGGGTATCTGGCCGCATTGGATATGCTGGCGCTGCCCGCGATCCGCGATTTTGCCCCTGATGTGCTGATTATTGCCTGTGGCTATGATGCGGCGGCCAATGATCCGCTGGGCCGGATGCTGGCCACTGCCGAAACCTTTGCAATGATGACCCGCCGCGTGATGGATACGGTCGACAAGATCGTGATGGTGCATGAGGGCGGCTATTCGGAAACCTATGTGCCGTTTTGCGGCCATGCGGTTTTGCAAGAGATGTCGGGCAGTCAAATTTGCGCCCCTGATCCATTTGCCGAAGTGTTCCCGCTACGCCAACCCGCACCGCATTTTGACGCCTATCTGGACGGGCTATTGGCGGATATGGCGGCGGTTTTGAAGGGGTGATGTTTGCGGATGGCTGCGGGTTGATTGCTGTTTGATGGCGGATATTCATAACCGTTCAACAAACGGTCGTTTTTGGAAAAGTTACAGACCCAGCGAAAGCCCGGTCCGAGCCAAGTGTATCTACGCTGCGCTTTCTGCTAACGACTGCATTACTGGGTCGAGAGATATCCGTATTTCTGCAACATCAAATTTTGGACAAGATTCACTTTTATATGAATGCAGATCATTAAGCTTCACAGCGGCTAATCTAAGGTGAGTTCAGTATGTTGAGCCTTTACTACATCATCTACGTTTTGGCATGGCTTGTTGGGATAACACGATCGGCAGTTGGAGTTGGCAGAGCTTTGAGGACTGGCGTCAGGGTAACTGTCACCTCTTTCTTATGTCTTGTCGTTTTTTCGGCAGTTATCAGCGGCATTCAAATGGGTGGATTGATATTTGCCGCCATACCCTTGTTCATTCTGGTTCCCGTTTTCCTGATTGGGATCGGCCTTACCGTTTCCGCGACAGCAAAGACTTCCTATCTTAAAGGGCTAAAGGTAGCTGCTTTTATAGGAGGAGCGCTTTCACTGATTGCGCCTTTCCTAGTAATCCTCGTCTTCTGGATGAACCAACAAACAAACGACGAGCAACGTCGCAATGCGCTGGCAAGGTTCCAAGCAGGGAATCTTGTTGGAATAATGAGTGTTCAGGTGGTCGGTATTCCAGCAAGCCCACAGTTGGAAACCATTCACAACTGTCAGGGTGATCAGCGCTGTTACACCAAGTTCCGGAAGAACGGTGATACACTCCAAAATCTGGGAAGTGACATGGCGGAGGATATTATTTTTGAAAAAATTGAATTGATCCCAATTCACGAAACCTGTGAAGGCAACACGGCACCCATAAACGACTGCTTGCGCATATCCGAACTCCAACAGTGGTGTGAGAAGAGAGCCGAATTGTCTCAGAGCATCTGGTGCCAAGGAAGGCCAAGACACAGGCTTGTCTTCTCCGCCAGCGATGAAGACGTATCGCGCCGTTTTGATGAGCAACAATGGGCTGAAGTGGCTTCAGAAAACCTCGGCACAGATTTTGTGGGCATGCCGATTGCGATTGAATGTTACGCGGCCCGCGATAGCACCATATTGAGCACTTCTCACCTTAGCCGATATTGCCGCATCAGGTACAACGTATCTGAGAGAGTTGTTGCAACGATCTTCCTTGATAAGTTTGGGGTGTCTGAAATGGAATTTCAAACGGCATCTATGCTGCGATATACGAATGAGATTTGGCAGATAATAACCCAATAAAAATCCCCTTTCATCGTCTAGATGTGCCAAACGCGGTGCAGCTTCTGGGGGATATTTTTCTCTTTAAGCGGTCCTCAATGACTCCGTCGAAATCGCCCGGCATAAGAGGTATTCAGTATCTTCCAAAAACGCTCCTTTTTGGCACGTAGTGAAAACGTCCCAATTCACAATGCCAAAAACCCCGTTCAAAACCCGAGCAGTTGCTGAACGTATTTGGCGCACGAGCGGCCTGTTAGGGCTTTTTCATCGCCGCTTTTTCTTCTTTGGTGTATTTGTTGTTCCAGGTGTTGTTGCTCAGGCCCAACTCGGGCGCCAAGGGCTTGGTCTTGCCTTTGGTCACTTTGCCGCCCTTGTCGAGGAACTGTTTGATCAGGTCGTCATCGGTGGTTGGTTTTGGGACGTTTTTCATCATCGCAGCCTTTCGAGAGAATCCGCACCAACACCCTAACGTCTGCACAGCCGCAATAACAACAGCCCCAAGCCTTGTTCATTGCGCCTATTGCCCATAAATCTAGGTGATTGTGAAAAGGATAGCTGATGCCCGCCAAGAACCAAGCCGCACTGGATTTTCTACTGACCCGCCGGTCGCGCCCTGCCAAGACCCTGACCGCCCCTGTGCCCGATGCGGATGCATTGGATGTGATCCTGACAGCGGCGGCGCGCAGCCCTGATCATGGCAAGCTAGAGCCGTGGCGCTTTATTGTGCTTGAGAAAGCCGCGTTGCTGCGGCTGGCGGGTGAGGTCGCCACCCGTGGTGCAGATTTGGGTCTGGCCGCTGACGCGATTGACAAGGCGGTGGCGCAATTTGCCAATGCCGACCTTGCGGTGGCGGTGATCAGCAGCCCAAAACTGTCCGATAAAATCCCCGCGATCGAGCAGGTCTATTCTGCCGGTGCGGTCTGTCTTGCGCTGCTCAATGCGGCTCTTGCGGCGGGTTGGGGGGCCAATTGGTTGTCGGGCTGGGCCAGTCATGACCGCCAGTTTGTGGAAACCGCGTTCGGGTTGACCCCGCACGAGGCAATCGCGGGGCTGATCCATATCGGCACCCAGACCCATGCCCCGCCAGAGCGCCCGCGCCCCGATGTGAGTGCCCTGACGACATGGATGCGCCAGTGATTTTAACAGCGTTTTTCAAGGCGGTAGCCCAATTGCCCGATCCACGTTTTCGCCGCGTGCTGGTGCTCGGGATCGGGCTGACGATTGCCTTGCTGTTTGCCGCCTATGCGGGTGTTTTGTGGCTGGTGCAGACGGTGACGGCAGACGGGGTCAGCCTGCCATTTCTTGGAAAAGTCGCGTGGCTGGGCGATTTGTTAAGCTGGGGCTCGGTCGGTTTGATGGTGGTTTTGTCAGTGTTTTTGATGATCCCGGTGGCCTCGGCGATGACATCGTTGTTTCTGGACGATATCGCCCAAGCGGTCGAGGATCTGCATTACCCCGACCTGCCCGCCGTGCCGCGCGCCGATTTCTGGGACAGCTTGCGCGATACAGTTAATTTTCTGGGGGTTCTGATCGGCGCGAATGTCCTGGCATTTGCGCTCTATGCGCTGTTACCCATCTTTGCGGTGCCGATATTTTTCGCGCTCAATGGCTATCTGCTGGGCCGCGAGTATTTCCAGATCGCCGCGATGCGCCGTATTGGTCGCGCCGAGGCAAAGCTGTTGCGCAAGAAACATAGCGGCAAGGTCTGGATCGCGGGGTGTCTGATGGCGCTGCCCTTGTCGATCCCGCTGGTCAACCTTGTGATCCCGATCCTGGGGGCCGCGACGTTTACCCATTTGTTTCATCGCTTAAGCTGACCTCGGGGGTCGACATCCGGTTGAACCAGTCCAGATCGCGCACCGTGATCAAGCCTGACAAGACCACCCCTGTCACGATGGCCCAGATGATCACCGCCCAGAAACTTGTCTGCTTGATTTTCCGTTTGAGGTCGAGGTTCGCAGGCGCCGATCCGGGGGTTCCGGGCACGACTTCGCCCGCCTCTGACTGGGTTTGCAGACCCAGCGGCAGCACAACAAACAACACCATGAACCAGATCACGGCAAACAAAACAATCGCAGAGGTAATGCCCATCTTTTAGGGGTCCTTTCAAGACGTATCGACCGCATAGCCGCAGGGCATCAAACAGCCCATGTGGCAAAACCGCCTAGACCTGTTCTAGCTCGATCAGGCAGCCGTTAAAGTCCTTGGGGTGCAAAAACAAGACCGGCTTGCCATGGGCGCCGATCTTTGGCGCGCCACTGCCCAAAACCCGCGCACCCTCTGCCAGCAAGTGATCGCGGGCCGCCAGAATGTCGTCGACCTCATAACAGATGTGATGGATGCCGCCCGAGGGGTTCTTTTCCAGAAACCCGATGATCGGGGAATTTTCGCCCAGCGGATACAGCAGTTCGATTTTGGTGTTGGGCAGCGTGATAAAAACCACTGTGACGCCGTGATCGGGTTCGTCTTGCGCGGGCCCGACGCTGGCGCCCAGCGTGTTGCGATACTGCGCACTTGCCGCCGCCAGATCAGGGACGGCGATGGCGACGTGGTTTAGGCGACCGATCATGGGGCTGCTCCTGATAAGACGGGTTGGTCTGTTTATGTCGCGCAATTGCCGGGCTTGCAACGGGTCGACTTAACCGTCCGGTAACCAAAGGCTGTTTGGATAAGAGGAATCAACCGAATCCGGGGAATATCACAATGGACGATCTTGACGACTTCATGACCCTGCGCCCGCCAACCGCGCGTCGCCCGCTTTTGGGGTTAACGGTGCTGGTGGTAGAAGACAGCCGCTTTGCCTGTGAAGCCGTGCGCCTGCTGTGTTTGCGCTCTGGTGCAAGGATCAGGCGCGCCGACAGCCTGGAACATGCGCAAAAACATCTTGGCGTCTATCGTCCTGCGGTGTTGATCGTTGACGTGGGCCTGCCGGACGGCTCGGGGTTGGAATTGATCAAAAGCTGTGCCGCGGCGCATCCGCGCATCGACGTGATTTTGGGCACCAGCGGCGATGCCGATGCGCAGGGGCCGGTGATGGCGGCGGGGGCGAACGGGTTTTTGGCCAAGCCGGTCGCCAACCTAAGCGCGTTTCAAGCGGCAATTTTGATGCATCTGCCGCAAGACAGACATCCGCCCGGTCCACGCATGGTGACGGACGAGGTGGTGCACCCTGACATGTTGGCCTATCACGATGATTTAAGCCATGTGGTCAATGTGATCGGCACCGGTAGCGGGGCTGACACCGTCGGCTACGTAACCCAGTTTTTGCGCGGTGTCGCGCGGTCCGTGGCCGACAACGATCTTGATATGGCCGCCGCCGCATTGGCCGATAAATACGCAAGCGGGCAGCCCACCGCAGCAGATTTATCGGCGCTGGGGGCAATGGTGCAGGACCGGCTGAACAGTGCCGGACCCATCTAGGCCACGATGCCGGGGTTTGTGCCCATCTCAAGCCCGGGGAAAATTGACAGCTCTATCGTGCGCCGGTCAATGCCCAGCAGATCGCGCATGACCCAGGCCGGATAGGCCCGCACATCGCGCGTTGGCATCAGGTCGCGGCGGTTATACAAATCGGCCTCTGACAGTCCGGGCCAATCGCCCAAAATACGCCCGCCATTCAGCGCGCCGCCTGCAAAAACCATCGCCCCCCCAGTGCCGTGATCGGTGCCCTTGGTGCCATTTTCACGCGCCGTGCGGCCAAATTCCGTCAGGCATAAAACAGCGGTTTTGTCCCAGTCCGGACCCAGCCCGGTCCGCAGCGTTAAAATCGTATCGCTCAAGCGGCGCAACGCGCGCTGCAATCCGCCCTGTTGGTTCAAATGCGTGTCCCAGCCATTGATCGAAAAGCTGGCAATCCGTGTATCGCCACGCAGACGGGCCGCTGCAAAATCAGCCAGTTGCACATGCTCGGCCTTCGCGTTCACCGCCTGCATCATCGGATCGGACATCATCATACCGGCATCCTGGGTGTCTTGCGCGGCGGTCATCGCAAGGTTTTGGGCAATCTCGATGGCCTCGGCGGACGCGGTTTGAAACAACGGGTCGCTGCCCTGAACCAGCGCCAGCAATAACTGGGCTTGCGGCGACAGGGATAGCTGGGCCTCGGGCGACCAGCGGGCGGCGGGGGCCGCGCCCGTCAGTAAAAGCTGCTGTTCGCGGCCAATCGCAAAGGCGGTTTGGCCTTCCACATTCGGCATCACCTGCAACATCCGGTTTAACCAGCCGTCGTTGCCCGCGCCCTCAATACCCGGCTTGCCGGCCTCGAGAATATCCTGCCCGTCAAAGTGGCTGCGTTTATCGCGGTAGGGCGTGGATACGGCCTGCGCCGCCCCCATCTGCCCCGCATCCCAAAGTGGCCGCAGCGGTGAAAGCGCCGGGTGCATCCCGAAAAATCCTGTTAAATCAATAGTATCTTTCAGAAGCGTCGGGCGCAGCGCCGCGTAATCAGGGTCGCCGATGGGCCGGAACGCATCCAGACCGTCCATTGCCCCACGCAAGATAATCACCACCAACCGCGCGTCCCAAGGCGCGGACGCAAAGGCAACCGGCGTGATCAGCGGACTTGCGGCGGCCGAGCACCCCAATGCGGTTATGCGGGCCAGAAATTTGCGACGGTCCATGCTCAACTCCTTTGAAACGCGGGCGCGGACAGGATGATGCCAATGCCTTCATCGCGCACCTCGGCGGCAGATGCCGCAAAGATCACGTCCTGGGTCGCCAAATCGCCCAAGGCCGTCACCACAAAACTGCGCGGGTCCGGCGGGCGGGTTTGCAAAAACTCACGCGGTGCCGTCATTGCCCAACTGATCCGCCCCGCCATGCCTTGCGGATTGATCCAATCGGCGCCGTTGTCAGGCCATCCATCCGGCCCCAACGGTTTTTGCCACGGCTGCCCCATCACCACAAGCGGCCTGATCAACAGCTCGCGGGTTTGGCGACCATTGGTTTTGACCACCTGCGCGCCGGTCAGGCCCAGCGCACGCATTGCCGAGGTCATAAAGCGCAGCGGCGATTTTATCTGGCGCAACGTCCGGTCCCAAGCCGCGGGATGATCCAGCATCGAGGCATAAACCGCGGGCAACCAACCGTCGGTGGTGATAAAAACATCCGTCATGGCCGCGACCATCGTTGCATCGGCGTCTTGCCCGATAAAATAACGGGCGATTTTTTCGCAGATATGTGCGGCGGTTTGCGGGTGGCGCGCCAAGGCGTCGATTGCATCCAGAATATTGTCAATCCCGTCAGCGGCGTCATAGGTGATGCCCAGCACGGTTTCCGCGCCGGGCTCTGCAAAGCGTTTGTCATAGAAAAACCCGCGCTGCGGCTGGTAGGTCAGGCCGGTCAGCAATTCGGCCAATTCGCGCACATCGGTTTGGGTGTAGGGTCCGCCAACCCCCAGCGTGTGAAGTTCCAGCAATTCGCGCGCAAAGTTTTCATTTAGCCCGCGCCCGCGCTGTTGTCCGACCTGACTATCTGGTCCAACAGATTGAAATTGTTCGAGATAAACCAGCATCGCGGGATGTGTGGCCACCGCACGCAGCATCGCACCGAACGAGCTTGCGATATGCGGGCGGATCGCTTCTTCGACGTAGCCGGTGATCAGGTGGCGTTGCGGCACATTGCGGGCCTTGACGGTAAAGTGGTCGGCCCAGAAGTCTTGCAGCCGCGCCGAGAACCCGAATTGCGCGCCGACACTGCGCGCAAACGTCGCCCGCAGGCTATCATTGTAGACCACATTTCCGGCCTGACGCACCGAGCGAAATGCCGCCGCTTTGGCGGCCTCGTCCTGCGTGCCACGCGCCTCGCGACTGGCGCGCGTGGCGGCCTGATACTGCTTCATTGTAGGGGTAATCTGCGAATAGGCGATGATGTCGAATTGCGGCGCGCCTTCAAGCTCGCCCAATAGGGCATCTGCGTTCACCGGCGGCGCAAAAAGCGGCGACAACCCGGTGCCAAAGCGAACGGCAGCAATCGTGGGGTCAAATTTCATCGGGTCGTCCTGCGCTGCTCATGCCCTCAATATAGATGAGGGCATGAGAATTGCGCGCAAATTCGCACCCGACGGGCAATTATTCGCCCAAGGTTTTAGCCTTTGGTCGCAGGGATCGCACGCAGGTGCAATTCGCGCATCTGCTCGTTTGTGGGCAGGTTTGGCGCGCCCATCATCACGTCTTCGGCGCGCTGGTTCATCGGGAACATGATCACGTCACGCAGGTTGGATGCATCGGCCAGCAACATCACGATCCGGTCGATCCCCGCCGCACAACCGCCGTGGGGCGGCGCGCCGTATTGGAAGGCATTGACCATACCGCCAAAGCGTTTTTCAACCTCGTCCGCGCCGTAGCCTGCGATCTCGAAGGCCTTGAACATGATCTCGGGGCGGTGGTTCCGAATGGCCCCCGACACCAGCTCATAGCCGTTGCACGCAAGGTCATACTGGAAGCCAAGCACATCTTCGGGCGCGCCATTCAGCGCCTCCATCCCACCCTGCGGCATCGAGAACGGGTTATGTTCAAAGTCGATAGCACCGGTTTCTGCGTCGCGCTCGTAAATCGGGAAATCAACGATCCATGCGAATGCAAAGCGGTTCAGGTCGGTCAAGCCCAACTCTTCGCCAATCACATTGCGGGCCTTTCCGGCCACGCCTTCAAACGCTTTTGGCTTGCCGCCAAGAAAGAACGCAGCGTCGCCAAGGCCGAGGCCCAATTGCTGGCGGATCGCTTCGGTGCGCTCTGGCCCGATGTTTTTGGCCAAGGGGCCAGCGGCTTCCATGCCGCCTGTCACTTCGCCGGATTTCATCTTGGTTTGGGCTTCTTTCACGGTGATTCCCATTTCTTGCGCCACCGCATCCGCCGTCTTTTCGCGCCAGAAGATATAGCCCATGCCGGGCAACCCTTCTTTTTGCGCAAAGGCATTCATCCGGTCACAGAATTTGCGCGACCCGCCGCTTGGCGCAGGGATCGCACGGACCTCGGTCCCCTCTTGCTCCAACAGCTTCGCGAAGATCGCAAAGCCGGAGCCTACAAAATGCTCTGACACAACCTGCATTTTGATCGGGTTGCGCAGGTCTGGTTTGTCGGACCCATACCATAGGGCTGCGTCGCGGTAGCTGATCTGCTCCCATGTCTGGTCGACTTTGCGACCCTTGCCGAATTCCTCAAAAATCCCCGTAATAACCGGCTGGATGGTATCAAATACATCCTGCTGCTCAACAAAGGACATTTCCAGATCAAGCTGGTAGAAGTCGGTGGGCGAGCGGTCAGCGCGCGGGTCTTCATCGCGGAAACACGGCGCGATCTGGAAATACTTGTCATAGCCCGAGACCATAATCAGTTGTTTGAACTGCTGTGGGGCCTGCGGCAATGCATAGAATTTACCCGGGTGCAAACGGCTTGGCACCAAGAAATCGCGCGCGCCTTCAGGGCTGGACGCTGTAATAATCGGCGTTTGATACTCGCGGAAACCCTTGTCCCACATCCGCTTGCGCATCGAGGCCACAACGTCAGAGCGCAGCTTCATATTCTCTTGCATCGCCTCACGGCGCAGGTCCAAATAGCGGAATTTCAGGCGGGTTTCTTCGGGATATTCCTGATCGCCAAACACTTGCAGCGGCAGCTCTTTCGCAGCACCAAGCACCTCAATGGACCGCACAAAAACCTCGACCTCGCCGGTTGGAATCTTCGCGTTGATCAACTCGGGCGCGCGCGCCTTCACCTCGCCATCAATGCGGATACACCATTCAGCGCGGACCTTTTCCACATCGGCAAAAGCGGCTGAATCCGGATCACACAGCACCTGCGTAATCCCGTAATGATCGCGCAGGTCGATGAACAAAATTCCGCCATGGTCGCGCACGCGGTTCACCCAGCCCGATAGCCGAACAGTCTCCCCCACATTGGCAGCGGTCAGGTCGGCACAGGAATGGGAGCGATAAGCGTGCATTTTAGCAGTCCTCAAAGGGTAAAACGGTCGCCCCCGATACACCCCTTCAGCGCGCATAAGTCAAGCAATCAGCGGGTCTCGTTTCTTCAGAGCATAAATATGCCCGCCGGAGGCGTCGGTTTTTCATCGAAAAATCGAAACCCGCGCTTGCACCCATCGCCCCCGTGCCTATAACGCAGGACAATTTGCACATACTCGGATAGGGGCCAACCATGCCAAAACGTGATGATATCAAATCGATCATGATTATCGGTGCGGGCCCTATTATTATTGGGCAGGCCTGCGAATTTGACTACTCGGGCGCACAGGCCTGCAAGGCACTGCGCGAAGAAGGTTACCGCGTCATTCTGGTCAACTCCAACCCTGCGACGATCATGACCGATCCGGGGCTGGCGGATGCGACATATATCGAGCCGATCACACCCGAAGTTGTGGCCAAGATTATCGAAAAAGAGCGCCCCGATGCCTTGCTGCCCACAATGGGCGGGCAGACTGGCCTCAACACATCCCTTGCACTCGCCGACATGGGCGTGCTGGAAAAATACGGCGTCGAGATGATTGGCGCCAAGCGTGAAGCCATTGAAATGGCAGAAGATCGCAAATTGTTCCGCGAGGCGATGGACCGGTTGGGCATTGAAAACCCCAAGGCCACCATCATCACCGCCCCCAAGAAAGACAACGGCAAGTTCGACATCAAGGCGGGTCTTGAGCTGGCGATAGAAGCCATCGAATATGTCGGCCTGCCCGCGATTATCCGCCCTGCCTTTACCCTTGGCGGCACCGGCGGTGGCGTGGCCTATAACCGCGAACAATACGAGCATTTCTGCCGCACCGGCATGGAAGCGTCCCCTATGGCGCAGATCCTTGTCGACGAGAGCCTGTTGGGCTGGAAAGAATTCGAGATGGAGGTGGTCCGCGACAAGGCGGATAACGCCATTATCGTCTGCGCAATCGAAAACGTCGATCCGATGGGCGTGCACACCGGCGATTCGATCACCGTGGCCCCTGCCCTGACCCTGACCGACAAAGAATACCAGCTGATGCGCACCCATTCGATCAACGTGTTGCGCGAAATCGGCGTCGAGACCGGCGGATCAAACGTGCAATGGGCCGTAAACCCCGAAGACGGCCGCATGGTTGTGATCGAGATGAACCCGCGGGTGTCACGCTCGTCCGCGCTGGCGTCCAAGGCCACAGGGTTTCCGATTGCCAAGATTGCAGCAAAACTGGCGGTGGGTTACACGCTGGACGAATTGGACAACGACATCACCGGCGTGACCCCTGCGTCGTTCGAGCCGACAATCGACTATGTCGTCACCAAAATCCCGCGCTTTGCGTTTGAAAAATTCGCTGGCTCCGAGCCGCATTTGACCACAGCGATGAAATCTGTGGGCGAGGCGATGGCGATTGGCCGCACCTTCCACGAATCGATGCAAAAAGCGCTGGCATCATTGGAAACCGGCCTGACGGGCTTTGACGATATCGCCATCCCCGGCGCGCCCGACCGCGCAGCCATCACCAAAGAATTGGCCAAGCAGACACCCGACCGTATTCGTGTGATCGCGCAAGCGATGCGCCACGGGTTGTCGGACGAGGACATCTATGCGGTGACCAAGTTTGATCCGTGGTTTCTGGCCCGTATCCGCGAAATCGTTGATACCGAGGCTGTGGTCATTGCACAGGGCCTGCCTGCCACCGAAAAGGGGATGCGCGATTTGAAGATGATGGGCTTTACCGATGCCCGCCTTGCCAAGCTGGTTGAACACTCCGAGGATGAAGTGCGCCACATTCGTCTAAGCATGGGGGTCAAAGCCGTGTTCAAACGCATCGACACCTGTGCCGCCGAATTCGAGGCGCAGACGCCCTATATGTATTCCACCTACGAGAGCCCCGCGATGGGCGAGGTCGAATGCGAGGCACGCCCGTCTGACCGCAAAAAGATCGTGATTTTGGGCGGTGGGCCAAACCGGATCGGTCAGGGGATCGAGTTTGACTATTGCTGCTGCCACGCCTGTTATGCGCTGACCGATCAGGGCTACGAGACGATTATGATCAACTGTAATCCGGAAACGGTTTCAACGGATTATGACACATCGGACCGGTTGTATTTCGAGCCGCTGACATTCGAGCACGTCATGGAGATTATGCGCGTCGAGCAGGAAAACGGCACGCTGCACGGTGTGATCGTGCAGTTTGGCGGGCAAACCCCGCTCAAGCTTGCCAATGCGCTGGAACAGGCGGGCATTCCGATTTTGGGCACCACGCCCGACGCGATTGATCTGGCCGAGGACCGCGAGCGGTTTCAGGACCTTGTGAACCGTTTGGGCCTGAAACAGCCCGTCAACGGCATCGCATCGACTGACCAAGAGGCGTTCAAGATTGCAGCCGAGATCGGCTTTCCGCTGGTGATCCGCCCGTCTTATGTTCTGGGGGGGCGCGCGATGGAAATTGTGCGCGATCAGGCACAGTTGGAACGCTATATCGCCGAGGCCGTCGTGGTCTCGGGCGACAGCCCCGTGCTGCTTGACAGTTACTTGGCTGGCGCTGTCGAGGTCGATGTGGATTGCCTGTCTGACGGCAAGAACACCCATGTTGCGGGCATCATGCAGCATATCGAGGAGGCCGGCGTGCATTCGGGCGACAGTGCCTGTTCGCTGCCCCCCTATTCGATGTCTGACGCGATGATCGCCGAGATCCGCAAGCAAACCGAGGCCTTGGCGCTGGCATTGAATGTTGTCGGCCTGATGAACATCCAGTTCGCCGTCAAAGACGAGACCGTTTACTTGATCGAAGTGAACCCTCGCGCCTCGCGCACCGTGCCCTTTGTGGCCAAGGCGACGGACAGTGCCATTGCATCGATTGCCGCACGCCTGATGGCGGGTGAACCGCTCTCGAACTTCCCGCACCGTCCGCCCTATGCCGCCGCCAGCGACCCGATGGACGTGATGCCGCTGGGTGATCCGTTCACATTGGCCGACCCGAACACCCCGTGGTTCAGCGTCAAAGAAGCGGTGCTGCCGTTTGCCCGTTTCCCCGGTGTTGATACGATTTTGGGACCTGAAATGCGCTCGACGGGTGAAGTTATGGGCTGGGCAAGGTCATTCCCAAGGGCGTTTCTGAAGGCGCAATTGGGCGCTGGCACCGATCTTCCGACCGAGGGGTTGGTGTTCTTGTCGATCCGCGACACCGATAAAACGCCCGCGATGCTGGAAGCTGCACAAGTGCTGGTCGAGATGGGCTTTTCGCTGATCGCCACCCGCGGCACCGCCAAATTCCTGACCGATGCGGGCCTGACCGTCGAGATCGTCAACAAGGGCTATGAGGGCGGGCTGACCATCGTGGACCGTCTGAAAGACGGGCATATCGCATTGGTGTTCAACACCACAGAGGGCGCCGCGGCAGTCAACGATTCGCGCGCGATGCGCGCGGTCACGCTGAACGACAAAATCCCGTATTACACCACCGCGGCGGCGGCACATGCGGCGGTGATGGCGATGAAAGAACGCATGAACGGCGATATCAAAGTGCGCGCCTTGCAAGGCTAGGCTGCACAAGGCCAGGGCTGTATTGCGGCGGGCAGTGTGATTTTCACGGGCGCGAGGTGCGTATCAGCGCATGGTGACCCCCCCGGGGGCAGGATCTATGGGTCCTGACCCTAGGATGGCTGGCCTTCTTCAAGGTGCAGCTTCATATCCAACAGCACCTTTTGCAGCGCCGTTGTTTCACGCAGCAGCCGCTTGGCCTCGTTCATCGAGATCACGCCATCCTCGATAGAGATGTTATATTCGCCCATCAGCATCGCAAACCGCTGGCTCAACTTGATCACATCAGAGTTGATGCCACCCTCGGAATTGTCGCGCGCACCGTCATAAGACAGGGTAATGCCACGCATCTCTGCCAGCGCAGAGGTCACATGCGGATAGGATGATGCGGCCTCAAGAGCTGCGACAGCATCGACGGGCATAAACCGGTCCGCATGTTCGTCGGAATCAGAATAATACCGGCCCAATGTTGCCTTGGATTTGCCGGTCAACTCGCAGGCCGCTTCGATCCCTACGTCCTTGACCAATGCTTCCGTATGCTTTTTCAGATAGCTCCCGTAGCCCGCCATATATCACCCCTGCTCTAATATCCCGCCGTCGCGGGGAAAACTCTTATGCAGTTCCCATTAATCAGACGGGCCAAGTTTGTCATTGATAAAAGCGTCCAGTGTGTTGGGACAATGACCAGTATGATGCCAACATGCACCGCAATTCTAGGTTTGAATTGTGGCAAGATGTCCCTTTACCTCGTGGTGAATGGTATTTTGCAGGCCCCGGGCACATGTGTGCTTATGTGTATCACAGGGCTGGCCCGCGTGAACGTCTGGCATCAAATGTCCTGCGGGGTGGACTTGCAAAAGCCCGCCCCGCAGCGATAAAAAGCGCTATGGCAAAACTATACTTCAATTACTCGACGATGAACGCAGGCAAGTCGACGGTCTTGTTGCAGGCCTCGCACAACTATGTCGAACGCGGGATGCAAACCTATCTGATCATTGCACAATTTGACAAACGCGCGGGCGAGGGCCGGATCGGCAGCCGCATCGGGATCGGCGCGGATGCCGACACCTTTGCCACCGGCGAGGACCTGTTTGCCAAGATCAAGGCAAGGCTGGACGCGGGCCCCTGTGCCTGTATTTTCATCGACGAAGCCCAGTTTCTATCAGAGCCGCAAGTCTGGCAACTTGCCCGCGCCGTCGATGATCTGGGCGTGCCGATCATGTGTTTCGGGCTGCGGGTGGATTTTCAGGGCAAGCTGTTTCCGGGCTCTGCGGCCCTGCTCGCTCTTTCGGACGAAATGCGCGAGATTCGCACGATTTGCCATTGCGGCAAGAAGGCCACGATGGTGGTGCGCACCGATGCCGCAGGCACCGTCTTGACCACAGGCAATCAGGTCGCGGTCGGCGGCAATGAGCGCTACGTCTCGCTGTGCCGCCGCCATTGGCGCGAGGCCGTGGGTGACAATGTCTAAATCACCCGCTGCGGCAGCGGTTTGCCCTCATCCCAAGCGATAATATTCTCCAATGCCATCATCCCCATCGCCGCACGCACCTCTAGCGCGGCGGTCCCCAGATGCGGCAAAAGCACGACATTCTCCAGATCCCGCAACTCTTGCGGCACCAGCGGTTCACGCGCATAGACATCCAGACCCGCACCCGCGATCCGGCGCTCTTGCAAGGCCAGTATCAATGCCGCCTCGTCAACCACATCACCCCGCGCTACATTTATAAAATGTGCGCTTTCTTGCATTTCGGCAATGGCAGCCGCGTCAATCATATTTGTATTTGATCCGCCCCCCGGCACGGTGACAACAATGATATCAGCCTGGCTCATCAAGGCAGCAAGCGTCTCGACCTGGCGGGCTGGCACATCGACGTCTTTCTGCGACCGGTTGAAATAGATCACCGGCATGTCAAATCCATAGTGACAGCGCCGCGCGACCGCCTGACCGATCCGCCCCATGCCAACAATCCCGACCCGCTTGCCGGTGACATGTGTGCCCAGCATCTGCACCGGCGACCACCCAAGCCACATGCCCGAGCGCAGCAATCTTTCCCCCTCGCCCGCGCGCCTGCACGCCGACAAAATCAGGGTCATCGCAATATCTGCGGTCGCGTCCGTCACCACATCGGGGGTGTTTGAGACCAAAACGCCCGCCTTTGTCGCGGCGGCTACATCGATATGGTTATAGCCGACGCCAAAGTTGCCCAAAACACCCGCACGGACCGGGCCATCAAAGGCATCGGCGGTAAACTGGTCGCCCAGCGTCGGCAAGATCGCATCATAGTCTGCCAAGGCCTGTGCGGCCTCATCGGGCATCAATCCTTCGGTGCTTTCGCGCAAGGTCACGTCAAATCGCGCGCGCGCGGCGTCTAGCACGTCTTGCGGTAAATCCCTTGTTATCAATAGTTTTTTCAATGCATCCGTCCTCCGTTCGGCACCTGTTGATCCGGCGTCGCCAAAACGATCGCCCCCTGCGCGTCCGGAAACCCGAGAATCAGAATTTCGGACATGAACTTGCCGATCTGGCGGGGTGGAAAATTGACCACGGCCATCACTTGCCGCCCGATCAGATCCTCCGGCGTATAATGGACCGTGACCTGCGCAGAGGTCTTGCGCGCGCCAATCTCGTCGCCAAAATCGACCCATATTTTGATGGCGGGATTGCGCGCTTCGGGGAATGGCTCCGCGCGCACCACCGTGCCCACGCGCACGTCGACTTTCAGGAAATCATCAAATGTCACATCAGCCATGGGCCAACTCCTTTGACCGATCGGTTGCTGCCTTGACGGCGCGGGCCAAAAGCGGCGCAAACCCGTCTTGCGGGTCCATCAACACCTCCAATGCTGCCTGCGTCGTGCCATTGGGCGACGTCACATTGATACGCAATTGGCGCGGGTCTTCATCTGCGGCCTCGGCCAATGCGCCAGCGCCTGCAACCGTGGCCTTCGCCAATTGCATCGCCATCGCAGCCGGCAAACCCTGCGCCTGCCCCGCAGCAGCCAGAGCCTCAATCAGGTGAAACACATAGGCGGGACCAGAGCCGGACACGCCTGTGACCGCATCGATCTGGCCTTCGTTTTGCAGCTGCACGACTTGGCCCACGGCGGACAGCAGCGCATCGGCCAAGGCCAGATGCGCGCCCGTCGCATGGGTGTTGCCCACAATCGCGGTGATCCCGCGGCCAATTGCTGCGGGCGTGTTGGGCATCGCGCGCACAATCGGGGTCTGGTCGCCCAAAACCGCCTCGAACCTTGCAATTGGCGTTCCTGCGGCGACCGAGACAAACAGGGTTTGCCCATTGCCAAGCGCCTGCATCGACGGCAGCGCATCACCCATCATCTGCGGCTTCACAGCGATCAAGGCAATCGCCGGAGTGTCCGGCACCCCCGCATTGACATGCACCCCCGACGCCATCAGCCAATCGGATGGATAGGGGTCCAGCACCCACACCGCGCTTTTGGTCAGACCACCTTTGAGCCAACCCGCAAGCATCGCCGATCCCATCTTGCCGCAGCCAAGTAACACCAGACCTTTTGCGGCCACATCATCCATATTCATCGCATTCACCCCTCGTTTTGGCCACGCTACGCAAGGCAAACGGCAGACGCAACCAACCCTTCTTCCGAGCAGAAATATGCTGGGGGGTCCGGGGGGCTAGCCCCCGGCGTGGCGCTTTGGGCAATGCCCAAAGCGCAAGTCAGGCGCGACCGTAAGCCCCGCCGATGGCCACTTGCACCGCGTCCGCAGGGGTCCGGTCCGCCCATGTGACCAACTGGATTGCCGGATAATACTGCTCGCATGATGCGACCGCTGCATTGATCATGGTGTCTACTTGGTCGGGGCCTGCGACCTGATCGCCGCTGAGCACCAGACCATAGCGGTAAACCATCATCTTTTGCTCGTCCCACCAGGTAAACGACCCCGCCCAAAGCCGGTCGTTGATCGTGTTCAGCGTCTCGTAAAGCGCGGGCATACGGCCGGCTGGCGGCTCCATTTCGAATGTGCAAATCAGGCGCAGGGTCTCGTCATATGCAGACCACGCCAATGTGATCGCATAGGTCCGCCACTGACCTTTAACCGACATTGCAATCTGATCGTCATGGATACGGTCAAACTCCCATGCATGATGTTCCGCAATATGTTCGACCAGATCGATTGGATGCAGGTCGTCGCTTAATTCAAAGTGCGTTGACAGTGACATGTGCCCGGCCTCTTTCTGATGGTCATAGCGCCCGAGAGCGGCGCCTAAACTTGTTGCATACCCTATCAAAGGTATAGTTCTTGAGATGTTCCTACTGCATATGGTGCGGGGTTTGCCCCCCTTGTGTAAAGCAATTTCTTGGGGATAAGTCGTGATCGGGGTAATTTACATGTGGATAACCATGTATTTGCCTGCTGCGCGCAAAGAAATGAACCCGGCGACAAAGTGCTGATCGTGTGGGAGAGTGCAGCGCAGTTTAATGCGGACGCGTCCGATCCAACGGCACCGCGTCCGTTTAAACGCCCCCAAGGCGGCAAAGACTTTGGACGGGGCCACCTGTCAAGCCGCTACCGGTGCCACGCATGTGGCTTTGCCAATCGCTTGCCTTGCGCCTGCGGCGGGCGGGGGTGAGGGGCCAGCCCCTCGGGCGATGCCCTCACCCCGGCATATTTAAGCTCAAAAGAAGCCGGTCAGGTTTTGGCTTTTGGCTTGGGCTTTGCCGAGGCTTCCAAAGCGTCCAGGCGGGCCGCGAGAGCCGCGTTTTCTTCGCGGGCTTTTTGCGCCATTGCACGCACCGCGTCGAATTCTTCGCGGGTCACAAAATCGCGATCAGCCAGCCAGCGATCCAACATAGACCCCATTGCTGTGCTGGCCTCATCCTTGGCCCCTTGCGCCACGCCCATCGCATTTGTCATCAAGGCGCTGATATCGTCGAGTATTTTATTTCTGGTCTGCATGGCAGCCTCCAATTTCATCACTTTATATATGGGGCAAGCTTCCAGCGCGTTCAACCTATTGACTTCAACATCGCGCTTAGGAATGTAGGCGCCATGATAGCACAAATCGCCTTTCCCAACATTTCGCCCGAGATCTTTGCGTTTGATCTCTTTGGTTTCAACATTGCCCTGCGCTGGTATGCGATGGGTTATATCGTCGGCATTGCGCTAGGCTGGCAGATACTCAAACGGGCGCTGAACCGGGACCACATCTGGCCCAATGGATCACCGATGCCGGTGGCCAAACTGGAAGACTTGCTGACGTATGTCGTCATCGGCGTGATTGTGGGGGGGCGTCTGGGCTATGTCGTGTTCTACAAGCCCGCCTATTATCTGGCCAACCCGATCGAGATCCCGCAAATCTGGACCGGCGGCATGTCGTTCCATGGTGGATTTCTTGGCGTTATTCTGGCGGTTTATATCTTTAGCTTGCGCCACAAGGTGGCCCTGCCGCAGCTTGCCGACGGGATCGCGCTGTCCGCACCGATTGCCATTTTCCTTGTGCGCATTGCCAATTTCATCAACGCCGAGCTGTGGGGCCGCGAGACCACCGTGCCATGGGGTGTGATTTTTCCGACCCAAGCCGCACAATCTTGCGCCACTGCCGTCAGCCTGTGCGCGCGCCATCCATCGCAACTCTACGAGGCGATCCTGGAAGGGCTGGTGCTGGGGATTATCCTTGCACTATTGGCATTCCGCTGGGGTGGGTTGAAAAAGCCGTGGTTGCTGACGGGTGTGTTCTTTACCGGATACGGCATTGCACGGTTCTTGGTGGAATTTGTGCGCCAGCCTGATGCGCAGTTTGTGTCAGAGGGAAACCCGCTGGGCCTTGCGTTCCAGATTGGTGACTACGGGCTGACCATGGGCCAGACGCTGACGGTGCCGATAATCCTGATCGGGATCGCCGTGGTCGGCTGGGCCGCGAAAAAGTGACACCGCTACACGCTCTTTTGGCCCGGCGCATTCACGCGGCGGGCCCGATGACGCTGGCCGACTATATGGCCGACTGCCTGATGCACCCGACATACGGCTATTACGCCACCCGCGACCCATTCGGGGCGGGTGGCGATTTTGTGACAGCCCCCGAGATCAGCCAGATGTTTGGCGAATTGATCGGGCTGTGCCTTGCGCAATGCTGGCGCGATCAAGGGGCGCCTGCGCAGATCACGCTGGCCGAAATCGGCCCCGGGCGCGGCACATTGATGGCCGACGTTTTGCGCGCCACAAAGGGTGTCGCGGGGTTTCACGCCGCCCTGAGCGTGCATTTCATCGAGACCTCGCAAACCTTGCGAAAGCTTCAGGCCGAAGCGGTGCCCATAGCCACATGGCACGACGATGTCAGCACCCTGCCCGAGGCCCCGCTGTATCTGGTCGCCAACGAGTTTTTTGACGCGCTGCCGATCCGCCAGTTCAGGCGCGATGCCGAAGGCTGGCGCGAACATATGGTGGGTGTGCAAGGCGATACGCTGGTTCTTGGGCTTTCGGCACCGGCACCGATTGCGCTGCTGGACGACCGGCTGGCAGATACGAAACCCGGCGATATTGTCGAGCATTGCCCCGCCCTGCCCGCGATCGTGCAAACCATCAGCGCCAAGATCGAAGCGCATGGTGGGGCTGCATTGATCATCGACTACGGCGATTGGCACAGTCAGGGCGACACCTTGCAGGCCGTGCAAAGCCACAGCCCCGCGAACCCCTTTGCCAACCCCGGATTGGCCGATCTGACGGCGCATGTGGATTTCGAGGCGATTGCCAAGGCAGCCCTCTCGTTCAGTCGCGTCACCCAGCAGGGAGTTTTCCTGGAACGCTTGGGAATTACCGCGCGGGCGCGCGCGCTTGCGAAGGGCTTGACCGGCGACGCCCTTGAGGCGCACATTGGCGCGCATAGGCGGCTGACCCATCCTGACGAGATGGGCAGTCTGTTTAAAGTGATCGGCCTTTACCCGCCCCAAGGCGCCCCGCCCCCTGGATTGGACCCATGACGCTTGATGTGATGACGCACCCGCTTTTGGACGACACCCGCCACGGGTTTTTCGGCCGCAAGGGCGGGGCATCATCAGGGGTGTTTGCAGGCCTGAACTGCGGCTTTGGCAGCAGCGACCAACACGACATTGTGGCGATCAACAGGGCCCGCGTTGCGGCGCAGCTTGGGGTCGCGGCGGATGCTTTGGTGGGGGTGCATCAGATACATTCGGCCGATGTTGTGGTTGTGACCGCGCCCAGCGCCGGGACACCAAAGGCCGACGCACTGGTTACGGCCACCAAGGGCGTGGCACTCAGCGTGCTGACCGCAGACTGCCAGCCGGTTTTGTTTGCCGACATTCGCGCCGGTGTGATCGGTGCGGCGCACGCGGGCTGGCAAGGGGCCATGAGCGGGGTATTAGAGGCCACGGTTGACGCGATGGTCGGGCTTGGGGCGCGGCGCGACATGATTGTTGCTGTGATCGGGCCGTCGATCAGCCAGCGCGCCTATGAGGTCGGCCCCGAGTTTGCCGAGCGGTTCATCGACATCGATCCCGCCAACGCGCGGTTCTTTGCAAGCGGTCAGGGCGACAAGATGCAGTTCGACCTGCCGGGCTTTGGTCTGGCGCGGCTGCGGGCTGCGGGGATCAGGGATGCGGCATGGACGCGGCACTGCACCTATAGCGACCCTGCCCGATTCTATAGCTACCGGCGCAGTGTGCATCAAAAGCAGGCCGACTACGGGCGTTTGATTGCGGCGATTTGCCTGTGATCCGCGCCTAATCTGGGCAGCAATGCGGCAACCCATTGCCGCAATCTGCGAAACAATCACGGCATTTCACCCAAGATTGTCTTCACTCCCTACGGATAGCCTCTATTTTTAACGGTTTTCGCCCCCTGCTCAATTGCGGCGAAGATTTCTGCGAAATTGTTTGAAAAACATCCCTATGGTCAAATTCTCGCCCATCTCACCCAGCAATATGTCTGCAACGCCGCCAATCAAGCCGGCAAACATAAGGAGAGCAGACATGGGATCATCCAAGCGTTGGATCGACAAGACGATCGAAGAAGCAAACAAATGTGAAACACAAATGCCGTGGGAACGCGGTGCGCGCCGTCAGGCGATGATCGCCCGCCGCCTCGCGCAGTCAGACACCGCCACAAAAGTATCCCTGCCGCCGATGCCCGCCTTCATGACGATGGCTGTCAGCGCCTGAAGACCGAAACAACCGGCCCTCGTGGCCCGCTTCCCAAGAGCGCAAAGAACCGTGTGGTCCTCCCGCCACGCGGTTTTTTGCTGTCTTGGGGCCAGCGATTCGGATGCCGTGGCTGCCAAATGTGGCAGATTTTTCCACGCCGCGTGAACAATCCGGCCCGTTAACCATGATTGATGCGCGAATGATGTCGCAAACCGGTTTTCTTTGACAGGGCAGACACCTTTGCGACACATTCAGTGTCAACAGCAACCATCTCCTCAGATGTTGTCGGTGGGGCCGACAGATGATGTGACAAACCGGAAGGTAAGGCACATGACTTATACGCCCCCCACCACCGCAGGCCTCGCGGTGGATCCTTATACCTCTCCGGCCCGAGCGGGTCGGATCGCTAGTCCAAGTGGGCAACTTCGCCGCGTGATGCCTCTCATGCGCAAATATGAAGTTGCCCACCTGACACCCTCCCTTGAAATACGCGAAACGACCAGGGTTGCCCCTGCGCTGCCGGCGTTTGAAGATGCCTTCGCCGCCTTTGGGCGCGGTGCTATTTTGCGCGGTGAAAACGGACCCATCGCGATCGAAGATGTGTTACCCGGCGACCGTGTGGTCACATCCTTGGGCACGCAAACCCTGTTGTGGCGCGGCATCATGGCGATTGTGCCCGATGCCAAAGATATGCGCGCCCATATGGGAGCGATGACGCGGATCACCACTGATGCAATGGGTTACGGGCGTCCGGCGCATGATCTGGTGCTTGGCCCTGCGGCAAGGCTGCTGCATAGGTCCCCCGCAGCAAAGGTGTTGACCGGCCAGGATGCGGTGCTGGTGCCCGCGCGCGACTTTATCGATGGCAGTCAATTGATCGCATTGCGCCCTGTGGCGGCGGTCAGTTGCTACCAGCTTGGATTTGCCAGACATTGCTGCGTGAATGTGAACGGCATCGATGTGGAAACGCTGCATCCGGGACCTGCGCATATGCTGGGTTTGCGCGGCGATATGTATGATCTCTTTATCGCGATGTTCCCGCATATCAAAACGCTTGGCGCGTTCGGGGCCCTGGTCGCACCACGGCTAAGGCTGGAAGATCTGGAACTTGTGACCGCAGCCTAGGCGGTTTTATTGAGGCGCGCCTCAAGCACGTCAAACGGCACGCCGGGTTCATCCTTGGCACCGCGAATGACAAGCGAGGTTTTCACGCTGGCCACGTTGGCCGCGCTGGTCAGATCCTCGGTGAGGAACCGCTGGAACGACCGCAGATCAGGGGCCACGCATTTTAGCACAAAATCGACCTCGCCATTGAGCATGTGGCATTCGCGCACCAAGGGCCAGCCTTGGCACAGGGTCTCGAACGCGCACAGATCAGCCTCGGCCTGACTGACCAACCCGACCATGGCAAAAACCTGCACCTCGAACCCCAACTCGCGCGCATCCACGTCGGCATGATAGCCGCGAATAAAACCTTGTTCTTCCAAGGTGCGCACCCGGCGCAGGCAAGGCGGGGCAGAAATGCCCACCCGCTTGGCCAACTCCACATTGGTCATGCGACCATCTGCCTGTAATTCGGCCAGAATCATACGATCGATCTCGTCCAGTTTCGCGCCCGGCATGGTGGAAAGTCCCCTTTGGCATTTTCCAAAGAATACGCCAAAGGGCGGCGTTGCGCAATAATGTTTCACGTCTGCGCAAGATAATTAATGCGCCCCCGGCAGGGTTTCATCTGCCCCGCGCTAGCGCTATATCTGCGCCAACAACCGTTCACATGAGGTCCGCCATGACAGCCCCCCGCCATACCAAAGTCCTGATCATAGGCTCCGGCCCCGCGGGCTATACCGCGGGGGTCTATGCGTCGCGCGCGATGTTGGAACCGGTCCTGATCCAGGGCATCGAGCCGGGCGGCCAGTTGACCACCACCACCGAGGTCGAAAACTGGCCCGGCGACACAGAGGTGCAAGGCCCCGACCTGATGATCCGCATGGAAGCCCATGCGCGTGCAATGGGCTGCGAGATTGTCAGCGATATCGTGACAGCACTTGACCTGTCCAAACGGCCCTTTACCGCGCAGACCGACAGCGGCACACTCTATACCGCTGACGCCGTGATCCTTTGCACCGGCGCGCGGGCGAAATGGCTGGGGCTGCCGACAGAGGAAAAGTTCAAGGGTTTCGGCGTGTCCGCCTGTGCCACCTGCGACGGGTTCTTTTATCGCGGCCAGGAAATCGTGGTTGTGGGCGGCGGGAATACGGCCGTCGAAGAGGCGCTGTTCCTGACCAACTTTGCCTCCAAAGTGACCCTGATCCACCGCCGCGATGAATTGCGCGCCGAGAAAATCCTGATCAACCGGTTGGAAAAGAACCCGAAAATCGAAACGCTCTGGTTTCATGAGTTGCAAGAGGTCTACGGCAGCGACGCGCCGCGCGGCGTCGAGGGCGTGAGGGTCAAGCACACCAAGACCGGCGCTATCACCGACATCCCCGCAAAAGGCGTGTTTATTGCAATCGGGCACGCGCCGGCCTCTGAATTGGTCAAGGGGCAGCTGGACCTGCATTCCGGCGGCTATGTTGCAGTCGCTGCGGGATCAACACGCACGACAATCCCCGGCGTCTTTGCAGCGGGCGATTTGACCGATCATATTTACCGCCAAGCGGTCACATCGGCGGGCATGGGCTGCATGGCGGCATTGGACGCCGAAAAATTCATTGCAGAACAGGCATGACCCACGATTACAAAGCCCAAAAAGCCGAGACCTACGCCACTGTCGCCGATATCCAGTCGCAAGCCGATCTGCCGGAAAATGCCGACATCGACTATATGTTTGCGGCAGGACCATCCGCCGATTGGGACGCGGTCGAGGCAGCCCTTGATGCGGCGGGATACGATTGCGAGCGTGAAGCGGGCGACAAGACCCCCTATCTGGTTGCAGTTCTTGCCGATCAACCGATTTCTGCGCTGACGATCTGGATGGGCGAAGAAATGGCCACTAAAATTGCGTTGGACCACGGGTTTACACCCGATGGCTGGGGCCTGTTGACCTAAGCGCGGTATTTCAGACAGACTTGCGCCACAGGCAGGCGAATTTCCCTGAAAAACGCAGAAAAATCCTTGATTTGATGCTCGATTAGGGCCAAGACGCGCGCAAACCCATGCATTAACCGTCCGTAAACGTCGATAGAGAGATTTCATGACACAAGACCTTGCCCCGATCCCAGAGCTGTATGTTTCATATGACAGCGCCCAGAAACTGAAAGCACAGGCCGGTAATTTGACCAGCCACGACCTGACACCGCGTCAGATTTGTGACCTCGAGCTCTTGATGAACGGCGGTTTCAACCCGCTCAAAGGGTTCCTGTCGGAGGCCGACTATAACGGTGTTGTCGAAACCATGCGCACCGCCGACGGCACGCTGTGGCCGATGCCGATCACACTTGATGTGAAACCTGCTTTTGCGGACACAATCGAGATTGGTCAGGACATCGCCCTGCGCGATCAAGAGGGTGTGATTCTGGCGACGATGACCGTCACCGACAAATGGGTGCCCGACAAAGCCCGCGAAGCCGAGATGGTATTTGGCGCCGATGATTCTGCGCATCCGGCGGTCAACTACCTGCATAATACTGCGGGCGAGGTCTACTTGGGCGGTCCTGTCACCGGCATCCAGCAGCCCGTGCATTACGATTTCCGCGGCCGTCGCGACACGCCAAACGAATTGCGCGCCTATTTTCGCAAAATGGGCTGGCGCAAGGTTGTGGCCTTCCAGACCCGCAACCCGCTGCACCGCGCGCATCAGGAACTGACGTTCCGCGCCGCCAGGGAAGCCCAAGCCAACCTGCTGATCCACCCAGTTGTCGGGCTGACCAAGCCGGGCGATGTGGATCATTTCACCCGCGTGCGCTGTTACGAGGCGGTGTTGGACCAATATCCGGCATCGACCACCGCGATGTCGCTGTTGAACCTTGCGATGCGCATGGCTGGCCCGCGCGAAGCGGTTTGGCACGGGTTGATCCGCAAAAACCACGGCTGCACACACTTTATCGTAGGCCGCGATCACGCCGGGCCGGGCAACAACTCCCAAGGTGTTGATTTCTACGGCCCCTATGATGCGCAAGACTTGTTCCGCGAACATCAGGCAGAAATGGGCATCGAAATGGTCGACTTCAAACATATGGTTTGGGTTGACGAGCGTGCGCAGTATGAAGCCATGGACGAGATCAAAGACAAAGATAAAGTTACGATCCTCAATATCTCTGGCACGGAACTGCGCCGCCGCCTGTCCGAAGGCCTCGAAATCCCCGAGTGGTTCTCTTTCCCACAAGTGGTCGCCGAGTTGCGCCGCACCAAACCGGCACGCTCCAAGCAGGGTTTCACCGTGTTCCTGACCGGTTTCTCCGGCTCGGGAAAATCCACCATTGCCAATGCTTTGATGGTCAAGCTGATGGAAATGGGCGGCCGTCCGGTGACGCTGCTTGACGGTGATATCGTGCGTAAAAACCTCAGCTCCGAGTTGGGTTTCAGCAAAGAGCACCGCGACCTGAACATCCGCCGCATCGGCTATGTCGCCTCCGAGATCACCAAGAACGGCGGCATCGCGATCTGTGCACCAATCGCGCCTTACGCCTCCACGCGGCGTGCCGTGCGCGAAGACATCGAAGCCTTTGGCGCCTTCATCGAAGTGCATGTCGCGACCTCGATCGAGGAATGTGAACGCCGCGACCGCAAGGGGCTGTATAAGCTGGCCCGCGAAGGCAAGATCAAGGAATTCACAGGTATTTCAGACCCTTATGACGTTCCAAAAAATCCTGAAATGAGCCTTGAAACCGAGAATGTAGAGGTGGACAACTGCGCCCACCAGATCATTCTGAAGCTGGAAAGCATGGGGCTGATCAAAGCATAAGATCGACCCGCGAAATCAAAAAGGCCGCTGTGTGATACAGCGGCCTTTTTTGTATCTTTGGTGGCAGCAGTTAGTGCAGCGTCACGATCTGCATGTTGTGTTCGTCGGCCAGATGTGCGGCAAACGTCAGGTCGGCGATATAGGCCACCTGTTCGCCCTGCCCGTTATGCACCGCGAAAATCTTTTCCAAATCCCCCGCCTGCTCGCGCAGCTCGTCAGGTAAATCGGCGGTATCCATCGGCTTGAGATAGACAATATTCGCGCTCATTTCGGTCAGATCAAATTTCGTATTCATGGTTTATCCTTTCCGAATATTGATGGTCTGGATGACGCGCTCGGGCACCGAGCGGTTCAAATCCACATGTAGAAATCCGTTCTCGACAACCGCCTCGCCGACATCGACACCGTCGGCCAACACAAAAGAGCGTTGGAATTGCCGTGCCGCGATACCGCGATGCAAGAACACCCGCCCCTCGCTGTCGTCCGCCTGACGACCCCGGATCACCAAGGCATTATCCTCGACCGTGATCGCCAGATCCTCCATCGCAAAGCCCGCGACAGCCAAAGTAATACGGTAAGAATTTTCCGAGGTTTGCTCGATGTTATAGGGCGGATAGCCTTCATTGCCCGACTTTGCGGTGCGTTCGACCAAGCGTTCCAGCTGCTCAAAGCCCAACAGGAACGGGTGCGTCCCCAATGCCAATTTTGTCATCCACAGGTCCTTTTAAGAAGCGACATATGTTACTTTGGCCCCGTTATGGCGGCCTTGATAAAAATATGGGGGCCAAAGCGGCAAACTACAAGAGGAACCACTAGGAGGAATCGCCCCAAGCGCTTATACGGGGGGCCAACCGCCGCAACAGGGCCCGCACCAAATGAACACTTCCGCCAAGATGGAACACTTGGATGTTTTGCGCGTCGAACTCGCGATTCTTCGCCAACAGCACCGCGACCTCGACAATGCGATCGAGGCGCTGCACGAGAGAAATGCAACCGATATGCTGATGCTCAAGCGCATGAAAAAGCAAAAATTGGGGCTCAAAGACCAGATTGCCGCGCTCGAAGACCGCATTACCCCTGACATCACAGCCTGATTCGCATTGCGCCTCTGCCCTTGCTGACTATAGTGCCGCTTCCTTTTACGTCCTTTCGCGCAGGTATCAGACATGACACACCCACTGGTCGGTATAATTATGGGCAGCCAATCGGATTGGCCCACCATGCGCGAAGCCGCAGATATTCTGAATGCGCTCGGCGTGTCCTATGAGGCGAAAATCGTCTCGGCGCACCGCACCCCCGACCGGCTCTGGACTTACGGCAAAACGGCGGTGGACCGTGGCCTGCAAGTCATCATCGCGGGTGCCGGCGGTGCCGCCCATCTGCCCGGCATGATGGCATCAAAAACCCGTGTGCCTGTTATCGGTGTGCCGGTGCAAACCCGTGCGCTGTCCGGCGTCGACAGCCTCTATTCCATCTTGCAAATGCCGCGCGGCTACCCCGTGGCCACCATGGCGATTGGTGCGGCCGGTGCCGCAAATGCGGGCCTTATGGCCGCAGGGATTCTGGCACTACAAGACCCCGCGCTCGCAGCCCGCCTTGATACCTGGCGCGCCGATCTGACCGCCTCGATTGCGGACGCGCCTGTTGATGAATAGCGTGCAAACAATCGGCATTCTGGGCGGCGGTCAATTGGGGCGGATGCTCTCGGTCGCGGCGTCACGGCTTGGCCTGAAAACCCACATCTTTGAACCCTCCGCCACCCCACCCGCAGGTCACGTCGCAGATCGGGTGACAACCGCATCCTACGACGACCACGCGGCGCTACAGGCGTTCGCGGCATCGGTGGATGTCATCACATTCGAGTTTGAAAACATCCCCACCTCTGCGCTGGATCTGCTGGAAACCCTGCGCCCGATCCACCCGCCGCGCAGCGCCTTGGCAACATCACAAGACCGGCTGGTTGAAAAGACATTCCTGCAAGGCCTCGGCCTGCAAACCGCCCCCTTCGCGGATGTGCAAAACGCGGATGATCTGGCAAAAGCGATTGAAACCATCGGCACCCCCGCCATCCTCAAAACACGGCAAATGGGCTATGACGGAAAAGGCCAGGCGCGGATCATGTCGCCCGCCGACGCGGATGCCGCCTTGGCCGACATGGCGGGCGCGCCCGCCATCCTTGAAGGTTTCATCACCTTCTCCCACGAGGTCTCGGTGATCGGTGCGCGCGCCGCAGACGGTGCTGTCTCTTGCTATGATCCGGGCGAGAATGTGCATGTAAACGGCATCCTGCGCAGCACAACCGTGCCCGCCAAACTGACGCCCAGCCAACGCACCGATGCGGTGCTCATTGCCGCGCGCATCCTGAACGCGCTTGACTATGTGGGCGTGATGGGTTTGGAATTATTCGTGACGCCCCAAGGACTTATCGTCAACGAGATCGCGCCGCGCGTGCATAATTCGGGTCACTGGACCCAAAACGGCTGCACCATCGACCAGTTTGAACAGCACATCCGTGCGGTCGCGGGCTGGCCTTTGGGCGACGGATCACGGCACAGCGATGTGGTCATGGAAAACCTGATCGGTGACGATATGAACCGCCTGCCTGATCTGGCCAAAACCAATGCGGCGATCCACCTTTATGGCAAAGCGGATGTCAAAGCGGGCCGCAAAATGGGCCATGTGAACCACGTCAAAAACGGCACCTGATCCGCCCTCCTTTGGTTTTCAAATATCCGCCGCGCAGCGCTCATTCCAGCCCAAGAACCCCTCCAATTCCCGCGCCCATAACGCCACTCCAGGTTAACCCGCGATCAAAGCGACCCTGCTGCAAAAACGCCATGACCTGTGCGATGACCAGCGGATTGTTCATCATAAACGTATGGGTGACCGGCAGTTCCAGATGGTCAACCTCGCCCAGCAAATGCGTGCTCTCGACCGACACTTTGCCGTCATCTGCCCCGTCGATCATCGCCGAAAACACAGGGTTCAAACTCCGGTTTCCGGCAATGATCCCGACCTCGTATTCAGCCAGACCCAACTGATTGGGCAAGCTGCTGTCCTCGGTGCCCAACTGCAATCCGGCCGGCCCGTTAAACCATTCAAATGGCTCAAAATCACCAAAGATATCAACCAGTTGAGATCCACCATTGGGTGGTGCCAACATCACCACACGGCCCATGTTTTCAGGCCGGTTGTTGGCCAACCAGGCGCGCGCCAGTATCCCACCCATCGAATGGGTCACAAAATTCACCCTCGCATCACCACATTGGGCAACATCGTCAGACAGGTTTTCCTCAACCAGGCGCTGAATGGTGTAATCCGTCGACGGATATCCGCGATTGATCACCTTGTAGCCGTTGTTTTCAAGCACCAGCCCCATCGGAGCCAGCGACACTTCTGACCGCGCGAGCCCGTGCAACATCACCACACAGTCTTGTGGGCTGTCTGCGTCTTGGGCCGTCGCGGCACCTGCAAACGCCATCATCACCACACTCGTTATCAATGTTTTCATGCAGCAGATATAACACCGCTGACCCAAATTGTTAGAGGCCGTCCAACCGACCTTGCGTTGTTTCACCCGGCACGGCACCCTCGCGTCTATGAAACACCCGATCCGCCTTGCGACCCGCGCCATCATCATGCATGAAAACCGGCTACTTCTGGTGAATGCATGGAAGGACCGGTCTGATCTGTGGTGCGCGCCGGGTGGTGGCGCGGAGCCACATAGCAGCCTGCCTGACAATCTCGCGCGCGAGGTCATGGAAGAAACTGGCCTGACCGTAGAGGTTGGCGACATCTGTCTGGTCAACGAATTTCACGATCCAAACGGGTCGTTTCATCAGGTCGATATCTACTTTCGCTGCCAGATTATCGCGGGCGAAATCAGCGCGGCCTGGGTTGATCCCGAAGGCATCGTGACCCGCCGCACATGGGCGACCCGACCCGAGATGGCACAGTTGCGCGTCAAACCCGACAGCCTTGCCGATGTTGCATGGGGTGACATCGACGCGATCAGCTATGACGCGCTGGAACCGGTCGTAAGGTAGACAGGGCGATGCCGCCCAACACCAAAACCCCTGCGATAAGCAACCTTGCGGTGACCGGCTCGCCGAGCAACACCACACCCGCCGCCACCGCGATGACCGGCACGCTAAGCTGGGAAATCGCCGCAACCGTTACCGGCAATGCCGGCAGCACCCGATACCACAGCGCATAGCCTAACCCCGAGGTGATCGCGCCAGCCGTCACCGCCGCGGCGACGCCGCCAAGTGTAACTTCACCGGTCGATCCGCCCAAGACCGGCAGGGCCACAAGCGGCAAACACAGGATAAAATTACCCGCCGATGCGGTCAGTGCATCGGCCTCTGCCTGTCCTAAAATCGTATAGGCGGCCCAGCCGAGTGCGGCCAAAATCATCGCGGCGGTGCCGACCGGCGACACAACGGTCGCACCCGCAGGCCACAATAAAACACCTAAACCCGCCATCGCGACACAAACGCCAAGCCAGCGCGCCACGGGAATATGCGCGCCCCGCCATGCGGCCCAGCCAAACATGAAAACCTGCAACGTGCCGAACAATACCAACGCGCCCAGCCCCGCGCCCAACGTCAAATACGCATAGGAAAACCCGATCATATAGGCCGACAATGCCAATGCACCACGCCAGCGCCCGCCAATACTTGACAGCGGATTACGCCCGGACAACCAAACGATCACCGACAAAGCCGCAGCCCCTGCCGCGACGCGCAGAACAGCGAAAACAAAGGGATCCATGCCAAAACCGGCAACACCGATCCGGTTCAGCACCGAATTTGCCGCAAAGGCGGTCATCGTCACGACAACGGCCAAGATCAATACCATATTTCCCGCCACTCCATCACAGCCTGTCAAAGGGTGCAGGATAGACCAGCGTTTGCGCAGGCGCACCCGTGACACCCGACACCATTGTGTGATCCTGCGCATAGGGGCCGGTCAGATTGGCGGCCCCCGCGCGCGAAAATCCCGCGGTCTCATAAAACGCCACATTGCCCAGAACCACGATCGGGGTCTTCGTGATGCGCGACCATTCCGACACCATCCCCATCATGCGCTTGCCATAGCCGCGCCGCTGCACATCAGGGGCAATCGCAACCGGCGCGAGACACAGCCAGCCCTTTGGTTTCACCATATATGACAGCGCGTAATACCCCACGATCCGGTCGCCCATCGGCATCACCTGCTCGCCTGCGATGGTCTTTGATTTGCGCAAAGCCGCAACCAGCCAGGCCTCTGCCACCCCCTCGAATGCGGCGTGCAACAGGGCATCAACCGCAGCCTCTTCGCCGCGTTTCATCTCGCGGGCAAATTGCGGGCTGTTGAACATCGGCTTTCCTTATGCAATGTGCAGCACCCTACCTCGCATAGGGTGCCGATGAACATATGTCGCAGGGCTGCACCGGTGAAATAGCTGCACTGCGGCATATATCAAAGGCATCGCAACAAGAGTTAGGGAAAATGAAACATCAAACCAATCTCACCGCCGAACAAGCAAACGCGCCTGCTACGCACCATGCCCCCAAAGACCGCGCCGACCGGATTGCACTGCGTCTGGTCAAATTCATGCGGTTTTTTGCGGACAAGTTCTTTGCGGGCCGCTACGGACACCGTGCCGTTGTGCTTGAAACCGTGGCCGCCGTGCCGGGTATGGTTGGCGGTCTTTTGCAACATTTGCGTGCGCTGCGCCACATCCGCGACGACCGGGGCTGGATCAAGGAATTGATCGACGAGGCCGACAACGAGCGGATGCATCTGATGACCTTCATCCATATCGCACAACCGTCGCGGTTTGAACGATTTGTGATCAGCGCCACGCAACTGGTGTTCTACAACTGCTATTTCTTCCTGTATCTGCTGGCACCGCGTGTCGCACACCGGATCGTCGGGTATCTGGAGGAAGAGGCCGTCACCAGCTATACGCAATACCTTGAACAGATTGATGCGGGGGTGGTTGAAAATGTGCCCGCGCCGCAACTGGCCATTGACTATTGGCAACTTGCGCCAGACGCGCGGCTGCGCGACGTCGTGATCGTGATCCGCGCCGACGAGGCAGGGCACCGCGATAAAAACCACGACTTTGCCAACCAACTGGTCGCGGGCGCGCATCCGTAAAGCCGCGGTCAGACGACAGCAACGAAAAAGGGCGGCCCCATAAGGACCGCCCTTCTTTAGTGATCGACATGCACGGCGTTTGGACTATGCCCAAGCCGCGTTTTACATCATGCCGCCCATGCCGCCCATGCCGCCCATGTCACCCATGCCGCCGCCAGCGCCGCTGTCTTTGGATGGCTTGTCGGCAACCATGGCTTCTGTTGTGATCAACAGGCCAGCCACAGATGCCGCGTCCTGCAAGGCAGTGCGCACAACTTTGGCCGGGTCAATCACGCCAAACTTGAACATGTCGCCATATTCTTCGGTCTGCGCGTTAAAGCCGTAGGTCTTGTCGTTGGACTCGCGGATTTTGCCAGCCACAACAGACCCGTCAACGCCGGAGTTCTCGGCGATCTGACGCAATGGCGCTTCAAGCGCCTTGCGCACGATCGTGATACCCACGTCCTGGTCGGAGTTTGCACCCTTGAGACCTTCAAGAACCTTGCCAGCCTGGATCAGGGCAACACCACCACCGACAACGATACCTTCTTGCACGGCCGCACGGGTCGCGTTCAATGCATCGTCAACGCGGTCTTTACGCTCTTTGACTTCCACTTCGGACATGCCACCGACGCGGATCACAGCAACACCACCGGCCAGTTTGGCCACGCGCTCTTGCAGCTTTTCACGGTCGTAGTCGGATGTTGTTTCCTCGATCTGGCCACGGATCTGTGTGACGCGCGCGTCGATCTCGGCCTTCTCGCCGCCACCATCGATGATTGTGGTGGTGTCTTTGGTGATTGTCACACGCTTGGCAGTGCCCAGCATGTCGATTGTGACATTCTCAAGCTTCATACCAAGGTCTTCAGAGATCACCTGACCACCTGTCAGGATCGCGATGTCCTGCAACATGGCTTTACGACGGTCACCAAACCCGGGTGCCTTCACAGCCGCAATTTTCAAGCCGCCGCGCAGTTTGTTCACCACAAGCGTTGCAAGCGCTTCGCCCTCAACATCCTCGGAGATGATCAACAGTGGCTTGCCGGACTGGATCACAGCCTCCAACAGCGGCACCATTGGCTGCAAAGAACCCAGCTTCTTTTCGTGCAGCAAGATGATCACATCTTCCAGCTCTGCGGTCATCTTCTCGGTGTTGGTTGTGAAATACGGGGACAGGTAACCGCGGTCGAACTGCATCCCTTCAACAACATCGGTTTCTGTCTCAAGACCCTTGTTCTCTTCAACAGTGATCACGCCTTCGTTGCCGACTTTTTGCATCGCATCAGCGATTTGACGACCGATGTCTGCTTCGCCGTTGGCGGAAATTGTGCCGACCTGCGCCACTTCGTCGCTGTCATTGACCGGACGGGCCATCGCGATGATCGCAGCCACAACCTTGGTTGTCGCCAGATCGATACCGCGCTTGAGGTCCATCGGGTTCATGCCGGCCGCGACAGATTTCATGCCTTCACGCACAATCGCCTGGGCCAGAACCGTGGCTGTTGTTGTGCCGTCGCCAGCCTCGTCATTGGTGCGCGACGCCACTTCTTTGACCATCTGCGCGCCCATGTTTTCGAACTTGTCTTCCAGTTCGATTTCCTTGGCAACCGTTACACCGTCTTTGGTGATGCGCGGTGCGCCGAACGATTTGTCGATCACGACATTGCGGCCTTTGGGGCCCAAGGTCACTTTGACCGCGTCGGCAAGGATGTTCACACCCTTGAGCATCCGATTGCGGGCGTCAGTGCTGAATTTTACGTCTTTAGCAGCCATTTTTCATGTGCTCCTTAATTGAATTTCATCAGATAGCGGGTATCAAACGGGCCCTTAAAGGATGCCCAGAATGTCGCTTTCTTTCATGATCAACAGGTCTTCGCCGTCGATCTTGACTTCTGTGCCGGACCATTTGCCGAACAAAACCTTGTCACCAGCTTTGACATCCATCGGGATCAGCTCGCCGCTATCCTTGCGCGCACCAGCGCCAATGGATACAACTTCGCCTTCGGCTGGCTTTTCTTTCGCAGCGTCCGGAATGATCAGGCCGCCTTTTGTCTTCTCTTCGCCTTCGATGCGGCGGACGAGAACGCGGTCGTGAAGTGGTGTAAATGCCATCTTGGAACGTCTCCAGTTCGAGTTTTCTTGCGCTGGCACTCACTGCATGTGAGTGACAACAACGGATAGGTAAGGAGACAGCACAGCCAAGTCAAGCGATCAGATATGGAAAATCTGCGCGACCTATCCGACGTCTGTTTTGCCGCGCCTGTCACTGCGCAAATTCGCATAGAGCACATGGTTGCGCCAGCGCCCGTTGATCTGCAAATAGGACTGCGCAACACCCTCGTATTTATATCCGCATTGCTCCAGCAAACGGCGGCTGGGGGTGTTTTCGGGCAAACAGCCAGCCTCGATGCGACTGATATCGAGCGTGCGGAACGCGTAATGCACAACCGCCTCGATCGCCTCTTTCATATAGCCATGACGTGCGTAGGCCTGCCCGATCCAATAGCCGGTGGTGCCAGCCTGCGCGGGCCCGCGGCGGATATTATCAAGCGTAATCGCCCCCAACAGCGCATCATCGGACCGGCGGATCAAAAACAACGGCACTGCGGTGCCGCTGGTAATAGAGCGCTGCGCCCAGTAGACGCGGTTGGTAAAGGCCTTGCGCGACAAATGGTCCATCGCCCAAGTGGGCTCCCACGGGTCCAGAAATTCCTGACTGTCGTGGCGCAGCGCAGACCATGCGGTATAATCGCCATGCACAGGCGGGCGCAGCGTCATGCGCGCTGTTTCCAACCTGACCTGTCTGCGCCGTCCCAGCATCAGGCCACCAATCGCGCCTTCAATGCGTCCAATGTCGGCGCGGCCTCTGCGGGACCATATAGCGCCATGGCGGTGCCAGCCTGCCCTGCCATCTGGCCTGCAAATTCCTTCACATCACCGGTGGTCACCGCATCAATCCGGTCAATGGTTTCGTCCAATGTCGGGATCCGGCCCCAGATCGACAAAAGCCGTGCCAGACGCTCGGCGCGGTTTGACGGACTTTCCAGCCCCATCAACAACCCCGCTTTCATCTGCGCGCGTGCGCGGGCGACTTCGGCGGCGGTCATGTCGTCGGCGGCGCGTTTCATCTCGTCAATCGTGACATTGGCCAACTCGGATATCTGCTCGGCGCTGGTGCCCGCATAAATCGTGGTCATGCCGGTATCTTCATGGGCACCGGTTTGGGCAAAAATCGTGTAACACAGCCCGCGATTTTCACGAATTTCCTGAAACAGCCGCGACGACACGCCGCCCCCCATCACCGACGCATATATCTGCGCGGTATAAATCGCCGGATCTCGGTAGTTCGGCCCATCCAGTGCCAGCGCAAAATGCACCTGTTCCAGATCCTTGTTGCGGCGCAGCTCGCCGCCGCCAAATTTTGCGGGCTGCATCAGTTTTGCATCGCGCGTCACCGGCGTCAGGTGGCCAAACAGCGCCTCGGCTTGGGCGACAATCTGGTCGTGATCGATGCCCCCTGCGGCGGCAAGGATCATCTGGTTCGGGCCATAATGCTCGGTCACAAAGGCGCGCAGATCATCGCGGTTAAACGCCGACACGCGCTCGGCGGGGCCCAGTATCGGACGGCCAATCGCCTGATCGGGATAGGCCACCTCTTGCAACCAGTCGAAAATAATATCGTCGGGCGTGTCATTGGCCTGACCGATCTCTTGCAGGATCACGCCGCGCTCCAAGTCCACATCCGAGGCCTCAAACGTCGAGTTCATCAAGATGTCACCGATCACATCCAGCGCCAGCGGCACGTCGTCTTGTAAAACGCGGGCGTAATAGGCGGTGTTTTCGCGGCTGGTATAGGCGTTCAAAAACCCGCCCACATCTTCAATTGCCTCGGCAATCTGCAACGCAGAGCGGGTTTTGGTGCCCTTGAACGCCATATGTTCCAGAAAATGCGCGATGCCGTTTTGCTCGATCCGCTCGTGCCGGCCACCGACATCGACCCAGACCCCGATACTGGCTGATTTCAGACCCGGCATATGCTCGGTGACGATTTGAAACCCGTTTGACAGGGTATGCAGTTGAATGGTCAAATTTTGATCCGCTCTTTGATAAGGGCTTGAAGGCTGCCCATGTCGTTGGCCACGCGCGTGACCCGTTCGGGGCGCTCATACAGGTCCGCCATGCGCGGGGGAAGAGGTGCCGCGATGCCGCTGGCCGCTTTTACCGCATCGGGGAATTTCGCAGGGTGTGCGGTGGCCAATGTGACCATCGGGATCGGGCCCAGATGCGCCTCGGCCACATGCACGCCCACCGCAGAATGCGGGCACAGCAACTCGCCATGCCGCATCAGATAGGTCTTGATCGCCGCCGATGTCTCTGCCTCGGACGCGCGCCCCGATACAAAGGTATCTGTCAGCATCTGATAGGCACCTTGCGAAATCTCAAAGCCGCCGGATTTGAGATCATCCATCTGGGCCGCCACCGCCGCCCCGTCGCGCCCGTAGGCATCAAACAGCGCGCGTTCAAAATTCGACGACACCTGAATGTCCATCGACGGGCTGATCGACGCGATTACGCCGCTTTTTGTATAAGCCCCGGTTTGCAGCGTGCGGTGCAGAATGTCGTTCTGGTTGGTCGCCACCACCAATTCGGCAATCGGCAAGCCCATCTGTTTGGCAATATACCCCGCAAAAATATCGCCAAAGTTGCCCGTAGGCACGGTGAACGACACCTCGCGATGCGGCGCGCCAAGGCTGACAGCGGCGGTGAAATAATACACCACCTGCGCCAGCACACGGCCCCAGTTGATCGAATTGACCCCCGCAAGGCGCACCGCGTCGCGGAACTCAAAGTCGTTGAACATATCTTTCAACACCGCCTGACAATCGTCAAAATCGCCATCCATCGCCAGCGCATGAACATTGGCCTCGACCGGCGTGGTCATCTGGCGGCGCTGCACCTCGGACACGCGGCCATGCGGGAACAGGATAAAAACATCGACATTCTTCAACCCGCGAAACGCCTCGATCGCGGCAGACCCGGTATCCCCGGAAGTCGCCCCCACAATGGTAATGCGCTCGCCCGAACGGGTCAGCGCGGCTTGAAACATCTGGCCGATCAACTGCATCGCAAAATCTTTGAACGCCAGGGTCGGGCCGTGGAACAGTTCCAGCAGAAAATGGTTCGGCGCAAGCTGCACAAGCGGCGCGCGCGCGGCATGGCCAAAACCGGCGTAGGCTTTCGCGATTAACCCCTTGAACTGATCATCGGTAAAGGTGTCGCCGATAAACGGGCGCATCACCTCAAAGGCCACATCTTCGTAGGATTTGCCCGCCATCGCGGCAATCTGGGTATGGGTCAGCGTGGGCACCGTTTCGGGCACATACAGACCACCGTCGCGCGCCAGCCCCGTCATCATGGCCTGTTCAAACGTCAACGCAGGGGCGCTACCGCGGGTCGAGATATATCGCATTGGTCAGGTGTCCTTGTTGCGCAACGTGCGCGAGATCAGAAAAAGCGACATGAGCGCCCAGACAAACGCCAGCCCGAACCACGTTATCGCATATGCCAGATGGTCGTTCTTGATGCCCCCCGCATCGACGGGCAGCAGGGTCGTGCGCGGATCAGCGGGCTGCATGTCGCGTGCCACAACCATCAGCGGTTGGGTTTCAAGCGCGCGGGCCATCACATTCACATCACGGCCAAACCAGATATTCTTGGCAAGATCGGGTTCCGGCGTCGCGCCATTCACATCATCAGGCCACAGCAGGGTGCCCACAACCGTGGCCGGCAAATCTATGGGCGCAGTTGCGTCTTGCAACCCGAGCAGGCCCACATCAACCATCACACGACGCCCGTCCCGCATCTCAAAAGCGCGGATCGTGCGGTAGCCAGTGCCCGCCGCCGTGCCGGACACCAGCACGCGCAACTCCGGGCCCACCACCGTGCCGTCCAGCGTGACGGCCATATATTCGTCAGCGGTTTCCGTGGGGGCCAGGGGCATCGGCACTGGCGCGGCGGTCAGACGGGTGTTGATGTCATCGATGACCGCGTTTTTCCACGTCAAGCGGTCCAACTGCCAAAAACCAAGCCAGACAAGAACGATCACGCCGCTCAGGCCTAGGATCATCGGGAAAACTATGCGTCGCAAAGGCTGTTCTCACTTTTTGCAAAGAAAAAGACGCACGCAGGTAACCGCGTGCGCCTCGGTATGTTTTGACAGGGCGGGTGGGTCAAGACCCATCGCGCACAAGATGCGATTTGCCGCATCAGCCCGGTCTTGATCAGACCGGTGTCTTTAGCCGCCCCAGATGTAAACGGAGGCGAACAGGAACAGCCAGACCACATCGACAAAGTGCCAATACCATGCGGCTGCCTCAAAACCGACGTGCTTTTCAGGGGTAAAGTGGCCACGCTGCAAACGGAACAAGATAATCCCCAAGAAGAGCGTGCCGATAATCACATGGAAGCCGTGAAAACCGGTCGCCATGAAGAAGACCGCGCCGTAGATGTTTCCAGAAAAGCCAAAGGTCGCCTCATAATATTCATAGGCCTGAAGCATGGTGAACAAAAGGCCCAGAACAATAGCAAGGATCAGGCCCCATTTCATGTCTTTGCGGTTATTTTCATGCACCAGCGCGTGGTGCGCCCAGGTTGCCGCCATGCCCGAACACAGCAAAATCAACGTGTTGATCAGCGGCAGGTGCCAAGGGTTCAATGTCTCGATGCCAACCGGCGGCCAGACGCCATCAACCAGCGGGCTCGTGCCGTCGGGGTTCATCGGATACATCGCATTTTTGAAAAATGCCCAGAACCATGCGGCAAAGAACATGATCTCGGACATGATGAACATGATAACGCCGTAGCGCAGGCCGATCCGCACCACGGGCGTGTGATCGCCAGCGTGGCTCTCGGTGACAACCTCGGCCCACCACGCATACATCACATATAGCACCATGGCCAAACCAATGAGGAAAACGTAAGGTCCGCCGCCTTGCTTGGGCATCCAGAGCACCAGGCCAAACAGCATGACAAACGCACCCACAGCCCCGATAAAGGGCCAGATCGAAGGTGGCAAAATATGGTAGTCGTGGTTCTTTTCATGCGCCATGGCAGTCGTCCCCTATCGGCTTTGTTCTTAGTTAGTCTCTATGGCGGTTTGCGGCGCCGTTGTCAAAGTTGTTGGTGCCTCTAACGCGGCCTGCACCTCGATTTCAGGCAGGTCGATCTGGTAGAATGTATAGCCTAATGTGATGGTGTGCACATATTGCCCTTCACGGTCATCAACGATCGCAGGGTCGACAAAGAACGACACCGGCATCAGCACGGTTTCGCCCGGCTGGATCACCTGCTCGGTAAAGCAAAAGCACTCGATCTTGTCGAAAAACACGCCGGCCTCATAGGGCGTCACATTATAGACCGCTTGCCCCGCAATCGGCACATCAAGCGGGTTATAGGCCTCGTAATAGGCCAGCGCCGTCTCGCCGATTCGCAGGGTCATCTCGCGCTGCACCGGCTTGAACGTCCAGGGCATATCGCGGCCTAACGAGGCATCAAAGCGCACCTTGATCGTCTGGTCGAGGATCACATCAGAGCCGGTTTCGGCGACATTTGTGACACCGCCAAATCCGGTCACCTTGCAAAACCAGGTGTAAAACGGCACCGAGGCCCAGGCCAGCGAGCCCATCACAACCACAACGCCGACCGTCTGCATCAATGTGCGCTGCGGCCCTTGGATATTGGGAAACAGCGTCACTGCGCCGCACCTTCCTGGGGAATAATCGCAGGGCGCACAACCCGGTCAAATGCTTCGAGCTTGGAGGCATCGCCCAGTTCCACCGCCTTGACAATGGTCAACACGAAGACAATTGCGATCATCCCCGCCAGTAACCCCAAAATGCCAAAGTTCCGGCCTTTGCGCCGTTGATGAATTTCGTGCTCGACGTGAATTGCCATTCTACCAGCCTCCATAACCGTAGGGGCGCAGCGCGGCTTGCGCCAACAATGCACCAAAATGCAAAAACAGATAATAAAGCGAGATCTTGAAGACCCGCTTTTCCACGGCGTAGTTATCGGCCTCTGCCGCCGCGTCGTCGCGCCGCCAGATGTCAAAACAGCCCTTGACGAACCACAGGTTCAACACAACCGCGGTCACCATATAGATCGGGCCGCCAATCGAGGTCAGCCCCAGACCGATTGCCACCGGCACCAACAAGAGCGCGTAGACGATGACATGACGGCGGGTCACGTCGCGGCCATGGGTTTCGGTCAGCATCGGCACGCCGGCATCGCCGTAATCGGTTTTCACAAACAAGGCCAAAGCCCAGAAATGCGGCGGCGTCCACATGAAGATCAGCGCAAACATCAACACCGAATCGATTGTCACATCGCCCGTGGCCACCGCCCAGCCGATCATCGGCGGAAACGCACCTGCCGCACCACCGATCACGATGTTTTGCGGCGTCGAACGCTTGAGCCACATAGAATAGACCACGACATAGAAAAAGATCGTGAACGCCAGCAACCCCGCAGCGAGCAGATTGGTCGCCAGCCCCAGCAAAATGATCGCAAAGCCCGACAATGTCACGCCAATGCCCAGCGCCTCTCCGGGTTGCACACGGCCCGACGGGATCGGGCGCTTGGCTGTGCGCTTCATTACCGCATCGATATCAGCGTCCCACCACATGTTCAGCGCACCAGAGGCCCCTGCCCCGACCGCAATGCACAGCACGCCGACAAAGCCGATAAACGGGTGCACCGGCACGGGGGCGACCAACAGGCCGACCAGCGCGGTGAAAATCACCAACGACATCACGCGCGGCTTCAAAAGCGCGAAATAGTCGCCCATGCTGGCCTCATAGGGTCTGTCCTGTGCGGTCATATCACTCATTGTTTTTCCTATTGGGGTGACGGGCTCGCACCCGTCCTATACACGGATGAACACAGCGCAAAGTGCCCCCCTGCGCTGCATCAAATCCTAAACGCCGTTGATCTGCTTGGCTTCAATCAACCACTTGTCATAGGTCTCCTGGCTCACCACCTTGACGGTAATCGGCATAAAGGCATGGTCCTTGCCGCAAAGCTCGGAACACTGACCAAAGAAGATCCCTTCTTTTTCAGCGGCAAACCAAAGCTGCGCCAAACGACCGGGCACCGCGTCCTGTTTGACGCCGAACGCAGGGATCGTCCACGCGTGGATCACATCCGCGCCGGTCACCTGCATCACGACTGTCGCCCCCACCGGCACCACAACGGCCGTATCTGTCGCCAAACGGTATTCATTCTGGGAATAGCCGTTCTCTTCCAGCTCGTCGCGCGCCAGCATGTAGCTCTCGAAGGCCACGCCATCATCGACATACTCATACCCCCAATACCACTGATAGCCGGTGACCTTGATGGTGATATCGGCCTCGGGAATTTCCTGCTGCTTGAACAGGATCGGCAAGGAATAGGCGCCAATCACCACAAGGATCAAAATCGGCACAATCGTCCATGCCACTTCCAGCGGAGAGTTGTGGGTGAATGTCTTGGGCGTTGGATTCGCTTTGCTGTTATAGCGGATAAACACCCAGATCATCAGGCCGGTGACAAACAATGTGATCGCCGTGATTATCACCAAAAGCATCCCGTCAAGCCACTGCACATCACGCGCAAGCTCGGTTGCGGCAGGCTGGAACCCCGTGACGCCATCTTTCGGGGCCCCAATGATTTCAAGCTCTTGGTCCACGGCTTGGGCTGATACCGCGGCCCCTGCAAGGATCAAACCAGCCGAAGCCCAAAGTGAAGTCGCAATCGTTTTCAAACGCATATCATAACCTGTCTGTCATGGCACCAAATGGCGCATCTTATTGTGTCTCGCCCAAACATAGGGCGCAATCCCGTTGTATCTACCCGTTCATGTCCCATATCTTGATGAACAACTCAAGAACTGCTGTTGCGGCATTGAGCCGCTTTTGCCACTATTTTTGCTTTACGACAGGAAACTTTATGTCCGCTGACCCCTTTCTTCCCTTCCAGACCGCGCTTGACCGCGACACCGCCACCACCCTGCTGCGCGAGGCGACTTCCGGGGCAGACGACGGCGAATTGTTCCTCGAGCGGCGCAAATCCGAGGTGCTGTCGTTTGACGATGGCCGCTTGAAAACCTCTAGTTTCAATGCCTCCGAGGGCTTCGGGCTGCGCGCGGTGCGCGGCGAGACGGCAGGCTACGCCCATTCCACCACCATCGACGAAAACGCGCTGCGCCGTGCCGTGGCCACCGCGCGGCTTGCCGTGGGTGCCGGCGGTGGCAGCTTGGCGGCAGGCCCCGTGGGCACCAATAAAAAACTTTATTCCGATACCGACCCGATGCTGCAAGCCACAGTGCCCGCGAAAATCGACATCCTGCGCGAGATCGACCAATTCGCCCGCGACCTCGACAATCGGGTCGTGCAGGTCTCCGCCACACTCGCCGCCTCGCACCAAGAGGTGCTGATCCTGCGCCCCGAAGGCACGCTCGTCACCGATGCGCGGCCCATGTCACGGCTCAATGTGTCGGTGATCGTTGAACACAATGGCAAACGCGAAAGCGGCACATCGGGGTCGGGCGGGCGCGCCGGCCTGATCGGGTTGATCGCGGCGGACCACTGGCAAGCGGCGGTGCGCGAGGCCCTGCGCATCGCGCTTGTGAACCTCGACGCAGAACCCGCCCCTGCCGGTGTGATGGAGGTGGTGCTTGGACCGGGCTGGCCGGGCATCCTTCTGCACGAGGCCATCGGGCACGGGTTGGAAGGCGACTTTAACCGCAAAGGATCATCCGCCTTTGCAGGGCTGATGGGCCAACAGATCGCCGCCAAAGGTGTCACTATCCTCGACGACGGCACCATCCCCGACAGGCGCGGCTCGATCACCATCGACGACGAGGGCACGCCGTCCGCCAAGAACGTGCTGATCGAGGACGGCATTCTGGTCGGCTATATGCAAGACCGGCAAAACGCGCGGCTGATGGGCGTCGCGCCCACCGGCAACGGGCGACGCGAATCTTTCGCCCACGCGCCGATGCCGCGCATGACCAACACCTATATGCTGGCCGGTGACGCCGACCCTGCGGCGCTGGTCGCTGATCTGAAAGACGGCATCTACGCCGTGGGCTTTGGCGGCGGACAGGTTGACATCACCAACGGCAAATTCGTGTTTTCATGCACCGAGGCCTACCGCGTCAAAGACGGCATCGTGGGTGGCGCGGTCAAAGGCGCCACCCTGATCGGCGACGGGGCCACATCCCTGAAAAACATCCAGGGCATCGGCAACGATCTGGAACTGGACCCCGGCATCGGCAATTGCGGCAAAGCGGGGCAATGGGTGCCGGTGGGCGTGGGCCAGCCAAGCCTGAAAATCGGCGGGCTGACAATTGGTGGCGCGGCAGGGTAACGCCGCGCTTTCGCAACCCCGCAGCGATTCGCAATTGCCATGCCGCTCTTTCGGGCGGGGCCGCGTTAACCATGACCTGGCGCGGTCAGGTGGCATACGCAAGTCATACGCGGATCATACAGCCAAAACCGCTTGTAATCAGGTGATTGACCACGGCACCCGCACATAGTGCCACCTATGCTTTGCCGCGTTTACACCTCGTTAACCCTGACCGCGTTTACTGACTTGCGTAACATGGCGGAGCCGCGGATGACCGAAACTAAACACTCTTCCTCACCACCCCCCCCCGCTACGGAAGATTTTGCTTTCGCCTGCCTCCGCCTGTTACGCTCCCGCCGTGTGGGGCCTGCTACTTTTCACCGTTTGATGCGGGAACACGGCTCGCCACAAGCAGCCCTTGCGGCCTTGCCCGCGATCGCAAAAGCCGCAGGTGCCAGCGATTACGCGCCCTGCCCTGAAGGGGTCATCACCGCCGAAATGAACGCCGCGCGCGCGGCAGGTGCCACCCTGATGATTGCGGGGCACGTGGGCTATCCCACAGCACTTGCCGATCTGTCGGACGCGCCCGCAGCCCTTTGGGGCATGGGGGATCTGACATTATTGTCCCGCCCGATGATCGCCCTTGTGGGCGCGCGCAATGCGTCGTCTCTGGGCACGCGCATGGCCAAAAAACTTGCCGCTGACTTGGGCGACGCGGGCTTTGTCGTGGTCTCGGGGCTGGCGCGCGGCATCGATACGGCGGCCCATATCGGGGCGCTGAAAACCGGCACAATCGCCGTGCAGGCCGGCGGCGTCGACACGATCTACCCTGTCGAGAACACATCACTGGCGCAAGATATCGCCAGATCAGGCCTGCGTATTTCAGAAATGGGCATGGGGGTGCAACCGCAAGCGCGGCATTTTCCCGCGCGCAACCGGATCATCTCGGGGCTGGCGCGCGGCGTCGTTGTCATTGAGGCGGCGGCCAAATCCGGCAGCCTGATCACCGCGCGCAACGCACTAGACCAATCGCGCGACGTGCTTGCAGTGCCCGGCCATCCCTTTGACGCGCGCACCTATGGCTGCAACATGCTGATCCGTGACGGGGCAACCCTTGTGCGCGGCGCCGACGACGTGATCGAGGCGCTGGGGGCTGCGACCCAAATCCAGACCCCCGAATTGCCGCTGGAAATGCCGCCACGTCCGGCCCGCACATTGCGCGAAACTGCGGCCCTGCACGACCAGATCCTGCACCGTCTGAGCCCCTCGCCTGTGGCCGAAGACCAGCTCATCCGCGACCTTGGCGTTGACAGCACTACCGTGGCACCGGTCATCGTCATATTGGAGCTTGACGGCAAAATCACGCGGCAATCCGGCGGGCTCATTGCACTGTCCCAGTGACCCGCGGCCTCCAGTGTGACGTAGCGGCGACCAACATTCCCCTTTGACAATTGCGCGCATTGACATTCCTTTGCGGTCAACCACATCTACAGCAGTCATAGCCAGATCAATTGTTTCAAAAGGATTCCCATGCCAGTTGTCGTCGTCGAATCCCCTGCTAAAGCCAAGACAATAAACGGTTATTTAGGAAGCAACTACACCGTGCTCGCCTCTTATGGCCACGTCCGCGACCTGCCGCCCAAGGATGGCTCGGTGCTGCCCGACGAAGATTTCGACATGAAATGGGAGATAGCAAGCGACAGCAAAAAGCATATCAAGGCGATTGTTGACGCGCTCAAAAACGATAATGAACTTATCTTGGCGACCGACCCCGACCGTGAAGGCGAGGCGATCAGCTGGCACTTGACCGAGGCTTTGATTGCAAAAAAAGCGATCAAGAAAGACACCCCAGTGTCGCGCGTCGTGTTCAATGCCATCACCAAAACCGCCGTGACCGAGGCGATGAAAAACCCGCGCCAGGTCGACGTGCCGCTGGTCGACGCCTATCTTGCGCGGCGTGCGCTGGATTATCTGGTGGGTTTCAAACTCTCGCCTGTGCTGTGGCGCAAATTGCCCGGTGCAAAATCGGCGGGCCGCGTGCAATCGGTGACGCTGCGCATTATCGTCGAGCGCGAGATGGAAATCGAAGCCTTCCGCAATCAGGAATACTGGACGGTCAAGGCACTGCTCGAAAATCCACGCGGCATAGCTTATGAGGCGCGGCTGACCATGCTGGCGGGCGACAAGCTTGAAAAATTCAGCATCACTGATGCAACGCAGGCCGAAATGGCCGTGCAGGCGGTCAACAGCCGCGACCTGACCGTGCAAATGGTCGAGGCCAAACCCGGCACCCGCAACCCGTCGCCGCCCTTTATGACATCAACCCTGCAACAAGAGGCCAGCCGCAAATTCGGCTTTGGCGCGCGCCAAACCATGTCCGTGGCACAGCGCCTGTATGAGGCCGGTTTGATCACCTATATGCGAACCGACGGCATCGACATGGCCCCCGAGGCCATTGCGGCAGCGCGCGACGCCATCAAAGCCAAATTCGGGGCGGATTATCTGCCCGCCGAGGCGCGTATTTACAAAAACAAGGCCAAAAACGCGCAAGAAGCCCACGAATGTGTGCGCCCGACCGATTTGATGGTCTCTGCCGAAGCGGCAAAAATCAGCGATGGCGACCAGCGCAAGCTCTATGATCTGATCTATAAACGCACCATCGCCAGCCAGATGGCGGCGGCGCGATTCGAGCGCACAACGGTCGATATCGGCTCGGCTGACGGGCAGGTCATGCTGCGCGCCAACGGTCAGGTGCAGCTATTTGACGGCTTCATTGCGGTCTATGAAGAAGGTAAAGACGACAGCACCGACGAGGACGCCAAAAGCCTGCCGCAAATCGCGCAGGGCGAAAAAGCCGTCAAGCAATCCGTCGATCCAGAGCAGCACTTCACCCAGCCACCACCGCGCTACACCGAGGCGACGCTGGTCAAGCGCATGGAAGAATTGGGCATTGGCCGCCCGTCGACCTATGCGTCGATCGTGACAACCATTCAGGATCGCGGCTATGTCGAAAAAGACAAAAACCGCCTGATCCCGCAAGACAAGGGCCGGCTGGTCACCGCGTTTCTGTCGAATTATTTCAACAAATATATCGGCTATGATTTCACCGCCGATCTGGAAAACCAGCTTGATGAAGTGAGTGCTGGTGATGCGGATTACAAGAAAGTGCTCGAGCGTTTTTGGACAGACTTCTCTGCTGCCATCGCCGAAACGGCCGATCTGCGCATCACCGAAGTCTTGGAAAAAATAAACGATGTTTTGGCGCCACATCTGTTCCCACCATTGGAAGACGGCACCGACCCACGGCTTTGCCCCAACTGCGGCGAGGGCCGTTTGTCGATGCGCACCGCTCGCTCCGGTGGCGCGTTCATCGGCTGCTCCAGCTATCCCGAATGCAAATACACACGGCCCTTCGGCCCGCCAAACCCCGAAGCCGAGGCATCAGCGATTCCACCCGAAGGCAAACTGCTTGGCACAGACGCAGGCGACGAAATCCGCGTGTTCAAAGGGCGTTTCGGCCCCTATGTGCAGCGCGGAGAAGTGACGGACGACAATAAAAAACCACCGCGCCAGTCCATTCCAAAGGACTGGGAACCCGAAGATCTGGCGCTGGACCGCGCCGTGATGCTGTTGTCGCTGCCGCGCGAAATTGGCCCGCACCCCGAAGATGGCATCACCGTTTGGGCCAATATCGGGCGCTATGGTCCTTATCTCAAGCACGCGGCTTCTACCTCTGATCGTGGCGGCACCAATGCCAACCTTGAAGGGATTGATGACGTTTGGACTGTCGGTATGAACCACGCAGTAGAGCTGTTGGCCGCGAAAATCGCCAGTCGCGGGGCGCGCGGCAAGGCACTCGCCCCCATCCATGAATTGGGCGAACATCCTCAGGCGGGCGGTCCGGTCAATATCTATACCGGTAAATACGGGCCTTATGTGAAATGGGAAAAGATCAACGCGACGATCCCCGACACGATAGAGCCAGCTGACCTGACCATGGCCCAAGCCGTCGATCTGATTGATGAACGCGCGATGAAGGCGGGCAAGAAAAAACCCGGTGCCAAGAAAGCCGCCCCTAAAAAGAAAACCACACCCAAAAAAGCACCCGCAAAAAAGACCGCGGCCAAAAAGGCGCCAGCCAGGAAGGCCGCCAAACCTGCCGATGACGGCGCCGTTATCGAATAGGGTTGCCGCAGCGCAGCACAGTGATTGACATTGCCCGCGCAGCCATTCAGGTTTCGCGGGCAATTCATTTCCGGGGAGCCTCATGAAAAAGATTTATCCAAATGCCGCCGCCGCCCTCGACGGGCTATTGGCCGATGGCATGTTTATCGCCGCGGGCGGTTTCGGGCTGTGCGGCATCCCCGAGCTTTTGCTTGCTGCGATCAAAGAGGCGGGCACCAAGGATCTGACGTTTGCGTCAAACAACGCGGGTGTTGATGACTTTGGTATCGGCATTTTGTTGCAGACCAAACAGGTCAAGAAAATGATCTCGTCATACGTGGGCGAGAACGCAGAGTTTATGCGCCAATATCTGTCGGGCGAGCTTGAACTGGAGTTCAACCCGCAAGGCACGCTTGCTGAACGGATGCGCGCCGGCGGCTGTGGCATCCCGGGGTTTTACACCAAAACGGGTGTCGGCACGGTGATTGCGGACGGTAAAGAGCACAAGGACTTCAACGGCCAGACCTACATTTTGGAAGAAGGTATCTTTGCCGATCTGGCCATTGTGAAGGCGTGGAAAGCCGACGAGACCGGCAATCTGGTGTTCCGCAAAACCGCGCGCAACTTTAACCCGCCCGCAGCCATGTGCGGCAAGGTGTGCGTCGTCGAGGTCGAAGAGATCGTGCCAACAGGCTCGCTTGATCCCGATCACATCCACCTGCCCGGCATCTATGTGCACCGGATTATCCAAGGCGACCACGAAAAACGGATCGAACAACGCACAGTCAGGAGCGCATAAGATGTGGGATCGCAATCAAATGGCCGCACGTGCCGCGTTAGAGCTTGAAGACGGCACCTATGTGAACCTTGGCATCGGCATTCCGACGCTGGTGTCCAACTATATCCCCAAGGGGGTAGAGGTCACTTTGCAGTCCGAAAACGGTATGCTGGGCATGGGCCCGTTCCCGACCGAGGACGCAATCGATGCCGACCTGATCAACGCGGGCAAGCAGACGATCACCGAGTTGCCGCAAACCGCCTACTTCGATTCTGCACAATCGTTCGGCATGATCCGCGGCGGTAAAATCGCCATGGCGATCCTGGGCGCGATGGAAGTGGCCGAAAACGGCGATCTGGCGAACTGGATGATTCCGGGCAAGCTGGTCAAAGGCATGGGCGGGGCGATGGACCTTGTCGCAGGTGTTGGCCGCGTGGTGGTTGTGATGGATCACACGTCAAAGCACGGCGACAGCAAGCTCTTGAAGGCCTGCACCCTGCCGCTGACGGGCAAAGCGGTCGTCGACCGGATCATCACCAATCTTGGTGTCCTGGATGTCGTCGAGGGCGGTCTAAAAATCGTCGAGACTGCCGATGGCGTAACCGAGGCCGAATTGCGCGCCGCGACACAAGCCACGATCGTATAGATTTTGTGCCTCCGGCGGGGATATTTGAAAACCAAAGAGATGGGCGATGTTTTACGCTTCTTTGGTTTTCAAATATCCCCGCCGGAGGCCCGACCTTTCGGCACTCACGCCCCGTTGTTATAAAACACGCAGCCATCCGTCATCAACTCTGGCGGCGTCTGACATAGCCCTTTCGCAACTGTCCATGCCGCCAAGACTTTTGGCACATAGGCGCGGGTTTCGGCAAAAGGTGGCACGCCCGCATTGTCGCGCACAGCCCCCTCGCCCGCGTTATATCCCGCAAGCACCAAAATCGGATCATTGTCAAAATGGTCCATCAGCCACGCCAGATACGCCACCCCGCCTTTGATATTCTCGACAGGATCGGCGCGATCGATCACGCCAAAGCGGGCCGCGGTGGCTGGCATCAACTGCATCAGGCCCTGCGCGCCCGCACTGCTGACCGCATCGCCATTGCCCGCGCTCTCAACCGAAATCAGCGCCAGAACCAGCGCCGGCGAGACATTCGTGCCAACCGTGGCCCGCAATATATCCAGACCATGCGCCGCGGCGATCGTCTGCAACGACTGCAAGCGCGGCACCGACACGGATTTGCCCTCAGGCGCCTTTGCCAATGCGCCCAAGGCTTGTTCCAACCGTCCGGGGCCGGTATCGGCCAGCTTTGGCGAAACGGCCATCCAGAACCATTCCAACCCGGTGATCACAGGTGCCGCAATGATCGGGCCTGCCGTTCCGGCGGCCAAAGGTGCGCTTGGCGCAGCTGGCGCCGTGGGATCGATTTGCACGGTGATGCGGCGGTTGGTGTTTGGGGGTGGGACCGTAACCCGCTTGAAACTGAAATCCGATTGCAACCGGAGCTGTTGCGCGGGCAACGGTGCCGCAAACAGCGCCACACAGGCCGCAGCCATGATCAAAGTGAACCGATTATCCATCATAGCTGCCCAGATACTCTTTTTGTTGGGCCCATCCTCGCAGAGTCCCGCTTTGGAATCGATACAATTGGCTTAAAATCCCGAATTTTGGGGCGATTTGGACACATTTGGACACATGTTTGGGAGGTAATTAACATCTTATGAATTTTTAAACCTTGCAAAAACAATATGATACGCAGCTTTTAGGGTTTTTATGAAGCGCGTCCAAAAATGCACGAAAGCCGTCAAACTCCCGCCCCATTCAAAGTGCAAAACATATGCAACCAAGACGGGGATCGAGCCAAACAAGAGGCCGGTTTGATATGATCCGACAAGGTTGTAACATAAATCTAGCGATACCCTGAGGAGGGACTACAATGCTTAACTTTATCAAAAACTTCCGCAACGACGAAGACGGCGCAGTCACAGTTGACTGGGTTGTTCTGACAGCCGCTATCGTTCTGCTCGGCGTGGCCGTTGGCACCTCTATCGGCGACGGCGCGAAAACACTGGCGGCAGACGTAGGCGGAGACATTGCGGCAATGGCGACTCAATAAACCCTGACGGTTTAATCTAACGGGCCGCTTCGTGGAAACACGGGGCGGCCCTTTTTGTTAAGGGTTTGGCGATATCATATCACGAAGTCATCACCCCGCTGCCATGAAACCGCCGCAAACCAGGGCGATATTCAATCAACTCTATAATGACTATCAGTATTGGATTTAGGAAGATGGACAGATTTTTCGGGCGTTTCGCCAAAGGTGAAGATGGCGCCGTCACAGTAGACTGGGTTGTGATCACCGCAGGTATTGTCTTGCTGGCGTCGCTTGTCGGCAACGGCATCCGCGATGAAACGATCAATGCAGGCGAGCGTATCGGTGCGCAAGTCGCCGCAATGGAAGTCAAAGACTGGTAGTCACCAGACATGTAACAAACAACCGGCACATCTACCTTTGGTAGCCCCGTGCCACGAAGAAAGAAAACGAGGTACGACAATGCGTTCTTTATTTGGACTGGTTCTCCTCCTTGGCATGGGCCTTGCTGGCTTTGCCGTCTATATGGTTCAGGGCTTCGTCAGCGATCAGCAAACGGCCCTTGCACAAGAGCGCGCCAAGGCCGCGGAGATCGTGCCCACGACCAAAATTTATGCCCCCACGCGCACTGTCCTTTACGGCGAACCGCTTACCAAGGACGATGTCGCCTTGATCGATTATGCGATCAAATACATTCCCGAGGGCGCGTTTGCGACCTTTGAAGAGCTGTTCCCGGAAGGTGAAGGCACACCGCGCGTTGTGCTGCGCCAGATGGAAAAAGACGAACCTGTTTTGGCCATCAAGGTGACGGAACCGGGTCAGGATGCGGGTATCACGTCGCGTCTGGATCGCGGGATGCGCGCCTTTACGATCAAGGTTGATGTTGCCAGCGGCGTCTCCGGCTTTCTGCGCCCGACCGACAGGGTCGACGTCTATTGGAGCGGCTCCGTGCGCGGCGAAGGCAATCAAAGTTTTACCCAGTTGATCAAATCCAACGTCGAGATCATCGCGATTGACCAATCCGCCAATGGCGAGCGCAACGAGGCATCGATTGCACGCACCGTCACGGTGCAGGTTTCCCCGCAAGATGTGGCCGTTCTGGCGCAGGCGCAATCCACCGGTGCGCTGTCACTGTCTCTTGTGGGTGACAATGATGACACGGTAACCGGCGAGATCCTTGTTGATCAGCGCAGCCTGCTTGGCCTGGCCGCCCCTGTTGAGGTCCAAGTCGAAGAGGTCGCGCAACGCGAGGTTTGCACAATCATTACAAACAAGGGCGGCGAGCGCGTCGAAGTGCCCATTCCCTGCACAAATTAAGCGCGTCACAGTTAAAATTCAGGGCACGCCATCCGCAAAACGGCGTGCCCTTTACGCGTGCGACCGACATCATGCCGTTACGCATCTGCATCACTCTTGCTGCGCAATGCATTGATTCTTGCAATAATTTCCAATTCGGTGCAGGTTCAACCAAATGCGGGCAAAAAGACCCGTCAAAACGAGGCGTGATCGGAGAGGCAGGTCACAATGACATGTAAAAATATTATCAAGGCCGTTGTGACCAGTTTTGCATTGGGAACCATTGCGGCGCCAGTCATGGCACAGACAGAAACACTGCGCGTGATGCGAGGTGCGCCGTCCAGTGCGCTGAATGTGCCGATGAACCGCGCGGTGGTGGTCGAAAGCGACACACCCTTTACCGAATTATCAATTGCAAACCCGGGCATTGCGGATATTTCTTCCTTGTCGGATCGCACAATCTACGTGCTGGGCAAGGAACCGGGCCGCACCACGCTGACCCTATTGGGGGGCGACGGTCGCCTGATCACCAACGTCGAGGTGCAAGTCACACCCGATATCGCGGAATTCAAGGAACGCCTGACCCAAATCCTGCCCGGCGAAAATATCGAAGTGCGCACCGCCAACAATGGTATCGTCCTGTCTGGCACCGTCAGTTCCATTGCACGGCTTGATCGGGCCATGGAATTGGCCCAACGTTATGCGCCCGACCGGGTCTCGAACCTGATGTCGGTTGGTGGCACCCAGCAGGTTATGCTCAAGGTGCGCTTTGCCGAAATGCAGCGCTCTGTCAGCAAATCCCTGTCGTCCTCGATCGCGTTGCAAGGCACCGGCCTGAACGGCAATCTCGGGCTTAGCGGCGGCTCCAACACGTTGAACAACTCTGGCTCTGTGGCCAATGCCTTCACCGGCTCCTTGCCCACAAGCAACTCAAACAACGGTGCGTTCCTGTTTGGTTTCAACGCAGGCGGTGTCGAGGTCGGCATCCTTCTCGAAGCACTGGAATCGCGCGGCGTCGTGCGCACATTGGCGGAACCGAACCTGACAGCGCTTAGCGGCCAAGAGGCTAAATTCCTTGCCGGCGGGGAATACCCGATCCCCGTATCACAAGACAACGGCGCGATTTCGATTGAATACAAGCCCTTTGGCGTGGAGCTAAACTTCACCCCGCGGGTCATCGACAACGATGTGATCAATCTGGAACTTTCGGCCGCGGTGTCCTCGATCGATTCAACCAACGGCTTTACTGCCAACGGCTTTACCATCGACGCCTTCAAGCGCCGCGAGACATCAACAACCGTTGAAATGCGCGACGGCGAAAGCTTTGCAATCGCGGGTCTTTTGCAAGACGACTTTATGGATCTGAACGGCCAGGTGCCTTGGATTGGCGACATCCCTATCTTGGGTGCTCTGTTCCGCAGCGCAGAATATGCGCGCAACCAGACCGAGTTGGTCATCATCGTGACACCGCATCTTGTGACACCGACGCGCGGCGAAGTTCTGGCCTTGCCAACCGACCGTGTGCAGCCCCCGTCCGAGCGCGACTTGTTCCTCTTTGGCCGGGTTGCCGCCGATAAAGCGCCGCAAACCGGGGCCGCAGGAGAAGTTGCACGCCAGGACTTTAGCGGGTCTTATGGCTATGTGTTGGATGATTGATAAGGATCGCAGGCCAATGAAAACCGTTCTGACCGTCACTGCCGCTGCCCTGTTGCTCTCGGCTTGCACACAATCAAACGAGATCCGCCAAGGCTTCAACAGCCCGGCAGGCTCGCAGATCGACAGCGGCAATTTTGGCGCCGCCACAATGAATAACGCGCTTATTCAGTCCGGTGATGCGACCTATACCATCAATCTGGCGCGCCGCTTTGCCGAAGAGGTCAATTCGACGATCACTTTCCCGTTCAATTCGACCGCCCTGGACGAAACCGCCCGTGCCACGCTGCGCCAGCAAGCGGATTGGATCAACCAATTCCCCGAAGTCCGGTTCAAAGTGTTCGGACATACCGATCTTGTCGGCAGCAAAGCCTATAATCGCCGGCTGGGTCTCAAGCGGGCAGAAGCGGCTGTGCTTTACCTGACCAGCCAAGGCGTCAGCCGAGACCGTCTGGAGGCCGTGGTCTCCTTTGGTGAAACACAGCCCATTATCGTGACCGAAGGCCAGGAACGGCGCAACCGGCGCACCGTCACCGAAGTATCGGGTTTTGTGAAAAGCCACCCGATGGTGATGAACGGCAAATACGCCGAAGTGGTGTTCCGCGAGTATATCACAAGCGCAGTGCCGCGCGCCGTAACGGCCGCCGCTTCTGGCCAATAGACAAGGCGTTGCGGGTTTTACTCGGAACGATTTAGTTAAAATTACATTGTTCACGCAGGGCAATTGCGTGAACAACCCCAGCCAAAATCCTTGATCGTTCGAAGATACCAAACAATAACGCCGTTTTTGTCCCATTCTCGACACGATTGCCCCTCACAAACAGTCCAAAGGGTTAACCACGCTTGCCGAGTCGGCTCGCATGGGCAGTTTCTTGGATGTTTGTTGACGTGATTTTCACTCATATCGCTCATCTTGCGACTGCGCCCAGCAAACAAAGGACGTATCGTTATGAGCAGTGCAGTTTTAAAATCCGATCCCCAACCCATCGTCGCCTGTACGATCAGCCGCGATGTGCAAATCTTTGATCTGCTGATCGAGGACATGGAAAGCGCCTTGGGTGAAAATTGGGGCGATTTGTCATTTGACGATGCCGCAGTCTATTTGCAGCAGCCCGAAGCGCAGGATCTGCAATTTGTAACCATCGCGATGGACCATGACGACGAGGACCGGATCGCGGATATCACCCATATCATTTCGGTGGCCAAATCCCGCGAGATCAAAGTGATCCTGATCACCGAAGATGTCAGCACCGCGGCGCTGCACCAGCTTTTGCGCGAAGGTGGCGATGAATTCATCCCCTACCCGCTGCCAGAGGCCGAGTTGGCGCGCGCAATCGAGCGGGTTTTAACCCCGATCGAACAGATCCCGTCACAACCCGACGAAGAGGTCCGTCTCAAGCCGACTGGCACCCATGACGGTGTTGTCATTCCGGTGCACGGCATGGCCGGCGGCACCGGGGCCACCACATTTGCGGTCAACCTCGCCTGGGAACTGGCGAACGTCAGCAAGACCGAAACACCGCGGGTCTGTATGATGGATCTTGACCTGCAATTCGGCACCGTGTCGACCTATCTCGACCTGCCCCGCCGTGAAGCGGTGCTTGAACTGTTGAGCGACACAGAAGTCGTCGATAGCGAAGCCTTCATGCAGGCGCTGTTGCCATACGAGCAAAAGATCCACGTTCTGACCGCGCCCACCGACATGATCCCGCTCGATATGATCACGCCCGAAGATATTGGCCGACTGATCGGCATTGCACGCGCAAACTTCGATTACATCGTGATCGATATGCCCTCGACCATGGTCGAATGGTCCCAAACCATCCTCGAGGCGGCACATGTCTATTTCGCGATGGTCGAGCTGGATATGCGCTGTGCACAAAATACGCTGCGGCTGAAACGCGCGCTGCAATCAGAGGACCTGCCATTTGAAAAACTGCGCTTTGCACTGAACCGCGCGCCCGGATTTACCGATTTGAACGGCAAAAGCCGCGTCAAACGTCTGGCCGACAGCCTTGGCATCAGCATCGAAGTCCTGCTGCCCGATGGTGGCAAACAGATTGGCCAAACCAATGATCATGGCGCGCCTTTAGGTGTGGCCCTGCCCAAAAACGCCTTGCGCAAAGAAATCGCAAAGCTGGCCAAATCGCTCCACGACGTCAATCAAGCCGATGAAGCCGCAGCCAAGGTTTAAGGATTAGATCAATGTTTTCGAAATATAAAAAACAAGGTGCTGCAACGTCCAACGCTGGCAAACCGGCCCTCGCCGCCGTGCCCGCCGCAGCCCCCGTCGCGGCAGAGCGCAAATCCCTGATGCGCAGCTTGCCCAAAGCCCACGCAGAAGTGGCGCCGATGGACAAAGAGAAAAAGCGCAAGGAACGGTTTGGCGAAATCAAGCTCGAGCTGCACAAAGCGCTGCTTGATAACCTGAACCTTGCGGCGCTGGAGACCGCAACAGAGGCGGATTTGCGCGCCGAAATCAACGCAATTTCGCAAGAAACAATGGAAGAACTCGGTATCGTGCTGAACCGCGAAGAGCGGCAGACGCTGAACCAGGATCTGTATTTTGAGGTCACCGGCCTCGGCCCGCTCGAGACGCTTTTGAAAGATGAGACCGTCAACGATATTCTCGTCAACGGCCCGCAGCAGATTTTCGTGGAACGCGACGGCAAACTGCAACTGACCGATATAACCTTCAAAGACGAAAAGCACCTGTTGCGCATCATCGACAAAATCGTCTCGGCCGTTGGGCGTCGGGTCGACGAATCCAACCCCTACGTCGATGCGCGCCTGGCTGACGGCTCGCGTTTCAACGCAATGGTCGGGCCGATTGCGGTGGACGGCAGCCTTGTCTCCATTCGTAAATTCAAAAAAGAAAAACTCGGCATCGACGAGTTGGTCAGTTTTGGCGCCTTCACCGAAGAAATGGCCGCCTACCTGCAAGCCGCAGTTGCAACCCGCCTCAATATCATCGTGTCCGGCGGAACGGGCTCGGGGAAAACCACAACACTGAACGCACTGTCATCGTTTATCGCCAACGACGAGCGCATTTTGACGATCGAGGATACGGCCGAACTTCAGCTCCAGCAAACCCACGTTGGACGCATGGAAAGCCGCCCGCCAAACGTCGAAGGCAAAGGCGCCGTCAGCCAACGCGACTGTTTGAAAAACGCGCTGCGGATGCGCCCGGACCGCATTATCGTCGGGGAAACCCGTGGCGAAGAAGTCATCGACATGCTGCAAGCCATGAACACCGGCCACGACGGCTCGATGACAACAATTCACGCCAACTCTGCGCGTGACGGGGTCTCGCGTCTGGAAAACATGATCGCGATGGCCGGTATCGAAATGCCGATCAAAGCAACACGCAGCCAGATTTCGTCGGCTGTGAACCTGATTGTTCAGGCTTCGCGCCTGCAAGACGGCTCGCGGCGCATGACCTCGATCACCGAGATTACCGGCATGGAAGGCGATGTGATCTCCATGCAGGAAATCTTTCGTTATCAACGCGTTGGCCTGACGCCCGAGAATAAGATCATCGGGCACTTCACGGCCACGGGTGTGCGCAGTCACTTTTCGGATCGCTTCAAGCTATGGGGCTATGACCTGCCTCCGGCTATTTTTGAACCCATGGTCGCGGAGTAATCAACATGATTTCGGCAGCCCCAATTATCTATATCGTCATTTTCGCCGCCGTTATCGCGATTGTGCAAGGTGCATATCTCGTGATTTTCGGCAAATCGATCAGCATGAACGGCAAGGTCAATCGCCGCCTTGAACTGCTGGAAAAAGGCGGCGCACGCGAACAGGTTCTGGAACAGCTCCGCAAGGAAATGACCCAACACATGAAATCGCAGAGCATCCCGCTCTACTCTATTCTGGCCACCAAGGCGCAAAAAGCAAATATCGCGTTTTCGCCCTCCCAGTTGATCATGATCATGGGCGTTGTCAGCGTCGTGGCCTTTGTTGGCCTGACCGTCGGCACGGGTGTCGGCACGCAGGTGCGCATTTTTCTGGCCATTCTGATGGGCGTTGCGGGGGTTTTTGTGTGGATTTCCAGCAAAGCAAACAAGCGCATGTCAATGATGGAAGAACAATTGCCCGAGGCGATCGAATTGATGGTGCGCTCCTTGCGCGTCGGGCACCCGTTTGCCTCCGCGATCTCGATTGTTGCCCATGAAATTGCTGACCCGCTGGGCACAGAGATGGGCATCATTTCGGACGAATCCGCTTATGGACGCGATGTTGGCGAATGCCTCAAAGCCATGGCCGAACGCCTTGATATGCAAGATCTTCGCTTCCTTGCCGTGGCTGTGACGATCCAGCAAACATCAGGCGGGAACCTTGCCGAAATTCTGGACGGTCTGGCCAAGGTCATCCGCTCGCGTTTCCGCCTGTTCCGCCGCGTCAAAGCCATCACCGCCGAGGCAAAATGGTCAGGCAAATTGCTGTCCGCATTCCCCGTCGTGGCCGTGATCGGCGTCAATCTGGTCGAGCCTACCTATTTCGACGAAGTGATGGATTCACCGGTGTTCATTCCGGCGGCTTTGGTTGTGGGGTTCTTGTTGGTTCTCAACCTGATCGTCATGCGCGCACTTGTGAATATTAAAGTATAAGGGCCAGTCAGATGCAAAAACTCAACACACTGATCACAGACATGCTTGGGCCTTTCGGGCCACTCATGCTGGTGGGACTGCTTGGCGTCTTTTTGATCCTGGTCACCCTGCCCGTGCTTATGAAAAAACAGGCCGATCCACTCGATCGGCTCAAAGCCACGCCGCGCAAAGAAACGCCAAAAAGCGCGAAACTGCGGCAGGCTCAAAGCAGCGACAAGCTTGATAAATATGCCAATTTTCTGGAGCCACAAAACAGCGAAGAATATTCGGCCATCAAGCTGAAACTGGTGCAGGCCGGCTACCACTCCAAAAACGCAGTGCGCAATTACTACTTTGCACAGTTCGTTCTGGGGATTCTGGGCCTGATCCTCGGCGGCCTTTATGCCTTTATGAAAATGCAACAAGGGCCGGTCGAAACCCAGGACCTGATCATGATGATCGCCGTGCCCGCCGGTGCGGGATACATGGGGCCGAAATATTGGGTGACCCGCAGGCAGTCGGCGCGCAAAGAGGCGATTACCAACGGGTTTCCCGACAGTCTCGATATGATGTTGGTTTGCGTCGAGGCGGGCCAATCGCTCGACCAGTCCATTATCCGTGTGGCCCGCGAGCTGAAATCCGGCTTTCCCGATTTGTCGCACGAATTCGAGGTTGTCGCCCACGAGATGAAGGCGGGCAAGGATAAAACCAGCGTCCTGAAGGACATGGCCGAACGCGCAGGCGTGCAGGACGTCAAAAGCTTTGTGACCGTTTTGATCCAGTCGCAACAGTTCGGGACATCAATTGCCGACGCGCTGCGGGTGTATGCAGGCGAAATGCGTGACAAACGTGTCATGCGCGCCGAAGAAGCGGCGAATAAACTGCCCACCAAGATGACTTTGGCCACGATGATGTTGACTGTGCCGCCGCTTCTGATCATTTTGATCGGGCCGTCAGTCTATGCCATCGCCCAAGCCCTCTGACGGGGTAAGGAAGTCGTTGAATGTTACACATAAGGGTCGTTTCGCTTTTGGCCCTGACCGCCTTGGCCGCCTGTTCATCGGGCGGCTTTGGACGTTCGGATGATCAAGTGTTTGCACCCGGCATTGCCGGAGAATCCGATATCGACGGGCTACTTGTCGGGCACCGGATGATGGCGGCGGGCGAATATGAATTGGCGCTCAAGGCTTATACCCGCGCCGCAGCCCAGCAGGGGTTGAATGTGGACACGCTTTCGGCGCTCGGCTCTGCAAATCTGCGCCTTGGGCGGCTGGGACAGGCCGAACGCCTGTTGCGACGTGCGACCGAACTCGATCCGGATTTTCCCGCCGCATGGAACAATCTTGGCGTGATTTTGATGGAAAAGACCAATTTTGCCGAAGCTGCACAGGTATTTCGTCGCGCTTATGCCACGGATAACGGGAATTCAGACCAGATCAGAGAGAACCTGCGGATATCTCTCGCGCGGATCGAAGATCCGTTTTACGATGTTCAACAAAACCAAGATGTAAAATTGGTGCGGCGGGGCACAGGCGATTATGTGATCCTGACGGCACTGTGAGGCACGAGCAGTAAAGGACGCAAAAATGCGCCACCCTATTATTCTGACGCTGGCCGCATCGGCCATCCTTGGGCTTAGCGCCTGCGAAAAATCCGGTGAAGCGCAGGTTGAACGCGCATTGCAGGACATGAACGTGGTTGATGAGACCAATCTCAACGATGTCATGTTGACGATTGGCGACGCCGATCAGGCGGTCAACTATTTTGCCGGTGCAAATGACAACGACCCGGGCCGGATCGATTTGCAGCGTGGTCTTGCCAAATCCCTGATCCGCGCAGGACGCTCCGCCGAAGCGCTTGACGCGTGGAAAACAGTCGTCAAACATGCCGAGGTCACAAATGATGACCGGGTCGACCTGGCCGACGCCTATATCCGCAACAACCTTTGGGATGATGCCGCAACCACTCTCAACGATATCCCCCCGACCCATGAAACCTTCAAGCGCTACCGCCTCGAGGCGATGGTCGCCGATAGTAAAAAGCAGTGGGACAAGGCCGACAGTTTTTATCAAACCGCAGCCGGGCTCACAACAACGCCCGCAGGTGTGTTGAACAACTGGGGCTATTCCAAACTGACGCGCGGTAAATACGCCGAGGCCGAGCGCCTGTTCGGCGACGCCCTGCGCAGCGACAGCAGCATGTTTACCGCAAAAAACAACCTTGTGCTGGCCCGCGGTGCACAGCGGAAATACGACCTTCCGGTCATTGCCATGACCCAGATCGAGCGCGCGCAATTACTGCACACAATGGCCCTGACCGCGATCAAACAAAACGATATCGCGACCGGCAAGGGACTTTTGCGTGAAGCAATCGACACCCATCCGCGATACTTCGAAGAGGCGGTCCGCTCCCTGCGCGCCCTTGAAGACAACGTCACGAATTAAGCGATGCAGATGACCGCAACCGCCGCCGCGTGGCTATTGATTGCCGCCTTGCCAATCTCGGTTTTTGTGGCATGGAACGACATGCGCGCGATGAAAATTCCCAATATTGCCGTCGGTGCCTTGGTCATTAGCTTTGCGATTCTCGGCGCGATTGCATTGCCGTTTTCTGTCTATCTGTGGCAGTGGACACATTTGGTTGTGGTCCTGCTGGCAGGGTTCGTTCTGAACGCCGCCGGGGTTCTGGGGGCGGGTGACGCCAAGTTTGCAGCAGCCGCCGCACCTTTTATTTTACTGGGTGATCTGACACTTCTTGCGTGGATATTCATCGCCTGCGTCATCACAGGATTCATCACCCACCGGATCGCTATGTATAGCCCGCTGCGCCGTCTTGTGCCTGATTGGAAAAGCTGGACCGCCGGGCGCCGGTTTCCCATGGGCCTGCCACTTGGAATGACACTCGTGTTTTATTTGGTGTTTGCATTAATCCAAAGTTAACTTAAATCGCCAATGCCACGAAACATGGCCGCTTTGTCCATCATTTGGCCACAAACTGCCGCAATAGTTACTCTCAAATCACCCGCCCAAGGGTGCACGAATGAGAGGCAGTCGACCCGATGAACATGCAAACATCCACCGTGATGGCGCCCCCCGCGCCAAAAACACTGGCGCAAATGCAGCTTCCGCTTGCGATGATGCGCGATATCCTGATCAAATCCATGTTCCGCATGAACGCGAATTTGGTCACGGAAATGAGCCGGGTCATCTGCCTGCCCGTCAATGTGGTGCAAGAACTGGTGGACCTGTGCCGCCAGCAACGGCTTATCGAGGCAACAGGCACGCTGAATGCCAATAGCGGCAACGAGATGGGCTATCAGCTTACCGATCAAGGCAAAGCGCGTGCACAGGATGCGTTGAAACAATCCGAATATTTTGGCGCGATGCCGGTGCCGCTTGATGTTTATCGCGTGCAAATCGAACGCCAGTCGATCCGCAACATCGCGATCACCCGCGACCAGCTTTCCAACGCGATGGGGCACCTTATTTTGCCTCCCGCATTGCTGGGCAACCTTGGCCCTGCGGTCGGTGCGGGGCGCTCGATCTTGATGTATGGACCACCGGGCAACGGCAAATCGTCGATCTCGAACGGAATCAGGGATGCGCTGGGCGATAAGATTTTCGTGCCCCGGGCCATCGAATTTGCAGGTCAGGTCATCACTGTCTACGACCCGATTGTGCATTCGTCCGCCGAGGCCGATATCGATGATCCCAACAGCCTGCGCCGCACATCGGGGCGCTACGACACCCGGTATGTGCGCTGCGAGCGGCCCACCGTAATTACCGGCGGCGAACTGACGCTCGACATGCTTGATCTGGTCTATAACCCGACCGCACGGACCTATCAGGCGCCGCTGCAATTGAAATCCACGGGTGGCATTTTCATCGTCGACGACCTTGGGCGCCAATCCGAGCCGCCGCAAACTCTCGTGAACCGCTGGATTGTGCCACTCGAGGAAAACAAGGATATCCTCTCGCTGCAATCGGGCGAAAAATTCGAGGTGCCCTTCGACACGCTGGTGATCTTTTCCACCAACTTCCACCCGAACGCGATTTTCGACAAAGCGGCGCTACGCCGTATCTTTTACAAAATCAAAATTGACGGGCCGACACAATCCGATTTCCTGAAAATCTTTGCCATGGTGGCGCGCAAGAAAAAGATGCCCCTCGACGAGGCCACTTTGATCCACCTGCTCAACAACCGCTATCCCGAAATTGATAACGTCTACGCCAACTATCAGCCGGTGTTTCTGATCGATCAAATGATCGCAATTTGCGAATTTGAAGGTATCCCATACCAGATGACCCCCGAGTTGATCGACCGCGCCTGGGCCAATATGTTTGTCGACGACGAAGATATCGTGCGCTAAATCCGCCCTTGAGCGCGGCCTATTGAACATCAGGACAGGCCAATGCAGGCCTGCCTGACGACATCGACCTGCCCGCCCGGATCCAGGAATCGCACCGGAGCCATCACGCCTTTGGCAACAAAAACCCCGCCAAAACGACATTCTCGCGGTAGGTCTTGCTGATCGGGATACGCTCGCCCGTTGTCATGATCACAAACTCCTTTGGACCCGCTTTCACAGCACTTTGCACGGCATCGCGGGCAACCCAATGCGACCGGTGCACGCAAAATCCGTCCGCGTCATCCATTTCGCGCACAGCATCCTTGAACCGCATCAACAATCGATGCGCGCCGCCATCCGACAATCGCACCTCGACATAATGATCCTGCACCGTGATCCGCACAATCCACTGATCTGCCACCTCCGGCAGTCGCATATAAAGCCTTGGACGCGCGACAACCGGGGCTGAAATCTGCAAATGCGCAGTGCCAAAAACCATGCTCCAGATGCCCAGCACAATCGCAAATGCCGCGACTGCGGCCAGCACATACAAACTCGAAACAGGCTCTGGCAGACGCCCAAAGACCCCCGATCCGGTCACAAGCAGCATGATCGGCGTATAGATCAGGAAAAACAATCACGCCGCCAGCACAGCGTGTTCAAAATGAACCCGCTTGGGAAACCAATGTTGCGCAATCAAGCAACTGATCCCGCTCACCGCAAGAGCAAGTGCAACAAGCGGCGTCCAGTAAATCGCCCGCCCGACCAGAGTAAACGCCTGATAGGTGCCAAACGGGCCTGACACCACGACAATGATAGTCACCAACAATGACGTCAAAATCGTATTTTTCGTAAAGGTATTGCGGTAGAAGACGATCCAAAAATTAAACACTCAACACCCAACTAAAATCTTGATCTAAAAGGCCACCATATTGGTAACCTACAGATAAGAAAGTAATAAAGGGGGAAAGATGTTAATATTTACCCATCACATCCCAGCGAGCGGCACCTATGCGGTCAACCCTTCTGGCTCTGGAAGGTTATTTGCGCGGCAACACGCGGTGATTGTATTGGCCAGCAGACAGGCGATTGTCATCGGCCCCACACCGCCCGGCACCGGCGTGATCGCACCGGCAACCTGCGCGCAACTTGCGTAGTCCGCGTCACCCACCAGACGCGTGCCCCCGTCAGGTTTTTCAATACGGTTGATGCCCACATCAATGACCGTGGCCCCGGGTTTGATCCAATCACCGATCACCATTTGCGGACGCCCGACCGCGGCAATGACAATATCGGCCTGACGCACAACACTTGGCAAATCCTTGGTGCGGCTATGGGCAATCGTGACCGTGCAACTGTCTCCCAACAACAGGTTCGCCATCGGCTTTCCCACAATATTCGAGCGGCCAATCACAACCGCATTCAGCCCTGACAGACTGCCGTGATGGTCTCGCAACATCATCAGACAGCCCAGTGGCGTGCAGGGCACCATGCTTTTCTGACCGGTGCCCAACAGACCCACATTCGAGATATGAAACCCGTCCACATCCTTGGCCGGATCAATACTGTTGATCACCAGATCGCTATCCAAATGGGGCGGCAACGGTAATTGCACCAAAATACCATGCACTTTCGGGTCGGTATTCAACTGGGCAATCAATGCCAGCAAATCCGCCTCTGAAATATCAACATCTCGCTTGAACTCGTAGCTTTCCATGCCAACTTCGACGGTCATCTTGCCTTTGGAGCGCACATAAACCTGGCTTGCGGGGTCTTCACCCACCAACACAACCGCCAATCCGGGCGTGATGCCATGCTCTTCTTTCAGGCGGGTCACATGGGCTGCAACCTTCTGGCGCACCGTTGCTGCAAAGGTTTTTCCGTCAATCACTGTCGCTGTCATGGGGTTTTCTTCCGAGGTTAAATATGCCCGCCACAGGCGGAATGCGGGCGCCGTGGGCTCAATGCCCATGGCGCCCGCAATTGTTTTAGAACAAGCCTTCGATTTCGCCGGCGTCATTGAGATGGATATTCTCGGCCGATGGCACGCGCGGCAGACCCGGCATGGTCATGATCTCACCGCAAATCGCGACAATGAAACCGGCACCCGCAGACAGGCGCAACTCGCGCACGGGCACCGAATGGCCGGTCGGCGCTCCGCGCACAGTTGGATCGGTGGTAAAGCTGTATTGCGTCTTTGCCATGCAAATCGGCAAGTGACCGTAACCCTGATCTTCCCAATCCTTCAACTGGCTGCGCAGCTTTTGATCCATGATCACCTCGTCGGCATGGTAAATCCGCTTGGCAATCGTATCGATCTTGTCAAACAACTTCATGTCATCGGGATAGATCGGCGCAAAATGCGACAGGCCGCTTTCCGCAACTTGCGCCACCTTGCGGGCCAGCGCCTCGGACCCTTTGGACCCGAACTCCCAGTGCTGGGACAGGATCGCCTCGGACCCTTGGGTCTTCACATAGTCCTTCACCGCTTGGATTTCGGCCTCGGTATCAGTCACAAAGTGGTTGATCGCAACCACGACAGGCACGCCAAACGATTTGAGGTTGCCAATATGACGGCCAAGGTTGGCACAACCGGACTTGACCGCCGCAACGCTCTCGGTGCCCAAATCCGCTTTGGCCACGCCACCGTTCATCTTCATCGCGCGCACGGTCGCAACAAGGACAACGCAGTCAGGCGTAAGGCCCGCTTTACGGCACTTGATGTTGAGGAATTTCTCAGCCCCCAGATCCGCGCCAAAGCCCGCTTCGGTCACAACATAATCCGCAATCTTCAACGCGGTTGTTGTGGCCGTGACAGAGTTACAGCCGTGGGCGATATTGGCAAACGGGCCGCCATGCACAAACGCAGGGTTGTTCTCTAACGTCTGCACAAGGTTCGGCTGCATCGCATCTTTCAGCAACACGGTCATCGCGCCATCAGCCTTGATATCGCGGCAATAAACCGGGCTGCGATCACGACGATACGCCACGATCATGGACCCCAAACGCTCTTGCAAATCCTTCAGGTTCAGCGCAAGGCACAAGATCGCCATAACCTCGGACGCCACCGTAATATCAAAACCGGCCTCGCGCGGGAACCCGTTGGCCACACCGCCCAGCGACACATTGATCTGACGCAGCGCACGATCATTCATGTCCAACACACGCCGCCATGCCACACGGCGGATGTCGATCTCAAGCGCGTTGCCCCAATAGATATGGTTATCAATCATCGCCGACAGCAGGTTGTGGGCGGATGTAATCGCGTGAAAATCACCGGTGAAATGCAGGTTCATATCTTCCATCGGCACGATCTGCGCCATGCCACCACCCGCAGCCCCGCCCTTCATGCCAAAGTTCGGCCCAAGCGAGGCCTCGCGGATACACACCGCCGCCTTCTTGCCGATGCGGTTCAACCCGTCACCCAAGCCCACGGTCGTGGTCGTCTTGCCTTCACCCGCAGGGGTCGGGTTGATCGCGGTGACCAGCACCAGCTTGCCGTTCGGGCGGTCCTGCACGGAATCGATAAAGCGCTGGCTGACCTTCGCCTTGTCATGGCCGTAGGGCAGCAAGTCGTCACTGCCGATGCCAAGCTTTGCACCGATCTCCTGGATCGGCAGCTTGTTGGCGGCGCGCGCGATTTCGATATCAGTCTTGTAAGCCATGTGTTGTTCTTCCCTGTGCGTGGACCGCAGCCCCTGTGTTGTGCCCCATGTCTAACGAGACTGATAGCCGGATTGCGCCGCGATTGCGACATTTTGCCCCTCGGAATCGTCCAACCCGACAAAAGCGTTTCTGATCAGAAACCAAATCCCCCGATCAGGGACGCCAACTGCGCTGGTCGGGCACATGCAGGCGCAGCGTGTCACCAAGGCGCAGCCCGCCCTCGCGCTCGACCCAAGCGGTCACGCCGCGCTTGCCGGTGGCTGCGGCCTTGAACGGTTTACCGTGCGTCGGATGATCACTCTCGATCTCGCGGGCGGGCAAATTGCACGGCCGGTTTTCCATGTCGACCACAATCGTGGTGCCATCAGGGCCCTGCAATCGCGACGACGGCGGCACATGGGTAAAATCGGAAATCCCGTTGACGACAATCGAACAGCCCAACAACGCGGGGTCCAGCCACGACAATCCACAGGCCGCGGCAATCTGGTCGATCTCTTCTTGGGACATCACCGACAACTGGCGCACATTGCGAATTTCGGTGCCCTGCGGCCATTGCGACGTGACGCGCACACATGACGGGCGGGTCACGCCACTATGGGCCTCGCCATCCGCACCGGCATATGTCAGCACCAAGTCCTGCGCCGCCTGACTGCGCATCCCGCCCTCCGGCGGCACCCGCCCAAGCCAGACGATTTCACCATATTGCTGCGTGGGGGTCAGTGCGGGCATGGGGGTCTCCTGTCGGTTTTCCCCTTGGTAACGGGTCCGCCCGAACGGATCAATTGCCACGTCACGACTGGGGTATCGCCGAAAAACGCCGCCCCGTTTTCGGGGGCGGCGTGATCGTTACGGTGTTGGTTCCGGCGCAAGGCCCGCATCGGGCTTCTTGGGCTTTTTCGGCTTGGTCTTGGGGATCGCCGACACCGATGTGCCGCTTTGCGACGGGGTATCATCGGCATCATCACCACGGTTCAGCGGCTCGCCCGCAATCACCCGGGTGATCTCGTTGCCGGTCAGCGTTTCATACTCCAGCAAGCCTTGGGCCAAACGTTCCAGGTCATCGGCCTTTTCGGTCAAAACCCGCTTTGCGGTGGCGTACCCTTCATCAATAAAGCGGCGGACCTCTTCATCGATCAGCTTCTGGGTTTCGGCAGAATGCGTCGTGCCGCCGCTATAAACCCCCAAAGGAGACTGCTGCTCATTGGCATAGTCGATATGGCCGATCTTTTCAGAGAACCCGAACTGGGTCACCATCGCGCGGGCAATCCGCGTGACCTGTTGGATGTCAGACGTCGCACCGGACGTGACATGCTCAGGCCCGAAAATCAGCTCTTCGGCAACCTTGCCACCCATCGCCATGGCGATCTTGGAGTTATATTTCCGGTAGCTGACCGACAACTGATCGCGCTCGGGCAAGGATAAAACCAGACCCAGCGCACGGCCGCGTGGAATGATCGTCGCTTTGTGGATCGGATCGTGATCGGGCACGTTCAGCCCGACAATCGCATGGCCCGCCTCGTGATATGCCGTCAGCTTTTTCTCGTCCTCGGTCATCACCATCGAGCGGCGCTCGGCGCCCATCATGACCTTGTCCTTGGCGTTCTCGAAATCGACCATGGTGACAAAGCGGCGCCCGATACGGGCCGCTGTCAGCGCGCTTTCATTCACAAGATTCGCCAGATCGGCACCGGAAAAACCGGGCGTGCCACGGGCAATAATGCGCAAATCAACATCAGGACCAAGCGGCGTTTTACGGGCATGAACCTGCAAAATCTTCTCGCGGCCTTTGATATCGGGGTTCGGCACCTGCACTTGGCGGTCAAAACGCCCCGGACGCAGCAACGCAGGGTCCAAGACATCAGGACGGTTTGTCGCCGCCACGATGATTACACCTTCATTGGCATCAAAACCGTCCATCTCGACTAGCAACTGGTTCAAGGTCTGCTCGCGTTCGTCGTTACCACCACCATGCCCGGCACCACGCGACCGACCCACCGCATCAATCTCATCAATAAAGATGATGCAGGGGGAATTCTTTTTGCCCTGCTCGAACATATCGCGGACACGGCTTGCACCAACACCGACAAACATCTCGACAAAGTCAGAGCCCGAAATCGTGAAAAACGGCACCCCCGCCTCGCCCGCAATCGCGCGCGCCAGCAGTGTCTTACCCGTGCCCGGAGGACCGACAAGCAATGCGCCTTTGGGGATCTTACCACCAAGGCGGCTAAACTTCTGCGGGTTGCGCAGGAACTCAACGATCTCTTCGAGCTCTTCTTTCGCTTCATCGATGCCCGCCACATCATCAAATGTGACACGGCCATGCTTCTCGGTCAGCAACTTCGCCTTGGACTTGCCAAAGCCCATTGCCCCGCCTTTGCCGCCGCCCTGCATCCGGTTCATAAAGTAGACCCAAACGCCGATCAGCAACACAAATGGCAACAACCCGACAAGGAACGTCTGGATACCCGACTGCTCTTGCGCCTGGGCGTTCACCGGCACCTCATTTGCCAACAACAAATCAGACACCGCCGCATCGCGCGGAATGATCGTGACATAGTCGCGCCCATCGGTGCCACGGTAGCGCACTTGCTCCCCGTCCAGCGTGGCTTGAGCGACACCGGAACTTTCCACCGCGGCAACGAATTCCGAATAACTTTTGGCATTGCTCATCGTGTTGTTTGCCGCACCGCTGAACAAGTTGAACAGCGCCAGCACCAACAGGAACAAGACAACCCAAAAGACCATATTACGTGTGTTGCCCAAGGGGACACTCCTTTGAAATCGGGATAGAGAGACGACAGAGTCGCATCATATGTTTCCTCTAAAATAGAGGGAAAAACCTAATCTTCAATGCGCAACCAGCCAAGAATGGAAATCCGCGACAATCCGCGCCGTCCATTGGGCATTAAATCCGGCCAAAGGCGCCGAAATCAGGGTATTGTCCGCCCAGATCGCAGGCGAGGCCAAAACCGATGTGCGTGGCAGACCCGCGGCACGCCAATCGGGACAGCCCGCAATCGCGTCACCCAAGGCCCGCACCTGCAAATGCGGCGCATCGGGACCACTCACAGCCCAACGCCCGTCCCATATATGATCGGTGGGACAGGCTAGCAATCGCACCGCATTGGCCTCGCGCATAATGCGCATCTGCCCGTCTTTCAGGGTCACAACACACCCGCCCAGCGTGTGCTTGCCCTCCAGCGACAGGCCCTCCATCAGATGCTGCATCGACGTCAGACGCGGCGGATAGGGCAATTGGCCCATCCACTGGATCGCCTTGCTGCGCAGCCGTCGGGTGATTTCGGCGGGCACATCGGGATGCAACGGCATCACCAGATCGCCCTGCTCCGCTTTGACATGCCTGCGTGCCTCGATCGCGGTATAATGATCCAATGCCTCGCGTGCACTTCGCATCGCGGTCGCCGTGTGCTGCAACGCATCCGTCCCCACACCCAACCCCGCCAACTCGCCCAAGGCCTTTCGCACGCGGATCCGTTCAAAATCAATGTCGTCATTGGACGGATCATCCACCCAAGCCACATCGTTCCGGGCCAGATAATCGCGCAACTCGGCGCGGCTGCACATCCAGAGCGGCCGGACAAACGGCAGACCATTGCGGACAAACGCCTTGTCCATCGCAGCCAGGCCATCGACCCCCGCCTTACGCGCCAGACGCATGACAAATGTCTCGGCGCTGTCGTCTTTGGTGTGGCCAATCGCAATACCGCCCACCCCGTTGGCGCGGGCCCAATCGGTCATCAAACGATACCTTGCATCGCGGGCGACGGCTTGCAAATTGCCGTGCCCGTCCCAGTCCTGCCACACAAGCGTCTGATGCGGCACGCCGATTTGTGCACAAAACGCAGCCACCCCCGCGGCCTCTTTATCCGAGCCATCGCGCAACCCGTGATCCACCGTCACAGCCGCAATTTTATGGCCCGAAACCTGCGCCCAGCGGGCAAACAAATGCAACATCGCCATTGAATCGCCGCCGCCGGATACCGCGACCCCGATCTTGTCCGGGGTTACCTTGAACGCCTTGCCAATCCAATGCACCAGCCGGGTATCAGGCCCCATAGCGGGGCTTAGCTGCATCCGAAACGGGCCATCGCCGTCTGGGCATCCATCTCGGCGGCACTGGCGGGAAACCGCACACCGACCTCGGCCAACGTCAGACAGGCATCCTCGACCTGACCGATCGACCCCAACGAAAACCCGAGCTTGAACAAGGCTTGGGGCGCTTGGACACCCTCCGGATTGGCCGAAAACGCCTCCAGATAGGCACGGGCGGCATTGGTCATCTCGCCCAGTCCCTCCAGCGCCTGACCGCGCAAAAACGCAGCCTCTGCCGCTATCGGTGATCCGGGATAGGAGGTGCCAAAGGCCGCAAGCTGGTCGGCTGCTGCACGAAAATCACCCGCCGCCAGCGCCTCTTGTGCGCGCTTGTAATCTTCGCTTTCGCCAATCGCCAATGCGGGGCCGCCGGGCTCGGGTGCCGGCTGCGCAGAGGGCACATTTGCCGCACTGTCAACACCACCCAAACTCGGGGTCTCGCCCAAACTGGCAATATCGCAACCCGCCTCCAACTCGCACAGACGGAACTCCAGATCACCGATCCGGTTGGTGCCATCCACGGTAATCCGGTTGACGCGGAACTCGACCTCTTCGGTCTTGGACGTCAAACGGACCAGCTCTGCCTCGATCGCATTCAACCGGTCCAGCGGGGTATTGCCCACCGATCCGGTCGTCAGCACGCCAGTTGTCGACAATTCCGTGCGCAACCGCTGCACATCGACATAAAGCACCGTCAACTGCTGCCGAATATCCGCCAGGGTCTGGTCTTGGGCAAAGGCCGCAGGTGCGGACAGCCCAAGGGCGATGATCAAGACGATACGGTGCAGCATTTTGGCCTCCTTAACTGAGCGAGGCGATAGAAATAACCGTCACGGCGCGGCGGTTCTGAGAATAGCAGGCCTCGGTCGAACAGACCTGCACAGGGCGTTCCTTGCCATAGCTGGTCACGCGCAAACGGTTTGTCGGCACACCCAGCGACACCAGATATTCGCGCACCGCATTGGCGCGGCGAAAGCCAAGCCCGATGTTATATTCACGGGTGCCGCGCTCGTCGGCATGACCCTCGATAATCGCCAGATAATCCGCGTTGGTCTGCAACCAGCGGGCCTGCCCCCCCAAGATTGACTTGCCTTGATCGGTCAATGTCGAGCTATTGACCTCGAACAACACGCGGTCGCCGATGGTCTGGTTGAAATACAGCGGGCTTGTCGGATCGTTGATACCTGCCTGTGCGGATGCCCCGTCCATAGCCCCGTTCGCGCCAGCAGCCCCGTCTGCGCCAAACCGGTCAGGGCGGGTGCAGGCGGCGGTGCCAAGCACCAACACGGTCAAGGCGACTTTGGTCAAAAGTTTCATCGTGATTGTCCTATTTTAACTGCTCTTTGAAGGTAGCTTAACACGGAACCCACCGGCATGGAAATACTGCTGTGTTACGGCTGTAACGGACCCCATGACGGATCGGATGCGCTGCCGGAGACCGCAACGGGCTGCAAATTGCGACCCGAAATATCCACCGAATACAGCGCCGACGTGCCGCCGGCACCTTGGGTTTCGCGCGAGAACATGATCACACGACCATTGGGCGACCATGTCGGGCCCTCGTCCAGAAATGACGCGGTCAGCAAACGCTCCTCAGATCCATCGGTGCGCATCACACCAATATGGAACCGACCGGCATTCTGCTTGGTAAAGGCGATCAGATCCGCGCGTGGCGACCAGACAGGCGTGCCGTAACTGCCATCGCCAAATGAAATCCGGCGCGCCTCGCCGCCACTCGCAGACATGATATACAACTGCTGGGAGCCGGACCTGTCGCTCTCGAACACGATCTGGGTGCCATCGGGTGACAGGCTCGGGGCAGTCTCGATGGACGGCGCCGATGTCAACCGGACCGCCGCACCCGAGCTCAGATCAGAGCGATAAATATCCGTGTTCCCACCACTGGCGAGACTGTAAATCACCTGGCTGCCATCACGTGAAAACCGCGGACTGAACGCGATTTCGCCCTGTGCGGTGGTCAACTGACGACGCCCGACCGAGGCCACATCCAGAATATTGATGCGCGGGAAACCGGATTCGAAACTGGTATACAGCACACGGTCGCCATTGGGCGAAAATCGCGGCGCCAGCACCAGCGCGCCGCTATCGGTCAAAAACTGGGTATTGGCCCCGTCATAATCCATCACCGCCAAGCGCTTTTGACGCTGGTCCTTGGGACCCGTCTCGGCGACATAGACCACGCGGCTGTCAAAATAACCGGTCTCACCGGTGATCCGGCTATACACCGCATCGGAAACCTTGTGCCCCATGCGACGCCAGCCATCGACAGTGCCGGCAAACTGCAAGCCGCCGCCCATCTCGGCACCCGAAAACACATCAAACAAGCGGAACTTGACCACCAACTGGTTGCCCGACACCGTCACAGCGCCGGTAATCAGCGCCTGTGCATTGATCGCGCGCCAGTCCGGGTAGGACACGGCTTGGGTAAATGCAGACGGCTGACTGATAAACGCCGTGCTTGGAATTTCGCGAAACAACCCGGTGCCGGTCAAATCGCGGGCCACCAAACGGGTCAGATCAACCGCCACCTGTGTCGCCTCGGCGGTCTCGGCCTGAAATGTCGGCACCGCATAGGGTAACGGCTCGATCACACCATCGGTAATGGTCAGCCGCAACGGGCCGCTTTGCGCCATCGCCGCACCGCTTAGCACCAAAGCCACCATCACACTCATCAACTGCTTTAACATTGCTCGCCTCATTTCATGTCACACAGGTCTTCGCCGTGTTTGTCATATCTGTTTATGGCACATCTCAAAGGGGAATTCACCAAGATTGCGCGCATCTTTGCCTATCGCAGCCGCATCCCGCTTGGATCAAAGGTAATCTCGACATCTTTCCACTGGGCGTATTTATCTGCGGGCAGATCATAACCGCTTGCCCCACAGCGCAAAATCGCACGACGGGCGGCTTGGAACGCAATACTTGTGGCACTGGCATCACCCCCCGTCGCCGCAATCTGGCGCACGTCTCCGTCAACCTTTCCGGCCTGCGTCAAGCGAAACCCGACCGTCAAGGTCACCCGTGCGGCCTGTGATCCCGGATCGACATTCCAACAGGCATTGACCGCCACGCGAAACCCCTCCCGCTCAGAGCCTGTCATCGGCGGGCCTGCCGGCACGTTCGGGCTGGCCGTCGCGGCAAGCGCATCAGCCAACGCCGCCTCCACCGCCGCATCGGCTGCGTTGTCACTGCGTGCGGTGGCAGTCGCAGCAGGGGTGCGTGGCGCAGGCGCAGGTGCAGGCGCGGGTGCAGGCACCGGACGGCTGGGCCTTGTTTGCGGACGCAGCGATGTGGTCACCGCTCCCGACGGGGGCGTATTCTCAAGCACAATCTCGGTCGATGCGGCCTCGGGGGCTGTGGCCTTGACCGCAGGCGCGACCACCTCGGCGGCAACCGATCCGTCAGGCACAACCGCCTCTTGCACAACATCGGCGACCTGCGCGTCGGGCGGCGGCGGCGCTACGGGCGTGGCGGCCACGCGCGGCGCAGGACGCGGCTGCGGGCGGGCATCAACCTGTGGCGCAGGATCGGCCAGCGCAGGGGGCGTGGGCTGCGCGGGGGCCACATCTACCACCTCGTCAGGCTCTTGCGGCGGCAACGGCGGCTCTGGCGGCGGGGCCTCATCGGCAGGCACCTGCGTTGGCGCAGGCGGCGCTTGCACCTGCGGCGCGGGGTCTTGCGCAGGAGGCGCTGGCGGCTCTTCAACCACAGGGGGCACAGGGGCAGACGGATCACCCGTCGATGGCTGCGGCGTCGATGCGGCAACAAGGGCTGCATATTCATCGCCGGACACAACCGACACCTGCGCCACCTCAAAATCCAGCGGTTCCGAGCTTAACCCCCATCCAAGGATCAACCAGCCGATCAGACCCACATGGCCCAAGGCGGAAATATAGGTGCCCGTCGTGCGCATTGGGCTACTGGCCTGCGCCGCCCGAAGACGGGCCAGCAATATCTGTCACCAAACCGATATTTGAAAACCCGCCGGCATTCAGCGCGCCCATGATCTCGGCCACGGTGTTCCATGCATTGGCACCGTCAGCGCGCAAAAATATCCGGTCCGAGGTGCGCTCGACTGCAATCGCCTGCAACCGGCCCACCAGATCGGCAGGTCCCACCTCGGTCGTCTGGATCATCACAACACCCTGCGCCGTGATCGTCACCGTCAGCGGCTCTTCCTGATCAGAGGGCAGCGCATTGGCCGCGGTCTTGGGCAATTCCACCGGCACACCCACCGTCATCAACGGCGCGGCGACCATGAAAATAATCAACAGCACCAACATCACATCCACAAACGGGGTGATATTGATCTCGGCCATCGGCTGCACACGCCTGCGCCCGCGACGACGCCCGCCGCCACCGCCCCCCGATTTGATCACACCGGCGGCCATTCAACTGTCCAACTGACGGCTAAGGATGGTGGCAAACTCGTCGGCAAAGGCTTCATAGCCCGACACGACGCGGTCACTGTCCGCCGACAGCTTATTATAAAAAATAACCGCAGGGATCGCCGCCAACAGGCCCAAACCGGTGGCCAACAAGGCCTCTGCAATGCCCGGGGCCACAACGGCCAAATTCGTGGTCTGGGCTTCGGCAATCTCGATAAAGGCGTTCATGATGCCCCAGACGGTGCCGAACAATCCGACAAACGGTGCGGTCGATCCAACAGTCGCCAAAACCGGCAAACCCTTTTGCAGCCGGGCCGCCTCTTTGTTGATCGCCACATCCATGGACCGGTCAATACGCGCCTGCGCGCCCGCAATCAGCCCGCCATCCTGCCGGTGCGAACGACGCCATTCCAACATGCCTGCGGCAAAAATCTTCTGGCTCTGCCCGCGCGGCGTGGTGCCGATCTGGTCAAACAGCGCATCCAGCGGCTCTCCCGACCAAAACGCGCGGTCAAAAACCGCAGCCTCTGCGCGGGCCTTGCGGTATTGGATCAATTTGTCGATGATCACGGCCCAACACCACACCGAGGCTGCCATCAACATCAACATGACCAGTTTCACGGTCAAGGTCGCGCGGGCAAACAAGGCCCACATCGTGTAATCGGTTACTACTTCCATAATGCCTGCTCTGCCCCAACTGCCCCATTTGGCCCATTTGGCCCGTTTGGGCTCTGATTAGGCCTTGATTAGACCATTTGACAGATGAAATCCATCAATCCCGTGCAACTTGGCGTGATATCACGCAAGACCTCGGCGGATGTTTGCCGGAAGCCTTGCCGCCGCCCCGTTGGCCGCAATCGCCACAATGGTTACCAGCGCCTCGAACAGCGGGTCCTCACCGCGCAGCACGGTCTGTTTCAACACCAACCTTGCACCGGTCTGCCTTTGCACATCGGTGCGCACGACCAGCTTGTCATCATACTGCGCGGGCATGAAATAATCGGCCTCGACACGGCGCACGGCAAAAACCACGCCTTGCTCGGCCTTCATCGCCACCTGATCCACGCCCATTTCGCGGACCCACTCACTGCGGGCGCGCTCGATAAACTTGAAATAATTGGCGTAATACACAAACCCCGCCAGATCGGTGTCCTCATAGTAGACGCGCAACTCGAACCTGTGGCTCATAGCGTCACCCGTGCGGCCATGCGCAAGGCATGGCTGGCGTCGCTTGCCACCGCGGGCATCACCGGATCGTAAGCCGCCGCAATCAGCGCTGCCACCTCGGGGCGCACCACCGCATGTCCGTTGATCACCGCCAAAGCTGGCACATTTGCAAACGCCGCATCCGACCACAGTAAAATCATCTGCACCGCCTGGTTCAACGCCAACATATCCGCAGGGGCCAGCGCCAAATCATCATCCATGCGCAAAAACACAAAACAGCCCGCAATCGCACCCGCCTTGTCAAACCGGAAAATCCGATATTGATTGGCATCTGCCGCCTGCAATCGCGCGACCAGCGGGGCAATATCAGGCACCATCTGCTCCAGATGCGGCACCTGCGTCAACTCACCCCAATCCCGGCAAAAGAATACCATCACATTGGCCCCGAGATTGGGGTCAATCTCCGCCATCTTATGCCCCGCCAACGCCACAACCGCCTCGATCGCGCCCTTGAACAGACCCAGCGTCCGGTCATCAACCCCAAACACCACCGGCACAATCGGCACACCCCAACGGGCAAACACATAATCCCCGCTCTTGCGAGTAAAATAGGGCGCCACATCCAGCATACTCAAACCCCTTTGCCTCTTTGGTTTGCAAATATCCGCCCCGCAGGGCCCGGTTCACTCGAACAAATCACGGTCCGTCTTGGGCGCATCCAGCCCCAAATGCCGCCACGCCGCCTGCGCCAACATCCGGCCCCTTGGCGTGCGCTGGATCAAACCCTTCTGCAACAAATACGGCTCGATCACATCTTCCAGACTGTCGCGGCTCTCCGACAAGGCCGCCGACATGGTCTCGATCCCGACCGGCCCGCCACCATAACTCTCGGCAATCAGGCGCAGATACCGACGGTCGGCATTATCCAGCCCCAGATGATCCACCCCCAACCGCGTCAGGGAACTATCGGCAATCGCCTGCGTGACCTTGCCGTTGCCCTCCACAACCGCAAAATCCACCACCCGGCGCAGCAACCGGCCCGCAATCCGCGGTGTGCCTCTGGCGCGCTTGGCAATCTCTCGCGCCCCAAGATCCTCGGCCGGCGCCCCCATCAGGCGTGCGCCGCGCGTGACAATCTCGTGCAACTCATCCTCGGAATAGAACTCCAGCCGCGTCGGGATGCCAAACCGGTCGCGCAGCGGCGTGGTCAACAACCCCATGCGCGTCGTGGCCCCCACCAGCGTAAAGGGCTGCAACTCAATCCTGACTGTCCTTGCCGCAGGCCCCTCGCCAATCACCAGATCAAGCTCGAAATCTTCCAGCGCCGGATACAAGACCTCTTCCACCGCAGGGTTCAGCCGGTGAATTTCATCAATAAACAACACATCGCGGGCTTCAAGATTGGTCAGGATCGCCGCCAAATCACCCGCCTTGGCCAAAACCGGCCCAGATGTCATACGAAAATTCACACCCAACTCGCGCGCCATAATCTGCGCCAACGTGGTCTTGCCCAATCCGGGCGGGCCATGAAACAACACATGGTCCATCGCCTCGCCGCGCATCTTGGCGCTCTCGATAAACACCTTCAAATTCGACCGCGCCTCGCGCTGGCCAATAAATTCATCCAATGTCTGCGGGCGCAGCGCACGGTCGGCATCTCCGGCCAAGGGCTCGGGGCGTAGATCGGGATCAGATTCCATAGGCCACCCTTACCCCTTCGGCGCCAACAGCTTCAAGGCCGCGCGGATCAACCCCGATGTATCCAGATCAGGCTGCTCGCCCATCGCCTGCGCCACAGCCCCCGCCGCGTCACCGGGGCCATAGCCCAAATTGCCCAACGCCGATAACGCCTCGCCCTGCGCAGGGTTGGCAACCGGTGCGGGCGCGCGGCGCTTTGGCGCAGCTTCAATCACCGCTTCACCCAAGGCCTCGGCAATCGCCCCCCCCATCGCCATCACCGACGGGGCTTTGTCCTTCAACTCAATCGCCACACGCTGCGCACCCTTTGGACCCACGCCCTTGGCCTTCGCAATCGCGCTCCAATCGCCCAGCGCAATTGCACGGCTGACGCCATCCGCCCCCAAGGTTCCCAAAATCGCCAGCGACGCCTTGGCCCCGATGCCCTGCACCGACATCAACAACCGGTGCCATTCCTTCTCGACCAGTGTGGTAAACCCGAACAACTGCAAATTATCCTCGCGCACCAACAGATCGGTATAAAGCGCCACCGCCTCGCCGATGCCGGGCAAGCCCGCCATCACGCGGTTATCGACATAGACAACATAGCCGACCCCGCGCACGTCGATCAAAATGTGATCAAGACTGCGATACTCCAAAATCCCCGAAATCTTGCCAATCATGCCGATGCCTTTGCCAATGCCTGCGCCAACCTGCCCGCAGATTGCGCATGATGCGCGTGACATATCGCAATCGCAAGCGCATCCGCGGCATCTGGCCCCGCCAGTTTGACACCGGGCAGTTGCAGCCGGACCATATGGTCGATCTGCTTTTTATCGGCATGACCCACACCGACCACCGCCTTTTTGATGGCATTGGGATAATATTCGCCAATCGACAACCCCGCCTGCGCCGGCACCAACATCGCAATGCCGCGCGCCTGACCCAGCTTCAAAGTGCCCGCGCCATCCTTGTTCACAAACGTCTGCTCGACCGCAGCAGTATCAGGGGCATACATCTCGATCACATCCGTAAGCTGACGATGAAGCGACGACAGGCGCGCGCCCAAATCGTCACAGCCAAGCGAGATGCACACACCATTGGCGACATGGGTCATGCGCGATCCCTGCACGTCGATCACGCCCCATCCCATGTTGCGCAACCCAGGATCGATTCCCAAAACCCGCATATCCAGCCCCTTTTGATCCCGCGCCATCCTGCGCCTTGGTGCGATTTAGCACAAAACGCGAACAAAAACCAAGCGGCTAATTTTCCGCGTCATTTTTGCCGCAGGTGCAAAACCAGTCAAAACCGACATCCGCGGCGTGAATGACGACATGAATCAGGCCTTATTTACATAGTATTTACCATGTTTTCGCGCAAATTACAGGCATTCCGAAAATGCATATGTGTCATGCAAAATGGACACTGGTAAGTTCGGATTTGCCGCAATACGCGGGCAGCAGAAAAGACACCCGTCACCCCATCACATTGTAGGAACAGGCCCATGGCATTCGTAACATCCCGTCCAATCTCCGCGCCTTTCGCAGGCAACCTGACACATTTGATCAAAAGCGCCGCTGCGTCTTTTGTCGCATGGAACGATACGCGCAACACTCGCAAATCCCTGTCCAAATTGTCGGCACGCGAACTGGACGATATCGGCCTGTCATTCTGCGACGTTGAAGGCATCGCAAAGCGCGTCACACGCTGACGCGCCCCGGCGCGACACGCCGCAAATAATGCCGCATCCGATCACTCGGGTGCGGCATTTTTCATCTCACAGCGCCAAAAGTCAGGGGCGGGTTACACGCCGACTTTCTGCCACAGACCCGCAATCGCAACGGTCGCCATATCGGCTTGCATCACCCAGGCACCTGCCTTTTCAACTGTTGATCCCGCAGCAAGCTCGGCAACCCGCGCATCAAATGTTTCCGCGCCCAGACTGGCAAACAAAAACCCCTTGAACGCGAACATCGCAACAACGGTCAGCAGCAGACCCTTGATCGGAAATTTCGGATTATAAATGCGTGGCCGCGCAACGATCAGCCCATTGCTGTTGACCGAATGCACGACGCCATGGCTCATGCGCCGATGATTCCGAACGATCCGCTTCAACCGGCGGTCAAATGGCATACTTGTAAGGGACATAATAGTCTCCTGCATGAAGCCCCCACCTCATGTATGTCCAAGGTCGGCCCCAATTGTGGCGACAATAAGGCAAACCGCTCAAAACCAGTTAAAACTATCTGAAATTACAGATTTCGCGCAAGCGTCAGCGTGGTCCAGTCAACAATACTATCGCGTTGCACAAGATTAAATCCGTTCGCGCAATAAACCGCGATCACCGCATCGGCCTGCTCGTTCAAAATCCCCGACAGAATCACATAGCCCCCCGGCTTCACCACGTGGCCCATCTGCGGCGCCAGCGCCACCAGCGGGCCCTTGAGGATATTGGCAAAGACCAAATCATAAGGCGCACTTTCCGCAAGCGCAGGCGCATCAAAACCCGCCGCCACCACACAGTCCACGCGCCCCGTAAGCCCGTTTGCCGCCACATTGGCGCGCGCCACGTCCACCGCCACAGGGTCGATATCACTGGCCAGAACTTTGCTTGGCAAAACAGCCGCCGCCGCCATCGCCAACACCGCCGTCCCACAGCCCACATCAATGATTGATTTGCCCGCAAACCCGTCCTCAAGCAACCGGTCAAACGCCTTCAGACAGCCCAGCGTGGTGCCGTGATGCCCGGTGCCAAACGCCATCGCCGCCTCGATCAACAACGGCACGCAATCGGCCGGCACCTTATCGGCGTCATGATTGCCATAGACAAAAAACCGCCCCGCGGGCACCGGTGCCAATTCGCGGCGCACATGACTGACCCAATCGGTCTGCGGGATCTCGGAGATCAAAAAATCACGCACCCCGTGCATCACCGCCAAAACCGCCAAACCCGCGCCATCAGGCCGATCGGTGAAATAGGCGCCAACCTCCCAAAGCCCCGAACCATCCTCGACCTCGAAAATCCCCGTGCCGGTCGGCTCGGGGTTCAACGCCTCCAGATCCTCGCACAGGGCCGCCGCGATGTCTTCATCAGCAGCAATCGTCAAAGCAGAATAGGAAATCATCGTAGCCTCGTTTTTCATTATTCAGCGGCGTGCAACAATCGCACATGGAACACCGTCTCATGCCCCTTAGCGGGATGGCGCGGGATCAGCAAAGCCAAAACAAACGAAACACTTGCCATCGCCGACGCCGCAATAAACACCGCCGCAGGCGACACAAGCCATAAATACCCCAGACCCGCCGGCAAAAACACCGCCGCAATATGGTTAATCGTGAACGCCACAGCCGCCGTCGGCGCAATATCCTGCGGGTCCGCGATTTTCTGGAAATAGGTTTTCAACGCCAAGGCCAGTGCAAAGAAAATATGATCCACCACATATAATCCGGCGGCAATCATCACACCCCAGCCAAAATAATACACGCCACCATAGGCCAGAAACACCGCCACCAATCCGGCATATTCAAACAATAACGCGCGTCTCTCGCCAAACACGCCCACCACTTTCCCGATCACCGGCGCAATCACCACGTTGGAAAACAGCGTCAACAAATACAGGCTGGTTATCTGATCCACCCGAAAGCCAAAGCGTTCGACCATCATAAAGCCCGCGAACACTACAAAAATCTGCCGCCGCGCACCGGCCATGAATTGCAACGCATAATACAGCCAATACCGCCTGCGCAGAATGAAGGTCTTGATCTGCGGATGCGGCGCCTCGAACTGCGGATAGGCAAACAAACAAAACAGCGCGATCAACGCCGTCAAACCACCCGACACCATATACACGATATTATAGGTCAGACCCAGCCAATCCCACGTCAACACGATCAGTGCATAGGCCACAAACGTGACCGCCGCCCCCATCGCCATCAACCAGCTGATGGTTTGCGGCGCATCCTTTTTCGCAATCCACTGCAATTGCAACGACTGGTTCACCGTCTCGTAATAATGAAACCCGATCGACGACAACATCGTCAGCGTCAAAATCCCGCCCATCGACGGAAACTGCGCGGTCAACGCCGTGGCCACCCCCAGCAGGATCAGCGCCACCAGACCCAACACCTGCTCGCGGATAAACATCAGCAAGGCGATCACCCCAACCGCCAAAAACCCCGGAATTTCGCGGATCGTATGCAGCCAGCCAATATCAGACCCGTCAAATCCCGCGACCTCGATCACAAAGTTATTCAACAGCGCCAACCACGTATTAAACGCAATCGGCATGGCCAAGGCCATCATGAACAACAAGACTATCGGACGACGCCAAACCGGCTGATGCTGCGCATCGCTTAAAGTGACAAATTTCATGACGCAGGTCTACGCTGCATCGTTAGTCTTGGAAAGTGGCTTCACCTACCGCCCGTCGCCGTTAAACCATTCCCACAACTTGCCAATCCGCCCCACAAGCCATGTCACCTTCGCATCCCCCTTCTTGGCCCGCTCCAGATAATCGCCAATCGTCGTCATATACTGCACAAACCGCGCCTTGACCCACTTCGGCGATCTCCGCGTGCTTGCAATCGACGCCTTATCCTTGGCCAATATCGCAGCAAGCTCATCATCGGAATAGGCCTGCGCAATCGCAACCATCTCACCCAAATCGTCAATAAAAACTCTGCGGATCGATATCAATCGACAGCCGTAAATTCGCCGGTAACCTGAACTGCGCGGTCCAGTCCACCAGCGCTTTTTGCAACGGTGCGGCCTTGTCGGCCTTGACCAATAACCGCACGCGATGCCGCCCGCGCACCCGTGCAATCGGCGCCGGTGCGGGCCCGAAAACCTGTGCCCCGATACGGCGCAACGGCCCGTCCCTGCGCGCCATATCAGCGCCCAGATCAAACACCTCTTGGGCATTCGGACTGCTCAAAATGATCCCCGCCATACGGCCATAGGGCGGCACGCCGGCGGCCTTGCGCTCGGCGGCTTCCGCCGCCCAAAAACGCTCCTCGTCACCTGCCAAAATCGCGCGGATGACAGCATGTTCGGGCTGAAACGTCTGCAACATCGCAGCCCCCGGCACCTGCGCACGCCCCGCCCTGCCCGCCACCTGCCGCATCAGTTGAAACGTGCGTTCCGCGGCCCGCAAATCCGACCCCTGCAACCCCAGATCCGCATCAATCACACCGACCAGCGTGAGGTTGGGAAAATTGTGCCCCTTGGCCACAAGCTGCGTGCCGACAATGATATCCGCACCGCCTTTTGCGATCTCCTCGATATGCGCCTTCATCGCCCGCGCCGACCCGTATAAATCCGACGACAACACCACAACACGGGCCTCGGGAAACAGCGCGGTGACCTCTTCGGCCATGCGCTCCACCCCCGGCCCCACAGGCGCCAGCTTTCCCTCGATTTCGCAATGGGGACAGATACTTGGCATCGGTTTCGTCTCGCCGCACTGATGGCACATCAGGCGGTTGAGAAAGCGGTGTTCGACCATGCGCGCGTCACAGTGATCACAGCCAATCTGATGCCCGCAGGCACGACAAATCGTGATCGGCGCATAGCCACGGCGGTTGAGAAAAATCAGGCTCTGCTCGCCCTTTTCCAACCGGTCATTGATCGCGTTTTTGAGCGTGGGCGACACCCATTTGCCATTGGGCACATCCTCGACGCGCATATCAATCGCGGTCATTTCGGGCATCACAGCAGGGCCGAAACGCGATGTCAGCGCAACGCGCTGATATTTGCCCGCCTCGACATTGGCCCAGCTTTCCAGACTTGGCGTAGCCGAGGCCAACACCACTTGTGCGCCATTGATCGCGGCGCGCAACACCGCCATATCGCGCGCATTATACAGCACGCCATCCTCTTGTTTATAAGATGTATCATGCTCCTCATCGACCACGATCAGCCCAAGATTTTGGAAAGGCAAAAACAACGCCGACCGCGCGCCCACGACCATTTGCGCCGCCCCTTGACCGACCATTTTCCAGCACCGCCTGCGCTCGGTCATGGTCACGCCAGAATGCCATTCAGCCGGTTTAAACCCGAACCGCGCCTCGACACGGTTGATAAATTCGCCCGACAGCGCGATTTCCGGCAACAGGACCAAGGCCTGTTTGCCCATGCGCAAACACTCGGCCACGGCTTCGAGATATACTTCCGTTTTGCCCGACCCCGTGACGCCCTTCAGCAACGTCGTGCCGTATCCGTCAGTGCGCAACGCCGCGCGCAAGGCCTCCGACCCTGCCGCCTGATCAGCGCTTAGCGCCTTGCCGCCATGGTCTGGGTCAAGGGCGGGATAAGGCACATCGCGCGGCGCGTCTTCTTCAAAGACAGCGCCTTGTTTCACCAGCCCTTTCACCACCGACGTGCCGACCCCCGCCATGTCAGCCAGTTCTTTGAGCGTAAATGACAGCCCACCATAATCGCCCAAAACCGCCAAAACCCTGGTGCGGGCCTCGGTCACACGGTCAGGGGTGCCGCTGCCCATGCGAAAGACTTTGCGCATCGAGGGCGCATCCCCCAGCCCCGGCGCGCGGGTCGCCAGCCGCAGCATTTGCGACATGGGCGTGATGGTATAATCGGCCGCGCGGGTCAGGAAAATCTGCATTTCCTCGCGCATCGGCGCGACATCCAGCACCCGCATGACAGCGCGCACCTTGGCATAGTCAAAGTCGCCCGCGCCTACGCCCCAGACCACGCCAATCACCTTGCGCGGGCCAAGCGGCACCTCGACAAAGGCCCCGATCTGGCAGCCGCCCACCGGTGCTTTGTAATCCAGAAAGCGGTCAATCGGCTGCGCGGTCAATACCGCCACCAATGCGCCCTCTTGGAAAAACTCTGCCGTCATGCGCCTGCTTTCTATCTAGGGCTTTCCGCCTGCCCCCCTATGAGGTAAACGTTGGGGCAGCAAACGCCAACCATTCCCCGGAGAGAACCATGAAGTTTTTCGTAGACACCGCCGACATCGACCAGATCAAGGAATTGCACAGCTACGGCATGGTCGATGGCGTCACGACCAACCCGTCGATCATCGCAAAATCGGGCCGCGACATTCTTGAGGTGACCAAAGAGATTTGTAGCATCGTTGATGGCCCGGTGTCCGCCGAAGTTGTCGCGCTTGATTTTGAAACCATGCTTGCCGAGGGCCGCAAGCTTGCAAAAATCGCAGGCAACATCGCCGTCAAGGTGCCGCTGACATGGGCCGGTTTGCAGACCTGCAAGGCGCTGTCTGACGAAGGCACGATGGTCAACGTGACCTTGTGTTTCTCGGCCAACCAAGCGCTTTTGGCCGCCAAAGCCGGTGCCACTTTCATCAGCCCCTTCATCGGGCGTCTGGATGACATCAACCTTGATGGTCTGGAGCTGATCGAGGATATCCGCACGATTTACGACAACTATGGCTATGAGACGCAGATTCTGGCGGCCTCGATCAGGTCGGCCAACCACATGTCCGATTGCGCAAAAATCGGCGCAGATGTGGCCACAGCGCCGCCTGCGGTGATCAAGGCGATGGCGAACCATATTTTGACCGAAAAGGGTCTTGCAGGGTTCATGGCCGACGTTAAAAAAGCCGGCATCAAAATTCTGTAAACAGACACGCGACTGCGGATTGGTGATCCGGTCCGCAATCCACCCTACCACAGCTGGTGGCCGCACGCCCCCATATGCCAATATCTGACACTCCGGCAAAATTTGCCGGTGATCGCATCTTTTTGAGCGTAATTTCTGCGCGCGATGCTATAGTCGGACAAAACAAACAGTTGAGCAGAGATATGAGCACCAAGCCACAGATGGACAGTCATGTCCGTGAAAAGATCATTGCTGACCCCGAGGTATTGCTTGAGGATCACGATATCATGCGCGCCCTTGTTGCCGCAAACGAACAATCCATGGGCAGCAATATCGTCGATCTGCGCGGCATCGCGATGGAGCGGCTCGAGGCGCGGCTTGACCGGCTTGAGGATACACACCGGTCGGTGATTGCCGCAGCTTATGAAAATCTGGCGGGCACTAACCAAGTGCACCGCGCGGTTATGCGCATGATGGATGCCACAAAATTCGAAGTGTTCCTGCAAGATTTATCCAGCGATGTGGCCGATATTTTGCGCGTCGATTCGATGAAGCTGGTGTTGGAAACCGCCAGCGACACCGACGAGCCCGCAGTGCAGCAAATGGGTGCGGTGCTGGGTGTGGTCGGCGAGGGCTTTACCGACGCCTATATCGCACGCGGCAGATCAAGTCCGCTGCGTCAGGTCACGCTGCGCCAGATCCAGACCGAAGATGCCGCCCTTTATGGTGACAAGGCCCCCTATATCCGCTCAGAAGCCTGTCTGAAGCTGGATTTCGGCGCGGGCACTTTGCCGGGCATGTTGGTGATGGGCTCCGAGGATCCGCATCAGTTCACGCCGCAGCAAGGCACCGATCTGCTGACGTTTTTTGCCGGCGTGTTTGAACGCGCCATGCGTCGCTGGTTGTCGTAGACCCGATGATTGCCCCTGCAATGACACATGCGCTGGCCGGATGGCTGGACCATTGTCGCGCGCTGGGTGGTGCCGCACCCAATACGCTCAAGGCCTATCAGGCCGATGTGCTGGGCTTTCTGGCGTTCATGGGCAGGCACCATGGTGGCCAGCAGGGGCTTGGCCCGCTGTCGCAGATCAGTGTCAGCGACATGCGGTCCTGGATGGCCTCCGAGCGTGGGCGCGGTGTGGGCGCGCGGTCTTTGGCGCGGCAGCTTTCGGCGGTCAAGACATTCTATCGCTGGCTGGCCGCGCGTGAAAATTTCGAGCCGACCGCCGTTTTGTCGACGCGCAGCCCCAAGTTCACCAAAAAATTACCCCGCCCCTTGGCCGAAGATGCCGCCACCGCGATGATCGAGACAGTCGAGATGCAGGCGACCCAAGGCTGGATCGCGGCCCGCGATGCGGCGGTTGTGACCTTGCTTTACGGCTGCGGCTTGCGGATTTCCGAGGCACTTGGCTTGACCGGGGCTGATGTGCCGCTGCCCGCGACGCTGCGGATCACCGGGAAAGGCGGCAAGGAACGGGTGGTGCCGGTGATTGACGCGGCGCGTGATGCGGTGGCGACGTATCTGCGGCTGTGCCCGCACCCGCTGGACACATCGGCACCGTTGTTTCGCGGCGCGCGCGGTGGCGCGCTGAACCCGCGGCTGGTGCAAAAGGTGATGGAAAAATCACGGATGCAACTGGGCCTGCCCGCAACGGCCACCCCGCACGCGATGCGCCACAGCTTTGCCACCCATCTTTTGACAGCGGGCGGCGATCTGCGTGCGATCCAGGAATTGCTGGGCCATGCCAGCCTGTCGACGACGCAAGCCTATACTGCCGTGGACACAGCGCATCTGATGGAGGTCTATAACCGGACCCATCCCAAGGCGTGACGTGAAGCTTTGATTGCCCTTCCCCCAAATTCAGTTAAAAGGCCCGCATGACACTTCAACATAAAGCCCTTCTTGTGCACTTGCTGACCGCCAGCGGCGCGGTTTTTGCGATGTTGGCCATGCTCGCCGCAGTTGACCAAAACTGGTCGCTGATGTTTTTATGGCTGGTGGTCGCGTTCTTTGTCGACGGCATCGATGGGCCGTTGGCACGGCGCTACGACACCAAAACCAACGCGCCTGTTTTCGACGGGGTCTTGCTTGACCTGATCATCGATTATCTGACCTACGTCTTTGTGCCGGCCTATGCCTTGTTCAAATCGGGCCTGTTGCCGGGGTGGACCGGATGGATCGCGATTATCGTGATCACCTTTACATCGGCCATGTATTTTGCCGATAGCCGCATGAAAACAAAAGATTATTCATTTTCCGGCTTTCCCGGGTGCTGGAACATGGTGGTGTTGGTTCTGTTCGCAATCCAGCCCAGTTTCTGGGTAATCTTGGCATTGGTGGCAGTGCTGGCCATGGCGATGTTTTTTCCGGTGAAATTCGTGCATCCGGTGCGCACCAAAAGATGGTGCAATGTCACTCTCCCGATGGCGATTGCTTGGACGGTCTTTGCGGGATGGGCGGCATGGGTCGAGTTTCACCCTGCCAGCCTTGCGCATTACGGGTTGATGGTCACCTCGATTTACCTGCTGGTCGCAGGAGCCGCGCAACAAGTGCTCTACGGCAAAGACGGCTAAAGCCGCGTGACGATCACGCCTGCGACAATCAATGCGGCGGCGACTGCCTTTTGCTTGTCCATGCGTTCGCCAAAAACCAGCCAGCCAATCAGAACCGCAAACAATATCGATGTCTCGCGCAGGGCGGCGACAAGGGCGATTGGCGCGACCGTCATGGCCCAAACCGCAATCGCGTAAGCGCCATAGCTTGCGGTGGCGGCCAAACCGCCGATGGCCCAAACTTTTCCGCTTGCCCGCAGCACCGATTTGCCGCGCAACGCAATGCAGACCGGCGTAAAGAACACAGCATCAAGCGTGAACAGCCAGCCGACATAGGCCACCGCATCGCCAGAGGCGCGCGCGCCCAAGCCATCGACCAAGGAATACCCCGCCGTGGCCATCGCAGAGCCAAGAGCAAGCGGCACCAGCCTGCGGCTTTCCCCCGATGAGAACACGCCGCGCGCCATCAGCAAAATGCCCGATCCAAGCACAAATATGCCGATATATTCCCAAGCGGCGATCACATCAGGCAGCAGCAGCGCAGAGATCACCAACACAAGCATCGGTGCGGCCCCGCGCGCGATCGGATAGACGCGGCTGAGGTCGCCCTGCTCGTAGGCGAAGGCGAGAAATAGCTTATAGGCCGCGTGAAAAACCCCCGATGCCAAAAGCCATAGCCAGACCTGCGGGTCGGGAAACGGGCGCGTCAGGGCAACCAGCAGGCCCATGCCGCCCTGCACCAGCGTCAAAATCAGCATCGACGTCAGTTTCGAGGTGCCCAATTTGATCAAGGCGTTCCACAGCGCATGCAGGAACGCCGCGCCCAGAACCGCCGCCAATACCCAGATTGTCATCCTGTCTGCGCCTTCAAATCAACAAAGAGGCCGCCCCCTCGTGGCGCAACAATTGCACCTTTGCCTCGACACCGCCAGCGCCGGAAAACCCGCCCAAAGTTGTGGCGCCCAACACGCGGTGGCAAGGAATGATAATCGGGATCGTATTGCCGCCGCACGCCTGCCCAATCGCCTGTGCCGGCACGCCCAAATCACGCGCAAGATCGCCATAGGTGCGGGTCTCGCCAAAGGGGATCGCACGCAAAGCGGCCCCAAATTTCAACTGAAACGCGCTGACTTGCGGGGCGAGCGGCAGATCAAATACCTGCCGCTCGCCTGCAAAATACTGCGCAAGTTGTGCGATAGCCTCGGTGGAAACCAGATCACTGACCCCATCCACCACTGCCCAGTCCAGCTTTACGACCGCCCCATCCCGCACCACCACCGACAATGGCCCAACGGGGCTGTTTGGCAGAGATGCGGTGTAGGATGGGGTTTGACCCACCTTACTTGAGGGCCTCGTCACACCGCCCGCACACCCCAGCATGGGTATGCGTGCCGACGTCTGGCAGGATCTTCCAGCAGCGTTGGCATTTTTCGCCTTCTGCCTTGGCAAAGACCACGGCCACATCGGCCACATCATCCAATGTGAACGCATCCGCAGGGGCCGCGTCGGTCGAGATGAAGATGCCCGAGGTGATGCTTAGGTCATCAAAAGCCACGGTTTCCAGCAGCCCCGCAGTGTCAGCGTTTACATAAACGGTTGGGGCCGCCTCCAGTGACGCGCCGATCACTTTGGCGGTCCGCTCGACCTCCAACGCACCTGTCACCACGCGGCGCACAGCCCGCACCGTGGCCCATTTCGCGGCCAATGCATCGTTGCGCCAATCGGCGGGGGTCTCGTCGAAATCAACCAAATGCACCGAGCTTGCATCACCGGGGAACCGCTCCAGCCAGACCTCTTCCATGGTGAACACCAGCACTGGTGCCAACCATTTTGTCAGGCGGTGGAACAGGATATCAAGCACGGTGCGCGCCGCGCGGCGACGTGCCGTATCGCCATCACAATACAGCGCATCCTTGCGGATATCGAAATAGAACGCCGACAAATCCAGCGTCGCGAATGTAAACACCGCGCTGAACACACCTTGGAAATCATACGCCGCATAGCCTTTGCGCACGACCTCATCCAGCTCCGACAGACGGTGCAGAATGACCTGTTCCAGCTCAGGCATATCGGCCACGTCAACACGATCAGCCTCAGTAAAGTCGGACAATGACCCTAGCATAAACCGCAACGTATTGCGCAAACGGCGATAGCTATCCGCTGTCCCTTTCAGAATTTCATCCCCGATGCGCTGATCATTGGTGTAATCGGTCTGCGCCACCCAAAGCCGCAGGATATCCGCGCCATATTGCTGCACGATCTTCTCTGGCACGATGGTATTGCCGATGGATTTCGACATCTTCATGCCTTTGGCATCCAGCGTGAACCCGTGGGTCAAAACACCACGATAAGGCGCGCGCCCCATCGTCCCACAAGCCTGCAACAGCGACGAATGGAACCAGCCGCGATGCTGATCGGTGCCTTCCAGATACAGATCGGCCAAGCCGTCCTCGGAGCCATCCGCACGGTCGCGCAGGGTGAACGCATGGGTCGAGCCGCTGTCGAACCAGACGTCGAGAATATCCATGACCTGGACGTATGCATCAACGTCCACAAGCCCGCTCAAAAACCGCTCTTTCGCGCCATCCTGATACCACGCATCGGCGCCCTCTGCCTCAAAGGCCGCCGTGATACGGGCATTCACTTCGGCATTGCGCAGCAAGAAATCATCGTCCGTTGGCAAGGCACCAACCTTGGTGAAACAGGTCAGCGGCACACCCCACGCACGTTGACGTGACAGCACCCAATCGGGGCGCTGCTCGATCATCGCGAACAGGCGGTTGCGGCCCTTTTGCGGGGTCCAAGTGACCAATTCATCAATGGACCGCAATGCGCGTTCACGGATCGTCGTGCCATAGGTATCCTGCCCGTCGCCCACCGTTTTATCAATCGCGGCGAACCATTGCGGCGTGTTGCGGAAAATGATCGGTGCCTTGGATCGCCACGAATGTGGATAGCTGTGCTTGATCACGCCACGCGCAAATAGCCCGCCAACCTCAACCAGCTTGGCCATGACAGCCGTGTTGGCATCGCCTTCCCAGGGGTTGGTCTTGTTCTTTTTGTTCGGCTTGTCGCGCAAGATCGCGGCCCCACCAAAAAACGGCAAATCGTCGCGGAAACGCCCGTCTTCCATCACATTGTAGGTAATGACCTGCTCCAACATGCCCAGATCGCGGTAGAGTTCAAACTCGTCCATACCGTGCGACGGGGCGCAATGCACAAAGCCTGTGCCTTCGTCGTTGGTCACAAATGGGGCGGCGCGGAAATCGCGCAAGTCGTCCCATTCGCCGTTGCCATCCTCGGCGCCAGCCAACGGGTGTGACAACGCAAGACCAGACAATTCTGGAGAACCGACACTGCGAACACGCGACCACATGCCCTCTTCGAGCCTTGCCTTCGCAAACACCGCATCCGCCATCTTATCCGACAGAATAAAACGCTCGCCGACATTCAACCAGCATTCCTCAGGCGTGCCCGTGACCTCATAGAGGCCGTATTCAATGTCATCGCTATAAACGACAGCCTTGTTCGACGGAATTGTCCAAGGCGTCGTCGTCCAGATCACAACCTTCGCGCCTTGCAACTCGCTCGCGTCAGCTTGAACCGTAAATTTCACCCAGATCGCAAAGCTCTCCTTGTCGGCATACTCAACCTCGGCCTCGGCCAAGGCTGTCTGCTCGACAGGCGACCACATCACAGGCTTGGAGCCCTGATAGAGCGTGCCGTTCATCAGGAACTTTTGGAATTCCTCCGCGATCACGCGCTCGGCGTGGAAATTCATCGTCAGATACGGCTCGGCCCAGTTGCCCTGCACACCCAGACGCTTGAACTCTTCGCGCTGAATATCAACCCAACCGGCGGCAAACTCGCGGCATTCTTGACGGAATTCAACAACCGGCACGTCATCCTTATCGCGGCCCTTGGCGCGATACTGCTCTTCGATCTTCCACTCGATCGGCAAGCCGTGACAATCCCAACCGGGGATATAGCGCGCGTCTTTGCCCATCATCTGCTGCGAGCGCACAACCATATCCTTGAGGATCTTGTTGAGCGCGTGACCGATGTGCAAATGCCCGTTCGCATAGGGCGGGCCATCATGCAGCGTAAACGGCGGGCGGCCCGTCTTGGCACGCAACTGGCCATAAACGTCCATTTTGACCCACCGGTCCAGCCATTCAGGCTCGCGCTGCGGCAGGCCTGCGCGCATCGGAAAATCCGTTTTTGGCAGGTTCAGCGTCTCTTTGTATTCAGGGATATCGGCGCACATAAGGAGCGTCCTTTTCATCATCGTTTCAAGGAGTTGGGCGGCGCGAGAAAGTCTGCGCCATTGGCCCGGCGGCGCTGACGTCAGCGCGCCGGGGACATAATTCGTATGTGCGCCCAGAAAGTCATAAAACGGCTTATAGACCTGCAAAATCTTACAAACAAGAGGGAGATCAGGGCTTCTTCAGAGCCCAAATATGCCCGCCGGAGGCGGCGAAACCTTTGGGAACAACGCATCCGTGAACCCTTGCCGCCACATCAGCGACAAGTCACTTTTTTTGCGCAGGCAACCGGCCAAAGTTCGGCGCATCCGTGTCTTGACCCGCTTCGATAATCGATCGCCGGATTGACCGTGTGCGGGTGAAATAATCGTGCAGCTGCTCGCCATCGCCTTCACGAATGGCACGTTGCAACATGAACAACTCTTCGGTGAAACGGCCCAAAATTTCCAGTGTCGCCTCTTTGTTGTTGAGAAAAACATCGCGCCACATCGTCGGGTCAGAGGCCGCGATACGGGTGAAATCACGAAAGCCCGCTGCCGAGTATTTGATCACTTCGCTGTCGGTCACGCGGCGCAGATCATCAGCAACGCCAACCATGGTATAGGCAATCAAGTGCGGTGTGTGCGAGGTCACGGCCAGCACCAGATCATGGTGGTCCGCATCCATCTGGTCGACATTCGACCCCATGCCGCGCCACAGGTTTTCCAACCGCGCGATGGCCGCGTGATCCGAGCACAGGTCTGGCACAATAATGCACCAGCGGTCGTCGAACAATTCCGCAAAGCCCGAGGTTGGCCCCGAATGTTCGGTTCCTGCAAGCGGGTGCGCGGGCACGAAATGCACCCCTTGCGGCAAATGCCTGGCCACCGCGTCGATGACAGCGCGTTTGACTGACCCTACATCGCTGACGGTCGCGCCCGCTTTGAGGGCCGGCGCGATGTCGATCGCAACCTGTTCCATCGCGCCCACAGGCACGCAAAGCACAACAAGATCCGCACCCTCCACCGCCTCGCGCGCGCTATCAAAAACGCGGTCGCATAACCCGATGTCGCGTGCGATTTCGCGGGTCTCGGGGCTGCGGGCATACCCCACGACCTCGCCTGCGAGCCCCGCGCGTTTGATTGCATGAAACATGGACGACGCAATCAGGCCCAGCCCGATCAATGCGACCCGATCATAAATCTGTGTCATTCGCGCAGCCCTTTGAACTGCCCCACCGCATGAACAATCCGGCGGCACGCGCTTTCGTCACCCACAGTGATCCGCAGGCAATATGGAAACCCGTATCCTTTTGGATGCCGCACCAGAATTCCTTTTGATTTCAAATGCTCATTGCAGGCCGAGGCCTCTTGCTCGCTGGCAAAGCGGGCCAGAATGAAATTGGACGTCGAGGTGTCAGACGGCACGCCCAACTCGGCCAGAGCCGTGGACAGCCATTCGCGCCAGCGCGCATTCTCGACGCGGCATTTTTCGGTATAGACGGTGTCGCGCACTGCGGCTTCGGCGGCGGCAAGCGCGGCAGACGACAGGTTAAACGGGCCCCTGATCCTGTTGAGAACATCAATCATGGATTGCGGGCCGTAGCCCCATCCGATACGCAACCCGCCAAGCCCGTAAATTTTGGAAAACGTGCGGGTCATAAACACATTTTCGCGGCTCTCGATCAAGGCAAGCCCGCCGTCATAACCTTCAACATATTCTGCATAAGCCCCGTCCAGCACAAGGATGGCTTGCGCAGGCAACCCTGCCGCCAAGCGGGCCACTTCTTTGGCGCCGATCATGGTGGATGTGGGATTGCTGGGCAAGGCGATAAAAACCAGTTTGGTTCTTTTTGTGCAAGCCGCAAGAATTTCGTCGACGTCGATCATCCGGTCCCGCTCGGGCGCCTCAATCGGCGTGGCGCCCGCCGCAAGCGTCGAAATGCGGTAGAGCGCAAAGCCGTGCTCAGTATGGATCACCTCGTCGCCCGGACCTGCGTAAGCCTGACACAGCAGGTGCAAAATCTCGTCTGACCCGACGCCGCAAATCACCCGCGCGGGATCAAGGTGCCAGACCTCGCCAATCGCCTTGCGCAGGTTTGAATGATCCGTGCTCGGGTAGCGATGAAGCTCGTGCACGGCACGGCCAAAGGCCTCTTTTGCGGCCTCCGAAGGCCCCATCGGGTTCTCGTTGGACGACAGCTTCAAGACATTTGCGATGCCTGCCAAAGACGACGCGCCGCCTTCATATAGTTCGATGTCCAAAATACCGGGCTGCGGGGTAATTTTATTGGGCATAGCGTCAACTTCTCTTTGGGTTGAGGTCTTCTACCTCGCGGCCAGCCCCGTGACCAGTGGCTAGCTACCGCTGCGCGCTTGCGTTGCGCAAATGTCAAAAGCGGCCGTTGACGGCCATCACAAGGCCCGACAAGCCTGTGTATTGCGCAACGCGCAACTCCATCCTAGTGTTGAATAAAATGAACAGGGTCTGCAAACGATGGCACAACGGATCAATGAACACGGCCAGCCGATCGGGGCTGATGTTGAGGGTTGGGTTGCCCGTCCGCGGCCGCCGCTGACCGCATTGACAGGGACCTACGCCGATGTGGTGCCACTGCGCGCGGCAGACCACGGTGATGCATTATTTGCCGCCTTCAAGACCGATAAATCAGGGGCGATGTGGACCTATATGCCCAACGGGCCGTTTGCGCGGCGCGCAGACTTTGATGCGTTTCTGGACGGGGCCGAGACCAGCCCGGACCCGTTGTATTATGCAATCATCAACACATCGACAGGCCGCGCCGAAGGCTTTGCAAGCTATCTGCGCATCAAACCCGCAGTGGGTGTGATCGAGGTCGGCTTTATCGCCCTGTCGCCCCTGTTGCAGAAAACCCGCGCCGCGACAGAAGCGATGTTTTTGATGATGTCGCATGTCTTTGATGACCTTGGATACCGGCGCTATGAATGGAAATGTGATAATTTGAACGGCCGGTCCAAGGCCGCCGCACGCCGCTTGGGCTTCACCTACGACGGCATGTTCGCGCAGGCGACGATCTATAAGGGGCGTAACCGTGACACCGCGTGGTTTTCAATTCTGGATCGCGATTGGCCGCACGTGAAAGCGGGTTTTCAAGCCTGGCTGGCACCTGAAAATTTTGACGCAAGCGGGATGCAACGGACCGCTTTGGTAACCCGGCCTGCATCATGACGTCAGGCGGCTTTGTCGCGCGCCACCGCGCGATGATGTCGTTTGTCAGGGCGGCCTCTGTGTTGTAGTGACGCTATGTGATTGCCACTATGAAAAGGAGCCCAACAAATGCCCGCCTTGAAGATCATGCACTTTTCCGACGTTCTGTGCGTCTGGGCCCATGTCGGGCAAGCAAACATTGCCAAACTGGTCAAAAAATTCGACGACCGGGTTGAGGTGGAGGTGCATTTTTGTTCGATTTTCCCTGATACCCAAACCAAAATCAACAAGGCATGGCAAGACCGTGGCGGTTTTACTGGATATGCCGCACATGTCAAAGAGGTGGCGGGCCGGTTCGACAACGTGAATATCCACGACGATGTCTGGGCCAAAGTGCAGCCAAAATCATCAGCCAGCCCGCATCTTTTCATCAAGGCGGTCGCTTTGCTGGAAGATAACGGACCCGAGGCCGGCTTTTTCGACCGGCTGTCCAATCGGGCGGCGATGGAATTGCGGACGGCGTTTTTCACGCAAGCCAAGGACATCTCTGACTGGAGCGTTCAACGCGCGGTCAGTGAAAAAATCGGGGTGGATTTCGACGCGGTTCAAAAGAAAATCGAGACCGGCGAAGCGATCGCGAAACTGGCGGCTGATTACGAGCTTGGACAGGCTTTGCATGTGCAGGGCAGCCCGACCTATATCTTAAGTGAAGGGCGCCAAATTCTGTTTGGCAATATCAGCTACGGCATTCTGGAGGCAAATGTCTCCGAGCTGCTTTCCGAGAGACGCACCGAAAGTGGCAGTATTTGCTAGGCGTTTAGACCCACCGCCTCGGGCTCCCGCAATAACGCAAAAGGGCAGCACCGAGGTGCTGCCCTTTTGTTTTCAACAGGCCAGAACGATTAGTTCTTGGCGTAGAATTCGACCACGAGGTTCGGTTCCATTGCCACAGGGTATGGCACGTCGCCAAGCGTTGGCGTGCGGGTGAAAGTGGCCACCATTTTAGAGTGATCAACCTCCATGTAGTCCGGCACATCGCGCTCTGGCAATTGTGTTGCCACAAGGACGAGTTCCAGCTGCTTGGACTTCTGACGCACTTCGATCACGTCGCCTTCTTTGACACGGTATGAAGGAATGTTAACCCTTTGGCCGTTCACTGTGACGTGGCCGTGGTTCACGAACTGGCGGGCGGCAAAGATTGTTGGCACGAATTTCGCGCGGTAAACAACCGCGTCCAGGCGGCGCTCGAGCAGGCCAATCAGGTTCTCGCCTGTATCGCCTTTGACGCGCTCTGCTTCGCCGTAGATGCGGCGGAATTGCTTTTCTGTCAGGTCGCCGTAGTAACCTTTCAACTTCTGCTTTGCGCGAAGCTGAAGACCGAAGTCGGACAATTTGCCTTTACGGCGCTGTCCGTGCTGGCCGGGGCCATATTCACGACGGTTCACCGGGGATTTGGCGCGGCCCCAGATGTTTTCGCCCATGCGGCGGTCAATTTTGTATTTGGCAGCGGTACGTTTGGTCATACGCTGATCTCCTTCTTTTATTTTGCTTGGCAGCTTGATCCGAAAACCGGTTCGCGCTTTTCGGGCTGCTGTCGCGTTACGAAGGGCGTTGTCCTTTGGCCGAAGCCTGACAGGGTTCCGCTTGCGCGGTCCACCAACACCAATGAATTCGCGGCTTATACGGGGCTCAAGCGCAGAGTCAACAGGTGGGTTGCATTGGCGCGCAGATAGCCTCAAACGTGGCCAATGATCCAGAAACCGCCCCCCCGCTTTATCCACTTTTTCGGCGCCTTTGGTGCGGGCGGATTGATTTCACTGATGTTGCTGACCAACGGCACGCTGGCGCAATTTGGATCGCTGTTATTCTCAAGCTGGGTGCCACATTTTACCGGCTCGATTTTGGCGATTGTGATCTTGGCTGTGTTGCGGCCCGTGCGCGCCAGCCGCAAGCGGCCGCCGCTATGGGCCTATTTGGGCGGCGTTTCGGGCGGTTTGACGGTTGTGGCGACTTCGGCCGCGATGAATTCGGCGCTGGCACTGTCGGGCACGATTGCGCTGGGGCTTGCAGGGCAGATCTTGTTTTCGCTGGTGGCCGATGCGCGGGGGCTGTTCGGCTTGCCGCAACGGATGCCTGCATGGCGAGATTTTGCAGGGCTTGGCTTGATTATTGCAGGTGCCTTGGTGTTGATTTTCTGGGGCGGTGCGTCGTGATATTATTTATTGCTTTAGCGGTCTCTGCGGGTCTGCTGGTGGGTCTTAGCCGCCAGTTGAACGGACGCCTGGCTCTCTCTACCAGCGCAATGGAATCGTCGTTCTGGAATCACATCGTCGGGCTGACCTTTGTCAGCTTTATCGCGCTGTTTATCGGTGGATTGTTTGAAGGCGCACCACTTGCGGCCCCTTGGTGGGCCTATCTGGGCGGGCCGATCGGGTTTTTGTTTATTGCAGCAGGCAGTTGGGCAATCAACCGGATCGGGGCCGCACAAACCGCGATGTTGATCATTGCAGGGCAGATGATTTCCGGCGTGTTGATCGATGTGGCGATGGGGGTTGCGGGCAACACGGTCGCGCGCGTGCTGGGGGTTGTGCTGATCCTTGCCGGCATGTGGGTCACACGCACCGCCAAGGTCAAACGCTAGCCTACAAAATGGCCAACGGGGACTGCAACCTGCGCTTTGGCGTCTGCGCCAAGCGCATGAGCAAATGTCATCGCAGCAAAGGGATCGCGCAGGAATTGCCGCGCCATGAGCGCAATATCGGCCTGGCCTGATGCGATGATCTCTTCGGCTTGCGCAGCCGTTGTGATGCAACCGACCGCTGCCGTGATCAGCCCCGTCTCGGCGCGCATTTTGGCGGCCAAGCTGACCTGATCGGCAGTCCGTGTGCCAATAGAGGCCCGCGCCGCAGGGGTTGCGCCGCCACCCGAACAATCGACAATATCCACACCAAGATCACGCAAGATTTTCGCAAGCTGGATGTTGTCATCAATGGTCAAGCCGCCATCGATCCAGTCGGTCACCGACAGGCGCACAGCCAAAGGCAGTCTCTCGGGCCAGACCGCACGCACCGCGGTGACGGTCTCGACCATCATCCGGCTGCGGCCTGCAAAATCACCGCCGTAGGCATCGGTGCGGGTATTGACCAGCGGCGTGAAAAAGCTGTGCAGCAGATAGCCATGCGCGCCGTGGATTTCGAGCAAGTCATAGCCCGCATCAAGCGCCCGCTTTGCGCTGGCGACAAAATCGGCTGTCACGCCCTCGATATCGGCAAGCGACATCGCAGAAGGGGCTTTGAACAGCCGCGTGCCGTCGCTGTCGAAGGCCTCAGATGTTGGGCCAAGGATCGGCCAGCCGCCCTCGGCATCCGTCAAATGCGCCCCGCCGTCCCAGGGCCGCGCCGACGCTGCCTTGCGCCCTGCGTGGCCGATTTGCACGCCGATCACCGCACCTTGCGATTTGGCAAAGGCGTTGATCGGGATCAGTGCCGCGACTTGCGCCTCGTTCCAAAGCCCCGCACAGCCCGGTGAAATCCGGCCCTCGGGCGATATCGCGGTGGCCTCTGCGATGATCAGCCCCGCGCCACCCACCGCACGCGCGCCGATGTGGGTCATATGCCAAGGTTGCGCCACCCCGTCGACAGAGGAATATTGGCACATCGGTGCCATCCCCAGCCGGTTGCGCAGGGTGACATCTTTGATTTTGAGCGGCGTGAATAATGCAGACATCAAGTGTTCATCTTTTTGATCTGGGCCACACCGGATTCACCCAGCAAAATCGCGGCAAAAGGACCGCCGATGCACAGATGTGCGGGGTCTTTGTTGTCAACCGGCGGCGATTTGGCAAAGACCTCTTTGGCGTAATCTTCGGCGTTGTCTTTGGGGCGGTAGCCGAGGTGCCCCGCTTTGCTGTTGTCCACCACGGCGCGGTCGTTGTTGGAGATACCGTAGACGGTGGTGAAGCCCACGACGGGGCTGTCGATCGCCCGCTCCACCAGATGGATCAGGTCACCCGTCGAGAGCCAAGTGCCGATCGCGCGCGCGTTGGAAGGCGGGGCTGCCGAAAAGATGCGCAGGCAGACGGATTCGATGCCGCGCTTGTCCCAGTAGAGCGAGGCCAGATCTTCGGCAAAGCATTTGGCGAGACCGTAGTAGGTGTCGGGGCGATGGGGCGCATCAAGCCCGATGGTGTCGGTCTTGGGGTGCATCCCCACCGCGTGCACGGATGAGGCATAGACCACCCGTTTGACGCCATTGCGATATGCTGCCTCCCAGACGTTATAGGCGCCGATGATGTTGGATTGCAGAATGTCGTCCCACGGGGCCTCGTCGGCGATGGCACCAAAGTGGATGACCATTGTGGCGTCTTTCAGCAGGGCCTCCATCGCGGCAAGGTCGGACACATCGGCCTTTTTGTAGGTTTCATTCGCGCCAAGATTATCGATGTTGTCGACCAGATCGGAGGAGACAAATTCGTCGCACATCGCAGCAAGTGGCGCGCGCAGTTTGGAGCCAAGAGCGCCCGCGGCACCTGTGAGGACAAGTTTCTTCATTTTCATTCCTTTCGTCGCCTAAATCACGGCCTTTTCGACAAATTTCTCACCGCGCTCAACCCGCCCATATCCAAACGGGGTCAGATCGAGGGTTTGGTAGGCCCCGGTGGCAATCAACTCGGCGATGCCGCGCCCCATTGCGGGGGACTGTTGAAAGCCGTGCCCCGAAAACCCGTTGGCGAAGATAAAGTTTTCCACTTGGCTGTGCGCCCCGATGATCGCGTTCTGGTCAAACGTGTTGTAGGCGTAGTGCCCTGCCCACGAATTGACCAGCTTGATCCGCTCGAAGGCGGGCACGCGGTGGGCGAGGACGGGCCAGACTTTTTCTTCCCAGATACTATGGTCTTGCGCGAAATCGTCGTAATCCACGGCGGGGTCATCATCGGGCGGGCAGCCCGCGAGGTAATAGCTTCCCTCTGATCGCATATGCACACCGGACGGGTCGATGGTCAGCGGCAGGTCGCGGTCAAGCCTGTCTTGCGCGTCAAAGATAAAGGTATAGCGTTTGCGCGGCTCGACCGGAATCTCAATCCCTGCCATGCGACTGGTCAGCACCGCGCGCGGGCCCGAGGCATTGACGACCGTGCCACAAGCGATGACCTCGCCAGAGGCCAGAGTGACGCTTTCGACACGGCGACCAGCGGCATTTTTGGTCATGGCGACCACGCTGTTGTGGATATATTCAACGCCGCGTTCGCGCGCCGAGCGTTTCCACCAGTCAAACAGCGTATTGCCGTCAAAATAGCCCTCGTCGATCAGGTTGTGATTGCCTGCGATAATGTCGTCCATGTTGTAGAACGGATAGGCCGCCTTGATCTGCGCGGCAGACATATGTTTGGTGCCCGCGCCACAGGCGGCCTGGATTTTTTGCGCGTCAACAAGGTCCTGGGCAAATGCCGCGTTATCGGCCAGATACATGTAGCCGTAAGACTGAAGCGCCAGTTTTGGCACCCGTGCATCCCCGCCCATATAGCTGCGAAAGTTTTTGACATAATCAGCGGCAAATTGACTGATCTTGATGTTGATCGGGGCGGAAAACTGTTGGCGCATACACGAATTGGTATGGGCGGTTGAGGTAAACTCATAGGTCGGGTCGCGCTCTACAACCAGAACACGGCCATCAAAATCCTTGTTGTCGCTTAGCCACCACGCCACCGACGAGCCATACATCGCCCCACCCACAATAATAACGTCATATGTCCGGGCCTTGGGGGAATGTGTCATGGTTCAAACCGTTGATGAGATGCGCGGCACCAGTGCCTTGACCAGATCGCGCATATGAAGCTGGCCTACCGGCACGTCACCATCCATCACGCGGTAATGCAAGGCAGTATCGCCGTGTGACCGTGCAATCAGCGATTCCAGATTGTCGAGGGCATCAACGTCGCCGGCGAATTTTGCGGGCTTGCCAGTGGCGCCCGCGTCTTTCACCGGGTCCATCACCGATTTCACCCGCAAAACCCGCGCGCGGTTGATGTCGCTGACAAAATCCTCGATGTAAGGATCGGCGGGGTTCAGCAGGATGCTTTGTGGCTCGCCTTGCTGCACCACCGCCCCGTCTTTGAGGATCACAAGGTGGTCGGCAATTTTCAGCGCCTCATCGAGATCATGGGTGATAAAGACGATGGTTTTTTGCAGCTCTTTTTGCAGTTCCAAAAGCAGGTTCTGCATATCGGTGCGAATAAGCGGATCAAGCGCGGAAAAGGCCTCGTCCATCAGCATGATGTCCGAATTCGAGGTCAGCGCGCGAGCGATGCCAACGCGTTGCTGCATCCCGCCTGATAGCTGCGACGGGTAGCGGTGCGCATAGCCCTCAAGCCCGACCCGCGCGAGCCATTTCATGCCTTCGGCCTCGCGCGATTGCACATCGACGCCCTGCACCTCCAACGCCATTGCCGCGTTCTGCAACACGGTGCGATGCGGCAAAAGCGCGAATTTCTGGAACACCATCGACATTTTTTCCTGCCGCAATTTGCGCAAGTCAGATGCCGACAAGCCGGTCACATCGATGCCGTCCACAAGGATTTCACCCGCCGTGGGTTCAATCAGCCGGTTCAGGTGCCGGATCAGGGTGGATTTCCCCGAACCCGACAGCCCCATCACAACCGTGATTTCACCCGCCATCATATCGACGTTGATATCTTGCAGGCCCAGCACATGTTTGTGCGTTTCAAGCAGCTCTGGTTTGCCCATCCCTGCGGCGATATAAGGCATCATCTGCTTGTCACGGGGCCCAAATATTTTGTAGAGGCCGCGCAGTCGGACTTTTGGCGTTGTGGTCATTTCGCTGGCTTTCATCACTGCTTGGTATTGGCCTTGTCGACACGGCTCAGGGCCGCCTTGGAGGTCCGGTCAAGGACCACGGCAAGCAACACGATGCCGAAACCCGCCACAATGCCCACACCCAATTCAAGGTTCCTGATCCCACGCAGCACCAGCACACCAAGGCCTGGCGCAGAGACCAGCGAAGCAATCACAACCATCGCAAGGCTCATCATGATCGTCTGGTTCACCCCTGCCATGATGTTGGGCAACGCCAGCGGCAATTCGACTTTTTTCAACCGCTGGCTGGCATTCATCCCGTAGGCGTCGGCGGCCTCCAGCACGTCTTTGTCCACCAGCCTGATGCCAAGATCGGTCAGGCGGATCACCGGCACGATGGCATATAGGATAATCGCAATGCCATAGAGTTTGGATTCCGTGACCGAGAATAAAAAGATCAGCGGGATCAGATAAACAAAGGTCGGTAGCGTTTGCAGCAGGTCAAGCAACGGCACCAGTGCCCGTTGCAGCCTGTCGGATTTTGACATCGCGATGCCAATCGGCACCCCGAACAACACCGATAATCCCGTGCATACAAAAATGATCGACAGCGTTTGCAAGGCGACCAACAGGTGGTCGATCACCCCCAGAAACACGAATGAGGCGGCCACAAACACCGTGACCCAGAAAGAGCGCGACACGAACCATGCAAAAAACACAAGCAGCGGCACAATGATCCACCACGGCGTGGTCTCGAATACATAAAGCGCGCCGTCCAGCGCCCAGGACAACGGTTGCGTTAGTGGATCAAGCACCGCTTTCAGGCCGGACCGCGCAGCCAGAAAGCTGTCTTCGATCCCCGAGGTGAAGTCGCGGGTCTGGCCGATTTGTCCGCAGGCACGGTTCAATTCATCCAACGACGGAAACGGAAATATCTCGGCGTTGGGATCAATGGCATCGGCCCTGTTTGCCTTCAGCAGATCGGCCATCGACATCGGTGCCGCAGAGGCGCCCTGGTCACACCAGTCGCGCAGGCCAAGCGCGTTAAACAGCCCGTCATAAAATGCCATATCGCCCCCCAAAAAGCCAACAGCCCCCCACCCGCATTGCATGGTGAGGGGCTGTCGGTTGCTCTGTGTTTACTTCAAAAGTGCCGCGAGGTTGGTTTTCGCCTCGTCGTTCAACCAGTCGCCCCAGACCTCGGGATAGGTTGACAAAAAGTAAACCGCAGCCTCTTCATTGGAGGCATTATTGCCTTCCTGCCACGCCAGAACTTCACCCATCTGCGCATTGGTGAATGTCATCTTCTTGAGCAGCTCGACGATCTCTGGTTCGCGCTCGACAAAGCTGCTGGTCACCGCAGTCACAACATTGGCCGCCGGATACGACGACAGCGTGGGTGTCGGGCAATCCTCCAGGCCATTGCAAATATGCGCCTCTGCGTTGTAGGGCGGCAGTTTCACTTCCACCATCGGGTATTTACCCAGCACGGAGGTCGGCGCCCAGTAGTAGCCGAACCATGGCTCCCTGGCCTCATAAGCGGCGGCAATTGACGCCGCCAATGTCTCTCCAGAGCCATGCTGGAAACGCTCAACACCGGCCTCGCCAAGCCCTGCGGCCTTGAAGTTGTTGAAATTGGTCACGTCACAGCCCCAACCTGTCGGGCAATCTTCAAAGCGTCCGCCTACCAGCTCGGGGTTTGCCTTGATCCCTTCAAGCGTGGTCAGTTCGGGATATTGTTCGGCAAGGTAATCGGGGATCCACCATGCCTCGACGCCGCCATCCGACAGCACCTTGGACATCTCGACCAATTTGCCCTCGGCACGCATTTCTTCATAGACTTCGGTATAGCTTGTCCACAGCTCGGTGATGATATCCGGCTCGCCGGTCTCGGCCACCGAAGTGATCGCAGGCACGGTGGTGGTGGGCACGACCGTCACGTCACAGCCGTAACCTTGTGTCATCAGGAAATTCGCGATCGAAGTCACAACAGAGGCCGAGGCCCAGTCCATTTCCGTGATCGACACCTCGCCACAATCCGCCAATGCAGAGCTTGCGGTAAATGTCAGTGCAAGCGCGGAGGCCGCGCCAAGATATTTGAGTTTCATTTTTACTCTCCCTGTGAGTTGCCGCATTAACACGCAAAAGCCCGCCCGATTGCAACCGGATTTCCCAAAACCACGGTCACAATCTGCGGGTTTTCCCGCTTGATATTTACAAATCACTCTGCTGCATCAAGGTAATCTTCCATTGGCGGGCAAGAACAAACCAGGTTCCTGTCGCCGTAAACATTGTCGACACGGTTGACCGGCGGCCAGTATTTATCAACGCGGAACGCACCTTTGGGGAAACACCCCTGTTCGCGGGTATAGGGCCGGTCCCAGTCGGACACGAGGTCTTCGACGGTGTGCGGCGCGTTTTTCAGGGCGTTGTTTTCCGCGGGCATATCGCCGTTTTCAATCGCGCGAATTTCCTCGCGGATCGCCAGCATCGCATCACAGAACCGGTCAAGCTCGGCTTTGGTCTCGGATTCCGTCGGCTCGACCATCAATGTGCCCGCCACCGGCCACGACATGGTCGGCGCGTGGAACCCCGCATCCATCAGCCGTTTGGCGATGTCATCCACCGTCACATGGGCACTATCTGCAAAGGGCCGTGTGTCAATGATGCACTCATGTGCGACCCGCCCTGTGGGCCCCTTATACAGCACATCAAACGCGCCCTCGAGCCGCTTGGCGATGTAGTTGGCGTTCAGGATCGCAACGCGTGTGGCCTGCGTCAGCCCCTCGCCGCCCATCATCAACACATAGGCCCACGAGATCGGCAGCAGTGAGGGGGAGCCGTAGGGGGCCGCAGAGACCGGACCACTGCCGCCGTTCGGATGCCCCGGCAGATGTGTGATCAGGTGAGATTTCACACCGATCGGCCCCATGCCCGGACCGCCGCCGCCATGCGGGATGCAAAAGGTTTTGTGCAGGTTCAGGTGGCTCACATCGCCGCCCAGATCGCCGGGCCGCGACAGGCCGACCATGGCGTTCATATTGGCCCCGTCGATATAGACCTGACCGCCCGCGTCGTGGGTCATTTTGCACACATCGATGACGGTTTCCTCGAACACCCCGTGGGTCGACGGATAGGTAATCATGCAGGCCGCGAGATTGTCCTTGTGCAGATCCACTTTGGCTTGGAAATCGACCAGATCGATATCGCCGTTGGCGGCGGATTTGACCGGCACGACCTTCCAGCCGACCATCTGTGCCGACGCCGGATTGGTGCCATGCGCCGAAGTGGGGATCAGGCAGATGTTGCGATGACCCTGACCTTGGGCGCGGTGATAGGCCGCGATGGTCAACAGCCCCGCATATTCGCCCTGTGCGCCGGAATTGGGCTGCATCGAGATCGCGTCATAGCCTGTGACGTCGCATAGTTTGGCCGACAGATCATCGATCATTTCCTTGTAACCAAGCGCCTGATCGTCAGGGCAGAACGGATGCAACAGCGCAAATTCCGGCCACGAGACCGGCATCATTTCAGCCGCCGAGTTGAGCTTCATCGTGCAAGACCCAAGCGGGATCATCGCGCGGTCAAGTGCCAGGTCACGGTCGGCCAAGCGGCGCATGTAACGCATCATCTCGGTCTCGGCGCGGTTCATGTGAAACACAGGGTGTGTCAAATAATCCGTTTCGCGCATGAGATCTTCGGGCAAGCGGTAGTCGACCTGATGGGCGTCGTCCTCGGTCTCGATCCCGAAGGCCCGCCAGACGGCTTCGGTCACGTCGCGGCGGGTCAACTCGTCGAGCGTGATCCCGATGCGCATGGCACCAAGTGCGCGCAGGTTCACGCCGTTCTTGACCGCTGCGGCCATGATCGCGTCACGCTTTGCGCCGACATCAAGGGTGACGGTGTCGAAGAAATGCTCTTGCTCGATCTTATAGCCGCCAGCCTCGAGCCCCTCGACCAACCGCACGGTTTTGCGGTGGATCCGTTGGGCTATGGCGCGCAGGCCCTCGGGGCCGTGGAAAACCGCATAAAAGCCTGCCATGACCGCCAGCAAAGCCTGCGCCGTGCAGACATTCGACGTGGCTTTCTCGCGGCGGATGTGCTGCTCGCGGGTTTGCAGTGACAGGCGGTAGGCCTTGTTGCCATGCGCATCTATGGACACGCCGACCAGCCTGCCCGGCATGTTGCGTGCATAGCCGGATTTTGTCGCCATATAGGCCGCGTGCGGTCCGCCGTAGCCGACAGGGACGCCAAAACGCTGGGTCGAGCCGACGGCGATATCCGCGCCCATGGCGCCGGGTTCTTTGAAGAGTGTGAGCGAGAGCGGGTCGGCAGAGATGATACCGATTGCGCCTGTTTCGTGCAGCGCCGTGATCTGCGAGGTGAAGTCGCGCAGGTGGCCCGTGGTGCCGGGAAACTGGAATATCGCGCCGAAAACGGCAGTCGCATCCAGATCATCCGGCGAGCCCACGATCAGATCAATACCCAGCGGTGCCGCGCGGGTTTTCATCACGGCGATATTCTGCGGGTGGCAGTTTTCATCGACGAAAAACGCAGGTGTTTTCGATTTTGAAATGCGCTGCGCCATTGTCATCGCTTCGGCACAGGCAGTTGCCTCGTCGAGCAGGGACGCGTTGGAAATCTCAAGACCCGTCAGATCGGACACCATGGTCTGGAAGTTCAAAAGTGCCTCGAGACGGCCTTGGGAAATCTCGGGCTGGTAAGGTGTGTAAGCAGTATACCACGCGGGGTTCTCGAAGATATTGCGCTGGATCGCGGGCGGCGTGACGGTGCCGTGGTAGCCTTGACCAATGAGCGAGACGAGCACATTGTTCTTCTTGGCCACCAGCTTCATATGGTGCAACAGCTCGCGCTCTGATTTGGGTTTGCCAAAATCGAGCGGCTCTTTTTGGCGGATTTTCGCAGGCAGCGTATCGTCGATCAACGCAGTCAGTGACGCCGCGCCAACGACCTTGAGCATCGCCTCCATTTCCGCCGGAGACGGGCCGATGTGACGGCGGTTCGCAAAGTCGTAAGGCAGGTAGGAGGTGGGTGCATAAGGCATTGGCGCTGGTCCTTTATTCGACGAGTTTCTTGTATGCGGCTTCGTCCATGTATTCGTCCATCTGGGACGGATCGGAGGGCGCGATTTTGAACATCCAGCCGTTGCCCATGGCGTCATCGTTCACGGTGGCGGGGGCGTCGGTAAGTGCCTCGTTGACCTCGACGATTTCGCCGTCAATCGGGGCCAGAATGTCGGAGGCGGCTTTCACACTCTCAATCACCACGACCTCTTCGTCCTTGGTGACTGTGGTGCCGACGTCAGGCAGTTCCACAAAAACGATATCACCCAATTGGGTTGCTGCGTGCTCTGTGATGCCGACGACGATCACGCCGTCCTCTTCGCGCAGCCATTCATGTTCTTCGGTAAATTTCATCGCTTGGTGTCCTTTTCTTATCGTTTGAAGTTTGCAGGTGTGAACGGAAGCTTGACCTGCCTCAGCGGCAGGCGCTTGCCGCGCAATTCGCCAAATATCGGACCGTCATAACCGGTTGGCAAGTAGCCCATTGCGATAGGGTGCCCGACCGTGGGGCCAAAGCCGCCAGAGGTAATTTTGCCGATGGGCGTGGTCGCGGTTTCATCTGCGAACAATGCGACGCCTTCGCGCATTGGTGCACGGCCTTCGGGCAAAAGCCCCACCCGTTTGCGCGGCGCGCCATTGGTGATTTCATCGAGCACAACCTGAGCACCGGGGAAACCGCCCGCACGCGCGCCACCCGTGCGCCGCACTTTCTGGATCGCCCACGTCAGGGCCGCTTGCGACGGGGTGACTGTTTCGTCCACATCATGGCCGTAGAGGCATAGCCCGCCTTCAAGCCGCAGACTATCGCGTGCGCCAAGGCCGATAAGTGCAACGGCCTCATGGGCGAGCAGCGCTGTGGCAAGACCCACCGCCGCATCATTTGGCACGGAGATCTCATAGCCGTCCTCGCCGGTGTAGCCAGAGCGCGAGATCCAGCAGTCCGCACCATTGAGATCAAGCGTGACCACATCCATAAAATTCATGTCGCGCACCGCAGGGTTCAGGCTGGCCAATGCCTCCTCGGCGCGCGGGCCTTGTAGCGCAAGCAGCGCGCGGTCGGTGATTTCCGTGACCGAGACACCACTTGGCATATTGGCGGCCATATGGGCGATATCATTGGCTTTGCAGGCCGCGTTCACCACGACAAAAACATGATCGCCGCGATTGGCCAGCATCAGATCATCGGTGATCCCGCCCGCTGCGTTGGTAAAAAACCCATAGCGCTGGCGGTTCTCGGCCAGATCCAGAATATCGACAGGGATCAGCGCCTCCAGCGCCGTGGCAGCACTTGCGTAATCAGGACCGCGCACAATGACCTGCCCCATGTGGCTGACGTCAAACAGGCCCGCATTTTCGCGCGTCTGGCTATGCTCTTTCATCACACCGGCCGCATATTGCACCGGCATGTCATAGCCCGCAAAAGGCACCATCTTGGCGGCGTGTTCAATGTGGAAAGCGTGCAGCGGCGTTTGCAACAGATCAGTCATGTCGTCCCCTTCGGCATCAGTCGGGCGCAGGTTTCCCCACGCGGTGATGCCCCCTCTGTCCGGTGCGCCTGAGATCGTTATCCCTTCGGCGGATGCGCGACGCATCTCTCTCCAGAGTCTTGTTATGACTCGACGGTCCTTGAGGCCTGAGAGTTTCCGGGGCGGTTGCTCCTTCGGCACCGCATGTGGCGGTTCTCCCATCGAGTCGCCTGCACGCTACGGTGGGTCGCATTTTGGCGCAAGTGATTTGTATACAAATGCGTGCAGAAGTTTTCATTGACCATACAGCGGTCAGCAGGCTTGATCGGCGCAAGTCAAAACAGGATCGATCATGCATGTTTTTCCAAACCCCTATCGGCAGTCAAAGCAGCGGATCAACGTGCCGCAGTCCATTCCAACGCCAAGCATTGATGCGGCCAAACCCGTCGCACTGCTTGCGCGCTGCCCGATTGCCAAGCCTACACCGCTGGTGGATGCCGCGGCACTGGCTGCGCATGTCGGGATCGCATCGCTGCACGTCAAAGATGAACGCGACCGCATGGGGCTGGGCAGTTTCAAGGCACTGGGTGCGGCCTATGTCATCGCATCCGATGCAGCCGCACTTGGTGGCGAGGACTTGAGCGGCGTTCTGGCTGACCGCACCTATGTAACCGCAAGTGCGGGCAATCACGGGTTGTCTGTTGCCGCAGGGGCGCGCATATTTGGCGCCAGGGCGGTTATTTATCTGGCAAATACCGTCCCTGAAGGCTTTGCCGACCGGCTGCGCGACATGGGGGCCACAGTGGTGCGGTCAGGCGAGATCTACGAGCAAAGCGTCGCAGCCGCCGTCAAGGCCGCAGACGACAATGGCTGGTCCCTGTTGTCGGATACCTCTTGGGACGACTACTACGCGGTCCCGCATGTCTTGATGGAGGGCTACTGCGTCTTGATGCACGAAATATTCGCCCAAATCCCGCAGGTGCCGACGCATGTTTTCTTGCAGGCGGGTGTTGGCGGGTTGGCGGGGGCTGCGGCGGCAATGGCGCGCGCGAAATGGGGCGATGCCCCGCAAATCATCGTGGTCGAGCCTGACTTTGCCCCCGCTTTGATGGCATCGGTAAAAGCCGGACGCGCGGTTGTGGCAGATGGCCCGGTGTCCGACATGGGCCGCTTGGATTGCAAGGAACCCTCGCTGATTGCTCTCAAAGGGCTGTGCGTTGATGCGGATATCTTCATGACCATTTCAGATAATGAAGCCTTGGCCGCCACGTCGGTTTTGGCAGATCACGATCTGGCGGCATCGACTTCGGGCGGGGCGGGACTTGCGGCGGTTTTGGCGGGCTTTGCACTGCCCGCAGATGCCCGTGTGTTGTGCATTCTATCCGAGGGGGTCTCGTGAGCTTTCCGCCAGGCGAATACCGGACACGTGTGGACCGCGCGCGCGCGATGATGGCAGGCGCGGGACTGGATGCGCTGCTGCTGACCACCGAAGCCGACGTGCGCTATTTCACCGGATTTTTGACGCGGTTCTGGGAAAGCCCGACCCGCCCGTGGTTCTTGATTGTTCCGGCTTCGCGCGACCCGATCGCAGTGATCCCCACGATTGGGGCCGCCCTGATGGCGCAGACGTGGACCCGCGATATCCGCACATGGCGGTCGCCCGATTATGACGATGATGGCGTGGGGTTGCTTGTCGAAGCTCTCAAGGGTTTTCCCGCGGTCGGCGTGCCCGATGGACCCGAAACCCATGTGCGGATGCCTTTGAGCAACTTCAAGCGCCTGGAGCGGCAGTTGGGCGGCGCGTTGCGTGGTGACAGCGGCATCATGCGAGCCCTGCGCATGGTCAAATCGACAGCGGAAATCGCCAAGATCACCACCGCCTGTCAGGTCGCAAACCGCGCCTTTGCCCGTGTGCCCGAGATCGCCCAAAAAGGCGTGCCGCTTGGTCAGGTGTTCCGACGGTTTCAGATGCTGTGTCTTGAAGAAGGCGCCGACTGGGTGCCGTATCTGGCGGGTGGTGCGGGCCCGGGCGGTTACGGCGATGTGATTTCCCCTGCCACTGACGCCCCGCTCGCAAATGGCGATGTTCTGATGCTTGATACCGGTCTGGTCGTGGACGGATATTTTTGCGATTTTGACCGGAATTTTGCGGTTGGACCCGTGTCAAAGGCAACACAGGCGGCCCATGCAAAGCTTGTCGATGCGGTGGATGCGGCGATGGCCGTCGCACATGTCGGCGCCACGGCGTCGGATCTGTTTCATGCGATGGACCAGATCGTCACCGGCGGCCCTGGTGGTTCGGACGCGGGGCGCTTGGGGCACGGGTTGGGGATGCAATTGACCGAATGGCCATCGCTGATCCCTGCCGATCACACGCCTTTGGTCGCGGGCATGGTATTGACGCTGGAGCCGGGCATCGATGTGGGCCGCGGACGCATGATCGTGCATGAGGAAAACATCGTGATCACACCCGACGGTCCACGGTTCTTATCCGCACCCGCGCCGCGCCGGATGCCCGTGCTATGAGTTACGATTTCACCACCGATCCGCACCTGCCCGCCATCGGCTTGATCACCTTGCAGGCCGACGAGACCATCGAGCAGGATATGCGCCGGATTTTCGACTGGACCACCCTGATCTATGTGACCCGCGTGCCCAGCGCCTTGCAGGTATCGCGCGATACATTGCAACAGATGGCCGCAACCCTGCCTGACGCCGCCGCACTGTTTCCGGCCGGTATTGAACTTGCGGCTGTGGGCTATGGCTGCACCTCTGGCACGGCGCAAATCGGCGCGGATAAAATCGCGGGTTTAGTCAGGCAAGCCGTCGACACCCCGCATGTGACCGAGCCATTGTCCGCCCTGATTGCCGCGTGCCGCACACTTGGTGTCGCGCGTTTAGGGCTTTTGTCACCCTATGTGGCGTCGGTGTCGGACAGGTTGGTCGCGGCCTTGGCTGAAAGGGCGATATCCTGTCCGGTGTTCGGTTCGTTTGACGAGGCCGAAGAAGCTGTCGTATCGCATATTGCGCCTGCATCGACATATGCAGCGGCGGTGGATCTGGCCGCGACGGGTGGTATCGATGCGCTGTTTCTATCCTGCACCAACCTGCGCACGCTTGATATCATCGCAAAACTCGAGGCCGAGACCGGCCTGCCCGTGCTGTCGAGCAATCAGGTGTTGGGCTGGCATCTGGCGCGATGTGCCGGCATCACACTGCCACACAATGATTTTGGCGGGTTGTTCAGAAAGAGTCAGACATGCTGAAAATATCCGCCGCCCAAATGGTCGCCCGCGCCCGCGCCCGTATCGAAGAGGTCGAGACCAAAGATGCGATTGCAATGGTCGGGTCCGACGACGTGGTCATCGTGGATTTGCGTGATGTGCGCGAAAGAGAACGCTACGGCTTTATTCCCGATAGTTTTCACTGCCCGCGTGGCATGGCCGAGTTCTGGGTCGATCCCGACAGCCCCTACTTCAAGGACATCTTCGGGCAAGACAAGACCTTTGTCTTTCACTGCGCCTCTGGGTGGCGGTCGGCGCTGACAGTGGCCACATTAAACGACATGGGGTTCGCCTGCGCGCATTTGCGCGACGGGTTCTCGACATGGGAGGCCAGCGGCGGGCCCGTTGCGCGCAATGCCTAGGGGCGCTTGCCGTCATATTGCAAAATCGCCGCTTCACTGTCCGACAAAACCCGCCGCGCATAGGCGCCATAGTTCTGCATATCGCCGCGCAGATCGGGCAAGCGGTCGTATAGCCGCCCCTCCTCGATCTCGTCCATCGCCGAAAGCTCCGCAGCGGCGGGATGAAAGCTTTCGGTTGCCACCCCGTTGGCAAACACCACCTCGTGCTGTGGCAACATCATGTGGATATAGGTCACTTCACGCAGGGAATGGTCACGGATTATGCTGTGGTCGTTGATCAGGTCGCGCGCGGTCACAAGCACCTCGTCGCAATTATAAAGTGCGCGCGCTTGTGGACCGCGCAGCACGATCCGGTGGTCCGGCGACACAAGCAACCCTGCATCAGGCACATCCTTGTCCAGCGCGCCGGCGCGCAAACGGACCGGTGTCAACGCCGGAATGGCTTGCAAACGCGCTCCGCTGATACGGCGCTGTCCCAGCCAGAGAACTTCGGTGCTGCCATTGTCGGCGGTTTGCACATGGTCGCCCTCCGAAAGGCAGGCCACATCGCGCACCCCGTCAGGTGTCATGATCATCGTGCCCGGCGTAAAACAAATCACTCCGCCCGGATGGGTGTGGTCGGTGCGGCGCAGCGTGGCCTTGATATGGTGGTCCACGACCCACAGATCGCACCCCTGAGGCGGAATTTCGTCAAGGAACATACACAGCGGTTTGCGCCCCGCCCCCGTATCAATCAGCGTGATCGTCCAGACATCAAACCCGTCGGTCACCCGAAAGCTGTCGTCAAACAGCGGGTCTTGCAACACCGCCGCGTCCAGCTTGCGCGTGTCGATCTGTGCGGATGTCAAAAGCCGGCGCACCGTCAGTGCCGCCCGTTTGCGAATGTTTGCCTCTCCCTCGGATACACCCAGCGGTAAGATCCCGCTTGGCCCATCCACACGTGCCGCGTCACCGGTCCATGACCACGCGGTGCCCACAGATAAATCGGTCACGGGCGACGCAAATTGCCCGTCGATAGATGTCTGTGACCAGGAGATGACAAACGTGCCATTAAAGCCCGTTTTCATGCCTGCTATTTGCCTCAACTTTATCCGCGTCATTAGGCGCGCGGAATTATGGCACAAGCATACCAAACATGCTCAATTGCGATCAAGTCACATTAACTAAGTGCGTTAACTATTTATTCAGAAATTGAAATTCAGCTTCAGCGAACCAACGACCTGACCTTCGCGCTGGCCCTCGAATTCTTCCGACAGATACGTCGCCCCATAGAAGAACGAAGAATACTCTGCAAACTGGAATAGCACACCAGCCCTAGCGCGTGCACGGGTTTCAGACACATTATACCCTTGATCCGCGGGCAAGAACGCGCTGTCAAAAACCGAAGCAACATCCGCGCCAAACGTATATGACAGGCCGATTTGATTGGCTTGCGTGCCGCGATAAAGTTGCCCAGTTACAACATCACGTATCATCAAATCCTCTTGGCCGACCTGTCCGAAGATGACGTCACCGCCTGCGCGCACAAGGTCTTCGGCGCCGGTCAGCCCCTCGACGAAGGGCCGCAACGTGACGCTATCGGACAGCGCGATGGTGCGCGACGCCTGAACGGTGCCGTTCACAAAAAACGCATCATCAAGCTGTTGATCCACGTAGGGCGGCAGGGTAATGCCGAACCCGTCGTGGAATTTTTGCTGGAAGTCCGACAGACCGGTTTGCGGCCCAATGGCCATCACATCCGCGCCAATGCTAAAATCCGTATTCGCATATTTGAATGGCGTATGCACGCCCACGGCGACCGCTCCGACATAGGGCCGGTCCCCCGGCGCCGCACTGGAACGTGTGCCCGCGATGATCTGCCCACCGATGCGGTATTCGATGATATCGCCAAATGCCTCTTGGCCGGTATAGGCATCCTGACCCTGAACAATCGACAAGACATAGGACCCAGAACGCCAGCGGTCGCCGCCATCGCCGAAAAAGTCATTGGTAAACAGCCGCCCGTTGCCAATGACCTTACGCCCCTCTGAAAAGGCAGGTGTCGCAAGCGTGGCAGTTGCAAGCAGGAGGATCAGGGCGTGCCGCATGGTTTTTCCAATTCTACGCCCCCCCGAGCCCGTCCTCGATAGCCTGCATGATCGATTCGTAAAACGGGCAACTTCCAAGAAGTTTCAGCTATTGCCATCGCGCCACAGTGCAAAGCGCTGGCAACTGGCGTTGATGGCAGGCACGCCGGTGGGCCATGCGCTGAACGATGCGACAAGCCGCGCTTTTTAGACATGACCGGACATTATTGCGTCCCGTTGGGCCGACCGGTCATCTTGCCATTTCGGCCCGCACTAGAAAATGCGAGGACACCCCCAACCCGCGCACGACATATGTCGCGGTTCTGCTATCGGCAATTTTGAGATTATAACAGACTTTTTGCGTCCCAAACCTCGGCCATATAGCCGGCAATGGTGCGGTCTGACGAAAAATACCCCGACCCCGCAATATTGCGCAGCGCCAGTTGATCCCACATCTTTTGGTCGCCGTAGGTCTGGTCAACCCGGGCCTGCGCCGCGAGATAGCTGTCAAAATCCGAGGCCACAAGGAACGGATCATGCGCCCATGTCTGCGCAATCAAATCACCATAGCGTGCCGGGTCCTCGGGGCTAAAGCGGCCCTCGGCGATGATTTGCAGCACATCGCGCAAGTCCTGGCTGGCAAGGATCGCCTGACGGGCATGGTCTGGCAGACGGGACCGATCCTGCACTTGCGCTGCGGTCATGCCGAACACAAAGAAATTCTCTGGCCCGACATGTTCGCGGATTTCCACGTTTGCCCCGTCCAGCGTGCCGATGGTCAGCGCGCCGTTCATGGTGAATTTCATATTGCCGGTGCCGGACGCCTCTTTGCCGGCGGTTGATATTTGCTCGGACAGGTCGGATGCGGGAATCAGGCGCTGCGCCATAGAGACATTGTAATTTGCGGGATACACCACCTTCAACAGGTCTTTGGTCACGGGATCGTTGTTCACAACCACGGCCACATCGTTGATCAGGCGGATGATCTGCTTGGCGGTATGATATCCCGGTGCGGCCTTGCCGCCGAAAATCTTAACACGCGGCGTCCAATCGGCGGTCGGATTGTTGCGGATCGCATTCCAGCGCGCGACGGTTTCAAACACGTTCAAAAGCTGGCGCTTGTATTCATGGATGCGCTTGATCTGCACATCAAACATCGCGTGCGGATCAATATCGATCTGCATCGTGGCGCGCACCCAATTGGCAAACGCAACCTTATTGGTAAATTTCGCCGCGTGGATACTCTCCAGCATCGCAGGATCGGCCTCAAACGCTTTCAGCCTGGCAAGCCGGTCAAGGTCGTCCTCCCAGCCAGAGCCAATCGCATCGGTGATCACTTGCGACAGCGCAGGGTTGCACAACCGGAGCCAACGGCGCGGCGTGACGCCATTGGTCTGGTTCAAAATACGGTTCGGATAAAGCCGGTCCAGATCCGCAAAAACCGTCTGCTTCATCAGGTCGGAATGCAGCGCGGACACACCGTTCACATGCGCGGCCATCACAAAGGCAAGCGTGCCCATATGCACCTGATCCTGATAGACAATTTTCAAGGGCGGCGCACAATTCGTCGCCGCCTGATGCTCGGTATCGATGCGTTCGATAATCTGCATATGGCGCGGCAAGACCCGCCCCATCAACCATGTCGACCAGCGCTCCAAGGCTTCGGGCAACAAGGTATGATTGGTGTAATTCAGGCATCTGGCGGCGATATCTTTGGCAACGGCCCAATCGATCCCGTGCACATCCACCAGCAAGCGCATCAATTCCGGCCCTGCCAGTGCAGGGTGGGTGTCGTTCATCTGGATTGCGACCTTATCGGGCAGCAACGACAGGTCGTCATATTCCGACAGGAAGCGGCGCAAGATGTCTTGCAGCGCCGCCGACGTCAGGAAAAACTCCTGCTTGAGACGCAATTCCTTGCCGCTTTCGGTCGTATCTTCGGGATACAAAACGCGGCTCAAGGTGCGCGCCAAGGCCTCGGGTGCGGCGGCGGCGGTAAAGTCGCCCGCATTAAACCGCTCGAGGTCAAACATCTCGGTCGGCAATGCCCCCCATAGCCGCAGCGTATTGGACCACTTGCCCTGCCAACCCACCACAGGCGTGTCATAGGCGCGTGCCAGCACGGTCTCGGCGGCCCGCCAGATTGCGCGGCCCTCGACCATCTCGACGCGCCCCTTGAACGGGATGGTATAATGCGCCTCGGGGCGTTCAAATTCCCACGGATTGGACTGGTTCAACCAGTCCTCTGGCGTCTCGACCTGCTGCCCGCCCTCAAACCGCTGGCGAAACAGCCCGTGTTCATAGCGGATGCCGTAACCGAATGCAGGGCAACCAAGCGTTGACATCGATTCCAGAAAACACGCCGCCAAGCGCCCAAGCCCGCCATTGCCCAAGGCCGCGTCGGGTTCATCTTCGACCACATCGATCAGCGACATCCCGTCTTCTTGCAGCACATCCTCGATCTGCCGGTGTAGCCCGAGGTTGATCACCGCATCTTCCAGAATACGCCCGATCAGAAACTCCATCGACAGGTAATATACCCGCTTGCCCTGCTGCTCGTAAGTGCGCCGGGTTGCTGCAAACCACGACTCCACAATCAAATCGCGCACAGCGTAACTGACGGCCATGCGCCAGTCATAGGTGCTGGCGTGCGGCTTGTCCTTGCCAAGAGTATAGGTCAGATGGCGGTGAATACTGCTTCGCAACGCGTCCATGGTGACGGCAGGCATTGCGGCGGATTTGGTCATAACATTCATAATCTTTGGATCTTTGTGTGGTCAAACAGGGCTGGCCCGCGTTCATACGGGCCAACGCTTGGGAAGGAAAGCGGGACTTTCAGGTAATCACGTCGGGCGCATCGCGCCCCGTGTGCCGTTTCAGATCCGACAACAGCAGGGCCGCGGTTGCAATCGCCGAAAGCGCCTGCGCGGCGGGCCTGTCAAAAGCGGCAGGATCGGTTTCTAACTGTTCAAGATAGACCCGGATGGTCGCGCCAACGGTGCCGGTGCCAGACAGGCGAAACACAGCCCGCCCGCCGCCTTCAAACCCGATCCGCAGCCCTTGCGCCGCCGAGTGCGATCCGTCAACCGGATCATCATAGGCAAATTCGTCGCCATAAGAGACGGTCAAATCGCCCAGGCGCGTCCCCGGCAAGGTCGGCAATTTGGCACGCAAAGCGGTCATCATGGCCCCCGCCTTTGCACTGTCCACATCCTCAAAATCATGGCGCGAATAAAAGCAGCGGCCATACTCGGCCCAAAGCCCCGCCATCAATTCCGACACAGATTGCCCCGTTTCGGCCAGAATATTCAGCCAAAGCAGCACCGCCCAAAGCCCGTCTTTCTCGCGCACATGGTTTGATCCGGTGCCTGCACTTTCCTCGCCGCACAGCGTGGCCTTGCCCGCATCCAGAAGATTGCCAAAAAACTTCCAGCCGGTGGGGGTCTCATAGCAAGGGATACCAAGTTTTTGCGCCACACGGTCCACCGCGCCAGAGGTCGGCATCGAGCGTGCAACACCCGCAAGACCGCCATGATACCCCGGCGCAAGATGTGCCTTGGCCGCCAAGAGCGCAAGACTATCGGACGGCGTGACATAGGCGTGGCGGCCCACAATCATGTTGCGATCCCCGTCGCCATCAGAGGCCGCGCCAAAGTCGGGGGCGTTTGCGCCATACATCTCGTCCATCAACGGTTTGGCCCAGATCGGGTTCGGATCAGGGTGCCCGCCGCCAAAATCAGGCAAAGGAACGCCGTTGATCACGGTGCCCTTTGGCGCGCCCAGCGCATCCTCCAGAATCGCCACGGCATAGGGGCCGGTGACCGCGTGCATCGCGTCAAACCGCATGGTAAACCCACCCGCAAATAACGCGCGGATTTTGTCAAAATCAAACAGTGTTTGCATCAGCGCCGCGTAATCCGCAAAAGGGTCCACAATCTCGACGGTCATGGCGCCAAGGACGCTTTGCCCAAGCGTGTCCAGATCCACATCATGGGCGTTCAAAATGCGGTAAACATCGATAACCTTGGTTTGTGCGAATATCCTGTCGGTCACGCTTTCGGTCGCGGGGCCGCCATTGGGACCATTATATTTCAGGCCAAAATCCTCGTCGGGACCGCCCGGGTTGTGGCTGGCCGACAGGATCAAACCGCCGTCGGCTGCGCGCTTGCGGATCAGATGCGAGGCGGCTGGCGTGGACAAAATACCGCCCTGTCCCACGATGCAACGCACCGCGCCATTGGCCGCTGCCATGCGCAAGATCACCTGGATGGCGCGGTCGTTGAAATACCGCCCGTCACCGCCCACAACCAAGGTGCGGCCAGCCACGCCGCCGATCCCGTCAAATGTGGCCTGCACATAATTTTCAAGGTAATGCGTGCTCATAAACACTTTGGTCTTTTTGCGCAGCCCGCTGGTGCCCGGTTTCTGGCCCTCGATCGGCTGTGTCACAACGGTCTCGATCTGCATCCGCTTTCTCCCCCTAATTGCTGGCAATCGCTGCCAGAACAAAAACAACCACACTGTTTGCCGCAATAATCCAATGCCCCAAATCGCGCGGCATCCCGTCTTGGGCGGTGTCAAAGCCGCGCACCCACGCCATGCCAGCGGGCGTTTCAGGCACCGCCACATCGACCGCATCACCGGTGTTCAAAACAACAAGCAACGCGCCTTCACGCTCGACATATTCAGGTGTGCCCGACGCCATGCGCATCTCGGCCACCAAGATCTTTCGCGCCGGATCATCCCAGTCACTTTGCGACATCGCATGGCCATCTTCGCGGCGCCAGAACAGATCGGTCTCGCCGTCAACCAGCCTTGAGCGCGAATGTAAGAACCGGCGCTGGCGTAAAATGGGATGGGCCTTGCGAAAGGCAATCGCCTGCTGGCAAAAGCCGAAAAACGCATCATCACGTGCGGCCCAATTGATCCAACCCAGCGGACTGTCCTGACAATAGGCGTTGTTGTTGCCCTCTTGCCCGTTGCCGATCTCGTCGCCCGCAAGTAGCATCGGCGTGCCCTGCGACAACAGCAATGTAGCGATCATATTGCGGCGACGGCGGGTGCGTGCGGCGATAATGCCGGCATCATCTGTCGCCCCTTCAACGCCGAAGTTGTCCGAAAAGTTCGCGGAATGGCCATCGCGGTTGTCCTCGCCATTGGCCGCATTATGCTTTTGCGCATAGCTGACCGTATCTGACAGCGTAAAGCCGTCATGCGCGGTCACAAAATTCACCGACGATGTCGCCGCGCGCCCGTCATGGTCAAAGAACTGCGCAGAGCCAGACAACCGCGCCGCCATGCCCGCCGCCAGACCCGCATCACCGCGCCAGAACCTGCGGGTATCGTCGCGATATTTATCGTTCCATTCCGCAAACGGCGCGGGACAGGCACCCAGCTGATACCCCCCCGGCCCGATATCCCAAGGCTCTGCAATCAGTTTGCAGCGGTTCAGCACCGGGTCTTGCCGGATCGCGCGAAAGAACGGCGCATCGCGGTCAAAGCCGCCTTTCGTGCGCCCCAAAGTCGAACACAGATCAAACCGGAACCCGTCCACATGCATGACCTCGACCCAATAGCGCAGGCTGTCCATCACCAGCCGCAGCGCAAACGGGTTATCGAGATTAAGTGTATTGCCGCAGCCCGCATCATTGGCATAATAGCGAGGATCATCCGCCAAACGGTAATAACTGGCGTTATCAAGCCCGCGAAACGCCAATGTCGGGCCCAGCTCGGAGCCTTCGGCGCTGTGGTTATAGACCACGTCCAAAATCACCTCGATCCCGGCACTGTGAAAGCGGGCGACCATCTGCTGGAATTCGGCGATTTCACCGGTCTGCATATAGCGCGGCTCGGGGGCAAAGAACCCGTAGGTCATATAACCCCAATAATTCGTCAGCCCGCGATCAACCAGAAACTTGTCATCAAGAAAGGCTTGCACCGGCATCAATTCTACCGCCGTGACCCCCAGCCTATTGAGGTGGTCCAACATCGGATCAGACGCCATCGCAAGATAGGTGCCCGGGTTTTCAATATCCTTGCGCCCCGCGGTCATGCCTTTGACATGGGCCTCATAAATGATCGTATCTTGCAGCCCAAGGTTCGGCGCGGGTTTTCGGCCCCACGTGAATGACGGGTCCACCACAACACTGCGTGGCATATAGGGCGCGCTGTCACGCGGATCAAAACTCAGGTCGGCGTCAGGGTGATCAACCTGATAGCCAAACAAGGCATCGTGCCATTTCGGATGCCCTGTCAGGCGCTTGGCATAGGGATCAATCAGCAGTTTATTGTGGTTAAAGCGGTGACCCTCGGCAGGCCTGTAAGGGCCGTGCATCCGGTAGCCATATTGCTGGCCCGCGCGCATACCCGGAATATAGCCATGCCAGATATGGCCATCGCGTTCAGGCAGTGTGACCATTTGGGTCTCGCGGCCCGCCTCGTCAAACAGGCACAGCGTGACCCGCGTTGCATATTCGGAAAAAACCGCAAAATTGACGCCATCCCCGTCGAATGTGGCGCCCAACGGATAGGCTTGACCAGCTTGAACAGGAAATGTGCGTGTCATTAAGTGGCCCGACCCGCGACCGCGCCATAAAGGCTGTGAAATGCGGCCGCTGATGTGTCCCAGCCAACGGGTTGGCGCATTGCGTTGCGTTGCAGAGCGCCCCAGACTTTCGGCTGCGCGAACAACGTGCACAGCCGCGCAAAACCGTTTACGATAGCCGCCGCCGTGACCGGAAACACCTGCACACCCGTCGCGACACCGCGCGCCAGTGCAGCAGGCGACGCGTTGATCACCGTATCGGCCAAACCTCCGGTCAGCGTCACAAATGGCACCGTGCCATAGCGCAGCCCGTAAAGCTGGGTCAGCCCGCAAGGCTCGAACCGCGATGGCACAAGGATGGCGTCACCACCTGCAATCAATCGGTGCGCCAGCGCCTCGTCATAGCCGATGCGCACCGCCACATTGGGCTCGTTTGCGGCCATCTCAACCAGCTTTGCCTCCAGTGCCGGATCACCCGAGCCAAGCAGCGCCAATTGCCCGCCGCGCTCCAAAAGCGCGGGCAACGCCTCAAGCAGCAAATCAATGCCCTTTTGCCCGCTAAGACGCGACACAAGCACACAGAGCGGCCCCTCGGCCCGGGGCAGGTCAAACTCGGCGCGCAGGGCAGCCTTGTTCGCCTTCTTGCCGCCGGGCAGTTTATAGGTCGTTATCGCAGGGTCGGTTTGCGGATCCCAGACATCGGTATCGATGCCGTTCACGATGCCAATCAAGTCGGCCTGCCGTGCGGCCAAAACGCCCTCCATGCCCATGCCAAACTCTGGTGTCAGCAATTCTTCTGCATAGGTTTGCGACACCGTCGTGATCTTGGCGGCCCCCGTCAGCCCCGCCTTGAGCGCCGAAATCTGGCCCCAAAACTCAAAATGCTGCGTCGTCAGCCGCCACGGATCAAGCCAGAGATCGGCACAGCGCTCGCGCGCGACATTGCCGTGAAACGCGATGTTATGCACGGTAAACACAAACGGCGGCACAGGGCTGCCCTGGCCCATATTGTGTAAATATTCAGGGATCAAACCGGCCTGCCAGTCATGGCCGTGCACCACATCAACCGCCCAATCCGCAACACCGTGCACCGCCAGATGCGCCGCAGCATAACTCAAAGCGGCAAAGCGTTCGGGATTGTCAGGCCAATCGCGCCCCGCCGCATCCAGATAGGGCCCGCCCGTGCGATCATATAAATGCGCGGCCTCCAAGACCAACACATCCAGCCCGCCAACCACGGCCGACAGCACACGCGCAGGCCCGCCAAACAGGTCATCAAAGGCCGCGACCTCGCGCGCCTTGCCCAATTTTTCCATCACACCCCGGTAGCTCGGGATCAGGGTTTTCACCTCGTCCCCCAAAGGCGCAAGAGCAGCCGGCAGTGCACCCACCACATCCGCCAGCCCCCCTGTTTTCACAAAAGGCACACATTCAGACGCAACAGAAAGGATACGGGTCATAAGTCTCGGGCTCTTTGGTCCAGCATGGATTGGGTGATCAGCGTGATGCCACGATCCGTGACATTGAACCAGCGGCCATCTTCCGTCGGATCCTCGCCCACAACAAGGCCCTCGGGGATGATCACGCCGCTATCGATCACGACATTACGCAGCCTTGCAGACCGGTTTATCACGACATTGGGCAGCACAACCGCATGATCCAGAACCGCATAGGAATTGCTATGCACATTGGTGAACAGGCACGAATTGCGCACCTCGGTCCCCGAAATGATACAGCCCCCCGAGATCATCGATGAGATCGCCATGCCGCGCCTGTCACGCTCGTCGTGGATAAATTTCGCCGGCGGCACGCTTTCGGAATAGGTCCAGATCGGCCAGCTTTTGTCCCACAGGTCAAGATCAGGGGTGAAACTGGTCAGGTCGATGTTGGATTCCCAAAATGCATCGATCGTGCCCACGTCTTTCCAATAGACCGGCGCGTCATCGGCGCGCACGCAGCTTTCGTCAAACCGGTGGGCGATGGCCTTGCCGTTTTTGACGATCAGCGGGATCAGATCATGGCCGAAATCATGGGTTGATTCCGCATTTTGCGCGTCTTCCTGCAACAGATTGCGCAGAAATTTCCAGTCAAACACATAGATCCCCATCGAGGCCAGCGCCTTGCCGGGATCCTCTGGGGTCGCTGGCGGATCGGCGGGTTTTTCAAGAAACGATGTGATGCGTCCGCTCTCGTCGGTGGCCATCACGCCAAAGGCTGTGGCCTCTTCGCGCGGCACAGTCAAACAGCCCACGGTCACGTCCGCCCCGCTCTCGACATGCTGGCGCAACATCAGCTCGTAATCCATTTTGTAAATATGGTCGCCAGCCAGAATGATCACATACTCAACGCCGTAGCTGTCGACGATGTCGATATTCTGGGTCACCGCATCAGCCGTGCCCTTATACCAGCTTTCGGTGTTGGAGCGCTGCGACGCGGGCAGAATATCCAGAAACTCATTGCGCTCTGCGCGAAAAAAGCTCCAGCCACGTTGCAAATGCCGGATCAGACTATGGGCTTTATACTGGGTCGCCACCGCCATTTTACGGATGCCGGAATTCAAGGCATTCGACAGCGCAAAGTCGATGATCCGCGTCTTGCCACCAAAATAAACCGCCGGCTTCACCCGCCTGTCGGTCAATTCCTTCAGGCGGCTGCCGCGCCCTCCGGCAAGCACAAAAACCATTGACCTATGTGTCAGTCTTTTCTTTTCCATCGGTATGTCTCCTCCCAGAATTACACCTTTGACCGCAGCCGGAACACCACTGTCGACAGCGGTGGCAAGGTCATTTCAACCGAGGCAGGTTGCCCGTCGCAGGGCGTCATACCCGCCTGCACACCGCCAAGATTGCCGCGATTGCCACCACCGTAAATCTCTGAATCAGTGTTCAGAACCTCGTCCCATTGCCCCGCCAAAGGCACGCCCACGCGCATCGCTGTCCGTAAAACGGGGGTAAAGTTGCACATCACCAGAACCGGTGCCTCGCCGTCTTCGCCATAACGCACATAGCCCAGCGTGGATTGGTCCGCGTCACTGTTGACCCATGAAAATCCGCGCGCTTCGCAGTCGAATTTATGCAGCGCAGGGGTGGCCACATAAAGCGCGTTCAGATCCCGCACGAGGGATTGCACACCTTTGTTGGCGGGCTGCTCGGCGGCACCCCAGTTCAACTCGCCGTTGTGATCCCACTCTTCGGGTTGGGCAAATTCGCACCCCATAAACAACAGTTTCTTACCCGGATGGGTCCACATGAACCCGTAATAGGCGCGCAGGTTCGCAAATTTCTCACCCTCACTGCCCGGCATTTTCGCGATCATCGATCCTTTGCCATGCACCACCTCGTCGTGGCTAATCGGCAGGATGAAATTCTCGGAAAATGCATAGTGAATGCCGAATGTCATGTCGTTCTGGTGGTATTTGCGGTGGATCGGATCACGCGCGATATAGTCCAGCGTATCGTTCATCCAGCCCATGTTCCACTTGTAGCCAAAGCCAAGCCCGCCTGCGTCAACAGGTTGCGACACCGCAGGGAACGATGTGCTTTCCTCCGCCACGGTCATCGCCGACGGATGCGCGCCGTATAGCGCCGTGTTCATTTCGCGCAGGAACCCAATGGCCTCGTAATTCTCGGTGCCGCCGTCCTTGTTGGGGATCCATTCACCGTCTTGGCGCGAATAATTGCGGTAGAGCATCGAGGCCACCGCATCCACGCGCAGCCCGTCCAGATGGTATTCCTCCATCCAATACAGCGCGTTTGATACAAGGTAATTCTTCACCTCGGTGCGCCCGTAGTTATAGATCAGCGTGTTCCAATCCTGATGGAACCCCTCGCGCATATCCTCGTGCTCGTATAGCGCCGTGCCGTCAAAACGCGCCAGCCCGTGGTCATCGGTCGGAAAATGCCCCGGCACCCAATCAAGCAGAACACCAATGCCTGCCGCGTGAGCCGCATCAACAAAATCACGGAATTCATGTGGCGGTCCAAAGCGGATCGTCGGCGCATAAAGCCCCACCGGCTGATAGCCCCACGAGCCATCAAAAGGAAACTCCGAGACCGGCAAAAGCTCGATATGGGTAAAGCCCATGTGCTTGACATAGCCAACCAGATCCGCGGCTAGTTCTTTATACGACAATGGCCGCCCGGCATCATCCCACTTGCGGCGCCACGACCCCAGATGCACCTCATAGATTGAGATCGGCGCCGTGCGTGTGTTGTTGGCCGCGCGGGCCTGCATCCAGCCCGCATCTTTCCAGCCATAACCGGTGATATCGCGCACCACCGAGGCCTTCTCGGGCGGATGCTGCGAGCCAAAGCCCACGGGATCAGCCTTCAGACCCCGATGTCCGTCCGCACCGATCACCTCGTATTTATACAGCGCGCCATCGCCGACGTCGGGCAGAAAAATATCCCACACACCCGTTTCTCCGACACGGCGCATCGGATGGCGGCGTCCGTCCCATGTGTTGAAATCACCAACCACCGACACGCGCTGCGCATTGGGTGCCCAGACCGCAAAATGGGTGCCCTGCGCGCCCTCATGCTCGCAGACATGCGCCCCCAGAACCCGCCACAATTCGCGGTGCGTCCCCTCGCCCAGCAAATAGGCGTCAAAATCCGACAATACCGACGCATAAGCAAAGGGGTCGGTCGTCGTATAGGTGCTGCCGTTGGCATATTGCATGCTCAGCGTATAGGCTGCACCCGCGACAGGACCGGCAAACACATCGCCCGCAATGCGCCCAAGACCTATCTGTTTACTGCCAACAGTCGCAGTCACTGCAATCGCATCGGGCTGTACCGTCACCACCCAGCGACGATTGCCACTTTTATGCGGGCCCAACACATCAAACGGACGGCTATGACGCCCTGCGTTCAACCGCGCCACATCGTCCGCCGTTAAGAATGCGGGAAGTTTCGCAAGTTTCGCCGATTTCGTGTCAGGCGTCTTTACCATTTCGCATTCCCTCACTTGGTCGAAAGTCCTGCGCCACTTGCCCCATAAGACGCTCGAGCACAGACTGTTAGCGTTAACATTTAGTGTTGGGTAACATACCGCCCCCAAAAAACGTAGCACTTTGTGTTGCATCCTTAAGAATTGCCGCGAGATGCATCCAAATCGTTTGCACCCCCTGACACCCTTCGATCTTGCACCCCTCGCTCGAGCTCCACTTTACCGTCGGCGATATGGATTGCCACAAAAACTTGAACCCGGCAGCGGCCGCGCGCGCCGTCAGGTGACGGTTTGTTGATCCGCGCTATCGGGCTACGGCACCTATCAGCCAAAACCATTGGGAATGCGGGCCTGATTGATACCAGCCGCACTTGAACAGGCCGCAATTGCGACAAATAAGGCCCACCGTGTCCATAAATCTCTTTTCACCCACCCGATTCGCGCCTATAGCGCCCTTACGAACCGGGCCGCTCACCCTTGGAGGACGGCCCCTAATTTATTGGAGAGATAAAATGGCTGGTAAGATTCCAGATCTAGAAGCCACGGTACGCGCGGGGACAGGCAAGGGGGCCGCCCGCCAAGCACGCCGTGATGGACTTGTACCGGGTGTGGTTTACGGTGGTGGTTCCGACCCTATCGCGATCAACATTCCGTTCAACTACCTTTTGACACGTCTGCGCAAGGGGCACTTTATGTCCACGTTGCAGAACCTCAAGATTGAAGGCCACGACGACGTCCGCGTCATCTGCCGCAATATCGAGCGTCACGTTGTCAAAGACCTGCCAACACATATCGACCTGATGCGCCTGAAGCGCACAAGCCGTGTGAAGTTGCAGATCCCTGTGGAATTCCTCAACGAGGACACATCCGTGGGTCTGAAAAAGGGCGGCGTTCTGACGGTTGTTCGCAACGATGTCGAATTGGAAGTTCTGGCGGGCGATATCCCCGACAGCATTCAGGTTGATTTGGCCACCGTTGAAATCGGCGATACCATTTCGATCAGCTCTGTGTCCTTGCCCGAGGGCGCAAAGCCGACCATCGACCGCGACTTTGTGATCGCGTCCATTTCCGCGCCGCGCACAATGTCTGCGGATGACGAGGATGAAGCCGACGAGGTTGCAGCCGACGAAGTGCCAACAACTGGTGATGATGCTGAAGAATAAGCCAAGTTGCTTGTTTGATAAATCGGGGCGCCCCCAACGGGTGCCCCTTTTTTATGCGCCATCCCTGTCGAAACCGGGTGCTGACATGCCCCCGCAAAGCAGTTAGATTGTGACCCATGAAACTTATCGTTGGCCTCGGCAATCCTGGCGCGAAATACGCGCGCAATCGACATAACATCGGCTTTATGGCGCTCGATGAAATCGCAGGCGCACATGGCTTTGGTCCGTGGCGGGGCAAATTCCAGGGGCAGGTCAGTGAAGGGCGCGTTGGCGCCGAAAAGGTGACCTTGCTGAAACCCGAAACCTTCATGAACCTCTCGGGACAATCGGTGGGCGAGGCGATGCGGTATCTCAAACTCACCCCCGCCGATGTCATCGTATTTCATGACGAGATCGATCTGGCACCGGGCAAAATTCGCTGCAAGACCGGCGGTGGCCATGCGGGGCACAACGGCTTGCGCTCGATCCATGCCCATATCGGGGCCGACTATGCGCGGGTGCGTATGGGCGTCGGGCATCCGGGTCACAAGGACGCCGTGCCGGGCTATGTGCTGCGCGATTTTCCCAAGGCAGATGCCGACTGGCTCGACGATGCATTGCGCGGCGTTTCAGATGGCATTGCGCATCTGGTGACGGGTGATGCTGCAAAATTCCTCAATGCGATCGGGCTGCGCCTGACCCCTGCGCGATTATCCACCAACCCGACGCCCGCCAAACCCACCGCTGTTGAGCCCACCGCTGTTGAGCCCACCGCACAGGCCGCCCCCGACACCCGCAGTGCTTTGCAAAAATTGGCCGATCACTTCAAATGATGCCAGCCGCAGCAGGACGCACCTGGACCTCAAAGCAAGGCATGTGAGGCGCTCGGCTCGCCCTTTATGGGGCCGCGACATTGGCACCAATGCGCAATCACCGCCATTGCGACCAGCAGGCGGGCTTGCGGTCAGGGCACCGTGCAACGCGAAGATTGCGCCCTGAATGCAAGGGTCGACCGCCCGCCGCAAACCGACGAAGTCCGCTGCGGTTTTGATCGTTGCAGGTCATGCATTGGCACATCGACACGGCCCGGCGATCCGCCTATCCGCACTTGGGACCAGCGGCGGATTGGACCTGATGTGGGTCGGATATGGCCGGCTAGCGCGGGCCAGCACTGTGGCCCGCCTCACGGCGCGGTGTTGATCTGGTCATACCGGTCCAAATGATCCATAAACCATGGCAAGAAACCGGCGCGCCCTTGCCAAAATGGATGCGTCCCGCAACACAACGTCTGGATCGATTTGGAAAAAGACCCCTCATTCAATGTCCTCGGTGGCACGCTGCAACTTTGTTCGCGCACCCCGCTGACCGGCTATTTCCGCAATGGCAATTGTGACACCTGCGCCGATGATACCGGAAGCCATACTGTCTGCGCGATCATGACAGATGAATTTCTGGCGTTTTCGAAATATCTTGGCAATGACCTATCCACCCCGAACCCGGCATTCGGCTTTGCGGGCTTGAAATCAGGGGATCAATGGTGCCTGTGTGCTGCCCGTTTCCTGCAGGCGCATGACGAAGGCTGCGCGCCGATGGTCGACCTGTATGCCACCCATGTGCGCGCCTTGGAAATCGTGCCCATCGACGTGCTGCGGCAATATTCAACCGACGTGTTGTAACGCGGATCATGCGATTGGCGTGCTGATCAGATCATCCAGAAACTGGCTTAACAATTGCGGCCGCCCGGTCACCCCTGCCTTGCGGTAGATGGCATTTGTCTGGGCTTTCACCGTCCCCTCGGACACGCCGCGCAGGTTTGCAATATCTTGCGTCGAAAGACCTTTGATCGCAAATAGTGCGACGTCGGCTTCTGCGGGTGTCAGGCCCCATTCCTGAAACCGTTCATACAACAGGTCCATGAACGCCCCTGACGCGGCGCGCAATTGCGCCTCCATCAATTTGTTACGTTTTAAGATCGTCACCAAAACCCCGCCCGTCAGCCCGACGCCGATCAGCAAGCTCACAGCGGCGCCCAATTCTACGAACTCCGAGACCTGCCAATTCAGCGGCGCAAAGCCGACAACCGATGCAAGGATATTAAGAACAAAGAACAGCGCGCCGACAAGTTGCACCGCAAAAATCAGTGAGATGACCAAGCCGCGCTTCACCATGGATACCGGCCCCCCGAAACGCGATCAGTCATCTTTCTTCTCGCTGCTGTCGTCGCTGTTGTCGCCGTCGCTGGTGTCGCCGTCGCTGGTGTCGTCGTCGCTGGTGTCGCCGTTGCTGGTGTCGCCGTTGCTGGTGTCGCCGTCGCTGGTGTCGCCGTCGCTGGTGTCGCCGTTGCTGGTGTCGCCGTTGCTGTTGTCGTTGCGGTCATCGCTGGCGTTGCTGTCACTATTTCGAGTGTCCGCATTTGATCTGTTGCCACTTGAATTGCGGCGGCGGTTCGGATCGATCACGCGCGGCACTGTTGCTTTTTCAGCATCTCTGTCTTGCCAATAATCGCGTAAAATTTCTCCCGTCACAGGGTTAAACACCAGTTCACGGACCAGCGTGTCACTGTAGGCTTGTATTCTGATCCGCCCCAAAAACGTGCGCGCCACTTCGATTTCACTAAAGCCCTGCTGTGCAAGCTGTTCAATGATTTGCTCTTGCACGGACTTGCTTTGCGCGACCGCTGGAACCGCAAAAAGAAGTCCCACTATCAAAATAAGTTTGCGCATCATTTTGGTCCCAACAGATAAGCCCCCGCCGGAATGGCGAGGGCGGTTTGTAGGCAAATACGACACTATCAGTCGTCGTTGCTGTCGTCGTCGCTGTCGTCGTTGCTGTCGTCGTTGCTGTCATCGCTGCCGCTGCGGTCGTTGCTGTCATCGTTGCTGTCGTCATTGCTGTCATCGTTGCCACTGCGGTCATTGCTGTCATCGTTGCCACTGCGG
>CAXBKX010000007.1:0-165586 GCA_963976475.1 uncultured Rhodobacterales bacterium
ACCCAGATCCACCTTAACAAGGCTGCAAACTGGTCTAAAATCTAGGACCACCTCTTTCCCCAAAGGTTCGCCTTTGCAGTAACCTAACGCGTGACTTTTCATTCAACCAAATGATGGATTGACATAATATGTCCGACATATTTAGGATCAATCGGATAGAATCTATTCAATTTGGCCTGCAAAGGGAAAAGTTTGAAGATCACCGCCCTCAAAACCTTCGCTGTTGCGCCGCGCTGGCTGTTTCTGAAGATTGAAACAGACGCAGGAATTTCGGGCTGGGGCGAGCCGGTTCTTGAAGGTCATGCCGAAACGCTTGCAGCAAAATGCGCGGAGCTGGGTGACTTTCTGATAGGAAATGATCCGCTGCGGATCGAAGATATCTGGCAGATGATCTATCGCAATGGCTGCTATCGCGGTGGACCGGTGCTGATGAGCGCGCTGTCTGGCGTTGATATGGCGCTGTGGGATATTAAGGGCAAGCACCACGGCGTGCCGGTTCATGACCTTTTGGGAGGGCGCGTTCGAGACCGGATCCGCAGTTATTGCTGGATTGGCGGCGACCGTCCGCAAAACCTTGTTGAAAGCGCCAGAGCACTTCAGGCAAAAGGGTATGACGCGTGCAAAATGAACGTCTGTGAAGAATTGCAGATCGTGGCGCGCCACCATGAGGTCGATGTGATCGTCAGACGTGTCGCCGAACTACGCGAGGCTGTTGGCGCGGATATGGATTTTGCGCTCGATTTTCACGGCCGTGTTCATGCGCCGATGGCCAAGGTGCTGCTGAAAGAACTGGAACCTTTTCGCCCGCTCTTCATTGAGGACGCGGTTGTCCCTGAGCAGATGGATACCATGGCTGACGTGGCGCGCGCCACTACAATTCCACTTTGCACCGGTGAACGCTTGCATTCGCGTTATGCGTTCAAACAGGTGTTCGAAAAACGGGCCGCAAGCGTCATCAATCCAGATGTTTCACACGCCGGTGGGATTTCGGAAATGGTGCGCATTGGTCATTGGGCCGAAGCCTATGACGTGGCCTTGGCACCGCACTGCCCGTTAGGCCCTATTACGTTGGCTGCCAGCCTCCAGGTCGACGCGCTGTGCCACAATGCTTTTATTCAAGAACAGAGCCTTGGTATGCATTACAATCAAGGGGCGGATATGAACGACTATCTGATGCCCGAAAGTCAACTCGTCTGTTCTGACGGATATCTGGATATCCCGAAAGGTCCCGGACTGGGTATCGAACTGAACGAAGATTTCATCATTGCGCAGGCCAAAATTGGTCATCGCTGGCGAGCGCCCGTGTGGCGCCACAAGGACGGGTCCATTGCAGAATGGTGACCTGTTAAAATCACGACACGACTAAATGCAAGGGAGGAAAATTGCATGACAACCTTTACAAAAACCTTAACCACTGCGGCCATTTTGGCGGTGACCCTTTCAGGCGGGGCTTGGGCTGCGGAACTAACGCTGAAATTCCAGTCGTCCGATCCAGCAGGCAACCCGAACTTCGAGTTGCAGACGGCATGGGCCAACTCCATCGAAGAGCGCACCGGCGGCAAGGTCGCAATTGAGCTGCTGCCGGTTGAATCAAACGTTGCCTATAATGAAACGCAGGACGCGATTGCTGCCGGTATTCTCGACGGCCACATCACCGACGTGTCCTACTTTTCGGGCCGTGATCCTGCTTTTGGCCTGATCGGAAACCCGGTCGGCGCATGGTCAGACCCACAGCAAATGTTTGATTTCATCAATGACGGCGGTGGCCGGGAATTGATGAATGAATTGGAAAACCCTTATGGTCTGGAATTCATCGGGGCGACAACACCGGGTCTGGAAGCCTTCGTATCCAAAGTGCCACTCTACGGCGTTGCCGATCTTAAAGGGTTGAAACTCCGCGCACCCGAGGGCCTGATCCAGAACGTCTTTGCCGCCGCTGGCGCATCGCCGGTGAACCTGCCCGGGTCAGAGGTGTTCACCTCACTCGACAAGGGTGTCATCGACGCGGCAGACTATTCGGTCTTCTCAACAAACGCAGCGCAGGGCCTGCACGACGTGGCCACCTATCCAGTCTATCCAGGCTTTCACTCGATGCCACTGGTCGAAGTCTCGATGAGCAAGGTAAAATGGGATGGGCTGGACGCCGAAACCCAAGGTATCTTGATCGAATCTGTCAAAGAGTTCGCTTTGACACAGGTTTCGGCCTTGGCTGCAAATGACCTTGCCGCTGTCGAAGCTGCGAAAGCTGGCGGTGAAGTGACGATCATCGACTGGCCCGCAGACGAGCGTGCGGCCTTTCGCAAGATCGCCGCAAGCCAGTGGGTCGAGGTCGCAGCGCGGTCCGATAATGCGCAGCGCGTCTATGACGTTTTGACCGCCTATCTGACAGAAAAAGGCCTGATTAAGTAAGACGGGCAAGATCAAAACCCTACAGCACGTCACATGTGTGCTGTAGGGCGGCGCGTTTGGGGAGGACGTCGAGTTGACAGATGATATTCAAGAAAAAATTGAAAAAGTATTGGGGCACGCGGCCGATCAAGGGGCCATCCCGGAGGCAGGTTTACTGGGCCGGATCATTGATAAAATCAGCGTGGTATTTGCCATCAGCTTGATCGTATCAATGCTGATCCTGATCAACGAAATTGTCATGCGCTACGTCTTTAATGCGCCAACAAGCTGGGCGCATGAAACGACGATCTTTATCGTCGGGATGGCCTTCATTTTCGGTGGATTATATTGCGTGGCACGCAACCAGCATATCCGCGTCGTGCTGGTTTACGATTATGTGCCCGCGAGTATACGGCGCGTCCTTGACGTCTTCATTTCTTTGATCAGCGCCCTTGCCAGCGCATTTTTCGCATGGGCGTCATGGCTCATGGTGCAACGGGCAGCATTTGCGCCTGATGGCACTTTCCGGCTGGAAAGATCCGGCAGTTCTTGGGATCCGATTTTTCCTGGCGTTATCAAAATCGGACTTCTTGTGGTGCTAACGGTGATGAGCGTTCAGTTCCTGATCCTTGCCTATAACTATGCCAAGGGGCCAAAATAATGGACTTTTTCGGGTCGCTACAAGGTTTGGGAATTGAGGGCGGCACGCTCACAATGTTCGGACTGCTTGTTGTGCTGCTGCTGACGGGTATGCCGTTGGCCTATGTGACACTGCTTGTCGCGCTGATCTTTGCGCTCGGCTGGTTCGGTCCGCAGGTTGTGCCGTTGATCACCAGTCGGGTCTATTCGTTCGTGTCGTCCTTCGTTTTTGTCTCGGTGCCGATGTTTGTGCTGATGGCGGCGATTCTGGACCGGTCCGGTATCGCGCGTGATCTGTTTGATGCGATGAAACTATTGGGCGGGCGGCTGCGCGGCGGTGTCGCTATTCAAACGATTGCGGTTGCGGTTGTTCTGGCCGCGATGAGCGGAATCATCGGCGGTGAAATCGTTCTGCTGGGGCTGGTCGCCCTGCCGCAAATGTTGCGGTTGGGATATGACAAGCATCTGGCGATTGGAGTTGTTTGTGCCGGTGGCGCGCTGGGGGCGATGGTGCCGCCGTCGATCGTTCTGATTATCTATGGCTTGACCGCAAACGTTTCGGTTGGTGATCTTTTTACGGCATCTGTCATGCCGGGTCTGATGCTGGCGGGCTTTTATGTTATCTATATTTTGGTCCGCGCCTATATCAACCCCGCGCTCGCTCCCGTGCAGGAACCTGACCAAACATCGGGTGGTGAAAAGCTACGACTACTCAAGGGGCTGATACTGCCGATTTTGGTCGTCATTGGCGTATTGGGCTCAATCTATGGCGGCATTGCCAGCGTGACTGAAGCCTCCGCCGTCGGTGTGGCCGGGGTGATCTTGTCGACGATTGTGCGGCGCGAATTCACTTTTGGGTTGCTCAAAGGGGCCGCCCTGCAATCGTTGCGCACTGTCGGTATGATTGTATGGATCGGAATCGGTGCCAGTGCACTTGTCGGCGTGTTTAACCTTATGGGTGGCATCCGGTTCGTGTCAGATTTGATAACCGGAATTTCGGACACCCCGGTCGTCGTCTTGCTGTCGATGATGTTGATCCTGTTTGTCTTGGGCATGTTTCTGGATTGGGTCGGGATCGCTCTTCTGACCATGCCGATCTTTGTCCCGGTTATCATCAAATTAGGCTACGATCCGGTCTGGTTCGGTGTGGTCTTTGCGATGAATATGCAAATCTCGTTCCTCACTCCGCCTTTTGGACCCGCTGCGTTCTATCTCAAGAGCGTTGCGCCGCCTGATATTTCGCTCGGCACAATCTTTCGGTCGCTGGTGCCATTTATATGTCTGCAAATATTGGCGATTGCGGTTTTGATCGCCTTTCCGGGGATCACGGGAAGATGAGGCCGGGAGCAGAATAGGATGGTTGCCACGACCACGTCACCGCTTGCTGCCACCAATGCCGTCTTTGCCCGGATTGCCCGTGATATCGGTCAACAGATAGCAAACGGCCTCATCCCCGAAGGCGCGTTTTTGCCAAAGGAGACCGAGCTGCAAGAGGAATTCGGGGCGAGCCGACAGGCCGTGCGCGAGGCATTAAAGGTTCTGGGGGCAAAGGGCATGATCATTGCCCGCAAGCGGGCGGGAACCTCGGTAAGTCCGCGCACAGACTGGAACCTGCTGGACCCGGACGTATTGTCTTGGCACGCCCCAAGATCGTTGCCAGATAATGTCTTGCGAGATCTTGTTGGTCTGCGGCGCGTAATCGAGCCATTCGCGGTAACCTTGGCCGCCCAGAATGCCGATGCCGCGTCACTGGACAAGATTGGCACGGCCCTGGAAGAGATGCGCGTCGGCACAGTGGATCGTGACCTGTTCTACAATGCCGACATCGCATTTCACCTCTCCATTTTTGAAGCGAGTGGAAACAGTCTTGTTCAGCGACTCAGCACCATTATCGCACCACTGCTGATGAAAAGCTTTGATCTGCAAAAAGAAGCGCATGAGGATCTGTGGCAAGGGTATGAAGCGCATGCCGCCGTGTTCGACGCAATAAAGTCTGGCGATGGTTTGACCGCAAGCGCGGCAATGGATGTGTTGTTGGACCGTTCCACCACTGAGGTCTACCGCTCAAAAGCCAAATAGTCGGTCGGCGACGCGGTATGAGACAACCGACTTGGTGACCCGAACCACAGCATCAAAAAAGAAAATTGAACTGGAGGTTTTGGGGGAGTATCCGAAACTCTGTGTATGCGTGTCAGCCCATGCGGATTTGATGGGTCATTTATTGAACCGTTCGGGGTATAGGATAGCGAATTGATTTCGGGCGGCAACCCATTCTCTGACGCAGCGGCCAGCTTGGGCTTTTGCAGAAATTCGACGCTGCGGCGAACGGCAGCAAAGTCCGCATCCTACCAGTTCGCGACTCGCGCGGCGAAGGTCGGCTGTCGCAAATTTGCGTCTAGGGCCATCTAGCCTTCGGGGACACATTTCCGAAGCTGGTTTCCGCCACGCTGCTCCGCCGCGCGATTGATGATCGCGCAATTCATGTCAACGCCACGTCAACTTGCATACGCCTGTTTGGCGCGGTTTAGGACGTTGAAAGCCGGTCGATGACTGGCGGTGCCGGAATGGAATATGCGTGAAATCAAAGGCTTGTTGCTTAAGCAATTAGTTTTCCTAAGTTATTGGAATCGCTTGGGTTTCGGCTCATAACCTGAAGGTCGTAGGTTCAAATCCTACTCCCGCAACCAACTCAAATTGCGATTGACCCGCCCTTGTGGTGGGTTTTTTGCGTTTTAGGGAAATGCCAAGGATTCCAGCAAGATCGCCCCTCACATCGATGAGCATTTCGTCGTCGGTCGGCGTCAAAATTATCTCATCGACGAGTGAGCGCAAAATCTCCGTGGCCTCCAGTCGTTTGGCCTCGATTTCGTCCTGCAGGGAGGAATGCAGTTTCTCGACCTGCAGGCGGTAGAATCCCGCCATTTCGGGATGTAGAAGCGGGGGCGGCTCATCGGCGTTGGCGAGCAAATTTTCGAGTTCCAGCTTCCTGCTTTCCAGCAGCTTGCTCTTTTCCTTCACCATTTCCACCGGCAGAGCATCGTTGAGAAAGAGTTGAAGTATATTGTCTAACTCTCGATCAATTTTTGCCAGCTCAGTTCGCCCAGCCTCGATCGTTGATCGCTCTTCAATCCGGAGGCGGTTCATTTCGCCTGTAAACTCATCGCAGAATTCTTTGAACAAGGCCGGTTCCATTAGGTGATGACGTAAGACACCCAAGACACGATCTTCCAGATGATCACGGCGTATGTTTTTGCGATTGTCGCACGTCCCCTTGTTCCGGGCTGTAGCACACCCGACAAGATCAGCCGAGATCATGGTGTAGCCACCACCGCAGCACGCGCATTTGGTTGGCCCAGAGAACAGATATTTAGGGCGGCGGCGGTCGCGGAAATGATTTTCCGATGTCGGTTCGTCACCACGTTTGTGCTTAAGTCGCGATTGCCGCTCTTTTACAGACGCCCATAGGTCATCATCAACAATACGAAGTTCCGGGACTTCATGGATGATCCACTCATCTGCGGGGTTCATCCGCGCTTGCCGACGACCCGTATCTGGATCCTTCAGGAAACGTTGTCGGTTCCAGATGAGCCGCCCGATGTATATCTCGTTGTTCAAGATGCCGGTGCCGCGCTTGGCGTTGCCGTTGATGGTGCTGAACCCCCAATCGCCACCGCTGGGTGCTCTGATGCCGTCCTTGTTCAATTCGGTTGCGATGCGCTTGGGTGATTTGCCAGAAACGTAGTCTGTCAGGATACGGCGGATCACACTTGCTTCGTATTCGTTGATGGTGCGGTCACCCCGTATAGGCTCGCCTTCAGACGAGAACTTCTTGACGACGTCATACCCATAGGCATTTCCGCCTCCTGATTTCCCCATCTCCACGCGTCCACGCAGACCCCGGCGCGTTTTGTCGGCCAGGTCTTTGAGAAAGAGGGCGTTCATAGTGCCCTTGAGCCCGACATGGAGATGCGTGATTTCGCCTTCGGACAGCGTAACAATCCTTACGTCGGCATATGCCATTCGCTTGTGAAGGCCCGCGATATCTTCCTGATCGCGGGACAGCCGATCCATTGCCTCCGACAAGACCAAGCTGAAGCGTCCGCGAAGGGCATCTTCGATCAAGGCCTGGATACCTGGCCTCAGAAGAGATGCACCGGACACGGCGTGGTCGGAGTATTCTTCAACGATGGTCCAACCCTGCTTCTCCGCATGCAATCGGCACACTCGGAACTGGTCTGCGATTGACGCATCCCGCTGATTGTCGCTTGAATATCTGGCGTAAAGGGCGACTTTCACAATTCGATCTCCTGAAATATCAGGAGCGCGGTTGCCGACGTTCTCCTGACTGCTGGTCATACCATTCTCGTGCAGCACGACGCGCTAGAAGGCGAACCAACTCTGCCAAGCGCGGGTCATGGCTTCCGGCGGAACTCGTAAGGCTCAAGAGACGACCGGGACCGTCTTTGCCTTTTCGATGCGCCTTTGGCTTGGTCATTATACCGCTGTCCGATTGAAATGGAAGATAAGTCCATTGCCACAATCGCGGACACAAGCAGTTGGAGCAACTTTGCAGAGAGCGAAGTCTGGCGTGCCAAGGAGCGCTTGCGGCGATGTTTTGTTAAGCTGGCGAAAAACAGCGCAATATGCCGTAGTGCAAATACTTGCTCAATTCGGTGCCTCTTGGCGCCTGCCCAACTGCTTCTGGGTCGTTTGCCACCTGACTGAACTATCACAAACCAATTGCCCATATCTTGTCCGTTACTTGGGACGCGCCCCAGACAGCTGTTGGGCAGCCGATTCTTGCGTTTCGCGCCTCAGCTTTGCAAAGCCGCGATCCGTCGCCATGAAGCGTTCGACCATCGGTGCGATCAATTTCGCGGGGTCCTTGATGGTTTGGCCGGTTTCTCGTTCCAGCACCTTTGCATAAGCGACTAGGTCCCGGTGGACCTGAGCTGGCAACTCCACTGTCACCTTCACCGGTTTGTCGTCAGGCAACGCGTCCAGTTTCAACTTGGTCATCAGTGACCTCCTTGGGGTTCGAGGATCAGATCGCGGGTCACGATCACCCGGACCGGGAAACCTGGCCGGATCGTCAGGGTTGGCGGAGTATCAATCTGACGACGCACAATCTCGCGGCCTGCATCGCCGATCGTGTCCTGTGCGCCGTCGCGGATGGCGCTGGCGATAGGGTCTTCATCATCTGCCTCCAGTTCGGCACCGATGTTCAGTAGGGTCGAGAGCACTGCAGGCTTTCGCCAATCGCTGGCCGCGTCGCGGCATGTTGGTCAGCCTGGATCTGGTCCGTGCCGCAGTTGCCCTTTGCCTGCCCTTTGTCGGAGAGGTCTGGCAGGTCTACGCCCTGATCTTTGTTCTGCAATCCGCATCAGCTGCGTTCACGCCAATGTTTCAGGCGACGATCCCCGACATCCTGCCAGAGGAAGATCGCTATACACGGGCCCTGTCTCTGTCGCGGTTGGCCTACGACCTGGAGAATATCATCAGTCCGATGTTGGCGGCGATTCTGCTTGCCTTAGTCAGCTATCAGGTCCTGTTCGTCGGCACTGTAATCGGGTTTGCCGGATCGGCCTTGCTGGTCTTGTCGGTCATGCTGCCAAATCCGCAACCGACGACGCGAAGGGGCATCTATGACCGCACCACTCGGGGTATGCGGATATACCTTGCCACCCCGCGACTTCGGGGACTGCTGTCACTGAATCTTGCCGCCGCAGCGGCGGGCGCAATGGTGCTGGTGAACACGGTTGTTTTGGTGCGCGGTGCCCTGGGCCTTGGCGACCCTCAGGTTGCCGTCGCACTGGGAGCTTTCGGCGGCGGGTCGATGTTGGTCGCCTTGCTGCTGCCCCGGCTGTTGGACAAACGGGCCGACCGTCCGGTGATGATTGGCGGCGCTGGTGTGCTGGTGGCGTCGCTCTTGGCACTGTCTTTTATGACGCTCGCATATGACACCCGTTGGATTCCGCTCCTGTTAGGGTGGATCATCATAGGGATCGGTTATTCCGCCGTGCTGACGCCTTCGGGACGATTGCTCAAACGCTCCGCGCACGCGGAAGACCGACCTGCAGTCTATGCGGCGCAATTCGCATTGTCACATGCGTGCTGGCTGCTGACCTACCCACTGGCGGGCTGGCTAATCACCTTATTCGGGCCAGCAGTGGCATTCGCACTGTTGTCACTGCTCGCGGCGGCCGGTGTGATCGGGGGCATCACTTTCTGGCTGCGAGAAAGCGGCGAACCTGTAACACATTCGCACAGCGACCTCCCGGGCGACCACCCGCATATAAAGGACGGGCGAACCCATAATCATCCGATCGTCATCGATGACTATCACCCACATTGGCCGCGGATGCGACAAGCGGAAGGCAATTCAACGCATCAGTGACGGACGATGCTGTTCGAACTCCGCCCAACCTCGCAATCAACAGGCAAACAAGACCTGTCATATCCCAGTCAATCTTGCTCTGGGATTTGGTTGCGGCGATCTGACTGAATTTTTTGCGGAGCGGGGGATGGCGGCCAAAACGACCATTTTCGCGGGTGCGGTATGGCAAAAATATACGCCGTCAGCCGCGACAGGGAATGCGTGCGGAAATGGCGGCTTTTGGGATAGGAAAAAAACTTTGCGCGACGTCTTGAAGCTATAGTTACTATAGCTCCCATTTGTCAGCGTAGGTAAAAAAACCCCGAACAGAAAAGTAAAAAGCACATGGTTGTTACATTAAAGGAGCCAGGAAACGAGATGGAGAATTCCAGAACCGCCAACGCCAGTATGATGTGTCCGGTGTGTGATGTTCCACTGAGCATGTCGGACCGACAGGGCGTGGAAATCGACTTTTGCCCGCAATGCCGGGGCGTGTGGCTGGACCGGGGCGAGCTTGACAAGATCATCGAACGCAGCGCCGCCGAAATGGCCCCGCCGCCACGGCGCGAGTCCGAACCCCGGGGTTTTGACGACCGGGGCGGTTACAGCAAACACGGTAGCCATGGCAAACACGGGTATCGCGGCCGGAAATCGTTCCTGCGCGAATTGTTCGACTAGGTGGACAAATCATGGGACATCATCGGTTCAAACCATCCAGACACGAGCGATATCGCGAGCCGGATGCGTATCATGACGAAGAAGACGATTACGGGTATCGCGAACGCAGAAGCCTGCCTGCGCTGAATATTCCGGGCTCGGTCATCGTGGCCGGGCTGGTCTTGTGGTCGGCGTTTGCGCTTGGCGTGTGGTGGCTGGTCGATCCGGTGCTGGCGTGGATTTCCGGCGCTGCCGGTCCGCTGGCCGATACCGGCGCCGGGTTTGCAAACTGGTTCGGCTTGGGCGCCGAGGCCAACGCCTTGCGCGATGCGGCCAATATCGAGGGGCTGGTCGGCTGGGCGATGGGGCCGGTTCACTTCCTCGCCAAGGCGGCCCTTCTATCGGTGTGGGTCGTCGGGCTGATCGGGCTGACTGTCCTGCCTGCGGTGCTGCGCCGCCGTCGGGCGGCATGGGACTGACGGGCGGCGCGTTCATGGTGACAACAGTGCCTGAACGCCGCCCCGAACCACAGTACACATGACATCCGAACCGCCGATCGTGACCGGTCCGATCCTGTTTCTCGATGATATCGGGGCGTCCGGGGCGCAACTGTCTGCCCTTTTCATCGCGACCGGGCGCGCGCGCCCGGAGCCGGTCAAAACGGTCGACGGCGTCCATGCCGCGGAACGCCTTGCCGACTACGATCACGCCACCGTATGGCGCGCAAGGTTCCACCTGCCAGCCGACAGGCCGTCCAGTTACCAATGGAGCGGCGAAAGCTACGACGTGGCAGGCGATTTGCGAGGCGATATGCGGATTGCCTATGTGTCCTGCAACGGCGAGGAAATCGGCGATCTGGAGCGCGAAGGCTCCGAGCGCAACGCGATGTGGGCGCGCCTGCGGGAAGATCACCGGAGCGCGCCCTTCTCCCTGCTGCTGCATGGCGGCGATCAGGTCTATGCCGATCAGGTGACCGAGGGGCATCCGCTGAGCGAGGACTGGCCCGAGCATATCCCGAAGGACCCCTCCTGCGCCGATCTGGCCGATCTGCGCCATCACCTGCGCGAACGCTTTCTGGAACGCTATACTGGCCTTTACCGCGCGCCGGAATTTGCCTGGATCGCCGCGCGCGTGCCTTCGCTCGTGCAGTGGGACGATCACGACATCTGCGATGGCTGGGGGTCAGGAAGGCCGTATAGGTCCTGATAAGTACCGCTGGCCGTGAACTGCCTGGTGCGCAGAGCCCTATGTAGCGCCGTCCTGGCTTCTCGTGGATTGGCCTCTGAACCGATCCAAACCGTCAGGTCACCGCGCCGCCGCAAACCTGCATTGTACTCAGCCTATTTGGTCACCCGCTGCTTTTGTTTCGGGATCTTGTCACGGCGATCGGCATTGAACTTGTGCGGCATTTGCAGCATCCCAATGAGAACGGAACGCCTCACTATCAAACCACGCGGGATCTATGCAACAACGCCATGATTAGGTGACAAGGATGATCCTTACAGCGTTCTATTGCTGTTGGATCTGCAAAGATACGTTCATTGCTTCAACAGAGGTCCCGATGCGAAGACCTGAAATTGGAGCCGCATCTTTTGAATCGCGCCCCGTAGCCAGCCGCACATAACGCTCGTCAGGCGAAATTCCGTTGGAGACATCAAACCCGACCCAGCCAAGGTGCGCGACATATACCTCCGCCCAAGCATGGCTTGCTTCTTGGTCAATTGTGTCATCCATCAATAAGTATCCGCTGATATACCGCGCAGGCAGTCCTGCGTGGCGCACGGCGGCAATAAAGATTTGCGCGTGGTCCTGACAGACACCGCGGCGCATGGTCAAAGCTTCTTCGGCGGTTGTAGTGACGGTTGTCATTGCAGTTTGATAGGGAGCGTTGTGCAGAATTGCGGCAGAAAGGGCGTGCAATTCGCTCAAGTTGCCCGCAGTGTCTGCGATCCGTTTTGACAGCGCTTGAATGTTTGGCCCTGCGGTCGTGCGCGGGGTGGGTTGCTTATACAGCCACATTGGGACGGTATCGTTAATCATGCCAGAAATGCCGTCTGACGTATGTGTCTCGATGTCGCCAGAGACCGTCAAAACCACTTTTGTCGCACCGATATCCGCCTGAATAAGCGAGGTATGGTTTTGGAACTGGTCGGAATATGCGCCCTCGATCTGCGCGCCCTCAATCGCCAACGTCCACGTCAAAACGGTTTGATGACGATCATTGGAGGGCGTGAGGCGTACTTGCTGAAGGCCATAAATAACCGGGGCATCATAGGTGTAGGTCGAGGTATGGGAAATCCACAGTTTCATCGGCCCCAGTCAACCAATGAACCGATAATCACGTTCAATCTGCGAGCCAATCGCGTTGTTGTCGCGTATAAAAGCACCGATGAATTCGTGCAGACCCGCTTCAAAAATAGACGCGATTGTTTGGTCGCGCAGCTTGGCGATTTGCGCATCAATCAGATCGTGACACGGCATGCGCGCCCCATAATCCTTTGCCAGATAGCCAAGGTTTGCTTCGATCATCCGGCTCGCAAAATACAGTGATCTTGGAAAACGAGAGTCGAGGATCATAAACTCTGCAATGCTTGGCGCTGACATCTCACCTGCATTTAACCAGCGGTAAGACCGATGCGCCGAAACCGAGCGCAAAATGGTTTCCCATTGGATATTATCAAGCGCGGAGCCCACCGAACTGGTCGAAGGCAGCAGCGTGTAGTACTTCACGTCGATGATCCGCGCTGTGCTGTCGGCACGTTCAAGCGCCATGCCGATAAGCGCGAAATCATAGATGTCATTGCGCAACATCGTGCCGTGAAGTGCACCGCGGACAAGCGCACTGTGACGGCGAATTTCGCCCAATACCGCAGGAATTTCCGTCTCGGGAACTGGATTTTTCAGCGCATCTTTCATCGCCATCCAACTTTCGTTGACCGCTTCCCAAACTTCTGTTGTCAGGGCTGTGCGCACCATCCGCGCGTTGGTGCGGGCTTGCTCGATCGCGTTCATCACACTTGATGCATTCGCGGGGTCTCGCAGTAAAAAGTCAACGACATTGGCTGCCGTATATTCACCGTAAACCGCGTCAAATCTTGATTTGACACCCGCCGTAATCACGACCGATTTCCATTCCGATTCCGCACCTTTGGATCGCGTCAAAGCTATGCGAAAACCCGCTTCTATCAGACGCGCGGTATTTTCGCTGCGTTCGAGAAAGCGGAACATCCAATAGAGGCCACCTGCTGTTTTGCCTAGCATCGTCTAGTCCTCCAAAACCCAAGTGTCTTTCGTACCGCCGCCTTGGCTCGAGTTCACGACAAGCGACCCTTCCTTGAGCGCCACCCGCGTCAAACCGCCCGGCGTGATATCAATGCCATCAGGCGAGACCAGCACATAGGGGCGCAAATCAACGTGCCGTGGAGCAAGCCCCTTTTTGGCGAAAATCGGCACAGTCGACAGCGATAAAGTCGGCTGTGCAATATAATTCTTGGGGTTCTGCTTGAGCTTTTGTGCGAATGTTTCCAACTCTTTCTTGCTGGCCGCTGGCCCAACAAGCATGCCGTACCCACCAGAGCCATGCACTTCTTTCACAACCAGCTCGGCAAGGTTTTCCAGCACATATTTTAATGTGTCAGGTTCCGCGCATCTGAAGGTTTGCACGTTTTCGAGCAACGCTTTTTCGCCAGTATAAAATTCAACAATCTCGGGCATATAAGAGTATATCGCCTTGTCGTCAGCGATCCCTGTGCCGGGCGCATTAGCGATGGTTATATTGCCTGCACGGTAAACATCCATGATTCCCGGAACACCCAGCATCGAGTTTGGATTAAAGGTAAGTGGATCAAGATATTCGTCATCCACGCGGCGATACAACACGTCAATCGCCTGATACCCTTGGGTTGTGCGCATCGCTATGCGACCATCCACAACGCGTAGGTCATGGCCTTCAACCAGCTCGACACCCATCTGATCCGCAAGGAACGAATGCTCAAAATATGCAGAGTTATGGATACCCGGTGTCAGGATCGCGACCGTGCACCTATCACTGCAATTCACGGGCGCACAGGCGGCCAGTGAATTGTGCAGATGTTTTGGATAATCGCTGACAGGCTGCACCTTGTTCTGCGTAAACAGCTCAGGAAACATCTGCAACATCGTCTCGCGATTTTCCAACATATACGATACACCAGACGGCGTGCGCGCGTTGTCTTCGAGCACAAAGAAATCGTCCTCGCCTGTGCGCACGATATCGGTGCCAACAATATGCGTGTAAACGCCACCGGGCGGCGTGAAGCCCATCATCTGCGGCAAGAACGCGGCATTCTGCGAGATCAATTCGGTGGGAATAATGCCCGCCTTCAATATCTCTTGCTTGTTATAAATATCGTGCAAAAACAAGTTGATGGCCCGCACCCGTTGCTCGATTCCTGTCGACAGCCTGGTCCACTCGGGTTTCGCAATAATGCGCGGGATCAGGTCAAACGGGATCAACCGCTCTTGTGCGGCTTCCTGCCCATAAACGTTAAACGTAATGCCTGTGCGTCGAAAAAAAGCCTCGGCTTCTTTCGACTTTTTGATCAAGCGCGAGGCGTCTTCGTTTGAGAACCACTGGTGATACTTGGCATAAGGATCACGGACCCCATCGGGGCCCCGTAGCATTTCGTCGAAGTGATTTGTTTTTGTGTCCATTCATCAACCGTAACCAGAAATTAACGGACTGCAACGCATCTGATGAAATAGTGTCGCGATCTACGGCGCGTTATTGTGCGACCGCCTATTTATTACGCACGCCTTCTTTGTAAGATGCTATAAACCGTACACCCGTTGCATCTTAGCTGTTTCCAGTGGCTAGCTTCACAAACGCATCCCTGCGACAAGTGCGCAAACGAGGGTGTTGTTGCATCTGCCCACAATGCTCATGACGGGCACAAGGAGACCGCGAAAATGTCAATCACCGCAAGCATCTACCACCTGACGCATTATCAGTACGACCGCCCCGTGACGCTCGGCCCACAAACCATTCGGCTGCGTCCTGCCCCCCATTCGCGCACGCGTGTAATTTCGCATAGCTTGACGGTTTCGCCCTCTGCACATTTCGTAAACCATCAGCAGGATCAATACGGCAACTGGCTCGCGCGATTTGTCTTTCCCGAGCCTGTGCACGAGTTCAAGATCGAGGTTGATTTGGTCGCCGACATGTCCGTCTACAACCCGTTCGACTTTTTTGTCGAAGAAAGCGCCAATACATTCCCTTTCAAATACGACACCGACATTGCGCCCGATCTGGACATCTATTTGCGCAAAGAAGGCCTTGGAAAATTCTTGCGCAAGGACGCACCTGGCAAGCTGCTGAAGGCCTATCTGAAAACAATTCCACGCAAACCAATGGTGACCATCGATTTTCTGGTCATGCTCAACAGCCGCCTCGCGTCAGATATCAACTATGAAATCCGCATGGAGCCGGGCGTGCAAACCACCGAGCAAACCTTGGAAAGGGCGTCAGGGTCGTGCCGCGACACAAGTTGGCTGCTGATCCAGATCCTGCGGAATTTGGGCCTCGCTGCGCGCTTTGTGTCTGGCTACCTGATCCAGCTTAAACCCGATCTGACCGCCATTGATGGGCCTGTTGGCACGGACAAGGATTTTACCGATCTACATGCTTGGGTCGAGGTCTATTTGCCAGGGGCAGGGTGGGTCGGGCTTGATCCAACCTCTGGCCTGCTGGCCGGCGAGAGCCATATCCCGCTGGCTGCAACCCCCCATTACCGCCACGCCGCGCCTATTTCTGGCGTCGCGAGTTCGGCGGAAGTCGAGTTCTCCTTTGACATGCAAGTCACCCGCACCGCTGAACATCCGCGTATCACAAAACCATTCTCGGACGCCGCTTGGGGCGCATTGAATGAATTGGGTCATAAAGTTGATAAACGCCTTTCCGACGGCGATGTGCGTCTGACAATGGGCGGTGAGCCGACATTTGTGTCAATCGATGATTTTGAAGGCGCTGAATGGAATTCAGACGCTGTTGGACCGACAAAGCGCGGGCTGGCAGACAAGCTGATGCGCCGCCTGCAAGGCAAATTCTCGTCAGGCGGCTTGTTGCATTACGGTCAAGGCAAATGGTATCCGGGCGAAACCTTGCCGCGCTGGACCTTCTCGCTTTATTGGCGCAAGGACGGGCAACCGATCTGGCAGGATCCGGAGCTGCTCGCTTTAGAGGACACCAAAGAGGATGTCGGCCCAGACGATGCGCTCGCGCTTCTGTCCGCCATCGCCGAAAACTTGTCGTTGCCCAACGAAAACGTGGTCCCCGCATTCGAGGACCCCGCCGATTGGATCATCAAAGAGGGCAATCTGCCTGCCAATGTGACCCCCGAAAATTCGAAACTGGACGATCCCGAGGAACGGGCCCGTATCGCCAAAGTGTTCGCGCGCGGCCTGACCACGCCTGCGGGCTACGTCCTGCCGGTGCAGCGCTGGCAAGCACGCGCATCCAGTCATTGGATGTCCGAAGTGTGGAACATGCGCCGTGGCAAAGTGTTCCTCGTCGCGGGTGACAGCCCCGTCGGCTACCGACTGCCGCTCAACACGTTGCCGCATATCCCGAAACCCGATTACCCGACCATCACGCCACAAGACCCGACCGAAGAACGCGGCCCGCTAAACGCTGCACCCCGATATACTGACGAGACGGCACAACCAAACAGCCAAGAGATGGTGCCACAGACATTAAGTGCGCTCGAAGGGCGCGTGCGCACCGCGATTTCCGTTGAGGCCCGCGATGGGCGGCTATGCGTTTTCGTGCCACCCGTTGAGACCGTCGAAGATTACCTGGACTTGATCGCCGCAATTGAGCCCGCCGCGAAAAAAGTCGGCCACAAAGTGCTGATCGAAGGCTACGCGCCCCCTCACGACCACCGCATAGAGGTCATGCGCATCGCCCCCGATCCCGGTGTGATCGAGGTCAACATTCACCCCGCCGCAAGCTGGGCCGAATGTGTTGCCACGACAGAAACCGTCTATGAAGAAGCCCGCCAATGCCGTTTGGGCGCGGATAAGTTCATGGTTGACGGGCGTCATACAGGCACAGGTGGCGGGAATCATGTTGTTGTCGGCGGAGCCACGCCAAACGACAGCCCGTTCTTGCGCCGCCCTGATCTGCTGAAAAGCTTAATCCTGTTCTGGCAACGGCACCCCAGCCTGTCCTATCTGTTTTCGGGCACCTTTGTCGGGCCAACATCGCAAGCGCCGCGTGTTGATGAGGGCCGCCATGACGGGCTTTATGAATTAGAAATCGCACTCGACCAAATCTGGCCACCCACCGATGGCACACCGCCACCACCTTGGCTCACAGACCGCCTGCTGCGAAACGCGTTGATCGACGTGACGGGAAATACCCACCGCGCCGAAATCTGCATCGACAAATTGTTCTCTCCCGATGGACCAACAGGTCGCTTGGGGCTCGTCGAATTCCGTGGTTTCGAGATGCCGCCGAACCCGCGCATGAGCCTTGCGCAACAAGTCCTGCTGCGCGCCATAATCGCACGCTGCTGGGAAAACCCGATCAGCGGCAAACTGACCCGCTGGGGCACGACGCTACACGACCGCTTCATGCTGCCTGCTTTCCTTTGGGAAGATTTCAGCTCGGTCCTTGACGACCTCAAATCCCACGACCTCACACTCGACCCCGCATGGTTCGAAGCCCAAGCCGAGTTCCGCTTTCCGTTCTGCGGCGAGGTCACATATGAAGGTGTCACGCTAGAGCTGCGGCAAGCCTTGGAACCGTGGCATGTCATGGGCGAAACGGGCGCGATTGGTGGCACTGTGCGCTATACGGATAGCTCGTCCGAACGCCTGCAAGTCTCACTCAAATGCGCCACCCCCGACCGCTATATCGTCACCGCAAACACCCGCGCCGTGCCATTAACCGCGACGCAAGTAAACGGCGTGCGCGTTGGTGGCGTGCGGTTCAAGGCGTGGAAACCTGCCATGTCCCTGCACCCTGTCCTCGAAGTCGACGCGCCTTTGACCTTCGACATCTACGACACATGGACCGGTAAATCCTTGGGCGGCTGCCGCTATCATGTGGCGCACCCTGGCGGGCGCAGTTTTGACACCTTCCCGGTCAACGGCAATGAGGCAGAAGCACGGCGCCTAAGTCGGTTCGAGAAAATGGGCCATACGGCGGGCACTTTTGACCCCACACCAGAACGGCCCCACCCCGAGTTCCCTATGACGCTTGATTTGCGTCGCAGAGCAGGGCTGTAACACGTGCAACGGCAGTCTCAGTCCAGCGGACTACCGCGCAACGATCTGCTTGGCAGCTATGCCGCACAAATCGCGACCGGGGCTGCCAACTCGGACGAAATGCTAGCACCTGACGGGTCGGTCAAACCCGCTTGGGCGTCCTTTGTCGCCTACTTGCGTCAACTTTCGCCCAATGAACTGGCGTTCCGTTTTGCGCGTGGAGATCAATATCTGCGCGACGCAGGCGTGCTGTTTCGGCAATACGACGAGACACTGTCCAGTGAACGCGAATGGCCGCTGAGCCATATTCCCGTTATCATGGACGAAAGTGAGTGGCAGCAAATTTCAGCAGGCTTGATCGAACGCGCCGAGCTTCTCGAATTTGTGCTGCGCGACTTTTACACCGACAACACACTTGTGCGTTCTGGCCAACTTCCCGCGACATTGCTGAGTCAAAACCCCGCGTGGCTGCGGCCAATGATTGGCATGAGTCGACAAAACAACAATCTACTGAACACAGTGTCTTTCGAAATCGGACGCGGCCCCAGCGGCAAGTGGTGGGTGATCAGTGACCTGATCGAGGCCCCTTCGACAGCTGGTTTTGCCATCGAGAACCGGATCGCAACAAGTCGCGTGTTTTCGGGCTTTTTCAATAGCGCAAACATCCACAGGCTCGCGGGATATTTCCAAAACTTCCAGCAAACCCTGTTTGATATCAAAGGCGACGCCGAAGGCGAAATTGCGCTGCTTTCGCCCGGACTGCTGAACGAATACTATCCCGAACACACCTATATCGCGCGCTACCTCGGGCTGCTTTTGGTCGAAGGCGAAGACCTGATCGTGCAGAGCGGCAAAGCGATGGTGCGGACCGTCGCAGGGGCCAAACCGATCAGCCTGCTTTGGAGCCGCCTGCCAAGCCCGATGTTTGACCCGCTCGAATTTAACCCCACCTCAATGCTGGGGGCTGCGGGGCTCGTCCAATCCCTGCGCGACGGGGCGCTTAAAACTGTTAACGCCGTGGGTGCAGGCGTATTGGAAACCCGCGCTCTCATGGCGTTTTTACCAAAAATTGCCCGCGCCCGATTGGGGCGGGGGCTTGCCTTGCCAAACATCGCAACGTGGTGGTGCGGGCAAGAGGCGCAGCGCGCCCATGTCTTGGAAAACATCGACCGGATGATGCTTGGGAATGCCTTTTCGACAAAACCGCTGATGTCGGACCCTTCGACAATCTCGGTGGGCACTGGCAAGACTGATCTCACCGAACTGACCCAAATGCTGAAACACGCAGGGCGCAATTACGTGGGCCAAGAGGCGGTCACGCTGTCCACGACCCCCGCTTTTGAAAACGGCCACATCGTGGCGCGACCGATGTGTATTCGCATTTCACTCGGTCGCACGAAAAACGGTTGGGTTGTGATGCCGGGCGGTTATGCGCGCATCAGCGCGGGCGCCGACGCCAAGGCGCTTGCGATGCAACAAGGCGGCAGGGTTGCTGATGTCTGGGTCACCAGCCGCAACACGCTGCCGGTTCCAAACCTTCTGTCGCAAGAAAAACGCGCCATTGCGCGCAACTCAACACATACCGTTTTGCCCAGTCGTGCCGCCGATAACCTGTTCTGGCTTGGCCGCTACGTCGAGAGGTCAGAGCAAAACATGCGCCTCAGCCGCGCCTATTTCTCTCGCCTCTCGGACAGTGCTGGGGCGGATATTGCGATGCCAACGTTCATGCGGGCACGCATGATGGAAAACGTCGCCGCGCAAAATGATGCGATCCTGAAACGCTTCTCAGAACCGCTGACCTATGCGTTGCAATCCGCGTCTCGGATCAGCGACAGGTTCTCGCCTGACGGGATGATGGCGCTGCGCAGCCTTGTGCGGCAAATCGAAACGCCTAAGAATCCGACGCCCCCCCCTGAAGACCTCCCCGTCGAAATCAGCAATCTTTTGCGGCAAATCACTGGATTCGCGGGACTGATGCACGAAAATATGTATCGCTCCGATGGCTGGCGTTTCCTCAGCATCGGCGTGTCGTTGGAACGTGCCGCCAATATGTGCAACGTGCTTGCTGCGTGCATTCGCGACGACGCCCCGACTGGCGCATTCGACCTGGCGCTTGAAATTGGCGATAGCGTCGTGGCGCATCGCGCACGGTTTGTCGTCTGGGCAAACGCGGCCTCGGTGGTTGATCTGCTTGGGCTCGACCCACAAAACCCGCGCTCCATTCGTTACCACATCATCCGCGTGAAAGATCATATTGCATGCCTGCCACGGCAAAACACGGGCACAATAACGGAGGTGGCCGCGTTGGTTCTCAAGGCCGAAGCCCACCTCGCCCAAGCGCGGCACGGTGAAATTACGCCTGCGTTTTTGAACCAGATCCAGCAGGATATCGCAAAAATCTCCGATGCCCTTAACGCGTTTTATTTGGTCTGACCTATGATTTATGACATCCGCCTGACCATCACCCACCGCTACGATCAACCCGCTGCAAATAGCCGCCATTTGATCCGCGTTTTGCCCAAAACGATACCCGGCCTGCAGCATGTGACCACCCATATGCTGAGGGTCTTCCCTGACCCAAGCACCCTCTCAGAGCGGATAGATTTCTTTGGCACGAGCGCCACATCCTGCGCCCACATGGCACCGCATTCCGAAATGGCGATCCAGCTGAACAGTAGGGTCGAAATGTCCGCCGGTAAGCCTTGGCAAGACCGGTCCGAAAGTATCACCCAGATTTGTGCGCAGTGGCAGAACAACACGGACCTTGGTGCTGGATCGCCGGTTCACTTCCTCGGCCCAACGTTTCGGCTCTCGCCGGAGGCGGCGATCACATCATTTGCTTTGGACACCTGCGACCCTGCGCAAAGTGCGGCCCAAAACGTGATCCGCATCGGGCGGGCCTTGCATGACATGATGATTTTTGACGGGCAAGCAACCACCGTCGACACCAATGCCGCAGAGGCATTCGCGATGAAACGTGGCGTTTGTCAGGACTTCTCGCACATCATGATATTGGCACTGCAAGCGCTGGGAATACCTGCCGCCTATGTCAGCGGATACCTTCGCACATTACCACCCGCAGGCGGCGTTAAACTGGCAGGTGCGGATGCGATGCATGCTTGGGTGCGGGCGTGGTGCGGGGCGGCGCAAGGCTGGATCGAGTACGATCCGACCAACGCGACCCTCGCGGGGTCCGATCATATTGTGGTCGGCTACGGGCGCGACTATTCCGACGTCGCCCCCGTCAGCGGCCACCTGCGGTCGTCAGGTGGTCAGACAAACACCCAAGCCGTAGATGTTTGTGTCGTCGGTTAGCTGCGCGGGTATGCTGGCAAATGCATCAACGCATTACGCAACGCCTCGCCCCAGCTTTGCGAGATCTGCTGATAATAAGCGTCCGTGGATTCGATGCGCGAGGTGAAGCCATCAGCAAAGCTGTTGGCGTCATATGTTCGCAAATCAAGCGGCAGCCCCACAGAAAGGTTCGCCTTGATTGTAGAATCAAACGAAACCATGAGCAGTTTGATCGCCTCCTCGAATGTCATGTCGGGATCATAAGCGCGCACAAGGATCGGTTTGCCATATTTGGCCTCGCCAATCTGGAAAAATGGCGCGTCATCCGTGATCTCGATAAAGTTGCCTTCCGGATAGATCATAAACAGCGTCGGCGACCCACCATTGATCTGACCACCAAGAATGACCGAGGCGGTAAAGCTGGACGAACTTGTTTGCCCGACCATGACACTGTCCTGGATCACTTCGCGCAATGTCTGCCCGACCAAACGCGCCACCTGAAACATCGTCGGCTGCTCCAGGATGGTTGGGCTCCGCTCTGATACAACCTTGGAGCGCTCTTCCAACAGGCTGACCAAGGCTTGTGTTGTCGCCAAATTACCCGCAGTCATAATCGTGATCGACCGGTCACCCGGCACAGTCCAGGTAAACATCTTTTTCGTCGTCGAAAAGTTATCGACGCCTGCATTGGTGCGTGTATCAGACATGAAAACAAGGCCGCGGTTCAATCGAAGGCCAACGCAATAGGTCATTTTCGGAAATCCAAGCTTCGAGAGGTCGTGTTTCAATTACACCAGAGGCGTTTAAAGAGGATTGACCGACGTTACAACATCAAGAATGCGCCTATCGCAAATGTATCATTGATGTAACGTGGGGATTCTTGTGACAGTAATCTGCTGGGCAACCATGTCGATCCGCCCATAGGACATAATGAACGCAGCATCCGCCGCATCACGCCCAACGCAAATCCGCGCGATCTGGTCAGGTTTGGCCATGCCCGTCGGGTCAAGCAGATGCCAGCCGCCGGCGAGATAAACTTCAACCACCGCATGAAAATCTTGCGGGGTGACGTCGGGCGCATAAACGCTCACAAACCGCGCGGGTATCCCCGCCGCCCGCGCGAACGAAATCAACACATGCGCGTAGTCTCGGCAAACACCTTTCAGGCTCGCAAAACTATCACTCGCGGTTGTCCCCGAATAACTCGCGCTGCTGTCATAGGTAAAGTTTTCGCCAATCCAGCGGCACATGCCCACCACCTTGGCACCGCCTGACAGGGCGCCAAATTCAGCGGAAACAAAATTCAAGAACTGGTCCGAATGGCAATAGCGCGACGGCATAAGATACTTGATGACGTCGCTTGGGATTTTGAAATAATGTGTTTGCGACAAACGCGCGATGTCAATCGCCTCGCGCGTCACATCAACAATCACATCGTAATAGCACTCAAACCGAGGTCCGGGTTGCACCCAACGCCGTATGCCGAGCCCATTTTCGCTGGTGACCATCACTCCCGTTGAGACGTCATCGAAATCAAGCCGCGCGTCCTGACACCACTGCATATCATCCGACAAAGCCTCAATCTGCAAAAGTAAATCGCAAGGCGGAGTGGTTTCGTAAAGGAGGTGGGTTTGAATTCTCAGGCGCAAATCTCAATCCAATTCGGTAAGCGTTAAAGCGTGAGGTCGATGGTATATATGGGCGTTGTTGCATAGATCCCGCGTGGTTTGATAGTGAGGCGTTCCGTTCTCATTGGGGTGCTGCAAATGCCGCACAAGTTCAATGGACCTGTCCCCGCCCGCCCCACGTGCTCGTTTAGGCCACTTTCCGTTCGATTGCGACCGGACTTTTCCAAGCCAATGTTGAGTGACGGCGGCGCGGATTATAGAACCCGTTTATCTACTCGAAGATTGCCATTTCAGCCTGCCGTTGTGTCTCCCGTGACCGCCGCCAGATCAGCTCGGCCTTGATGGTTTTGAAGAACGTCTCAACGGCGGCGTTGTCATAGCAATTACCTTTTCCGCTCTTGGACGCGTCGAACGGAGACCCAGAAGTAAGGGGGCTGGGTTATGAGGGACACAAATTGGCGGAATTTTACTCCGCCACATGCGCGCTATGCAGCCGCTTGTGTGGCGCGTTATTGCTGTGCGTTTTACATCAGGGGGCAAACCGCGCCCGTGTCCGATTGGCAAAGGCCACCAACGTCAGCATAACAGGCACTTCGACCAGAACCCCCACAACAGTTGCGAGAGCAGCGCCAGAGTTCAGCCCAAACAGGCTGATCGCAACGGCCACGGCCAATTCAAAGAAATTCGACGTCCCGATCAAGGCGCAGGGTGCGGCGATGCGGTGCGGCACTTTCAGTGCGAACGCCGCTGTGTAGGCGATTGCAAATATGCCATAGCTTTGCAGGATGATGGGCACCGCAATCAGCACGATGATGAATGGGTTGGATACGATCACCTGACCCTGAAGACCAAAGAGGATCATGACCGTAACGATCAGACCCACAACCGAATAGGGTTTCACCCGCGCCTGAAACGTCTTGATAGCCGCCTCTGACCCAAGGCGCTGGCGTGTCACCAACCCTGCGGCAAGTGGCAGCGCGATAAACAGCAAGACCGACAGCACCAAAGTCGACCAAGGGACCGTGATATCCGTGACGCCCAGCAAGAATGCCACAATAGGGGCATAGGCGATGACTGCGATCAGATCGTTCACCGATACCTGCAACAGCGTATAGGTCTCATCGCCGCGCGTCAGTTGTGACCACACGAAGACCATCGCCGTGCAAGGGGCAGCACCCAGCAGGATCAAACCGGCGATATACTGCATCGCGTCTTCGGGCGGAATCCAGGGCGCAAAAACATAACGGAAAAACAGCACCGCCAATGCCGCCATCGTAAAGGGTTTGATCAACCAGTTCACGACAAGAGTGATCATCAATCCGCGCGGTTGTTTTGCCACGTCACGCAGCGATCTGGGATCAACGCCAACCATCATGGGATAGACCATCGCCCAGATCAGCACCGCGACAACCAGATTGACGCTGGCCACTTCTGCTGCTGCAATTGCGGTGATCAATCCGGGGGCAACATTGCCCAGAATGATGCCAGCCACCATCGCCAGTGCGATCCAGAGCGATAGGTATTTTTCGAAAATATTCACGTGAAAACCTCATGTTTTTTGGGTGTCCGGAGTTGTGATGTTCCCAGCCAGCTTAGGCCAATCATCACAGCGGCGGTGCCCAAACACAATGGAAGCCCACCCAATTGATAAGTGACGCCGGACAGAACTGTGCCAACAAGGCGTCCCGCAGCATTGGCCATATAGTAAAAGCCGACGTCCATCGTGACCCGTTTTGCATCGGTGAAGCTGAGGATAAGATAGGAATGCAGGGATGAATTTACGGCAAATATGCCACCAAAGACCAAAAGGCCCAACACAATCGTCGTGGTCAGCGCATTGGATGGTTCGGGGACCAACCAGACCAGACCCGCAAGAAATGTAGGCACAGTGATCAGCAGACCAACCCATCGTTTTGCCAGTGCAAGTATCTCCGCCTCTGTCCGTGATGGCGCCTTCAGGATGCGCGGTGCCCAACCTTGTATGAAGCCATAAAGGATCGTCCAGACCGCCATGAACGTCCCGATCATGAAGAACGCGGCGCGGTTGCCCTGCGCGCTGCCGTCCGACAACACCGCGTAGAAATAGATCGGAATGCCGACCACGAACCAGACGTCCCGCGCCCCGAACAGGAACAGCCGTGCAGCGCTAAGCCAGTTGATGTTGCGGTTCTTGGAAAACACTTCGGAAAATTTAGCGTCCTTACGCCCGACCGGCAGGCCCGTTGGCATCCCGATCACAACGCCAATCAGGATGACAAACAGAATTGCCGCCATTGTCAGTACGGAAGGCACGAACCCAAAGACGGCCAGCAACACGGCCCCCAATAGAAAACCGCTGCCTTTCACGGCATTCTTTGATCCCGTAAGAATAGCCACCCAGCGGAACAGCCCCCCGCCTGTCGCTGGGGCAAGGATTTTGACGGCACTCTTGGAACTCATCTTGGCCAAATCCTTGGCCACGCCAGACAGGCCCTGCACCAACATCACGAACACCACAGAGGCGGTGATACTCCACGCCGGATCAAGCTGGGTGAGCGCCAGAAGTGCCACAACCTGCAAGGAAAGCCCTGCATAAAGCGTCGATGTCAGCCCGAAGCGCGCCGCGATCCACCCTGCGGACAGGTTCGTGATAACGCCCGCGATTTCATACAGCACAAACAGATAGGCCAGTTGCACTGGTGAAAAACCAAGCGTGTGGAAGTGCAGCAGCACAAGCATCCGCAATGCGCCATCGGTCAACATAAACGCCCAATAGGCCGCTGTCACCGTGATGTAGGCGGCGAAACCAGCAGGTCGTGTCACAGCTTGCCGCCCACCATCAAGGCCACATCAACCAAACGATGCGCATAGCCCATCTCATTGTCATACCAGGCGTAGACCTTCAGCTGCGTGCCGTTCACCACCATCGTCGAGGGCGCATCAATGATGCTGCTGCGCTGATCGTTGGTGTAGTCCGAGGAGACCAAGGGGCGGGTTTCATACCCAAGGATACCTTTCAGCGGGCCCTCGGCTGCGGCTTTGAACAGGCCGTTGACTTCTTCCACCGTCGTTTCGCGCGCCATTTCAAACACGCAATCGGTGATGGAGGCGTTCAAAAGCGGCACCCGCACGGCATGGCCATTCAGCTTGCCCGTCAACTCGGGATAGATCAGCGTGATGGCCGTGGCAGACCCCGTGGTTGTCGGGATCAGGTTGGTCAGAGCCGACCGCGCGCGGCGCAAATCTTTCGCAGGCCGGTCCACGATCGTTTGCGTGTTGGTCACATCGTGGATCGTCGTGATCGCGCCGTGCTTGATGCCGATCCCTTCCAGCAGAACCTTCACCACAGGTGCGAGGCAGTTGGTCGTGCAACTTGCCGCTGTCACAATCTGGTGGGTGTCTGCGTCGTAGATGCCATGATTGACGCCGTAAACGATGTTGGCCGTCGGCCCGTCTTTGACCGGCGCTGAGACGACAACCTTTTTCACGCCTGCCGCAAAATAGGGGGCCAGCTTGGCCTCTGTCTTGAACGCGCCTGTGCAATCAATCACCACATCCACACCGTCCAGTGGCAGGTCTTCCAGATTGCGCGTGCTGGTGACAGGAATACGAGTCCCGTCGATGCTGATTGACCCAACGCCCGCCTCAAACGTCGCGGGCCAACGGCCATGGATGGAATCGAACTCAAGCAGATGCGCATGCATCGCGGGATCACCCACCGCGTCATTGATAAAGGCGATCTTCGCGCCGCGTTCCAAGAGCGGACGAAGGGCGAGTTTACCGATGCGGCCAAGGCCATTAAGAGCGTAAGTGGTCATGTCTGGTTATTCCTGATTGGCGGTTTCTTTGCCGATGTCATCGACGCGTTCTTGCAGCGATCCACGGCTTAAATTCTCGAATGACAAAGCGGAAAATGCCATGATCCGGTTGTGCAGCGCGCCGTAGGTCTGATGAAACGCGAGGCGCTTTTCGGCATCCGTTCCCTCGACCTTTACAGGGTCCGGCATCCCCCAATGACCCGAGACGGGCTGACCGGGCCAAGTGGGGCACTCTTCATTGGCAGCGCGGTCACAGACGGTGAAGACAAAATCCATCTGCGGTGCGTCACCACCTTGAAACTCGTCGATGTTCTTGGACCGCAAAAGCGACACATCATGTCCCTTTGATTTCAGCATTTCGACCGCAAATGGGTTCAGCTCCGAGCGATGCGCGGTGCCCGCCGAATAAGCTGTGAACCTGTCGCCCACCCTATCGCGCAAAATGGTCTCGGCAATAATCGAGCGGGCAGAGTTCCCGGTGCACACAAACAGAACGTTGAAGTTCTTGTCAGTCATGGGAGAGATGCTGGTGAGAAGATCAGAAAATTGCGGCGGGCATAGGTCCGCCCGACCACGACAACAATCGACGAAAAGCCCAGCAACAACCTCGCGGGCGGCGTCGAGATTGATGGCATAAAGCAGGCGCGTTGCGTCCCGGCGTTGTGAGATCAGACCCGCTTGGGTCAGGGCTGACAGGTAGACCGATGCCGTGCTGGCCTTGAGGTGCAATGCTTCGGCAATCTCGCCTGCGGGCAACTCATCCGGACAGCGCCGCATGAGCAGCCGGAACAGCGCCATCCGCTGGGGATGACTGAGGATAGCGAGTCGGTCTGTCAGTAGTGATTCCATATTTCATGGATATTAGAAATACAGCATGTCGGTCAATGCAAATAATGGCGCAGGTCCTCAAGTACCAGAAAACCCCAGGGACCGTTCTGCCGATCGGCGCTCTGCGCGTCACGCAGCGTTTCCAGGGTCGAGCAGTCAGGCACATTCCCTTGACTGCGTCCTGCGGCCATAGCGACAAGAGCCATTTCTTCCAACTTTCGCCGCCCTTTGATCTTTTCACATGCAAATTCCAAGCGCCCGATGGTCAATCCGCGCACCTTGCCACATCTGAAATCTCGCCGCGCCACCAATTACAGCAGCGCGTGGGTTTCATAAGACGAGGGGCATCAAACCGCGACAGGTTCAGGTCGTGGCAGGTCCATGCTCTGGGCAGATGAACAATGGACATGTCATCGCTTGCTTTCGCAAAGCACCCGGTACTATCCTGCCCGGATACGAAACCGAGTCTATCTGGGAGGAACGACATGAATATCAAACATTTAATGCTCGCATCGGCGTCCGCTGTTGCGATGGCTGCCCCCGTGGCCGCACAAACCGAGATCGAATTCTGGCACGCGTTTACGGGTCGTCTTGGGGATTTGGTCGCCGAACAAGTGGCTACGTTCAATGCATCGCAATCCGAGTATACGGTCATTGCAGCCAACAAGGGCAACTATTCAGAAACCCTGAACGCTGGCATTGCCGCGTTTCGCGCGGGCGAACAGCCGGATATTTTGATGGTATTCGAGGTTGGCACGGCCACGATGATGGCCGCGTCGGGCGCGATCAAGCCGGTTTACGAGGTGATGGCTGACGCGGGCGCTGACTTTGATCCTGATGGGTTCATCGGGTCAGTCAAGGGCTACTATACATCGAACGATGGCCAAATGTTGTCGCTGCCTTTCAACTCTTCGACACCCGTTCTATGGGTGAACCGCGATGCGTTGACGACAGCCGGTATTGATCCGGACGTTGATTTGTCTACGTGGGAAAATGTTGGCAGTGTTCTCGACCAATTGAAAGAGGCTGGCAACACATGCCCGCTGACAACCGCGTGGCAAAGCTGGGTCCAGTTGGAAAATCTGTCGGCCTATCACGACGTTCCGTTCGCGACCAAGGCCAATGGTTTTGAAGGCACCGATACGGAACTTGTCTTCAATGGCCCCTTGCAGGTTGCCCATATTCAGACACTGGGCGACTGGGCGCGTGACGGGAAATTCATCTATGCCGGTCGCCGTAACGAAGGTGGCGCGAATTTCCGTGCTGGTGAATGCGCGCTATTTACCGAAAGCTCGGCTGGCTACGCAGGGATCAAGGCAGAAGCGGAATTTGCGTTCGATGTGCGCCCGCTGCCATATTGGGCCGCGTTTAAGGATGCCCCGCAGAATACAATTATCGGAGGTGCATCGCTATGGGTTATGGAGGGGCAAACCGACGAAGAGTATAAAGGGGTTGCCGCGTTCCTGAACTTCCTGTCGTCGCCGGAAATTCAAGCCAAATGGCATCAGGACACAGGCTATCTGCCGATTACGCAGGCTGCTGCCGACTTGACCCGCCAACAAGGGTTCTACGAGGCGAACCCGGGCACCGATGTGGCGGTTATTCAAATGACGGCAAATGCGCCAACAGCCAATTCCAAAGGTTTGCGCCTTGGGTCATTCGATCAGATCCGCACCATTATCGACGAAGAGCTTGAGGCCGTTTGGGCCGGCGACAAAGACGCCCAAACAGCGCTTGATAGCGCCGTGGAGCGGGGCAATGCGTTGTTGCGCCGGTTCGAGCAAGCCAACCCATAAGAAAGTGACGCGCCCTGTTTTTTTTAACGGGGCGCGGCTGACAAATGGAAAAGCGCGTTACATTCAAGGGCATCTGGTTGCCGCTTCTGCTGGTCACGCCGCAGATCGTCATCACGGCTGTGTTTTTCTTTTATCCGGCGGGGCAGGCGGTTTGGCAGTCATTGTTCATTCCCGATCCATTCGGGCTGTCGATGCAATATGTCGGCCTGGGCAATTTTGAATACCTGCTTGGCAATTCCTATTACCGCACCTCGTTCATCACCACCGCAGTCTTTTCGATCCTTGTGACGGTCGTGTCGATGGGCATCGCGCTATACCTTGCCGTGCTGGCTGATCGGCTGATCAAGGGATCCGGCGTTTATCGCACGCTGTTGATCTGGCCTTACGCCGTAGCCCCCGCCGTGGCAGGTGTTTTGTGGCTGTTTATGTTCAACACCCGGGTCGGCGTTGTGACGTGGTATCTGGGGGTATTGGGCTATGACTGGAACCACGTCCTGAACGGTGGTGAAGCGATGGGGCTGGTTGTTGTTGCCTCTGCCTGGGGGCGGATCAGCTATAACTTTTTGTTCTTTCTGGCCGGTCTTCAGGCAATTCCGAAATCGGTGATCGAAGCTGCTGCCATCGACGGGGCCCGGTTCTGGACACGGTTCCGCACCATTGTGTTTCCGCTTTTGTCGCCAACAACGTTTTTCCTGCTTGTCGTCAATATCGTTTACGCCTTTTTTGAAACCTTCGGTGTTATTCACACGATCACTGGCGGCGGGCCGCAGCAATCGACAACAATTCTGGTGTATAAAGTGTTTTCAGACGGGTTTGTGGGGCAAGACCTGGGGTCCTCCGCTGCGCAATCGGTCATCTTGTTGTTTATTGTGGGACTGCTGACAATCTTTCAGTTCAAGTTCATTGAGCGGCGGGTGCATTACTGATGGCAGAGCGTTCGGGCATGGTCGAAAAACGCGGCGTGGGACTGTGGTTGACCCATCTCGGGCTGATCATTGGTCTATTGTTTATCTTCTTTCCGATCTGGCTGGCGTTTGTCGCGTCCACAGTTTCGCAAGCTGACATTGTCAAGCCACCGATGCCGCTTTGGCCCGGTGACCAGTTTTATGAAAATTACAGCAGGGCCTTGCTGGCGGGGATCAATGCGCCGGTGGCGTCGATGATGCTGAACTCGCTGATTATGGCGCTTGGCATTGCCTTTGGCAAAATCCTGATTTCTCTGCTGTCGGCCTTTGCTATCGTCTATTTCAAGTTCCCGGGCCGCAAGATGTTCTTTTGGCTGATCTTTTTGACACTGATGTTGCCGGTTGAGGTGCGTATCGTGCCGACATATCAAGTCGTGGCAAATTTCGGGATGCTCAACAGCTATTCAGGATTGATCTTTCCCTTGATCGCCTCGGCCACGGCCACGTTTCTTTTCAGGCAGTTTTTCATGACCGTTCCAGATGAATTGGCAGAAGCTGCCCGCGTCGATGGCGCGCGGCCCATGCGCTTTTTCTGGGATATCCTGCTGCCGATGAGCCGGACAAACATCGCCGCGCTGTTTGTGATTTTGTTCATTTATGGCTGGAACCAATATCTCTGGCCGCTGCTGATCACCACGGATCCGTCGATGAATACCATTGTGATGGGGATCAAACAGATGTTTCCGTCCGGTGATGATCTGGCCGATTGGCCGGTGATCATGGCAACCTCGATCCTTGCCATGATCCCGCCGGTGATCGTGGTCATCAGTATGCAACGGCTGTTTATACGCGGCCTTGTCGATAGCGAGAAATAAATATGGCAACTGTCAGCCTGCGCGACATCAAAAAATCCTTCGGCAAAACCGACGTCATTCATGGGGTCGATATCGATATCCAAGACGGTGAATTCATCGTCATTGTCGGCCCCTCTGGCTGTGGCAAATCCACGCTGTTGCGGATGGTGGCGGGCTTGGAAACTGTCACCTCCGGCGAGGTCCACATTGGCGGCGCTTTGGTCAACGACATGGAGCCTATGGACCGCGATATCGCGATGGTGTTTCAGAACTACGCGCTTTACCCGCATATGTCGGTCTTTGACAACATGGCCTATGGGCTGAAAATCGCAGGCAGGCCCAAGGACGAGATTGCCGAGCGGGTCGCAGCCGCAGCCAAGCTGCTGCAACTTGAACCCTACCTCAAACGGCGCCCGCGCGAGCTATCTGGTGGGCAGCGACAAAGGGTCGCCATGGGCCGCGCGATTGTGCGCAAGCCGTCGGTGTTTTTGTTTGACGAACCGCTTTCAAACCTCGACGCCAAACTGCGCGTGCAGATGCGGCTCGAGATCAAGCAGTTGCAACGCCGGCTTGGTGTGACATCGCTATATGTGACCCACGACCAGGTTGAAGCGATGACATTGGCCGACCGTATGGTTGTGATGAATGGTGGCGTCGCCGACCAAATTGGCGCGCCGCTTGACGTTTACGCCAATCCCGCAACAGCGTTTGTCGCAGGCTTCATTGGCTCACCGCCCACCAACTTCATGAAGGCCGAACTGGCATCCATTTCGTCACCCAATGCGGTGACGCTTGGCGTGCGTCCCGAACACCTGAAAGTCGTTGCTACAGACCCGCGCATCTTAGGGCAGGTTCTGTATACCGAAGCGCTTGGGGCGGAAACATTGATTCATTTGACCTTGGCTGATGAAACCCTTGTCACGCTGCGTCAAAATGCAGCGGAACCGCATCTGGCCGAGGGTGACGACGTTGGCGTGACATGGGCGGATGCCGATCAGATGCTTTTCGACGGCTCTGGAAACCGCGTATAGATTTTGTCACCGCCGCTTCATTTGGTCCAAGCTGCGTCGTTTTGTTGGATCCGGTATGGCCGACATAGGCGTCAGGAAGCGCATGTGGGACCGAGCGCACCCAAGAAAGGCGCCTTGATTAACGGAATTTCCTGCGCTGACACAGATGGGTCAGTTTATATTTATGGGCATACAGATTGAAGGGTTTTGGAGACGCCAATGGTTTTGCGACGCTGAGCCTGGGACGAAAATGGCGGCGGTCACGGCTGTGCAAGCACGGTTTGGCTGATGCGCTTGAACTGCCCGTTGCAAAGGCGATTATTTCGTTTTCGTTATTTTCGCACGCGCAAGGCGAAAGACCAGCGGCGCAATTGCGATGACCAGGGTAATCCGGATGATATGCATGGTGGACACATAGGCCACATCCTGGTTCATCGAGAGCGTCAGCAGGGACATTTCGGTTAATCCGCCCGGCGCATAGGCCAGAAATGCCTGACTTAGCGACATCTGGGCGGACCACGCAACCAATGCGCCAAAGGCAATTGAGACCACAAGCATGGCGCTTGACCCGATCACTGCCAGAGCGATGTCACGGCGGACTTCTGCGAAGGTGGCCCCTGCAAAACGTGTCCCGATGATTGTGCCCACCACCATTTGGGCTGCGATAATAAACACAGTGGGCGGTCCGGTTTCGACCCAGCCCGCGATGTGAAAGACAGCGCTAATGATCATCGGGCCAAATACCGGTGCGGCAGGCAGGCGTAGCCGCTTTGCCACCCAGACCCCAATGATAGCGGCGAGGATCAGCAGCGCATAATCGGGTGGGCTGAGGGCGGACAAAGACACCCAATTGCGCCCGCCTCCGCCAGATCGCACGCCAAGGAAAAGCCCGAAAAACAGCGCGACAAAAAGGATCACCAGCATCACGCGCGCGGCATGGGCCAAGGCAATTTTCCGCTCATTGCCCCCGGCTTCACCGCCCATGATCAACATTTCATTCAGCCCACCGGGCATCGCGGCGTAGAAAGCCGTTACGGCGTCATAACCGCCGATCCGGCGATAGACCAGAAACGAAACGCCCGCAGCCATCAAAAGGTAAACCGGCAGTAACACGAGCGTTAATATCCATCCGCCAAGTTGGCTGAATATCTCGACCGTGATGGCAGACCCCAGCATAACGCCGATCACCGGTATCACAAAACTGCGCCATTTGTCGGGTCCGACAACCGGCACGCCAGCCACGGCAAGCACCGTATTGCCTAGCATCGGCCCCAGCATCCACGGCAACGGTAGCCCTAAAAAGTAGGCTCCGAAACCGCATGAAACCCCCGTAATAAGTGCCGTCGATTGTGCGCGCAGCTCAGGGGGCCAACCCATCTAGGTCAAACCGCCGATGTGATGGGTGCCGCGTTTTTTGGCTAGCGCAATCTGCTTTTGCCGTTCGCGGAACCGGCCCTTGTCTGCCTCCGAAGTCTCGGCTGCGCATTGATGGCAGGCGACCCCCTCTTCGAATTCGGGACGGTTGCGGTCTTGGGGCAAAATGGGTTTGCGGCAGGCATAGCAAAGGGCGTGCGGCCCCTCTTTCAGCCCGTGCCCGACGCTGACGCGCGCGTCAAAAACAAAACACTCTCCGTCCCATGTGCTTTGTTCCCGCGGCACCTCTTCAAGGTATTTCAGGATGCCGCCCTTGAGGTGATAGACGTCGTTCACGCCTTGCCCCAACAGGTAATTCGTCGATTTTTCACAGCGGATGCCACCGGTGCAGAACATCGCAATCCGCTTGTTGTGAAACCGCTCCTTATTTGCCTCCCACCACGCGGGAAATTCGCCAAAGGACTTTGTTTCGGGGTCAATCGCCCCGTCAAAGGTGCCAATCGCTACCTCGTAGTCGTTGCGCGTATCGATCACGGCGACGTCTGGGGCGCTGATCAGATCATTCCAGTCGGCGGGCTCCACGTAGTTGCCCACGGTTGCGGTCGGGTCCACATCGGGCTGTCCCATCGTGACGATTTCGCGCTTGAGCCGGACTTTCATGCGGTGAAACGGCGCGATGCTGGCGGTGCTTTCTTTCCAGATCAGACCGTCGCAGCCGGGCAGGGCGCGGATATGCGCAAGCGTGGCGTCAATCCCCGCGCGGTCGCCGGCAATGGTGCCATTGATCCCCTCGGGTGCAAGCAATAGCGTGCCGCTGATCCCGCGCGCTTTGCACAGGTCCAAAAGCGGGCCACGGATTGCGCTTGGATCATCAAAGCGCGTGAAGTGGTAGAGTGCTGCAACTGTAAACATGCCGACCAGATACGCCTGTTTGCCGGTCCGTTCAAGCCTACCAGCGCAGCTTTGATGCTGCAATCGCCAGCCCGTCCGCCACGGCGGTAAAGGCCTCGGTGCGTTCCAGCGTTGCGTGTGGAAAAAGCCGCACCATCGTGTCCTCGATCACAGCCATCAGGCTAGAGCCACCAACAAAAACAATCTGCCCGATCTGGTCGGCGGACAGGTTTGCACCTCTCAATGTCTGGATTGCCGCCGCGTGGATTGTTTGGGCGTGATCTGCCAGAATGCGCTGCAAATCATCCGCATTCAAATGGGCCCAAAGGTGTTTTTCGATGATCCGCAGATCAATCGCCGCCTCATGTGCGTTTGGCGCATTGACCCGGATTTTGCCTGCTTCAACCGCAAATGCGATGTCATGTCCCAGTTCTAATTCAAGCACGTCTGACAGCCGTTTGAACACCTCTGGGGGCACGCCAAGCCTATGGAATCGGGCCGCTAGTCTGCGCATCTCGCCGGTATACAGAAACGGGATTTTTTCCCATGAGGCCAGATCGTTGAAAATGCCACTTGGCGCCGTATGCCGCCCGTCACCGATTTCATTTTTAATCTCGCCACCGCGGCCCAGCAGCGGCATCACCCGGGATATGCTGATCGCCTTGTCAAAATCGGTCCCGCCGACCCGCACGCCGTGACTGGCAATGATCCGCGTGTCGTCGCCATCGCGTTCAAACACCGAAAAGTCGGAGGTGCCGCCGCCGATATCAATGATCAACCCCAGTTTTCCTTTGGGCAATGGTCCTGCCGCCAGTGCCGCTGCCTCTGGTTCAAACATAAAGGCGACATCGTCAAACCCTGCGATCATATAGGCCTCGCGCAGGTCAATCTCGGCTTGTGTGTTGCGGGCGTCGTCGCTTGAATGGAACCGCACGGGCCGCCCCGAAAGCGCGGTGTTGAACGTGGCTCCCGTCGCAGTTTCCGCCCGCTCACGCACCATGCGTAAAAAACGCGCCACGACCTCTATCAGGGTCATCTTCTCGTAGGCGATCTGTCGCTTTTCACGCATAAGCGGTGTGCCTAAAACCGATTTGAGCGCGCGCATAAACCGCCCCTCGCGCCCGTCAATCAGCGCGGTATTGGCAACCGATCCATATGTGGTGATCTTGCGCTCATAGTCGAAAAACACAGATGTCGGCAGTGACGTGCGCCCGGGCTCGACCGCGATCAAATGTGACCGCCCGCCGACAAGAACGGCGGCGGCTGTGTTGGACGTGCCGAAATCGATACCAAGGGTCTGTTTCATAGTCTGCCTCATCAGCGTGAAGCGCGGGGATATGCCAAACGCGGTCCACTGCCAAGCTCCGACTTGCCACCCCGCGAGCAGTGCCCTACCCATAGCCAACCAAGCCAAGGAGGGCCCGATGCACGCGTTGCTGGTGATTGATGTTCAAAATGATTTTTGCCCCAACGGCGCATTGGCCGTGGCAGGGGGAGACGAGATTATCGCGGGGGTCAACGCAGCGATGGCCGGTTTTGACGCGGTGATCCTGACCCAGGACTGGCATCCGAAGGGTCATTCATCTTTCGCAAGCAGCCATAACGCCGCGCCAATGACGCAGGTGCAGATGCCCTATGGCCCGCAAATCCTGTGGCCTGATCATTGTGTCCAAGGCACGGCGGGCGCGGATTTTCACGCGGCGCTGAACACAAACAGTGCGGATATGATCGTGCGAAAGGGTTATAATCCCGCGATCGACAGCTATTCGGCGTTCTTTGAAAACGATCATAAAACTCCGACAGGTTTGGAGGGATATTTGCGCAGGCGCGGCATTATCCAGTTGACTTTGGTCGGTCTGGCCACAGATTTCTGTGTGACCTATTCGGCCATTGACGCCGCCAAACTAGGGTTCGATGTGCGTGTCGATCTGGACCTGTGCCGTGCAATTGATTTTGCGGGCTCGCTTGACGCGGCACTCGGTGACATGCGCGCGGCAGGTGTCACGTTTTTGAATGCAAAGGACCATTGATGCTTGTTGTTGTCTCCCCCGCCAAATCGCTCGACATGCAGCCCACGGACATCGCGCCAACCCAGCCGCAATTTCAGGTGGACGCGGTGCGCCTGTCGAAAACCGCGAAAAACCTGACGCTCAAACAGCTCAAGGCGTTGATGGATATCTCTGACGATCTGGCCCGTCTCAACCGCGACCGCTTTGCCGCCTTTGCTGCGGAGCCGGATGCGGGGGCCGTGAAACCGGCGGCACTGGCGTTCAACGGCGACACTTACCAAGGCTTGGAAGCCAAGACCCTATCGCCGGATGATCTGGCTTGGGCGCAGGACCACCTTGGTATTCTATCGGGTCTTTACGGGCTGTTGCGCCCGCTTGATGCGATCCAGCCCTACCGTCTGGAAATGGGCAGCAGGTTGAAAACACGGCGCGGTAAAACACTGTATGACTATTGGGGTGACACAATTGCCAAGGCGCTAAACGCGCAGGCCGCCACAATCGGGACCGATACTTTGGTGAATTGTGCCAGTCAGGAATACTTTGGCGCCGTGGATCGCAAGGCGCTGAAACTGCGGGTGATCACGCCGCAGTTTATGGAGATCAAAGACTCAAAGCCGCGTATCGTTTCGTTTTTTGCCAAGCGCGCGCGTGGTGCCATGGCGCGGTTTATCATCGACAACCGAGTGACCGATGCGCAGACGATCAAGTCGTTTTGCACCGGTGGCTACGGGTTTGACCCCGACCTGTCGGACGGTGATAAATGGGTCTTTGTGCGCGATTACCCCACTTGAATTCGCTCGATGGCCAGCGCGATGCCCTGACCGCCGCCGATGCACATGGTGATCAGCGCGCGCTTGCCGCCGGTGCGTTCCAGCTCATACATCGCCTTGACCGTGATGATGGACCCCGTGGCGCCAACAGGGTGTCCCAGCGCAATCGCGCCCCCATTCGGGTTGACAATTGCAGGGTCAAACCCAAGCTCTTTGCTGACCGCCAAGGCCTGCGAGGCAAAGGCTTCGTTGCTCTCAACCACATCAAAATCAGACGCCTTTAGCCCTGTTTTGGCAAGCAGCTTGCGCACGGCGGGCACCGGGCCAATGCCCATCACTTCGGGGCGCACACCGGCATGGGCATAGCCTAAAACACGAAATTTCGGCACCAACCCCGCCGCTTGCGCCGCATCGCCGCGGGCCAGCACGATCGCTGCGGCCCCGTCATTCAAGCCAGAGGCATTGCCCGCCGTCACGGTGCCGTCTTTTTCAAACACAGCGCGAAGCCCTGCGAGGGTTTCAAGTGTTGTGGCTTTCGGATGCTCGTCGCGGATAAAATCGACCATGTCGCGTTTGACGCGGATCTGCACAGCCACGATCTGACTGTCAAAGCGCCCCGCCGCAATCGCCGCTGCCGCACGGTCCTGGCTTTGCAGCGCAAAGGCGTCTTGACCGGCACGGCTAATGGCGTGTTCGCGCGCGACATTCTCGGCGGTCACACCCATATGGCCGGTGCCAAACGGGCAATTCAGCGCGCCCAGCATCATGTCTTGCGTTGTCACATCGCCCATTTTCGCGCCCCAGCGCTGATCGGTGATGATATAGGGCGAGCGGCTCATGTTCTCGGTGCCCCCTGCCAACGCAAAGTCGGCGTCACCCAGCATCAGGGCCTGCACCATCGACACGACCGACTGCACGCCCGATCCGCAAAGCCGGTTCACATTCATCGCCGGTGTGCCTTCGGGAATGCCTGCCTGCATGGCGACCACGCGGCTGACATACATATCGCGCGGCTCGGTATTGATGACGTGACCCATCGCGACATGACCGATTTGTGCCGCATCGATGCCCGCCCGCGCAATCGCGGCCTTTGCTACTACCGTGCCCATATCGATTGGCGTCACCCCCGCCAATGCCCCGCCAAACGCGCCAATTGCCGTGCGCGCGCCACCCAGAATTACGATATCGGTCATGTAGATCTCCTTGTTTTGTCAAACCTATCAAATGTCCCCGCCGCCGCCAGTCAAATGTGAGGTCATTTTGCTGGGAAGTTTCCCGCAAGACGCCTAGTGTCGAGGCAACAAGGAGTGATTATGAGCGATTTTCTCAACGACATCACCGGCCGCTTGGCCGACATCCGTGCCGAAGGGTTATGGAAAACCGAACGGCTGATCACAACGCCGCAAGCGGGCCATATCGCGGTTGGCGGTCGCGACATGATCAATCTGTGCGCCAATAACTACCTTGGACTTGCCAATCATCCGGCGCTGATTTCGGCGGCAAAACACGCGATGGATGATCACGGGTATGGCATGGCCTCGGTCCGGTTTATTTGTGGAACGCAGGACCTGCACCGCCAATTGGAAGACCGCCTTGCGCGGTTTCTGGGACAGGATGATACCATCCTTTTTGCCGCCTGTTTTGATGCCAATGCCGCCGTGTTCGAGCCGCTGCTTGGACCCGACGATGCGATCATTTCCGATGCGTTGAACCATGCCTCTATCATCGACGGTATCAGGCTGTGCAAGGCCAAGCGCTACCGCTACGCAAATGCCGATATGGATGATCTGGAAACCCAGTTAAAGGCCGCGCGCGCAGGTGGTGCGCGCCATATTATGGTTGCCACCGACGGGGTGTTCAGCATGGACGGATACCTCGCGCCGCTTGATAAAATCCGTGCGCTGGCCGATAAATACGGCGCGCTTTTGATGGTCGATGACTGCCATGCGACCGGTTTCATGGGCCCGAAAGGGGCAGGCACCCCTGCGCATTTCGGGGTCACGGCGGATATATTGACCGGCACGCTGGGCAAGGCGATGGGCGGCGCGATCGGCGGGTATATCGCAGGGCCGCAGCCGGTGATCGATTTGATGCGGCAACGGGCACGCCCCTATCTTTTCTCCAATGCATTGCCACCTGCGGTTGTTGCGGCGGGACTTGCGGCCATTGATCTGGTCGAGGCGGGTGACGCATTGCGCGCGCGCTTGTTCGAGAATGCAGCCTATTGGCGGGCAGGACTGGCAGAGGCAGGCTTCGATTTGTTGGACGGCCAACACCCCATCATTCCTGTCATGCTTTATGACGCGGACAAAGCCCAAGCCCTGGCCGCACGATTGTTTGAATTGGGGGTCTATGTCTCGGGCTTCTTTTTCCCCGTGGTCCCCAAGGGCCGCGCGCGGATCAGAACGCAAATGAACGCGGCACTGACCCGTGAAGATCTGGACATCGCACTTGCGGCCTTCGCCCAAGCAGGCAAAGACACAGGAGTATTGGCATGAGCAACGAAATGAAGGCGCTGTCGAAATTGAAGCCCGAGGTCGGGCTCTGGATGACCCGCGCACCTGTGCCCGACATTGGCCCTGACGATGTGCTGATCCGTGTCAATAAAACCGGGATTTGCGGGACCGATATTCATATCTGGAACTGGGATGCTTGGGCTGCGGGCACCGTGCCTGTGCCGATGATAACCGGCCATGAATTTGCGGGCGAAATTGTTGAACTGGGGCGCGATGTGACCGATCTTGAGATTGGGCAGCGCTGTTCGGGTGAGGGGCATTTGATCGGCAAAGGCAGTCGGCAAAGCCGCGCGGGCAAGTTTCATCTCGACCCGGGGACCCGCGGGATCGGGGTGAATGAACAGGGCGCTTTTGCCCAATACCTGCGCCTGCCCGCGTTCAATGTGGTGCCCTTGCCGGACGCGATCGACGATGAAATCGGTGCTATTCTCGACCCGCTGGGGAATGCCGTGCATACCGCGCTGTCGTTTGATCTGATCGGTGAGGATGTGTTGATTACCGGGGCGGGTCCGATCGGCATTATGGCGGCGGCGGTGGCGCGGCATGTCGGCGCAAGGCACGTCGTTATCACGGATGTGAATCAGGACCGGTTGGATCTGGCGGCGCGCGTGGCTGACGTGACACCGGTTAATGTCGCGACCCAAGACCTGCGCGATGTCTGGGCCGGATTGAAGATGAAACAAGGCTTTGATGTCGGGCTTGAGATGTCGGGCAATCAGCGCGCGATGGATCAGATGATCGAGAACCTCGTGATGGGCGGCAAGATCGCATTGCTGGGTATTCCGCCCGGAAAAAGCCCGGTAGATTGGTCGCGGATCGTGTTCAAGGCGATCACCATCAAGGGTGTCTACGGGCGCGAGATCTTCGAGACGTGGTATAAGATGATCGCGATGCTGGAAAACGGTCTGGACGTGCGTGGCGTGATTACGCACCGGTTTAAGGTCGACGAGTTTCAAAACGGATTTGATGCAATGTTGTCAGGGTCGTCGGGCAAGGTTGTGCTGGACTGGACCTAGGCAAAACAATCGGGAGGCACCAGTTCGCCCACCCCGTGATATCCAGGCCTTGCCGCGTTCGATGCCTGACAGATGTGCGGTGTTGTTTTGCCATGGGTTTCGCGGGAAATCGCATAGAATTGATGGCTGGCTGATCTTTCCAATCGGACCAGACGTGATAGGTCTGGGCCAAAGGGGACTGCGATGCTGCTATCGGCCACGAATGTGCAAAAAACCTATGAAACCGCGGATGGCCCATTTACGGTTTTGCGCGGAATCGACCTGTCGCTAAAGGATGGCGAAACACTTGCGCTGACGGGCGAAAGCGGCAGCGGAAAAAGCACGCTTCTGCACCTGATCGGGGGCTTGGATGTGCCCGATGCGGGGCAAATCATGATCGATGGCGCGGATATCGCAGTACTGGATGACACAGGGCGCGCCAAGATGCGGCGCGGCGTTGTGGGGGTGGTTTTCCAGCAATTCAACCTGATCCCGAGCCTGCGGGTCGCAGAGAACATTGCCTTTCAAGCCCGCCTTGCGGGGCGGCATGATCCCGACTGGGAGGCAGCGCTTGCCGACCGTCTTGGCCTTACTGACCAGTTGAAAAAATATCCCGAACAATTGTCGGGGGGCCAGCAGCAAAGGGTCGCTATTGCGCGCACGCTTGCGCCGCGCCCGCGACTTGTGCTGGCGGACGAGCCGACGGGAAACCTTGACGAGGCAACAGCGGCCACGGTCATGGATGTACTTTTGGCGCTGGTCGCCGAAACCGGTGCGGGGCTTTTGATGGTGACCCATTCAGCAACCCTTGCGGCGCGCATGGGGCGCAGGCTGCATTTGCGCGCAGGGCTGGTCGCATGACGCGGGTCGCTTTCGCCGCACTCTTGGGGCATTGGCGGCGCAATCCGATGCAGTTGTTTACACTGCTGGCGGGGCTTGCTTTGGCGACGGCTCTTTGGTCGGGAGTGCAGGCGATCAACGCCGAGGCGCGCGCCAGTTACGATGCGGCTGCGGCCACATTGGGCGAGGGGCAATTCGACCGGCTAACGCGGCGCGACGGACAACCGATCAGGCAGGAAACCTATGTTTTGCTACGCCGATCGGGGTGGCTTGTCAGCCCCGTCATCGAAGGGCGTTTGCGCGGCGTGCGGATCGTCGGGGTCGATCCGTTGACAGCACCGGGACGGTTGGCACCCACCGCAATCGCGGGCACCGCAGATTTGGGCAGTTTCATCGCGGGCCGGATCGTGGCCGCACCTGATGTGACGCTCGACGGCGCGGTGACCGACCCTGACATCGCGCCGCAAACCGCCATCGGCGATATTGGCACGGTTCAAAAATTGCTCGGCCGTGCGGGAGAAATTGACGCGTTGATAGTCGCGCAAAACCAGCCGCTCAAACAGGCCGATCTGGCCGACATCGCCCCCGATTTGCGCAGACGCGTTGCGCAAACAGGCTCTGACATCAGCCGGTTGACCGATAGTTTTCATCTTAATCTGACAGCCTTTGGCCTGCTCTCGTTCGCCGTGGGGATTTTCATTGTGCATGGCGCAATTGGTCTTGCGTTCGAGCAGCGCCGCGGCACGGTGCGCACCCTGCGTGCGCTGGGTGTGCCTTTGCGGTTGATGGTGGTTTTGATGGCCAGTGAATTGTTGGGGCTCGCGATTGTCGCAGGGGTCATTGGCGTGGGGCTGGGCTACTTGATTGCAGGCGCGCTATTGCCGGATGTGGCCGCGACGCTGCAAGGGCTTTATGGCGCAACTGTCTCGGGGACACTGCAATTACGCCCGATCTGGGGCCTGACGGGGATGGGTATCGCGGTCGGCGGTACCGCGGTTGCGGCGGGCGGGGCGCTGTGGAAGCTGTCGCGGATGCCTTTGCTGGCGGGCGCACAGCCGCGTGCCTTGGCCGTTGCTGCGGGACGCGGTGCAAGATTTCAGGCAGCGGTCGCAATCGGCTTGCTGGCGCTTGCAGGGATCCTTGCGGTGTCAGGCGGCGGCGTCGTGACAGGGTTTGCGCTTTTGGGGGCGTTTTTGCTTGGCGCGGCGCTGGCCTTGCCGCTGGTGCTGTCGGTGGTTTTGGGCTTTGCCAGCAGACAGGCCAAGGGCGTGATCAGCAGCTGGTTCTGGGCCGACACGCGGCAACAATTGCCCGGTTTGTCGCTGGCATTGATGGCGCTCTTGCTTGCGATGGCCGCCAATATCGGGGTCTCGACGATGGTCAGTTCCTTTCGGCTGACCTTTGTCGGTTTCCTCGACCAACGGCTAACGTCGGAGCTTTATGTCACCGCGGATACCCCCGATCAGGCCGCGCAAATCGCGGCGTTTGCAAGTACACGGGTTGATGCGGTGCTGCCAATTCTGGAAACCGATGTGACGATCGCGGACTATCCCGCAGAGCTGTTTGGCAATCGCGACGACGCCGCGTTTCGCGACAATTGGACATTCCTTGCCGCCGCTGACACCCCTTGGGACCGTATCCTTCAAGGTGATGCGGTTCTGATCAACGAGCAATTGTCGCGGCGCGCAGCACTTGGTGTTGGCGACACCGTTGCCGTGGCTGACATCCCGTTCGAGATTGTCGGCATTTACGGCGATTATGGCAATCCCGCAGGTCAGGCGATTATCACGCGTGGACGGTTTCAAGACCTATATCCTGATGTAACCTCGGTCCGTTTTGGTCTGCGATTGCCCGCTGAAAAAGTCGCCGGTTTTGTGTCCGAGATGGAATCCGCGATCGGGGTGCCTGCAACAAATACGATCAACCAAGCCGGCATAAAGGCCTTCTCGCTTGGTGTGTTTGACCGCACCTTTACGGTGACTGCTGCGTTGAATGTGCTGACGCTTGCGGTCGCCGGATTCGCGATCCTGATGAGCCTTTTGACGCTGACCGCGATGCGCGTGCCGCAATTGGCGCCCGCTTGGGCGATGGGGCTGACGCGGCGCAATCTGGGCGCGCTGGAACTGTTGCGGACCTTGTTGTTGGCGTCATTCACCGCAATTATCGCACTTCCCCTGGGGCTGGCATTGGCGTGGGTTTTGCTGGCGGTGGTCAATGTCGCGGCCTTCGGGTGGCGCTTGCCGATGTATCTGTTTCCCGCCGACTATGCCCGATTGGGGGGCTTTGCGATATTGGCGGCATCTGTTGCAGCCCTTTGGCCCGCGCTACGACTGGCCCGCACCCCGCCCGCTGACCTCCTAAAGGTGTTTTCCAATGAGCGTTAAACTATTGGTCCTTCTGTTTTGGCTGCCGGTCGCGGGCTTTGCGCAAGGGTTTGCAGGACTTGGCGGTAGTGCCGAAGGCTTTGCCATGCCCACCCCCAACCCGACGTTTCAATTCCCCAAGGATGCGGGCGCGCATCCGGAGTACAAGATCGAATGGTGGTATATCACCGCCAATCTGAAAGACGCGCAAGGGACTGATTACGGCCTGCAATGGACATTGTTCCGAAGTGCGCTGGCCCCCGAAGATGGCACCGGTTGGTCAACCCCGCAGCTTTGGATGGGCAACGCTGCAATCACGACGCCGGACGCGCATTTTGTGACCGAACGACTGGCCCGCGGCGGTATCGGGCAGGCGGGCGTGACGCCAGCGCCGTTCGCCGCCTGGATTGATGATTGGCTGTTTACCGATACGACGCTGTCCGCGACGGGCCCTGATTTTGGCTTTGACATGACGCTGGGCGACCTCGGGCCGACGGTTTTTCATGGCGAAGGGGGTTATTCGGTCAAATCGACATCGGGGCAGGCGTCCTACTATTACTCGAAACCGTTTATAGAAATCAGCGGCACGCTGTCGTTGCCGCAGGGCGATGTCGCCGTGTCTGGTCAAGCATGGCTGGACCGCGAATGGTCGTCGCAACCCCTGGCCAGCGATCAAACCGGATGGGACTGGTTTTCGCTGTCATTTGATGACGGGGCCAAGTTGATGGGGTTCCAGTTGCGTGGCAATGACACCTATACATCGGCCTCGTGGATCGAGCCTGACGGGACGACAACCGCAATGGAAAACGGCGCGTTTCAGGCGCGGCCCTTGGGCATGGCAGATGTCGCAGGGCGTCAGGTTCCGACAAGTTGGCAGGTTACCTTGCCCGCCAAATCGCTGGATGTAACAGTGCGCGCGATCAACGATGCGGCGTGGATGGCGACCAGCGTGCCGTATTGGGAAGGACCGGTTGTCGTCAGCGGCAGCCGCCAAGGGCGCGGCTATCTTGAAATGACAGGCTATTGAAGGGCCAGACTGGCATCGGGCGATGCCGATGGGCTAAAGGTGTCATATGATCAATACTGCCATTCCGATGACGCGCGATCTTGTGCTGCTTGGCGGCGGACATACACATGCGCTGGTGCTGCGCAAATGGGGTATGAACCCGCTTGCCGGTGCGCGGCTGACGGTCATCAATCCTGGACCAACGGCGCCCTATTCAGGCATGTTGCCGGGCTTTGTGGCCGGTCATTACGGGCGGGACGATCTGGACATTGATCTGGTCAGGCTGTGCCGGTTTGCCGGTGCCCGACTGATCCTTGGTGCGGCCAGTGGTGTCGACCGTGAGCGCGGCGTTGTGCATGTGCCAAACCGGCCCGATGTCGCCTATGACGTGTTGAGTATTGATGTTGGCATCACGTCGATGATGCCCGCATTGCCAGGGTTTAATGCGCACGCGATCCCTGCAAAACCACTGGGCGCATTTGCAAGTCGCTGGGATGCATTCCGCAAAGCGCCAAGCGGCGATGTGGCGGTGATCGGGGGTGGTGTTGCAGGCACAGAGCTTGCGATGGCGATGCAGTTTGCCTTGGGGCCACAGGCGGCGGTACGGCTGATTGATCGCGGCACAATTCTGAACGGGTTGGGTGCAACGGCGCGGCGCAAAATTCGCACGGCCCTTGCAGAGTGTGGTGTTGAAGTCATTGAAAACGCAGATGTTACCAGTGTCGACGCAAAGGGTGTCACGCTTGCTGACGGGCGCAAAATCGCGGCGCAATTTGTAAATGGCGCAGCGGGCGCGCGGCCACATGACTGGCAAGCCACAATCGGCGTCGATGTGCAGGACGGGTTCATCAAGGTAAACCGCGCCTTGCAATCTTCTGACCCTGCGATTTTTGCGGTCGGTGATTGTGCGCATCTGAGCGATAATCCGCGCCCCAAGGCGGGGGTATTCGCAGTGCGCCAAGCGCCGGTTTTAGCGGCTAATCTACGGGCTGTTTTGTCGGGTGGAAACCTGCGCGATTACCATCCGCAAAAGGATTATCTCAAGCTCATTTCCTTGGGTCAAAAACACGCGATTGCAGAAAGAATAGGGACCGCCTTTCAAGGGGCGCTTTTGTGGAAATGGAAGGATCATATTGACCGCAGTTTTATGGATAAATTCCGGACACTGCCGGACATGGCAGGGCCGAACTTGCCAAAAGTGATGGCAAAGGGTGTCACAGAGACCTTGGGTGATAATCCGATGTGCGGTGGCTGTGGGGCCAAAGTCGGGCGCGGCGCGTTGCGTGACGTTCTGGCCGCGTTACCGCCCGCGACCCGCGACGATGTTGCAAGTATTGCAGGCGATGATGCCGCGATTTTGCACACCGGCGGGCAGGTCCAGATCATGACGACGGACCACCTGCGCAGTTTTACAGATGACACCGTTCTCATGACCCGCATTGCCGCGATCCATGCGCTGGGCGATGCTTGGGCAATGGGGGCCGCACCACAGGCGGTGACGGCAAATCTGATCTTGCCGCGCATGTCATCACAATTGCAACGTCGCACAATGGTAGAAATTATGGCGGTAGCACAAGAGGTTGTGACACAGGCAGGGGCGGATATTGTCGGCGGGCACTCATCACTGGGTGAGGAATTGACCATCGGCTTTTCGATCACCGGCCTTTGTGACGCCCCCCCGATCAGCATTGCAGGTGCAAAAGCGGGCGACGTCTTGATCCTGACAAAGCCCATCGGCAGCGGTGTGATCATGGCCGCCGAAATGGCAGGTCAGGCGCGCGGCGCGGATGTGGCGGCGGCCTTTGATTGGATGGTCATGGGGCAGGCGAAAGCGTCAGGTATTTTATCGCAGGCCCACGCAATGACCGACGTCACAGGGTTCGGGTTGGCGGGGCATTTGAGCGGAATTTGCGAGGCCTCGGATGTGGCTGCAACGCTGGATTTGGACGCCGTGCCATTCATGGCGGGGGCTGTGGCATTGGCGCAGACGGGGCTACGGTCGAGCCTGTTCGAAGACAACCGCAGTGGCGCGGGGCCGGTGTTTGGCGCGCAGGGTGCCAAGGGTGATTTGTTGTTCGATCCTCAAACGGCCGGCGGGCTGTTGGCGGCGGTGGATGCCCGTAAGGCAGACGCACTATTGGCCGAGCTGTTGGCAGCCGGCTATCCTGCCGCAATCATTGGCAAAATCACCGACGGTGCACCCGCGGTTCAGGTCATTTCAACACCTGGATAATGGCATCCGCGAGCATCTCCTGACCGGCATCATCAAGTGTCTGCGCGTCAAGATTTGCAAGAACCTCACGGGCGTCACCGCCGCGCGATTTGTCATAGGCCGCGTCGTAGTGTTGCTCCATTAAGGCTGCGGCAAGGGCGCGAAATTCGCCTGCCTCCAAGAGCGAGAGCCAGCCGTTGACGACCGCGTGACCGCGAATGCTTATGAGAAGTTTCAATTGTTTTGAGAGGTTTTCAGGATTGGAAATGACATCTGCATAGGCTGTTTCCAAGAATGCGGAGCGCGCCGCAATCGGGGCGGTTATCATGATGCGCGGCGCGGTTTGCATCGCCATCCAGAGTTGCGGCGGCAGATTGATATGTCCGATTTTAGAGCTTTCCGCCTCCACAACCACAGGTTTGTTCGGGTCGAGATTGGCAAGGGCTACGGCAAGGGCTGTTTCGAACGCTTTTTGGTCGGGCTGCCCGCCCGGCGTTGCCCCCAAAAGAGAGCCGCGGTGTCCGGCGAACCCTTCGAGGTCGATAACCTGAACGCCGCGGCTTGCAAGCCGTGCCAGTATCGCGGTTTTGGCGGTGCCGGTATTGCCGTCCAGCAGCACCAGCGGATGCGGGACGGGCGTGTCGTAAAGTGCTTGTTTAACCAACCTGCGCCACGTCATATAGCCACCCTCGACGGTGTCTGCACGCCAGCCGATTTGTTGCAAGATGATGGTGAACGAGCCCGACCTCTGGCCGCCGCGCCAGCAGTAAATCAAGGGCCGCCAGCTACCGTCAAATTGCGCCAAAGGACCGTCTATGTGGTCTGCCACATTGCGCGCCAGCAGGGCCGCGCCGAGTTTGCGGGCCTTGAAGGCGCTGACCTGTTTATAGATGGTGCCGACCTCGGCGCGCTCGATGTTCGAAAGCGCGGGCAGGTTGATCGCGCCGGGCATATGATCGGCTGCGAATTCGGCGGGCGAGCGCACGTCGATAACGGCGTCATATCCATGCTCGAGCATGGCGCGCAGGGTGTGAAATGGAACCGGCATGATCGCGGTATCGCAGCAAACAGCGGTGTGCACAATGCGCGCACTGCGCGTGCACCGGAGGTATGACACTTTACGCGGTCAGCGCGATGCGTCCGGTTCGGGTCAGGGTCCAGCAATCGCGCCCCTCGAACACCACAGGCACCAAGGGCCGCCCGTATCCTGCCCCGCCGTCGATGTCGACCCGGGTGCCAAAATGGGTGGGTGCGTCAAGGGCGGTATGCCCGTGCACGACCAGCCGTCCAAAGTCGTGATTGGCCTCTAGAAAACCGTCCCTGATCCACAGCATGTCTTCGACATCCTGATCTGCCAGGGCCACGTTTGGCCGCAATCCTGCGTGCACGAAGATCAGGTCTTCGGTGGTCAGCGTCAGCGGTAGGTTGGCGAGGAATGCGATATGCGCCTCGGGCACGGCGGCTTTCGCCTCTGCGACGATCTGCGCGGGCGTGATGTTTTGCCCGTCGCGAGTGTAGTGGGTCAGGGTCTCGAACCCGTTGAGCGGGTGCGCGAAATGCGGCGTGCCGGTGACGCCATAGGACGCGAGCGTTGTGACCCCGCCAAGCCGTGGATTGACCCAAGAGATGTTGGATTTGACCTTTGGGTCGTGCTCGATGGCGCGGGTGACGTAGTCGCAAAACATCCGGTCGTGATTGCCTTTGAGAAAGCACCAGTTGCGGCCGGCATCCTTGCCCGCGATCAGGGTTTCGATGACCGCACGGCTATCGGGGCCGCGGTCGGTATAGTCGCCGATGAACACGATATGCGCGCCCGGCCCGCCATCGGTTTCGATCAGGTCGAGCGCGTGGTCGAGCATGGCTTTTTGACCGTGGATATCACCGATGGCATAGATTGGCATTGCAGGTCCTTTGTGATGGGTATCGACGCAATTGTCCCCGTCGCCAATGCGCCCCGCCCACCATCCCGTGGCGGCGGGGCCGCGTTTGTTAAACCTCGAAAGTCAGCGGCTTGACCTGCTGGAACTGTCCGGTTGCTTCCAGCGCTTTGATCGCGGGTGCGGGCACAGGCTCGTCGACGTAGAGCAGCGCGATGGCCTCGCCTTTGGCCGCCGCCCGCCCAAGGGTAAAGTTCGCGATATTCACGCCGAGTGCTCCCATGGTCTGGCCCAATGTCCCGATGATTCCGGGCACGTCTTCATTGGTGGTATACAGCATATGCGCGCCGATTTCGGCGTCGACGTTGATGCCCTTGATCTGGATGAACCGCGGCTTGCCATCGCTGAACACGGTGCCCGCAACAGAGCGTTCGCGCTTGTCCGTGACAACGGTGACTTTCACATAGCCGTCGAACGCACCCGAGCGGTCCTGTTTTGTGGTTGATATCTGGATGCCGCGCTCTTTGGCGATCACGGGGGCCGAGACCATGTTGGTGTCAGGGTTCGCCCGTTTCATGATACCCGCGATGGTAGCCGCGGTCAGCGCCTTGAGGTTCATCTCCGAGACCACGCCGTCAAACAGGATGTTGATTGCGTTGATCGGCTCGTCGGTCATCTGGCCGGTAAAATTGCCGAGGTGGCCTGCAAGTTTGATCCAAGGCCCCATGATTTTTGCCTCTTCGGCGGTGACGGAGGGCATGTTGAGTGCATTGGTCACAGCACCGGTCAGCAGGTAGTCGGCCATTTGTTCGGCGATTTGCAACGCTACGTTTTCCTGTGCCTCGGTTGTGGCGGCCCCCAGATGCGGGGTCACGACGACGTTTGGCAGATTGAACAGCGGGCTATCGGTTGCGGGCTCTACGGCGAAAACGTCGAAAGCAGCACCAGCAACGTGGCCGGATTTCAGGGCCTCGGCCAAGGCCTGCTCGTCAACCAACCCGCCGCGCGCGCAGTTGATGATCCGCACACCTTTTTTGGTTTTCGCGATGTTTTCGGCAGACAGGATATTGGCGGTTTGATCGGTGTAGGGCACATGCAGGGTGATGAAATCGGCGCTTGCAAGCAGCTCGTCCAGTTCAACCTTTTTCACGCCCATCTCGGCGGCTTTTTCTTCGCCAAGGTAGGGGTCGTAGGCCATGACTTTCATCTTGAGAGCACGCGCGCGGTCGCAGACGATCCCGCCGATGTTGCCCGCGCCGATCACGCCAAGGGTTTTGCCAGTGAGCTCGACGCCCATGAATTTGGACTTTTCCCATTTGCCTGCGTGGGTGGAGGCGGAGGCTTCGGGGATTTGGCGCGCCACGGCGAACATCATCGCGATGGCGTGTTCGGCAGTGGTGATCATATTGCCGAAAGGCGTGTTCATCACGATGATACCGGCCTTGGAGGCGGCGTCTTTGTCCACGTTATCAGTGCCGATGCCTGCGCGCCCGATGACCTTGAGGTTGGTGGCCGCCGCGATCAGTTTTGCCGTGGCTTTGGTGGCCGAGCGAATGGCCAAGCCGTCGTAATTGCCGATGACGGCGGCAAGTGCGTCTTTGTCTTTGCCAAGCTGTGGTTGAAAGTCGACCTCGATGCCGCGGTCGCGGAAAATTTGAACGGCGGCCTCGGACAGACTGTCGGAGATGAGAACTTTCGGTGCCATCAGAGTGGTCCTTTGATTGGGAATTTGGGAGGGGTAGGCTGCGTTTCAACGCATCTTACGACTTGATTTCGGTCTCGAACGCCCACGCAAGCCACGGCAACATGGCCGCGATGTCGGAGGTCTCGACGGTGGCACCGCACCAGATGCGTAGCCCTGCGGGTGCATCGCGGTAGGCGCCGATATCGAGCGCAATGTTCTCGGCCTCGAGCCGCTTTGCCACGGCCTTTGCGAAGGCTGCACCGTCGGTGATGCGCGCGTCGGTGAACTTTAAGCAGACCGATGTGTTGGAGCGCGTGGCCGGATCAACCGCGAGGTTTTCGATCCAGTCATTGGCGGCGCAAAAGTTCCAGACCGTGCTGGCGTTTGCATTGGCGCGCATTTTCAGAGCGTCCAGTCCGCCTATGGATTTCGCCCATTTGAGCGCCACGAGGTAATCCTCGACGGCCAGCATGGAGGGGGTATTGATGGTCTCGCCTTTGAAGATACCCTCAATCAGTTTGCCGCCTTTGGTCAGGCGGAAAATCTTTGGCAGCGGCCATGCAGGGGTGTAGTTTTCCAGCCGCGCAACGGCGCGAGGCGACAGGATAATCATGCCATGCGCCGCCTCGCCACCCATGACTTTTTGCCAAGAGAAGGTCGTCACGTCGAGTTTCTCCCATGGCAGATCTTGCGCAAAAGCCGCCGATGTCGCGTCGCAAAGCGTTAATCCCGCGCGGTCTGCGGGGATCGCGTTGCCATTGGCCATGCGCACCCCGGAGGTGGTGCCGTTCCATGTGAAGCAGACGTCGTGGTCGTAGTCGAGTGCGTCCATATCCACGATATGCCCGTAGTCGGCGGTGTGCACGGTAGCCTCGATTTTAAGTTGTTTGACGACGTCCGTCACCCAACCCGCACCAAACGATTCCCATGCCACCATTTCGGCAGGGCGTTCGCCCAAGAGCGACCACATCGCCATCTCGAACGCACCGGTGTCGGAGGCGGGCACGATTCCGATCCGGTAGTCTGCGGGCACGTCCAGAATTTCGCGGGTCAGATCGATGGCTTCGGCAAGTTTGGATTTTCCCACTGCCGCACGGTGCGAGCGACCCAAGGGCGCGTCAGCAAGATCGGACAATTTCCATGTGGGGGGTTTGGCGCAGGGGCCGGAGGAAAAACGCGCATTTATGGGGCGTTTGGTAGGTTTCGTCGTTACCATATCTGGTATCCTTACAGATAAATGCCCTTCGTTGGGGAAGGGTGTCCCGGCGCAAGACCTAGGCTGCTGCTTTTGCTTTCACAAGGCGTAAAATACCGCTAGACCGCCACATAGGGTGCTTTTTGCGACCTTTTGCGCGCCTATCGGAAACTTTTGTGTTTTGTGAGGGGTGTTTGAGTATTTGGAAAAAAGCGAGGGAAGGTGTTCCCCAAATGGAGGTGAGCCCCATGTTTTACGTGACCCTTTTGACCGATCCTGCAAATCCGGTTTTGGTGCCCGAGTTGGTGGAAAACTTGCGCAATGCATGGGGCGGTGGTGACGCGGTGTGGTTGTCGACGGGTGAGGCCGCAGAATTTGCGATTTTGGCAAGGCCTGACAATGTCGATACGGTTTGGGCGGACCTGCAAAAGGTCGGTGTTGATCTGGTGGTTTTACCCGCCGAGGGGCGCCGCAAGGCGATGTTGCTTGCCGATATGGACAGCACGATGATCCGGCAGGAGTGCATTGATGAACTGGCCGCAGAGGCGGGTGTTGGTGATCATGTGGCGGGCATTACCGCGCGCGCGATGAATGGCGAGCTGGATTTCGAGGCGGCGCTGATCGAGCGTGTCGGGCTGTTGCGCGGGCTGGACGAGGCGGTGATAGATCACGTCTTACAGACCCGTATTACCTATATGTCCGGCGGATATGAATTGGTTCAGACGATGAAAGCCGCGGGCGGGTATGCCGCATTGGTGTCGGGTGGATTTACGGCTTTTACCGCCCGCGTGGCGGCGGCGCTCGGATTTGACGAAAACCGCGCGAATACGCTGATTGCCGAGGCTGGCAAATTGACGGGCGATGTCGGCCGCCCGATTCTGGGCAGGGAGGCCAAGGTGGCGGCGCTCGAAGAGATTACCGCCCGATTGGGGATGTCACCGCGCGATGTCTTGGCTGTCGGGGACGGGGCAAATGATCTGGGCATGTTGACCCTCGCGGGCACCGGGGTGGCATTACATGCGAAACCCTCCGTGCAGGCGCGGTGCGATGTGCGCATCAATCACGGCGATCTGTCGGCGCTGTTGTTTATTCAAGGCTATGCACGATCCGAGTTTGTCACCTAGATGTTCGAGGTCACTTACGAAGTTCTGGCGCTGCTGATGGCGGCTGCGTTTGTCGCGGGCGTTGTCGATTCGATTGCGGGCGGCGGTGGCTTGATCACGCTGCCGGTTTTGATCCTCGCGGGAGCGCCACCTGTGACCGCGATTGCCACCAATAAGGTGCAGGGTGTGTTTGGTGCGGGCATGGCGGCGATTGCATATGCGCGCGGCGGACACGTTACTTTGCGCGCGCAGATCAAACCAGCGTTGATTGCCTTTGGGGCCGCGGTTTTGGGCGCGCTATTGACGTCTTATCTGCCAACCGACGTGATCCGCCTGGGCTTGCCGGTGTTGTTGATCGCGATTGCGCTGTTTTTTGCGTTCAAGCCTGGCTTGGGCGATGTGGACCGTGCCCAGCGGTTGACGCCCGCGCTGTTTGCGTTGTCGGTTGTGCCTTTGGTGGCGTTTTATGACGGGCTGATCGGCCCGGGGGCGGGTGCGTTTTATATGCTGGGATTTGTGGCGCTTGGCGGCTACGGCGTGTTGCGGGCCACGGCGCATACCAAGCTGTTGAACTTTGCATCGAATGCGGGCGGGATCGCGACCTATGCGCTGGTCGCGCAGCCGTGGTGGTTTGTGGGATTGGCGATGGGGGCAGCCCAGATTGCGGGGGCCTGGGTTGGGTCCAAGCTGGCAATGCGGGTTGGCGCGAGGCTGATAAAGCCCGTGCTGGTCACAGCCGCAACGGCACTTGCGTTGCGGCTGATCTGGGAGATGTGGGTTTAGCTTTCGACCTCTTGTGTCGGGCCACCTGCGTATTTCCAATCGGCAAGGCCACCGACATTGGTGACGTCCTTGTAACCCATGTCTTTGAGGGTCTTGCCAGCAAGCGCCGCTTGGCCGCCGGCGCCACACACGAGATAGTATTTACCGTCTGGCTTCATGAAGTCTTTGTGGAATGGTGACGCGGGGTCGGCTGCGAACTCTATAAAGCCGCGGGCGACGTGGTAAGCTCCGCGGATGGTGCCTGATTTGGCAATGTCGCGGCTGTCGCGCACGTCGATCCAGATGCCATCATCTTTGCCAAAACGTGTCACGGCCTCTTCTGAGGTGATGCGCGGGACGGCGGCGTTTGCTGTGTCGAGGAAGTCTTTTGCAGTTTTCATTTCAGTTTCCTTTAAGGTGTCGTGAGAATTTATCCGACCAGGCGGTAGCCGCCAGATTCAGTGACCAGAAGCCGCGCGTTTGACGGGTCCGGTTCGATCTTTTGGCGCAGCCGGTAGATATGTGTTTCCAGCGTATGGGTGGTCACGCCCGCGTTATAACCCCAGACCTCGTGCAGCAGCACGTCGCGGGCCACCACACCGTCGGCGGCGCGGTAGAGGAATTTGAGGATATTGGTTTCTTTTTCGGTCAGCCGCACCTTTTTGTCGTCCTCGGTGACCAGCATCTTTTGCGCGGGCTTGAAGGTGTATTGCCCAAGCTGGAACACGGCGTCTTCGGATTGTTCATGGGTGCGCAACTGGCTGCGGATACGCGCCAGAAGGACGGGAAACTTGAACGGCTTGGAGACATAGTCATTGGCCCCCGCATCCAGCCCGTAAATCGTATCGGCGTCGGTGTCTTGGGCGGTCAGCATGACAATCGGACATTTCACCCCTTGCTTGCGCATCAGGCGGCACAGCTCGCGGCCATCGGTGTCGGGTAGGCCCACGTCGAGGATCACCAGATCGTAGAGGCCTTCCTTGGCCTTGACCATCGCGCTGGCACCGTCGTAGGCCTCGAACACGTCGAAATCTTCGGTCATGATCAATTGCTCGCCCAGCGCCTCGCGCAGGTCGTCATCGTCATCGACAAGTAAAATTCTTTTGAGTTGTCCCACGACAGTCTCCTTTGTTACTTCATAAGAAATGTGGTGCAGACACGGTTTCGACAAGTTTACAGGCCACAAAATCACAGGGTCGTGTGAAGTTTGAGCCAAATGTTTCAATTTGCGGCCATCACGCATATCTAAGGGCGAGAAAAGGACCACGATTCCATGACGTTTGCCCCGGATGTTACACAACGGCTTGCCCGCGCCCGCGCAGATTTGCGCATGGGCGTGCCAGTTGTGCTGGATAAGGGCGCGGTGATCCTGGCTGCCGAGACGCTGGATGCGGCCCGTTTGGCGCATTTGCGCGGGCTTGGCGGTGCGCCGGTTCTGGCGATTACCGGCTGGCGGGCGCAGACGTTAAAGGCGCGCGCCTATGACGGTGATGTGGCGCGGGTTGTTTTGCCAAGCGATGCCAGTCTGGCATGGGTCCGCGCGATTGCCGACCCTGCCGATGATCTGCGCAGCCCGATGAAGGGGCCATTGCGCAGCTTGCGCGAGGGCGATGCGGGGCTCTGCCGTGCCGCGATTGCGCTGACCAAAGCGGCGCGATTGTTGCCTGCTGCGATTGTTTTGCCACTGGCGGATCCGGCGGCGTTTGCGGCCGCGCATGATTTGACGTGCGTCTCGGCAGAGGCAGCACTTGATACCGGGCTAAGCCCGCTCAACCCGATCATTTCCGCACGGCTGCCGTTGGAAGTGTCAGAGGCGGGTCGGTTGCATATTTTCCGGCCCGATGACGGGGCCGAGGAACATTATGCCGTGGAAATTGGCCGCCCTGATCGGGCAGAACCTGTCTTGTCGCGGCTGCATTCTGCGTGTTTCACCGGTGATCTGCTTGGCTCGTTGAAATGCGATTGTGGGCCGCAATTGCGCGGTGCTTTGGCGCAGATGGGGGCCGAGGGCGCGGGTGTTCTGTTGTATCTCAATCAGGAAGGTCGCGGCATCGGATTGGCCAATAAGATGCGGGCCTATTCGTTGCAGGATCAAGGCTTTGATACCGTCGAGGCGAACCACCGGCTGGGGTTTGACGATGACGAGCGCGATTTTCGCATTGGCGCTGAAATCCTGAAGAAGATGGGGTTTGGCGCGGTGCGCTTGCTGACCAATAATCCGGCCAAGGTGGCGCGCATGGAAGGGGCTGGTGTGCAGGTCGTGGAACGTGTGCCACTAAAAGTTGGCGAGAACCGCCATAACCATGCCTATCTGGCGACCAAGGCCGCGAAGTCGGGGCATTTGTTATAGCGGCGATGCTTCGCGGGGCGTTTTTTGAAAAAAGCGAGGCGGGATGTGAGCCCTTTTGATTTAGTGGTGGTGCCGACGCATTTGCGGTTTATGGGCCGCAAGTTTCCGCGCACAATCGGGCGCGGCGGTTTGACTGACCGTAAGGTGGAAGGTGACGGCGCGACACCGCGCGGTGTGCACGGCATTGTCGGGATGTTGTATCGTCCTGACCGTATTGCAAAGCCCGCTGATTGGGCAGTGCCGGTTTTGACCGGTGATCTGTGGTCGGACGATGTGAAAGATCCTGCGTATAATATGATGGTGCGTGCGCCGCATGGGTTTTCCCACGAAGACCTGCGCCGCGCTGACCCGATGTATGATCTGGTGCTGATCACCGATTGGAACTGGCCTTATGCGGTCAAGGGGCGCGGCTCTGCGATATTTATTCACGCGTGGCGCGCAAAGGGGCGGCCCACGGCGGGCTGCATAGCCTTTCGGCCCGATCATCTGGCGTGGATTGCACCGCGTATTCGCATCGGTAGCAAGGTTGTTATCGCATAGCGGCTGGACCTTTGGCATCAATTCAGTGCAAACCCACAGGGCACCCATGATGAAACACCAAGGCCTATTTATGACACCTGAACAGATTAACGCGCTGCCCTACCGCCCTTGTGTCGGGATCATGCTGGTCAATCCACGCGGCCACGTGTTTGTGGGGCAGCGGTTGGACCGTGACACCGATGCCTGGCAAATGCCCCAAGGTGGCGTCGATAAAGGCGAAAAAACCCGCGATGCCGCGTTGCGCGAATTATGGGAAGAAACCGGCGTGACGCAAAAACTGGTCACGATCGAGGCGGAAAGCCGCGGGTTGATCTCCTATGACCTGCCTGCTGATCTGGTCCCCAATATCTGGGGCGGCAAGTATCGCGGCCAAGAGCAAAAATGGTTCTTGATGCGTTTTCACGGCACCGACGAGCAGGTGAATATCGCAACAGAGCACCCCGAGTTTTCAAGCTGGAAGTGGCTGCCAAAAGACGACTTGGTGGCCAATATCGTGCCGTTCAAACGCGCGGTTTATGCGCAGGTTCTGGCCGAATTTCGCGGCAAGATTTGAAGGCTGTGATCGCGGGGCAGGTCGCGTCGCGGGCGATTGTGCCCTAGCGCAGCCGTTCCAGTAACGACAAGGATGCAAACCCGTCTGCGGGCAATCCTACAGCTTGCTGGTAGGCGCGGATTGCGCGACGTGTGGCGGGACCGATCTTTGCGTCGATCCCCGCCGTGTCATAGCCCGCATGGGTCAACAGATCTTGCAATTCACGCCGCTCGGCGCGGAAAAGACTACGCTCGCCCACGGGCCAGTCGACTTGTAGCGGCCCCATTCCCCGGAGCCTGTCGCCCAAGTGCCCAACACCCGTCATATAGGCCTCGGCATTGTTATAGCGGCTGATCACATCAAAATTACGAAACACAAGGAACGCAGGCCCGCGTCCGCCTGTCGGCGTGATCAAGGAAGCTGTGCCATAATTCGGCACAACCTTGCCATCTGTGCCACGCACCCCCAATTGCCCCCATTGCGCGGGCGACATTTTCACCGACCGGTCGCTGCGGGTGTAGTCAAAATTGCGCGGCAGGCGCACTTCGACGCCCCAAGGCTGGCCTTTGGTCCAACCAAACCGGTTGAGATATGCGGCCGTGGAGGCAAGAGCATCGGTGGGATCTTCCGACCAGATATCGCGGCGTCCGTCGCCTGCGAAGTCCACCGCATAGGCCTCGAATGAGGTCGGGATAAACTGGGTGTGGCCCATCGCCCCCGCCCAGCTGCCTGTCATTTGCGCGGGCGCGATATCCCCGTTTTGCAGGATTTTGAGCGCGGAAATGAGTTGCGCCTCAAAGAACCGTCCGCGGCGCCCGTCAAAAGCAAGCGTCGCCAGCGTGCTGATCAAAGGCACGTCACCGCGCCGTGCGCCATAATTGCTTTCCATGCCCCAGAACGCCACGATGATATGTGGCTCGATCCCGTAAGTCGCCTCGAGTTGCGCAAGCAGGCGGGCATATTTTTGCATCATACTGCGGCCATTGCTGACCCGCGCGTCAGAGGCGGCAGTGCCCATATAGTCCGACATCGGTTTGATGAATTCCGATTGATTGCGGTCCTTGCGGATGGTTTCGGGCAAATAGCGCGCGCCTGCAAAGGCCGCATCAAAGGTGCGCGCATTTATGCCTTGCGCCAGCGCGCGACCACGAAAATTCGCGATCCATGTGACAAAGCCGTTGGCTTGGACCTGCACGATATCGGGGTTTACGGGCGGGATCACCGACGGTGTTGCGCCAAGAAGCACTGCGACGGAAACGGCTTTTGCGAAAAACATCTGTGCACCTGATACCTGGACAATTGCCCTATCATAGCGGTGAATTTTTCTAACAAAATCCCAGTGTGCTTGGCGGGCGAATTTCCGCCCGTTACACGGGTCGTCATCAAATTCCGGATATTATCAGGGCTATAATCTGGACCGGCGGGGCCTCGCTTGATAGGTATTATCATCCGCAGTGTATGACCGGACCCAATATGACAAAAATGAACCAAGAGGTGCAGGCCGTATTTGACGCCGCACCACTCCATGCCAGAGAGACGATGCTGCGTCTGCGTGCCCTGATATTCGAGGTCGCCGCAAACTTGCCCGAAATCGGCAGGATTCACGAAACACTCCGTTGGGGTCAGCCCGCATATGTGACGTCCAAACGTGCGGGCGCCTCACTGCGCATCGCTGTGCCAAAGACCGGCGGCGTGGCGCTTTACACCCATTGCCAGACCTCTCTGATTGCAGATTTCACGGCGACCTTCCCGGGGATGGATCGGGTCGAAGGGTCGCGCGCGGTCCACTTTGAGGACGCTACGCAGATTGACCCTGTGCGCCACGCGATGCTGATCACATCGGTGCTGACCCATCACCTTTAGCTGCGCGAGCGCTTTACCTTTTTCGCGATCTTTGCGGACTTCTTTTTGGCGGAGCCGAATTTGCGGCGGGGCGGTTTGCCGCGCCCGCGGCTGGTCCCTTTTGGCAGCGTGCGTTCGTCTAGCGTGACGATTTCAGCCGTAAGCCCGCCTGTGACCGGCGAGGCTTCGGTCAGTTTGACGACGACCTTGACGCCAAGGCCAATCACGATACCGGTTTTTGAGCCCGTCAATGTCTGGCTGTCAGGATCGTGGTCAAAATATTCGTCGCCTAAACTGCGGATCGGGACAAGCGCATCGGCGCCGGTTTCATCCAGTTTGACAAAGACCCCGAATTTGGCGATGCCGTTGATCCGTCCGGGCATTTCGGCATCCATGCGCTCTGACAGGAACGCGGCCAGATAGCGGTCGGTCGTGTCGCGCTCGGCGGTCATGGACCGGCGTTCGGTGTCGGATATTTTCTGGCCTGTTTCGGCCAGCATTTCGATATCAAACGGCGTAAGGCCGTCTTTGCCCCAACCATGCGCGGTGATCAGCGCGCGGTGCACGATCAGGTCGGCGTAGCGGCGAATGGGCGAGGTGAAATGCGCGTAGGCCTTGAGCGCCAGCCCGAAATGCCCAAAGTTTTCAGGATTATAGTAGGCCTGCGTCATGGACCGCAGCGTGGACATATTGACCACCTCGGCGTGGTCGGTGCCCTTTGCCTGTTCCAGCAGGCGGTTCAAATGCGCGGTTTGCAAAACCTGCCCTTTGGCAAGCTGCAGACCTGACGCATTTGCCACTTCGCGCAGCGCGTCGAGTTTTTCAGGGCTGGGTTCTTCGTGCACGCGCAACAGATGCGGCGTCTTTTTCGCGATCAGCGTTTCGGCGGCGCAGACATTGGCCAGCACCATGAACTCTTCGATCAGGCGGTGGGCATCAAGGCGGTCTTTGTAATTGACCGAGGATACTTTGCCCATGTCGTCCAGAATGATCTGCCGCTCTGGCAGGTCTAATTCCAGCGGCTGGCGCTTTGCCCGCGCGATTTTCAGCGCGGCATAGGCGGTATAGAGCGGACGGATGATGTCGCTGACCAGCGGGGCCACTTTGTCATTGGGCGCGCCATCCATCGCGGCCTGCACCTCTTCATAGTGCAACGAGGCAACCGATTTCATCAAGGCGCGGTGGAACGTGTGGCTGATCTTGGTGCCCTCGGCGTCGATGCGCATGGCGACAGCAAGGCAGGCGCGCTCGACACCTTCGTGCAGCGAACACAGGTCACCAGACAAGACATCGGGCAACATTGGCACAACGCGGTCGGGGAAATAGGTCGAGTTGCCGCGATTGCGCGCCTCGCGGTCCAGCGCCGAGCCGCCGGTGACGTAATGGGCGACATCCGCGATGGCGACCCATATCGTCATTTCGCCACCCTCGTGGGTTTCGACGTAACAGGCGTCGTCGCGGTCGCGTGCGTCCCACGGGTCGATGGTCACCAGCGGCATGTCGCGCAGGTCTAGACGTTTGCCCAGTTTGGTGGGTAAGGCAGCATCGGCCTCGGCCATCACCTCATCGGGGAAATGGTCGGGGATGCCGTGCTGGTGGATCGCGATCAAGGACACAGCGCGCGGTTCTGACGGGTTGCCAAGGCGGGCAACGATGCGGGCCTTGGGCAGACCCATGCGGTCCTTGGGCCCGGACTGCTCCGCTTCGACCAGCTCGCCATCTTTTGCGCCATCGGTGGCACCTTCGGCTACGACCCACTGCTTGTCGGATCCCTTGTCGATGGGCAGCACGCGACCGCCTTCTGACCCGGTGCGGAAAATGCCCAGAATGCGCAGCGGATTGGTCCCGATGCGGCGGATCATGCGAGCGGTGTGGCTGTGATCATCTGCGGCGTCTACGGTCAAGCGCCCAAGGATACGGTCGCCTTTGCCAAGCGGCTGATCGCCATCGCGCCCGACCATCAAGATCACAGGCTCCGCGCCCTTGCCTGTCCACTCCAAGGGCCGCGCAAACAGATCACCGTCGGCGTCAGGACCGGTGATCTCCAGCACCGCAACAGGGGCTAACTCGTTGGCATCGCGATAGCTGGACCGGCGTTTCGTCAGTTTGCCGTCATCTTCAAGTTCCTTGAGAACCCGCTTGAGGTCAATGCGCTGCGCGCCCTTGATGCCAAAGGCTTTGGCGATATCGCGCTTGGCGGCTTTGGTCGGGTGCTCGGATATCCACGACAGGATTTCGGATTTGGAAGGTATCTGTTTCATGTCTTTCGCCTAACACGCGCAGAGATGGGCGTCATGGCAAATCTATGTGGGGCCAGCCCCACGCCCCGGGATATTTGCAAACCAAAGAGGGGGGCTGCACCTTTACCTCTTTGGTTTGCAAATATCCCCGCCGGAGGCCCCGTCCTTACCTCAGGCGAAATAGTCGCCAAGGATACGCAGGTAGATCGCCTTGAGTTGGCCGATTTGAGACACCATAACCCGCTCGTCGACCTGGTGCATGGTTTTGCCGACAAGGCCAAATTCGACGACGGGGCAGTGGTCTTTGACGAAACGCGCATCCGATGTTCCGCCGGATGTGGATAGCTCGGGGGTGCGGCCTGTCTCGGCTGTGACGGCGCGGGATACCAGTGCAGAGAGTTCACCCGGAGGCGTGATAAAACTTTCGCCCGAGATTTTGATAGTCATGGAGATTTGCAGGTCAAATTCAGCGGCGACCTTGTCGGCTTCGAGTTGCAGCCATGCTGACAGTGATGCGCCGGTGTGAAGCTCATTGAAGCGGATATTCACGGTGGCGGTCATTTGCGCGGGGATCACATTGGTCGCAGGATTGCCCGTGTCTATTGTGACCACGGCCAGCGAAGATGGATCAAAGTGATCGGTCCCATGGTCAAGCGTATGAGACGCCAGCAGGTCAAGCAACCGCGCGCCCGCGTGTAGCGGGTTTTTTGCACGGTGCGGATAGGCAGAGTGCCCTTGCACACCTGTCACGGTGATCCAGGCGGTCATAGATCCACGCCGCCCGATTTTCATCGCGTCGCCCATCTCGTCGGGGCAAGTCGGCTCGCCCACAAGGCAGACGGACATGGCCTCGTTGTTGTCACGCATCCAGTCGAGCAAGGCGACGGTCCCGTCCAGTGCGACGTCTTCTTCGTCGCCGGTGATGGCCAGCACGACGGCCCCGTCAGGCGGCGTGTTCTGCACAAAGTCGATGGCAGCGGCGGCAAAGGCTGCAACGCCGGATTTCATATCTGTCGCACCGCGTCCGTAAAGAAAGCCGTCTTTGATTTCGGCCCCAAATGGCGGCATGGTCCAAGCGGTCTCGTCGCCCAAAGGCACCACATCAGTATGCCCGTTGAACCCGAATGTGCGGTTGGCATTCTTGCGCCCCCAGCGGGCATAAAGATTGCAGATCCCGCCGCGATCAACGCGGGTGCACTCAAAACCCGCATCAGCAAGCAATGCGCCGAGCAGGACAAGCGCGCCGCCCTCGACGGGGGTAACAGACGGGCAACGCACGAGCGCGGCTGTCAGGTCTACGGGATCGGTGTTTACTGGCATCGGGGTCTCCACGTTTGTCACGCTTGGCTAGCGCGTTGCGGGCGGGCAAGCAAGCCACAGGGTGCGGCATCAGGCTGTTGCATCCTTGTGACAGTCTGGTGGGTTTGCGCGAAGTAAGGACCACAAACCATTCTTTCCAAACGAAAAATTAGATTAGCCTAGAGATAATTAATGACCCGAAGCAGGGCAGACCCAAAATGGGCGTAGGCACGGGCAGTGTGCCACAACATATAGGTGGGAGATCAAGGTCTCTCCGGGGCGTTTGCCTTGTCACGGGTCCGGTCGGGGCGCGAGGCAAGAAACATGGTTGCAATAATTGGACCGAATTGCCGGATTTTTGCGGTCGCAGTTATGCGGGCGGAAGTGTCATGAGCTGGATCAGGCTGCGGGATCAAAAAGGCGGCGTGTTCAGCCCCGTTGGCTTGGGCCGCACGGACCGGACCCCGTTTGATCTGAACGCTGTTTTGCCGCGCGGGACGGTGATGTTCGAGTTTGCGTCCGATCCGCGCGGCGGTGACCAGACTTTGCTGGACTATGGTGCGACGCATCCGTGGGCTGCGGGGTTGAAGCTGACGCTTTGCGCGGACGGGACGCTTTCGCTCGCGCAGTGGATGGGCGCGCAGCGGCGGGTTTACCGCGTGGCGACCAATCTGCTGTCTGTCACGCCGTCGATCACCGTGTCTTACACATGGGATGCCCCGTTGCGTCGGGGTGTTCTGGCGGTTGAAGCGGGTGGCGCATCGGCCCCGATCTTGGCCGAGTTACCCTCGCCTTTGCCGCTGTCGATACGTGACGTGATGCGGTTGATGTCGGACCGACACCATTGCCGTATCAACAGCGACGCAAGGTTTTTAGCGATTGCCAATGACATCATGCCAATCTGTGTGTTGCCCACACTGGGCGGGGCCACGTTGATCCAGACACCCAAAGGCGCATTGCCAGTCTCCAAGCTGAGGATGGGCCAAATGGTCACCACTGCAACGGGAGACACCGCCCAGGTGCGCTGGGTCGGATCGGCGGAGTTACCCGCGCGTGGCCGGTTTGCGCCGCTGATGTTGCGCGCGCCCTATCACGGGTTGCGCCACGATATGGTTGTCGCCCCTGACCAGAGGTTGCGGGCGCGAGGGCCAGAGGTCGAGTATCTTTTTGGCACGCCGCATATCGCGATGCGGGCGGGGCATCTGGTCGACGGGGTGTCCGTGCGGGCGGCATCCAGTGCGCTGGTGCACCGGTATTGGCAGGTCATGCTGGACCGTCCGGCACCTCTCGCGGTGGACGGGTTGGTCTTTGACGGGTTGGATACCAGCACAATCCAAGCGGACCCGGCGTTGCGGGCACATACGGTTCTGGCGCATTTGCCGCCCGAGTTGTTGCCAAGCTTCAGCCGCCCCGCCGTGCCATTGCTGCAATCGGTCGAGGCACTGACGTTGCGAAAATTGCAAGCGGCCTAGGCCTCTTCGTCATCGCCAAAGAACGGGGTCATCTGGGCCACGATCACGCTGTTTTCATCCAGCGCGCGCTGCATCAATGCCTTTTCGTCTTCGGAAATATCGTGCCCCTCGGCGATACGCTCTTCAAGCGTGCCATAGCCGCTGACGTCCAGCGGTGACAGGTCGGCCTGCTTGAGAATGGCAACGGTCTCGCGGACCGCTTCGGCCTCGTCGATCCCGGACGCATAGCACATCAAGGCCGCGCCCGTGGCACCATCTGGCATCCCGTCATCTTCGCTGCGGCCGACTTCGACCAGCAAGGTAAAGACCATTTGGCGGCTTGGCTTTTTCGTCATTTTTGGCACCTTAACATGGCGGCAGTCCCGCGTCTGATTACTTGTCATTATGCGTGGTTTGGCACATTGTGTCGCACGGGACAAGAATTGGGAAAATCAATGCACCACATTTATCGCGCGCTGCTGGCGCTGGGCCTGGTGGTGAATGCATCCCAAGGGGCCGCCCAAACCCCGCAACAGCTTACCATCGCAACTGTGACCCGCGCGCCGTTTTCCATGACCGAAAATGGGCAGGACGTGGGCTTCAGCGTGGACCTGTTTGCAGCTGTCGCAGCCCAGCTTAATCTTTCGGTGACCTATGATCGCAAGGCTAACTTTGCCGAGATGCTGGGCGCAGTGCAGGACGGATCTGTCGATGGCGCGATTGCAAATATCTCGATCACGGCAGACCGCGAACGGGTGATGGATTTCACCCAGCCGATTTTTGACAGCGGCATTCAGGTGATGATGCCGCGCGGCGAAAGCGGGGTCAGCGCGGTGCTTGGCGCGATTTTCACCCGGCAGATTGCGCTTTCGATCCTGGGCGCGTTGGTCTTGTTGTTTGGCGGCGGGATGTTGATGTGGTTGTTCGAGCGCCGCCATCAGACGTATTTTGACCGCAGCGCAAAAGAGGTCGGATTTCCGGCGTTCTGGTGGGCCCTGAATTTGGTGGTGAACGGCGGGTTTGAAGAACGCGTCCCGCAAAGCCGTGGCGGCCGGTTTTTTGCTGTGATCCTTGTGGTCTCGAGCCTGTTTATCGTCTCTATTTTTGTAGCCCAGATTACCGCCGCGCTGACAGTGAGCGCGATTCAAAACAATATCGAGAGCATTTCCGATCTGGAAGGCCGGCGCGTCGGCACGATCGCAGGTGCGACCGCCGAGGCGTTCCTTGACCAACGCGGGATTGCCGCCACCACGTTTGAAGATCTGGATCAATTGTTCGGCGGTTTCGAGCAGGGAGATCTGGATGCGGTTGTGTTTGATGGCCCGATATTGGCCTATTATGTCCGCAATCAAGGGCAGGGTCAGGCAGAGTTACTGGAACGGATTTACCGCCCTGAAAACTATGGCATGGCGTTTCCGACGGGCAGCAACCTGCGCGAGGATGTTGATCAAACGATGCTGCGCCTGCGCGAGGATGGCACCTATGACCAGCTATTGGTCAAATGGTTCGGCCCGGCCTATGTGCGGCGCTAAACCTCGTCGTGCCAGCGCGATTTTGCGGCCCACATCGCCGAGATGATCAGCACGATCTGCATCGGGATAAAGTAAATCGCAAACAGAGCGGCATAGACCCATGCGCCTTGCGATGCGGCCAGCCCGCCCACGATAAAGGGGGCGGAAACCCCCGCGATGCCGAAAAACAACAGCGCATCCGCCATCACCGGCCCCCACGCCCCGAACCAGCCGGGATGAACCCCCGCAGCGATGCGTTTGCGCGCAAGGGTCCGACTGATGATCATCAGTCGCGCAAAAGCTCGTTGATGCCGGTTTTGGAACGGGTCTTGGCGTCCACGCGTTTGACGATTACGGCGCAATATAGGTTGATGCCGTTCTTGGAGGGCATCGCGCCTGCGACGACCACCGAATAGGGCGGCACTTCGCCATAGAACACTTCGCCGGTTTCACGGTCGACGATCTTGGTGGATTGGCCGATGAACACGCCCATGCCCAACACCGATCCTTCGCGGATAATGCAGCCCTCAACCACCTCGGAGCGCGCGCCGATAAAGCAGTTGTCTTCAATGATCGTCGGACCCGCCTGCATCGGCTCCAAAACGCCGCCAATCCCCACGCCGCCCGACAGGTGCACGTTCTTGCCGATTTGCGCGCAAGAGCCGACCGTGGCCCAGCCGTCAACCATCGAGCCTTCGTCAACGTAAGCGCCGAGGTTCACGAAACTCGGCATCAAAACCACGCCCTTGCCGATGAACGCAGAGCGGCGCACGATGGAGCCGGGCACAGCGCGGAAGCCAGCGGCACGCCATTGCGCATCGCCCCAACCTGCGAACTTGGATGGCACTTTGTCCCACCAAGAGGTGTCGCCATTGCCGCCGGGTATCTGTTCCATGTCATTGAGACGGAACGACAAAAGCACCGCCTTTTTCGCCCATTGGTTCACGTGCCAGTCGCCGTTTTCGCGGCGCTCCGCGACCCGCAATTTACCGCTATCCAGCGCATTCAACGTGTCGGTGATCGCCTCGCGGACCTCGCCTTGGGTGTCGATGGTGATCGTGTCGCGCGCATCCCATGCGGCTTCGATTGCGGTCTCTAGGGCGGCGTTTGACATGTGGCTTGCTCCGGACAAAGGTGATTTTGACAGTGCTATACGGGCTTGCGCGGTCTCGTGCAACGGGCGCGCGTCAGCGCCATTTGATCGAACAGCCCATTGCGACGGATTGCGGCAGGCTGGTCTGGCCGGTCTTGGCAACCTGACGCATCGCATTGAGCAGTTCGGGGATGCGGCCAGCCTGATCGCCGCGCAGTCCCAGATTGTCCAGCCGCCCGCGATATTGCAGCCCACCTGTTGCGTCATACCCCAAGAAGTCAGGCGTGCAAACCGCACCATAGGCGCGCGCGACGCTCTGGTCCTCGTCAATCAGATACGGTGCCGTGAACCCGTGCTTTTGCGCAAATACAGCCATCAGGTCAGGGGTATCAGCGGGGTATGCGACATAGTCATTGGACATGATAAACGCGACGCCGATGCCTGCCAGTTGCAGGGCCTTGGCATCGGCCACCAGCCGGTCGATTTGCGCCACAACATAAGGGCAGTGGTTGCAGATAAACGCAACCAGCAGCCCGTTTTCACCCATCAGCGCGTCACGGGTATAGCGTGCGCCTGTTGGTGTTGCCAAATCAAAGTCGGGCGCGGCTATGCCGAAATCACATAGTGGTGTATCCATTAACATTCCACGTTCCTTTCAAGATCAGGACATACACGTATACCACGTTACGCGATCATTTGCATCTCGTCCTGTTTCAGGTGACGGTGCGAGCAAGCAATAGCAAGAGAGACATTATGAAAGACGACAACCGCTGCCATCCGTTTCGCGACAGTCATCAAGACCGCACCGAGGCCTTGCATGTCCCCGATACCCCGCAGACCCGTGCGCCGGAATACCGGCTTGCCTTTGCGGACGAGGATTTCCTGCTGCGCGACGAATTGCGCCCGGTGCGCTTGCAGCTCGAACTGCTCAAACCGCAGATGGCGATGGACGAGGCGGGGATTGAAAGCACGATCGTGCTATTTGGTGGCGCACGCATTCCCGAGCCGGAAAAGAAAGACACCGCGCGCACAAAGACGCTTGCGGATCTGTCGAAATACTATGCTGAAGCGCGCAAATTCTCCGAGATCATGACGCGAAAATCCATGGCATCGGGCGGCAAGCACGAGGTGATTGTCACCGGCGGTGGACCTGGTGTGATGGAGGCCGGCAACCGCGGCGCCATGGACGCGGGCGGCAAATCAATCGGCCTGAATATCGTGTTGCCGCACGAGCAGGCACCAAATGAATATGTGACGCCAGAATTGTGCTTCAACTTTCATTACTTTGCGATCCGCAAGATGCATTTCCTGATGCGCGCCTCCGCAATCTGCGTGTTTCCGGGCGGCTTTGGCACGCTGGACGAAACCTTCGAGGCGCTGACTTTGATCCAGACAGGCCGCATGGCGCGCATTCCGTTTTTGCTGTTTGGCGAGGCGTTCTGGCGCGGCATCATCAACTGGGACGTGCTGGCCGAGGCGGGCACGATTTCGGCAGACGACCTTGCGCTGTTCCGATTTGTCGAAACCGCACAAGAGGCGGTTGCAGCGATGGAAAGCTGGGAAGGCAAAGGCGAAAAACGCGGTAAACTGCCAGGGCGTTAATCGGCGGGCGGCACTTCGAGAAATTGCATCGGCGGGTCTTGCGGGTGCTTGATCGCCTGAATGGCGGCGCGGGCCAAAAACTCGCCCGTCGCGCTGACTTTTTCCGCAATCGTCAGGATGTCGCGGCGGAACAGGTTCAGAAACGGCATGGCCTCTTTCGAGAAGACGTCGATTTGCTGGCCCAGACATAAGCCCCGATTTTCCAGCGCGCCAACCACCGCCATCGCAGAGGATGTCGAGGCGGTGATAATCGCGTCGATATCGCGCTGTGCGCCCAACAGGTCCTGAACGGCAACCACCACCTCGGCGCTGGCGTTGTCGCTGGTTACGGTGTCAATCAGGCGCAGCGTCACGCCCGCCTCTTGTGCGGCCCGTTGCATCCCCTCGATCATATGAAAGGCATAATTGTGGTCGCGCGGCGGGACCAGTGCGGCAATCACCTTGCGACCTCGCGCCGCCAACCGATGCACGGCAATCGCGCCAAAGGCTCCGTTGTCGAAATCATAATAGGGGTGTTTGTCGGCCCAATCGGTGCGCCCATGGGTCGCGAACGGAAAACCACGTTCCATCAAATAGGTCACACGCGGGTCTTGCGGGCGGATCTGGTTGAGGATAATCGCATCCGCCGAGCCGCTTTCCACGATGTAGCGCACCGGACGCATCGGGTCCTCGTTGGGAAAAAACGGCGTGACGATCAGATGGTAGGGCGTGTCGCGCAAGCCCCCCGCCACCGAAGAAATCAGGCGTGCAGTGTGGTTCATCATGTCGTGCTCGGTCGACATCACAAGGCTGATCACATTGGTGCGCCCTGTGCGCAAGCGCACGCCGGCACGGTTGGGCACATAGCCGATTTCATTCGCGATTTTGCGGATCAGTTTCTTGGTTTCGACGCCAATATCAGGGGCATCACTCAGCGCGCGTGACACGGTCGGCACCGCAAGCCCGCTGATGCGCGCAATCGTCTTTAACGTCGGCTTGGCAGGTTTGTCCGGTGTCGGTAGTGCCATCAAATTGCCTCCCTGAATGTGCCCGCATTGCGGTGGCCCTGCCTAGGTGACCGCAAGACGAATGTCAAAAGCGCAACGCAATCAACCGGTTGAAGCTTTGTTGCTGGATTGCCTTCATTGGTAAACTATTATGTCTTGCCGGATCAATCTAAATCGATATAGGCTTTTCTATAACGATTTAGATTCAGGGAGGAGAGAATCGTGAAACTCACAACAAAGCTGCTTGCAGCAACGGCACTGGTCGGCGCGTCGGCGGCGTCTGCGACATCGCCGGTCGAGCTTGAGGTGACACATTGGTGGACCTCGGGGGGTGAAGCTGCCGCCGTTGCGGAATTTGCCAAAGCATGGAATGCCACGGGAAATACATGGGCGGACGGCGCGATTGCGGGGTCCGGCGGCGTTGCGCGTCCGATTATCATCAGCCGCATTCTGGGCGGTGACCCGATGGGTGCGACCCAGTTGAACCACGGCCGCCAAGCCGAAGAACTGATCGAGGCGGGCCTGATGCTCGATATCACGGATGTCGCCGAAGCCGGCGGCTGGAAAGACCTGGTGAACCCGTCCAATCTGCTTGAGGCCTGCACCCTTGACGGCAAAATCTACTGCGTGCCGGTGAATATCCATTCGTGGCAATGGCTGTGGTTGTCCAACCAGGCCTATAAGGACGCAGGTATCGCAACCCCGACAAACTGGGAGGAATTCGCAGCCTCCGCTGACGCGTTGACCGCAGCTGGCAAGGTGCCGCTTGCGATGGGCGCGCAGTCCTGGCAGCGTTCGGGGGCGTTTGGCGTGATGGCCGTGGCGATTGCGGGCACCGATGCATGGCGCGCGGTAAACGTCGATAAAAATGCCGAAGTGGCCGGTGGGGCCGACTACGCCAAAGTGTTTCAAGCAGCGGTTGCCGCGCGTGAAATGGCGGCTAACGGCAATGTGCAGGACTGGAACCAAGCCACCAGTCTCGTGATATCGGGCGCCGCTGGTGGTCAGATCATGGGTGACTGGGCGCAGGGCGAATTTCAGGTGGCGGGCCAAACGGCGGGTGTTGAATACGAATGCCTGCCCGGTTTGGGCAACAACGCGGTCTTGGACACCGGCGGCGATGCGTTCTATTTCCCGGTCAATAGCGACCCTGAAATTACCGCGGCGCAAAAAGAACTCGCCGCGCTGATGATCAGCCCAGAGGTGCAGGTCGCGTTCAACCTCAAGAAAGGGTCACTGCCCGTGCGCGGCGATATCGACCTGTCGGCAGCCAATGACTGTATGCAAAAAGGCTTGGACATTCTGGCATCGGGCAACATCCTCCCGTCCGGTGACATGGCGCTGTCCGCCGATACGTCTTCGCAAATCGAAGACCTGATGGCGGAATTCTGGGCCGGTGACGCGCTGTCTGCGGCCGATGCGCAAGCGCGTTACGCCGCCATCATCGCTAACGCCGACTAAGCCAAACCAACGATGGGCCCGCTTGCATCACGCAATGCGGGCCTGTTCGTTTTCAAGACGTTGCTTGCACGAAAAGGGGGACAGGATGTCCATGATTGATCAGCGCGCCGCCCAGGCAGGCCGCGGCAAGGGGCGCCCCAACAGGTTGACCCGCAATCTCATGTCCAAGATCGCGGCCTTGCCGATGATCATCACAACGCTGGTGGTGTTTGTCGGTGCCACCATCTGGACGATCGTCTATTCCTTCACCAACTCGCGGCTTTTGCCAAAAGAAAATTTTGTCGGTTTTGATCAATACGAGCGCCTCTGGAGCAGCAGTCGCTGGCTGATCTCGATCCAGAATTTGATGTGGTATGGGGTGTCCTCGCTGATCCTGACACTGGTGATCGGCTTTACGCTGGCCGCATTGCTTGACCGCAAAATCCGCTTTGAAAACACCTTTCGCAGTATTTTTCTGTTCCCCTTTGCGCTGTCGTTTATCGTCACGGGCCTTGCGTGGCAGTGGATATTGAACCCCGATTACGGCGTGCAGGCGGTGGTGCGCGGCTGGGGCTGGGCCAGCTTTGATTTTGATCCGCTTTACAACCCCGACATCGTGATTTTCGGGGTGCTGATCGCGGGCATCTGGCAAGGGTCCGGGCTGATCATGTGCATCATGCTGGCAGGGCTGCGTGGCATTGACGACGACATCTGGAAAGCCGCGCGCGTGGACGGTATCGGCACGGTTAAAACCTATCTTGTGGTGATCATTCCGATGATGCGGCCGGTATTTGTGACCGCTCTTGTGCTGATCGCCGCGGGTATCATCAAGCTATACGATCTGGTCGTGGCGCAAACATCGGGCGGTCCGGGGCTCGCGTCACAAGTGCCTGCGATGTATGTCTACGATTATATGTTCAAGGCGCAAAATCTTGGTCAGGGGTTTGCGGCCTCCACCATGATGTTGCTCTCGGTCGTGATCATTCTGATCCCTTATGTCTATCTGCAATTCAGGGGGAACAAGCATGGATAACCCGACCACAGGGCCGCGCGGCCCCAAGCCTATGCGCCGCTTTTCGCGCAACAACATCTTCATCTACGGCACGCTGTTGCTGTTCAGCTTTTACTACCTGTTGCCGCTTTACGTCATGGTCGTCACCTCGTTGAAAGGGATGCCAGAAATCAGGCTCGGCAATGTCTTTAGCCCCCCCGTCGAGATCACTTTCCAACCTTGGGTCAAGGCATGGGCAGAGGCCTGCACCGGCATCAATTGCGACGGATTGAGCCGCGGGTTCTGGAACTCCGTGCGCATCCTGATCCCCTCGGTCACGCTGTCAATCGCGGTGGCCTCGGTCAATGGTTACGCCCTGTCGAACTGGAAATTCAAAGGCTCCGAAGTTTTCTTCAACATCCTGATTCTCGGCGCGTTTATCCCCTATCAGATCATGCTTTATCCGATCGTGATCCTGCTACGCGAGATGGGGCTTTATGGGGGGCTTTGGGGGCTCGTTCTGGTGCATACGGTTTTTGGGATGCCGATCCTGACGCTATTGTTCCGCAACTACTTTTCTTCAATCCCCGAGGAGTTATTCAAAGCGGCGCGCGTCGATGGGGCGGGGTTCTGGCGGATCTATTTCCAGATCATGATGCCGATGGCGCTGCCGATTTTTGTGGTCGCGATTATCTTGCAGGTCACAGGGATCTGGAACGATTTCCTGTTTGGGGTGATCTATACCAAACCCGACCTTTATCCGATGACGGTGCAGCTTAATAACATCGTGAATTCGGTGCAGGGCGTAAAGGAATACAACGTCAATATGGCCGCCACGCTGCTGACCGGGCTGGTGCCTCTCATCATCTATTTTGCCTCTGGCAAACTCTTTGTGCGCGGTATTGCCGCTGGCGCGGTAAAAGGCTGAAGACATGACAAATTCTGTAGAAATCAAAAACCTCGATTTGAATTTTGGCGCCGTAAAAGTGCTGAAACAGTTGAACCTCGACATCGCAGCGGGCGAGTTTCTTGTGCTGCTCGGCTCGTCAGGGTGCGGCAAGTCCACGCTGTTGAACTGCATCGCAGGATTGCTGGAGGTCTCCGACGGGCAGATTTTCATCAAAGGCAAGAACGTCACATGGGAAGAACCCTCGGATCGTGGCATCGGCATGGTGTTCCAATCCTACGCGCTTTATCCGCAAATGACGGTGCGCGGGAACCTGTCGTTCGGGTTGAAAAACGCCAAAGTGCCGAAAGCCGAGATTGAAAAACGGGTCGCACAGGCGGCGGACGTTTTGCAGATCGAAGCCTTGCTCGACCGCAAGCCCGGCGCATTGTCTGGCGGGCAACGGCAACGGGTGGCCATCGGGCGGGCACTGGTGCGGGACGTGGACGTGTTCCTGTTTGATGAACCGCTCTCGAATCTCGACGCCAAATTGCGGGCTGATTTGCGGGTCGAGCTGAAACGTCTGCACAACCAACTGCAAAACACCATGATCTACGTGACCCACGATCAGGTCGAGGCGATGACATTGGCCGACCGGATTGCGGTGATGAAAGGCGGCAATATCATGCAGCTTGGCACGCCTGACGAGATCTACAACCGGCCGCAAAACCTCTATGTGGCGGACTTCATCGGCTCGCCCTCGATGAACATGATTGAAGGTAAGCTGGAGGGCGGCGCCTTTACCGGTGGTGATTTGACAATGCCCGTCGATGGCTACCCGTTTGTGGCCCCGCAAACCGCTGACCGCGCGGTGATTATCGGGATCAGACCCGAGCATATCATCACAGGCGAACTGGTCGAAAACGCGCCGGTTAAAATGGACATGGTGGTTGATCTGGTCGAACCGATGGGATCCGATACGCTGGTCTACACTACGCTGAACGGAGCCTCCTTCCGCATTCGGATGGATGGGCAGGCCCGTGTGGCAAAAGGCGAAAAGCTGACCATCGGCATTGACCCTGCGCGTGCGTCCCTGTTCGATAAAGACACACAGGCACGCTTGTGACGCCACTCGATTTAGCGGGAAAATGGGCGCTGTCCGACGACGGCAGCGCCTATGCCTGTGACTTCAATTTGCCCACTGACGCGATCACCGCGCTGCACGACGCAGGCCTGATCCCGGACCCCTATTGGGGGCGCAACGAATACGACCTGCGCTGGATCAGCGAGCGGGACTGGACCGCGACAAGGCAGTTCAGCCTGCGCGAAACCGAGGTCGATCTGGTGCTCACAATGGTCGATACGGTCGCAACCGTGCGGGTGAACGGGATGGTCGTTCTCGAGGCCAAAAACAGCTTTCGAGATTACCGCGTGCCTTTGGGCGACGTGGCGAAAACCGGCGAGAACGAGATCAGCGTGACCTTTCACTCCCCGATCAAAGCCGCCCAAGCGGCGCAAGACGCACATCCGTTTTTCTTGCCGTGGCAGACCGAAAATGCGCCGATTGCAAACGGCAACCTTTTACGCAAAGTGCAATGCGATTTCGGCTGGGACTGGAACATCGCGCTGGCACCGTTTGGCATCTACGGCGACCTGCGGATCGAGGCCGCAAAGGCACCCCGCATTGACAGCGTAAAAGTGACGCAAGACCACAGCGACGGGGTGACGCTGACCGTCATGGCCGAGGTCAGCAACCACCTTGGCCAAGTCGATGTCAGCCTTGGCGGACAGACCTATAGCGGACAGGTTAGGGCCGGTCTTTGCACCGTCGAAATCCCTGTAACAGACCCGCAATTGTGGTGGCCTGCGGGGCAGGGTGACCAAGTGCTTTACGACCTGACGGTCAGCGCGGCTGTGGCGCAAAAGACCTTCAAGCTCGGGTTGCGCCAGATCGATCTGGTCACTACGCAGGACACCGCTGGCCTTGGTTTCAAGATTTGCGTCAACGGGCGCGACGTCTTTGCGAAAGGCACAAACTGGGTTCCCGCCGACGCGCTTGCCGGGCGGATCACGCCTGAAAAAACCCGTGATTTGCTGCAATCTGCGGTGGATGCAAACATGAACATGATCCGCGTCTGGGGTGGCGGACGTTACGAGAATACGTGGTTTTACGATCTATGCGACGAGTTGGGTCTGATGGTCTGGCAGGACTTTATGTTCAGCTGTAACATCTACCCCTCGACCCGCGATTTTCTGGCCGAGGTCCGCGCCGAAGTCTGCCAGAACGTGGCGCGCCTCCAACACCACGCCTGCCTTGCGCTGTGGTGCGGCGACAACGAATTGATCGGCGCTCTGGGTTGGTTCGATGCCACGCGAAACGACCGCGACCGCTATCTTGTCAACTACGACCGCTTGAACCGATGTATCGAAACTGCGTTGTTAGACACTGATCCGGGCGCAAATTGGTGGCCATCTTCGCCCTCTCCGGGGCCTTTGAATTTCGGCGACGCGTGGCATGATGACGGGTCTGGCGATATGCATTTCTGGTCGGTTTGGCACGAGGGCCGCGACTTTGATCACTACCGCGATGTCTCGCCGCGGTTCTGTTCCGAGTTCGGGTTCCAGTCCTATCCATCGCTGAATGCGATCCGCAGGTTTGCGGGACCAGAAGACATGAACATCGCGGCCCCCGTGTTGGAAAGTCACCAGAAAAACGCAGGCGGCAATGCGCGTATCGCCGCAACAATGTTCCGCTGTTTCCGCTGGCCCAAGCATTTTGAAGACTTTGTCTACCTCAGCCAGGTGCAGCAAGGTATCGCGATCAAAACTGCCGTCACCCATTGGCGGTCGCTTGCGCCGCACTGCATGGGCACGCTGATTTGGCAGCTCAATGACACATGGCCGGTCTGTTCTTGGTCGTCGCTGAACTACGGCGGTGATTGGAAGTTGATGCACCATATGGTCAAAGCGTTTTACGCGCCGCTTCTGGTTGCCGCAGTGCCTGATGGCGACGTGATTATCCTGCGTGCAGTCAACGATGCGCCAGACCCCGCGGACGTGATCCTGAGCGCCGTGGCCATCGGCATGGATGGCACCACGCGCCCGCTGGGCGAGGTCCGCCAGACGGTCGGTGCGGCGGCCATTGAAATGATGCGGGTTCAGGCGTCCGGCTTGGGCAAACACGAAATGCTGGGGTTCGCTTGGGGCCGCGATGGTGACGTGCAAAGCCAAGATATTTTCGCGCCGCACCCTTATAAAACCTACGATCTCTTGCCGCCCGACCTGACCCATGGCATCAGCCGGGCCAACGGTGACTATTTGATCGAGGTAACCGGCAAAAATCTGGCACTTTTTGTGGCCATCGAGGCCGACGTGGACGGGCGGTTCAGCGACAATGCATTTGCGCTGCTGCCCGACCAAAAAACCACCGTGCGGTTCACGCCGACGGACCCTCACGCTACACCCGAATTTACCCTGCGCGACCTTCACAGCGCCACCTACGCATAAGGAACACCCGATGAAACATGTCGCTTATCAGCTTTACGGCTCGCGCAATTTTCCGCCGCTTGAGCGCACATTGACGATGCTGGCAAAGACCGGATTTACCGCCGTTGAAGGCTATGGCGCGATCCTCGAGACCCCGGAGGCGCTGAAGACCATGTTGGACAAGTCGGGCCTGTCGATGCCCTCCGCCCATATGGGGTTGGCCGAGATCGAGGCGGATCCCGCGCGGGCCTTGGCCACGGCACATATCTTGGGGTTAGAGGCGGTTTTTGTGCCCTATCTGATGCCGCAAGACCGGCCACTCGATGCAGCGGGATGGACGGCTTTTGGCAAACGGTTGGCGCAAATTGGTGCGCCATTTCAACAGGCGGGCTTGAAATTTGGCTGGCACAACCATGACTTTGAACTGCAACCCACGGACAGCGGCGCCTTGCCGCTTGACCTGATTGTGGCCGCTGATCCACGGCTTTTGCTAGAGCTGGATCTGGGCTGGGTGCGGGTTGCGGGGCTTGATCCTGTGGCGTGGATCACCAAATACGCGGGTCGGATTGCCGCCGTGCATATCAAGGATATCGCGCCCGACGGGGCTTGCGTGCAAGAGGACGGCTGGGCCGATGTGGGTCACGGGATCATGGATTGGACGGCTATCCATGCCGCATTGCAGGCGACAGGCGTCGACCATTATATCGTCGAACATGACAACCCGAGCGATGACGCGCGGTTCGCCCGCCGCAGCCTTGCATCGGTCAACTCATTCCAGGGACCGGCAATATGACACAGCTTGGCGTTGGCATCATCGGATGCGGCAATATCTCGACGACCTATTTGCAGTTTGCACCGATTTTCAAATCGCTCAGGCTGGTGGCGGTGGCCGATATCAACATCGATGCAGCGCGGGCGCGGGCGGCTGAATATGGCGTGCGGGCAGATACCGTTGACGATCTGCTGACGGCAAAAGATGTGGACGTGATCGTGAACCTGACAATCCCTGCGGTGCACTACGCGGTCACGCGGCAAATTCTGGAGGCTGGCAAACACGCCTATTCAGAGAAACCACTGGTGTTGACACTGGCCGAGGGCGAGGCCCTGCGCGAGCTTGCCGCGTTCAAAAACCTGCGTGTGGGATCAGCACCCGATACGTTTCTTGGCGGTGCCCATCAACAGGCCCGCGCGGCCATTGATGCAGGCGACATCGGGCGGATCATCGGCGGCACCTGCCATGTGATGAGCCACGGCATGGAGGCTTGGCATCCCAATCCCGACTTCTTTTTCCAGCCCGGTGCGGGGCCGGTTCTGGACATCGGGCCCTACTATGTGACGAACCTGATCCAACTGATCGGGCCGGTGAAATCTGTCGTCTCGCTTGCGACGACCACTTTCAAAACCCGCACCATCGGAAACGGTGATCGGTATGGCGAGACCGTGCCGGTCGAGACGCCGACAAATATCCACGCGCTGCTGGAATTCCACAACGGGGCGACTGTCACACTTGGCGCAAGCTGGGATATCTGGGCGCATCGGCACGAGCCGATGGAGCTTTATGGCGAGACCGGCGCGATCTATATCCCCGATCCGAATTTCTTTGGCGGCGATGTCGAGATCGGCGGCGAAAGCGGTGACATGGCGGTGATGGCAGCGTGGGATCACCCGTTTGGCGTGCCAAATGACGACGAAGGTCGCGCAAACTATCGCTGTGCAGGGCTTGCCGATATGGCGACAGGCATCGCGCAAGGCCGTGCGCATCGGTGCAGCATTGATCTGGCCGTGCACGCAACCGACGTGATGACTGCGATTCTGCGGGCAGGCGAAGAGCGGCGGTTCATCGACCTGACAACAACCTGCGAACGGCCCGCAGCCTTGTTGCCAGACGCGGCGCGGGCGCTGCTGGCTTAAGCGCCGCCCGTCTCTGCCGCGATCTGGGCGCGTGACTTGCGTTGACGCTCGGTCGCGGATTTGAGCTGACCACAGGCGGCCATGATATCCTCGCCGCGCGGCTTGCGGATCGGCGAGGAATAGCCCGCGTTGTGAATGATCTCGGCAAAGGCGCGGATACGGTTATTGGACGACCGCGTATAGGGCGCACCGGGCCATTCGTTGAACGGGATCAGGTTGATTTTGGCGGGGATACCCTCGATCAGCCGCACAAGGCGATGCGCGTCCTCGTCGCTATCGTTGACGCCGTGCAGCATGACATATTCAAAGGTGATCCGCTCGGAATTGGACACTTTGGGATAGTCGCGCAGCGCTTGCAACAGCACGTCCAAATTCCATTTCTTGTTGATCGGCACCAGCTTGTCACGCACTTCGTCGGTGGTGGCGTGAAACGAAATCGCCAGCATACAGCCGATCTCTTGGGCGGTGCGGGCGATTTCGGGCACAACGCCAGAGGTCGACAGCGTAATGCGGCGGCGCGACAGCTGTATGCCATCCGGATCCATCGCAATTTTCATCGCGTCGCGCACGTTTTCAAAGTTATACAGTGGCTCGCCCATGCCCATCAGCACGACGTTGGATAGCAAGCGGCCCTCTTCATTGGGGGCACCGGGCACCGGCCATTCGCCCAAATCGTCGCGCGCAATCATGATCTGGCCTACAATCTCGGCGCTGGTCAGATTGCGCACCAGTTTTTGCGTGCCAGTGTGGCAAAACGAACAGGTCAGCGTGCAACCGACCTGGCTGGAAATACACAGCGTGCCACGGTCGGTTTCGGGGATATACACCACCTCGACCTCATGGCCACCTGCGATGCGCACCAGATACTTGCGCGTGCCATCGTCGGACACCTGACGCGTCACGACCTGCGGCATGGCGATGACAAAGTTTTCCTCCAGCATCGCGCGGAAATCTTTTGACAGATTGGTCATCTCGCCAAAATCACGCACACCCCAGTGATACAGCCACGACCAGATCTGGCTTAGGCGCATCTTGACCTGCTTCTGGGGCGTGCCGGTGGCGATCAATGCGACTTTCATCTGCTCTCGGGACATCCCGATAAGATTGGGCAAACCGTCTTCCGCCTTGCGCGGAATGGTCATCACGTCTTGGGTGATTGGGGCTGTCGCGTCCATCGGGCCTACCTCGATTGGGGATCAAGTGCCCCATATAGGCAAAAGAGGCGGCCCCCGCAAGAAACCGCCTCAATTGTTATTTATGGTGTGCTTTGCCGCCTACTTGCAGCGGTTGGCGGCTTCTTCCACGGCGGCGGTAAAGCCCATAAGGCTGAATTTATCAGCCGTCTGCGTGCCGCGCCCTGACCGGGCGGTTAATGTCGCATCGGCGCCGCGCTTCATGGCGTCAACAATCTTGGTGTCATCTTCGGGGGTGGCGGGCCATGCCCATTCGCCCTCTGTGAACAGCTGGAATGTGGTGCCGCCGATGTCCATGCCTGCGGTCGACCCGCTCGCAAACGGGTAGCCGCCGGTGAACGCCACTTGGCCCTGCACTGCCGCGCCCGGGCGGTAGAAGACAAACAACAAGACATCGCCGCGGCGCACGGCGACGGTTTGCCCGTCCCTTGTGTTTACGCTTTCTTTTGGCGCGGATACGCCCCAGCATTCCTTTGGGCTGTCTTCGACAAAAACCGACCAATCTGTGTTGGATGCCACCTGGTTCGTGCTTGTCTGTGCCAGCGCCGCGCTGGATAGCAGACCAAGACCCAATGCGCCAAATGCGCGCCAAATATTCAAATTCATATCTACAGCCTCCAAGCTGTGCTTGCCTCTGGATGTCCCGATGTGCGTTGGTGCATCTTATGGCACCATTTATGCGAACGGGATCTGTTTCAACTCGATTGGTCATATGGTAGCAAAAAATCGCTTGGTTGGGAAAGCCCTGATTTCTTGCATCCGCAAGACCCCGCCGCACAAAAGGACAGACACCGATGGCCAACCCCGTAAATCTTGTCGAAATCTGGCGCAATGACCTGTTGGAATCGCTGCACCAAGGACATGCAGTCGTCTGTGATGAACACGGCGAAATCGTGCAGGCTTGGGGTGATCCATCCACTGTGATCTTTCCGCGCTCGTCTTGCAAAATGATTCAGGCCTTGCCGCTGGTGGAAAGTGGCGCTGGCGCAGATCTGACACCCCAGCAACTGGCGCTGTCTTGCGCGTCGCACAAAGGGGCAAAAATTCACACAGATCGGGTCAGCGCATGGCTCAAAGACCTGGGCCTATCCGACAACGACTTTCGCTGCGGGCCGCAAACGCCCGACGACAAAGATGCCCGCGAGGGGTTGATCCGGGCGGGCGCGCAGCCTTGCCAGATGCACAACAACTGCTCGGGGAAACACTCAGGCTTCCTGACGCTGAACAAGCACATCAAGGGGGGGCTGACTATGAAATGCTGGACCACCCTGTGCAAAAGATGTGCAAAGCCGCGTTTGAAGAAACCACCCAAGAGACCAGCCCGACCTTTGGCATCGACGGCTGTTCCGCGCCCAATCACGCCTGCACTGTGCACGGGCTTGCGCGCGCGATGGCATTCTTTGCCAGCGCCAAAACCACAGGCGATCTGCGCCAGCAAGCGGCCGTGAAACTGCGCGACGCGATGATGACCTATCCCGAACTGGTCGCGGGCCAGACCGCTGCCTGCACCGAGCTGATGCGTGCGACCGGCCATAAGGTCGCGATCAAAACCGGTGCAGAGGGTGTTTATGTCGCGATTATTCCGGCGCTGAAACTGGGTGTCGCCTTGAAGATCACTGATGGAGCGACGCGTGCGTCAGAGGCCGCGATTGCTGCGATATTGGTCAAACTCGGCGTGCTCGATGCCAACCACCCCGCCACGATGGCCCGTATGAATACCGATATGAAAAACCGGCGCGGTATCCACGTCGGATTTACCCGCCCTGCCGCAGCTCTTTTGTAAGGATACGCCATGACATTCACGCTCGCCACTTGGAACATCAACTCGGTCCGTCTGCGCGAGGAGCTTGTCGTGCAACTGATGCGCGATGAGCAGCCAGATGTGCTGTGCCTGCAAGAATGCAAAAGCCCCGTTGATAAAATCCCGCTCGAGCAGTTCCACGCGCTGGGCTACAGCCACATGGTTGCGCGCGGTCAAAAGGGCTATAATGGCGTGGCGATCCTGTCGAAACTGCCGATTGAAGAGGCCGGGGCGGAGGATTACGCGCAGCTTGGACACGCGCGGCATATTGCGGGACGGCTCGCCAACGGGGTTACAATCCACAACTTTTACGTGCCCGCAGGCGGCGACAAACCCGACCGCGACATCAACGAGAAATTCGGGCAAAAGCTGGACTACCTGGCGCAAATGCGTGACGCCTTCCATGCCGATGCGCCCCTGAAATCCATCCTCGTGGGTGATTTGAACATCGCACCGCGCGAAGATGACGTCTGGGATCACAAAAAACTGCTCAAAGTCGTCAGCCATACGCCCATCGAGGTCGAAGCCCTCGCTGACGTCCAAGCCTCAGGCGACTGGATCGACGTCACCCGCTCAAACATCCCCGACGGCAAACTCTATAGCTGGTGGTCCTACCGCGCCGCCGACTGGGACGAGGCCGACAAAGGCCGCAGGCTCGACCACGTCTGGGCCACCTCCGACATCGCCGCCTCCGGCCACTCCAGCCGCGTCATCCGCCACGTCCGCGGTTGGGAAAAACCAAGCGACCACGCGCCGGTGTTTGCGACGTTTGATTTGTGAGGGGGGTAGAATTAATGGCCGTTTCACGGCCTGGTCCTTGAGCGCTTCTGCGACGCCAGGCAACGTTCCGCGTCACTCAAACTGTGCGCATGTGGCGTCCGAGAAACCTACACTGAATCAGTCATTCAACCAAAAACCACTTTTGCCATGGGCTTATGCATTCTGGATTAGCACCAAAAGTCAAACGCGATTCAGAAAATGTTCCATGCTTGGCCTTGGCGGAACACCTTTGATTTTGCCGCCTAAGTAATCCCACGGATTACAAAATTTCGCTTTCCCGCCGCTCAATCTCCGCCGCCACAGCCCGCCCCAGCACCTCATGCGTGGCCGCGTCAAAGTGGATCGCGTCAACCTCGCTGCTTGTAATATGCGCGCCTGCGTCCATGAACCAGACGCCCCGCGTCTCGGCGACAAAGGCGTAGGCGGCGGGCAGGGCTTCTGACACCACCCTTTGCCCTGCAAAATCACTGGCAAACGTGCCGCCCTCCAAGATCGGCGGCGGGCAGATCAGCAGGATGTCGAAGCCGCCGTGCTTGGCCTGCAACTCCTCGTCCTGCGCGATTTTGATCAGCCCTGCGATGCTTGCCGCGATCTGGGTGGCGGTCTTGCCATGATCGAGCTTGAGGTCATTTGTCCCCAGCATAATCGTCAGCAGATCAATCGGCCCGTGGCTTGCCAGTGCAATCCGTAACCCCAACTGCCCGTTCATCTCTGGCCCCATGACAGTATCGCCGTGACCCGCGGCCATGCGTCCGGGCAGGCCCTCTTCAATCACCGTGCAGCCCAAGGTCTCGGCCAGCACCACAGGCCAGCGGCGCTTATGGCGGGGATGGTGGCTGGAATCATGCATGGGCGGTGTCCCATGGGTGTTGCTATCGCCGAACGTGAGGATTGTTTTTGTCATAAGCGCGAGGTTAGCAGCAATCTTGGCGCGGTAAAGTGGCCTTGCCTCTTGGCGTTTGCGCCGCTTGCGCACATATAGAGGGTAACCTCGAATTTAGGAGACGACCCATGATTGAACTTGGTGGAACACCAAAGCCAGCCCCCGCAGACGCAAACATCGTTGACGGCACCGACGCGAGCTTTGTGCAAGATGTCATAGAGGCCTCAAAAACCGTCCCCGTCATTGTGGATTTTTGGGCCCCTTGGTGCGGGCCCTGCAAAACCCTCGGCCCCGCAATCGAGGCGGCGGTGACCAAGGCAGAAGGCCGCGTCAAGCTGGTCAAAATCGACGTTGACGCAAACCCCGCCTACGCCGGCCAATTGCAGGTGCAATCAATCCCGACCGTCTATGCATTCTATGAGGGCAAGCCTGTGGATGGTTTCCAAGGGGCGCTGCCACAATCCGAAATCGACGCCTTTGTCGACAAAATCGCGGCCATGGGGCCAGAGCCGGACAATGGTTTGGAAGATGCCGTTGCTGCCGCCGAGGAAATGCTGGCCGAGGGCGAAGCCGCTGACGCCGCCGAAACCTTTGCCGCGATCCTGACCGAGGATGGCAATCACGCAGGCGCCTATGCGGGCCTTGTGCGGGCGCATCTGGCGCTGGGCGATATTGATCAGGCCGAGGCCGTTCTGAACGGCGCGCCCGCTGAAATCTCCACCGATCCCGCCCTCGAGGCCGCTCATGCGCAGATCACCTTGGCGCGCAAGGCAGCGGGCGCAGGCCCCGTGGATGAGTTGACCGCATCGGTCGACGCCGACCCCGGTGACCACCAAGCACGGCTGGAACTGGCAAACGCATTGATGGCCAATGACGACACGCAAGGGGCCATCGATCAGCTATTGGAGCTGTTCCGCCGTGACCGCGAGTGGAATGACGGGGCGGCAAAAACCGAACTCTTCACCATCTTCGACGCATTGCCCCCCACCGACCCGCTGGTGCTGAACGGGCGTCGCAAACTTTCGTCGATGATATTTGTCTGACCGGATAATCGGTCTAGGTTGGGGTTATGAACAAACTTCAAAACCTTCCCGGCACGATCCCTGTGTTTCCGCTTCCCGGTGCGTTATTGCTGCCGCGGTCGCATCTGCCGCTGCATCTGTTCGAGCCGCGTTACCTGCAAATGCTCGATGATGTGCTGAAAACCGAAAGCCGCCTGATCGGGATGATCCAGCCCTATGGCAAGGACAACAAGCTACATCATATCGGCTGCGCGGGGCGGGTCACGGCGTTTTCGGAAACCGAAGACGGGCGCTATATGATCACTCTTGCGGGGGCGTCGCGGTTTCGGGTCTTGAACGAAGGTGACGGGTCCACGCCATACCGCCAATGCCACGTGTCGTGGCAAGGATTTGAACGCGACTTGGGCGGCGTCGAAAAAGACCCCGCGTTTGACAGACCAAATTTCATGGCAGCCCTCGCGCGGTATTTTGAGGAAGAAAACCTATCCACCGATTGGGAAAGCCTGCAAGAGGCCGAAGACGAGTTGTTGATCAATTCGCTGTCGATGTTGTGCCCGTTTCCGCCCGAAGACAAACAAGCGCTTCTCGAAGCCCCGTCCTTGACGACACGGCGCGAAACCCTCATGACATTGATCGAGTTTTCCCTGCGCGGCGGATCAGCCGAGGAGTTCATACAATGACCAACAACAGTTTTGATCCAAAGATGCTCGAGGCCTTGATTTGCCCGCAAACCCGTGCCCGACTGGACTATGACGCCGAGGCGCAGGAACTGATCTCGAAGGGCGCGAACCTTGCCTTCCCGATCCGCAATGGCATCCCTGTGATGTTATTGGACGAAGCGCGACCCCTCGCATAATCGCAAAATCTTTATCGGTTTTTTAATCTGTTGGGCGTTTGCTGTGCGGATCAAACTGATGGGGTTTCAATGATCAAAAACATGCATCCTGCTGACGAACTGGCCATGGTTCGGGCGGATATCGACCGGCTAAAATCACGCGAAGCGTTTTTGCGGCGCGGGTTCCTCGACGGTACATTGCCGCGGCGCGGGGACGAGGCCGTGGTCGAAATTGCGGTGTTCCGCAGCCGACGGTTTCTGCGCGACAGGCCTCATCAAGATGTGCTTGAGAACGAGGCATATTGGGGCAGTCAGCGCACCGAACATGTGAATATCAGGCCGCGCTAGCCGCGCATCAAGCTAGGCAAATCACCCGTGAGGCCAGCCGCTTCGCGGATGAAACTGCGCCGCAAGAATGGCGCGGAATTGACCAAACCCATCCCAAGATCACGCGCCGTGCGCAATAGCGGGTTATCGTTTGAAAACAACCTGTTGAATGTATCCGTCGCCAAGGCAAGTGTTGCGGTATCAAAGCGGCGCCATTGCTGGTAGCGCGCCAGCACCAGGCTGCCGCCGATGTCCTCGCCGCGCGCCCGTGCCTGCGTTAATACATCAATAAGTGCCGCCACATCGCGCAACCCGGCGTTCAATCCCTGTCCTGCGATCGGGTGCATCCCATGTGCTGCGTCACCAATCAACACGGTGCGGTTTGCTACAAAACTTTGCGCCAGCGTCAGTCCGAGCGGATAGGAAAACCGCGCACCCGTCAGGCTGATTTCGCCCAAGAAACTGCCAAATGCTGGGCGCAATGCATCCAGAAAACCGGCATCATCCAGCGCCATGACCTCTTGCGCCCGCCCAGTGGTTTCGGACCACACAATTGACGACCGCTGTCGTGTCAACGGCAAAATCGCCAAGGGTCCGTTTGGCATAAAGAACTGGTGCGCGATCCCGCCGTGTGGCTTTTCATGACCCACGGCGCAAACAATCGCGGTCTGGTCGTAACCCCAGCCGGTGCGGCGGATGCCCGCGCGCGTCGCGGTTCCGCTGGTGCGCCCGTCAGACCCGACAAGCAAAGTGCCCGACAGTGTTTTGCCCGAGGCAAGCGTGACACTCACCCCCGTGGCATCAACCTGTTGGGCCACCACGGTTTCACCATCGATCTGGCTGATGTTCGGATGCGCGTCCATCGCCGCCAGAAACGCACCGCGCAAGTGGCGGTCCTCGATCATATAACCCATCGGCCCTTCTTCGATCTCGGCATGATCAAAATGCATCATCCACGGCGCCGCCCCTTGGCCCGCTTGCCCGTCGGTCACTTTAATCTCTAACATCGGCTGCGCGTTGTCCGCCACATCAGACCAAACGCCGATCCCTTGCAACAGGCGTTTTGACGCCAGCGCCAATGCATAGGACCGCCCGTCAAAATCGCGCATTTCCCGCGTCGCTTTTGGCAGACTATCGATGATGCTGACCGCGAATCCGGCTTGGGCTGCGGCGATGGCAAGGGCGGGGCCGTTCAGCCCGCCGCCCACAATGATCAAATCAGGTTTCATAGCGCCCAATATGGTCTGTCGTGCGGGATTGTCCATGCGCTGCATGGTCGCTAGGCTGCCGAAAACCCCAAAACAGGAGCAAGGTGATGCAAGACTGGCTATGGATGACCGCAGCGGATTTGGGGCGCGGGATTGCAGCGGGCGAAATCGACCCTACGGCGCTGACCGAAACCTATCTTGCCGCCATCGATGCCCACCCGATGACCCCACGCATTTATGCCCGCGTCACCCATGACCGCGCGCGCGCCGAGGCAAAAGCGGCCAGCGCGCGCGCCAAGGCAGGCCAAAGAGTCAGCCCGCTCGATGGGGTGCCGATATCGTGGAAAGACCTGTTTGATACCGCGGGCATCGGCACCGAGGCCGGCACAAAATTGCTCGAGGGCCGCGTGCCCACCGCAGACGCAGACGTGCTGAAGGCCGCGACCGCCGCAGGGCTGGTCTGTCTGGGCAAAACCCATATGTCCGAGATCGCGTTTAGCGGCTTGGGGCTGAACCCGATCATGGGCACGCCGCCTTGTGTGAACGATGACGCGGCCGTGCCGGGCGGGTCCAGCTCGGGGGCCGCGGCCTCGGTGGCGTTTGGCTTGGCGGCCGCAGCGGTCGGGTCAGATACCGGCGGGTCGGTGCGCATTCCTTCTGCTTGGAATGATCTTGTCGGGCTGAAAACCACCCATGGGCGCTTGTCGGTCGAAGGGGTCGTGCCCCTGTGCCAGACCTTCGATACGGTCGGCCCGTTGTGCCGTTCCGTCGAGGACGCTGGCCTGATGTTGGCCCTGCTTGAAGGCCGCAAACCCGCCGATTTGACCGCGACCAGCCTGACAGGGCTGCGCTTTGCCATTCTGGACACGATCACTCTGGATGATCTGCGTGACGCACCGCGCGCTGCATTTCAAAGTGCTGTCGAACGTCTGCAAGCGGCGGACGCGCAGATCGTGCATTTCGAGATGCCCGAGTTGCATGACGCGTTTTCTCATGCGTTCAACCTCTATGCCGCCGATTCCTATGGCCATTGGAGAGACAAAGTAGAGGCCGCGCCGGAAAAAATGTTCCCGCAAATTCTGGAACGGGTGCGTGGCGGGCAATCTGTGATGGGCGCGGATTATGTCGCATCTTGGATACGTATGCGCGAAATCCGCAAGATTTATGCAGCACTGACCGCCGGTTTTGACGCGGTGATCATGCCAACAGCCCCGAATTTGCCGCCCAACGCGGATCGGTTGCTGACCGATGATGCCTATTACAAGTCCGAAAACCTGCTGACGTTGCGCAATACGCGCATTGGAAATCTGATGGGGACTGCCAGTCTTACTTTGCCAACGGGCGTGCCATCGTGCGGCATTTTGCTCAACTCGGGCCCAGATACCGAAGAGCACCTGCTGCGAATCGGTGCTGCCGCTGCCAAGGCACTGGCCTAAAAGACACAATTCTTGCGCCCATACCTGCAAATCGACCGGCTTATTGTGGACACGATGCGGTTTGACAGGCTAGTTTGGTCGAAAGCTGGACGATAATGATCCGGTAATTGAGGCAGTTATGGTATTCCCCGAGCGGTTTTTGACCCTTCCGGTTGCGACTTGGCCACGTTTGCGCGCCCTTCTGGATGTGCCAACACGGGCGAACGACGTGATCAATATGACGATTGGCGAGCCGCGCCATGCATTTCCTGCGTTTGTGGGCGAGATTCTGGCGGCCAATCTGGCGTCTTTCGGATCATACCCCCCCAACGATGGCACTGCTGATCTGCTGGATGCGATCGCCGGTTTTCTGAAACGACGCTACGATCTGGACCTGTCACATGACCAAATCCTGACGCTGAACGGCACACGCGAAGGGTTATATAACGCCGCGATGGCGCTTTGCCCTGAAACCAAAAACGGCAAACAGCCGGTCATCTTGACGCCAAATCCGTTTTATCAGGTTTATGCGGTCGCCGCTCTTTCGGTGGGGGCCGAACCGGTTTTTGTCGCAGCCACCCCCGAGACCGGAAATCTGCCCGATTACGCGGGCTTGCCTGCCGATGTGCTTGAGCGCACCGCCATCGCCTATATTTGCTCGCCCGCAAACCCGCAGGGTGCCGTGGCCGATGAAACCTATTGGCGCGCATTGATCGCCTTGGCCGAAAAGCACGATTTCAAGATTTTTGCCGACGAGTGTTACTCCGAGATTTACCGCGATCTGGGGCCAGTTGGGGCACTACAGGTCGCCACAGACATGGGCGCAGATCCTGATCGGGTCTTGATTTTCCACTCGTTGTCCAAACGGTCAAACCTGCCCGGGCTTCGGTCGGGTTTTTGCGCCGGCGGGGTCGAAAGCATCAAACGTATTCGGGCCTTGCGGGCCTTTGCAGGGGCGCCCTTGCCAGAGCCGCTTCAGGCGGTGGCAACCGCTGTGTGGAACGACGAAGACCACGTCATCGAGAACCGCGCGCAATATGCCGAGAAATACAAAATCGCTGACGGTATTTTCAAGGATGTGACCGGTTACGATAGCCCCGCCGCGGGTTTCTTTTTATGGCTGCCGGTTGACGACGGCGAGGCGGCGGCGGTCAAGCTTTGGCAGGAAACCGGCGTGCGAGTGCTGCCGGGGTCCTATCTTAGCCGCGCCGTGGGCGGGGTTAGCCCGGGCGACGGATTTATTCGGGTGGCACTGGTCGCCCCGACACAAGAAATGCAGCGCGGGCTTACGTTGATCCGCGACTGTCTATACGACTAAGGGAATAGATATGGCTTCTTACCAATCACGCGGACGCGACCCGTTGCTCGATAGCACAACCCAAGCAGCGATTGAAAAGCGCGGCAAGGAATTGTTCGGCATCTTGCTGGGTATTGCAGGTGTTTTGGTGGCCATGATGGTCGGCAGTTATTCCGCAGCTGACCCGTCGTGGTTGTCGGCCACCGACGCGCCGGTGCAAAACTGGTTGGGTCGCTTTGGGGCCTCGACCGCGGCACCGCTGATGATCGTCGTGGGTATTGGCATCTACACCTTGCCGATCATTTTGATGACATGGGGCTTTCGGTTTGCACGGCACCACGGTGAAGAGCGCGCCGTGGGGCGCTTGATTTTTGCGCCGATCGCGATTGCCATGGCCTCGATCTATGCCGTGACCCTTGCTCCGGGGCCTGCGTGGCCGGCAAATTTCGGGCTTGGCGGCATGTTCGGCGACACGGTTCTGGCGGTTGTTCTGACGGTTTTACCGTTTGGCACCGGCTTTGCGGTCAAGCTGTTCTCGCTGATGTCAGGCCTCGCGTTTCTGGCCATGTTCGCGTTTGTGCTGGGCTGCACAATGTCCGAAGTCAAACGCTTCGGGCGCTTTTTGCTAGTGGGATTGATCGTCGCTTATGACGCAATGTTGCGGTTGCTTGGAAAGACCGCGCTAGTGTCGGCAAAGGCAGCGCAAGGTGGCATAGCCAGCGTGCAAGCCAAGCGCGAGCAATCCCGCCAACAGCGTGAAGAACGTGCGCTTATCGCGGCACAAGAAGAACAGGCGCAGCGTCTGATCCCGAACCCCGAATTGAAAGCCCGCGCCGCCGCGGTTGTGCGTGCAAACCCCGCCATGCCAACCCGTGCCAGGCTCATGCCACAGACCGACGGGCGCAAAATGCCGCCCATGTCGGCGCCGCAATCCGCCGCTGCCACACCGATGACGGCCCCCGTGCGCGCAGATCCTGCCCGGCAATCTGGTGGGTTTTTGTCAGGGCTTTTGAAGCGAAACAGCCCCATGCCAGAGCCGGAACTGGTCGCGGCACACAGCTTTGCACAGGACGCCCCAGCGGTGGACGGGGACCGCGTAAAGGCGCGCATTTCCGATGCCATCAGAGCCCGCAAAAACGCCGTTGTCGCTCCGCCACTTGCCACGCGGATCGAGCCGAAACTGACCGCAGGGCGTGGTCCCAAGCCGCTGGTTCTGAATGCGATCGACGACAGCGAAGATGTGGCAGACTTGATCGAACTTGAAGATGAAATCGGGTTCACCGCCCCGTCTGACATGGCCGCACCCGTCGTGCCGCCGTTCCGGTCCGCAATCCAGACCCCCGAGCCGAAAAAAGTTGTGCAGCACACCTTGAAGCGCGCGGTGATCCCGTCCAAACAAGCCCGCGCAGAGGCGCAGCCAAAGCTGCAATTCGAGGATAAATACGCCGACTACGAGCATCCGCCGCTTAGTTTGTTGACCAGCCCCACCGTGATCGAGCGGCACCATTTGCCTGACGAGGCGCTGGAAGAAAACGCGCGGATGCTGGAAAGCGTGCTGGACGATTACGGTGTCAAAGGCGAGATCGTCTCGGTGCGCCCCGGCCCCGTTGTCACCATGTATGAACTGGAACCCGCGCCCGGATTGAAGGCGTCGCGTGTCATCGGGCTCGCGGACGATATCGCCCGCTCCATGTCAGCGTTGTCCGCGCGTGTCTCCACCGTGCCGGGCCGGTCGGTGATCGGGATCGAGCTGCCCAACGAGAAACGCGAAATGGTCGTGCTGCGCGAGATGCTCGCCGCGCGTGATTTCGGCGATAGCAACATGAAGCTGCCGCTGGCATTGGGCAAAGATATCGGTGGCGAGCCGATCATCGCAAACCTCGCGAAAATGCCGCACCTGCTGATTGCGGGGACCACGGGGTCGGGCAAATCCGTGGCGATCAACACCATGATATTGTCACTGCTTTACAAGCTGACGCCGGAAGAATGCCGCATGATCATGATCGACCCCAAGATGCTTGAACTGTCGGTTTACGACGGCATTCCGCACCTGCTGTCGCCTGTTGTAACAGACCCTAAAAAGGCAGTTGTGGCCCTGAAATGGGTCGTGGGCGAGATGGAAGAGCGGTATCGCAAGATGTCCAAAATGGGCGTGCGCAACATCGACGGCTACAATGGTCGTGTCAAAGAAGCGCTTGCCAAAGACGAGATGTTCAGCCGCACCGTGCAGACAGGTTTCGACGATGAAACCGGCGAGCCGATCTTTGAGACCGACGAATTCACACCAGAAGTTCTGCCCTATATCGTCGTCGTTGTTGACGAAATGGCCGATCTGATGATGGTCGCGGGCAAGGAAATCGAAGCCTGCATCCAGCGCCTCGCACAGATGGCGCGGGCCTCTGGTATCCACCTGATCATGGCGACGCAGCGCCCGTCGGTGGACGTGATTACAGGCACGATCAAGGCCAACTTCCCGACACGCATTTCCTTCCAGGTGACCTCGAAAATCGACAGCCGCACCATCCTTGGCGAGATGGGCGCAGAGCAGCTTTTGGGCATGGGTGACATGCTCTACATGGCGGGCGGCGGCAAGATCAGTCGGATTCACGGGCCGTTTTGTAGTGACGAAGAGGTTGAGGAAATCGTCAACTTCCTCAAGGGGTTCGGGCCGCCAGAATACATGTCCGGCGTGGTCGAAGGGCCCTCCGACGAGGCCAGTTCCAGCATCGACCAGGTGCTTGGCTTGGGCGACGGATCAGACACCGAGAACGCGCTTTATGACACCGCCGTGGCGATTGTGATCAAGGACCGCAAATGCTCGACGTCCTACATCCAGCGCAAACTCGCGATCGGCTATAATAAAGCCGCCAAACTGGTCGAACAGATGGAAGACGAGGGCGTGGTTTCTTCGGCCAACCACGTCGGCAAACGTGAAATTCTGGTGCCAGAGCAGCACCAGCAATACTGACGCACAAAGCATCGCAAAAAGGGCTAACCCAGGGCCCAATGCTGCCGCAAATATCTGTCACATAACAACAGTCGCGCCCACCGTGCGGCTTTTGTTGTGTGAAAGGAAAGCATACTGATGCCCGTCGAGACGATTTACGCTTTGGGTAAATCCAATATCTCCGTGTCGGGCGGCGGTAGACTTTCGGGTATTTCGCAGGGCGACGGCAGCCATATGCTGGGGCGGACAATCACGCTCGACAACAACAGCTGGGAAGCCATAAGCGTCAATGACACCGACCCGGGCTTTGGCGATTCCGATAGCAGCCAAACCTTGGGCAGCACAAAAACCTTTGACGGCACCACATATACCGGCACGCCGCGGGTCGAAGCGGAATATGAATTACTGCTGCAAGATCCCGATGGCACTACATACCGCGTGCTTGGTTTCAACATCAACGAGCCGGGCGTCACATCTTATGCCACGGTCGAAGGGCTGGCCTTTGTCGGCGGTGTCGGCGGGTTTCCACCCATCGGCGTGCTGCTGAGGGTTATCGGCACATCCGAGGGGCCAAATGTCTTGTATACCGATCTGGCCTCGCCGCCTTGTTTCACGTCTGGCTGTTTGCTCGATACACCCGACGGGCCGCGCGCCATCGAGACGCTAGCTGTTGGTGATTGGATCACCACGCTGGATAGCGGGCCGCAGCAGATCAAATGGACCGGATCGCACCGGCTGCCGAAAGCGGCCCTTGCGGCACATCCGAAATTCAAACCTGTGCTGGTCCGTGCCAATGCCTTTGGTGGCGGACAACCCTCGCGCGATATGCATCTTTCGCCGCAGCACCGCGTTCTGGTGTCCGGCTGGCAGGCCGAATTGCTGTTTGGCGAAGATGCGGTGTTGATCCCCGTAATCAAACTGGTCAACGATCATAGTATCATGATCGATCATGGTGTCGACGCAGTGACTTATCATCACATCATGTGCGACCAGCACGAAATTGTTCTTGCGGACGGTCTGGCCTGCGAAAGCTATCTACCGGGCGTCTGCGAGGTCGACGCGCCAGAAACCCAAGCCGAGATCGCGGCCCTGTTTCCCGAATTGGGCCTTGGGCAAACCTCCCTGTCGGCACGCACCTGCATATCCGACAAGCGGGTGATCGTGCTTGGGGCGATGTTGGCCGCGGGCTAAACATCACGCAACCGACGCGCCAAACGCAAAACCCCCGCCTGATTACTCAGACGGGGGGCTGTGGTTTTCAAAACGAGGATCGGGCTGCTTTACAGCAAACCTTCACGCTGGAGCTTTTTCCGGGCCAACTTGCGCTGACGACGGATTGCTTCTGCTTTCTCGCGTGCTTTACGCACCGACGGTTTCTCGAAATGCTGCTTAAGCTTCATCTCACGAAAAACGCCTTCACGCTGAAGTTTCTTTTTCAGAGCACGCAACGCCTGATCGACGTTGTTATCACGAACACTAACCTGCATGTGGTTTTCACCACCTCTCTAAGTTAAATTTGCAAAATTGCAGGAATTCGTCGCATAGCAAAGCTGGATGAATTTGTCTAGTGTTGTGTCAAGCCAAGGAGACAGCCCATGACAACGACCCGGATCGAGACCCTGATTGACGCCGCTTTGCCAAATGTAACCTTTGACGGCTGGTCGCAAGCCAGCTTTGACGCCGCCATCAAACAGACCGGAATCGCGCCCGCCACGGCCAAGATACTATGCCCGCGCGGGGCCATTGATCTGGCGGTAGCCTATCACAAACGTGGTGATGCCGCGATGATGCGCGCGATGGCACAGGCGGATCTGACCGCAATGCGCTACTCCGAAAAAGTCGCCCATGCGATCCGGCTGCGCCTTGCGGTTGCGGGCGACAAAGAGGTGGTGCGACGCGGCACAACCTTGTTTTCGCTGCCCCATCATGCCGCCGAAGGGGCCAAGCTTGTCTGGGGCACAGCAGATGCGATCTGGACTGCGCTGGGCGACACATCCGATGATGCGAACTGGTATAGCAAACGGGCGACTTTATCGGCGGTCTACGGCTCCGTTGTCCTGTTCTGGCTGGGCGACACCGAGGGTGCGACGGATGATTTTATCGGCCGCCGGATCGAAAATGTGATGCAATTCGAAAAGATAAAAGCGCAAATCAACAAAAACCCGCTGTTGAAGCCGCTCACGGGACCGCTGGGCAAAATGATGGGCGCTATCAAGGCACCAAAATCAGGGCCAAACCCCGATCTTCCGGGCATTTGGGTTGAGGCGGACAAGCGATGAAAGCCGTCGAAATCACCACGCCGGGCGGCCCTGATGTGCTACAGCTCACCGACCGGCCCAAGCCCCGCGCAAAATACGGCGAGGTTGTGATTAAAGTGGCCTATGCTGGCGTGAACCGGCCCGATGCGTTGCAGCGCGCAGGGCTCTATAACCCGCCAGCGACCGCCAGCGATTTGCCGGGATTAGAGGCCTCTGGCGAAGTTATAGCGCTAGGTGGTGGCGTCATGAATGTGGCACTCGGCGATCAGGTTTGCGCGCTCTTGCCTGGCGGCGGTTACGCCGAATTTGCGGCCACTCCCGCCGCCCATTGCCTGCCCGTGCCTGCGGGCCTGTCACTCAAACAAGCGGCTTGTTTGCCCGAGACGTTCTTCACCGTTTGGTCCAATGTGTTCATGCGCGGGGGCTTGCGTGCAGGCGAGAGGTTTTTGGTCCACGGCGGCAGTTCCGGCATTGGCATAACCGCGATTCAACTGGCGCGGGCCTTTGGCGCGCGGGTCTTTACCACGGCGGGTTCGGACGAAAAATGCGCCGCCTGTCTGGACCTTGGGGCCGAACAGGCGCTCAATTATCACGACGCCGACTTTGTCGATATCATGCGCGATGCGGGCGGTGCCGATCTGATCCTCGATATGGTCGGCGGGTCTTATATGCAACGCAATATCAGTGCCTTGGCTGACGACGGACGGCTGGTGCAAATCGCGTTCCTGCAAGGGCCAAAGGCCGAATTGAACATGATGCAAATCATGACCCGCAGACTGACGATCACCGGTTCCACCCTGCGCCCGCAGTCGGATTTGGCAAAAGCGCGCATCGCGGAGCAGTTGCTTGAAAACGTCTGGCCGCGACTGGCCGCAGGGTCGGTCGCGCCAGTGATGGATCAGGAATTTGCGCTGGCTGACGCCGCCCAAGCGCACCGGCGGATGGAAAGCTCCGCCCATATAGGCAAGATTGTTCTCAAGGTCGCCTAATTGCGCGGTGGAAAGCTTTTGTAGACCGGTAAACGCCAGCCGAACGCAATGCTGCCTGCGCGCAATACAAATGTTGCAGCGGCACAAACCAGCAGGCTTTCAGGCCGTGTCAGCCCCAATTGCAAAGCGACCAAGGCACTGGCGGCCCCGGCAAATGCGCAGGTGACGTAAAGCTCGCCTTGACGCAAAACCAGTGGCACCTCGTTGCACACCACGTCGCGCATCAACCCGCCGAAACTCCCTGTTGTGACGCCCATGATGATCACGATCGCCTGGGGTTGGTCCATGCTCAACGCCACGCCGACACCCGCAGGCACCGCAACGGCAAGCGCTACGGCATCCAGCCAGATGATACTGCGCGCGCGACTTTCCAAAAGATGCGCGGTGAAAAACACCAGCACTGCCGCCGCAGCAGCCACCCCGATAATCATCGGGTTTTGAACCCAAAACACCACCTCACGGTTCAAAATCACATCGCGGATCGTACCGCCGCCTACCGCTGTCAGGCTTGCGACAAACATAAAGCCGATCACGTCCAATTGGGCGCGGCTTGCGACCAGTGCACCCGTGAGAGCAAAAATAAACACCGAGCCGTAATCTAGTGCCATCAGAAATGTCATGCCTTGAAGGGTTCCATGCCCGCGCGGGCCAATTCATCGGCGCGCTCGTTCTCTGGGTGTCCTGCGTGGCCCTTGACCCACTGCCATGTCACATCATGCGCTTGCGTCGCAGCGTCCAGTCGTTTCCACAGGTCTTCGTTTTTCACAGGCTTATTTGCGGCGGTTTTCCAGCCACGTTTTTTCCAGCCGAAAATCCACGATGTAATCCCGTCTTTGACATAGGAGCTGTCGGTCACAATGGTCAGTCTTGTGCTTGTTTTCAGCGCCTCCAGCGCCGCGATTGCCGCCATCAACTCCATCTTGTTGTTGGTGGTATGGGCCTCGCCGCCATTCAATTCGCGGGTTTTCACAACCCTGTCTCCGTCGCGCGCGATCATCAGCGCGCCCCAGCCGCCGGGTCCGGGATTGCCCGAACAGGCACCATCGGTATATGCGAATAATTCAGCCATTTTTGCGAGCCCTGACAGCGACATAGGGATCATCGGTGCCAGCGCAGCCGATCTCGTGATCCTCAAGTGTTTCAAGCACCGTAAAGCCGGCATCAGCCAGCAAACCGTGTAGTTCCGCGACCGATACATAGGTATAAAGCCGGTCGATCCTGTCGCGCAGCTCGCCGGTGCCGACCTTCATCGCGACATGCAAAACGCCGCTGGTCCGCAAAGCCGTCGCAAGGGCGGTAAAGATGCGCGGCAAGTCCTTGTGGGGGGCGTGAAGCAGCGAGAAATTCGCCCAAACCCCGTCATAGGCTGCGACCATATTTACCTCGTCAAAGGTCAGTATACGCGCGCCGATATCGTGGGTGGTATTGGCAAGGTCAACCATGCCTTGGGACGCATCCACAGGGTCGGGATGGTGGCCCGCGTCACGCATGTGGCGCGACGCGCGGGCAGGGCCGCAGCCCAGATCAAGCACATGCGCATTGGCAGGCAACAGCGCCATGAATGATTGAAGCAGAGGCCCCGCGGAAGCGGTTTCGGTCAGGTTCGCATAGCGCTCCGCTGCACCATCATAAAACGCAATCGTCTTGGCATCGGGCATCAGATGACCACCAATAGCAGGCTCGCGACCACAACCGCCGTTAGCAATGCCCGAAAATGCATCCACCACGCCGGGGCCAACCCGTGCCGCCAGAAATACCAATCCAGCAAAAGCAGTCCCAGAAACCCGAAAATCAGGTTCATCGCCGCCGTCACAGGCCCGCCGCTGATCATCAAAAACGCCCAAAGCGCGGGGATCACAGACAGGATATAAGCAGACGCGCCTTGGCTTTTTGCCGCAAACCCCCATAGCACCCCTGACATGAACGACAGGATCACCGTGCCGTAAAATATCTGCACATAAGGCCCTGCAAAACGCCCGCCTACTGTCATCTGGGTCCAGTTTGCCAGCGGCGGATATAGCACATTCACCGCGCCCCAGACAAACGGGATCAGCCCCGCAAGCCCAAGATAAAGCGCCGCTTTGGGTATCTGGTTCATGCCGGTGTCCGCAGGGCGCGGGGCACTTTGAATTCGATGTTCTCGACCGCTGTCTCGACCATTTCGACCGTGACATCATAGCGGTCGCGGAAGGCGTCGATCACCTCGTTGATCAGCACCTCGGGCGCGGATGCCCCCGCGGTAATCCCCATCGATGTGATGCCGTCCAAAGCACGCCAATCAATGTCTGTGGCGCGTTGCACCAGTTGCGCATAGCCACAGCCCGCCCGCGCGCCCACTTCGACCAAGCGGCGCGAGTTTGACGAATTTGGCGCGCCCACCACAAGGATCGCGTCGCATTTTGGTGCCATCGCCTTGACCGCCTCTTGCCGGTTGGTCGTTGCGTAACAAATATCTTCTTTATGCGGGCCAATGATGGCAGGAAAGCGGGTTTGCAACGCGGCAACTATGTCGATCGTGTCATCAACCGACAGCGTGGTCTGGGTCACAAACGCCAGCTTTGCAGGATTGCGCGGCGTGACTGTGGCGACATCCGCGACGGTCTCGACCAGCAGCACCTCGCCATCGGGTAATTGCCCCATCGTGCCAATGGTTTCGGGGTGGCCTGCATGGCCGATCATGATCATCTGAAGACCCGCCTCGGCATGGCGCTGCGCCTCGATATGCACTTTGGATACCAGCGGGCAAGTGGCATCAACGTAGACCATATTGCGCGCCTGGGCGGCATTTGGCACCGATTTTGGCACGCCGTGCGCCGAGAAAATCACCGGCCTGTCGGGGGGGCATTCATCCAGTTCCTCGACAAAGATCGCACCCTTGTCGCGCAAACCGTCAACCACAAATTTGTTGTGCACAATCTCGTGGCGCACATAGACCGGCGCGCCCCACTTTTCGATCGCCATTTCGACGATCTTGATGGCACGGTCCACACCGGCACAAAACCCGCGCGGGGCTGCAAGGTAGAGGGTTAGGGGCTGTTTGGTCATTGGCGGCTCCGGCTGATGCGCTAGACCTAAAGTGCCACGCGCGCCGCGTCCAGAGCAGGCGCATCACGGCGATGCAAAAATGGCCGGGGATTGCCCGGCCATTCGCCTTAGTCTTCTACGCTTGCCGTATCGGCATCGTCGAGCCGTGGCTCGCGGGTGGGCCGGCCTACCACATCGCGCAATTCGTCCAGCTCGATAAAGTTGTCGGCTTGGCGGCGCAGCTCGTCTGCGATCATCGGCGGCTGGCTGCGGATCGTGGAGACCACCGAAACGCGCACACCTTTACGTTGCAAAGCTTCTACCAGCGGGCGGAAATCACCGTCGCCTGAAAAGATCACCGCGTGGTCGATATGGGCCGCAAGCTCCATCGCATCAACCGCAAGCTCGATGTCCATGTTGCCCTTGACCTTACGGCGGCCCATGCTGTCGGTGTATTCTTTCGCGGGCTTTGTCACCATCGTGAAGCCGTTGTAATTGAGCCAATCAACCAAAGGGCGGATCGGCGAATACTCGTCATTTTCCAAAAGTGCCGTATAGTAAAAGGCACGCAGCATTTTGCCGCGGCGCATGAATTCCGCACGCAGCAATTTATAGTCGATATCAAACCCAAGCGCCTTGGCCGCTGAATACAGGTTTGACCCATCGATGAAGAGCGCGAGACGCTCGTCACGATAAAACATAATTCGTCCTTCCGAGTATGTGTCTCTGGGGTGTTCATAAAGATGTGGGTGGAGTAAAATTCGAGAGACCGCCCTAATGTAAGGTTATTGTAGCATGTCGCAACCCCGACCCACGGCGCAAGGCGGCAAGTTTGCGCTGATCGCCCTTGGTAGCAACGCAAATTCTATCTGGGGTGACGCAAGGGATACTGTCCTAAAGGCTATGCTCGAAGCGGGTATTGCACTGGGCGGACCCCTGGCGAAAAGCGCGCTTTACGCGACCCCTGCCTTTCCTGCGGGTGCGGGGCCTGATTTCGTCAATGCGGCGATTCGCTTGCGCACGGATATGGACGCCCCTGCGATCATGGCGGCATTGCACCGGATCGAGGCAGATGCGGGCCGTGAACGCGCCGTGCGCTGGGGGCAGCGGACGCTAGATCTGGACCTGATTGGGCTTGATAATCTTGTCCTGCCGGACGTGCAGACCCATCAATTTTGGCGTGACCTGCCGCTGGCACAGCAACGAAATAGCACGCCAGATCAGTTGATTGTCCCGCACCCGCGCCTGCAAGACCGCAGTTTCGTTCTGGTGCCGCTGGGTGATGTGGCCCCCGATTGGGTGCATCCGGTGCTGGGGTTGACTGTCACGCAGATGCGCGATGCTCGCCCAGCGGTTGAACGCGCCAGTGTTTTGCCAATCTGACCGCCTGTAACCACTTGTCATTTGAGCGAAATGCGCATAATGCAGGCCTTTCTGAAGTCATGTCCGATTGATTGGAGTACGCCAATGGCCCGCGTTACCGTAGAAGACTGCGTCGATAAAGTTCCCAACCGCTTTGAGCTTGTGATGCTTGCCGCACACCGTGCCCGCGAAATCTCTGCCGGATCGCCTGTGACCGTTGCGCGCGACAACGACAAAAACCCTGTGGTATCCCTGCGCGAGATCGCAGAAGAGACCCAAGGCGCCGAGGATTTGCGTGAACGCATGATCGAGGCGAATCAGACGCAGATCGAAGTTGACGAGCCGGAAGAGGACAGCATGTCCCTTTTGATGGGCGCTGAAGCCGACAAGCCAGCCGACGATGATATGTCCGAGGAAAAGCTGCTGCGCGCTCTTATGGACGCACAAGGCCAGCGTTAAGCGCGACCCAACATAGGCGCAGGACCAGATGAGCACGACAGCAGATGATCTGATCGCACTGGTCCGCACCTACAACCCCCGCCTGAACGAAACGCTGCTGCGCGATGCCTTTGCCTTTGGTGAGCAGATGCATGAAGGGCAGTTCCGGCATTCGGGCGAAAAATACTTTATGCACCCGATTGCGGTGACCTCCATTCTTGCCGAACAGCAAATGGATGACGCCACCCTAATTACCGCGCTGTTGCATGACACCATCGAAGACACCAAGGCGACCTATGCCCAGGTTGCCGAACGCTTTGGGCGCGAGATCGCCGATCTGGTCGATGGTGTTACCAAGCTGACCAACCTGCAATTGACCAGCAGCCATAGCAAACAGGCCGAAAACTTTCGCAAATTGTTCATGGCCACCAGCCGCGATCTGCGTGTCACACTGGTAAAACTGGCCGACCGTTTGCACAATATGCGCACGATCAAATCGATGCGCCCTGACAAGCAGGTCCAGAAAGCCCGCGAAACCATGGATATCTATGCGCCGCTTGCAGGCCGCATGGGGATGCAGTGGATGCGTGAAGAGCTGGAGGATCTGGCATTCAAAGTGCTCAATCCCGAAGGGCGCAATTCGATCATCCGCCGCTTTATCACCCTGCAACGCGAAACCGGCGACGTGATCGAAAAGATCACTGCGGATATGCGCGTCGAGTTGGAAAAGGCGGGTATCGTGGCCTCGGTGATCGGACGTGCGAAAAAACCCTATTCGATCTGGCGCAAGATGGAAGAAAAGGATCTGTCGTTCAGCCGGTTGTCCGACATCTACGGCTTTCGTGTGTTGACCGCCACAGAGGCGGACTGCTACCGCACGCTTGGCGCAATCCACCAACGCTGGCGTGCGGTGCCGGGGCGGTTCAAGGACTATATCAGCCAGCCCAAATCAAACGGCTACCGGTCAATCCACACCACGGTGTCAGGGCGCGACGGCAAGCGTGTCGAGGTGCAAATTCGCACCCGCGAAATGCACGAAGTGGCTGAAACCGGCGTCGCTGCGCATTGGTCGTATCGGAACGGCGAACGGGTCGAAAACCGGTTTGCCGTTGATCCCGTCACATGGATTGCCAAGCTGACAGAGCGGCTTGACGACAGCCACGACCACGACGATTTTCTCGAGACCGTCAAGCTTGAGATGTATCAGGACCAAGTGTTCTGCTTTTCGCCCAAGGGTGATGTGATCAAACTGCCGCGCGGTGCCACCCCGATTGATTTCGCCTATGCGATCCATACACGGATCGGATCAGCCTGTGTGGGTGCAAAGGTTGACGGGATGCGCGTGCCTTTGTGGACGCGGTTGAAAAACGGTCAATCGGTCGAAATCGTCACTGCCGAAGGGCAAACACCGCAATCCACATGGATCGATATTGCGGTGACGGGGCGCGCCAAAACCGCAATCCGGCGGTCCTTGCGCGAGGAAGATCGTGAACGCTACGTAAAACTGGGCCGCGAGTTGGCGCGGGTCGCCTTTGAAAACGTCGGTAAAGTGGCAACAGCCAAGGCCCTGCGCACCGCAGCCAAGGCGATGGCTCTCGAGAGCGCCGAGGAGATGCTGGCGCAGCTTGGGTCAGCCGAATTGACCGCCCGCGAAATCGTGCGGCTGATCTATCCGCAGTTGGTGGAAAAACAGGGCAACGAAATTGACGAAAAGCGCGCGGTCGTCGGTCTTGCGGCCGATCAAAACCACCAGCGCGCGGCTTGCTGCCAACCTGTGCCGGGCGAACGGATCGTGGGCATCACTTACCGCGGGCAGGGCGTGGTGGTGCACGCGATCGATTGCGAGACCTTGGCCGATTTCGAGGATCAACCGGATCGTTGGGTCGACTTGCATTGGCAAGAGGGCACACATAGGTCGGTCAACACAGTGACCTTTGATGTGACCATCACAAATGACGCGGGCGTTCTGGGGCGCATTTGCACGTTGATCGGCGAACAGAATGCAAATATCTCGGATCTGAAATTCATTGACCGAAAGCCCGACTATTTCCGGCTGTTGATAGATGTCGATCTGCGTGATCGCGAACATTTGCATCGCGTAGCAACCACTCTTGAGGCAGATAGCAATGTATCGTCACTGTCACGACACAGAGACCCCGGACTGGCCAGCGCCATTCGGGGATAACCACGATTAAGGACTGAAGCGGTTGATTTTTAAACGCAGGGACAGGCGCACATTGGCCGAGATCGTTGGCCGATCGCTGTATCCCCGTGGTGGCTGGGCGCGGGCGTTCGAATACGTCAAACACCGCGTGCGCCGCTTGCCCGATACGCCAGAGAAAATCTCGCGCGGCATATGGGCGGGCGTTTTCACCTCGTTCACCCCGTTCTTCGGGCTGCACTTTGTTGTGGCGGCGATTATCGCCAAGGTGATGCGCGGCAATATTCTGGCGGCCCTGCTGGCGACTTTCTTCGGCAATCCGCTGACCTATCTGCCCATTGCGGTCTCGTCGCTGACGGCGGGGCATTTCCTGATGGGCACGCGGCCCAAGAACGGCGCGCTTGACACCTCTTTGGGCGACAAATTTGCAGGGGCCTGGGCGGATCTGTGGCATAATTTTCTGGCCATTTTCACGACCCAAAAGATGGATTGGCACGGGCTGTCGCTGTTTTATGACGAGGTGTTTTTCCCCTATATGATTGGCGGCATCATTCCCGGCGTGGTTGCGGCAACCGTATGTTACTATCTGTCCGTGCCGCTGATCGGCGCCTACCAGAACCGCCGCCGCAAATTGCTGCGCGCCAAGCTGGACCAGTTGAAGAAAAAATCCACACCGGCAGATGACCTTTGATCTACTTCGGGCTAGGTTTTATCCAGACGCTTTCAAAAGGACCGCTGCTATGATCACCGACCGCCTGCGCCTTGGGGTGAATATCGACCATGTGGCCACAGTGCGCAACGCGCGCGGCGGCACGGTGCCGGACCCGGTGCGCGCGGGCCTGATCGCACAACAAGCGGGCGCAGATGGCATCACCGCGCATCTTCGCGAAGACCGGCGTCACATTATCGACGCCGATATCGACGGATTGATGGCCGCCCTGACCATCCCGCTGAATTTCGAGATGGCCGCAACAGACGAAATGCAGGCGATTGCGCTGCGTCACAAACCACACGCGATCTGTCTGGTCCCCGAAAAGCGTGCCGAGATCACCACGGAAGGCGGGCTGGATGTGGCCAGACAAGACAATGTGCTGGCCAAATACATCGCCCCTTTCGCAGCCTCGGGCAGTCGGGTGTCGATGTTCATCGGGGCGGAAAAATTGCAAGTGGAAGCCTGCGCGCGCATTGGTGCCCCGGTGATCGAATTGCACGCGGGCGCCTATGCCGATGCTTGGGCCGAGATGCGCTGGGCGGACCGCGATTCGGAACTGGCCAGACTCACCGACATGGCGGCCTATGCCCATGAATTGGGCCTTGAGGTGCATGTGGGCCACGGCCTGACCTATGACAGTGTCGGGCCAATCGCGGCCTTGCCACAGGTGGCCGAGTTGAACATCGGGCATTTTATCATCGGCGAGGCGATTTTTCTGGGGCTGGGTCCGGCAATCACCCAAATGCGCCGGCTGATGGATGAAGCGCGACCCGGCATCCCCATAGCGAGGCCTTGATGATCAAACATGTCGTGATGCTCCATCTGCGCGCAGATTATGACCCCGCAGAACTGGCCGGTGCGATGGCCGGCTTTGACGGGCTCGAGATTTCGGGTTTCACTGATTTCACTCATGGTGTGAACCGTGATCTGGAACATAAAACGCCGGACTACCCTTATGGGTTTATCTGCACATTTAACGATCTTGATGCGCTGCGGCGCTATCAGGCCGATCCCGCGCATCGGGCTTTGGGTCAGCGGCTTGTGACGCTTTGTGAAGGCGGTGCTGCGGGCATCATGGTGATGGACCTCGAGGTATGATGCGCGGGGGCGGGGGCGCATGATACTCGGGATCGGCACGGATCTTGCAAACATCGACCGGATCGCGGGCACGCTTGCGCGCTTTGGCGATCGGTTTCGCAACCGGATATTCACCGATATCGAACAGGCCAAGGCCGAGCGCCGCCGCGATGTGGCAGGCACCTATGCCAAACGCTGGGCCGCCAAAGAAGCCTGTTCCAAGGCGCTTGGCACCGGACTTGCGATGGGAATTTCATGGAAAGACATGTCCGTGACAAATCTGCGCAGCGGACAACCCACGATGCAGGTCACTGGCTGGGCCAAAGAACGGCTTGATCAAATGACGCCCGCGGGGCACCGCGCGGTTATTCACGTTACTTTGACCGATGATCACCCTTGGGCGCAGGCATTTGTGCTGATCGAAGCCCTGCCGGTAGAGGCATAGGTTGACAGGGCTGGGCACTGCGCGCATGTAGCCTTCTAGCGGCAAACAAAGGATGACGATTATGGCTGAAACGACGGGCTTCATGGCAAGTGTGAAAGAAACGGTCAAGACTGTTGTCTATGCGCTGTTGATTGCCGGTGTATTCCGGACCTTGTTCTTTCAGCCATTCTGGATTCCGTCAGGCTCGATGAAAGACACGTTGCTGATCGGTGACTTTCTTTTTGTGAACAAAATGGCCTACGGCTATTCCTATGCCTCTTGCCCGTCGGTGCGGGTTCCCGCCCTGGGTATAGATATCGGCGCGGAGGATTTCTGTGGTGTCTTCAAAGGCTCCGACACGCGGCTGTTCGGCTCTGACCCGCAAGTCGGCGATGTGGTGGTCTTTCGGCATCCGGTCACCGGCCGCGACTTTGTCAAACGCCTGATCGGAACGCCGGGCGACCGTATCCAGATGAAAGACGGGCTGTTGTATATCAACGATGTGGCTGTAAAAGTCGAGGACGCTGAGCCCTTCGTTGAACCCTACGGCGCGCAAGGCTCGCAGCAAAGCCGCACCGCCTGTGCAAATGGCGCTGTCGGCGAAGGGGCTGCTTGCATCAAAGAGCGGCAGTATGAAACCCTGCCCAACGGCGTGCGCCACTCCATTCTGAACATCGGCGACCGGCAACTTGATAATACCGGCGTCTTTACCGTGCCTGCCGATCAGTACTTCTTTATGGGCGACAACCGCGATAATTCGACCGACAGCCGCGTGCCGCAGCAATTGCGCGGCGTCGGTTTTGTGCCGCGCGAGGATATTGTAGGACGCGCCGATCGCATCATTTTCTCCTCTGCGGGGCGCTCGATGCTGGCATTCTGGACTTGGCGCTCGGACCGCTTCTTTAAGGCTGTTGAGTGAAATTATCCGCTGACCTTCAGGCCTTTTGCGGGCGTCTGGGCTATGACTTTACCAAGCCCGATTTCCTTGTGCGCTCTGTCACACACTCGTCGATGGTGTCACCGCACCGCGACGACAACCAGCGGCTTGAATTCTTGGGCGACCGGGTGCTGGGGCTAGTGATGGCCGAGGCGCTTCTTGCCGCCGATCCGGGTGCGCCCGAAGGGCTGCTTGCGCCGCGCTTCAACGCCCTTGTGCGCCGCGAAGCCTGTGCCGATGTGGCCCGCCAGATCGACCTTGGCGCTGTGCTGAAATTGGGCCGCTCCGAGATGAAATCAGGCGGGCGGCGCAAGGAAGCCCTGCTTGCGGACGCCATGGAGGCCGTGATCGCAGCGGTCTATCAGGACGGGGGGTTCGAGGCCGCGCGTCGCGTGATCCTGCACCTTTGGGGTGCGCGGGTCAGCAATGTGGCCGATGACGCCCGCGACGCAAAAACATCCCTGCAAGAATGGGCACAGGCGCGCGGCGAAGTGCCACCGGTCTACGTCGAGGTGGCGCGCTCTGGCCCCGACCACCAACCGGTATTCACCATCGAGGTCCGCTTGGCCTCAGGCCCATCTGAACAGGCAACAGCAGGCTCCAAACGCCACGCCGAACAGGCCGCTGCTGCCGCATTATTGCAGAAAGTAGAACAGTCATGACTGACGCGCCCACCAAAGCAGGCTTTGTGGCACTGATTGGCGAACCCAACGCGGGCAAGTCGACGCTGTTGAATAAAATGGTCGGCGCCAAAGTGTCGATCGTGACCCACAAGGTGCAAACCACCCGCACGCGCATTCGCGGCGTCGCTATTGAAGGGCGATCGCAGCTGGTTTTCGTCGACACCCCCGGCCTGTTCAAACCGCGCCGGCGCCTTGACCGCGCCATGGTCAAAGCGGCTTGGGGCGGGGCGGCAGATGCTGATGTCGTTGTGCTGATGATCGAGGCGCACCGTGGCCGGTCCGAGGGCGTGAAAGCCATTATCGAGCGTCTTAAAGAACACTCGGGCGGCGCGCCCGTGGCCTTGGCGATCAACAAGATCGACAAGGTGAAAACCGATAAACTTTTGGGCCTCGCCGAGGAAATGAACGAAGCGTTCGACTTTGTGCAAACCTTTATGATCTCGGCTGAGCGCGGGCACGGCACCGACGCGCTGCGCGAATGGCTGTCGCATCAATTGCCCGAAGGTCCGTGGCTTTACCCCGAAGATCAAATCGCCGATCTGCCCTTGCGCATGATTGCCGCGGAAACAACGCGCGAGAAACTGACCCTGCGCCTGCATCAGGAATTGCCCTACCAGCTGACCGTCGAGACCGAAAACTGGGAAGACCGCAAAGACGGCTCCTGCCGGATCGACCAGGTCATCTATGTGATGCGCGACGGCCACAAAGGTATCGTGCTGGGCAACAAAGGCGAGACCATCAAAGCGATCAGCACCGCGGCGCGCATCGAGCTGGAAGAATTTCTTGATCGCCGCGTGCACCTGTTCTTGCAGATCAAAGTGCGGCCAAACTGGCTGGAGGACTCCGAGCGCTATTCGGAAATGGGCCTTGATTTCAAAGACGGCAATGCATGAGACTGACTGCGGACCTCTGGGTTTCCGCATATTTGACGCGGTTGCGGCTGGTTGAAATTCCGGCCTTTGTCGTGCAACGTGGTGATGCGACCGCGGGTGCCGTTTTGGTCAAACTCAACACGCTGGACGGACAAGCGCGCTGCTTTCAACGCTCGTTTGACATGATGACGGGCGACCGGAAATGGGTGGTCCTTGTTGAAGGTGACGAGGCGCTTGTGGATCAATCTGTCGTCAAGCAACGCGGCTTTGACCCCGACCTTTGGGTGATCGAGGTCGAGGATAAACAGGGGCGGCATCTGTTGGATGAGGCCGGCCTGGAATGAGTATTTGGAAAAAAGCGAGGCAGGGGGTCCGCGCATGATCGCTTGGTCCGATGAGGGCGCGCTTTTATCGGCTCGCCCGCTTGGCGAAACCTCCATGATTATCGAGGTGTTCACACCGCAATACGGCCGGCACGCTGGCGTGGTGCGCGGTGGCGTCAGCCGCAAGATCGCCCCGCATTTGCAACCTGGCGCGCAGCTTGCCCTGACATGGAAGGCGCGACTGAACGAGCATATCGGGTCGTTCACCATCGAGCCTGTCCGCAGTCGCGCAGCACAGGCCATGGGCGACCGCTTGGCACTTTCGGGGCTAAACGCGGTTTGCGCGCTCTTGTCGCGGGTGCTGCCCGAACGCGAGGCGCATCTGCCGCTTTACCACCGCACCATCGCGCTGCTGGATTTGCTTGGGCAATCGGATGTTTGGCCGCTGGCCTATCTGCGCTGGGAGCAGGCGCTGCTGGAAGAAATGGGCTTTGCGATGGATCTGTCGGCCTGTGCGGTGCGCGGCGTCAACGAGGATCTGGCCTTTGTGTCCCCACGCACCGGTCGCGCGGTCAGTCGCGACGCGGCGGGTGAATGGGCGGACAGGTTGTTGCCATTGCCCCCTGTTCTGGCAGGAAAAGGTGACGCGGATGATGCGGAAATCGTGACTGCGCTTGGCACGACGGGGTTTTTTATAGAACACCGCCTGTTGAAAAGCCTCGGCGACCGCCCGATGCCTGCCGCGCGTCAGCGCCTGATCGACGCGCTTTTGCAGACAAGGGGGCAAAAATAGCGTCCCGAGCTGTCGCAGATGGGCCAGACACGACGCCTGCTTTGCGGCCCTAAGGGGGTATCCATCAGAAGATAGTCACATGATCGCACCCCGCAGCCCGATTTACCTCAGCCATGCGCCGACCCCGAAAATCAAGGATTTTGCCTTGCTTGCGGCGCTCGAGGCAGGCGTGCGTGGCACGCTTTTGTCGGTCATGCCCGTTGTGATCTACCGTGGCTTCTCGGATGCGGCCACCGTGTCGCATATCTATTTTCTGGTTGGGCTTGCATCGCTATTTTGTGGGCTGATGGTGCCTTGGATGTCGCGTTGGGTGCCGCGCAGGTGGATGTTCACGCTGGCGGGCTGCGCCTATCTTGTCGGCCTGTCATTGGCATCAACAGGCGTGCCAAAGTTGCTGGCCTTCGCGCTTTTGATAAATGCCGTGGGCACCGTGACCTTTACGGTCTGCCTGAACGCCTATGTGCTTGATCACATTCACCGGATGGAGCTGGGGCGCAATGAAACAACCCGCATGGTCTATAGTGCGGCCCCTTGGATGATCGGTCCGATCCTTGGCGTCACACTGCTCAACTGGTGGACCCCCGCGCCTTTCCTTCTCGCGGGGGTCTTTGCGCTTCTGCTTATCGGTGTGTTCTGGAAATTGCGCTTGGGCGACGGCAAGCAAATCAGCCGCGCGCGTGCCCCTGCGGTCAATCCCGTGGCCTATCTTGGTCGGTTCTTTGCGCAGCCTCGGCTGATCGCAGGCTGGTTTTTTGCGGTGATGCGGTCATGTGGGTGGTGGGTATTTGTCGTCTATCTGCCGATCTTTTCCATCGAAAACGGCCTTGGCGACAAAGTGGGTGCGTTGGCTTTGTCCATCAGCAACGGCTTGTTGTTCACCACGCCGCTGATGCTGCGCAAAGTGAACCGCTCAGGCGTGCGGCAGTCGGTGCGTCTGGCTTTTGCCTTTGCGGCCCTGTTTTTTGCACTGGGGTGGGCGTTGTCCGCCTCGCCATGGGCAACCGTGATCAGCATCATGGCGGCCTCGATCTTTCTGGTGGCTCTGGATGTCTGCGGCGGCTTGCCATTCCTGATGGCCGTGCGACCCGCCGAGCGCACCGAAATGGCGGCCGTTTATGCCAGCTTTCGCGATGTGTCGGGAATCGTCACACCCGGCGCGGCGGCGCTGGTGTTGCTGGTGGCACCCGTCAGCGGGGTTTTTGCCGCCGCCGCTGTTGGCTTGGGCGCAGGCTGGTTGGTCGCGGGGCGATTGCATCCGCGCCTTGGGCTTGGCCGACGCCCGACTTAGTCCAGCAAGCGGCGGGCAATCACTTGCGCCTGAATTTCGGCGGCACCCTCAAAAATGTTCAGGATACGGGCGTCACACAGAATGCGACTGATCTTGTATTCCAGCGCAAAACCGTTGCCGCCGTGGATTTGCAGGGCGTTGTCGGCACAGGCCCACGCCACGCGGGCGCCCAGCAGCTTGGCCATGCCCGCCTCCAGATCACAGCGGCGGTCGTTGTCCTTTTCATGCGCGCTGAAATAGGTCAACTGACGGGCGATCATGATCTCGACAGCCATCATCGCAAGTTTGCCTGAAACGCGGGGGAAATCGATCAAGGCCTTGCCAAATTGCTTGCGGTCCGTGGCATATTGCATCCCGACGTCCAGTGCGGACGCCGCCACCCCAATTGCACGCGCCGCAGTCTGAATGCGGGCAGACTCGAACGTCTGCATCAACTGTTTGAACCCTTTGCCGGTTTGCCCGCCTAGCAGGTTCTCGCCCTTGACCTTGAACCCATCAAACGCCAGCTCGTATTCCTTCATGCCGCGATAGCCCAGCACGTCGATTTCACCACCGGTCATGCCCTCAGTCGGGAATGGATCGACATCATCGCCGGGCATCTTTTCGGCCAGAAACATCGACAAGCCCTTGTAGTCACTCGAATCCGGATCAGTGCGCGCGAGCATGGTCATCACATGGGTGCGGGCGGCATGAGTGATCCACGTCTTGTTGCCCGTGACCTCCCAATCGTCACCGGTCTTGACCGCGCGGGTGCGCAAGCTCCCCAAGTCTGATCCGGTATTTGGCTCGGTGAAAACAGCCGTTGGCAATGTCTCGGCAGAGGCTATGCGCGGCAACCACTTTTGTTTTTGCTCTTCGGTGCCGCCACACAGGATCAATTCGGCGGCAATTTCCGAGCGGGTGCCAAGCGACCCCACGCCGATATAGCCGCGCGACAATTCCTCCGACACCACACACATCGATGATTTCGACAGACCAAAGCCGCCGTATTCCTCGGGGATCGTCAGGCCAAAGACACCCATTTCGGCCAATTCTTCGATGATCTGCATCGGAATCAGCTCGTCCTTGAGGTGCCAGTCATGCGCAAACGGCTCGACCTTTTCCACAGCGAAACGGCGGAACTGCTCGCGGATCATCTCCAACTCGTCATCAAGACCCGATGCGCCGACCGTGATATTGGCGGACTGCTCGTGCATCAATGCAACCAGACGGGTGCGGGCGGCTTGGGTGTTGGCCGCACTGATGAATATGGCGATATCCGCGGGCATGGCGGCGCTGACACCCATATCATGCAGGCGGATCATTTCGCCTTGGTTCATCTGGATGCCGCCGTAAATCTGGGCAAGGTATTCACCAAAGGCGATTTGGTGGATCAACTGCTCGACCTCGCCAAATTTTGCGTCAGCGTCCAGGCGGCTCGCCCATGCCTGCATCTGGTGCAGGGCCTGCACATAGGTCGCGAGCCACGCAACACCGTGGGCGGCGGTCTGATGGGCCTCGATCAAATTACTGGAAATGCGGCCATTGTCCGTAACCATCTCGCGCAGGTTGTCTTTGGCCGTCAACAGGATCGCATCGATGACAGGCAGTGTGCTGGCGGTGGTTTGGGTCAAATTCTCCACTCGGGGGCTTGGTGTCATTGTGATGTCCTGTCCGTCATGTGCCATTGCGCGTCTCCGGTATTGTGCAGGTGCAGAGATATATCCTTCGCAAGTGCAGCGCAATATTCATATCGAAAATTACACCATTTTGAACAAAAGTGTCGCGGCAAAAAGTGAGTGCATCTTGATAGATGCCGCCGTAACAAGGACCATGGATAGTCTTTTCACCCTCACCAGCCCACAATTTTTGATCTACGCGGTCCTTGTCGGACTGTTTGCCGGCGTTATCAAGGGCATGGTCGGCTTTGCGATGCCAACAATTCTGATATCAGGGCTGTCGACATTCCTGTCGCCAGAACTTGCGTTGGCGGGGCTGATTTTACCAACGCTGATCACCAACGGGATCCAGGCCATGCGGCAAGGATTTGGCGAGGCATGGGCCTCGATCATTCGGTTTCGGGTCTTTCTGATCGCGGGCGGGGTGGTTTTGGCAAGCAGCGCGCAGTTGGTGCGGGTGCTGCCGTCCGAGATCATGTTCATGATTATCGGATTTGCGGTTTCGGGGTTTGCCCTGATGCAATTGGCCGGCTGGCAGCCAAAATTGCCGGAAAAATCCAATGTGCTTGAGGTTGGCATCGGGGCCTTCGCCGGTTTCATCGGCGGATTGTCGGGAGTCTGGGGGCCGCCAACCATCGCCTACCTTGTCGCCAGAAACACACCCAAAGCGGAACAAATTCGTGTGCAGGGCGTGATCTTTGGACTTGGCGCGGTTGTGTTGCTGTTTGCGCATATGCAGTCGGGCGTCGTGACATGGCAAACCTTGCCGTTCTCGGCGCTATTGGTGGTGCCTGCGGTTGTGGGACTGCTGATCGGATTCCGGCTTCACGACCGGATTGATCAACAACAGTTCAAACATCTGACTTTGATCGTGCTGTTTATCGGCGGGCTGAACCTGATCCGGCGTGGGTTGATGGGTTAAAACCCATCCTACGACAATTGCTCTTCAAATCCGCAGATCGTGGCCAGTTCGGGCACTTGAGATGGCGGCAGCACTTCAAAAGTTGTGCGGTATAGCACCGTGTCGCCCTGCATGGCCTGCATTTGCCAGAGGCCGGTGACCAACTCGTAGTTGAAATCGAACTGGTAAAACGTCAGCGACGGATCCAGCCCCGATATCCGGCTTTCAAATGTCTGCACTTGGGTGCCCTGATCGCCCATCGGCGGATGGCTGATCACGATACTGACCCCCTCGATGCCGGCGATGTCCAGCGCGCGTGCCTTGACGCCAAAACCGATCCCGATCACCGCAGGCACGCGGCGCTTGGTCGATACAAATGGCGGATCGACCGCGATCAGACTTGTCGTGCCCGCCACGGTCCCGGGGGCCTTGCTAACACCGGTGGTGGGCGGCGCGCAGATAACCCCCGCCTCAAAGCTGTCGATTTTCGCGCCCAGTTTGTCAGGTCCGGTCTGCGCCAGCACAGCGACAGGCATCAAGGCAAAGAAAAAGGTGCACCACTTCATACGGTGCACCTTAACAGTATTTGCCATGCCGAAAAGGGATTACCCGATGGACGCCGCCTTCACGTCGTCGTCAATGTATGGCACATACTTTTCAAAGTTGGCGCTGAACATCGCCACCAGCTTGGCTGCCTGCACATCATAGGCCGCTTTATCCGCCCAGGTATCGCGCGGATTCAGCAACGTGGCATCAACGCCGTCACAGGTCTCGGGCACTTCAAAGCCAAAGTTTGGATCTTTGCGGAACTTATTCTCCACAAGTGTCCCATCCAGTGCAGCCGTCAGCAACGCGCGGGTCGCCTTGATCGGCATCCTTGATCCGGTGCCATAAGCGCCACCAGTCCAGCCGGTGTTTACCAGCCAGCAGGTTGCACCATGCGACGCGATCTTTTTGCGCAACAGGTTGCCGTAAACTTCCGGGCGACGCGGCATGAACGGTGCGCCAAAGCAGGTCGAAAACGTGGGCTCCGGCTCGGTCACGCCGCGCTCTGTGCCCGCAACCTTGGAGGTGAAGCCCGACAGGAAATGATACATCGCCTGCGCGGGGGTCAAACGGCTGATCGGGGGCAGCACACCAAACGCATCACAGGTCAGCATGATGATGTTCTTGGGATGCCCGCCAAGGGCCGTCTCAGAGGCATTGCCGATATAATCCAACGGGTAGGCACAGCGCATATTCGCCGTCAGACTATCGTCGTCAAAATCCAGCTCGAACGTCTGCGGATCAAAGATCATATTCTCGATCACGGTATGCGGCATTGACGTTGTGGCATAAATCTCCGGTTCGGCCTTGGGGTCCAGACCAATGGTCTTGGCATAGCAACCGCCCTCGAAATTGAACGTGCCGCGCTCCGACCAGCCGTGCTCGTCGTCGCCGATCAAGGTGCGGGTAGGGTCCGCCGAAAGGGTGGTTTTACCCGTGCCGGACAAGCCAAAGAAAACGGCGGTATCAACTGGGTTTCCCGGGGCGTGATTGGCCGAACAATGCATTGGCATGATGCCTTTTTCGGGTAACAAATAGTTCAACAGCGTGAAAACCGACTTCTTGTTTTCACCTGCGTATTCGGTGCCACCGATCAGGATCAGCCTGGCGTCAAAATTCAACGCGATAACTGTCTCCGAGCGGCAACCGTGCCTGGCAGGATCGGCCTTGAACGTCGGGCAGTTGATGATCGTAAAGTCGGGGACGAATGTGGCCAACTCGGCAGGCTCAGGGCGGCGCAGCAGGTGGCGGATGAAAAGCGCGTGCCAAGACAACTCAGTGATCACACGCACGTCCAAACGGTGCGCAGGGTCGGCTCCGCCAAACAAATCCTGCACGTCATAGGATCCGCCCTTCATATGCTCCAGCATGTCGGCATAAAGCACGTCAAACTTATCGGCCTGCATCGGCGGGTTGTTTTCCCACCAGATCGTGTCTTTCACCGATGGGGTCGCGACCACGAATTTATCTTTCGGCGACCGGCCTGTATGCTTGCCCGTGGTGACCAGAAACGCGCCACCCTTGCCTGTCACACCTTCGCCAGCCGCCACCGCGGCGTCCTGCAATTGGGCCTCTGCGCGGTTGTAATACACATAACCCAGCCCTGTGATGCCCTGATCTTCTAGCTTCATCTTTGGGTTGACCTGTCCGTGGTCCATGGGTTCGCTCCTTGATTGGGGGCACATGGCGGCCCCGATACCCCTGCATAACACCATGTTTTTAAGTGCTGAAACCCCAGATTGCCGCAGTTAGCGCAACCAAGTCACTGTTAGCGCAACCATAATGGGGTCCGACGCAAAAGTTGGTGCATATTAGTCATTACTTATCACTTATCGGGGCAAATAAGGCACGCGAAGTAACCCGATTCGCAGTTGAGGGTTGATTCGATGGCTGAAATTGCGGAAAACATTACAAAAAGCAGGCAAATAATAATAAAGCAGTAAGGGTAAACTCCCATGTCAAGAATAGCATTGGTCGATGACGACAGGAACATCCTGACGTCGGTGGCAATGACCCTGGAAGCCGAAGGTTTCGAGGTCGAAACATATAATGACGGTCAGGCCGCGCTGGATGGCTTTAACAAACGTATGCCAGATATTGCGGTGCTGGACATCAAAATGCCGCGCATGGATGGTATGGATCTGTTGCAGCGGGTGCGGCAAAAATCGTCGATGCCGGTCATTTTTCTGACCTCCAAAGACGACGAGATTGACGAGGTTCTGGGTCTTCGCATGGGCGCGGACGACTATGTCAAAAAACCGTTCTCGCAGCGGTTGCTGGTGGAACGCATCCGCGCATTGCTGCGTCGGCAAGATGCGATTGCCGGCGAAGCGATTGAAGAAACCGAAGAAACCAAAGTGATGGTTCGCGGTGAATTGATCATGGACCCGCTGCGCCATGCGGTGAAATGGAAAGGCAATGATGTCTCTCTCACTGTCACCGAATTCCTTTTATTACAAGCGCTTGCACAGCGCCCCGGCTTTGTGAAGTCGCGCGATCAATTGATGGACGTGGCCTATGACGATCAGGTTTACGTCGATGACCGCACGATCGACAGCCATATCAAACGGCTGCGCAAAAAGATGCGCAACACCGATGACAGCTTCTCGGCAATCGAAACGCTCTACGGTATCGGCTACCGCTACAACGAAGAGTAGGGCATGACCGTGGCCCCCAAAATAGATATCCATAATCTGGAATCTGTGCGGGCTGCGGCCAAATCGCCCGACCTTGTGCTGGGTGACGACTGGGTTGCACCGCAACCTTTGGGCGAAACCGAATTGGGTGAGCGGCGGCGGCGGCGCAACTGGCTTGCGCTGCGCGGCTCTCCGATTGCGCGCAAGATCATCACCTTCAACCTGATCGCGATGATATTGCTGATTGCAGGTGTGTTGTTCATCAATTCCTCGCGCGATACGCTGGCTTACCAACGGGCCACCGGTCTGGTTTCCGAAACAGAACTGATTGCCGATGTTTTTGAAGCGCAACTGCCCGCGGCAGCACCGGTCAATCTGGTGTCGGGGGATGGCATCGACGTGGCGCAAACCCTTGCAGGGCTTGCTTTGCATTCGGGGATCAACGTAGGGATCTATGACCGGCAAGGCAATATGGTCGCGATGTCCAATGGCCCGAATGTCGATGACGCGGTTGCCGGTCTGGACCGCGCGGAGGGGACAACATTTCTGACCGATACATTGAACGGCGCATGGAACAGTGTTGTCGGTCTGATTCGCAGCGCGCCGGTTGCACCCGCAGATACGCCGCTGTCCGGACCGGAAATCGCCCAAGCCATTGTGGCCGCGATAGGTGGTCAGACGCAATTGCAAACGCTGACCAATCTCGGCAACACGCGCTATATCGTGACCTCGCCGATCATGCAGGGCGCGACTGCGGTGGGCGTTGTCGTCGTGCAAGGGGCCGCCGGCGAATTGGACGGGCTGGTGCGCCGAGAGCGTGAAAAAGTGCTGCGCCTTTTCCTTGTCGGACTGGTGATCAGCATTGTGCTAAGCTTGATCCTTGCCTCGACGATCGCAAATCCGCTTGCCGATCTGGCCGCCGCCGCCGAAATTGGCCGCGACAAAAACGCCCGCAAAATGTCGCCAACCCGCGTGCGCATCCCCGATCTTTCCGCGCGCCCCGACGAAATTGGCCGCCTGTCCAGCGCACTGCGCGGCATGGTGTCGGCGCTATATGAACGCATCGAGGGCAACGAGCAATTTGCCGCCGATGTCGCCCATGAGATCAAGAACCCGCTGGCATCCCTGCGGTCCGCCGTCGGCACCCTGCGTGTCGCCAAGCGCGATGATCAGCGCGCAACTTTGCTGGATGTGATCGAACATGACGTGCGCCGTCTGGACCGTTTGGTCAGCGATATATCAAACGCTTCGCGGCTCGACAGCGAGTTGGTCAAAGAAGAAGAAGAAACCTTTAACCTTCTACATATGTTAAATAATATCAACGACTTCCTTGGTCGTGAAGCCGATAGCAAAGGCATCGATTATATCGCGGACCTGCCAGAGGACCCGATCATGGTGCAAGGTTTGGAAGGCCGGTTGGCGCAGGTGTTTGTCAATCTCATCACCAATGCGATTTCGTTTTGCGAAGATGGCGATGCGATCCGCGTTTGGGCGCGCAAGCGCGAGAACCGCGTGTTGATCGTGGTTGAAGATACTGGCCCCGGCATCCCCAACGAGGCGCTGACAAAAGTATTCAAACGGTTTTATTCCGAACGTCCCGCAGGGCAGTTCGGCAATAACTCCGGTCTTGGGCTTGCGATTTCCAAACAGATCGTCGAGGCGCATGGCGGCGTAATCTGGGCCGAGAATATTCGCCCGACAGAGGCGGATATGACCTCTGAGCCGCTTGGTGCCCGCTTTGTTGTCGGCCTGCCGGTCTGACGCGTGAAAAGCTTATCCGCGGATAAGGTTTTGCACGCAAGCTGTGTCGGGCTGGACGGTGATGCGGTTCTGATTTTGGGCAAAAGCGGGGCCGGTAAATCGGCGCTGGCGCTGACGCTGATGGCTTACGGCGCGCAGCTTGTTGCCGATGACCGTGTTGTGCTGCGGCCTGTAGATGGCCGGATTATCGCCTCTGTCCCCGATACCATCGCCGGTCTGATCGAGGCGCGCGGCGTCGGTATTCTGAAGGCAGCATTTTTGCCTTGCGCAGCGCTTGCTCTGATTGTGGATTTGGACCAGAGCGAACAGGACCGGATACCATCGCCGCGTTACATGACCGTTCTGGGGCATGATCTGCCCTTGCTACATCGTGTGGATGGCCTACATTTTGCGCCAGCGATACTGCAATTTTTACGCGCTGGCCGGAGCGGGATATGACCCAGACAGGATCAACATCGACCCCTACACATCCCAACCTTGTGCTGGTCACCGGCCCGTCGGGTGCGGGCCGGTCCACGGCGATCAATGCGCTGGAAGATCTGGGTTACGAGGTGATCGACAACCTGCCGCTCTCGCTGTTGTCGGTGTTGCTGGACGGGCCTGTGCCAAGCCGGCCTTTGGCCTTGGGGCTTGATGTGCGCAACCGCGATTTCAGCACAAATGCATTGGTCGCGGCCATCGACGGATTGGTCGAACGTCAGGATATCACTTCACAGGTCCTGTATCTGGATGCGGCCGAGGAAGAGCTGGTGCGGCGCTATTCAGAGACCCGCCGCCGGCATCCGCTTGCCTCTGATGGCCCGCCGCTTGCGGGGATTGCCAGAGAGCGTGAATTGCTGGTGCGCATCCGGTCCCGCGCCGATGTTCTGATTGATAGCAGTGGCATGTCGCCGCATGATTTGCGTGCAGACGTTGAAAAGTGGTTTGCCCCCAGTGCGGGCCGCGTGCTCGGCGTGACGGTTCATTCGTTTTCCTACAAACGCGGCTTGCCACGCGGGTTGGATATTGTGATGGATTGCCGGTTTTTGCGGAACCCGCATTGGGAAGAGTGCTTGCGCGCGCTGGACGGGCGTGATGCGGCGGTCGATGCCTATGTCGCGGCTGACCCGCGCTTTGCTCCATTCTTCGAGAAAATTAAAGGTTTGGCGGATCTTTTGTTGCCCGCGCACAAGGAAGAGGGCAAATCACATCTGTCGATCGGCTTTGGCTGCACCGGCGGGCAACACCGTTCGGTCACAGTTGCCGAAAGACTGGCAGAGGCCCTTGCGAAGGATGGTTGGCAGGTGTCTAAGCGGCATCGGGAAATGGAACGGCGTGATGCGCAAGCATCCGGTAGTCGAGGGTAAAGGCGTGATCGGAATCGTGATTGTCGCACATGGCGGATTGGCGGGCGAATACCTGTCGGCGGTCGAGCATGTGGTGGGCGCGCAAACCGGGATGCGCAGCGTGGCGATTGGCCCCGAAGACGACCGTGGCCTGAAACAATGCGAGATTTGCGATGCCGCTGATGCGGTTGATCAGGGCGATGGTGTTGTGATTGTGACCGATATGTTCGGCGGATCCCCGTCGAACTTGTCGCTGCGTGCCTGTAGCCCGCAAAACCGCCGTATCCTATACGGGGCCAATTTGCCGATGCTTATCAAGCTGGCCAAGTCGCGCCATATGTCGGTTCCTGCCGCGGTTGATGCCGCTTTGGACGCCGCGCATAAATACATCAATAGTCATTCTGTTGGGCAACCCTGATGACCCAGCGCCGTCTGAAGATTGAAAACATCAAAGGGTTGCACGCCCGCGCCTCGGCCAAACTTGCCGCCGTGGTTGAGGAATTTGACGCAAGCGCGACGGTGACCAAAGACGGAATGGATGCCAGCGGCGATAGTATCATGGGGCTTTTGATGTTGGCAGCCTCGATCGGAACCTATATTGACGTGACCACCAGCGGGCCGGATGCGGCGCCGTTGGCCGACGCCATTGAGGCATTGGTCGCGGATAAATTTGGCGAGGGCGGCTGACCGTTTGGCGGCGCAACAGGGGGTGACCCATGACAGACACGACCCGGAAAGCCACGGTTGCGCCAGATGATCGCCCAGACGCGCCGCGTGTCTATAATCGCAGTAGCCTGACCTATTCCAATACTTTTGATAGTCCGGTCAAACGCAATATTATTCGTCTGATCGAGTTGCTGACGGGTAAAATACGTATCGCCAGACTGGTTCGCCGTTTTGAAAGAATGGGCAGCTTCAAGGGGCAGGCGTTTTGGCGCGCCACGCTGGATGTGATGGGCATTGACCTGCTGACCCCTGCCGACCAATTGGCCCGCATTCCCAAGACCGGACCGGTGGTTTTCGTGGCCAATCATCCGCATGGTTTGGTTGATGGTATGATACTGGCCGATATGATTGGCCGTGTGCGCAATGACTACCGTATTCTGACCCGATCTTTGCTGACGGGCATCGATGAGGATGCCGCCAGCTATATGATCCCTGTGCCGTTCCCGCATGAGCCGCAAGCGCAGAAAAAGATGGTGGATATGCGCCGCGCGGCGATGGATCATCTCAAAGCGGGCGGTATCGTGGCGCTGTTTCCCGCCGGTGGGGTGTCCAGTTCCGATAGTATGTTCGGCCCCGCGATTGAACGCGAATGGAGTGTATTCACCGCCAAGATGATCCGCACCTCGGGCGCCACAGTTGTGCCGTGCTTTTTTCCCGGATCAAATTCGCGGGCCTATCAGATTGCCAACCGGATATCGGCGACCCTGCGACAGGGGCTGTTGCTGCACGAAATTGTGCACGCGTTGAACAAACCGCAAAAACCCGTGGTGGGTGTGCCTGTTGATCCTGCCGAGATTGCGGCAAGGGCGGATGATCCGCGCGCCTTTATGGCGTGGCTGCGCGCCCATACACTGGGCCTGAAAGATTAACGGGTGGGCACCGGCACATCGCCTCGGTAGTCGTAAAACCCGCGCTGGGTCTTGCGCCCGAGCCACCCTGCTTCGACATATTTTGTCAGTAAAGGGCAGGGCCGGTATTTGGTATCTGCCAGCCCGTCGTGCAGCACGTTCATGATTGCAAGGCATGTATCCAAGCCGATAAAATCCGCCAGTTCCAGCGGCCCCATCGGGTGGTTCGCGCCCAGCTTTAGCGAGGTGTCGATCGACTGCACCGAGCCTACCCCCTCGTAAAGCGTATAGATCGCCTCGTTGATCATCGGCATCAAAATGCGGTTCACGATAAAGGCGGGAAAGTCCTCGGAGGCGGTGCTGGTTTTTCCCAGCTTGGCCACGACCTCCTGGCAGGCTTTGAACGTCGGCTCGTCGGTCGCGATGCCGCGGATCAATTCGACCAACTGCATGATCGGCACAGGGTTCATAAAGTGGAACCCCATGAATTTTTCGGGCCGGTCGGTGCGTGACGCTAGCCGTGTGATCGAGATCGACGAGGTATTTGACGTCAGAATCGTATCAGGTTTCAAATGCGGCACAAGATCCTCAAAGATCGCCTGTTTGATCGTTTCGCGCTCGGTCGCGGCCTCGATCACAAGATCGGTTTGCCCCAGATCGATCAGCCGTTGCGTGGTGCCGATCCGCGCCATGGCATCCGCTTTTGCCGCGGCCTCGACCTGGCCCTTGCCGACCTGCCGTTCAAGGTTCCGATCGATCAATGCCACCGCTGCGTCGAGGGCGTCAGCGTTGATATCGTTGAGCAAAACCTCGTAGCCCGCCAGCGCAAAGACATGCGCGATGCCGTTTCCCATCTGGCCTGCACCAACGATGCCTACACGTTCAATTGTCATAGCGGTCCCTTTCGTGATCCCGTCACCATATGCGTCAATGATAGGGACGGGCAAGGCGGATGAACCGTTAAAAGAAAGTTCAAGTTTTCTTATTAGCAAAATCGAAATGGCTTTCGACGAATCTATGGCGAAGAACTGTAACTCGGCGAAAGCATCAGACCATGAAACATGAAACAAGAGACGGGGCTGGGCTGACCTATGCGCCTTGCCGCTACGGCATGTCGCGCATTTTATTCCGCGGGCCGCGCCGCCGTTTGGATGCGCCATATCTTGCGTTTATTGGCGGAACTGAAACCTTTGGCAAATATATTGACCGCCCGTTTCCTGCGATGATGGAAAAAGAGATCGGCAAGACCTGCGTGAATTTTGGCTGCGTGAATGGCGGTGTTGATGCCTTTGTGAACGATCCGACGATCATGTCGGCGTGTCACGATGCAAAACTGACAGTCGTGCAGGTTATGGGTGCGAATTTTCTGTCAAACCGGTTTTATTCCGTGCACCCGCGTCGCAATGACCGCTTTTTGCGCGCCTCTACGGTGCTGCAAGCGATCTACAACGAGGTAGACTTTAGCGAATTCACCTTTACCCGCCACATGCTGGGCACCTTGTTCAAGCTGTCGCCGGAACGGTTCGATATCGTTGTGCAGGAGTTGCGCGAGGCCTGGGTTGCGCGTATGAAAAATATGTTGGGCCAGATTGGCCCCAAGGCGGTTTTGTTCTGGTTTGCGCGCGCGCCGATATCCGACGATCCGTGGCAATCCCACTATAATCCGTTGCAGGTTGATCCCTTGTTTATCACCAAGGCGATGATCGACGAGCTGCGGGGTTTGGTGCTTGATGTCGTCGAGGTGGTGCCAACGGCTGTGGCGCTGCGCATGGGGACGCAGGGCATGTATTTTTCGTCGATGCAGGCCAAGGCCGCGTCAGAAATGTTAGGCGTTGGTTGCCATGCCGAGGCAAGCGCTGCCTTGGCACCGGTGATCAAACCCTACTTGTGAAAAAGCCCGCCCCAAAAAGGGCGGGCCATGCATTACGTCCAAGGAGGCCGCTTTACAGTTTTGACGTCAGTTCAGGCACGGCGTCGAACAAATCGGCTACCAGCCCAAAGTCGGCAACCTGAAAAATCGGGGCTTCTTCGTCTTTGTTGATCGCGACGATGACCTTGGAATCTTTCATGCCTGCAAGGTGCTGGATGGCCCCGGAAATACCCACGGCGACATAGAGGTCAGGTGCAACCACCTTGCCGGTTTGTCCCACTTGCCAGTCGTTGGGCGCATAACCCGAATCGACTGCCGCTCGCGACGCACCGACCGCAGCACCAAGCTTGTCTGCCAGCCCTTCGATCAGTTTGAAGTCCTCTTCCGACCCAACACCGCGCCCGCCGGACACAACCACACCTGCGGAAGTCAGTTCAGGCCGGTCAGAGGAGGCAACCTTATCGGCAACCCATTCCGACAGCGCCGGATCGGCCGCCGCGCCAATATTGGACACAGAGGCTGATCCGCCCATGCCGGCGGCATCAAAACCGGCGGTGCGGATTGTCATCACTTTGACTGCATCGGTCGATTTCACGGTCTGGATCGCGTTGCCCGCATAGATCGGCCGCTCGAATGTGTCAGCGTCCACAACTGAGGTGACTTCCGAGATCACCATCACATCAAGCAGGGCCGCAACCCGTGGCATCACGTTTTTTGCGTCTGTTGTCCCCGGTGCCGCGATATGGCTGAAATCGCCCGCAAGCGAGACGATCAACGCCGCTGTTGGCTCGGCCAAACGGTGACCAAGCGAGGCATCCTCGGCGCATAGAACCGCCTTCACGCCGTCGATTTTTGCAGCGTCCGCTGCCGCCGCCGAGGCATTTGCGCCAGCGCATAGCACGGTCACATCGCCCAAGGATTTCACGGCCATCACAGCCTTTGCAGTGGCATCAACGGACAATGCGCCGTCGGTGACTTCACCAATCAGGAGAACAGCCATGTTATACAGCCCCCACTTCTTTAAGTTTCTCGATCAGCTCATCGACGGATTTGACGATGATACCAGCCTTGCGGGTGTCAGGTTCAATCGTGCTGACAACGGTCAGGCGCGGGGTGACATCGACGCCGTAATCGGCAGGCGTCTTTTCATCCAGCGGCTTTTTCTTGGCCTTCATGATGTTTGGCAGCGAGGCATAGCGCGGCTCGTTCAGGCGCAGATCAACGGTGACGATTGTCGGCATTTTGACCTTGATGGTTTGCAAGCCGCCGTCCACTTCACGGGTGACTGTGGCGTGATCGCCGTCCACATCCAGCTCGGAGGCAAAAGTGGCCTGCGACCAGCCCAGGAGTGCAGACAGCATTTGGCCGGTGGCGTTCATATCATTGTCGATCGCCTGCTTGCCTGCCAGAACCAGCCCGGGGGCCTCTTCTTTCACCACAGCGGCAAGAATTTTGGCAACCGCCAATGGTTCGATATCAGTGTGCACATCATCTGTCGCAACCACAAGGATCGCACGATCCGCACCCATCGCAAGCGCGGTGCGCAATGTTTCTTGTGCTTGCTTCACACCGATCGAGACCGCAATGACCTCTTCGACCTTGCCCGCTTCGCGCAGGCGGATCGCCTCTTCGACAGCAATCTCATCAAAGGGGTTCATCGACATTTTGACGTTCGCAAGATCAACACCGCTGCCGTCCGCTTTGACGCGCACTTTCACGTTATAGTCGATCACGCGTTTGACGGGTACGAGGACCTTCATCGCGGTTTTCTCCTGTTAGATTCTCTAAAGCGTTTTCACTCCAGCGGTTTGTGCCATGCGGGGGCACAGGAAAACAGTGTAAAATCGACGCGGCATGGGTCAGGGACGCCACGTTTTGACAACAAGAGCGTAAACATTGATCTTGGCGGAATGTAACATTGCGGTATTATGGTGCAAACGGAGGGATAATGGGGCAAATATGTCAAAGCTGCGGGATGCCGCTCAGGCAAGACCCGCAAGGCGATGGCCGCAATGCCGACGGCACAAAAAACACATTATATTGCTCGCATTGTTATGCTGACGGCGGGTTTTTGGCGCCTGATGTGACCGCCGCCGAGATGCAGAAGGTTGGCATAGATGCCTTGCGCAAACAGGGAATGGCGCGCCTGATCGCTTGGCTGATGACCCGGAATGTCCCGCGTCTATCGCGCTGGCAAACGAAACCCCATTAAGGATTTGTCGATGTTTGGCGGCTTGAAGATCAGCACACCAATTTTTATCCGGAAACCCAAGCGTCATTTTATCGGGCTCGACCGCCCGATGACCTATGAGGCAATTCCGACCATTCCGGCGCAATGGGTCGCATTCAATGCCGCTATCGGCGACATCAAAACCCTGTTTGGTAAGGGGTCTTACGGGATCATGCACGGTTTTGAGGGGGATGCGTGGCGCTATGCTTGTGCCTATGAGGTCGAAAAGCCGGGTTCAATTCCAGATGGTTACACCCATATAGAGATTCCTGCCGCGCATTTTTCAGTATTCAAGTCCTCTGAAAATATCAGCCAGATCGGCGAGGTGATATCTGCCGTGACGGGGTGGGTCGACACATCGGACTATCAATCCGCTGACGGGCCGATGCTTGAGTATTACGGGTCTTGCTATGTGCCTGAAACCGGCGAGGGCGGATTCGAAATTTGGATGCCGGTTGCGCCCGCAGACTAGCGGTTCGCGCCCGGAATCCACAAAACGTCGTTCTTGCCGTTGTTGTTGGCGATGCGCGCGGCTTGGAAAAACCAGTCCGACAGGCGGTTGAGGTATTTGACCGCCGCAGGGTTCACTGTTTCTTGCGTTGCCAGCTGCACCGACAACCTTTCGGCGCGCCGCGAAACGGTTCGGCACAGGTGCAGATGTGCAGCCAAGGCCGATCCGCCGGGCAGGATAAAGCTGCGCAGCGGTTCCACCGATTTGGTCATGGCGTCAATCTCGGCCTCAAGACGCGACACTTGACTGTCAGCCATGCGCAGCGGCGGGTAGTCGGCGTCTGCGTCGTGTTCCATATCAGGGCGGCACAGGTCCGCGCCCAGATCAAACAGGTCGTTCTGGATCATGGTCAGTTGTGCGTCGATGTCGCCTGATGCGTGCAGCCGCGCCATGCCCACCGTCGCGTTGGTTTCGTCGACCGTGCCGTAAGCCGTGACGCGCAACGAATGCTTGGCCACCCGCGATCCGTTGCCCAACGCCGTTTCGCCCGCGTCACCGGTTTTTGTGTAGATTTTATTCAAGACGACCATAGTCGTGCTCCTCTAGCTGCGCAGGTAGATGAATAGCATGATCAATGCGATGGCCACCGCCTGCGCCCCGATCCGCCAGCGCATGATCCGGTTGGCGTGCTTTTTGTTGAACTCGCCACCTTTGCCAAATGTGCCGATGCCAAACACCAAAATGCCCAGCACGATGAAAACCGCCAGAACGACCAGCAGAAAGAGGGGATCGGATGTCATTGCTATGTTCCTTTTGTCAGTCAGTGTTGATGTAGCAGACAGGGCGAAGAAAGAAAGCCATCAGACCCGCGAGATCACTGCGTCAAGAAGGCGCGTGGACGCAATACGCCGCAAGATGCCCGCCAGATAGGTCGGTGTTGTGACGTAGTAGCGCGGCTTTGGCCGTCGGGACGTCGCCGCGTGGATCAGCTTTTTCGTCACCGCACTTGCAGGCAATTCAAACAGATCGGGGCCGCTGTCGGCATAAAGCCTGTCGCGCAAAGTGGCGTATTGCTCAGCCCGCGCGGAGGTTTCCCAATCGATCCAGTGTTCGAAATGCGGTATCGCATTTTTGCGAATATTGGCGGTGATCGGGCCGGGTTCAACCAGAATGACCTTGATCGGGGTGTCGGCCATTTCGATGCGCAACACATCGGTCAGCCCTTCAAGAGCGTATTTCGTGGCCACATAGGCGCCGCGCCATTTCATCGCGACCAGTCCCAGCACGGATGAGCAATTGATGATCCGCCCATGCCCTTGGGCGCGCATCACAGGGATCACAAGGCAGCTCAATTCGTGGCCGCCAAAGACATTGACTTCGAAAATCGACCGCAAGGCGTCGCGCGGCAGGTCCTCGACGGCACCCGGACAGGCAAAAGCACCGTTGTTGTAAAGCACGTCGAGCGTGCCGCCGGTTGCCGCCAGTGTTTGGGCCAACCCGTTTTTGATCGTGGCGCTATCGGCATAATCTATCAGTGGGCTTTCAAAGCCGAGTGCGATGAGCCGGTCACAATCAACCTGCTGCCGGCAGCTTGCAAAAACCCGCCATCCAAGTGCGCGAAACCCCTGTGCCGCGTCAAAGCCGATGCCAGACGAGCAGCCGGTGATAAGGATCGTTTTTTGTGTCATGGGGCTGACATACGCCACTTGGTGGCGCAGGCAAGGGTTAGCTGCCCGACAAAAGCCGCGCCGCCATCCAGCCGATCTGGTCGGTGCTTGTCACGCGGATGCGCGCCCAGCCATCTGCGGTCACTTCGATCACTTCGGCATTTGTGCCGCGCGCCAAAGTGTCCAGAACGCTGTAGCTGGTGCTTGGTCCTGCGCGCATGTTGACGCGGGCACCCGACACCTGCCGCAGGTCAATCGCGGCGATCGGGGCCTGTTGCACAGCGGGGACATCTTGCAGGATCGGTGTGGTCACAAGCGAGGCTGTGATTACCTTTGCCCCGGTGGTATCGGGAAAGCCGGGCACGTCAACCGAGGCCGCCCGCGTGACCATTGGCGCATCAAACGGCACGGGGGCCAGCGGTTGGGTTTTGACGGCGACCTGTGCGATGGGCCGCACTTCGGGCACAAAATCCGCGCCGCCTGACATCTCGTAAAAGCCCCAGCCCAGCATCAAAAAGGACGCGACAATAAATTTGGTCATGGCAGCTTGATCCCCCCGGATCGAATCGTAAACAGAATAACCGTTACCCTTTCATAGTAACAAATCTGTGAAGGGTCGGCAGGGAAAAACTTCGCGCCGTTCCCCGTATTGGTGTCTTTACGCCCCTGTGCCGCGCGGATACACCACGCCCATGAGTGACGATATCATAGATCCGGACAAGCCCAGCTTGGAAACCACCGAACCGCTGCGCCGTGCGATTGGCGAGCGCTATCTGACCTATGCGCTTTCGACGATCATGCACCGCGCGCTGCCCGATGCGCGCGACGGGCTCAAGCCGGTGCACCGCCGTATCTTGTATGCGATGCGCGAATTGAAGCTGGCCAGCAACGGCGGTTTCCGCAAATCCGCCAAGATTTCCGGCGACGTGATGGGCAACTATCACCCGCATGGTGACGCCGCGATTTACGACGCGATGGCCCGTCTGGCGCAAGATTTCAACGTGCGCTACCCGCTGGTGCATGGCCAAGGGAATTTTGGCAATATCGACGGCGATAACCCTGCGGCAGCGCGCTATACCGAAGCCCGCATGACCGCCGCCGCAGAGGCCCTGATGGAAGGGCTGACCGAAAACGCGGTTGACTACCGCCCCAATTACGATGGCACGCTGGAAGAACCTGTGGTGTTCCCCGCGTCGTTCCCCAACCTGCTGGCCAATGGGTCCACGGGAATCGCGGTGGGCATGGCCACCAATATTCCGCCGCACAACCTGCATGAACTGGTTGATGCCTGCCTGCATATGATCAAGACGCCAGATGTGCGCGACGAGACATTGCTGGGCTATGTGCGCGGCCCCGATTTCCCCACCGGCGGCGTGATCGTGGAGCCGCAAGCGAATATGGCAGAGGCCTACCGCACCGGGCGCGGCTCGTTCCGCCTGCGCGCAAAATGGGAGGTCGAGGATCTGGGCCGCGGGCAGTGGCAGATTGTTGTCACCGAGATCCCTTATCAGGTGCAGAAATCCAAGCTGATCGAAAAACTGGCCGAAGTGATCCAGTTGAAGAAGGTGCCCTTGCTGGCCGATGTGCGCGACGAATCCGCCGAGGATATCCGCGTGATCCTGGAGCCGCGCTCGAAAACCGTCGATCCGGAGATGTTGATGGGGATGTTGTTTCGCAACTCCGATCTGGAAACGCGGTTTAGCCTGAACATGAACGTGCTGATCGACGGTTTGACGCCCAAGGTTTGCTCGCTCAAGGAAGTGCTGCGCGCGTTTCTCGACCACCGCCGCGATGTGCTGATCCGCAGATCACAGCACCGGATGGAAAAGATCGACCACCGTCTGGAGGTGCTCGAGGGCTTTATCGTGGCCTTTCTGAACCTCGACCGCGTGATCGACATTATCCGCTATGACGACGAGCCAAAGCGCGCGCTGATGGTCGAGGACTGGGGCCAGGATCATCCGCGCGCCTTCACCGAGGCGGCCTATGTGTCGCCCATCGTCGCAGGCGCCGACCCCGAGATGTCACTGTCCGAAGTGCAGGCCGAAGCGATTTTGAACATGCGCCTGCGGTCGTTGCGCCGTTTGGAAGAAATCGAGCTGGTCAAGGAACGCGACGCGCTGATGCTGGAACGTGCGGGGCTCGAGGACTTGCTGGAGAACGGCGATTTGCAGTGGTCGAAGATTGCCGAGCAATTGCGCGACACCCGCAAGCAATTTGGCCGCGATAGCGTGGGTGGTGCGCGCCGCACGCAATTTTCTGAGGCTGCTGAGGTGGTCGAGGTGCCGCTGGAGGCGATGATCGACAAGGAGCCGGTCACTGTTGTGTGCAGCCAGATGGGCTGGATCCGCGCGATGACAGGCCATATTGATCTGACCCGCGAGATGAAATTCAAAGATGGCGATGGCCCGCGCTTTATCTTCCACGCGGAAACCACCGACAAGCTGTTGGTGTTCGGCACAAACGGGCGGTTTTACACTGTCGTTGCCGCCAACCTGCCCGGCGGGCGCGGCATGGGCGAGCCGCTGCGCTTGATGGTGGACTTGCCCAATGAATGCGAGATCGTGGATATTCTGGTGCATCAACCCGGGATGCGCCTGATTGTGGCCTCGGATGCGGGCAACGGATTTATCGTGCCCGAAAACGATGTGATCGCGCAAACCCGCAGCGGCAAACAGGTGTTGAACGTCGGCGACGGTGTGGCGAAGGCCTGCATACGCATGAACGGTGACCATGTGGCGGTGGCGTCCGAGAACGCCAAGCTGATCGTCTTTGCCACGGACGAATTGCCCGAAATGGGTCGTGGCAAGGGTGTGCGCCTTCAGAAATACAAGAAAGCTGCTGGCCGTCAGGGCACTTTGGAAATCGACGGTGGTTTGTGCGACTTGACCACGTTCCAATGGGCCGACGGGCTGTCGTGGCAAATGGGCGGTGGCAAGACCCGCACTGAGCCTGACATGTCAGAGTGGAAAGCCGCGCGCGGCGGGGTTGGCAAGCGGCCGCCGCATGGTTTCCCCAAGACCAACAGGTTCTCCTGACCCATTTCTCTTGCCTTTTGCCGTAATCCAGAATACATCGCCCGCGATGTTGAAACGGGCCGTCATGGCCCCGCAAAAATTAAGGGCGCTATCAAAATGGCTAAGGCAAAGTTTGAACGTAATAAACCGCACGTTAACATCGGCACAATCGGCCACGTTGACCACGGCAAGACGACATTGACAGCAGCGATCACCAAGTATTTTGGTGACTTTCAGGCGTATGACCAGATTGATGGCGCGCCCGAAGAGAAAGCCCGTGGCATCACGATTTCTACAGCCCACGTCGAGTATGAGACAGAAACACGCCACTACGCGCACGTTGACTGCCCGGGTCACGCCGACTACGTCAAGAACATGATCACCGGTGCCGCCCAAATGGACGGCGCGATCCTTGTTGTGAACGCAGCCGACGGCCCGATGCCCCAGACCCGCGAGCACATCTTGCTTGGTCGTCAGGTTGGCATCCCATATATGGTTGTCTACATGAACAAAGTTGATCAGGTTGACGACGCAGAATTGCTCGAACTGGTCGAGATGGAAATCCGTGAGCTTCTGTCGAAGTATGAGTATCCAGGCGACGACATTCCTGTCATCCCGGGCTCCGCTCTGCACGCGATGAACGGCACGCAGCCGGAGATTGGCGAAAACTCGATCATCGCGCTGATGAAGGCTGTTGACGAGTACATCCCGACACCGGCACGCGCCGTTGACCTGCCGTTCCTGATGCCAATCGAGGACGTATTCTCGATCTCTGGCCGCGGGACTGTTGTGACGGGCCGTATCGAGCGTGGCGTTTTGAACGTCGGCGAAGAGATCTCGATCGTTGGTATCCGCGACACCAAGAAAACCGTCTGCACAGGCGTTGAAATGTTCCGCAAGCTGCTTGATCGCGGTGAGGCTGGCGACAACGTTGGTGCGCTTCTTCGCGGTATCGACCGTGAAGGCGTTGAGCGTGGTCAGGTTCTGTGTAAGCCGGGTTCGGTGAACCCGCACACACACTTTGAAGCAGAAGCCTACATTCTGACCAAAGAAGAAGGCGGTCGTCACACACCGTTTTTTGCGAACTACCGTCCCCAGTTCTACTTCCGCACGACTGACGTGACCGGCACTGTTGTGCTTCCAGAAGGCACAGAAATGGTCATGCCGGGCGACAACCTGAAGTTCAACGTCGAACTGATCGCCCCCATCGCAATGGAAGACGGCCTGCGCTTCGCGATCCGCGAAGGCGGCCGCACCGTTGGCGCTGGCGTTGTATCCAAGATCGTAAAATAAGCCGTAGGGTGCGCGTTCATGCGCACCTCACCAAACACAAAGAAGGCCGCTCCGATGGGGCGGCCTTTTTGGTGTGAAACTACTTTTTCCGATTTTGCGACGCAGCCGCGATATCGTCTATGACCGGCACAATGGCCGCCAAAACGAGGAATAGCGCGAGCGGAACGGTCGCAATATAGCCCGCAGTTTTAAACCCAACGGCACCGGCCACGCCACCGGTAAAGAATAAGCCGAGCAAGATTGTCAGCATCTTCAAGCGGTCGCGATTTGCAACAACGCGCGGGATATCTGCCGACTGATCGACGTTTTTATAAATCAGTTTACCAAGCTCGATCCCGATGTCAGTCACAATTCCTGTGACATGGGTGGTGCGAATGACCGCGCCAGAGACCTTTGTAATGACGGCATTTTGAAGCCCCATAATGAAGGACAGCAACAGCACGGTCGAAATAATGACCGTCCCATCAGTTTGCAATGACCACGCACCCAACAGACCAAATGCCATTAGCAAGGCGGATTCCACCAACAGCGGCGCCGCGTATTCGCTCGTCCGTTTGTGACGCCGCGCGTAGTTGACCAATATGGCTGTCATTGCGGCCCCCGCCACAAAGAAAACCAGACTGGCAAACCCCACAAGAGCAAATTGAAACTGACCAAGTGCGATGAAATCTGCCATCGACGAGACAATCCCTGTCATATGAGACGTGTATTTTTGGACCGCAAGAAAACCGCCCGCATTCACGGCTCCGGCAATAAACGCCAGGAGATACCCAAGCTCGCGGTTGCTTGCGTCGGATCGTATCGTGCCGGTCATTCTGCGGGAAAAGCGTTTGATCACCAGTCTGTCTCCGATATCAGGTCAATTGGATTTGGCGCTGCCACTATTTGCAAGCTCGTCCACATTCCGTGTCACCTCATCCAACATTTTCTTCAACCCATCGCGCGCTGCTTCATCCACTTTCCCGATAATCTTCCCCTCATAGCGTGCAAACACCACCGCGCCGCGTGTGAAGGGCAACGGCAGCATCATGGCGTCCCAGCTTGGCAAGATCCGGTGCCGCTTGGTCGCGAACGCATAGCCGTAGACGGGCCGCCTCATCACCCGCGCCCAGTCCAGCGGCGCGTCTTTGATCGCCTGTGCAGGCCCCAAAGGCCCGTCGCCGGTCATACCGATGCTGACCCCTTCGCGCAGCCGTTTCAGGATCACGCGGGATGCTGCAAGGTTGGATATTTTATCCGACATCTCCATTGGTTGCAGGCCCCGCCTGCGCTGCAATGCGCCCGACACGCGGCCAATCGGCGAGGCATCATAAAGGCTCGACAGTGGCCCTGCCTCGACGGGCCAGTGAACAGGCCCCATCAGTGACCGCCCGTGCCACATCAAGAGCAACACAGGTCCGTCCGCGAGGTCGGCCTTGAGCTGTTCCAACCCGTGATAGTCCCAGCGCGTTGTGCGTTGGCACAGCGACAAATAGGCCCCCGCCAGCCCGGCCAGAAGCCAAGCCAAAAGGCGTGAATGTTCGATGCGTTGGCGAAATGTCATATCAGCGGCCTTTGTTGTCTCCATTGTTTCGACATTTCTGCGCCTGAATACAAGGTTGCGCTGCAATCGCTCTTGATCCCTGATCGTGTTCGGGCTAATCGACAGGCGGTCTTAGGGGTGTAGCTCAGTTGGTAGAGCGACGGTCTCCAAAACCGTAGGTCCACGGTTCGAGCCCGTGCACCCCTGCCAAGACCACATGATGCGATGCCTTATCAAAGGACCGCCCGCCCCATGAGCCAACAGCCCCCCCGATCCGTCGCCTTGCATATTGGCGCGCATAAAACCGCCACCACGCATTTGCAACGCTCGTTTGTAATGCAGCAAGAGGCGCTGATCAAAGCGGGGGTGCGCTATTATGGCCCCGAAAACCTGCGCCGGCCAGAGCGCGGCTTGGGCGATATTTTCGGGCTGGATGTGTATCGCAAAAAACCAAGACCAAAACGAACGCCCGCCGATCAGTTCGACTTCATGATCAAGGACGGGCACCGGCTTATTCTGAGCGACGAGAACTTTATCGGCGTGATGCACGACAAAGATGGCACCATGCTGGCTCCGCTGTATCCGCAGGCACAAAGGCGCATCGCGGCGCTTGTTGATGCTGTTGCACCGCATCCCATTGATATCTGTCTTGGAATCCGCAATCCGGCCAGCTTTTTGACCTCGGCCTACGGTCAGGCGCTGATGGGTGGGACAAGGATGCCGTTCGATGCCTATCTGGCCCAAACCCCCCTGGCGTTGATCGATTGGGCGGGCCTGATCGGGCGCCTGCACGACATCCCGCGTCTGGGCCACATCTTCGTGTGGTGTTTCGAGGACTACCGCTGGCGGTTTTACAAGGCGAGCGGGGCGATGATCGGCCCTGACGCGGATATACGGATCGCGCCATTCCCCGAAAAAGTGCACGTCGGACTGTCGCAAGCCGCTGTTGATCATGTGTTGACCCAAACCAGCGATGTCAGCGCCGCACGCGACCTGTTCCCCGTCTCGCAGGCAAACCCCGCCTTTGCGCCATTTGGCGAAAACCAGATCGCGTTGGCGCAAGCGACCTATGACCGGCAGATTGCACAGATCGACAAGTTGGCCGGTGTGACGATCCTGCGGGCTTGAAATTACCCCGCCAAACCCGTATGTCGCGACTAGTCCGCAAGAGGTAGAGAACAATGGCCATCGCCAATCCCGTCAAATTTGCACAAGAAGTCCGTGCAGAAGTCGCCAAAGTCATTTGGCCAACCCGCCGTGAAGTGGTCCTGACCACAATCATGGTGTTCATCATGGCCAGTTTGACGGCGATCTTCTTTTCGTTGGTCGATATGGCGATCCGCTTCGGGTTAACAAACGTGCTGACCTACTTCGGCTCGTAAGCGACTGTCGGGTTTTTACCCATACCTACTTGAAAACACATGGTATGAGCGGTAATAGCCCCTGACTTCCAGAAATGGCGTGCGGCGAATCAAGTTGCGCGCCGTATTTTATTTTCTGGATGAGGCGGGTTAACCGCCTGATTTAATTGGAATTCGCGCCCCTCGGGGTGCTGACGGCTGAGGTGTCGAAAAACATGGCGAAACGTTGGTATTCGGTTAGCGTTCTTTCGAACTTCGAGAAAAAGATCGCAGAGACCATTCGGCAAAAGGCCCAAGAGCAGGGCCTGACGGACCAGATCGAAGAAGTGCTGGTGCCCACTGAAGAAGTGATCGAGGTGCGCCGCAACAAGAAAGTGACCGCCGAGCGCCGCTTTATGCCGGGCTATGTGCTGGTGCGGATGGAGTTGTCGGACGAGGCGTATCACCTGGTAAACTCGATCAACCGCGTCACCGGTTTCTTGGGTCCGCAGGGTCGTCCTATGCCGATGCGCGATGCCGAAGTGCAGGCGATTCTCGGTCGCGTCGAAGAAGGACAGGACGCACCACGCACCCTGATCCACTTCGAGATCGGCGAGAAAGTCAAAGTCAACGAAGGGCCGTTTGAAGATTTCGACGGCATGGTTGAAGAAGTTGATGAAGAGAACGCGCGCCTCAAGGTGACGGTCTCTATCTTTGGCCGGGCAACGCCGGTTGAGCTGGAATTCACGCAGGTAACCAAGCAAGGTTAGATGCGTGTGTCAGAGGTGGGAGCTTGTTGGTCTTTGGGCGAACAGCGAACCACCGCAAAACGCCCCTGATGGGCATTGTAGGATGGGTTCAGGCCCATCGCTGAAATGAAGGAGACGCCTTATGGCTAAAAAAGTAATGGGATCGCTCAAGCTGCAAGTCAAAGCAGGCCAAGCCAATCCATCCCCACCCGTAGGCCCTGCATTGGGTCAACGCGGCATCAACATCATGGAATTCTGCAAAGCGTTCAACGCCAAAACAGCCGACATGGAGCCGGGCGCGCCTTGCCCGACCGTGATCACATATTACGCCGACAAATCATTCTCGATGGAAGTGAAAACGCCACCTGCGTCCCACTACATCAAGAAAGCCGCAAAGCTGAAAGCCGGTTCCAAAGAGCCAGGCAAAGTTGTTGCAGGGTCGATCACAGCCAAGCAGGTGCGTGAAATCGCGGAAGCCAAGATGAAGGACCTCAACGCGACGTCCATCGAGGGCGCAATGTTGATCATCGCGGGTTCTGCCCGCTCTATGGGCATCGAGGTGAAGTAATGGCAAAATTCGGTAAGCGCACAACGGCTGCTCGCGCAGCTTTCGCAGGCAAAGATAACGTCAAGGTCACCGAAGCGGTTGCTTTGGTCAAAGACAACGCAAAGGCAAAATTCGACGAGACTGTCGAAATTTCGCTGCAACTGGGTGTTGACCCACGTCACGCCGACCAGATGGTGCGCGGCACGGTCAACCTGCCACACGGCACTGGTAAAACTGTCCGCGTTGCTGTGTTTGCACGCGGCGACAAAGCAGAAGAAGCAAAAGCAGCCGGCGCAGACATCGTCGGTGCCGAGGACCTGATGGAAATCGTGCAAGGCGGCACAATCGACTTTGACCGTTGCATCGCGACACCTGATATGATGGCCGTTGTCGGTCGTCTTGGTAAGGTTCTTGGCCCACGCAACCTGATGCCAAACCCGCGTGTTGGCACGGTGACCATGGATGTCAAAGCGGCTGTTGAAGCGGCAAAAGGCGGTCAGGTTCAGTTCAAAGCTGAAAAAGCGGGCGTTGTTCATGCCGGCATCGGCAAAGTATCTTTCACGTCCAAGCAGATCGAAGAAAATATGCTGGCTTTTGTTGATGCGGTGCAAAAAGCCCGTCCAACAGGTGCAAAAGGCACCTATATGAAGAAGATCGCGGTATCTTCGACGATGGGCCCGGGCGTTTCGGTTGATATCGCAAACGCGACAGGCAAATAAGGCCAAGTCAGGGGTTTCCCTGTCATCAAGTCTCAAAAAGGGCGGTCCACGGGGCGGCCCTTTTTTCTTGCCGCACCCTGATTTTATGGGCACGCGCAGATTTCGCCCGCAAGGCCTTCACATCTGCGTCGCGAGACTCTATATCAACCTTCACAAGCCAGCGCGCGATTCGTCGCGCGCTGTTTTGTTTCGTCCAAGATGGTGGGTTGGCCCCTTAAAAGGTCATTAATTCCTGCCTGAGACGGGATTAGACAAGATTTGCGAGGCTCTCCTCAGCATCCTTGGCTCACCCGTAATAACGGACCCGAAATGTCGGATGGCTCGCTGTCCGGCAAAATTGAGCCGGGGGTAACCCCCAAATTTGGAGTGAAACTGTGGATAGAGCACAAAAAGAACAGTTGGTCAGCGATCTTGGCCAAATCTTTGAAAGCTCTGGCGTCGTTGTGGTTAGCCATTACGAGGGTATGACAGTTGCCGAAATGCAGGACCTGCGTGGACAAATGTCCCAAGCGGGTGGGTCCGTCCGCGTTGCCAAGAACAAGCTCGCCAAAATCGCCCTTGAGGGTAAGCCATGCGCAAGCATCGCCCAATACCTCGATGGCATGACCGTTCTCGCCTATTCCGAAGACCCTGTCGCAGCTGCGAAGGTCGTCGATGCATATGCCAAGAAAAACGACAAACTCGTTATTCTTGGTGGTGCAATGGGTGATACGGCACTGGACGTCGCTGGTGTGAAAGCCGTGGCACAGATGCCAAGCCGCGAGGAGCTTATTGCTTCCATCGTGGGTTGTATCGGTGCTCCGGGCTCGAACATCGCCGGGGCCATTGGCGCGCCTGCTTCCAACATCGCGAGCATTCTCTCGACCATCGAAGAGAAGGCTGCATAAAGCAACCAGACTATCCAACCGGGCTAATTTTGCCGACGTTGGAACACATTAATATCGAATGGAGACAGTATAATGGCTGATCTTAAGAACCTCGCAGAACAGATTGTTGGTTTGACACTTCTGGAAGCACAAGAACTGAAAACGATCCTCAAGGATGAGTATGGCATCGAGCCTGCTGCTGGTGGCGCTGTCATGATGGCCGGTCCGGCTGCTGGGGCAGAAGCTGCTGAAGAGAAGACAGAATTCGACGTCGTTCTCAAGAATGCAGGCGCGTCCAAAATCAACGTCATCAAAGAAGTCCGCGCAATCACAGGTCTTGGCCTGAAAGAAGCAAAAGACTTGGTTGAAGCCGGCGGCAAAATCAAAGAAGGCGCTTCCAAAGCAGAAGCTGAAGAAGTCAAAGCCAAGCTGGAAGCAGTTGGCGCAGAGGTCGAGCTGGCCTAAGCCACCTCAGCTTCGGGTCTGATCGACCTAATTAATACGGCTGGGTGCGCTTTTGCGCGCCCGGCTAAACCTGTCTTGGAAGGGTGTTTTTTGTAAGACATCCGTCTTGGGTAGGTTTCAAATGTCGGGAGGCACCGGTGGGACGGTTGCCACGAATAGACATGAAATCCCCGGTCAAATGAGTGTGCCGTCGCGGCCCGGGCGACGACAGATTCGGATAGACAAATATAAGGTGACATTACACATGGCTCAGTCCTTCCTCGGTCAGAAACGCCTGCGTAAGTACTACGGAAAAATCCGTGAAGTTCTTGAAATGCCGAACCTCATCGAGGTTCAGAAATCTTCCTATGACCTGTTCTTGCGGTCCGGCGACAGCCCGATCCCCTTGGACGGCGAAGGCATCAAAGGTGTCTTTCAGTCGGTATTTCCGATCAAGGATTTCAACGAATCCGCTGTTCTGGAGTTTGTAAAATACGAGCTGGAAAAGCCGAAATACGACGTTGAAGAGTGTATGCAGCGCGACATGACGTATAGCGCTCCGCTCAAGGTCACGCTGCGCCTGATCGTGTTTGATGTGGATGATGATACAGGCAACAAGTCTGTCAAAGACATCAAAGAGCAAGACGTCTTTATGGGCGACATGCCATTGATGACGCCAAATGGCACCTTTGTTGTCAACGGCACCGAGCGCGTGATCGTGTCCCAGATGCACCGCTCTCCGGGCGTGTTCTTTGACCATGACAAGGGCAAAACCCATTCCTCTGGCAAGCTTTTGTTCGCTTGCCGGATCATTCCGTATCGCGGCTCGTGGCTCGATTTCGAATTTGATGCCAAGGATCTTGTGTTCTGCCGGATCGACCGTCGCCGTAAATTGCCTGTGACCACACTGCTTTATGCGCTGGGTCTGGACCAGGAAGGCATCATGAATGCCTATTACAACACCGTCGATTTCGATCTCGACAAAAAGGGCGATGCCTGGACCACCAAGTTCTTCCCGCAGCGCGTGCGCGGCACACGCCCGTTGTCCGATCTTGTTGACGCGGCCACCGGCGAAGTGATCGCCAAAGCGGGCGAAAAAGTAACGCCTCGTGCGGTCAAGAAGCTGATCGACGAAGGTCGCGTCACCGATCTTCTGGTGCCGTTCAACGACATCGTCGGCAAATTCGTCGCGCGCGACATCATCAACGAGGAAACCGGCGCGATTTACGTCGAGGCCGGTGATGAGTTGACGCTCGAGATGGACAAGGCCGGCGAAGTGATCGGCGGCACATTGCGTGATTTGATTGATGCGGGCATCACATCAATTCCCGTGCTCGACATCGATAACGTCAATGTGGGCGGCTATATGCGCAACACAATGGCGGCTGACAAAAACCTGAACCGTGAAACCGCGCTGATGGATATCTACCGCGTGATGCGGCCGGGCGAGCCACCGACCGTTGATGCGGCCGCTGGCCTGTTCGACACGCTGTTCTTTGATAGCGAACGCTATGACCTGTCCGCTGTCGGGCGCGTGAAAATGAACATGCGTCTTGATCTGGACGCCGATGACACGATCCGCACCCTGCGCCGTGAAGACATCGTATCGTGCATCAAGGCGCTGGTTGAACTGCGCGATGGCAACGGCGATATCGACGATATCGACCACCTTGGAAACCGCCGCGTCCGTTCTGTGGGCGAGCTGATGGAAAACCAATACCGTGTTGGCCTGCTGCGCATGGAGCGCGCGATCAAGGAACGCATGTCCAGCGTCGAAATCGACACCGTGATGCCGCAAGACCTGATCAACGCAAAACCTGCGGCGGCGGCTGTGCGTGAATTCTTTGGCTCTTCGCAGTTGTCGCAGTTCATGGACCAAACCAACCCGCTGTCGGAAGTCACGCACAAGCGTCGTCTCTCGGCATTGGGCCCAGGTGGTTTGACCCGCGAGCGCGCCGGCTTCGAGGTGCGCGACGTGCACCCGACCCACTACGGTCGTATGTGTCCGATTGAAACACCCGAAGGCCCGAACATTGGTCTGATCAACTCGCTGGCGACCTTTGCCCGCGTGAACAAATACGGCTTTATCGAAACACCTTACCGCAAGGTTGTGGACGGCAAGGTCACCGACGACGTGCAATACATGTCGGCGACCGAGGAAATGCGGCACACCGTGGCGCAGGCCAACGCGCATATGAACGACGACGGGTCGTTCGGCAACGAGCTGGTCTCGACCCGCAAGAACGGCGATTACACGCTTGCCCCACGTGAGAATGTCGACCTGATCGACGTGTCGCCAAAGCAGCTTGTCTCTGTCGCCGCGTCCTTGATCCCGTTCTTGGAAAACGATGACGCGAACCGGGCCTTGATGGGCTCGAACATGATGCGTCAGGCTGTTCCACTTCTGCAAGCCGAGGCCCCGCTTGTGGGCACCGGTATCGAAGAGGTTGTGGCCCGCGATTCCGGTGCCGCGATCATGGCGAAACGCCAGGGTATCATCGACCAGGTTGATGCGCAGCGTATCGTGATCCGCGCCACCCATGACCTTGAAATGGGTGATGCGGGCGTCGACATCTACCGGATGCGTAAATTCCAGCGCTCCAACCAGAACACCTGCATCAACCAGCGCCCCTTGGTGAAAGTTGGCGATACGGTTCTGAAAGGCGAGGTCATTGCCGACGGTCCATCCACCGATATCGGTGAATTGGCGCTGGGCAAAAACGTGGTCGTCGCGTTTATGCCGTGGAATGGCTATAACTACGAAGACTCTATCCTGATCTCCGAGCGCATCACACGCGACGACGTTTTCACCTCGATCCACATCGATGAATTCGAAGTTGCCGCGCGTGACACCAAGCTTGGGCCAGAGGAAATCACCCGTGATATCCCCAACGTCGGCGAGGAAGCCCTGCGCAATCTCGACGAAGCAGGGATCGTCTATATCGGTGCCGAAGTGGGCCCGGCAGACATTCTTGTGGGCAAGATCACACCAAAAGGCGAAAGCCCGATGACACCGGAAGAAAAACTTCTGCGCGCCATCTTTGGTGAAAAAGCATCCGATGTGCGCGACACATCCTTGCGGCTGCCACCGGGCGATTTCGGCACAGTCGTCGAAGTCCGCGTTTTCAACCGCCACGGCGTTGAAAAAGACGAACGCGCGCTTCAGATCGAGCGTGAAGAAGTCGAGCGTCTGGCGCGTGACCGTGACGACGAGTTGGTCATCCTTGACCGCAACATCTATGCGCGTCTCAAGACCACAATCTTGGGCAAAATCGCGGTAAAGGGGCCGAAAGGCTTCAAATCCAACTCCGAGATCACCGAAGCGGCCTTGTCAGAGGTCTCGCGCGGCCTGTGGTGGCATTTTGCGTTGAAAGACGAAGCTGACGCACAGATCGTTGAGGCGATGAACGAGCAATACGAAATCCAGAAGCGTGCGATGGATGCCCGTTTTGAAGACAAAGTGGAAAAAGTGCGTCGCGGCGATGATCTGCCACCCGGCGTGATGAAGATGGTCAAAGTCTTTGTCGCGGTGAAGCGCAAGCTTCAGCCCGGTGACAAGATGGCGGGTCGTCACGGCAACAAAGGTGTTATTTCCAAAGTTGTGCCAATGGAAGACATGCCTTTCTTGGCGGATGGCACACCGGTCGACTTCTGTCTGAACCCGCTCGGCGTGCCGTCACGGATGAACGTCGGTCAGATCCTTGAATGTCACATGGGTTGGGCCGCGCGCGGTCTTGGCAACCAGATTGCTGACGCACTTGGTGAATACCGCCGCTCTGGCGATCTGACACCTGTGCGTGATGCAATGCGCATCGTTTATGGCGATGATGTCTATGACGAAGGCATCGCCGACATGACCGAGGCTGAATTGGTCGAAAGCGCAGGCAACGTCACAAACGGTGTGCCAATCGCAACACCTGTCTTTGATGGCGCCAAAGAAGCGGACGTGAACGACAGCTTGCGGCGTGCCGGTTTTGATACCTCTGGTCAGTCCGTCCTGTTTGACGGACGCACCGGTGAGCAGTTCAGCCGCAAGGTCACTGTCGGGATCAAATACCTGCTCAAGCTGCACCACCTCGTGGACGACAAAATCCACGCACGGTCCACAGGACCATACTCCTTGGTCACGCAACAGCCGCTGGGTGGTAAAGCCCAGTTCGGTGGTCAGCGTTTCGGGGAAATGGAAGTCTGGGCGCTGGAAGCATATGGCGCGGCTTACACGCTGCAAGAGATGCTGACTGTCAAATCCGATGACGTTGCAGGCCGCACCAAGGTCTATGAAAGCATCGTCAAAGGCGAAGACAACTTTGAGGCAGGCGTCCCAGAGTCGTTCAACGTGCTTGTGAAAGAAGTCCGGGGCCTCGGCCTCAACATGGAACTCCTGGATGCGGAGGAAGAGGAGTAAGGGCATCAACCCTTACTCCCCCCACCTTTTAACGCACCCCAATTCAAGGAATTGAAGATGAACCAGGAACTGACAAACAATCCGTTTAACCCGCTCACACCGGCGAAAACATTTGACGAAATCAAGGTCTCTTTGGCCTCACCGGAACGGATCCTTTCATGGTCCTTCGGCGAGATCAAAAAGCCGGAAACCATCAACTACCGCACGTTCAAGCCAGAGCGTGACGGGTTGTTCTGCGCGCGTATCTTTGGCCCGATCAAGGATTACGAATGCCTGTGCGGCAAATACAAGCGCATGAAATATCGCGGCGTTGTCTGTGAGAAATGCGGCGTTGAAGTCACACTGCAAAAGGTGCGCCGCGAGCGTATGGGCCACATCGAGCTGGCGGCACCTGTCGCTCACATCTGGTTCCTCAAGTCGCTTCCATCGCGCATCGGCCTGATGCTGGATATGACTTTGCGTGATCTTGAGCGTATTCTTTACTTCGAAAACTACGTCGTGATCGAGCCGGGTCTGACCGACCTGACCTACGGCCAATTGATGACCGAGGAAGAGTTCTACAACGCGCAAGACGTCTACGGCATGGATGCGTTCCAAGCCAATATCGGCGCGGAAGCGATCCGCGAGATGCTGTCGCTTATCGACCTCGATGCAGAGGCCGACACTTTGCGCGCTGACCTCAAGGAAGCCACAGGCGAATTGAAGCCAAAGAAGATCATCAAGCGCTTGAAGATTGTTGAGTCCTTCATCGAATCCGGCAACCGCCCGGAGTGGATGGTTCTGACCGTGATCCCCGTGATTCCGCCAGAATTGCGCCCGCTTGTCCCACTGGATGGCGGTCGTTTCGCGACCTCCGACCTTAACGACCTGTATCGCCGCGTGATCAACCGCAACAACCGTCTCAAGCGTCTGATCGAGTTGCGCGCACCTGACATCATCGTGCGTAACGAAAAGCGGATGTTGCAGGAATCTGTCGATGCGCTGTTTGATAACGGCCGCCGTGGCCGCGTCATCACGGGTGCCAACAAGCGTCCGTTGAAATCGCTCTCGGACATGCTCAAGGGCAAGCAGGGCCGCTTCCGTCAAAACCTTTTGGGCAAGCGCGTCGACTTCTCTGGTCGCTCGGTCATTGTGACCGGTCCAGAGCTGAAACTGCATCAGTGTGGTCTTCCCAAAAAGATGGCTCTCGAGCTGTTCAAGCCGTTCATCTACTCGCGTCTTGAAGCAAAAGGCCTGTCATCTACCGTCAAGCAAGCCAAGAAACTGGTCGAAAAAGAGCGCCCAGAGGTTTGGGATATCTTGGATGAAGTCATCCGCGAACACCCTGTCATGCTGAACCGTGCGCCAACGCTGCACCGTCTTGGCATCCAGGCGTTTGAACCGGTCCTGATCGAAGGCAAGGCAATCCAGCTGCACCCGCTGGTCTGTTCTGCGTTTAACGCTGACTTTGACGGCGACCAAATGGCGGTTCACGTGCCGCTGTCTTTGGAAGCACAGCTAGAAGCCCGCGTCTTGATGATGTCGACAAACAACGTGTTGTCGCCTGCCAACGGCGCGCCAATTATCGTGCCGTCACAGGATATGATTTTGGGCCTCTACTACACCACGATCATGCGTGAAGGCATGAAAGGCGAGGGCATGGCGTTCTCGAACATCGAAGAGGTCGAGCACGCGTTGACGGCGGGTGAAGTGCACCTGCACGCCAAAATCCAGGCCCGCATGATGCAGATCGACGGTGAAGGTAACGAAGTGATGACCCGCTTCGAGACCACACCGGGTCGTTTGCGTTTGGGCGCGCTGTTGCCGCTGAACACAAAGGCGCCTTTTGCGCTGGTCAACCGTTTGCTGCGCAAGAAAGAAGTGCAGCAGATCATTGACACCGTTTACCGGTATTGTGGCCAGAAAGAGTCCGTCATCTTCTGTGACCAGATCATGACAATGGGCTTCCGCGAAGCGTTCAAAGCGGGCATCTCGTTTGGTAAGGACGACATGGTTGTGCCTGACACCAAATGGCCGCTGGTTGAAGAAACCCGCGAGCAGGTCAAGGACTTTGAACAACAATATATGGACGGCCTGATCACTCAAGGCGAGAAATATAACAAAGTTGTCGATGCATGGTCCAAGTGCAACGACAAAGTCACCGAGGCGATGATGACCACTATTTCGACCACGCCGAAACTTGCGGATGGCGCTGAAGGTGAACCAAACTCGGTTTACATGATGGCACACTCCGGTGCGCGTGGCTCGGTCACACAGATGAAGCAGTTGGGCGGGATGCGCGGTCTGATGGCCAAGCCGAACGGCGAAATCATCGAAACACCGATCATCTCGAACTTCAAGGAAGGTCTGACCGTTCTTGAATACTTCAACTCGACACACGGTGCCCGTAAGGGTCTGTCCGATACCGCGCTGAAAACAGCGAACTCCGGCTATCTGACACGTCGTCTGGTTGACGTCGCACAAGACTGCATCGTGCGCGAAATCGACTGTGGCACCGAACGTGCGATCACAGCCGAGGCCGCCGTGAACGATGGCGAGGTTGTCTCATCCTTGGCCGAGCGTGTGCTGGGTCGGGTCTCTGCTGACGATGTCGTCAAGCCGGGCACCGACGAGGTGATCGTCTCTGCGGGCGAATTGATCGACGAGCGCACTGCTGACCTGATCGACGCAGCCGCTGTTGCGAAAATGCGTATCCGCAGCCCGCTGACCTGTGAAGCTGAAGACGGCGTTTGCGCCATGTGCTACGGCCGTGATCTTGCACGCGGCACGCGGGTCAACATCGGTGAAGCCGTGGGTATTATCGCCGCACAGTCGATCGGTGAACCTGGTACACAGCTGACAATGCGGACGTTCCACATTGGTGGTGTTGCTCAAGGTGGACAACAGTCGTTCCTCGAGGCGTCCCAGTCAGGTGAAGTCCGCTTTGACAACGCCGTTCTGTTGGAAAACGAAGTTGGCGAAAACGTCGTGATGGGCCGGAACATGACCCTGTCGATCATCGGCGAGAATGGCGAAGAGCTTGCCAACCACAAGGTTGGTTATGGCTCCAAGGTATTCCCGAAAGATGGCGTCAAAATCCTGCGGGGCGACAAGCTGTTTGAATGGGATCCATACACATTGCCAATCATTGCCGAGAAGGCCGGTGTTGCGAAATACGTCGATCTGATCAACGGCATCGCGCTGCGTGAAGACACAGATGATGCAACGGGTATGACCCAGCGCATCGTGTCCGACTGGCGTGCGGCACCAAAAGGCAACGAGCTTGCGCCGAAGATCATCGTGATCGGCGCAGACGGCGAAGTGGTCCTCAAAGACGACGGCAACCCGGTATCCTACGGCATGTCCGTGGATGCGGTTCTGTCTGTTGAGGACGGCCAGGAGGTCAAAGCCGGCGACGTGATTGCGCGTATTCCGCGTGAAGGCGCCAAGACCAAGGACATCACCGGTGGTCTGCCACGGGTGGCCGAATTGTTCGAAGCACGTCGTCCCAAAGATCACGCCATCATCGCGGAAATCGATGGCTATGTGCGCTTTGGCAAGGACTACAAAAACAAGCGTCGTATCGCGATTGAATCCACAGATGATGCGGATATCAAGGTCGAATACATGGTGCCAAAAGGTAAGCACATTCCTGTCGTCGAAGGTGACTTCGTCCAGAAAGGTGATTACATCATGGACGGCAACCCCGCGCCGCACGATATTCTTGCGGTTATGGGTGTCGAGGCGCTTGCTGACTATATGATCGACGAAGTGCAGGACGTTTACCGTCTGCAAGGCGTGAAAATCAACGACAAGCACATCGAAGTTATTGTGCGTCAGATGCTCCAGAAATGGGAAATCCAGGACAGCGGTGACACGGTTCTGCTCAAGGGCGAGAACGTCGACAAGGCCGAATTTGATGAAGCCAACGCAAAGGCAATCGCACGCGGCGACCGCCCTGCAACCGGCGAGCCTATCTTGTTGGGCATCACCAAGGCGTCCTTGCAGACACGCTCGTTCATCTCTGCGGCGTCGTTCCAGGAGACAACCCGCGTTCTTACCGAAGCCTCCGTGCAAGGTAAGCGCGACAAGCTGGTTGGCCTCAAAGAGAACGTCATCGTGGGTCGTTTGATCCCGGCAGGGACCGGCGGTGCCACAAGCCAGATGCGCAAAATCGCAGCCGGCCGTGACAGCGTTGTGGTTGAAACTCGCCGCATCGAGGCGGAAAAGGCAGCAGCACTCGCAGCACCGGTTCCGTCCAACGATATGGTTGGGGCTGACAACTACGACAACGTGTTCCAGACCGACACGGAGAGCCGCGACGCGTAAGTCTTAGCCGCTGCAATCAAAAGGCCCCCGGTGAAAATCGGGGGCCTTTTGCGTTACAGGGTGCGGTTGGCCGCGGCGCGGTTTGCGATCTTCATATGGTGCAGGTAGCGCGGGTCGGCCTCGGGGTCCTCGCCGCGCTTTTGGGCCATGCGCACCACATACTCCGCACAGCAGATATGGTGCAGGCGCAGCACCTCGGGTAGCTCCAACGCCTTGGCGTGCATGGCGGCGAACCGGTCCTGAAACCGCGCCGCCGTCACATCGCGCATCCCGTTCCTGTTATAGCGGTTATAAAATTCGTCAGTATATCGCAGCTTGAAACCCGCCGCGGTCAGGATGTCGCGCTTGTGATCGTAGCTTTCTTTGGCGCGGATGATGTAGTGGTTCATCTGGGCCGTCTCGTGGTCGATCTGCTCTTTCTCCAGAAACCGGATCGGGTGATTTTCAGGGGCGTTGAACTGGGGCAGGGGTGTGCCGCTGGGGGTCACCACACGGCTATCGTGTGCAGCCCAATCGCCGCGAAACCCGTGCGGAAAATGCGCCCCCAGCCGGTTCCAGTCCGTTGGATTGCGCAGCAGCGTCTTGAACGGCCGGTTCATCGGCAAATGGCCCATCCCGCAGCGGCGAAACTGGCGGTGCACGATGCCATCCTGATACCGGTCCCATTCACCCTGCCCAAAGCATTTCCAGTTGAACACCATCGCCATAAAGTCATGCGGCGCAGGGCCGATCAACCCGGCAATGGTCTCGTGGTGATGCAACACCAGAAATTCATCCACGTCACAGATCAGCGTCCAGTCCACCTCGGCTGTCAATGGATGGGTGATGATCTTGCGCAGCGCGGATTTCTGCGGCGGCTGCCCTTCGCGCGGTTTATGCGGCGCATGGGTCAGCCACCCGGCACTCTGGAACGCGTCCAAAAGAGCCACCGAATGATCGGTGCAGTCATTGGTCGCAACCAAAACCTCGAAGCCCAGCATCCGATACCAGCAGACCCATTCCACGATGAATGGCCCTTCATCGCGCATTCCGGTCGCTACAAGAAATCGCTGGTTCTCTGTCATGTCGCCAGACAATCACGCAAGACCTCTGGCGTCTATCCGCAACCGCTGCTAGCGATGAGAAATGATGCAAATTTCCGACAACCTGCGCGGCGCGGCTTTTATGACCGGCTCTATGGTGGCCTTCACGGTGAACGATACCTTCCTCAAGGGATTGTCGTTGGACATTCCGCTGGCGCAAACACTTTTTGTGCGCGGCGTAGGCACGACATTATTTCTGCTGATGATCTCGTATTTTATGGGGCAATTGCGCTTTGATTTCAGCCGGAAGGATTGGCTGTTGATCCTGATCCGCGCCGCCGCCGAGATCGCGGCCGCGTATTTGTTTTTGACTGCCTTGTTTCACATGCCCATCGCAAACGTCAGCGCGATTATGCAGGTGATGCCCCTGTCGGTTGCTTTGGCTGCGGCTGTGTTTTTCCGCGAACCGCTAGGCTGGCGCCGTGTGCTGGCGATTGCCGTCGGGTTTGGCGGGGTGTTGTTGATCGTGCGGCCAGGGACCGAAGGGTTCAACATATATAGCGCCTATGTGCTGGCTGCGGTGGTTTGTGTGACGGTGCGTGATCTGGCGGCGCGGCGGTTGTCGCGGTCGGTGCCCTCCACGATGGTTGCGGTGATCGCGTCCGCAGCGGTTGCCTTGTCGGGCGGGGGTCTTACCGCGGCCTCCGATTGGGTGACGTTGGATCAATCAGCGTGGTTGAATACGATTGGGGCCATGTTCATGGTCGTTTTGGGGTATCTATTCTCGGTCACAGCCATGCGTATCGGCGAGATCGGCTTTGTGGCTCCGTTCCGCTATGCCAGCCTGATCGCCGCGCTGATCCTTGGCTACTTTGTGTTCGGCGACTGGCCGCGTAACATCACGCTGCTGGGCGCGTTCATTGTCGTGGCCACCGGAATGTTCACCCTATACCGCGAGCAGGTGGCGGCAAAACGCCTGCGAAAGCTGTCACAATCTGGCCCGCATTGATCGCGAAACGATCCTTGAAAATGCCAACCTGTGCGTCGGTTAGCGGCGCAAAGGGAATATGCCGTTTCTGGCTGGCGCGCGAATCATTAAATCCGTTATGCGATTCAATCCACATCGGGCTGTCGGCAAAATTCACCACCGGCATGAATTGATCCAGCTTGGTATGGGCGAAATTCATAATGGTAAACTTTGACCCGCCACGAATATGCACCCCAAGCGCGGCCACATACTGCTTGTATTGCACCTGTTGGGCGACGACCCCCTGCTCGCTGAACTGCGCGGCATAGCCCATGCTCCAGTCATAGCCGACCATATGATGCCGGGCGTTCAGCCCCGCGCAATCGTCAGCCGCCTCGCGCAGGCGGGCAATGAAATCAACCGCCACCGCATCGTCATCGTCATAGCGAAACTGCAAACAGGGTTGCGACGGATACTTGCGCGCGCCATTCAGGATTTCCTTCATGATCTCGCGCTGCGGGCGCGGCTCGTGCACCTGGATCGTGATCTGCGGCATGGCGCTCACAAGGTCATGCAGGCGGTCGGCGTGCACCTTGGGCAGACTGTCACCAATGACAATGACCATCTCCCAATTCGCATCGCTCTGGGCGCGCAGGCACGGCAGGGCGATATGTTCAAACAGCCGGAACCGCTCTTCCAGACGGGCCTCGGCGTATAAAAACGCAATCCGGTCCCCGGTCGTGTCATGTTTGATCTGAAACCCGCCCAAGGCAGGGTATGAAAACCGGCACAGTCCAATCGCTTGCATCATCTGTCGGCCCTTTTCGTGATCCGGTTTTGTTATGCGAAAAAAACCGCCCGCAATGCAAGCGGCAAGACCACGGGTCCTGTTGACACGACAATAGAACACACCTATACGCCGCTCATCCGGGCTTGGGGGTTTCCCTCATTTGTCCCGTTATCAAAGCTGAAGTGGTCAAGAACCGGACACATATCGTCTTGTTCCTCTGCAGACCCACCGCACCAATCCTCCGGTAAGGGATTGACTGCGGACTTTTTGTTTTGCGCCTATGGCGACCAGATACGTGCAGCGCGACCGGCGTTTTGCATACCTAAATTAACCCCGCAGGTCGCGCTTGGCCTGCACCACCAAGTGAATAGATGGGAACATCAAACGATGCCAACGATTCAGCAGCTGATCCGCAAACCGCGCCAGCCGAAAGTCAACAAATCCAAGTCGCTGCACCTTGAGGGTTGCCCTCAGAAACGTGGCGTTTGCACGCGCGTTTATACAACGACACCAAAGAAACCAAACTCCGCGATGCGTAAGGTTGCCAAAGTGCGCCTGACCAACGGCTTTGAAGTGATTTCCTACATCCCGGGCGAAAGCCACAACCTTCAGGAACACTCTGTGGTTCTGATCCGTGGCGGCCGTGTAAAAGACCTTCCAGGTGTGCGTTACCACATCCTGCGCGGTGTTCTTGATACGCAAGGCGTCAAAGATCGTAAGCAGCGTCGCTCCAAGTACGGCGCCAAGCGTCCTAAGTAAGGAATACAAGATATGTCACGTCGTCACGCCGCTGAAAAACGCGCAGTTCTGCCAGATGCAAAATTTGGTGATCTTGTTCTGACCAAGTTCATGAACAACCTCATGGTCGATGGCAAAAAAGCCGTCGCCGAGCGTATCGTTTACAACGCCTTCGATCGCGTTGAAGCAAAATTGAAGAAATCCCCTGTGGAAGTATTCCACGAGAGCCTTGAGTTGATCAAACCATCCGTCGAAGTGCGTTCGCGCCGCGTCGGTGGTGCGACCTATCAGGTGCCTGTCGAAGTGCGCCCCGAGCGCCGCGAAGCATTGGCCATCCGCTGGTTGATCGCGGCCGCAAAAAAGCGCAACGAGAACACCATGGAAGAGCGCCTTGCTGGCGAGCTGATGGATGCGGTCAATGGCCGCGGCACAGCCGTGAAAAAGCGCGAAGACACTCACAAGATGGCCGATGCGAACAAAGCATTCAGCCACTACCGCTGGTAATAGGAAGCACCTGATATGGCACGCGACTATCCCCTCGAACGCTACCGGAACTTTGGTATTATTGCGCATATTGATGCGGGTAAAACGACTTGTTCCGAGCGGATCCTGTTTTACACAGGCAAATCACACAACATTGGCGAAGTGCACGATGGCGCTGCGACAATGGACTGGATGGAGCAAGAGCAGGAACGGGGTATTACCATTACTTCCGCTGCGACGACGACATTCTGGGAACGGACCGAGACAGGCACAGAGCCTGATTCACTCAAGCACCGCATGAATATCATCGACACACCCGGCCACGTTGACTTCACAATCGAAGTCGAGCGGTCCTTGGCTGTTCTGGATGGCGCGATTGTTGTTCTTGACGGTAACGCCGGCGTTGAGCCACAGACCGAAACCGTCTGGCGTCAAGCTGACCGCTATAAAGTTCCGCGTATGGTTTTCGTCAACAAAATGGACAAAACCGGCGCTGACTTTGACAAGTGCGTTGCTATGGTCGAGAACCGGACTGGCGCGCGCGCTATTCCAGTTTCTTTCCCGATCGGCGCAGAAACAGAGCTTGAAGGCCTCGTTGATCTCATCACCATGGAAGAATGGTTGTGGGAAGGTGACGACCTTGGCGCATCTTGGGTCAAAGCACCGATCCGTGACAGCCTGAAAGCAAAAGCGGCTGCTGGCCGTGAAAAGCTGATCGAGGCTGCCGTCGAGCAAGACGACGCTGCAATGGAAGCTTACCTCGACGGCACAGAGCCTGATGTGAAAACATTGCGCGCTTTGGTCCGTAAGGCTTGCTTGTCCTTGTCCTTCGTTCCTGTGCTTGGTGGGTCTGCGTTCAAGAACAAGGGCGTTCAGCCACTTCTTAACGCTGTGATCGACTATCTGCCGAGCCCGCTCGACGTTGTTGACTACATGGGCTTCAAGCCGGGCGACGAGACCGAGACACGCAACATTCCACGTCGTGCAGACGACAACATGGCGTTCTCTGGCCTTGCATTCAAAATCATGAACGACCCCTTTGTGGGCACTCTGACGTTTACACGCATCTATTCGGGCGTGCTGAACAAAGGTGACAACATGCTGAACTCCACCAAAGGTGGCAAAGAGCGCGTTGGCCGTATGATGATGATGCACTCCAACGACCGTGAAGAAATCAGCGAGGCCTTCGCTGGCGACATCATTGCGCTGGGTGGTCTGAAAAATACAACAACCGGTGACACGCTGTGCAACCCGCAGGAACCGGTCGTCTTGGAAACAATGACCTTCCCGGAACCTGTGATCGAAATCGCGGTCGAGCCCAAAACCAAGGGCGACCAAGAGAAGATGAGCCTTGCGCTTCAGCGTCTCTCGGCCGAAGATCCGTCCTTCCGCGTGGAGACCGACATCGAATCCGGTCAGACCATCATGAAGGGCATGGGCGAACTTCACCTCGACATCCTCGTTGACCGTATGCGTCGCGAATTCAAGGTCGAGGCGAATATCGGTGCACCACAAGTGGCCTACCGCGAGACCATTGGTCACGCCGTCGAGCACACTTACACGCACAAGAAGCAGTCGGGTGGGTCTGGTCAATTTGGTGAGGTGAAACTCTCCATCATGCCAACAGAGCCAGGCGAAGGTTTCTCGTTCGACAGCAAGGTTGTGGGTGGCTCCGTTCCCAAGGAATACATCCCGGGCGTTGAAAAGGGCATTCGCTCTGTCATGGATAACGGCCCATTGGCCGGCTTCCCCGTGATCGACTTCAAAGTGGAACTGCTTGACGGTAAATTCCACGACGTCGACTCGTCCATCATGGCATTCGAGATCGCTGCACGTATGTGTATGCGTGAAGGATTGAAGAAAGCTGGAGCGAAATTGCTCGAGCCAATCATGAAGGTCGAAGTGATCACACCCGAAGAGCACACCGGTGGCATCATCGGTGACCTGACATCACGTCGGGGCCAGGTTCAGGGGCAAGACACCCGTGGCGTTTCCATTGCGATCGAAGCAATGGTGCCTTTGGCGAATATGTTCGGCTACATCAACACGCTGCGGTCCATGTCTTCGGGCCGCGCGAACTTCTCGATGCAGTTTGACCACTATGAGCCAGTGCCGCAGAACATCTCTGAAGAGATCCAAAAGAAATTCGCTTAATCTCGTGGTGCGCCTTCGGGCGCGCCCACCCCCATAAATACGACTACCTAAGGAGGCCATCATGGCTAAGGCAAAGTTTGAACGTAATAAACCGCACGTTAACATCGGCACAATCGGCCACGTTGACCACGGCAAGACGACATTGACAGCAGCGATCACCAAGTATTTTGGTGACTTTCAGGCGTATGACCAGATTGATGGCGCGCCCGAAGAGAAAGCCCGTGGCATCACGATTTCTACAGCCCACGTCGAGTATGAGACAGAAACACGCCACTACGCGCACGTTGACTGCCCGGGTCACGCCGACTACGTCAAGAACATGATCACCGGTGCCGCCCAAATGGACGGCGCGATCCTTGTTGTGAACGCAGCCGACGGCCCGATGCCCCAGACCCGCGAGCACATCTTGCTTGGTCGTCAGGTTGGCATCCCATATATGGTTGTCTACATGAACAAAGTTGATCAGGTTGACGACGCAGAATTGCTCGAACTGGTCGAGATGGAAATCCGTGAGCTTCTGTCGAAGTATGAGTATCCAGGCGACGACATTCCTGTCATCCCGGGCTCCGCTCTGCACGCGATGAACGGCACGCAGCCGGAGATTGGCGAAAACTCGATCATCGCGCTGATGAAGGCTGTTGACGAGTACATCCCGACACCGGCACGCGCCGTTGACCTGCCGTTCCTGATGCCAATCGAGGACGTATTCTCGATCTCTGGCCGCGGGACTGTTGTGACGGGCCGTATCGAGCGTGGCGTTTTGAACGTCGGCGAAGAGATCTCGATCGTTGGTATCCGCGACACCAAGAAAACCGTCTGCACAGGCGTTGAAATGTTCCGCAAGCTGCTTGATCGCGGTGAGGCTGGCGACAACGTTGGTGCGCTTCTTCGCGGTATCGACCGTGAAGGCGTTGAGCGTGGTCAGGTTCTGTGTAAGCCGGGTTCGGTGAACCCGCACACACACTTTGAAGCAGAAGCCTACATTCTGACCAAAGAAGAAGGCGGTCGTCACACACCGTTTTTTGCGAACTACCGTCCCCAGTTCTACTTCCGCACGACTGACGTGACCGGCACTGTTGTGCTTCCAGAAGGCACAGAAATGGTCATGCCGGGCGACAACCTGAAGTTCAACGTCGAACTGATCGCCCCCATCGCAATGGAAGACGGCCTGCGCTTCGCGATCCGCGAAGGCGGCCGCACCGTTGGCGCTGGCGTTGTATCCAAGATCGTAAAATAAGCCGTAGGGTGCGCGTTCATGCGCACCTCACCAAACACAAAGAAGGCCGCTCCGATGGGGCGGCCTTTTTGGTTGCCTGATACGGGTGCAATGAGATGTCGCCAAGACAACCAACGGGGTGCCGCTACGCATTTGCAAGCAAACGCGCCCTGCGCACGCCTTCCAAAAATACAGCGATTTTTGAAAGGGACTTGCCACCCACACCGCAACCCCCTATACGACCCAAATCTGGAAAGGGTGCGCTATGCCGCGCCCTTCTTCCTTTTGACAAAAGACGCGACGAGGGCCCCCGATGAGCGGTGGTCTTCCTCTCCGATCTAGGCCCTAATCTAGGGGTGATGAACATGGCAGCCAGCCAGAACATCCGTATTCGCCTGAAGGCGTTTGATTTCCGGGTGCTTGATGCAAGCACAGCAGAAATCGTTTCCACAGCAAAGCGCACAGGAGCGTCCATTCGTGGCCCGATCCCGCTTCCGAACAAAATCGAGAAGTTCACCGTTTTGCGTGGCCCACACGTTGACAAAAAATCCCGCGATCAGTTCGAGATCCGCACGCACAAGCGTCTGCTCGACATCGTTGACCCGACACCACAAACAGTAGACGCGCTGATGAAGCTCGATCTTGCCGCCGGTGTTGACGTCCAGATTTCCGTGTAAAGGAGTAGACCATTATGCTCCGCACAGGACTTATCGCAAAAAAGATGGGCATGACCCGTCTGTTCATGGAAGACGGACGCCAGATCCCTGTCACCGTTCTTTCGCTTGAAAACTTGCAAGTTGTGGCCCAGCGCACTGTTGAAAAGGACGGCTATGTTGCTGTTCAACTCGGTGCAGGCACAGCCAAAGTTAAACGCACATCCCAAGCGATGCGCGGTCATTTCGCCGCTGCAAAAGTGGAACCAAAGCGCAAAGTCGCCGAATTCCGCGTTGCCGCCGAGAACATGATCAACGTTGGTGAAGAAATCACTGCAAACCACTACTTCGAGGGCCAATACGTCGACGTATCCGGCATCTCGATCGGTAAAGGTTTTCAGGGCGCCATGAAGCGCCACAACTTTGGCGGTTTGCGCGCCACGCACGGTGTGTCCGTGTCGCACCGTTCGCACGGCTCTACAGGTCAGTGTCAGGATCCGGGCAAGGTTTTCAAAGGCAAGAAAATGGCCGGCCACATGGGCGCTGCCCGCGTGACCACGCAAAACCTGCAAGTCATCCGGACCGACGCCGATTTGGGCGTTATCATGGTCAAAGGCGCCGTTCCCGGCTCCAAGGGTGGCTGGGTCACATTGAAGGATGCGGTGAAAAAGCCGACGCCTGAGAACGTGATCTACCCTGCTGGCCTGCGGTCTTTGAATGAAGAAGCCAAGCGTTTGGCCGAAGAAGCTGCCGCCGCAGCCGCCGCTGAAGAAGCAGCAGCAGCACAAGCAGCAGCACAAGCAGAGCAAGCCGCAGTGGATGCCGCTGAAACAGATGCTCCAGCGACAGGAGGCGAAAACAATGAAGGCTGATGCAATCAATCTTGACGGCAAATCTGCGGGGTCCGTCGAACTCAACGACGCCATCTTCGGTCTTGAAGCGCGCGCAGACATTCTGCACCGTGTTGTCCGTTGGCAGCGTAACAAGGCGCAGGCTGGCACGCACTCGACATTGGGTCGCTCCGAGGTTTCTTACTCGACCAAAAAGATCTATCGCCAAAAAGGCACCGGTGGCGCACGTCACGGCTCGCGCGGTGCTCCGATCTTCCGCTCGGGTGGTATCTATAAGGGTCCAAAGCCACGTAGCCACGGCCACGACCTGACCAAGAAGTTCCGCAAGCTGGGTCTCAAGCACGCTTTGTCCGCGAAAGTGGCCGCAGGCGAGCTGGTGATCATCGATTCCGTCAACATCAAGGACGCAAAAACCTCTGCTCTGGCCAAAATGGTCGGCTCGCTGGGGTGGAAACGCGCCTTGATCATCGATGGCGCCGAGATCAACGCGGACTTCATGCGTGCGGCTCGCAATATCGCAACAATCGACGTTTTGCCGACGATGGGCGCGAACGTCTATGACATCCTGAAGTCTGACACTCTTGTCATCACTAAGGCCGGTCTTGAAGCACTGGAGGCTCGTCTATCATGAGCGCGAAAGCAGAACACTACGATGTAATCCGCAAGCCGATCATCACCGAAAAAGCCACAACAGCGTCTGAAAACAACGCCGTGGTTTTCGAAGTGGCAATCGAGGCCAACAAACCCATGATCAAACAAGCTGTTGAAGCTCTGTTTGGCGTGAAGGTCAAAGCGGTGAACACGACAATCACCAAGGGTAAAGTGAAACGCTTCCGCGGCTCACTCGGCACCCGTAAAGACGTGAAGAAGGCTTATGTTACCCTCGAAGAAGGTAACACTATCGACGTGTCCACTGGCCTGTAATTAGGGTTGGTTAGAAATTGAGGGGCCCCTGCGCAGCGATGCGTGGGGGTCTTTCCGTTGAAAGGCCCTAGTGCCTTTCAACGCGTGCGCAAGGCGCGTTTGCATCGCAAATTCGCAGCGGCACCCAGTGGTAAACTTGTCGCATTACAACACCAGCTACAATACGCAACACAGGGCGCGCGGCGGCCCGTGGGATGACGCTTTAACGTCTGTAACGCAGTGCTTTATGTCCGCTAAGTTCATCTTCCATAGCTGACGACCACACCCGTAGCCAAAGCGTCAGCCCGCCCGAACGGGCCGCCGCTCGCCCGGCGCCTTCGGCTTGATTCCGGGCGGTATAAGCCGAGAGCGAGATTGTAATTTCGAACGGCCAGCTATATTTTGTTTCTTTATAAATTTGGGTTCTGAAAGACGTATAGATGCAAAAATTCACAGTTCGTCATGAAAAGAAAGATCCGAGCGCAAGCCTTTTGGATGGCGGTCGATTTCTTTGGGGCTTTTTCGCTTGTTTTTTATTATTGGTCGCAGTTTCGCTTGTTTTTCCGATAGCCGACTTCGTTACGTTATTGTCCAGTAACATAGGTTCAGTCGCGATAGCAGTGTCACTACTTGTTGCGGTTCTTTCTTTATTCGTGGCCTACAAGGCCATGGCCGAGCAAAGAATGGCTCGTGAAGCTGGCACCGACCCTATCCTAATTGCTCACCTTGGCCAGCGTGAAGATGCACGGGAATTAGTTACATTTAAAGTGACTAACGTAGGTGCAGGGGCCGCGGTGAATGTAAGGCTAAATGTAAATGAGCCAGAGGGCGGTATTGAAGGTAAGAATTTTTTGGTGAATATCTTTCGGAGACATCATCCTTTCACCGTTATTGCACAAAACACTTCGGTCGAATTTAGCCTTGCACTTGGTTGGGACCTGATGGGCAGTAACCCATTGGGCATGTTTACCGCCGAGTTGACATATGAAGATGTTACAGGACATGAGTACGGAGGTCTGTTTCCTATTGACGTTCGTGAAATGGAGGGTCTGGGTTCCGAGAAATCGCCTCAAATGCGCGCAGTAAAATCGCTTGAAAAGATTGCCGAAAAATTCAAGTAACTATCCCCACTTGCCACCTCCCCCCCTCCCAGCTATACGCCACCAATCGACCAGCCTCGGATTCGTCCGGGGCTGTGCTTTGTGGCCAAAACGGTGCGCATAAACGCGCACCCTACGGGTCGGTAGGGTGCGCGTTTATGCGCACCACATCACACCAAACGGGCACCTACGGGGGCCTATAACATCAGGCTCCCACAACGCGGGGGCCGCCAAGCAAACGGAAAGTAGCTAATCATGGCACTAAAGTCGTATAAGCCGACGACGCCAGGCCAGCGCGGGCTGGTGCTGATTGACCGTTCGGAGCTTTGGAAAGGACGCCCAGTTAAGGCCCTCACTGAGGGACTTACAAAATCGGGTGGCCGGAACAACACCGGACGGATCACAATGCGTCGCATTGGTGGGGGTGCAAAGCGCCTTTACCGTATCGTAGACTTCAAGCGGAACAAGCTGGATATGCCAGCGGTTGTGACCCGCATTGAATATGACCCGAACCGGACAGCATTTATTGCGTTGATCCAATACGAGGATGGCGTTCAGACCTATATTCTGGCCCCACAGCGTTTGGCAATCGGCGACAAAGTGGTCTCCTCGGCCAAGGCAGACATCAAGCCAGGCAACGCAATGCCGTTCTCTGGGATGCCAATCGGCACAATCATCCACAACATCGAGATGAAGCAGGGTAAAGGCGGCCAGATCGCCCGTGCCGCTGGGACATATGCGCAGTTTGTGGGTCGTGACGGTGGTTACGCGCAGATCCGTTTGTCTTCGGGCGAACTGCGTCTGGTGCGTCAGGAATGCATGGCCACTGTTGGCGCTGTCTCCAACCCCGACAATAGCAACCAGAACTACGGTAAAGCGGGCCGGATGCGTCACAAGGGCATTCGTCCGTCTGTGCGCGGTGTCGCGATGAACCCGATCGATCACCCTCACGGTGGTGGTGAAGGCCGGACCTCTGGTGGGCGTCACCCGGTTACTCCTTGGGGTAAGCCGACCAAAGGTGCACGGACCCGTAACAAGAACAAAGCATCGCAGCGCCTTATCGTGCGTTCGCGTCATGCCAAGAAGAAGGGTCGTTAATTATGGCTCGTTCCGTATGGAAAGGCCCCTTTGTGGACGCCTATGTCTTGAAAAAGGCAGAAGCAACCAAAGAGAGCGGCCGCAACGAAGTGATCAAAATCTGGTCACGTCGCTCGACAATCCTGCCTCAGTTCGTTGGTCTCACCTTTGGTGTCTACAACGGCAAGAAGCACATCCCTGTTAACGTATCCGAAGACATGATCGGTCAAAAGTTCGGTGAATATTCACCAACACGGACTTACTACGGTCATGCTGCGGATAAAAAAGCGAAGCGGAAATAAGCCATGAGCAAGGATACAAATCCCCGCCGCGTGGCCGACAACGAAGCACGTGCAAAACTGCGTATGCTTCGCACTTCGCCACAAAAACTGAACCTGGTTGCCGCATTGATCCGTGGCAAGAAAGTCGAGCGGGCTCTGACCGACCTGACTTTCTCGAAAAAGCGGATCTCGGACGACGTGAAGAAGTGTCTTCAGTCGGCCATCGCGAATGCTGAAAACAACCACAACCTTGACGTTGATGAATTGGTTGTCGCCGAAGCTTACTGCGGCAAAAACCTGATCATGAAACGCGGTCGCCCGCGTGCCCGTGGTCGTTTCGGCAAGATCATCAAGCCATTTTCAGAGATCACAATTGTGGTTCGCCAAGTCGAGGAGCAATCTAATGGGTAATAAAGTCAACCCAATCGGTATGCGTCTTCAGGTCAACCGCACCTGGGATAGCCGCTGGTATGCAGACACCAAAGACTACGGTGATATGCTTCTTGAGGACCTCAAGATCAAAGCGTTCATCAAGAAAGAATGTGCACAGTCCGGCGTCAGCCGCGTGATCATCGAGCGTCCGCACAAAAAGTGCCGCGTTACGATCCATGCTGCCCGTCCAGGCGTCATCATCGGCAAGAAAGGTGCAGACATCGAAGGTCTGCGCTCCAAGCTTGCCAAGCTGACAGCGTCTGAACTGCACCTGAACATCGTCGAAGTGCGCAAGCCCGAACTGGACGCAGCTCTTGTTGCTGAATCCATCGGTCAGCAGCTCGAGCGTCGTGTGTCTTTCCGTCGCGCCATGAAGCGCTCGGTTCAGAACGCAATGCGCATGGGTGCACTTGGTATCCGTGTGAACCTTGCTGGCCGTCTTGGCGGTGCAGAAATCGCGCGGACCGAATGGTACCGTGAAGGCCGCGTGCCTTTGCATACCCTGCGTGCAGACATCGACTATGCGCTTTATGAGGCTATGACGCCCTATGGGATCATCGGCATCAAGGTCTTCATCTTCAAAGGTGAGATCATGGAGCACGATCCGCAAGCGCACGACCGTAAACATGCTGAGCTGCAAGAGGGCGCTGTCCCTCGCGGCCCACGTCGCTAAGGAGCTAGAGAGATGCTACAACCAAAGCGTACAAAACACCGCAAGCTGCACAAAGGCCGTATTCGTGGTTTGGCAAAGGGCGGGTCTGACCTGAACTTTGGCTCCTTCGGCCTCAAAGCGATTGAGCCTGAGCGTATCACTGCGCGCCAGATCGAAGCTGCACGTCGTGCCATGACACGTCACATGAAGCGTCAGGGCCGTGTCTGGATCCGTATTTTCCCGGACACTCCTGTTACATCAAAGCCCGTCGAAGTGCGTATGGGTAAAGGTAAAGGCTCCATCGACTTCTGGGCATGTAAAGTGAAACCAGGTCGGGTGATGTTCGAAATCGACGGTGTTGATGAAGTCACAGCGCGTGAGGCCCTGCGTCTTGCGGCGATGAAGCTTCCGATCAAAACCCGCACCGTGGTTCGTGAGGACTGGTAAATTTGCCTTTGGCAAATTGACCGTCAGTTAAAAACAAAAAAGCCCCCGCCCGTAAATCGGCGGGGGCTTTTTTATTGGCTTTCACAAAGCCGCCAGTCGCACTAGGCGTCCCTATCTTTCGCAATGCTGGGAAAAATCATGGCGCAAAAAGCCACCATATATAAAGTTGAACTTTCTGTGTCTGATATGGATCGTCACTACTACGAGACCCATAAGCTGACCGTTGCCAAACATCCTTCCGAGACGGATGAACGGCTCATGGTGCGACTGCTTGCGTTTGCGTTGAATGCGCACGAACACCTGGAAATGACCAAGGGCCTCTCGACAGACGACGAGCCGGACATCTGGCAGAAAAGCCTGAGTGGGCAGCTTGAGTTGTGGGTGGCGCTGGGGCTTCCGAGCGAGAAAGTTATGCGTCAATCCTGTGGCAAAGCCGACGCGGTGATTGTCTATTGTTACGGCGGCAGGACGGCCGGGATGTGGTGGGAAAAGACGAAAAACAGCACCACCCGATTTGATAACCTCTCGGTCGTCAATTTTTCAGAGCAAGACACCAGCGAACTGGCAAAACTGGCAAGCCGCTCGATGAAGTTGCAGGTCAATATTCAGGACGGTGAAGTTATGGTCAGTATCGACGATCGCATGGTCTACATAAACCCGGTCAAATGGACTACGACTGATCAGGGACGCCTGTCTTGATCAGGTTCGTCTGCAAAGTGGGCGTCGCTGCCCCTCGAAATCCTCACTCCCAGCCGTAATTGAAACTCACCGAAATCCGCTCTTCTTCGGACATGTTCATCGGCACCTCGTGGCGCAGCCAGCTTTCCCATAACAATACATCGCCCACGTCAGGCGCCACATAGATAAACTGCCGCATCTCGGGGCGCGCATCTTTTATGCGCATAGGCGAGGCCATCATCATCGCCGATCTGGGGTCTTCATATTTGATCGCACTCGCCCCCTCGGGCATCGCCACATAGGTCGTGCCGGAAATCACCGAATGCGGGTGAATGTGCGACGTATGAATACCGCCCTCGGGCAGGATATTGATCCACAGACTGTCCAGTTTCAGTTTCTTGTCACCCAGATCAAACTGCAAGTCCGATGCGAACTCCGCCACATGTTTGTCCAGCACCTTGACCAGATCCTTGAAGATCGGAAACCGCCAGCCAAGATCGGTCAGCGAGGCATAGGACGTATAGCCCGGATAGCCGTTTTCCTCGCACCACGCTTGGCCCGCCTCGTCATCATCGGCAATCGACAGACACGATGCCTCCAACTCTTGCGGATCTACAGTTTTACCCAATTCGGCCAAACGGGCGCGATACAGGCGGGTGACAAAAAGCGATTGAATATGTGACATGACCATCCTTTACCGCAGCTTGGCGCGCATGGCGAGAGGGCAAGCCCCTCGCCATGCACCCAATTACGCCCGATTGCTGATATAGGCGCTGATCTGATCCTTCAGCATCAGACGCTGCTTGCGCATCTCGACCAGATGATCATCCGATGTCGGCTCTATATCGGTTTCGGCGCGGTGCACGGCCCGATTGATCGCGTGGTATTCATCGGCCAAACTGACAAAATGCGCGTCCGCAATGCGCAAATCATGGATCTGCTGCACATATTCGGGAAATTCCTCGGACAGTTCGTGTGGGGTATTTGACATGGGTCTTCCTCTTTTCAGGGTTTAGGATCTACGTGATCTGGGGTGCAGGGAGGCCGCCAGAATATGATCGGCGTTCTGCACAACATGATTGGCGTGCAAAACAATCCTGGGATCAGGCGGCGTGGCCACATCAGGATCTTTGTTGGGGTAATCCAGCTGCGCCAAAAAGTGGCGCATACAAATCATTCCCCCTGCTCGAAGCCGATGATCCGTGCGGTGCGCGCCTCTTTGGGCGGTGCATTCTGTGCTGTCTTTGATGTGGTCATAAAGCTCCCCTTCTTGTGACGCACCCAAGGTGCAGCCGAAACGGGCAGGGGGCCTTGATGTGGGTCAAGCCGGTGCGGTATTTGACAATTTATCGCGCCGGACCGCACCTGATTTGGCGACACAGCCAACAAGCGCGCGTTAGGGGTTGCCAGCACGCCACCGGCGTCCTATACGGCCAACTTCTAACCCCTCCACTGGATTCGGGGTGACCTGTCATGGGCCCACCAGTGTTTGAAATAAAGGAATATGGCAATGGATGCCAACGAACTGCGTAACAAGACGCCGGACGAGCTTCGTGTGGAACTTGTGAACCTGAAAAAGGAAGGTTTTAACCTCCGCTTTCAACAAGCCACCGGCCAGATGGAAAACACATCCGGTATCCGCAAGGCACGTCGCGCTGCGGCACAAGTCAAAACAATTCTGAACGAAAAAGCGGCTTCTGCTGCCAAGGAGGCTTGATCAATGCCTAAGCGTATCCTGACCGGTGTTGTCACAAGCAACCAGAACGCACAAACCGTCACTGTTTCGGTCGAGCGTCGTTTCAAGCACCCTTTGCTTCAGAAAACTGTGCGTAAGTCCAAGAAATACCGGGCTCACGACGAGAAAAACACATTCAACGTAGGCGATCAGGTTCGCATCATCGAATGTGCACCAAAGTCGAAAACAAAGCGTTGGGAAGTTATCGCTTCTTAAGCGAGCTTTTCAATTAAATCGAAACCCTAGGGGCCCGGTCGGAAATCGGGAACAGCCCTGTAGGTCGAAAAAGGAAACCAAATGATCCAGATGCAGACCAATCTGGATGTAGCTGACAACAGCGGCGCTCGCCGTGTTCAGTGCATCAAGGTTCTGGGTGGTTCCCATCGTCGTTACGCGAGTGTCGGTGACATTATCGTGGTATCGGTGAAGGAAGCCATTCCTCGCGGTCGTGTGAAAAAGGGTGACGTGCGTAAAGCCGTCGTCGTTCGCACCGCCAAAGAAGTTCGTCGCGACGACGGCACAGCTATCCGTTTTGATAGCAATGCCGCCGTGATCCTCAACAACAACAACGAGCCAATCGGCACCCGTATCTTCGGACCAGTTGTTCGCGAGTTGCGCGCAAAGAACTTCATGAAAATCATCTCGCTTGCTCCGGAGGTGCTGTAATCATGGCCGCTAAACTCCGTAAAGGTGACAAAGTCATCGTTCTTGCAGGCAAGGACAAAGGCGCAAAAGGCGAGATCAAATCGATCGACCCGAAATCCGGCAAAGCTGTTGTTGACGGTGTCAACATGGCGGTGCGTCATGTGAAGCAATCCCAGGCCACGCAAGGTGGGCGCATGCCAAAGGCGATGCCGATCCAACTGTCTAACCTGGCTGCTGTAGATGCAAACGGCAAAGCTACCCGCGTCGGTTTCCGCATGGATGGCGACACCAAGGTGCGTTTTGCCAAGACAACAGGGGATGCGATCTGATGCTTGATACCGCAAACTACACCCCACGCCTCAAGGCTGAGTATCTGTCCACAATTCGCGCTGCGATGAAGGCAGAGTTCGCCTACAAGAACGACATGCAGATCCCGCGTCTGGACAAAATTGTCCTGAACATCGGCTGTGGCGCAGAGGCTGTTCGTGACAGCAAGAAAGCGAAATCCGCACAGGAAGACTTGTCCACTATCGCAGGCCAAAAGGCCATGACGACAACGGCCAAGAAATCCATCGCCGGTTTCCGCGTTCGTGAAGACATGCCCTTGGGCGCGAAGGTTACCCTTCGTGGCGACAAGATGTATGAATTCCTCGACCGTCTGATCACCGTTGCAATGCCCCGTATCCGCGACTTCCGCGGCGTATCGGGCAAATCTTTCGACGGTCGTGGCAACTACGCCACCGGCCTCAAAGAGCATCTGGTGTTCCCCGAGATCAACTTCGACAAGATCGATGAGAACTGGGGCATGGACATCGTCATCTGCACCACCGCAGCAACCGACGCTGAAGCAAAGGCACTGTTGAAGAACTTCAACATGCCTTTCAACAGCTAAGCGGTAGGGAGAAAATTAGATATGGCTAAGAAATCCATGATCGCACGCGAAGTGAAGCGTGAGAAGCTGGTCAAGCAGTATGCGTCACAGCGTGCTGCCTTGAAAGCAATCATCAACGACAAAGAGAAGCCTGTAGAAGAGCGCTTCAAGGCAACTTTGCAACTCGCAAAACTGCCGCGCAACTCTTCTGCTGTGCGTCTGCACAACCGTTGCCAACTCACCGGGCGTCCACACGCTTACTACCGTAAACTCAAGATCAGCCGGATCGCGCTGCGGGACCTCGGTTCCAATGGCGAAATTCCCGGTATGGTCAAGTCTAGCTGGTAAGGAGCACATATTATGAACGATCCTATCGGTGATATGCTGACACGCATTCGTAACAGCCAGATGCGCGGCAAACCAACTGTCTCGACACCAGCCTCCAAGCTGCGTGCATGGGTGTTGGACGTGCTTGCAGACGAAGGTTACATTCGCGGCTACGAGGCCACGACCGGCGCTGACGGTCACCCGGCTCTCGAAATCAGCCTCAAGTATTACGAAGGCACTCCTGTCATTCGCGAAGTCAAACGGGTCTCCAAGCCCGGACGTCGTGTTTACATGGGTCCAAATGACATTCCAGTCGTCCGTCAGGGCCTGGGTGTGTCGATTGTCTCCACCTCAAAAGGTGTGATGTCGGATGCAAACGCACGGGCGGCCAATATTGGCGGCGAAGTGCTCTGCACTGTATTCTAGGGAGCCATAGACATGTCTCGTATCGGTAAAAAATCGGTTGAACTGCCCGCAGGTGTTTCCGCATCTCTGTCAGGTCAAACCATCGAAGTGAAGGGCCCCAAGGGCGTTCTTTCCTTCAAGGCAACAGACGACGTGACCATCACAATTGATGGTCAGTCGGTTTCCGTCATGCCACGCGGCTCCTCCAAGCGTGCACGCCAGCAGTGGGGCATGAGCCGCACGATGGTTGCAAACTTGGCAACAGGTGTCTCTGTGGGTTTCAAGAAAGAGCTTGAAATCAACGGTGTGGGTTATCGCGCACAGATGCAGGGCAATGTCCTGAAGCTGGCGCTTGGTTACAGCCACGATGTGAATTTCGAAGTGCCGGAGGGTGTGACAGTCACAGCCGCAAAGCCAACCGAAATCACTGTGGAAGGTATCGACCAGCAGCTTGTAGGTCAGGTCGCGGCTAACATCCGCGAATGGCGCAAGCCCGAGCCATATAAAGGCAAGGGTATCAAGTATAAAGGCGAGTTTATCTTCCGCAAAGAAGGCAAGAAGAAGTAAGGACGCAGACAATGGCAAACAGCAAAAGAACTCTGTTTCTGAAGCGCCGCATGCGCGTCCGGAACAAACTTCGCAAGGTAACTGCGAACATCGGGCGTCCACGCCTGTCGGTTCACCGTTCCAACAAAAACATCAGCGTCCAGCTGATCGACGATGTGAACGGCGTGACACTCGCGTCCGCTTCCACATTGGAATCCGCACTGGGCGTGGTCGGCAAGAACAACATCGAAGCTGCGAAAATCGTAGGCGCTGCGATTGCAGAGCGTGCGAAAAAAGCCGGCGTCGAGCAAGCGTTCTTCGATCGCGGTGGTTTCTTGTTCCACGGCAAAGTGAAGGCAGTCGCCGACGCAGCCCGTGAAGCAGGCCTGAAGATCTAAAAAGGTGCGGTGCGTCCTAGCGGCGCACCCTACCACCCCCCGTAGGGTGCGCGTTTATGCGCACCTTCGATGATCCGGGGCACACGTGCCACTTGGATTGTGAAATACGGCGAAAGCCACGCATTAAAGGAAGCCAACAATGGCAGAACGTGACAACAACCGCGGTGGCAATCGTCGCCCTCGCGAAGAAGCAGCACCAGAGTTTGCCGACCGTCTGGTCGCAATCAACCGTGTTTCCAAAACAGTCAAAGGCGGTAAGCGCTTTGGTTTCGCAGCCCTCGTCGTTGTCGGCGACCAAAAAGGCCGCGTAGGCTTCGGCAAAGGGAAAGCCAAGGAAGTGCCCGAAGCAATCCGCAAAGCCACAGAACAAGCCAAGCGTCAGATGATCCGCGTCGCCCTGCGTGACGGTCGCACGCTGCACCATGATGTCGAAGGCCGCCACGGCGCCGGTCGCGTTGTGATGCGCACCGCCGTTCCGGGTACCGGTATCATCTCGGGTGGCCCAATGCGTGCCGTCTTCGAGATGCTCGGCGTGCAGGACGTGGTGTCAAAATCCATCGGCACATCAAACCCGTATAACATGATCCGCGCGACAATGGACGGCCTTGCAAAAATGCAGTCTCCACGCAATGTCGCACAGCGTCGCGGCAAGAAAGTTGCTGACATTCTCCGCAAGGATGATGCGCCAGTAGCAGAAGCCGCTCCAGAAGCCGCAGAAGCGTAAGGAACCGATACAATGGCAAAAACAATTGTAGTCAAGCAGGTTGGCTCGCCAATCCGCCGCCCCGCCGACCAGCGCGCAACGCTGATCGGTCTGGGCCTGAACAAAATGAACCGCACCAAAGAATTGGAAGACACACCTTCCGTTCGCGGCATGGTCAACAAGATCTCCCACATGGTGAAGATCATCGAAGAAAAAGGGTAAACACCTGTCCGAGCCTTCGGGCTCGGCAAATGCTCCAGTGGCGCATTTGTGGTGTTTACGGGCGGAGCCCCGGGGGTAACTCCAAGCGAAACCCAATACCTACAAACGCCTCGCAGTTCACTGCGGGGCGTTTTGCGTTTGAGATGATGTGCAAATCCGCCGTGTCACAGGGCATGATCCCCGTAAGCGTCCGGCGTCACTGCTCTGCCGCTGAGAGAGAGTGATTGATAGTGTCC
>CAXBKX010000008.1:0-164366 GCA_963976475.1 uncultured Rhodobacterales bacterium
CTTCGTCCGAAACCGAAATGGCTGCATGATTGCCCCACACTTTACGGTACTCTCCTCTTTGCCGATGAAAAACTCAGCTGGCGCAAATCCATCGGTGTCACCTTGGGCTTTGTCGGGGTCGCCACGGCCATCGGCCTGTCCTACCTGGCCAGCTTTGATTTGCGCAGCATCGCACAACTCGCAGTGATCGGCGGCACCATGTCCTATGCGCTGGCCGGGGTCTGGGCGCGTAAAACCCTTGCCGGCCTCACACCCCAAGTCGCCGCCGCCGGCATGGTCACAGGCGCAAGTCTGGTTGCAATCCCGACCGCATGGATTGTCGAGGGTCCGATCAGCTTTGACCTCAGCTTTCAAACATGGCTTGCCATCGGGTATTACGCCGTCATCGCCACCGCGTTTGCCTTCCTGCTCTATTACCGCGTTCTTGCGCTCGCAGGTTTGGGCAATCTCGCGCTGGTCACACTCACAGCCGCCCCCGTCGCGATCATCCTCGGCGCCGTGACTTTGGGCGAAGCCCTCCCGCTCAACGCCTATGCAGGTTTTGGAATTCTTGCTGTCGGTCTTCTCATTCTGAGCGGGCGGCTGCGCTTGCCTGTAAAACGGCCCTAGCCGCGCGCGCGCCCGGGGCCTGCCCCCCACGCCCCAACCGGTCCATCGTCAACGCCATCGCCGCGTGCTGGCGGGACGGGTCGGCCAAAACATCCAAAACCGCCGCCGCGATAGGCTCGGGCACGCAGGCCTTGCCAATAAACTCGGGCACAACGCGGGTCTCGCTGACCAAATTCACCAGCGTCACCGTATCCACCAGCAGCATCCGCTTGATAATCATCCGGCTCACCCAGGCCATATCGTAAGCAATCACCATCGGCGTCGCATTGGCCGCCAATTCAAGCGACACCGTGCCAGAGGCCGCCAACGCCACATCTGCCGCCGCAAACACCCCGCGCTTTTCCCCGCTCGCATCGCCCGGCAAAATCTGCACCGGCACCGGCCATTTTGACGCCATCTCTTGCACCAGGCCGGTCACATTTTGCGTGGTCGGGATCACGAACCGCGCATCTGGATGCACCGCTGCAACCTGCGCTACCACCGCGCCAAAACGGCCCATCAAACGCGACACCTCCCCGCGCCTGCTGCCGGGCAACACCAACACCAACGGCCCCTCACCCGCCCAGGCAAACCGCTCCGCATCGCTCGCCAAAACATCCGTCACCACCGGATGCCCGACAAAATCGCAACGCATCCCCGCCGCTTGCATAAAGGGCGGCTCAAACGGAAACAGCGCCAGAACCTGATCAATAAACTTTGCCATCTTTTTCGCGCGCTTGGGACGCCACGCCCAAACCGTCGGCGCCACATAATGCACCGTGCGAATATCGCTCTTTGCCTTGACCAATTTGGCCACCCGCAGACAAAAATCGGGGCTGTCAATCGTGATCAAAACATCCGGCTTGGTCTCGATCACCGCCTGGGCCATCTGGTGCACGCGCGCCTTCAACGCGCGGTATTTCGGCAAAATCTCGGCCAGCCCCATCACCGACAATTCATCCATCGCAAAACGCGATACCAGTCCCTCGGCCTGCATCAACGGGCCGCCAACCCCGTCAAAGGTCACATCCGTCATGGATGCAAGCCCCGCCATCAAAGCCGCCCCCAGCTTGTCGCCCGATGCCTCTCCCGCGATGATAAAAACCCGCATCAGCTCTGCGTCCTTGCACGCACCCAAAGCAGCTTGTCCGCCGCATCCAACGCCGCGACCACCGCATCGAGATCCAAGACCATCACACCACCCGCTTGAATGACAATGCCATCCAGACCCGCCGCAATCACTGCCTTGGCCGTCCCTAAACCAATCACCGGCAAATCCGCGCGCCGGTCCTGATCCGGCTTTGGGCCCTTGAACAAAATCCCGCCATCAGTCCGCACCGCCGCAATCATCGCATCGGTGCCGTCTGGACCCTCATACGCCAACAGCTTGCCCGCCTGCACAACACAAGCCTGACCGATATCGCGCTGCCCCAGATCAACCAGCACCCGCTCACCCAAAACAGCCGCCGCCATGATGCCAGCATCCGGGCGGCGCTTGCTCGGCACACCCGCGGCAGGCAACAACTGCGGCACCAAATCATGCGCGGCGCGCACCACAAATCCGGCTGTCTCGAAAATCGCAATCACCGCCCGCAACGCGCCATCATCACCGCGCGCAAGTGCCTCCCGGATCATCGGAACCAGCGGCAGGGTCGCCGCATCAATCGCTGCGGGATCAATCGCAGGTCGCTTCACCGCACCCGCAAAGCACACCTCGCTGACCCCCTGCCGCTTGAGATGCGCCAGAAATGTGCCCAATTGCTCGATCCGAAACGTCCGGTCAACCGGCACATCGGGCACAAACCCCGCCATCGCACAGACATAAACATCGCGGCGCGCGGTCAGGATCGCGGCAGGCAAATCACCCGTGCCGGCAATCAGCGCCAGCATCAGCTCGGGGTCAGAAAATTGCGGTCGGTCTGCCCCAGAATAAACCCGACCATCTGCTGCACATAGACGCTCTCGCTTTCATCAGCCAACCGCTGCGCGCGGTCCTGAAACGTGCCCTCGCCATCTTTCAACATCTGGAACGCGGCCCGCAATGCGGTAATATCCACCCGTGCCACGCCCTTGCGCTTGAGGCCCACAAGGTTCAGCCCGTCCAGCGTGCCACGCGGCCCCATCACCAACCCGTGCGGCACCACATCATTGGTCACCATCGACAGCGCCCCGATAATCGCACCCTGCCCGATGCGCACCCATTGATGAATCCCGCAAAGCCCGCCGATGATCACATCATCCTCGATCACACAATGCCCGGCAATCGCGCTGGAATTCACCACAATCACCCGGTCACCGATCTGCGCGTCATGGGCCACATGACAGCCCGCCATAAACAACCCGTCATCGCCCACGCGGGTCACGCCACCACCACCCGCTGTGCCTACATTCATGGTGACATGCTCACGGATCCGGTTGCGGTTGCCCACGCGCAGCGCGGTTTTCTCGCCGCCAAATTTCAGATCCTGCGGGATTTCACCAATCACCGCAAAAGCAAAGACAACCGTGTCGTCACCAATATGCGTGTCGCCCGTGACAACAACATGCGATTTCAGCACAACATTTGCGCCCAAAACCACTTGCGGCCCGACCAGACAAAACGGCCCGATCTGACAGCCTTCACCAATGACAGCGCCGTCTTCAATCACCGCCAAAGGGTGGATGCCCGACATCAGGCTTTCAAATCCATCATCGCGGTAAACTCGGCCTCTGCGGCCATCTCGCCGTCCACCGTCGCCACCCCTTTAAAGCGCCAGACCTTGCCGCCCGCCTTGCCGCGTGTGGTCTCCAGATGCATCTCGAGCACATCGCCCGGCACCACCATGCGGCGGAACTTGCAGTTATCAATCGCCATGAAATAGACATTCAGATTGCCGTCCGTCAGGCCAAGGCTGACCCCGATCATCACCGCGGCGGTCTGCGCCATCGCCTCGACGATCGTCACACCGGGCATAATCGGATTGCCCGGAAAATGCCCCTGAAAATGCGGCTCGTTCATCGTGACATTCTTGATGCCCACCGCCGATTTTATCCCGTCGATCTCGCGCACCTTGTCCACCAACAAAAACGGATAGCGGTGCGGAATGATCTTCTGGATCAGTTTGATATCAGCCGTTGTCGGGGTCTCGGTCATCGGGTCAGGTCCATTCACTAAATTGCTTACACTTTGATATCAAAGGGGGTTGCCGCCAGCAAGGAAAGGCTACTGATCGGGCGCGTCCACCGTCCCGTCACCAAGATTTGCGTCAATACGGGCAATCGCGGCTTTGGTAATATCAACACTGCTTAAGGACAAAAACACAATGCGCTGGTCCAGCATCGCCACGGCGCCGCGCTCGACCATCAACTCGCCCAAAGTCGTGCGCACCCGTTCCAGAAACAAGCGCGGCGCATTATCGCGATCAGCCTCAAACGCGGCAATCGCGGCATCACGGGCGCGCCGGATCCCCTGAACGCGGCTGTCAAATTCGGCCGCCTCCGCGCGGAATGCAGCCGGGTCCATGTCGGGTCTGCGCTCGGTCAGGCTTTGCTCTTCGGCGGTCAAATCCGCTGTGATCCGGTCGTTCTCGACCTGCAATGCGCGGGCGCGCTCGGCCAGATCCGCCGCCACGCGCTTGCCATACAAGGTGGCGCGAAACAACTCGTCTGTGTCAACCACCACCATCTGCGACACAGGCACACCCAAGGACGGAAGCTGCTGGGCGGCACCTGGGCCCGACGAAAACCCGATCACCCCCGCGAGAAATGCGCAGCAAAGCCCCCGCATTAAAACCTCGTCGAAACCGTCACATCAAAGCTTCTGGGATTGTCGAACTCTTGCGCATCCAGGGCTTCGGTAAAGTTGAACCGCAGCGGACCAATCGGCGTGTCCCAGAAAATCGACAGACCCGCCACTGTGCGACCGGTAAAGTCGTTATAGAACACATTCGTGTCATCCGCTATGGTCCGGCCAATATCCCACAGCGATCCGTAATCGATAAACGCGCCACCAGAGATACCGTATTCACTCGGCAACCCGATCGGAAATTCGGCCTCAAGGCGGGCCACCGCATAGACATTGCCGCCCAAGGCATCATCAGTATCGTCAGTGAGATCGCGCGGCCCAATGCCACCGGCCTCAAAGCCGCGCATCAAGCGGCTGCCCAGAAAGAATCGATCCGTGATCCGGCTCTCGCCCTTGCTATAATCCAGATAGCCGCCCTCGATCGTCGCGCGCAGCGTCAACTCTTCGTTCAGCACCTTGGTTTCCGCCGCCGCCAGTGCCGTGGTCTTGATATACTGGGCATCACCCACACCAAACTCCTGCCCGAACCGGAACACCAGACCGGCATTCGGGTTCAACCCCGTGCGGCGCGTATCATAGCTATACTGATAGCCCAGCGACGACGACCCGACCGCCCCAAGCGCGCCATCGGCAATGATCAACGCACTGGCCTCGGCATCCACATCCGTAATGTCGGTATAGTCATAGGCATAAAACACCTGAAGCCGCCCGTTTTCACTGACAGGGAACGACAGCGACGGCCTGAACCGGAAACTCTCGGTGTCATAGAGCGCATTTTCATTGTTCGTTGTGCGGTATTCGAAATCCACCCCAAAGCCCACATCGCGGCCCAAGAACTGCGGCTCCTGAAACGAGAACGACAACACGCGGTTGGTCTCGGCCGTTGACAGTTGCACATCAACCGCCTGACCGCGACCCAAAAAGTTGCTCTGACGGAACGACGCAAGCAACGACACCCCGGTATCGGCATTGAAATTCGCGCCAAACGACAGCGATCCGGTGTTCTGCTCGGTCACATTGACATCGATGATCACCTGATTGGCGCTCGACCCTTCACGGGCATCAACCGTCGCATCACTGAAAAACCCGAGCGCGCGAATACGCGACGCGCTTTCGCGGATCTCGCGGGGGTTAAACGGATCGGCCTCCACGACGCGGAACTGGTTGCGCACAATCCGGTCCAGCGTGGTATTGTTGCCTTCGATATCAATCCGCTCGACAAAAATACGCGGCCCGCGCACCAGCGCAAATTCGATATCCAGCGACAGGTCGCGATCATTGCGGGTCACCCGCGGATCGACCGACAAAAAGTTGATCCCCTGACGCAAGGCCAGCCCCTCGAGGCGCGAAATATCGGTCTCCAGAACCGCCGGTGAATAGGTCACGCCAGGCTTGAGCCGCAACGCCTGACGAAACACCTCTGCATCCGCCTCGGGAATGTCACTGGTCACGCTGATGTTGCCAAAGGTAAATTTCTGCCCCTCCTGCACGTTGAACGTCACAAGATAGGCGTCGCGCTCGCGGGTCAGCACGACATCCACGTTCTGCACCTGAAAATCCACAAAACCACGCGACTGGTAAAAATCGGTCAGGGCGCGGCGGTCAAACGCAATGCGGTCCTCGACAAAGGTATCGCGGCCAATGATGGCGCGCAGAATACCGGCCTGCTTGGTCTCCAGCACGCGGCGCAAACGACCCTCGGAATAGGTGCGGTTGCCGACAAAGGAAATCCGCTCGATTTCGGTGACCGCAGATTCGATCACCTCAAACACCAGATCAACGCGGTTGTCGGCGCGTTTGATAATGCGCGGACGCACGGTCGCGCTAATCCGGCCCTTGCTGGCATAAACATCCGCAATCGCGGCCGTATCCCTCTCGGCCTGGGCCGGGGTATAGACGCGGCGGGTCTGTGATGTGACAACCGCCAACAGGTCGGCATCACGCAGCTTGACGTTGCCCTCGATATTGATCTGGTTGATCGTCGGCCATTCGGTCACCGCAATGACCAAGGTGCCGCCCTGCGGGGTCACATCCACGGTTTCAAACAATCCAGAGGCACGAATCCGCTGAACCGCATCGTTCAACTCTCCTGTCGACAGGGTTTCACCGCGGCTGATTCCCGCAAACGACAGGATCGTGCCATCCTCGACACGCTGGTTGCCGTCGATCCGGACCGTATTGAACACAAAGCTCTGGGCATTGGCCTGCACCGCATAAAGCGCGCTAACCCCAATAAACAAAACGAAAAACAGACGTTGAATGACTGTCGATTTTTGCGCGGCTGCGCGTGTTGTAACACGGTTCATATTTTTCGCCTGTTGTGACATCCAAGTGCCCTAGGAGTTATCGGGTTCAGGCGGCGATGTCAAAACGAACAAACGCGCCACAACGGGCGCGTTTCCACTTGGTATCTCCGGCAGTCTGCGGCGCTAGATCAGCGCGAGATACGATCCCGCGTAAAGCGCTGCGACAATTGCACCTATCATCAACAGACGATCAATGTTCAGGCTCATCAAAAACGACAGACCTTTGTAACCTTGGTTCAATGTTTGCATCAGCTATACTCCTATCGCGTGATAGGTGTTTAGCGCATGATCATGGCGCAAATATGGCGCTTTTACGGGCAAAGCACCAGATCATTGAGCAGGGCAAAGACCATCATCGCCCCGATCAGCACCAGCCCCGTCATCATCAAGACATTGATCGCGCGGTCCGACGGCTTGCGGCCCGCCACGGCCTCATAGGCGTGAAACACCAGATGACCGCCATCCAGCACCGGCACCGGAAACAGGTTCAATAGCCCAACCGCCGCCGATAACATGCCCAGAAACCACACAAAACTTGTGGCACCCTGTGCGGCCATCGTGCCGCTGGTCTGCGCAATGCCAACCGGGCCAGACAGATTACACGACGAAATCTGGCCGGTGATCACATTCCACAGCCCCGACAGCGACGACGTCAGAATGAACGTCAACTGCCGCGTGGCCCCCGTCAGGCTTTCCCAGACCCCCAAACGGGTGGTGGCCTCGTCAAAAAACACAGCTCCCGTGACGCCGATCAACCAACGGGTCTCAAACCCGCCCTCACGCAGCGGAATATCGACACGGCGCGGTGCCAGCGTAAACTGGTCCACCTCTCCCGCGCGCCAGACATCCAACGCCAGCGGCGCGCCATCCGCCGCCTGCACCGCCGCGACCAACTGGGCAAAGGCCACGACAGGCTTGCCATCGATCGCCGTGATCACGTCGTTCTTGCGCAGCCCCGCATCATCGGCCGCCGAGCGCGGATTGATACCCGTCACGGCCGGTGGCATCAAATAGGGGCCGGTCACCGTCATCGGCTCTCCCGCGCGCAAAATATCATACGACAGCGTCGCGCGGTAAGGCAGCTCTTGGATGACCGGATCATCGGTGCCAAAAGGCAAGCCTTCGACCCGCAATATCTGGTCCCCTGCGCGCAGCTCGGAGACAAACTGCGCCGGCAAATCACGCCCCGATTCATAGGTCAACGGGTCGGTAGAGCGGCCATCGGTCATCGCGATCCCCGCAAAAATCGCAATCGCCAGAATAAAATTGAACACCGGTCCCGCCAAAACCGTCAGCGACCGCGCCCAAAGCGGGGCCCCCGCCATCGAGCGGCGCACATCGGCCTCGCTGACCTCGCCAGTCTCGCCCACACCTGCCGCATTGGCATCACCCAAAAACCGCACATAGCCGCCAAACGGCAGCGCCGCGACCTGCCACACCGTGCCACGCCTGTCCGTGCGCTTATACAAGACAGGCCCAAATCCGATGCTGAACACCTCGGCATAAATCCCGCACCAGCGCCCGACAATATAGTGGCCGTATTCATGGATCGCGACGATCACCGACAAGGCCACCACAAACGCAATAATCGTAAACGCACCGCCGCCAAATGACGACAAAATCTGAGCAAAATCCAACAGTCTATCCTAGGTTAGTCGCCGCTTCATCGGCACGCTGCCGCGCCAAAGCATCTATTTCAAGAATCGTATCTAACGTAATCTGGGCATTTTGCAGCCCGTCACGGGCCGACATGGTGTCAATTACCCGTGAGACCACCCGCGCCATGTCCAAAAACCCGATCTGGCCTGCGATAAACATATCCAACGCGCGCTCTTTTGCGGCATTAAACGCAGCCCCGCTCACGCCCCCCATCGCCATCACATCTGCGGCAATCTGCAACGCAGGATAGCGTTTTGGGTCAGGGTGTTCAAAACTCAACCGGCCGATTTTTGCCAGATCCAGCCGCTCCACCGGCACCACACCGCGCTTTGGCCAATGCAGCGCATAACCGATCGCATGGCGCATATCGGGCGGGCCGACATGGGCCATCAAGGCACCATCAGTAAACCCCACCAGCGCGTGCACCAGACTTTCACGGTGCACCAGAACCTCGATCATAGCCGGATCAATGCCAAAGAACTCTTTGGTTTCAATTAATTCCATGCCTTTGTTAAACATCGACGCGCTGTCGATTGTAATGCGCTGGCCCATATCCCAATTGGGATGACTTGAGGCCTGCGCCAAACTCGCGCCCGCCAGATCCGCAACCGGCCAATCGCGAAATGCACCACCCGATGCGGTGATAATCACCCGCTCCACCGCTGCGATATCTTCACCGACCAAGGCCTGAAACACCGCCGAATGTTCACTGTCGACGGGCAGTATCGTGGCACCTGCGGCCTTTGCGGTCTGCATCAACAATGGCCCTGCGGTGACCAGACTTTCTTTGTTGGCCAGCGCCAAAGTCGTGCCTTGCGCCGCCGCGCGCAAACTCGGCACCAGTCCCGCAGCGCCCACAATCGCCGATAAGGTCCAATCCGCCCCGCGCGCGGCCACATCGGCAATCGCTGCGTCACCAGCCGCCACCTCAACATCACTTCCGGCCAGTAATTCTTTCAAATCATGGTATAAATCATCGTGGCAGGTCACCGCCACCTGCGCCTTCAAGCGCCGTGCATCCGCCGCCAGTTGCGCAATATTGCGCCCGCCGGTCAAGGCCACCACATCATACCCGTCAGGCGCGCGGGCGATCAAATCAATCGCACTTTGCCCCACCGATCCGGTCGCGCCAAAAATCGTCACCGACTTCAAAAAGCAACCCCGGGCACGTTAAACACCGCCACAATCAGCAACATGAACAACGCCCCACCCAGCAGCGCATCAAAACGGTCAAACAACCCGCCGTGCCCGGGTATCAACGTCGAGCTGTCTTTCACACCAACACGGCGCTTGAGCGCGCTTTCGGCAATATCCCCCATCTGGCTGGCAAAACTCAACACAACCGACATCAGCACAATCACCCATGTGGCTTGGGTCAAAACCATAAAGCCCAGACCAACCAGCCCCGCACCAACCCAGCCCGCCGTCGTGCCGGACCAGGTTTTCTTGGGGCTGATCGAGGGCCAGAATTTCGGCCCCCCAAAGGTGCGGCCCGCAAAATAACCAAATACATCTGTGACAATCACCACCAGCATCAACCACAACAACCAGACAAACCCGTAATTTTCGCGAAAATGCAACAACCCGTAGCCCGCCGCAGGAATAGCCAGCGCAAACAGGAAAAACGCGCGGCGCTCGACCTTGATCTGGCTGGCCCCCACCAGTGGAACGATCAAGAACATCACCAATGCCCACGGGCCGTCAAACGTCAATTGCCCCGACATCACAGAGGCGCTTAACGCCGCCATCAACATGCCGGGCGTGGGGCGGTCGGGGGCGATCATCATCCACAATTCCCAGACCATCACGGCCGTGACAAACACCACCAACATCTGGAACCAGACGCCACCGGCAATCACGCCAATCGCACCGACAATGGTCATTGCGACACTTGATGCGATACGCACCGTCAGATCATCCCAGTTTTTTGCTTTCATAGGGCCCGCCATCCGTTACACCGATACCGCGCCAAAACGACGCTCGCGCTCGCCAAATCCCGACAGGACTTTGGCAAATTCCGCCGCCGTGAAATCCGGCCACAGGGTGTCGATAAATTCGTATTCCGCATAGGCCGATTGCCACAACAGAAAATTCGATATGCGCGCCTCGCCACTGGTGCGAATGACCAGATCAGGATCCGGCAAAAACCGCGTGTCCAGAAATTTGGACAGGGTCTCTGCATCGACATCCCGGTGGGCCAAACGGCCCTGCTCGATCTCGATTGCCATCAATTGCGCCGCGCGGGTCACCTCGTCGCGGGCCCCGTAATTGAGCGCAATCGTCAAATGCACCTTGTCATTGTTCACGGTGTTTTTCTCGAGCATGTCCATCAGCGACACCAGCTTGGGGTCTAGCCGCAAACGGTCGCCGATAAACCGCACCCGCACGCCATCCTCGAACAATGCCAATGCCTCGCGCTCGATATAGCGGCGAAACAGCTTCATCAGGCCCGAAACCTCCGACTGGGTGCGCTTCCAGTTCTCGGTGGAAAACGCAAATATCGTCAGGTATTTCACCCCCAGATCGGGGCAGGCCTCGACGATCTCGCGCACACGGCGGGCACCGGCATGGTGGCCAAACAACCTTGGGCGCCCGCGCTGCTGGGCCCAACGCCCATTGCCATCCATGATAATCGCCACATGGTTCGGGCCGCCTTTGGTGTCGGTGTCTTTGGCCAAAGTATCGGCCTCCCTATGGGTCAGACCTGCATGATCTCGGCTTGTTTGGTCTCAAGTGTCGCGTCGACTTTTTTGATATGCTCGTCGGTCAACTCCTGCACCGCTTGTTCCCAGAATTTCTGGTCGTCCTCGGACAGCCCGTCAGCTTTCGCTTTCTTGATCTGGTCCATGCCGTCACGGCGCAAGTTGCGGATCGACACGCGGGCGCGCTCGGCATAATCGCCCGCAACCTTGGTCAGATCGCGGCGGCGCTCCTCGTTCAACTCGGGGATCGGCAACATGATGATCGTGCCGTTCAACTGCGGATTGATCCCCAATCCGGAGTTGCGGATCGCCTTTTCAACAGCGCCCACCAGCCCCTTGTCCCAGACATTGATCGTCACCATGCGCGGCTCGGGCACATTCACGGTGCCAACCTGATTGATCGGGGTCATCGACCCGTAGGCATCCACCATGATCGGCTCCAGCATGGATCCAGACGCGCGCCCCGTGCGCAGTGACGCAAACTCCACGCGCAGATTTGCAATCGCACCGTCCATCCGGCGGCCAAGTTCGTCTGTATCAAGAATAAAGTCGTCTGACATGTCTATGCTCTCGCCTTGCCCGATGAGGTTGGTTTTCATTGCTATAACGCAGGTTTCGGGCAAATGTATAGCCCGATCCCACCCGCCTATGGTGGGAATGCGCCCAAGCTTTGCTCACACCTGTCTGTTTGCCGCCTAGTCGTGCACAATCGTATAGGTGCCCTCGCCCGCCAAAATCCCCTTGAAGCCGCCCGGCTCGTCAAGGCTGAACACAATGATCGGCAAATGGTTGTCGCGCGCCAGCGCAATCGCAGAGGCATCCATCACACCCAAATGCTTTTGCAGCACCTCGTCATAGGTCACCCGGTCATAACGCACCGCATCATCATATTTGGCTGGGTCCTTGTCGTAAACACCGTCCACCTTGGTGCCCTTCAGGATCGCTTCACACGCCATCTCGTTGGCGCGCAATGTGGCGGCAGTATCGGTGGTAAAATACGGGTTTCCGGTGCCTGCTGCAAAAATGCAAACCCGCTTTTTCTCCAGGTGGCGCACCGCGCGGCGACGGATATACGGCTCGGCCACCTCGTTCATGGTAATCGCGGAAATCACGCGGGTATGAATGCCCAATTCCTCCAACGCCGACTGCATCGCCAGCGCGTTCATCACCGTGGCCAACATGCCCATATAATCCGCCGTGGTGCGCTCCATGCCTTGGGCAGACCCCTGAAGCCCGCGAAAGATATTGCCGCCACCGATCACCATGCAGATCTCGACACCCATATCGTGCACGAACTTCACCTCGCGCGCGATACGCTGCACGGTCGGCGGGTGCAGGCCAAAGGCGGTCTCGCCCATCAGCGCCTCGCCGGAAATCTTCAACATTACACGTTTATACGTCTTGCCGGCTGTGGTCATGTGCTGCCCCTTTGCGCATTCAGATCGGAACCTGCGCCAACTTGTCCCAAATTGGCGGCCGGTTCAATGTGCCAAACAGGCAAAGCGCGCGTAAATCCCTAGAATCATGCGCCCGTCTGCCCTAAAGATCGTGTCATGATTGAAATCATTGCCCATAAACCCGTTCTGATCGCAGGGCCCACCGCTTCTGGCAAATCCGCGCTGGCGTTGCATATCGCGCAAACCCAAGGCGGCGTGATCGTGAATGCCGACGCATTGCAGGTCTTCGACGGCTGGCGCATCATCACCGCGCGGCCCGATGATGATGATCTGGCCGCAGCGCCGCACGCCCTATACGGCCACATCCGCTATGACGCGCCCTATTCCACCGGACAGTGGCTGCGCGATGTCACACCCTACCTTGCGGGGCGCGAGCGCCCGATCATTGTGGGCGGCACAGGGCTGAACTTTCACGCACTCACCCACGGCCTTGCCGACATCCCCGCAACCGACCCCACATTACGAACCCATGGTAACACACTGTCCATGCACGATTTACTGGCAGACCTTGATCCAGAAACGCGCGCGCGCATCGACACCCGAAACCGGATGCGGGTGCAGCGGGCCTGGGAAGTCTTACAGCAAACCGGACGCCCCCTTGCTGATTGGCAAGACGCCACACCACCGGCCCTATTACCCCCCCACGATGCCACACGGATCACCCTTGATGTGCCCACCGATTGGCTCAATGCACGGATCGCAAAACGCTTTCAGATCATGCTCGACAGCGGTGGTCTGAACGAGGCCCGCGCCATGCTGCCGCATTGGAATCCCGCCCATCAATCCGCAAGGGCGATCGGCGCCCCCGCTCTGATCGCGCATCTTCGCGGCGACATTGCGCTGGACGCCGCTTGCGACAGCGCCATCACCGCCTCTCGACAATACGCCAAACGACAACGGACATGGTTCCGATCCAGACACAAGGACTGGACCCATTTCGACATTTCATCCACAGACCTGTCCACAGGCTTGACGTTTCTGCGCTAATTTAGGCGTTGTCTAAAGGCAATCCGCGGGCCAATCTAGCGGCCAAACCACAAGGACCGACATGACACCTGACATGACACTTGGCACCGAAATGACCCCCACGACCCTCTCGGTCTCTTCGATCACACAAAACCAGTCGACGGGTCGGTGGCGCACCGAGGCGATGCGCAGCCATGCGACACCGCGACTGCTGTATGTCTCCAAGGGCCAAGGCCGGATCACCATCGCAGGCCTGACCAGCGGCTACGGGCCCAACAACCTGATCTATATCCCCGCCCATACCATGTATGGGTTCGACGTGGGGCCAATGGTGTTTGGACATCTGGTCGTCATCCCCGCAGCCATGGCACCCGAATGGCCCGACGATGCGGTGCACCTGCGGCTGCGCGACGTGCATGTGCAAAAGGAACTGTCCGGCATCATCGAAGCGCTGGAACGCGAGTTGAAATCATCCGGCACAGGACATGCGCGTGCGGCGCATTACCATCTGGGGCTTTTTGCGGTGTTTTTTGAACGGCAAATCGATGCGACCCCCGAAAATACCCTCAAAAGCCGCAGCCAAACCACCTCCGCGCGGCTGGTGGCGGCCTTCACCGACCTGATCGCGCGCGATTACCGCACCGATCTGTCGGTCAGTGACTATGCCACCAGACTGGGGGTCACCACCACGCATCTGACGCGGTGCTGCAACCAGACCTGCGGCAAATCCGCTTTGGCCCTGCTGCGCGACCGGATCCACTACGAGGCTTGTATGCTGCTGCGCGAAACCCGCACGCCGGTCAAAGATATCGCCACGCAACTGGGGTTCCATTCTGCGGCCTATTTTACCCGCAGCTTCTCGGCCCGAACCGGCACCACACCCAGCGGCTTTCGCAAGTTTGGCGCTGCATCGCAGCATGGCCAACACAGCAATTGATAAACATCCTTGAATAGAAATGTCGTTTTTGACCTGTTCATATGTCGCAAACGTGACTAGGTTTGGCAAAGCGCGCATTGACCTCACCGGTAAAACAATGCGCAATACCGGTGATCGGGGGGACTAAAACGCAGCGCGCAGTTTGCTTGCGCAGCATTTGAAAACAACCACCGCTCACCGAATAATAAAGTGTCACAGGGAGAAACGAATGACGCACCATGATACCACCACGGTACACCCAGCAGCCATTATGTATGCCAACGAGGAAAAAGCCGGCAAACTTAGCCGCCGCGAATTCCTGTCGCGCACAACATCTCTGGGTCTGACAGCTGCCGCAGCTTACGGGCTGATTGGCCTGAACGCACCTGCAAATGCGGCCGCACACGCCCAGCAAGGCGGCGAAGTCCGTATCGCCATGACGGTTTACGCACCAAAAGATCCGCGCACCTACGACTGGACAGAATTTGCTTATGTTTCATCCGGTTGGCTGGAATATCTGGTTGAATACAACAGTGATGGCTCGTTTATGCCGATGCTGCTCGAAGGCTGGTCGGTCAACGACGATTCCACGCAATATACCCTCAACGTGCGCCAGGGCGTAAAGTGGAACAACGGCGACGATTTCACCGCGACAGATGTGGCGCGCAATATCACCGGCTGGTGTGACAAATCTGTTGAGGGCAACTCGATGGCTGGCCGTTTTGCGGTTCTCATCGACGACGCAACAGGTCAGGCTGCACAAGGCTCCATCGAAGTTGTGGACAGCCATACCGTCAGACTGAACCTGCCCGCGCCTGATATCTCGCTGATCGCCGGCATGTCCGACTATCCGGCCGCCATCACCCACGCCGACAACAACACCGAAGACATGTTGTCCACGCAAATCGGCACCGGTCCCTATCTTGTCGAAACCAACGAAGCTGGCGTGAAAGCCGTTCTTGTGCGCAACGAAGGCCACGACTGGTGGGGCTATGCGGCAGGCAAAGGCGCCTATATGGACAAGATCACCTATATCGATCTGGGCACCGATCCATCCGCGATTGCAGCGGCTGCGGCCTCTGATGATATCGACATGCTCTACGAGACAACCGGCGACTTCATCGAGATCTTCGACAGCCTCGGCTGGGACCGCTCCGAAGTGGCCTCCGGCGCGACGGTCGCTGTGCGTCCCAACCAGATCGCAGAAGTCGATGGCATGGTGCCTTATGGCGACAAACGCGTGCGTCAGGCGATTGCCATGTCTGTCGATAACGCCGTGGCTCTCGAGCTGGGTGTTGCAGGCCTCGGCCAACCAGCGCGCAACCAGCATGTCGGCCCAATGCACCCCGAATGGGCAGACGTGCCGTCGCTCGGCTACGATCCAGCCGGCGCAATGGCATTGATGACCCAAGCCGGTATGCAAGACTACGAGTTCGAGCTGATCTCGGTCGATGACGACTGGCTCAAGAACACCAACGACGTGATTGCGGCACAGATGCGTGACGCGGGCTTCAACGTCAAACGCACCGTGATCCCGGGCTCGACGTTCTGGAACGACTGGACGAAGTATCCGTTCTCCTCGACAAACTGGAACCACCGCCCGCTTGGCACGCAAGTGCTGGCGCTGGCTTACAAGTCTGGCGAAGCATGGAACGAATCCGGTTTTGCAAACGCTGAATTCGACGCCCTTCTTGTCGAAGCAAACAGCCTCGCAGATGCAGACAAACGCCGTGTCGTGATGGCAAAACTGCAAGCGATCATGGTCGAGGAAGGCGTCGTGGTGCAACCCTACTGGCGCTCGATCTACCGGCACGCCAAGCCGGGGCTGGTCGGCTGGGACATGCATATCGCATACCTGCCGCAGATCTACAAGATCGGCTACGCCGCTTAAACCACTTGGACCGCCCTTCTCACCAGGGGCGGTCTTTTTCGCTCTGCCACTAGAGCTAATAAAGAACGTGCACAATGCGCGTCATTTCCTGACAACAGGGGTCAACTAATGGGACTGTTCATTCTTCGCCGCCTCGGGGTTATGATCCTCACGGCCATCTGCCTGACGTTTGTCGTCTTCTGGCTGACAAATCTTTCGCCCAACCTTGAAAAACTGGCCAAAACGCAAGGTAACGCGCGGATGTCCGACGAGGCCGTCGTCACCTATCTGGCCAATCGGGGCTATTCACAACCGCTGCCGATCAAATACGGGCAATGGATGGGGCTGTTGCCGGGCTATGTGATCGAAGGATCGGACGGTGAAATCCGCGGACGCTGCGCCGCACGCGGCCAAGACCCGACAAACGCCGCCAAATTCTGCGGTGTGCTGCAAGGACAATGGGGCTTCTCGACGCGCTTCAAAGAAGACGTCAGCCAGATCGTCTGGACACGGCTTGGACTTACAGCCAAGCTTATGGGGTATGTGATGCTGGTCATGGTGCCCGGCGCGCTGATCATCGGGGTGCTTGCCGGGATGCGTGAAGGCTCGCGCACTGACCGGACCCTGTCCACCGTCTCGATCATCTCGACGGCGACCCCTGAATATGTCTCGGGTGTCGTGCTCATCGCCCTTTTCGGGACCGCCACCTTCGGAATGCAAATCTTCAAAGGCAACGCCAACTCGGCCATGGATAACGCGACCTTCGAGAACTTCACCCTGCCGGTGCTGACCATCGCGCTTTACGGCATGGGCTATATCGCGCGCATGACGCGGGCCTCGATGACCGAAGTGATGACCGCACAATATATCCGCACCGCACGGCTCAAAGGCGTGGCGTTCCGCACGATCGTGATGAAACACGCACTTCGCAACGCTCTGATCGCGCCTTTCACGGTGATCATGCTGCAATTCCCCTGGCTTTTGAACGGGGTCGTCATTGTCGAAAGCCTGTTCAGTTACAAAGGCTTCGGCTGGACCTTGGTGGAGGCCGCCTCGACCAACGATATCGAGCTGCTGCTCGGCGTCTCGGTGGTCTCTGTCTTTGTGGTGCTGGCGACGCAACTGATTTCCGATATCGGCTACGTCTTCCTCAACCCACGCATTCGCATCTCTTAAAGGACTATTGCACATGGATCCCCTTAGCTGGACCGGCGCAATAGGCGCCTTTTTGAACCCGATCTTCCTGATCACCATTGTCAGCCTTGCATTGGCACTGGTCATGCAAATCATCATGTCGTTCTTTGCGACATCCATCACCCTGCAATCCAATGCAGACGGCTCGCTGAGGCAACGCGGCGGCATGTCGGGCGGCATCGAGCGGGTGACAAAATTTGCCTTCCTGCTGATGCTGACGTTGGCGCTGCTCTACGCCGTCCTGGGGATCCTATTGCCCTACGGCCAAGCAGGGATCATCGGGCTGATGTTCAAACGGCTTGTGCCGGTCTGGATATCTCTTATCGTGGTCTATGCACTCTCGATCACATTCAAACGCCGCTTGGGGCTCTACGGTAAACTGTTTGACAGCACCGTGGGCATGATCGGCTTTGGACTGGTGATGTTCTGGGTGTTTGTGGCGATTTACGCCGGCGGATTTGACATGCTGATCACCCATGATCCGCTGGCACAAATCTCCGGGCTCAAAAACAAAGTGCCCGGCGTGGCGCTTCCCGACGGGGCGCAAGCCAGCTTTCCGCACTACCTTCTGGGCGGCGACAACCTTGCGCGCGATATCTTCAGCCGCATGATCAAAGGCTCGGTCATCGTGATCGCCATCGCCCCCTTGGCGACACTGTTTGCCTTTATGGTCGGCATCACGCTGGGACTGCCCGCAGGCTACTACGGCGGAAAACTCGACACGGTGCTGTCGTTCCTTGCCAACCTGATCCTCGCCTTTCCGGTGATCTTGCTGTTCTACCTGCTGGTCACACCGGAAATCGTCGCAACAGGCATCCCGTCGTTTATGGCGGCCTTCCTGTTTGTCTTCCCGATCGTGTTTGCTGCGGTGCTGTTGAACTCGCGGTTCTACACCCAACCCGCCAAGCGCACGCCACTGCTGATCGTGGTCTTGGGGATCTTGGGCTGGCTCTATCTGTCGCTGATCTCACAAGCGGGCACCGTGCTCAACTTCATGCCCGACTGGCTCGACGGGTTCGACATCAATCCGGGCATCCTTGTGGTGTTTGTCTCGGTGGTCTTTGTGAACTCTCCAACCGTTTTCCGGATCGTGCGCGGCCTGGCACTTGATCTGCGCACCCGCGACTATGTCGCCGCCGCCCAAACCCGTGGCGAGGGCACATGGTATATCATGCTGTGGGAAATCCTGCCCAACGCGCGTGGGCCGCTGATCGTCGATTTCTGTCTGCGCATCGGCTATACCACCATCCTGCTGGGCACGCTTGGCTTCTTTGGCCTTGGCCTGCCACCGGAATCACCCGACTGGGGCTCGACTATCAACGAGGGGCGCAAGCTTCTGCTGATCGTCGCACACCCTGCCCTGCCACCTGCGATTGCACTGTTGTCGCTGGTGCTGGGCCTGAACCTGCTCGCGGACGGTCTGCGCGAAGAAAGCTTGAAGGATTAACCATGAAAACCATCCCTCGGGCGGCATACGCCAGTCACACGCACATCATACGCCGGTCATACGCGGCATCTCGGGCAATTCAGGAGACGGTTAATGGATAAGCAAGACGACGATGGCCCGATTCTGGAAATCGACAAACTCTCGATTTCCTTCTTCACACGGCTGCGCGAAATCCCTGCGGTCATGGACTTTTCGGCCACAATCAGACCCGGCGAAGCGCTGGGTCTGGTGGGCGAATCCGGTTGCGGCAAATCCACCGTAGCCCTGGGCGTGATGCAGGATCTGGGCGTGAACGGCCGCATCGTAGGCGGCTCGATCAAGTTCAAAGGCGAAGAGATGAACACCATGTCGCCAGAGCGCCTGCGCGACATCCGTGGATCGCAAATTGCCATGATTTATCAAGAGCCTATGGCCTCTTTGAACCCCGCGATGAAGATCGGCAAACAGCTGATGGAAGTCCCGATGATCCACGAAAACGTGGGCAAAGACGTGGCCTATGCGCGGGCTTTGGAAGTTGTCACCGACGTGAAACTGCCCGACCCCAAACGCATCCTGAACAGCTATCCGCACCAACTGTCGGGTGGTCAACAACAGCGCATCGTGATCGCCATGGCGCTGATGTCCAAACCCTCGCTTCTCATCCTTGATGAACCCACAACAGCGCTTGATGTCACCGTCGAGGCGGCGGTTGTCGAACTGGTCAAGGACTTGGGTAAAAAATACGGCACTTCGATGCTTTTCATCAGTCATAACCTGGGCCTGGTGCTGGAAACCTGCGACCGGATTTGCGTGATGTATTCGGGTGAAGCGGTTGAGCGCGGCTCCATCGAGGACGTGTTCGACGAGATGCAGCACCCCTACACCCAAGCGCTGTTCCGCTCGATCCCGCTGCCCGGTGCCGACAAGAACGCGCGCCCGCTGGTGGCCATTCCGGGTAACTTTCCCTTGCCCCATGAGCGCCCCGACGGCTGCAACTTTGGGCCGCGCTGCGACTATTTTCAGGCCGGGCGTTGCGATCAGGCCTTTGTGCCGATGAGCAAGATCAAAGGCGACGACCGGCACCAGACCCGCTGTCTGCGGCATGAAGAAATCGATTGGAACGCGCCGATAACCCTCGGGGAACAAAAACAAAAAGCCCCCATTGGCGAGGTCGTCCTCAAGATGGACAACCTCAAGAAATACTACGAAGTTGCCGCAAATGCGCTTTTCAGCAGCGGCGAGAAAAAAGTCGTGAAGGCCAATGAAACCCTGTCTTTCGAGGCGCGCGAAAGCGAAACCCTTGCGATTGTCGGCGAATCCGGTTGCGGCAAATCCACCTTCGCCAAGGTGCTGATGGGCCTCGAGACCGCGACAAGCGGTGACATCTTGCTTGACGGCAAATCCATCGGTTCCACCGCAATCGAGGACCGCGACACCAAAACAGTGGCCGACATCCAGATGGTGTTCCAAAACCCGTTTGACACGCTCAACCCCTCCATGACGGTTGGACGGCAAATCATCCGCGCGCTGGAAATTTTCAAGATCGGCAACAATACCGCCGAGCGCCGCGCCCGCATGTTGGACCTGCTTGATCTGGTCAAACTGCCGCGTGAATTTGCCGACCGGATGCCGCGCCAATTGTCGGGCGGACAAAAGCAACGTGTTGGTATTGCTCGGGCATTTGCGGGTGATGCGCGCATCGTTGTGGCCGACGAACCGGTATCGGCATTGGATGTATCGGTGCAGGCCGCCGTCACCGACCTGTTGATGGAAATCCAGCGCGAACATAAAACCACGCTGCTGTTCATCAGCCATGATTTGTCGATTGTGCGCTATTTGTCGGACCGCGTCATGGTGATGTATCTGGGCCATGTGGTCGAGCTGGGCAGCACCGATCAGGTGTTCTCGCCGCCCTACCACCCCTATACAGAGGCCCTGCTGTCTGCGGTCCCGATTGCCGATACCAGCGTCACAAAAAAGCATATCGTGCTTGAAGGTGACATCCCCTCGGCCATGAATCCGCCACCCGGCTGCCCGTTCCAGACACGTTGCAACTGGAAATCAAAGGTCGCAGGCGGGCGATGCGAGAAAGAGGTGCCGCCGGTGCGGATGCTGGCCGAAGGTCATCAGGTCAAATGCCACTTGAGCGATGAAGATTTGGCCAGCATGGAACCGGTCATCAAGATCGCCGCACAATAAAATCGGGCGCGGCCATGACAGGCTGCGCCTTTTTACATTGAAAATCAAGGATTTAGCTTCCCCAAATCACTCGCACATAATTGCGGGTTTCGCGAAACGGCGGCACGCCATTGTAGCGCTCCACAGCGCCCGGCCCCGCGTTATAGGCGGCCAAAGCAAGCCGCCAATTGCCAAATGTCTCATATTGGCGCCGCAGGTATTTTGCCCCGCCCTCAAGGTTTTGCACCGGATCAAGCGGGTTCACCCCCAGCGCGCGCGCCGTCTGCGGCATCAGTTGCGCCAGCCCAAGCGCGCCTTTGTTGGACCGCGCCGAGGCGTTCCAGCCGCTTTCTTGCTGCACCAATCGCAAGAACAAATCTTCCGGCACACCGTGCTTGCGCGCCGCAGATCGGGCCATGCCCAAAAACGGGCCCGTATATCGTCCGCGATACATCTGCGACCCTGCATTTGCCGAGGGCACCAAGACACGCTGCGGCTGCAACCGGATCGAATTGCTATATTGTGCCGCCGACCGGCTGTCCAAAACGCCAAGCTGGTTTTGGAATAATGCCGCACGCGATTGCGCAGGTCTGGTTTCCCCGGTCGCGGCAATTGGCGCCCCCAAAGCCGCAAACACCGCAATCGCGCCACATATTCGCATCAAATCGCCCCCCGACGGTCAAACTTGCGGATATATTATCAATTTTGCCCCCGACCGCCAGCCCCGCAGGCGATATAAGCCGCCCTTCACCTTGTCGCAGCAAACGCGGTCTGTCACAACATCTGCAACAAGTAGAATCGTGAAGGGAAATATCATGGCCGGTAGCGTCAACAAAGTTATCTTGATCGGCAATCTGGGGCGTGACCCCGAAGTCCGCACATTCGGCAACGGCGGCAAGGTGTGCAACCTGCGCATCGCCACATCCGAGACCTGGAAAGATAAAAACACCGGCGAACGCCGTGAGAAAACCGAGTGGCACTCGGTTGCTATTTTCAACGATGGTCTGGTGCGGATCGCAGAGCAATACCTCAAGAAGGGCTCCAAAGTCTATATCGAGGGCGCGCTGCAAACCCGCAAGTATCAGGCCCCCGACGGCACCGACCGCTACTCGACCGAAGTGGTATTGCAAGGCTTTGGCGGCACGCTGACCATGCTTGACGGGCGTGATGGCGGGGCTCAGGGTGGCGGCAATGATCAGGGCGGCGGCTACGGCGGCGGCGATCAGGGCGGTTACAGCAGCGGGAACACAGGCGGCGGGTCTGCGGGTGGCGGGCGTTCGGATATGGACGACGAAATCCCGTTCTAAACCAGTGGCCCGGGGTGGGTTTTAAACCGTCCTACCTTTCGGAGAGCGCATCTTTCAACACCGACAGCACCGCGTCGCGGGGCACGTCCGAGGTGATAAACGCATCCCCGATCCCGCGGGCCAGAATAAACCGCAACTGGCCCGCGATCACCTTTTTATCCTGCCCCATCAGCCCCAACAGGGTGTCCGCGTCGGGTAAATCCCCGTCAATATCGCGCAAATCGACCTTGGTGCCCATGGCGCGCAAATGTGCCCGCACGCGGCTTGGGCTTTCCTGACTGCACAGCCCCAGGCGCGCTGATACTTCAAACGCCATTCCACAGCCAATCGCCACGCCCTCGCCGTGCAGCAACCTGTCGGAATAGCCCGTTGCCGCCTCCAACGCATGGCAAAACGTATGCCCGAGGTTCAACAGCGCGCGATCCCCCTGTTCGGTCTCGTCGCGCTGCACGATATCGGCCTTCATCTGCACCGCCTTTGTGACCGCTTGCACCCGCGCCTCCATATCGCCCGCAGCCATTGCGGGCGCGTGTCTTTCGAGCCATTCGAAAAACGCCAGATCACCCAGCAGCCCGTATTTGACGACCTCGCCGTAACCCGCCAGAAAATCGCGCGGCGCCAATGTGCCCAAGAGCGCAGTATCGGCTAGAACCAGCGTCGGCTGATGAAACGCCCCGATCAGATTTTTGCCATGCGCGGTATTGATCCCGGTTTTACCACCAACGGAGCTGTCAACTTGCGCCAGCAATGTTGTCGGAATTTGCACAAAACGGACGCCGCGCCGCAAGATCGCGGCAGCAAACCCCGCCAAATCCCCGATCACGCCGCCGCCAAAGGCAATCACGACATCGCCGCGTTCAACTTTCTGGTCCAGCAAAAAGTCACAGGTTCGCTCCAGTTGCACCCAACTTTTGGTCGCCTCACCCGCCGGCAACACTAGCGCCTGTGACGTCAGCCCCGCTGCAGCCAGCCCCGATTGCAGCGCGGACAGATGCAAGCGGGCGACAGTTTCATCGGTCACGATGGCCACGTGTTTGCGGCCCCCCAGTGGTGCTATGAATGCCCCTGCTGCCTGCAACAGGTCCGGCCCGATCTGGATATCATAGGCCCGCCCGGGCAGATCAACATGAACGATTGCAGCGGCTTTGGTCATTTTTCAGATCTCCAGAACGGTGGGGTCTTGCGCCAGAACCGACAACACGGTTCGGGTGGTCTCGTCAATGCTTGCATCGGGCGCGATGCGCACGTGTATTTGGGCCAAGGCATAGACAGGGGCGCGAATTTTAAAAAGATTTGTCAGTGTTCCCAATGGGTTATCTGTTTTCAATAGCGGACGGGTGTTCTTGTGGCGCACCCGTTCCCATAGCGTTGCAAGGTCTGCGTCCAGCCAGACTGCCACGGCTTTTCGCGCCACCAATTCGCGGGTGGGCTCTGATAGAAACGCCCCGCCGCCGGTCGACAAAATCGCGGGCGGCCCGGACAATAACCGGTCAATTACCTCGGCTTCGCGCTTGCGGAAAAACGCCTCGCCGTCGCGGGCAAATATTTCGGGAATAGTCTGCGTCGCGGCCTCTTCGATCGCTGCATCGCTATCAAGAAACGGAACCTCCAACGCGGCTGACAACGCGCGTCCGATTGCGGTTTTGCCCGACCCCATCATGCCAACCAAGACCACCGTGCGCAGTAATTTTGGTTTGATTTCGCCTTGGGACATGACAGATATTGCCTCGGTTTGGTTGGGGTTTGGTTGGGGTTTTGTCGGCTATCTGCCGCCTAATTGAAATTTGTTCACTTGAATGGCGTGATATTGTGCAAAAGGCCATATATAAACAACGCAGAACGCGGCAATCAGACCGCACCTTAGGCAAAATCGGGGCAAAATATCAATGTTGTGGCGACTAATCAAATTTCTTCTGGTGCTAATCATCCTCGGCGCAATTGCTTTGGTTGTTTACGCCTATGTCGGGCCAATCTTTTTTCCGGCCGACTTTGCCGCACCAAGCGAGCAGATGACGGTGCCATTCGCGCTGGATGTGAACTAGATGCGCGCAAGCTGGCTTTTGTTTCCCATGTTTTACGTGGCTCTTCCGCTTGGCGCCCAAGAGGCCGCCCCGCTGTCCGCAATTGACTGGTTGTCGCAAAGCGTGGTGGCCGATCCAAATACTCTTGCACCGACAAACCACATAGAGCCCCCTGTCGCCAGCACTGCGGATGTGCCGCAGGTCACGGTCACCGCGCTGGATACCCCCGACACCGCCCCCATCGGGCTTTTATCCAACCAGGTGACCGGTCTGCCCACCACCCTGTGGGCCTCCAGCACCACCGATACGCTGATCCCGCTTTTGCAGTCGGCGCGCGCGGATACCCTGCCTGCGGCACAAGATCTGGTGATGACGCTGCTGTTGGCCGAGGCCGCAGCCCCTTTGGACGACCGCGCTGATGGTGCGTTTTTTCAGGCGCGGATCGACAAACTGCTTGATATCGGCGCACTCGATCCGGCGATGGCCTTGCTTGAACAAGGCGACAGCCAACAGCCGGCTCTGTTTCGCCGCTGGTTTGATGTGGCGTTGCTGACTGGTAACGAAGATGCGGCCTGTGATGTGATGCGCGAGACCCCCAGCGTGGCCCCGACCTACCCTGCGCGCATCTTTTGCACCGCGCGCAATGGCGATTGGTCCACCGCCGCACTGACGCTCAACACCCGCCGCGTGCTGGGCGACATCACCGGTGAAGAAGAGGCGCTGTTGTCGCGCTTTCTTGATCCCGGTCTGTTTGACAACGCGCCGCCCCTGCCCGCCCCATCGCGACTTAGCCCGCTGGTGTTCCGGATGCGCGAGGCGATTGGCGAACCGGTGCCGACCGCAAGGTTGCCCAACGCCTTTGCCCATGCCGATTTGCGCAACACGACCGGTTGGAAAAGCCAGCTGGATGCCGCCGAGCGCCTGGCCCGTATGAACGCCATTGCCGACAACGTGCTGTTCGGGATTTATCTGGCCCATACCCCCGCCGCATCGGGTGGCATCTGGGACCGGGTCGATGCCATCCAGCGGCTGGATGACGCCATCAAGGCACGCGACCCCAAGACTGTATCTGCGGTATTGCCCGCCGCCTGGGCCGCGATGCAACAGGCTGAACTGGAAGTCCCCTTTGCGCGCTATTTCGCGCAGGATTTGTCGGGCCTTCCCTTTACGGGCGAGGCCGCAACCCAGATGCTGGACATCGGTTTGCTGTCTTCCGAAGCCGAGGCCGTGGCCCAATTGGCCCCTGAACAGACATTTGTGATGCGCCTGGCACAAGGGGCGCCGTCGGGAGCTGCGTCCGATCTGGAACGCGCAATCCAGTCCGGATTTGGCGACGCAGTCCCGCCCGCCGATCTGGAAGCCAAGGCGCGCAACGGCGCATTGGGCGAGGCATTGCTCAAAAGCATCGCGACCTTCAACGCAGGTGCTGCGGGCGATTTGAACGCGCTGACCGGGGTTTTGGCGTTTTGGCGGTTTGTCGGGCTCGAGGACGTGGCGCGCAAGGCCGCACTGCAAGTCCTGATCTTGCAGCGCAACACATGAGCGCCGCGCAACAACCAATGGCCCATTGGGTTCAGGCCTTTCTGGAGGCCCAAGCCGCAGAGTTGGACGCGGCGACAAATACCCAATTGGCCTATGCGCGCGACTTGACGGATTTCGCCGGCTGGCTCGCGCCCAAAAACCTGCATTTCGCCAGTGCGACCAAAGACCACATCGAAGGCTATCTGATCGACTGTGATGCGCAGGGGTTGGCCAAAGCGACCCGTGCCCGCCGCCTGTCCGCGATCAAGCAAATCTACCGCTTTGCCTTTGAAGAGGGCTGGCGCCGCGACAACCCCGCAATCGGCATCAAGGGGCCGGGCAAGTCCAAGGCATTGCCCAAAACGCTTGATGTGCCCGAGATCGAACGCCTGCTGGAGGCCGCGCGCCGTAGCCGCGACAGCGCGCGCAATACCGCCATGATGGAACTGCTTTACGCCACCGGAATGCGCGTGACAGAATTGGTCAGCCTGCCTGTCAGTGCCGCGCGCGGTGATCCGGCGATGCTTTTGGTGCGCGGCAAGGGCGGCAAAGAGCGCATGGTGCCGCTGTCGCCATCGGCAAAACGCGCAATGGCCGCTTGGGTCGCACTGCGCGACGACGCCGAAGACGCGGCGCGTATCAAGGGCGTGCCCACTTCAAAATTCCTGTTCCCGTCGCGCGGCAAATCGGGTCACCTCACCCGCCACCGCTTCTTTGGCCTGATCAAGGACTTTGCAGTCGCGGGCGGTGTGTCCCCCGACAAGGTGACCCCGCACACCGTGCGCCACGCCTTTGCCACCCATCTGCTGGCCGGCGGCGCAGACCTGCGCTCGATCCAGACGATGCTGGGCCATGCCGATGTGGCCACGACCGAGATTTACACCCATGTGCTGGACGAGCGGCTGACCGATCTGGTCATGGACCACCACCCGCTGTCGCGCAAAAACAGCAAGACACCTTGAATGGCGCGCGCGTAACCCCCATAACCCAAGCAGTCTAAAAATTTGAAAGTGAATGATGGACACGTCCCTATTCGACGCGGCCTTTTGGGTAACATCGGGCGCAATTCTTGTGCTGCTGGTGCTCTCTGGGTTCTTCTCCGGCTCTGAAACCGCGCTGACGGCGGCCTCGCGCGGCAAATTGCGCTCGGCGGCTGACAAGGGCTCGCGCGGGGCGGGAAAGGCACTGGACGTCACCGAAGACAGCGAGCGGCTGATCGGCTCTGTCCTGCTGGGCAATAACGTGGTCAATATTTTGGCGACGTCACTGGCCACCGCACTTTTGACCAAGATATTCGGGCAAAACGGCGTGGCCTTTGCCACGTTGATCATGACGCTTCTGGTGCTGATATTTGCCGAAGTGCTGCCCAAAACCTACGCGATCACCAACCCTGAAAAGGTCGCGGCACGCGTGGCTGTGCCGATTGCGTTCATCGTGCTGATCTTCTCACCGATCGTGTCGGCGGTGCGGTTTTTCGTGCGCGGCGTGTTGTTTTTGTTCGGCGTGCGCACCGATCCTGACAGCCATATTCTGGCGGTGCGCGAGGAAATCGCAGGCGCGTTGCAACTGGGTCATTCCGAAGGGATCGTGGAAAAAGAAGACCGCGACCGCATTCTGGGCGCGTTGGATTTGAATGAGCGCATGGTCGAAGAGATCATGTTGCACCGCTCTGGCATCGAAGTGGTGGATGCCAACCTGCCGGTGCAAGACATCCTGTCGCAGATCTTGAAAAGCCCGCACACCCGCTTGCCGCTCTACCGCAATGATCCGGAAAATATCGTCGGGGTGATCCACGCAAAAGACCTGCTGCGCGCGATGCACAAACTGCTGATCGACGACAAATTCACCCGCACTGACATCGGCAAATTTGACGTCATGTCGGTTGCGATGGACGCCTATTTCATCCCCGAAACCACAACCCTCGGCGACCAGATGCGCGAATTCCTGCACCGCAAAACCCATTTTGCGCTGGTTGTCGATGAATATGGCGGGCTGCAAGGCTTGATCACGCTGGAAGACATCCTCGAGGAAATCGTGGGCGAAATCGCCGATGAATTCGACGATGATGACGCAGCCCAAGTCGAGGCGACCGCAGATGGTGCCTACCTTGTGGAAGGCGGCATGACACTGCGCGACCTGAACCGCGCACATGACTGGTCGCTGCCTGACGACGAGGCCAATACCGTCGCGGGCCTTGTGATCCACGAAGCGCAGATGATCCCGGTCGAAGGCCAGGTCTTCAGCTTTCACGGGTTCCGGTTTGAAGTGGTCGAAAAAGACGAAAACCGGATCGCGATCCTGAAAATCCGGCCTTTGTGATCACCGCCCCTTGAACAACCCGCCCAAAATGCCGCGCACGATGCGGCGGCCCGTGGTGCCTTTCAGCTCTTTGAGCACAACATTCGCCAAGGCCCCGCCAAAGCCCTTGTCGCTGCTGCGCGACCGGCTGGCGCGCGATGTGCTGCGCGGCGTTGTGCTGCCCCCGTCATAGCGGCGGGCCTTTGCGAACGCGCGGTCTTTTTGCTCTGCGGCCTCTTCAGCCTCCTCGGCGGCTTGGGCTTGCTGTGCTGCGGCGTCCGCGCGTTTGGCCAACATCTCGGATGCACTCACGCGGTCCAGCGTCACATCATATTTGCCCGCCATATCCGAACCCGCCATGATCGCGGCGCGGGCTGCCTTATCGATCGGTCCCAATTGCGACGCAGGTGGCCGGATCAAGGTGCGCTGCACAACCTGCGGCACGCCTTTGGCATCCAGAAACGAGGTGACCGCCTCGCCGGTGCCGACCTGCTGGATCGCCTCGGCGGTGTCAAAACCCGGATTATCGCGGTAGGTTTCGGCGGCTGTCTTAAGCTCTCTGCGGTCTTTCGCGGTAAAGGCGCGCAGGGCGTGTTGCACGCGGTTGCCTAGCTGGCCCAAGACATCATCGGGCACATCGCCCGGATTTTGCGTGACAAAATAGACCCCGACGCCTTTGGACCGGATCAGTCGCGCGACCTGTTCAACCTTATCAACCAGCGCCTTGGGGGCGTCGTCAAACAGCAGGTGCGCTTCGTCAAAAAAGAACACCAGCTTGGGTTTGTCAGGGTTACCGACCTCTGGCAATTCCTCGAATAATTCCGACAACAACCACAACAGGAACGTCGCGTATAACCGCGGGCTGCCCATCAACTGGTCTGCGGCAAGAATGTTGATCTCGCCTTTGCCATCCGCGCGGGTGCGCATCAGGTCGGACAATTCCAGCGCCGGCTCGCCAAATAACGCGGTCCCGCCCTGATTTTCCAGCACCAGCAACTGGCGCTGGATCGCCCCCACCGAAGAGGCGGCCACATTGCCGTAACGCAATGACAACTCTGACGCATTTTGCCCGACCCAAACCAGCAGCGCCTGCAAATCCTTGAGATCAAGCAGCGGCAAACCCTGTTCGTCTGCGACGCGGAACGCCACGTTCAACACGCCCTCCTGCACATCGGTCAACTCCATCAAGCGCGACAGCAACAGCGGGCCCATTTCGGCGACCGTGGCGCGAATAGGATGGCCTTGCTGGCCGAACAGGTCCCAGAAGGTGACCGGAAAACTGTCGTATTGCAGGTCCAATCCGATGGTCTGTGCGCGCGTCATAAACGCCGCGTGCAGCTTGAAATCAGCAGAGCCCGCCACCGCCAGCCCCGACAAATCGCCCTTCACATCCGATAAAAACACCGGCACGCCCGCCTTCGAGAACCCTTCGGCCATAATCTGCAAAGTGACGGTTTTGCCCGTGCCCGTGGCCCCCGCAACCAACCCGTGCCGGTTGGATTTATCCAGCAATAGCAGTTGCGGCGCGCCATATGCATCGCCGCCGCCGCCTATAAAAATATCATCTGCCATCTGTGCCAGGCCCTTTTGTCGCAAAACATTTCGGTCAAAATACATTTTTAACCTATTCATGCCAGTGTAATCGCACGGTCTCATGCCATCGTGTCCTCGGTGTGGCGACCGTATCCTCCCTGTCAGACTTGCCGTGCCTTTTGGCACGGTTTTTTTCTGCGCAGTGGTGCACTTACCGCCCGGTTTGTCGGTTTTTTGTTGACGCAGTTTGCGCCAGTGCATAGATTTCACGCAAATAGTCGGCCAAGTCCGATAGGGAGACGACGGAAAAGGGACCTTTTGGTCCCTTTTTCTATGGAAACCTTCAGGTGTGACTGCGCAAATCCCCGCCTATTTGCAGACTTTTCCGCCTGACATCAGCCGCCCCTCATGCTAGAGCGCAGTCACCTTAATCTGGGAACGACCACATGTTAAAAATATTCAAACCACTCCTTCTTGCAGGCCTGCTGGCTGCGGCCAGCGGCCTGTCAGCACAGGAAACCACGACGCCACCAACCGCAGATGTTGCAACCGAGTTGGACATGGGCACCGCAATCGCCGATCCAAACGCCGTTGGCACCCCCTATATCCGCGACACTTTCGGGGATTGGTCGTTGCGGTGTTTGCGCGCCGAGGCAGGCCAGAACGATCCGTGCCAGCTTTACCAGTTGCTCAACGATGCGGATGGTAATTCTGTTGCTGAAATCAGTGTGTTCCCGCTGCCCGCCGGTGGCCGTGCTGCCGCAGGGGCCACGATCGTCGCCCCCCTCGAGACCCTGTTGACCGAGCAGTTGCAAATCGCTGTCGATGGATCGGCGGCGCGGCGCTACCCGTTCACATTCTGCAATCAGGCAGGCTGCGTGGCCCGGGTCGGGTTCACACAAGAAGAGGTCGACCAGTTCAAGCGCGGCAACAAAGCCACCTTGCGCATGGTGCCCGCCGCGGCCCCCGACCAAGAGGTCGTTCTGGATGTATCTTTAACCGGCTTTACCGCCGGCATTGACGGATCTGCACAGTAAATCACCGGTCCGTTTACGCGTAAAACCGCCCCGGCTATATGTCGCGGGCGGTTTTTTCATGCGCGTGCCTATGGAAAACACCAAAGCTGATCCGCACCGTAATCTATAGTGTGGTCATGGGTGCTGTGCAGGCGCTGATGCCATCGTGGTTGATGGTGGCGCCTGATCAAAACTGTCCCGATCTAAGCGGTCCGTCAGATTTTGCGCAGGGCAATCACCGCATTCAGCCCGCCAAACGCAAAGGCATTCGACAAGACCACATCAACCGATGCATCGCGGGCCGTATTGGGCACCACGTCCAAAGCGCATTCAGGGTCGGGTTCTTCATAACCGATCGTGGGGGCAATCACCCCGTCGCGCAACGCCATGATACAGGCCAACAATTCGACAGCCCCCGTGCCGCCAATCAAATGTCCATGCATTGATTTGGTCGACGAGATCATCAACCGGTCGGCATGGGCGCCAAACACATCAGCCACGGCGGCGCATTCGGTCTTGTCATTGGCCGCCGTGCCGGTGCCATGCGCGTTGATGTAACCCACCATTTCGGGTGTCAGCTTGGCATCTTTCAACGCACCCGCAATGGCGCGCGCGGCCCCCTGTTTGGACGGCATCACAATATCAGAGGCATCCGACGACATCGCAAAGCCTGCGACTTCGCATAATATATCCGCGCCGCGTGTCTTTGCGTGCTCATAGTCCTCAAACACAAAAACGCCCGCACCTTCGCCCTGCACCATGCCATTGCGGGTCGCGCAGAACGGGCGGCAGGCATCTTTGGACATCACCCGCAGCCCTTCCCATGCCTTGATCCCGCCAAAGCACAACATCGATTCCGACCCGCCGGTGACCATCACCGTGGCCATGCCGCAGCGCACCATGTTAAATGCCTGCCCCATGGCGTGGTTGGACGAGGCACAGGCGGTGGCCACCGTAAACGACGGGCCGCGCAGGTTCCATTCCATCGAAACCTGGGACACAGCGGCATTGTTCATCAACTTGGGCACGATAAACGGATGCACGCGGTTTTTACCCTCTTCATAAACCGCGCGGTAGTTTTCGTCCTGAGTATTCAGCCCCCCGCCCGAGGTGCCAAGGATCACACCGGACCGGTCGGCCAAGGCACCGGCAAACGTCAATCCCGATTGGGCTATTGCCTGACGGGCGGCCAGCAAGGTGAACTGGGTAAACCGGTCATACAGGGCTATTTGCTGGCGGTTGAAATGCGCCTGCTCGTCATAGCCTTTGACCTGCCCACCGATCTGGATCGCCAACCGGTCCACATCGCGGATATCCAAGCGGCCTATGCCACAACGGCCCTCTTTCATCGCGTCCAGTGTCTGCGGCACATCCGCCCCCAGCGCGTTGATCGTGCCCGCCCCTGTGATGACAACGCGGCGCATCATATCACTGCTGCTCGGCGATCAGCTTATCAACCGCCGCAATGATCGACGCCACCGATGAGATATCGAACGCCGCTTCATGCGGGGCATTGGCATTAAACGGCACGGTGATATCAAAGGCCTCCTCGATTGCAAAAATGGCTTCGACCAAGGCCATGCTATCGATCCCCAGATCATCCAGCGAATTGTCCAACGCCAGATCTGACGGCTGCAAAATGGCTTGCTGGGCGAGAATGGCGATGACTTTGTCTTGCGTGTTCATGGGTCCATCCCTTGGATCATTGGGTCTGATCTAATCACTCTTGGCGGGTTTTGAAACAGGTTTCAGACCCAAAACCGCTTGGCGCAGGCTGCGCTCGCGGGCGCGGTAGGTCAGCATCGGCAGCGCGGGATAGCCCATCATGAAACTGCCCGCAGGCACGCAAGACAACACAATCGCGGCCCCGCCGATCACGCAGTCCGCGCCGACCGTGAGGTTATCACCAACCCCCGATTTGCCGCCCAGAACACAGCGGTCACCGATGATGGCAGAGCCCGCCACCGCCGTTTGGGCGCACAGCAGGCAATCATCGCCGATCACCACATTATGGCCGATCTGCACCAGATTATCGACCTTGGTGCCGCGGCCAATCCGTGTCGGGCGAATGGTGCCCGCATCCACCGTGCTGCCCGCGCCAATCTCCACATCGTCACCGATCTCGACACCGCCCAACGAATGGATCCGGTGCTGGGTGGCATCCATAGGGGGCTCAAACGGGGTCTTGCCCAGCGTCTTGCGCCCGATCTCGACATTGGACGGGGCGGCGGTCACAAACGAAAACCCGTCAGCCCCGATGACTGCATTGGGCTGGATCACCACGCGCGCACCAAGGCGCACCCTACTTTGGATACGCACGCCGGCATGGAGTTGCGCGGCTTGGCCAATCGATACGCCCGCGGCAATCGTGACATGCTGTGCAATTTGGCAGCCGTCGCCGATCACAGCGCCGGCCCCCACAACCGTAAACGGACCGATCGAGACACCGGTGCCAAGGGTCGCACTTGGGTCAATGACCGCGTGCGGACTGATACCCGTCACAGGCATCGCGGTATCCATCATCCGGGTCAGCCCGGCCATGGCAAGGCGCGCGCGCGGTGCCTCGATTGCGGCTTGCAACCCGAGAGCCTGCCAATCCGCGCCGGCCCAAACAACCGCTGCGCGTGCCTGGCCTTGCAACAATGCCTCGCGGTAACGCGGCGACATCGCCAATGCCAGATCATCAGGTCCGGCACTTTGCGGCTCGGACAATCCTGTCACCCGCAGGTCAACCGCACCCAAAGCCTGTGCCCCCAGTGCCGCGGCGATATCTTTGACAGACGGCCCCATGCGATCCGATCCCCTGTTTTTCACTCGGGGACAGACTTAGCCTTGAACAGAGCGCGCCGCTAGCCCCGAGTGCGCCAGTCCCGGCAAACACCATTTGGACCAAAAGCCGACCCCCGACCGGAGGTGCTTTTTAACAACAGTAACCGGCAAACTTGCAACAGCGCCGGGTTCTCTCCCATTTTGCGCAAATTTTCGCCGATTTTCCCTTGTTTCCCGCAATGGCTCAAAACAGGGGTTGGACCACGAATCGACCTGTGCAATAAGCTCACAACATCTGGGGACAAGATGACAAAGCCGCATCACAGCGGGATATTATAAGCGACGGGACAGGCGCGAGAAATATGAAGAAAAACAATACTTTGGGCATGACCCGCCGTGGCCTGCTTGGTGCATTTGCAGCAACAGTTATCACAGCAGCCCCAACCTACTCCAATGCAGCAGGCTTTTTACGCGGTAGCGGCGACGTGCGGCGGATCTCCATGTTCTCGGGTCGGACCGGCGAACGGCTCGACACGGTCTACTGGATCGAAGGCGAATATATCGGTGAAGCGGTGCGTGAGGTGAACGCATTCATGCGTGACTGGCGCACAGGTCAGGCGGTCAACATCGACACACGCACCATCGACATCATGGCCGCCGCCCATAATCTGATGGAGGTCAACGAGCCCTATATGATGCTGTCGGGCTACCGGTCGCCACAGACGAACGCCATGTTGCGCCAGAAATCGCGCAGTGTTGCTAAAAACTCGCTGCATATGCGCGGCCAGGCGGCAGACTTGCGACTGACAGGCCGCACAACCTCACAAATGGCGCGTGCTGCACAATCAATCGGTGCCGGTGGCGTCGGGCGGTATCGCGGCTCCAATTTTGTGCATATGGATAGCGGCCCCGTCCGCACATGGAACGGCTAAACAGACCACTTTAGAAACCTGATCAAGCGCCCCGAGGGGCGCTTTTTTGTCTATGCTGTTTGGAAAATGGTGCTTTTCAAATCCGGGTTGTTCTGGCAATGTTCTCGATTATTCAATCGATCCAGAATCCTGAAAGCCCTGCTCATGTGCAATCTCTATTCCCAAACCAAAAGCCAGGACGCGATGCGCAGCCTTTTCAGCGATGTTCTTCAGGGCGACGAGCAATTGGAGGACACGATCGGCAACCTACCCCCGCTGGCTGGCATCTGGCCGGATTATGCAGCCCCCATCATCAAAGCCAACGATGTTGGCGGTTGGCGGCTATCAGCGGCGCGATGGGGAATGCCGACGCCTGCAAAGTTTCTTGAGGGAAAGCGCACCGATCCCGGCGTGACCAATATCCGCAATGTCGCCTCACCGCATTGGCGGCGCTGGCTTGGGGTGGAACACCGCTGTCTTGTGCCCTTCACCAGCTTTTCCGAACTTGATCAGCGGCCCGGTGCCCCGCGCAATTCGCCGGTCTGGTTTGCGCTAAACGCGGATCGACCGCTGGCCTTTTTTGCCGGATTGCACACCGAGTGGACCTCCGTGCGCAAACTGAAAGAAGGCGAGATAACGACAGACCTGTTCGGATTTTTGACCTGCCTACCCAATGCCGAGGTGAAGCCCGTCCACCCCAAGGCAATGCCGGTCATCCTGACACGAGCCCGCGAGTGGCGCCAGTGGCTGACTGCGCCGACCGAAGATGCTCTGAAGCTACAGCGCCCGCTGCCAGACGGACTGCTCAAAATTGTCGCCGAAGGTGTGCGCGAAGATGCGGCTTGATCGCGCAGCTTCCGAACCGCTCGCACTGGCGGCACGGCGGGTGCATGAGGCCGAAGGGTTTGGCCGCCGCGCCTTTGCGCTGTTTCAGGCGGCACGGCATCCGGGTCCGCTGATCTGGGTCATTCCCGCCCATGCGCCACATCTGCCGATGCTGCGCGGCTTGCCTGACGGCGTCGGGGACCGGCTGCATGTGATCCGCCCTAAAAACGAGCTTGATCTGCTTTGGTCTGTCGAGGAGGCCTTGCGCGCCACAGCTGTCGGATTGGTGATTGCCGAGCCGGAAAAGCCTCTGTCCCTCCTCGCCGGCCGGCGGCTGCAATTGGCCGCCGAGGTGGGTAAAACCACCGGGCTGATGCTGATCTTTGAGGGCGCAGGCAGCAATGCGGCCGAAACACGCTGGCACTGCGCACCGCTTCCCAAAGAAACTGCGGACTCGACTCCGCATCGCTGGTCTCTTAATAAGAACAAAAAGGGAACACTGGAAAGCTGGACTGTGTATTGGAATGGCGCGACGACTGCTTTCAATCTGGTTTCCGCGGCTGGCGAGCGACACGAGCCTGCGGAGACGCCCACTTGAGGGGCCTTTTGCTCTGATCCTTCGGTCAGGCAATACGGATCATGTGCATTGCCTCAACGCCGAAGCTGAAAGGCGCGGCCTACGCCGCGGCATGGCACAGGCTGATGCCCGCGCGATCTGCCCTGATCTGATCACCCGTCCTGCCGACCTGACACGCGAAGCTGCGACACTGGCCGCTTTGCGCCGGTGGGCGGAGCGATATGCGCCAATGGTGGCCGTGGATGGTGCAGACGGGCTGGTCGCGGATATCACCGGTGTGCCGCACCTGTTTGGTGGGGAGGCAGAACTGCGCGGCGATCTGCATACCCGGTTGGCGCGCGCCGGTCTGACTGTTGCCAGCGCCATTGCACAAACCCGTGGCGCGGCACACGGCTTGGCCCGCCATGGCGGCGGGAACATCGTGGAAGGTGGGCTTATCGAGAGGATGGGCCGCCTGCCCGTCTCTGCCCTGCGGATCGATAGCAAAACAACCGAGGCGTTGGCCCGCATGGGGCTAAACCGCATCAGCGATCTGATTGCACAACCGCGTGCGCCTTTGGCTCGTCGTTTTGGTCAAGGTCTGGTGATGCGGCTTGATCAGGCGCTTGGCGTGCAACCCGAACCTGTTGCACCTGCGGCAGCCATTCCACATTTCGGGGTGCGCATGACTTTGCCTGACCCGATCGGCCTGCAGGCGGATGTGATGGCGGGCCTCTCACGCCTGCTGGACCGCCTTTGCGAAAAGCTCGCGTTGCATCATATGGGGGCGCGCAGATTGCGCTTGGAACTGCGCCGCGTGGATCGGGAAACCGCCCACGTCGAGATCGGCCTTGCCCGCGCGATGCGCGACCCTGCGCGAATTGCAGCGCTCTTTGCCAAAGGTGTTGATGAGGTCGAAGCGGGGTTTGGCATCGATGCGATGCGCCTGAGCGCGCACGTAACCGAAGCACTCCCCCCCGAGCAATTGGGCGGCGGTCCCGCCTTGCGACACCAGGATGCACTGGCTGATCTGTTCTCGCGCCTCGGTAACCGGCTGGGGTTTGATCGTGTGTTGCGCCTGCTTCCGGCCCAAAGCAAGATACCAGAGCGCAGCTTTCTGCTGTCTCCCGCCGCCTATAGCAAAGCCGAGACCCCGCCACGCCGACAAGGGCCAGAGCGCCCGATTATCATATTTCCACCTGAACCTGTCGTTGTCGCTAGCCTGCGTCAACCAAGGACACCACCTGCGCGTTTCCGCTGGCGGAACATGCCGTTCACCACGTTGCGCGCCACCGGACCCGAACGGATCGCCCCTGAATGGTGGTTTGATGATCCGGCGTGGCGCAGCGGTCTGCGCGACTATTGGCGGGTCGAGACCCTTGAGGGGCCACGCTTGTGGCTGTTTTATACCCCACAGGCGTCAAGCTGGCCCGCGCGGGACGCGCAAAACTGGTATGCCCAAGGGGAGTTTGCATGAGCGGATATGCCGAGCTGTGTGTGACCAGCAACTTCACGTTTCTGCGTGGTGCGTCTCATCCCGAGGAATTGGTCATACGTGCCGCCGAACTGGGACTTGCCGCAATCGCCATCACTGACCGCAATTCGGTTGCTGGCGTGGTGCGTGCATTTTCTGCGTTGAAAGAGCTCAAGCGGATACGGGACGAAGATTTGCCGGGCATGGGACAAGAGGCGAACGCCCCCGCGATCCGCTCCCAACAGGTCACCGATCATTCCAGCCGCCAGACGATGAAACCGGACCAGCGCGAAAACGGCCCACAAATTTCGCCCGACACACCTCTGCCAAAGGTGATCCCCGGCACACGGATTGTCTTGACCGACAGCGCCATCAACTGGCTGGCGCTGCCCACGGATGTGGCCGCGTGGGGGCGGTTGACCCGGCTTCTCTCGCTTGGCAAACGACGGGCAGAGAAAGGCCAATGCCACCTGACGCGCAAAGACCTTTTGGCGTGGGGCGCAGGACTGGTGCTGATTGCCCTGCCACCCGATCCATTGGAAGGCACGGCCAAGATCGATGTGCCCGGTGATCTGCGCGCGATGTCGCGGGCTTTTCCCGGTCAGTGCTTTCTTGGTGCCGCACCACTTTACGACGGACGTGATCAGATACGGATCAACCTGCTGGGGCAACTCTGCCAAACCACCGGCCTGCCCATGGTTGCGGTGGGTGAGGTGATGATGCACCGCTCTGCGCGCAGGCCACTTGCTGATGTGCTGACCTGCCTGCGGATCGGCTGCACCATCGATAATATCGGTGAGAATCGTCTGGCCAATGGCGAACATCGCCTGAAATCCGCAAGTGAAATGGCGCGGATGTTCCACCGCTACCCCGCCGCAATCCGCCGCACGCTGGAAATCGCAGACCGCTGCGCGTTTCGCCTCGATGACCTGCGATATCAATACCCCGATGAGGCGCAGGATGGTGAGCCCGCCCAAGACCGGCTTGCGCGGCTGTCGCGCGAAGGGTTGCACTGGCGCTATCCCAAAGGCGCTCCCGCAAAGATCGCGGCACGCGTGGAGAAAGAGCTGCGGCTGATTGGCGAGATGGAATATGCCTCCTATTTCCTGACCGTGCATGACATCGTCGCCTTTGCCCGCGCGAAAGGCATCCTGTGCCAAGGGCGCGGCTCGGCGGCAAATTCCGTGGTCTGTTATCTGCTGGGCATGACCGAGGTTCCCCCCGAAAGCATCACCCTGATCTTCGAGCGTTTCATTTCAAAAGAACGCGGCGAGCCGCCGGACATCGACGTGGATTTCGAGCATGAGCGCCGCGAAGAGGTGATCCAATGGATTTATGAACGCTATGGCCGCCACCGCGCCGGTCTAACAGCAACAGTGATCCATTTCCGCTCCCGCGCCGCGATCCGCGAAGTGGGCAAAGTTATGGGGCTTAGTCAGGACGTGATCGCGCGGCTATCGGGTCAAATCTGGGGCTGGTCCTCCAGTGCACCGGGCGAGGATCGGATGCGCGATGCCGGGATCGATCCGGCTGATACCCGCGTCACGCTGACGGCGCGGTTGATTGGAGAGATCATCGGTTTCCCCCGCCATTTGAGCCAGCATGTCGGTGGCTTCGTCATCACCCATGGGCGGCTTGATGAACTTTGCCCGATTGAGAATGCGGCGATGGAGGATCGGACAGTGATCGAATGGGACAAAGATGATATCAGCGCGCTTGGCCTGCTGAAGGTCGATATTCTTGCCTTGGGAATGTTGACCTGTATCCGCAAGGCTTTTGCGTTGCTGATGGATTTTCGCGGGCAACAGCTGACGCTGGCGAATGTGCCGCCAGAGGATCCGGGTGTGTATGATATGCTGTGTCGCGCCGATGCCGTCGGGGTGTTTCAGGTGGAAAGCCGCGCGCAGCTCAACTTTCTGCCCCGGATGCTGCCGCGCACATTCTACGATCTGGTCTGCGAAGTCGCGATCATCAGACCAGGGCCGATTCAGGGTGGCATGGTGCATCCGTTCATCAACAGACGGCAAGGCAAGGAAAAGGTCGAAGACCTTGGCCCTGCCATGATGGAGGTGCTGGGCCGCACCTACGGCGTGCCGCTGTTTCAGGAACAGGCAATGCAGATCGCCGTGGTGGCTGCCGGGTTTTCGGCGGCAGAGGCTGACCGGCTCCGCCGTTCCCTCGCCACCTTCAAGCGCATGGGCACGATTGGTGCTTTTCGGGATCGGTTTATCTCGGGGATGCTCGCGCGGGGCTATGACGCGGATTTTGCACAGCGCTGTTTTGCCCAGATCGAGGGTTTTGGCTCTTATGGGTTTCCCGAAAGCCATGCGGCCAGCTTTGCACGCCTGGTCTATGTCTCGGCATGGCTCAAATGCCATCACCCTGAAGTGTTCACCTGTGGGCTGCTGAACAGTCAGCCGATGGGGTTCTATGCGCCCTCTCAATTGGTGCGGGACGCCCGCGATCACGGCGTCGAGGTGCGGCCTGTGTCAGTCAATCATTCGCAGTGGGACTGCACATTGGAGCCGCGAAATGACGGCAAACTCGCACTGCGGCTCGGGTTTCGCCAGATCAAAGGGTTGCGCGAAGAAGATGCAAAGTGGACGGTTGCGGCGCGCGGTAACGGCTATCCAGATGTTGAAAGCCTGTGGCGGCGCGCAGGGGTCCGCCCCGATGCCTTGGAACGGCTCGCCGAGGGAGACGCCTTTGCGGCGCTTGGCCTGTCGCGCCGTGATGCTCTTTGGGCGGCCCGCGCTTTGCGTGCCCCAAAACCTTTGCCCCTATTTGGCATCGACGGTGAAGGTGAAATGGAGCCAACGGTTGCCCTGCCTGCCATGACCCTCGGGCAACAGGTGATTGAGGATTACCTGTCGCTGCGCCTGTCCTTACGGGCGCATCCGCTGGAATTGCTGCGCCCGCGTTTGCCAGAGAGCCTGCCACATGACCGATTGATGACGGCGACAGGCCGCGTCACCGTGACAGGTCTTGTCATCACCCGCCAACGGCCCGGCACAGCGGCAGGCGTGATTTTTCTAACACTGGAAGACGAGACCGGCGTCTCCAACGTCGTGGTCTGGAACAAGGTCTACGAGACATTCCGCAAGGCGGTGATTGCGGGGCGTCTGTTGCGCGTCACAGGCCGGGTCGAACGCGAGGGGCTGGTCGTTCATGTGATTGCGGACCGGATCGAAGACCTCTCGCCGATGCTGGCAACACTTGGACAACCGTTACTGCCCGATGCGAACGAAAGAAACACCGGTGGAACTGTCACACCAGACAGCAAAAGCGTCCGGTCTGCCGCCCGACATCCGCGCGAACAAGCCAAAAAACTCTTCCCAAGCCGTGATTTTCACTGAAATTGACCTGCCCCCCGAGGCTCCCTCATTCATAGTGAGAGGTTGCAGGTTTTGGATTTCAAATTCTTCGTCGCCAGTTTGGGCAAGCGCTCGGCGCTTGGGCGGGCGTTTGGTTTCCCCGCGATGAGTGTGGTCGGAGGTTGTGTCCGTCATATCGCTAGAGGGCCAGCTTTCGACGGGCATCATCTAACGTGTCGACTGCCGGGCAGTGCGACGAATGGCTCTTTGTTTTCTCATGCGATCCACCTTGACAACCGGTCCGAATTTTCGCGATCACCTCTCTGCCAAAGCAATTTTGCAACCAGAACAGCCAGTTTCGCCGGTTCCCGCGATGGGCCGAGCGGGGTGTTTTCGAGAGTCTTTTCAAAGCCATGAACAATGACCCGAACCTCGAATATGCCATGATTGAGGGCCCCTTTGTTTTGGGTCCTCAAAAGGCAACCGGCGCAAAAGGGGGGGCAAAATCAGGCCATCAGGCGCTCACGCGGCGGGTTGACCACCAAGATCGTGGCGCTGGTGGACGCGCTTGGAAATCTTGTGCGGTTCGTGCTGCTACCGGGACAGGCGCATGACATAAAGGGGGCTCCTCGCATCAAGGTGAATGTCCACTGGCCCTGCATGTAAAGAATCGGTCAAACCTCCAAACAAAGAAAAAGCGCAGTAAAAACTGCGCTTTTTCAATAGCTTAGCATTTTCAGTATAAGCGAAAAACTTAACGCTTGGAGAACTGGAAGCTTTTACGGGCTTTGGCTTTGCCGTATTTCTTACGCTCGACGACGCGGCTGTCGCGCGTCAGGAAACCGGCCGCCTTGAGGGCAGCACGCAGGGTTGGATCATAAAGCTGAAGCGCCTTGGAGACACCGTGCTTGACCGCGCCAGCTTGACCAGAAAGACCGCCACCGGCAACAGTTGCCATCACGTCAAACTGGTCAACAACACCAGCAACCTGGAATGGCTGACGCAGGATCATTTGCAGAACCGGACGTGCGAAATACACGGCCATTTCCTTGCCGTTCACGACAACCTTGCCGGATCCGGGCTTGATCCAGACGCGGGCAACCGCATCTTTACGCTTACCAGTCGCATAGGCGCGACCAAGCGCATCACGCACAGGCTCGCGGGTGATTGCAGCGGGGACGGCTTGTGCAACGGGTGCATCAACGCCTTCGGCGACTTGGCCCAGCTCTTCGAGAGAGTTCACTTGATCAACCATTATGCAGTCCTCGTGTTCTTTGGGTTCATGGATGCAACATCCAGAACTTCCGGCTTCTGCGCTTCCATGCCATGCTCTGTGCCTGCGAAAACGCGCAGGTGTGTCATTTGCAGGCGGGACAGTTTGCCACCGGGCAACATACGCTGCACCGCTTTCATGATGACGCGCTCGGGATGCTTGCCCTCAAGGATCTCGGCTTTTGTCTTTTCTTTGATGCCACCAGGGTGACCCGTGTGCCAGTAATACTTCTCGTCACGCTTGTTGCCGGTCATCTGGATTTTCTCGCAGTTGATCACGATAACATTGTCGCCCATATCCATGTGCGGCGTGAAGGAAGGCTTGTGCTTGCCACGCAAGCGCATTGCGATAACCGACGCAAGACGGCCCAGAACAACGCCTTCAGCGTCGATAATGATCCATTTCTTGTCGATATCCGCAGGTGTCGCGGTAAAAGTAGTCATAACTCACCAATTCTTGTGGGACCAAAAGCGGCCCGTCATTCGGATAGGTGGCTTATAAAGCGGTGCAGGGTATGGTCAAGTGCCATCCATCTTATATTATTTATTAATATCAATGCCTTGTAAAATAGGTATTATTTTACCCCACCTTTTGGAGGTATCGCATAGGTCAAAGTCGCGCGCGCAACCGGTTTTACCTGACCGACACTATAAACAAGGCAATCACCTACCGCCAGAACACGCCCAAGTTTGTGCAGAACAACCTCACAGATGATATCGGCGCCTGCGGTGGGCTTGCGCATGAAGTCGATGCTGCAATTTGTGGTCACCGCCAATGCCACAGGCCCGATCCGGCTTAGGACCGCAAGATACATCGCCACATCCGCAAGCCCGAACATCGCGGGACCAGAAACCGTGCCGCCCGGCCGCAAATGATGCGCCGCTGTGATCAGACGCAGTCGCAGGCCTGACGCGGTGACGGCCTCCACAGCGTAGTCATCACAGACTTGCGGAAACTCTGCTTGCAAGAACGCCGCAAGCTGTTCCACATTCATTTGAACGTCCATGCCTTCCCCTTATGCCAGTCCTGCCCTACCGTGACCCAAAGACGAAACGGAGGGCAAGCCTATGACGATCTTGAAACGCGAAAATTATGACACGGTGGCGCATTTGACGATGTGCGCCCCTGCCCGTTTGAACGCATTGAGTGACGCAATGATTGCAGAACTTGATGCGGCTTTGAATGCGATCGCGGCGGATCAATCAATCAAAGTTGTCATTCTGTCGGGCGAGGGCAAAGCATTCTGCGCGGGCCATGACTTGCATGAATTGCGCAGTAAAACACCCAAAGACCTGACCGACCTGTTTGCACGCTGCAGCGCCTTGATGCTGCGTATTCAGTCGCTGCCGCAGCCGGTGATTGCCCAGGTTCACGGCATTGCCACTGCGGCGGGCTGTCAGCTTGTTGCGACCTGTGATCTGGCGGTTGCCGCAGAAGATACGAAATTCGGCGTCAATGGCGTCAATATCGGGCTGTTTTGCTCCACGCCCATGGTGGCGCTCACCCGCAACATCGGGCGCAAGGCCGCCTTCGAGATGTTGACCACGGGCAACTTTATCGATGCAGCCGAGGCAAAAACGCTGGGTCTGATCAATCGCGCTGTGCCCCGCAATGATCTGTCAGGCGCGACATTGGACGTGGCACAAACCATTGCCTCCAAACTATCAAGCGCTGTGAGAACAGGAAAGGCCGCGTTTTATCAACAAGCGGCCATGACAACGGCAGAGGCCTATGCATATGCAGGCGCTGTCATGGTGGACAATATGGCCGAGCCCGCGACCAGGGAAGGCATTTGCGCCTTTTTGGAAAAGCGCGACCCCGATTGGACGTAATCGCCTTCTTCCGAGCACAAATATGCTGGGGTCTGGGGCTAGCCCCAGCGCCTGACGGCTATGAAAGCCGGTAGATGTCCGAAAACTTGGTCTCAAGGTAATCCAGCAGTGGCACTTCTGATGGCACGGTGCCCGTCGCGCGCCCAATCACGTCATCGGGCGCATGAAGACCGCCGTGGGTTTGCACATTTTCGCGCAGCCATCTTGTTGCAGCCGATGGATCACCGCGTGCCAAATCCGCGTCAAGTTCTGGCAAAGCCGCGGCCATTGCAGCATTCAAACACCCCGCATAAACATTGCCCAATGTATAGGTTGGAAAGTACCCCATCAGCCCTTCGGACCAATGCACATCCTGCAAAATCCCGTTCGACGGCTTGTCGACCGCAAAGCCAAAGTCGGCCATGAAGCGATCATTCCACGCAGCCTCCAGGTCAGGCACGGCCAGATCACCCGAAATCAGGGCACGTTCCAGATCGAAGCGCAGCAAGACATGCAAGTTATACTGCAACTCATCGGATTGCGTGCGGATAAACCCGTCGCTTACTCGGTTGACGCAGGCGTAGAACTGGTCTTCGTTCGCGATCCCGAAATCACCAAAGGCATCTCGCATTTGCGCGTAAAGCCAGCCTGTAAACGCACGACTGCGGCCGATCTGGTTCTCGTAAATCCGGCTTTGGCTTTCATGCACGCCCATCGACACACCGGCCCCAAGCGGGGTCAGTAAATAGGACGGGTTTATATTCTGCTCGTAGGTGGCATGGCCAACCTCGTGAATTGTTGAATAAAAACAATTGAAAGGATCAAGCGGATTGGTCCGCGTTGTAATCCGCACATCGAGACCCGAGCCGCTCGAGAAGGGATGAACGGCTTTATCGATGCGCCCTTTGTCGATGTCATAGCCAAAGGCCAAGGCAAGCTTTGTCGACAGCGCCAGTTGCGCGGCCTCGTCAAAGCGGCCCGTCAGGTCTTGGGGTTTGGGCTGGTCCAGAACGGCGGCGCGCAGGGCCACCAGACGCGGCCGCAATGCGGCGAACATTGCCGCGATGTCGCGGCCCGTTGCATCCGGTTCATAGTCGTTGAGCAGCGCATCATAGCGCACGCCACCTTGCGCCAACGCATCGGCCTCTTCTTGGCGCAGCGCCACCACATTTGCCAGCACCGGCAGATAGGATGCGACATCTTCGTGCGCGCGTGCGCTGGCCCAGATGCGGTGCGCAAGCGAGGTGGTTCTGGCGATCTCGGCTGCAAGTTTCGCAGGCACTTTGGCCGTGCGCTCATAGCTGCGGCGGATATGGCGCAGGTTTGCGCGGGCCACGTCGTCAAAGCCTTCAGCCTGTGCCAGCCAGTCGCCGACCCGCGGGTCAACGCGGCGGGCGTGCAAGACATTGGCCATGGCGGCATGTTCCTGGGCACGCTGCGGTGCGGCCCCGTCTGGCATCATGGTTTCCTGATCCCAGCCCAAGCGGCCCGCAATTTGCGCAAGCGCCTCGGTTTCGCGCTGGAACGCCATCAGGTCGGCGTAGGCCGTCACCTCAGGCGCCCCGGATCGATTGCGGATGCGGATGTCCTGCAAGGAAACGCGCCCGCAAGATCACAACCCAAAGCACAACCGCGCCCAACTGGTGCACGATGGCGATTTCAACAGGGGCGGAATAGATTACCGTGACAATTCCCAACACGACCTGCACGGTCATCACAGCAAGCATTGCGGTAAATGCAAACCGCGTGCGTGCATTGCCGTTTTTACGCGCCCGCGCCCAGACGAAAATACCAAAGCCAAACACGACATAGCCCGTCATGCGGTGCATGAATTGCACAAGGCCCGGATCCTCAAAGAAATTCCGCCACAGCGGCACCAGATCAAAGGGTTGCGGCGGCAAAAAGCCCCCCGCCATCAACGGCCAGTCCGGAAACCCACGGCCCGCATCAATGCCAGCGACCAATGCGCCAAGCAAGATTTGCACAAAGGCCAGCACAACCAGCCATGTGCCCAGACGCGACAGGGGCGCATCGGTCAGGCGCCGCGCCTGCAACAATGCCGCCTCACTGCGCGACAATTGCAAGATAAACCATGTGATGAAGCCGAAAATGATGAACGCCAATCCAAGGTGCGTCGCCAAGCGATAAGAGGCCACGTCAAGCATTCCGTCCTCAAGCCCGCTCGAGACCATCCACCAGCCAATCGCGCCCTGCAAACCGCCCAAAGCGCCCAAAAGCAACAGTTTGCGGGTCCAGCCCGTGGGGATTTTGCGCGCGACCAGGAAGCCGAAAAACCCAAGCGCCCAAACCAGACCCAGCACACGCCCAAGCTGGCGGTGGCCCCATTCCCACCAGAAAATCCCTTTGAATTCAGATAGCTCCATGCCTTTGTTCTGCAACTGGTATTCGGGGATCGCTTGATATCTTTCAAACGCGTCTGCCCAAGCCAGATCGGTCATCGGCGGCAGCGCCCCCGAAAAGGGTGCCCATTCAGTGATCGACAGACCGCTGTCTGTCAGCCGTGTCAAACCGCCGACGAGAATCATTATGCCCACCATCGCGAAGATCAGCCCCAGCCAGACCCGGATTGCCCGGCGCGCGCCTTTTGACCTGGCATCAATCCCTCCCGGACTTGCGACCTGCTTTTGCACGTCACCGACATCTTCAAAGATGCTGCGTGGTTTTGTTGCCATTGCTCATGATCTCCTTGTGCTTGGCCGCAACTTAGGGCGCTGACGAATGCTCGACAAGTGCATGTTAGCCGCGCTCTTTCCAGCGGACCATCTGTCGCAGAATACCGTGCAGCATTTGCACATCGGCGCGCGTCAGCGGTAACCGGCTCCACAGATTGCGCAGGTTTGCTTTCATATTCGGGGCTTTGTGCGCGGGGTAGAAAAACTGCGCGTCTTCAAGCCGGGCTTCATAATGCGCGGCAAGGGCTGCCATTTCGGACTGCGTCGACCAATCGCCTGCATGGCTGACAGTGACATGATCAACCTGCGTTGTTGCACGTTGATATTCATAGGCGGTCAGCAAGACACATTGCCCCAGATTGAGAGAGGCGAACTGGGGGTTCACCGGCACCGAGATGATCGCATTGGCGCGCACAATGTCGTCGTTCTCCAGCCCTGCCCGCTCTGGCCCGAAAAGCACCGCCACCTTTTGCCCCGCAGCGATGCGGTCGCGCGCCTCGCTCATCGCGGCCTCGGGGGTCAGCACCGGTTTGGTCAGATCGCGGTCGCGCGCCGTGGTGGCATAGACATAAGTGCAGTCGGAAATCGCGGCGTCAGTGCTGTCGAAAAGCTGCGCCTCGTCCAGCAAGCGCCCCGCCCCGCTGGCCATGGCAACGGCCCTTGAATTCGGCCAGCCGTCACGCGGGCTTGTGATCCGCATCCGGTCCAATCCGAAATTCCACATCGCGCGCGCGGCAGCCCCGATATTTTCGCCCATCTGCGGGCGGATCAGGATAAAGGTCGGTTGCGGACGGTCGATGGGCATCGGGCTTCCTTTTGGCGTTTGTCGCGTGATACGCTGCACGTCAAGATCACGCAAGGAGCGGCCAATGGCTTATGACGCAGGACATGCCCAGTTGATGCAAGAGGCGTTGCACGATGTAGATGGTATTACAGAAAAGAAGATGTTTGGCGGGCTGTGTTTTATGTTTAACGGACATATGGTGTGTGGTGTGCATCAGGGCGGCGGCATGGCCCGCATCGGCAAAGCCGCCGAGCCGGAGGCTGTGTTGCTGGACGGGATCGCACCGCTTGGCTTCACAGGCCGCAAGATGGGCGGCATGGTCGATATCAGCGCGGATGTGATCGGCGATGAGGCCCGTTTGACGCAAATCGTGCAAATGGCGCTGGCGCACGCAAAATCACTGCCACCCAAGTAGCCAAGCGCGTCAAACCAAGCTAGAACCTGCCAAACACCTCACAAGACGGAACTCCTTGATGTCAGACACCCCTGATCGCCCGCAGCTTTACCTGATCACGCCGACCGATCTGGACCTGTTGACCTTTCCAGACAGGTTAGCGGCTTGTTTGGATACAACCGAGATTGCCTGCGTGCGCCTGTCGATAGCCAGCCGCGACGAGACGCGCATTGCCAAGGCGGCAGATGCGCTGCGTGAACTGACCCATGCCCGCGACGTGGCCCTGGTGATCGACAGCCATATCCAGCTTGTAGAACGGCTGGGTCTGGACGGGGTGCATTTGATGGACGGGGCACGGTCGGTCAAGAAATCCCGCGCCGCGTTGGGGGCTGATGCGATTATCGGCAGCTTTTGCGGCAATTCGACCCATGACGGCATGACCGCGGGCGAGATGGGCGTGGATTACGTCAGCTTTGGCCCCGTTGGTCAATCGCCGCTTGGCGACGGCAGCACCGCGCCGCTGGACCTGTTCGAGTGGTGGTCACAAATGATCGAAGTGCCCGTTGTGGCAGAAGGCGCGCTGACCCAAGACCTGATCCGTGCCGTATCCCCGCATACCGACTTTTTTGGCTTGGGTGACGAGCTGTGGCGTCACGACGACGCCGCAGCCACATTGAAATCACTGATCGCTGCGATGCGCTAGACCGCTGCGCACGGTGGTCTCCAGTGCAAGTGCCAAGTGTTTGCGGTCGGCAAAGTCGGTGAGTTTGACCGGCTGATGATAAATCACGGTGACCCGGCCTTGGCGCGGTGCGGCCAGTGTCGCAAGCAGATGTGGGCCAAAATCCATATCGCCCCACCAGCCGTAAAATCGCGGGTCAGCGCCCTGTGGAGCTTCATATCGCACAGTGACAGGCTGCACGCGCATCCGGTCGATCAGGACGGGGTCGAAAAATGCCGCAAATAGCGTGGGCTTGAAGGCAAGAACCAATTGCCCGTCCGTGCTGGTGCCTTCGGGGAAAAACAGCAGTTTATGCCCCGCTGCCAGCCGGTCTTTGAACACATCGATGTGCTGGCGGGCTTTATTCCGGTCACGTTTGATGAAAACGGTGCCGGTTGCGCGCGCAAGCCAGCCGATCCCCGGCCATGCGGCGACCTCGGCCTTGGACACAAAGTAAATCCGCTTGGAGGCATTGAGCGCAAAAATGTCGAGCCAGGACGAATGGTTTGCCACCACAGCGCCTGCGCCAGTCATCGGCACGCCCTTGCGTGAAAACCCCATGCCCAGAATGACGAACGCGGATCTGCAAACAAACTGCGTGATATAGGGTGTATATGGCCGGCGCAGACCATAAACCGGCCGCTCGAAAAGTCGGACCAGCAAGAGGAGCAAAAGTCCGCCAAACACCAGCAGGAACAACGGCACACCCCGCAATATCGCCCTGGTGAAACCGCTGACGCCGATCTGCGCATGGATCGGTGGGGCGCCTGCATTCCAAGGAGACGTCATAGGCTGTCCCCTCGCTGCAACATGGCCTTTGAGCGCGCAAGACTGGTGTCGAGGATCAGGCAGACGTCGGTCGTGTTGAAGGCGTGATCGACATAAGCGCCCTGCCCCACGACACCGCCAAGACGCAAATAGGCCTTGATCAGGGTCGGGATCGCGAGAATGGCCGCCTTGCGGTCAATCCGGTCCTTGGGGATGACGTCCATTGCAACGGCGTTATCTGTCTGCGCAATCGGAGATATTTGCGGCGCAGCGCCGTGAAAATGATGTAAATAGGACAAAGGTTGTGCCAGATCTGCGGTATTGACGCCTGAAAACGATGCGACCCCGAACATCAGGTCAATCTTTTGGGCGGCGACATAATCCGCGACTGCGGCCCAGAGTTCAAGCATCCCCGCACCGCCACGGTAGTCAACATGTAGACACGACCGGCCCAATTCCAACAGGGTTCGCCCGCTATCGAGAAGCGGAGCAAGATCAAACTCGGCTGCGGAATAATAACCGCCAGCCTGACGCGCCATATCGCCGGTCATAAGCCGGTAGACGCCAACCAGACGTCGCGGGGCCTCGGGCGCAAGATCTTCGAGCATCAGATGGGTTGCAAAGCCGTCAAAACGGTCAGATTCCAATCTTGCGGCATGATCGACACAGGGGCCATCGCCGCCCATCTCAGCAACAAAGACATCGTAACGCAAAGCCTGCGCCTGCCTGATATCGCAGGGTCCGTCGGCAATACGGACAGAAAATTCAGGGACATGCGATAGCAAATGCGAGCCTTTCGTGCCAAGAATTGTCGACGTTTAATTTCTTGGTAACCAAATGGCAACGTTTTTGGCAGACAAGAGGCATCACACGATTGACAGACTGGCCGACCTTGCTACCCTTGGTTGAGTTCATCATCGCCTGACGCAAGGACCAACATGACTTGGGACCCCTCGATAACCACTTTTCCCATCTCGCGAAAGTTGACGGTTATTTTGCCGGCGATATTTGACTGGACCTGCCCCAAGCCCCAATCCGCGTGGATCGGGTGGCGCACGATCATGCCGGGCTCCAAAATCGCATTCAAGTCGGTCATTTCAATCCCTTTCACAACAGGAGGCGTATGATGCGCACACAGCTTGCAACGCTCATCGGATCCAGAATTTGCCATGACCTTATCAGCCCAATCGGGGCAATCGGCAATGGGGTCGAATTGCTTGGATTGACCGGTTCCAGCGACGACAACAGCCCCGAACTTGATCTGATTTCGCAAAGTGTCGAAAATGCAAATGCCAAGATCCGTTACTTCAGGATCGCATTTGGATCAACGTCGACAAAGCAATTTCTGGGCCGTCAAGAGGTGCTGTCTGTTCTTGCGGCATCTGCAAAGGGCGGCAGGTTTTCATATTTTTGGCAGATTGAATCCGATCAACCGCGATCCGAGGTCCAGATCGCATTCTTGTTGATGCAGTGTTTTGAAACCGCGTTGCCGATGGGCGGCAACATTCATGTGCGCCTGAACGGCCAACAATGGGAGCTCAAGGCGAACGGGCCACGTCTTGCGATGGACCCCGCCATATGGGCCGCACTGACCGACCCGCAAGTTGCGATGGATCACACCGCAGCACAGGTGCAGTTTGCCTTATTGCCAAGCGTTCTGGCCGAAGTGGGCAAGACGCTCGAGATTTCCGTGCAAGACGAGACGATTTGCGCGCGTTTCTAGGCTAGGGCCGGACCGTGCCATCGCCTGTGACCAGATATTTGAAACTGGTCAATTGCACCGCACCGACCGGCCCGCGCGCATGAAGCTTGCCTGTGGCAATCCCGATCTCTGCACCCATGCCAAATTCGCCACCGTCGGCAAACTGCGTTGACGCGTTGCGCATCAAAATGGCGCTATCAAGCTGGTGGAAGAACTTGTTCGCAATCGCGTCATCTTCTGTCAGGATCGCGTCGGTGTGATTGCTGCCGAACTGACGGATATGCGCAATCGCCGCATCGACCCCGTCCACAATCTTGGCCGCAATGATCATGTCCAGAAATTCGTGGCCAAAATCATCGGGGTTGGCGGCCACCGCACCCTTTGTCCGGGCCACAACCGGATCGCCGCGCACCTCGACCCCCGCATCCAACAGGTCCTGCACGAGGATATCACCATGTTGGTCATAAAATGCCCGATCAACCAAGAGCGTCTCGGCAGACCCGCAGATACCTGTGCGCCGGGTTTTCGCGTTCAAAAGCACGCGGCGCGCCTTTTCAACGTCAGCGGTGCCATCGACATAGACGTGACAGATCCCTTCAAGATGGGCAAAAACCGGCACGCGGGCCTCTTTCTGGACCAGTCCAACCAGGCCTTTGCCACCACGCGGAATGATCACATCGATATGGTCGACCGCCTGCAACATCGCGTTCACGGCTGCGCGGTCGCGGGTCGGGACCAGCTGGATCGCATGTTCAGGCAGACCATGCGCGCGCAACCCCGAAGTCAGACAAGCATGGATAGCGGTTGAGGAGTGGAAGCTTTCAGACCCACCGCGCAGGATCACCGCATTGCCTGATTTCAGGCACAACGCCCCCGCATCGGCGGTCACATTGGGGCGACTTTCATAGATGACGCCGATAACGCCGATGGGTGTGCGGACCCTTTGAATATAAAGGCCGGAGGGCTGTGTCCAACTTTCCGTTACAACACCAATCGGGTCGGTTTGCGCCGCCACTGCCCGCAATCCGTCAACCATGGCTTGAATGCGGTCCTCGTCGAGCATCAACCGGTCCAGCATCGCGGGCGACAGGCCCTTTTGGGTCGCGAAATCCATATCCCTGGCATTTGCCGCCAGAATTGCAGCGCGCCTGTTCCAGACGGTGTCAGCCGCCTCATTTAATGCGGCGGCTTTCACGGTGTCGGGCGCGATGGCCAGGTCCCGTGCGGCATTGCGCGCTTGCTGGCCGATTTCGCGCATCATTTCAGCGATATCCATCGTCATCTCCTATAGCACCATGTCATCGCGGTGAATAAGCGCGGCGCGCCCTTTATACCCCAACAGGTTTTCGATGTCCTCTGACCTTCGGCCCATGATCTGATTGGTCTCAATGCTGGTGTAGCGCACCAACCCGATGGCAATTGCGGCCCCGTCAACCCCGCGGATTGTGATGGGATCACCGCGGCCAAACGGCCCCTGAACCCCGACGACCCCCGCGGGCAACAGGCTTTTGCCGGCAACCAGGGCGCGCGCAGCTCCTGCGTCGATAATCACCGCGCCGCGCGGCTTCATGGTCGCGATCCAGCGTTTGCGTGCAATTTGCGGGTCAGTTTGGGCAGAGAACCAGGTCGAACGCCCGCCATTTTCTAATAGTTTCAATGGATTAAGGTTCGTTCCTAAGGCAATTGCCATGGCGCAGCCAGCCTCTGTTGCAACTTTTGCGGCCATAACCTTGGTTTTCATGCCGCCTTTTGAGAACGCCGAGGCGGCACCACCGGCCATATCCTCGATTTCCTTTGTAATTACCGTAATATTTTCAATATGTTGCGCATCATTATTGATGTTTGGGTTGGCTGTGTAGAGGCCGTCAACATCCGACAACAAGACAAGTTGATCCGCGCCGATCGTCACGGCAACCTGGGCGGCTAAACGGTCATTGTCGCCAAAACGGATCTCATCAGTCGCAATGGTATCATTTTCGTTGACGATAGGCGTCACGCCAAAACCCAGCAGAGTTTCCATCGTTGCGCGGCTGTTGAGGTAGCGGCGCCGGTTTTCGGAATCTTCCAAGGTAACAAGGACTTGCGCGGTGATGATGCCATGAGGTGCCAGGGCCTCTTCATAGGCGCGCGCCAATTGTATCTGCCCGACAGCAGCGGCGGCTTGTGATTGTTCGAGAGGCAATGCCGCAACCGGTAGCCCCAGAACGCCGCGCCCCAAGGCAATTGACCCCGAGGAGACCAATATCACATCCGTGCCGCGTCCGCGAATGGCTGCGACATCGGCGGCAAGTGAAATAAGCCAGTCTTTGCGCAATGCGCCTGTCTTACTGTCCACAAGAAGCGATGAGCCGATTTTTACAACGAGTCGTTTTGCGTCTTTTAAGGCCGCCACGGCGCATCCTCCGCCACTTGATCCTCCAGTTTGCGATGCCGCAAACGGTTGTCATCGATCTCGCTGCGCAGCGCCCGCAAGACATCTTGTGTGCCCTCGCGGGTCACACCTGACATCAGCATGACGGGGCCGCCAACCGCGGCCTCCATTTCATCTTTGATGAATGCGCGTTCCTCATCATCAAGTGCGTCGATCTTGTTCAAAACCGTCAGTCGCGGTTTTTCGGCCAATGTGCCGCCATAGGCTTCAAGCTCGGCCACAATGGTTTTATAGTCTTGCACCGGGTCGCCAGAGGTGCCGTCAACCAGATGCAGCAAAATCGCGCAGCGCTCTACATGGGCCAGAAACTGATCGCCAAGGCCGCGGCCTTCACTGGCACCGGCAATCAGGCCGGGAATATCCGCGACAACAAATTCGACATCGTCAACGCCGACCACGCCCAGGTTTGGCACCAAAGTGGTAAACGGATAATCGGCGACCTTTGGGCGGGCATTTGAAGTGGCCGCCAGAAACGTCGATTTGCCGGCGTTTGGCATCCCTAGCAGGCCGACATCGGCAATAAGTTTGAGTTGCAGCCAGATTGTGCGCTCGATCGCCTCTTGGCCCGGATTGGCGCGGCGCGGTGCCTGGTTTGTGGCGGATTTGAAATGAAGATTGCCCCAGCCGCCATTGCCGCCCTTTGCAATCACCACACGTTGGCCGACCTCGGTCAGATCCGCGATGACGGTTTCCTCGTCTTCGTCGATGATTTCGGTGCCGACGGGGACGCGCAGAACCTTGTCTTCGCCGTCTTTTCCGGTGCGCTGGCTGCCCATGCCGTGCTGGCCGTTCTGCGCAAAAAAGTGTTGTTGGTAGCGGAAATCAATCAGCGTATTGAGCCCTTCAACAGCCTCGACAATAACGGAGCCGCCGCCACCGCCATCGCCGCCGTCCGGCCCGCCGTATTCGATAAATTTTTCGCGGCGAAACGAGATGCACCCTGCACCACCGGCGCCCGAGCGGATATAGACTTTTGCAAGATCAAGAAACTTCATCGACGTGGGCCTTTCGGGGGCATGTTCAGCGCAGGGGGTAGTCTATTGTGCGCAGTTACTCAAGCCATCGCCCGCATCGATCGCTCAAGTGGACCTGCACGCATGTGAGCCAATGCACCACGTCCCTCATGCCCAAGCCCGCGCGCGATTTCAGGCACGTCCACCGGTGATCGGGTGCAGGGTAAGCCGTCTTGTGGTCAAGCCAGGCCGCGTCATAGCCCGGTTTTGCGCGTATATGTCCATGTGGGCAAAACCGCATTGCGCGCGACGCTGAACGCCTCTGCGTCGCCAAGATAATCAAAGCCGCAATTGGTCAAGACCCGTGCTGAGCGCGGATTATCCTGGAAACTTTCCGCGAAAAACCGGATCGCTTTTGTGGGGTTTGCCGCAATGATCGCGCTGACCGCTTCTGTTGCGTAACCTGTATTCCAAAATGCGGGCGCAATCCAGAAATAGACCTCGGTCTGGTCGCGGTCCATTTTATTCAGGCTGATCACGCCGATCGCCTCTGCATGTCCGCTGGCCGACCCGTCGATGACGTAGGTATCTTCGGTCCGCTCTGGTGTCAGCGCACGGTCAATCATGGCCTCGATCGCGCCCGGCGGCAAAGGATGCGGGATCGCGCGGCTGTCACGCGCCACCCTTTCGTCAGACGCATACATCGCAATCAGGCCCGCGTCGGATTTACGCGGTGGACGCAACACAAAACGCGTAGCCTCGATGATGGGCTGGTCGGTCAAAAGCTGTTGCATCGTTGCGGTCCTCCTCGACAACGCGGCGCTGCCTGTGTCTTTTCATATAGGCAGTGCGAAAAACTAAAAAAGGGACCGGCTGGTGCCGATCCCTTTAAAATTCACGTCTTAAAGTTTCGGTTTATTCAGCAGCCTCCGCCACGGGCAGAACCGAAATAAAGGTGCGGCCTTTCAGGCCCTTGTGGAACTGGACGTTGCCTTCGACAGTTGCAAAGATCGTGTGATCTTTACCCATGCCAACGCCCATGCCTGGCCACATCTTTGTGCCACGTTGGCGCATGATGATGTTGCCGGGGATGACAACTTCGCCACCGTATTTTTTTACGCCGAGACGGCGACCAGCCGAATCGCGACCGTTACGGGATGAACCGCCTGCTTTTTTATGTGCCATGGTGTCTCTCCTTAACTTTGCTTATTTCGCCAGATCTGCGGCTTGTGCGATGACTTTGTCGGAAACTTTCACTTCGAAAGTTGCCGTGTCGATTGCGGCCACCTGTGCAAATGTTGTCACACCCGCATCGTTGAGTTTCTTGGCAGCGGCTGGACCAATGCCCGTCAACTGTGTCAGATCATCACCTTCGACGGCAGCAGCAGCTTTTGGCGCAGCTTTCGCTTTTGCCGCTTTTGGCGTGGATGCACGCGCGACAGCGGCTGCGGCTTTCTTGGATGTTGGGGCACCTTTGTAAGGTGTCTCGATCACAAAGCCCGCGCCGTTTACGGCCGCTTTTACGCCAGACTTGTCGGCACCCTGCTCCAGGATGTCACCGATACGCACCAGCGTCAGTTGCTGACGGTGGCCTTTTTTGCGCGCCGACGAGTGCTTGCGACGGCGTTTGACAAAGTTAACCGTCTTTTCGCCTTTGATCTGGTCGATCACTTCGGCTTGCACGCCAGCGTCTGCCACAAAGGGCGCGCCAACAGTGTTGCCAACCATCAGAATTTCGTTGAATTGAATTTTGTCGCCAGCCAGGGCGTCCAGCTTTTCAATCCGCAATACGTCGCCAGTGGCAACCTTGTATTGCTTGCCGCCGGTTTTCAGAACCGCAAACATATGTCTTTCCTTCATTCACCGCGTCGCTGAGGCCCCTGTAAAAACAGGCGTTTGGTGCCTTTGGACTGCGCGCCCGTCTGGGCGTAATTTCGCGTAACCACGGACAACGATCTTGCCCGATGGCGGCTTATCAGGCCAATGTGTAGTTAAGTCAAGCCCCACAGAGGTTGAAGTGATGCGAAACGCCCTGTTTTTCCTGGCACTTCTGGCGGGATGTTCAAACCAGACAAATCAAGGGGGCAGCCCTCTATTGCAGCAGGTATCAGGCCTGTCCACAATTGCAGGCAACGCGATTTACAGCCAGCGCCGCGGTGCCGTCGAGCTTCTGGTCAAGTCCAACCACCCTGCCCTTGTCGATCAGATAAACGCCGGCGCCGGGCCGGTCCTGTCACAAGTGATGGAGACCGCGGGAATTCCGGTGCCTGATCGCCCGACACGGATTATCCAGCTTCAGTCCAATCTTGGGCTTTACGCTGCAAATCCCGGCGCATTGGTCACTACATTGATGCTCTGGACACAGCCCTAGCCGCTGAAGGGCGCAGCTGCCACAGCACCTTTCTTGCCGTGACCTTATAGGTCTGCGCCCGACATCATACGTGCGGCTTCGCGTCCAAGTGTGTAGCTGATGTCATCAAACATCGCGTCAAATGCGTCAAACAATGTAGCATTCAACTGGACGCCCGCTGCGGTTTGCGAAAACGCGATGTAGCTTTCCATGTCGGCGTCGGACACCGGATCATAGGCCAACAGCAGAAATGAATAGACCCATTCGTTGGTATTGGCGCGAATGTCTGGCTCTTGATCCCAGACGTCGGATAGAATTTGATCTTCGCTCAATGCGCCGCCAAAACCACCGCCCGCCATCAAGCCCTTATAAAACGCATAATTTGAATTCAACGCCCCCACGACATTGGTTTCCACCAGATCATTGATCTGCACAAAGCGCTCGACCTGTTTGTAGCGCACGGTCTGATCCTGCGCTGCGATCAATGCCATGTCCTTGCTTGCCGCATCAACCGCATCGTCAAGCAAGGCGCGCCGCGCGCTGATCTCGAGCTTTGCAAAACTGCGCCCGGGCTCTGTTGTGAAATAGGCAAGCATCGCGGACACATCATCACCTTCCAACGACGCCGCAAAGTCACCCTTGACACGGTCCAGCATTGTCGAGGCGTCGTAAATTGTCTCGACGGTGGCCGCCCAAGAGGCGTTGGCGCGCGCCGGAAACATATCTGTGCCGATCTGGGCGCCATACTCGATGCCTTCTACGCGCATAACCTCCAGAATTTCGGGCATTCCGAGCGCCTCGAACAGCGCATCGGTATCATCAGCAATCAAGGGCGATGCCGCCAGAACGCTGAAAGAAACAAACATGGCGGTGACAGAGCGATAAAGCATTGGCGAAGTCCTTGTTAGTCGCGGCAATAGCGCGAACCTATTGACGCTTTGCAAGCTTGCCAAGGTATCATGCGCAAATGTCACAAAGTCACTTGCAGTGCCCCCGCACCCCGATTAAACGCACCCCCAGAGCGGAGACGTGCCGGAGTGGTCGAACGGGGCGGTCTCGAAAACCGTTGAGCCTTTACGGGTTCCCAGGGTTCGAATCCCTGCGTCTCCGCCAAATCAAACCTCCGGTAAGTTACATGATGTCAAAGTATCGCCGTGGCAGTGTCAGACCCTGCGATGCGGTTATCGCGCCAACACCAATTCAGCCTTGAGCCCGCCCAGTCGCGCGCTGTCGCCCAGGCGCAGCAAGCCGCCGTGGGTGCGCGCGATGTCGGCAACGATCGACAAGCCAAGGCCGACACCCGTTCCCTGATCTTGATTGCGCGCGGGGTCGAGCCGGACAAAGGGGCTCATGGCGGCTTCGCGGCTGTCTGACGGGATACCCGGCCCGTCGTCTTCCACGGTGATGCGCACGGTGCGGTCGGTGACTGCAAGGCTGATTTGCGCGCAACTGCCATAGCGCAATGCGTTTGTCACCAGATTATCAAGGGCGCGGCGCACGGCCAATGGTCGCAAGGATACCGGCCCATCAAACCCGCTTGTCGCAATGAAGCGCACCTGCTGTCCACTTCTTTTGGCGTCGGCAACGACCCCTTGGATAATGTCGCGCGGTGGGCAAAGTGCCAGACTGTCGCCCGCGTCGTTGCGCGCGAAATCCAGGAACGCATCTAGCAAGCCCTGCATATCATCAACGTCACGGATCAAAGGCGCCACATCGGCATCGTCCAGCATCGACAACCCCAATCGCAGCCGGGTCAATGGTGTGCGCAGATCATGACTGACCCCTGACAACATCATTGTGCGGCTTTGGGTTTGCCGCTCGATCCGGTTGCGCATGTCCAAAAAGGCCATGCCTGCGGCTCGCACCTCCAACGCGCCGGTCGGTGTAAACGGTATCACGCGCCCTTTGCCATATTGTGTGGCAGCTTCGGACATGCGTTTGATCGGACGGAGCTGGTTGCGCAAAAAGAAATAGGAAATCGTCGTTATGATCGTGCCCATCACAATCATGATGACCAATAGCTGATGCGGGTTCGAGGCGGAAACGCGGCTTCGGTCAAAAGAAAGCTGCATCGGACCATAGTTTGTCGTCATCCATAGCTGCACCAGACTGCGATCATCAAGGGCCACAACCAATGCCTCCGGGATGCGATCTCTTAGGGTCTGGGTCACCACGCTGCCGGTCAAATCCGTCCAAAGCGTCCGGTCCGCAACCGGCACGTTGCTCGCGGGCAGCTTTGCCGCGATTTCCAGCGGCGATGCGACGCGCATCAGGGCCAGTTGTGCGCCGTCCAGATTGACGGCACTGTTCACCGTGTCGCGGAGAAAGCGCACCTCGATGCTGACGGCACTTGTCATCGCGCGGCTGACACCGTCAAAGTAGCGTTGAATAAACTCGACCGTCACCAAAACCTGCACCGTCAAAACGGGCAGAATGAGGATAAGCGCCGCACGACCGTAAAGCCCGCGGGGCATGTAATTTTTGAGCCAACGCCAGAACATGGGCCCACGCTACTGCGCCAAAAGCCAAGGGGAAAGGTGAGATCACGATGCACGGCAAGGAATTTGCACCCCGCGTGGGCCGGGCCTACCCACTTGAGGCTGGATTGCGGCTGATCCTTGCGCCCAACCCGTCGCCAATGACACATCTGGGAACCAATACCTATCTGCTGGGCCAGACCCAGATTGCCGTCATTGACCCCGGCCCTGACAATGATGCCCATCTTGCGGCGATCCTTGCTGCCGTTGCACCGCACCGTGTCAGCCATATCCTGGTAACGCACAGCCATTTGGACCATTCACCACTGGCCAAAAGGTTGGCGGCCCTAACCGGCGCCAAGATATACGCTTTTGGCACCCATCTTGCGGGGCGCAGCCCTGTCATGGCTGATCTGGCGGCGCAGGGTCTGGCAGGCGGCGGCGAAGGCATCGATCACGGATTTGCGCCCGATGTGATGTTGAAAGATGGTGATTGTGTGGACGGCCACGACTGGTCACTGACCGCCCTGCATACACCGGGTCATATCGGTAACCACCTGTCATATATCTGGAATGACGCCGTTTTTACCGGCGACCATGTGATGGGATGGGCCAGCTCGCTGGTGTCGCCCCCCGACGGAGACCTGACCGATTTCATGCAGTCGTGTGAAAAGCTGCAAAACATTCGCGCGCGGGTGTTTTATGCGGGTCATGGCGCCCCGATCCATGATCCGCAAAGGCGCCTTGCATGGTTGATCGCTCATCGCAACGCCCGGGAGGCACAGATCCTTGCGGCACTGATGCAGGGTGAGGCCGATGCTGCAACTTTAACCCGGACCATCTATACCGACATCCCACCCTTGCTGATGAAGGCCGCCGAACGCAACGTCTTTGCGCATCTGGTGGACCTGTCTGAAAAACGCCGGGTCACAGCCCTGTCGCACCTGTCACCACAGGCAACTTTCCGGCTTTTAACGGAAAAATAAAAAACTGCGAAAACCCCCTAGACGCCCCTGAACGTCGTTGCTATATCGCCCCAAGTGTTCCGACGTAGCTCAGTGGTAGAGCAGTTGACTGTTAATCAATTGGTCGTAGGTTCGACCCCTACCGTCGGAGCCAATTCAACCCCTAAGTGGTTGATTTTATTGACGTTACCAAGATATTGGTGCGTGTGTGTGGCATAGGGGTGTGACACCCCGCTGTGGCCTTTGTATGTTTGCTTTTAGCGAACGGACATAGAAAATGCACAAGCAACATCACTTGTGTAAACGCGGTAACCTATATCAGTGGCGGCGAAGGTCGCGCCGGTTATCCACAGGAATCATTGATCTTAAGCACTTGCGAGGGACGACAAATCTCCGCACGGCACTTATACCGTCCCGAAAGATAAGTGCTCAGAGTGACATGGTGATGGAAATACTGGCACAGTGGCAAATATCGCATGAAGACGCGCGAAAGTGGTTGTCCCGTGTGGTTCAGCTGGAGCGCGAAAATCGAGAGGCTGAAAATGTTGCGTCGATTTGATTCTCATGATCCGCATGAAGACCTTCGACACCACAAAGCGACACGCATGTCTATAATCGTGTGCGCCGTGCCAGTTTGAAGGACAGCATGTCAGCTCGAAAAGCGGCGCGTTATTTCAACAAGGATCGCAAAACTGTCCTAAAAAGCAGGACCACTTCAGCAGTCGCAGGGCGGTCAGACCATCCCGGGCAGAGACAGGCCGACAAACAACATCACAAGCAGGGCCGCGGCACCAATGGCATCGGCAAGAATGGTATCACGCGACCGGATGATCGCTGTTTTAATCTCTTTGGCCATTGTTGTGCTCCCTCACATTAATGTTGCCCCTTTGTTCCATAAGGTTAACAGGAAGTAAAGAACGAAATAGGAACAAAGGCGAACAATGGTTGGGGAATTTATTTAACCTATTGATATCAAACGGATAGCTTTATCCTGTTCCATGAGCCAAAGAAGGGTTCGGCAGGCCTGTCCGCGAACGGATTGCAGTTCGGGATCAATTGACAGCAGGTTTCTGGCGTCAGTCTGGGCAATTTGCATCAGGCTTGCCTGCCGTTCCAGATCTGCAATCCGGAACCGCGGCACGCCTGATTGTGCGGTGCCGATCACATCGCCGGCCCCCCGCATGACGAGGTCTTCTTCAGAAATGCGAAACCCGTCTTCGGTCTCACGCAGAATTTCAAGCCGGCGTCGCCCTGCCTGGCTAAGCGGTTCTTGGAACAACAGCAGGCAGCTGGATGCCGCAGCCCCCCGACCGACCCGACCGCGAAGCTGGTGAAGTTGGGCAAGTCCGAATGTCTCGGCCCGCTCAATCATCATGATCGAGGCGTTGGGCACGTTGACGCCGACTTCGATCACGGTGGTCGCGACCAACACCTTGGTCTTGCCCGCGACAAACCGTGCCATTGCGGCGTCTTTTTCTGCGGACGGCATTTGGCCATGCACAAGCCCGACAACGCCTTCGCCAAGTGCGGCGCGAAGCCGCTTGAACCGCTCTTCGGCCGCGGTCATATCAAGGAATTCGCTTTCCTCGACCAACGGGCAAACCCAATAGGCCTGACGTCCGTCGGCCACCGCGCGCCGCAGCTTTTCAACGACCTCATCCATGCGGCTGGTCGAGATCAAAGCCGTTTGCACCGGCGTGCGTCCGGGTGGCTTTTCGTCAAGCACCGAGACATCCATATCGCCGTATTGTGCCAGAGCCAGACTGCGCGGAATCGGCGTGGCGGTCATCACCAGCACATCGACTGCCTGCCCTTTTGCGCCCAGTTCCATGCGTTGCGCCACGCCAAAACGGTGCTGCTCGTCGATGACAGCAAGCCGGAGATCTTTGAAGTCTACCCCTTTTTGGAACACCGCATGGGTGCCAACAAGAATTTGGATGTCGCCGTTGGCCAGTTTTGCCAGCTTGCGCGCGCGCTCGGGGCCCTTGTCGCGCCCGGTCAAAATTTCCACAGCGACCCCGGCACTTGCAGCCAAGGGTTGCAAGCCGTCCAGATGCTGCCGCGCCAAAATCTCTGTGGGGGCCATCATCACGCCTTGCCCGCCCGCCTCTACCACTGCCAAAAGCGCCATGAGAGCCACGAGTGTTTTGCCGGATCCGACGTCGCCTTGCAGCAGGCGGTTCATGCGCAACGGGGTTGCCAAATCGCTGCAAATCTCTGTGATTGCCCTGCTTTGCGCGCCCGTCGGGTCATACGGCAATGCCTCAAAGACCATGGCCTGCAATGTGCCGGTGGCTTGCGACGGCCTGCCCCGCCCGCGGCGGACAACGGCACGCGCCAATGCAAGTGTCATCTGATGGGCAAAAAATTCATCATAGGCAAGACGTTCACGGGCCTTTGCGTGGGGTGATAAATCTGGCGTGGCTTCGGGGGTATGTGCATCCCTTAGGGCTTGCAACCAATCGGGCCAGCCATGTTGCGATTTCAGAGCAGGATCAATCCATTCGGGCAATGCTGGCGCAAGACCAAGTGCCGCGCGGGTGCCTTTCCACATCAGTTTTTGGGTGATCCCGGCATGGAGCGGGTAGACCGGCTCGAAGGCAGGGATGCAGCCCGGATCCTCGACCCGCACGATGTGGTCAGGGTGCACCATTTGCGCGATGCTGTCGAATGCTTCGATTTTGCCCGAAACAATGCGTTTTTGGCCGGTTGGCAATTGCTTTGACAAATAATCGCCGCGGGCATGAAAAAAGACCAATTGAAAAGTGGTTTCGCTGTCAGTGACCTGAATGCGGTAAGGGCGGTTGCGCGAACTGGGTGCATGATGCTCACCAACGGTCACTTCGACTGTGACCGTCGCGGGGGCAATGACATCACGGATAGAGGCCCGCTGGCCGCGGTCAACACCCGAGATCGGGAGCGTGAAAAGTAGATCACGAGGTCGAGAAATACCCGCAGTTTCGAGAATTTGTGCTGTTTTTGGGCCGATCCCATCCAGTTTGGTCAAAGTGCCGAACAAGGGAAAGAGTGTTTCGGGGCGCCCTGTCATAATCCGGCAATCATATCCAGCCAAGCGTCTTCGTCGATCGTCAGGACGCCGAGAGAAACTGCTTTCGCGGCCTTTGATCCGGCGCCCGGGCCTGCGATCAGGATGTCGGTTTTTGCACTGACCGATCCCGCCACTTTGGCACCCAGCGCTTCGGCGCGCGCTTTTGCCTCGGCGCGGCTCATGCGAGCGAGCGTGCCTGTGAAAACGACCGTTTTTCCTGCCACGGGACTGTTGCCGGCTGTGGCGACAACCGCATCCTGCACGCGGAGCTGTGCGATGAGCCGGTCAATCGAGGCCCTTTCGGCGCTGTTTTGGAAGGCTGCGATCAGTGATGTGGCCATGACCGCGCCGACGCCATCGATCCCCAACAGGTCGTCCCATGCGGGGCCTGTGCCAATCTCGGCAGTTGCGAGCGCAGTTTCCAGCGCTTGCCAGGTTCCGAAATGGCCGGCAATCAGTCCGGCGCTGGCGTCGCCCACATGCCGAATGCCCAAACCGAACAGGATTTTTCGAAAGGGGATATCCCTTTTTGCATCAATAGCTTGGAATAGTTTTTGCGCACTTTTCGGCCCCCAGCCCTCACGGTTCTTGAGTTGTTGAAGCCCTTGCCCGTAGCGTGTTTTGAGCGTGAAAATATCGGCGGGGGTTTTGATCCAGCCGTCATGATAGAATTGTTCTATCTGTTTGGCGCCGAGGCCTTCAATGTCAAATGCACCGCGGCTGACAAAATGCTTGAGCCGCTCGACGGCTTGTGCCGGACAAATCAGGCCACCGGTGCAGCGCCGCACGGCGTCACCGTCTTCGCGAATGGCAGCAGATCCGCATTCGGGACAGGTTTCGGGAAATATGAAGGCCTTTTGTGTCCCGTCACGGCGCGAGACATCGACATCTTTTAGTTTCGGGATCACGTCCCCTGCGCGGTAAATTTGGACCCAGTCGCCGATCCGGATGTCACGCCCGCCGCGAATTTCGGCGCCGTTTCCGTCACGCCCCGCGATATAATCTTCGTTGTGCAGCGTCGCGTTCGACACCACGACACCGCCCACGGTCACCGGCAAAAGCCTTGCGACTGGCGACAATGCACCGGTGCGCCCGACCTGGATTTCGATATCCGTCAGCTTTGTCCACGCAAGCTCGGCGGGGAATTTATGCGCAATGGCCCAGCGTGGCGTTGTGCTGCGAAACCCCAGCCGTCGTTGAAGGTCGAGGTCATCAACTTTGTAGACCACACCGTCGATATCGTAGCCCAGATTGGCACGCTTTGCCTCGATGTCGCAATACTGCGCGATCATGTCATCGGGTGACCGACATATTTTCGTCAGCGGGTTGGTTTGAAATCCATAGGTTTTCAGGGTTTCGATTGCCCCGAACTGTGTGCTTGCAAAGGGCGCGGATATTTCGCCCCAAGCATAGGCAAAAAACCTGAGCGGGCGCTGTTGTGTGATTGTGGGATCCAACTGGCGCAGGGAGCCCGCCGCTGCGTTGCGCGGATTTGCGAATGTTTTGGCGCCTGCGCAGGCTTGTCTTGTGTTGAGTGCCGCAAAGTCTTCGCTGCTCATGTAGACTTCGCCGCGGACCTCCAGAACTGCGGGCGCGCCGCTGATTTTATGGGGGATATCAGCAATCGTGCGCGCATTTTCGGTGACGTTTTCCCCGATGGCGCCGTCGCCCCGTGTCGCGGCCTGCACCAATGCGCCGTTTTCATAGCGCACAGAGAGAGACAGTCCGTCAATTTTGGGCTCGGCGGTGTAGGATAATGGGTCGTCAGATGTGAGCCCGAGAAATTTGCGCAGACGGTCGTCAAAATCGTAAATGTCACTGTCGGAAAACGCATTGCCAAGGCTAAGCATCCGCTGTGCATGGTGCACTTTGCCAAAGCCGTCGGCGGGTGAAGCGCCCACCTGATCAGAGGGGCTGTTTTCATGCTTCAGGTGCGGAAAACGCGCTTCGATGGCTTGAAGGCGTCGTTTCATTGCGTCAAAACCAGCATCGCTCAGCTTGGGCGCATCGTCGGTGTGGTAGTCACGGTTTGCTTGCAATAAGCGTTCGCCCAAGTCGGCAAGTTCCAAGGCGGCCTGGTCTTGTGTCAAAGCATCAATCGCGATTGTTGCAGTATCAGTTTCCGTCAGACGCGGCACGGCGTTCCCCCAAACCTTTGATCGCAGACGTTCCGATCAGGCTCAAGTTTTAGCAGTGTCACGCGAGAGGTAAAGTGCAAGCGCCATCAGCGCGATAAAACAGTTGGCCTATGGTCACGCACCGATGGCAAGTTTTTCCGCATTCAGGACAGGAACAGGATCGCGCAGGACGTAGCCACGCCCCCAGACGGTTTCGATATAGTTTTCACCATCCGTTGCCTCGCCCAGTTTTTTACGCAATTTGCAGATGAACACATCGATAATCTTCAGTTCCGGTTCATCCATGCCGCCATAAAGGTGGTTCAAAAACATCTCTTTTGTCAGCGTCGTGCCCTTGCGCAGGCTAAGAAGTTCCAGCATCTGGTATTCCTTGCCGGTCAGATGCACGGTGTTTGTGCCAACGGCAACTGTTTTTGCGTCCAGATTGACCGCGATTCGACCGGTCTTGATGATGGATTGTGCATGGCCCTTCGAGCGACGAATGATCGCATGAATACGTGCGACGAGTTCTTCGCGGTGAAACGGCTTGGTCATATAGTCGTCGGCCCCGTAGCCGAATCCCTTGAGTTTGGCATCCGTGTCATCGTCACCCGATAGGATAAGGATGGGCGTGTCGATCCGACTTAGCCGCAATTGGCGCAAAACTTCATGCCCGTTCATGTCAGGCAGGTTCAGGTCAAGCAGAATCAAATCGTAGTCGTATAGCTTGGCCAGATCGATCCCCTCTTCGCCCAAATCCGTTGCATAGACGTTCAGATTGGCATGGGTGAGCATCAGTTCAATGCTCTTTGAGGTTGTAGGGTCGTCTTCTACCAACAGTATGCGCATTCAATTTCTCCGCTGTGTCTTTGTTCAAAACACCATAGACGCCGAATGGTTAATTGTAATTTAACGACGTAAGATAGTTTTGCACCCCTACCTAGGGTTGTCTATACCGTTTTAACGCTGTGGCCTTGAGCCCGCCAATGCCGTGTTGCGCAACAGCGGATTCCCATTCGGAAAATTCTTCGTCTGACAACGCATACATCTCGAGTGCGGCCTCGCGGGTGATCAACCCGCCGCTGACCGCCTTCACGACCAGCGCTTTGCGCGATGCAACCCAGCGTCGTGTTTCAGCGGCTGGCAGATCCGCGCGCGTCATGACGGTGCCGTCGGGCAAGGTGACGGACCGCGGTCCTTCTACTTTTCTCAAATACATCTCTCTAGTCCCTTTTCAGGTCGCCCCATGAGCGTTATGCGATGCGAGCCTTAATGAGAGGTGTAGCGGCACCTTGTTCATGTGTCGTATTTACCTATATTTCGAGCAAAGCTTTCACGATCGGATGATCCCTATGTCTCTTGACCAGCCTCTCAACTCGCTTGGATTTGCAAAACCCCCGTCGGAAACCCGCGTTGTGGTGGCGATGTCGGGCGGCGTGGATAGCTCTGTTGTGGCTGCAAAACTGGCCGAGGAAGGCTATGATGTCGTGGGCGTGACCTTGCAGCTTTATGATCATGGCGCGGCTTTGTCCAAGAAAGGCGCCTGTTGTGCGGGCCGCGATATTCACGATGCCCGCAGCGTGGCCGAGGAAATGGGCTTTCCGCATTATGTGCTGGATTACGAGAACATCTTTAAAGACGCGGTGATGGATGAATTTGCCGATAGTTACTTGGCCGGGGCGACCCCGGTGCCGTGTATCCGGTGTAACGAGCGGGTGAAATTCAAGGATCTGTTGCATACCGCCAAGGATCTGGATGCCGATTGCATGGCAACGGGCCATTACATCCAGCGCATGGTCGGCGCACATGGTGCGGAGCTGCATTCAGCGGCTGATGCCACCAAGGATCAGAGCTATTTCCTGTTTTCGACGACGCCAGAGCAGTTGTCGTATCTGCGGTTTCCGCTGGGGCATTTGACATCAAAAGCCGAGACCCGCGCATTGGCGCAGAAATACGGGCTAAGTGTGGCGGACAAGCCCGACAGTCAGGACATTTGCTTTGTGCCCGATGGCAACTATGCGGCGGTGATCGAAAAATTGCGCCCCGGTGCGGCAGAGCCGGGTGATATCGTCGATGGCGAGGGCCGTGTGCTGGGACAGCATACCGGTGTGATCCATTATACCATTGGCCAGCGGCGCGGTCTTGGGATCGGTGGTTTGGCTGATCCGTTGTATGTGGTGCGGCTTGATGTGGACAAGCGCCATGTGATCGTGGGGCCAAAGGCGATGTTGGCGACACGGATCGTGCCGCTGCGCGAGATCAACTGGCTGGGAGATGAGGGGTTTCTGGCGGGTGGCGAGCGCCAGATAGCGGTCAAGGTGCGATCGACAAAGCCACCTATCGAGGCGATTTTGCGCCCCGTTTCGGACAGTGAAGCCGAGGTTGAACTGCTTGTGGCCGAAGAAGGCGTCTCGCCCGGGCAGGCTTGTGTATTTTATGACCCGCTAAGCACGCGGGTCTTGGGCGGCGGATGGATCTGGCGCGGCTATTGACCGGTTGCACCAATCGCAAGCTTTCAGTTGAGTATTTGTAAAAAAGCGGGGTGCAGGGGTGAAGCCCTGCGCGCAACGCGGTGATATCGGCCAAAAACCGCTAGCCAACCCCAGCCTCGCGCATTAACTCTGTCGCATGATTTACAATTCTGCATCCCAGTGGCGCGGCGCAGCGCATAAACGTGTTTTGCTGTTTGCCACATCCGGCTTGGGTAAAACGCATGTTTCCCATATTCTGCGGCGCTCGCAGGCGTGGTTTCATTATTCCGTCGATTACCGCATCGGCACGCGCTATATGGCGCCGCATATTGTTGATAATGCGATCAAGGCGGCGATGCAGGTGCCCGAGCTGGCGCAAATGTTGCGGTCGGATTCGATCCATATTGCGGCGAATGTTTTGACCGAGGATTTAACCGCGGTCTCGCAGTATCTGGGCAAACCCGGTGACCCTGCGCGCGGCGGATTGCCGTTCGAGACCTATGTTGACCGGCAGATGCAGTTCAAGGCCGCCGAAGAGGCCGCATTGCTTGATACGGCTGCATTCATTGAGCGCGCGCAATCGCTCTATGGCTACCCGCATTTCATCTGTGATACGGGCGGCTCGATTTGTGAATGGGTTGATCCCGATGATCCCCGCGACCCGATTATGACGCAGCTTGCAGCCCAAAACCTGATGGTCTGGATCGAGGGGTCGCAAGATCATACCGCCGAGTTGATCCGCAGGTTTGATCTTGCGCCCAAGCCGATGGCCTATCAGCCTGCATTTTTGCTACGGGTCTGGCATGAGTATCTTGTGCAAAACCAGTGCACTGCCGAGCAAGTTGATCCCGATGCCTTTATCCGCTGGGCCTATTCCCAAGCCTTGGCGCATCGCCAGCCGCGTTATAAAGCGATGGCGCAGCGCTGGGGTCTGACTATTCCTGCGGCCAAAATGGCGGCTGTGCAAACGGCAGGCGATTTCGAGGATGTGATTGCGGATGCCCTTGCGACCCGCAGACAAGCGCCATAACCCGTCACTCTCACCCCCAACCATCGTCAGGACTGACCCTATGCCTATCAAGATCCCTTCGACCCTGCCCGCCTATAACGTGCTGACGCGCGAGGGTGTGATGGTGATGGATCCTGCCGATGCCACGCATCAGGATATCCGCCCCTTGCGGATCGGCCTGTTGAACCTGATGCCAAAGAAAATCCAGACCGAGACCCAGTTTGCACGGCTGATCGGGGCGACGCCGCTTCAGATCGAGCTGACGCTTATCCGTATGTCAGAGCACCAGACCAAGACGACCGCAGCCGAGCATATGGAGGAATTTTACAAGACCTTCGACGAGGTGCGAGGCGAGAAATTTGACGGATTGATCATTACCGGCGCGCCGATCGAGCATCTGGATTTCGAGGATGTGACCTATTGGGACGAGTTGACGCGCATATTTGACTGGACCCAGACCAATGTGCATTCCACATTCGGGGTTTGCTGGGGCGGCATGGCGATGATCAACTATTTTCATGGCGTCCCCAAACATATCACCGACCATAAAGTGTTTGGCTGCTACCGCCACCATGTGACCGATGCAGCATCGCAGTATTTGCGCGGATTTTCGGATGATTGTGTGATCCCGGTCAGCCGCTGGACCGAAATGCGCCAAGAGGATATTGCCAAGTCACCTGATCTCAAGACGTTGATAACAAGCGATGAGTCTGGGCCCTGTCTGGTAGAGGATACCGCCCATCGGGCGTTGTATATTTTCAACCACTTCGAATATGACAGTGGCACTCTCAAGCAGGAATACGACCGCGATATCGCCGAGGGCACGCCGATCAACGTGCCGCAGAATTATTATCCTGACGATGATCCGGCGCAACCACCGACCAATCGGTGGAGAAGTCACGCCCACCTTCTATATGGTAACTGGATCAATGAAATTTACCAGACAACGAAGTATAACATCGATGAAATCGGCACGTAGCAGATTGAAAATGGCGGCAGTGGCACTTGGGCTTGGTGCGGTTTTGACCGGATGCACGTCAGCGGCGCGCACTGCGGCGGTGGAGGCTGCCTATCCTGCGGTTGGCCAGTTTGTCGAGGTGACTGGCGGGCGGGTGCATTATCTGCGTGCGGGCACGGGCCCCGAATTGATCTTGTTGCATGGCGCGGGCGGCAATCTGCGCGATTTTACGTTTCAATTGTTCGACAAGCTGACCGAGCGCTACACCGTGACCGCCTTTGATCGCCCCGGGATGGGCTATAGCGACCGTGTGCCCGGGGTTGCGTCGGGCCCGTTGGCGACCGCAGGTGATAGTCCGCAAGCCCAGGCCCGCATGTTGCGCGAGGCCGCAGCAAAGATTGGGATCACTGATCCGATTGTGGCCGGGCATAGTTTTGGCGGCGCGGTGGCCTTGGCTTGGGCTGTCGCAGGGGTGGCCGAGCAAAGCCCGCAAAACGCCAGGGCGATTGTATCATTTGCAGGTGTCGCGATGCCGTGGCCCGGTGATCTGGGCGCCTATTACAAAATAAACGGCAGCGCCTTCGGAGGGCTTGTGACAATCCCGATACTCTCCGCGCTGGCCACCGACAAACAAATCCGCAGCGTCGTCGAGGGCACTTTTGCGCCTGATCCGGCACCTTCGGGCTATGCCGATCATATCGGTGCGCGCCTGACGTTGCGCCCGGATAACTTTCGCGCAAATGTAAGGCAGGTCAATACGTTGCGTCCCAATATCGTGGCGATGAGTGCGCTCTATCCGCAGTTGACCTTGCCGATCGAAATCGTGCATGGCACCGCAGATACGACGGTGCCGATCGATATTCATGCCCGTGAAATCATCAAGATCGTGCCCTCGGCACGGCTGACCGAGCTGGAAGGCGTGGGGCATATGCCACATCAGGTTGATCCCGATGCCGCAATCGCCGCGATTGACCGCGCGGCGACCCGCGCCGGATTGCGCTAGCGCCCCGGGTTGCCCATAGTGACGCAAAGACAACGAGGATGACAGCGATGGGTTTGCCTTTCGATGGCGGTATCAGCAAATTTTATAAAGACGCGGCACCGCAAGCGGTGCGTGCGGCGATTGCGGGTGCCCGAAAGAACGATATTGTGAATGCTGACTACCCCTATGCCAAGCGCATGAAGCGTGAGGTCTATGAGGCCGAAATTGCGACGTTGCAGGTTGAACTGGTGCGTCTACAGGCTTGGGCACGCGACACAGGCGCGCGGATTGTGGTGGTCTTTGAAGGCCGTGACGCGGCTGGTAAGGGCGGGACCATTTCGCGGTTTCGTGCAAACCTGAACCCACGCGGTGCCCGCGTCGTGGCCTTGCCAAAACCGACCGAGGCCGAGGCCAGTCAATGGTATTTCCAACGCTATATCGATCATATGCCAAGCGCGGGCGAGATCGTGCTGTTTGACCGCAGCTGGTATAATCGCGGCGTTGTTGAACATGTTTTCGGGTTTTGCACCCCTGCCGAGCGCGAAAAGTGGTTTTCGCAGGTCAATGCGTTTGAGAAATTGCTGGTTGATGACGGGATCAAACTGTTCAAGATCTGGTTGAATGTTGGGCAAGCCACGCAGCTAAAACGGTTTTTGGACCGCGAAAGTGATCCGTTGAAGCAGTGGAAACTGTCGTGGATCGATGTCGAGGGCCTGTCGAAATGGGATGCCTACACCGATGCGATTGGCGAGACGCTGGCGCGCAGCCACAGTGAGGCGGCGCCATGGACGATTGTGAAATCCGATGACAAGCGCCGTGCGCGTCTGAATGCGGTGCGGTCGGTTTTGACCCAAATCGACTATGCGGGTCGCAGCAAAAACGGATTGGGCGCAGTGGACCCTATGGTCGCTGGCGGCCCTGATCTTTGGCATGGTTAAACGCGGCTATCACCACGGTAATTTGCGCGAAGCACTGGTTGCGGGCTGCCTGTCATTGATCGAAAAACGCGGGCCGACAGGGTTTACCTTGTCGCAGGCTGCACGCGAAGCCGGCGTGACCCCGGCGGCGGTGTATCGTCATTTCGAAGGCCGCGAAGACCTGATCGCAGAAGCGGCGTTTCAGGGCTATGAAATTTTTGGCGCGATGCTGGAAAAGGCTTATGCAGGCGGGAATCCCTCTGATCTGGCTGCATTCGAGGCGACCGGTCGCGCCTATCTTTCGTTTGCCAATCGATACCCCGGCCATTATGTGGCAATGTTTGAAAGCGGAATTTCGATCCAGCGCACACCTGCACTTCATGCCGCAGCGACCCGTGCGATGGGGGTGCTGGAGACCGCAGCGGTTGCCTTGAGCGAACATATTCCGGTTGACAAGCGACCGCCGCCACAGATGTTCTCGGCCCATATCTGGGCGCTATCACATGGGGTTGTCGAGCTGTTTGCCCGCGGCAGTCCGGGCACAAAATCACCGTTTCCACCAGAGGATTTGTTGGAAAGCGGTATCGGAATTTACTTGCGTGGATTGGGCCTTGTTGCCCCGGATGAATAATAGGATCAGATGATGAACGGAACACTCGCGGCGATTTTCTTGATTGCCAGCCTCACGGATATGACGCTGACGGATTGTGCCACTGGCTGTTTGACCCCGTCGGATGCCCCCGCGCGGCTGTCGTTTCAACTGGCGGAAGTGCAGTTCGGCGATGTGAAGGTCGGCAATGAGCTTTATCTTGGGTATGATATGGGCACCGCCTACGGGCCGTTTCAGCCGACCTTTGGCACATCATTGACCGATACGGGTGATTTCTGGGTTGGCGCGGGCGCAAAATGGACAAGCCAGGGCTTTGCGCCGGGGCCGCTGTTTGTTGAAGCCTCTTTGATGCCGGGGTATTTTCGTCTGGGTGATGGTCCTGATATTGGCGGGTCGTTGCAGTTTCGCTCGGCCTTGGGTGTTGGGTATCAGTTCGACAATGGCGCGACCATTTTGGCCGCCTATGATCACCGCTCCAATGCAGATACGCAGCCGCTGAACCCCGGCCTCGAGACGGTTTCCATTCGCCTTGCGATCCCGTTTTAGGGCAAAAGCACCAATGACCGCGCGTCCCAGACCACGGTTGTCGGTGCGCCCACATCCAGAACCGGACGCCCGATCAGATTTTTCATGGCAATATTGAGCGTATTGGCAACGCCTGCGATGCGCACGTCATAATAGGTCATGTCACCGTAATAGACGACCTCGTCGACGGTGCCTGCAATGGTTGCGCGCGTGCTGGTTTCGCCGTCAAACAGGATGGCGAGGGTTTCTGGCCGGATGCCGACGGCGGCCTTGCCCGGCGCAATACCGGCAGGCGCTTGTTCGGCGTCCACCTCACAAGAGCCCAGCCCTTCAACCGTGACTGTGATCGTGCTGCCAACCGATGTCACATCCGCATCCAGAAAGTTCATCTTGCCGATAAATTCCGCGACGCGCCGGCTGTTGGGCCGGCGATACAATGTTTCGGGGTCGTCCAACTGTCCGATTTCGCCCTCGAACATCACCGCGATCCGGTCTGACATGACGAGCGCCTCTTCCTGGTCGTGCGTGACCAGAATAAAGGTGATCCCGACATGGCGTTGCAGTCGCATCAATTCGACCTGCATCTGTTCACGCATCTTTTTGTCGAGTGCGGACAGTGGCTCGTCGAGCAGCAGAACCTTGGGTTTCAAGATAAGCGCACGGGCAAGGGCCACGCGCTGGCGCTGGCCCCCCGAGAGCGCATGGGCTTGGCGCGCGCCAAAACCATTCAGTCCAACCATATCAAGGGCTTGCGCGACGGCCTCGTCTTTTTGCGCCTTATCCATATCGCGTTTTTTGCGCAGACCAAAAGCCACGTTTTCGGCCACTGACAGATGCGGGAAAATCGCGTAGGACTGAAAGACCATATTGGTCGGGCGCATATTGGCGGGCACGCCTTGCATGTTCTTGCCGCCAATCATCACCACACCGTCCGACACCCCTTCAAAGCCCGCAATGGTGCGCAGCAATGTGGTTTTACCGCAGCCCGAAGGGCCCAGCAGCGAAAAGAACTCGCCGGTTTGAATGGACAGATCGATGTCGCGCAATGCATGGTAGTCGCCGTAGTATTTGTTCACGCCCGTCAGTGAAATAAGCTCGGTCACAAAAAACCCCCTTTGTCGCGCACGCCCGCACGGGCCATGCCGCGCCTGCGCAAAATTTCAGCAAACGTCAGCAGCACAATCGACAGCGCGACCAGAATTGTCCCCAGCGCCATGACAACCGGCAGTGATGACGGAAACCGTAATAGCCCCCAGATATAGACCGGCATCGTCGGATTTGCGCCTGTCAGGAAGAAGGCGATGATGAATTCATCCAGACTGATCGTAAAGGCGATGAGCATCGAGGAAATGATCCCCGGCATCACCAGAGGCAGTGTCACAAGGCGGAACGCCGACCAGCGTGTTTCGCCCAGATCCATCGCCGCCTCTTCCATGGCGGGATCGAGGTTCTGGAAGGCCCCGTTGAGGATCGCGATGCAAAACGGTGTGCTGATCAGAACGTGGGCCGCGATGACGGTCCAGTTTGACAAGCCCAGATCGAGAATTTGCACGACGACCACAAGCAGCGAGACCGCGACAATGATTTCGGGCAGCACAAGCGGCAACATCACCAGCCCCAGGATGCTGCGCTTGAAAGGAAACGCATACATCGCCCCTGCCCGCGCGGCGCAAACCCCAAGCGTTGTCGAAAAAAGGGCCGTGACCGTCGCGATATAAAGCGAGTTTTGCACCGCGGTATGCAGCGCCTTGGTGGTCAGCAATGCCTTGAACCAGTCGGTCGTGAACCCCGAAAGCGGAAACGCGATGATTGTGGCGTCATTGAACGCGAAGATCGGCAACAGAATGATCGGCGCATATAAAAAGATAAGATATGCTATGGCATAGATGCGCAGGCTCATGAGCGACCCCGCAAATAGCGCCGGTTCAGAAAGATGAAAATCAGGCTGATCGCAGTCACGCAGAGCATGGCGACAATCGCCAAAGCGGCCCCGAGCGGTGCATTGTTGAGCGCCAGAAATTGCGTCTGGATCATATTGGCAATCAGTTTGCCGCCAGCGCCGCCCATCAGTTCGGGCGTCACATAATCGCCGATTGTCGGGATGAAGACAATCAGCACCGCGGCCACCAGACCGGGCATCGACAATGGCAAGGTCACGCGGAAAAACGTGCTGTATTTGCTTTCGCCAAGGTCCTGACTGGCCTCGAGCAAGGAGCGGTCGATTTTCTCCAAGGCGACAAATATCGGCAAGATCGCAAAGGGCGCAAAGGCATGTGCCAGCGTAATGATCACAGCGTTCACATTATAAAGAATGAATGTCAGAGGCTCGTCAATCAGCCCGATGTTGATCAGCCCGGTGTTGACCACGCCGTTGTAACCCAAAATGACTTTCCAAAGGAAAACGCGGATCAGGTAGCTGGTCCAGAAAGGGATTGTAATCAGGAACAGCCACAAGGATTTGCGGTGCGCCGGCACATGAAACGACACAAAATATGCCACCGGAAACGCCAATGTGACGGTCACGGCCGTGACGACGGTGGACACGAACAATGAGCGTTGTAGCAGCGACAGATAGATCGGTTTCGCGAAAATTTCGCGGTAATTGTCCAATGTGAATGTCGTGTTGATATCCACGAAGTCTTGGGTCCAGAAACTGAACAGGATGATTGCCCCCAAGGGGACAGCCAAAAGCAACAAAGCATAGATCATCGGCGGGCTGACCATAAGCAGTCCGCGGCGGCCTTGTGTTGCTGTCAGCTTTTCCCACATGGCGCGATTTTCACCGGGCGGGTGAAAAGTGCAAGTGGCAAAGTGATTTAGCCCTGCGATTTGCCGTGTTTTGTCCGCTCTGACATACGCACAACACCCTGCAAGTGCAACTTTTCGGAGACGTTTTCTATGTCTTGGCGGGATTTGGTCTGGTTGAGCTTCGACTTTGCTGCAATCCGCGTCACAGCGATTTCAAACGCCACGATGCCCGCGCGCTTTGATTTCACAAAATCGGCGGGGGCGTCTGACATGCGCCATGCATCTACGCCATTGGTTTTAGTCTCGAAGGTTTTTGTCAAACGCCCCACGGCGGCGATTTTGGATCTCTCGTCATGCTGGAATGTCATGCGACCATGCACATGCACGACCTCGTAATGCCATGTCGGGACCTGCGCGTGGCTCTCGGCCTTGGACGGATACCGGTTGGGTGAAATGGAGGCCTGCGCGCCTTGAAAAACCGCAATGATGTCTCGTGTCGGGCTCACCCGCTGCGAAACCGTCCCACCTTGTTCAAGCCCGCGTGTTCTGACAGTGTCAGAGGAAGACATGTCAGGTGAAATCGTTGTTCCCGCAGCCCGCAGCAGAACAGTGCAAGACATGCCCGAAATGGTGATGGAATGAAAAAACTCGTTGTGATGGCACTCGCTGGTATAGCACTGGTGGCCATTGTATTGGCACAAATGTCCGAAAGCCCGGCAAGTGGATCAAGACTTGTTGCGCTAAGCGAAGATATGCCCGACGGGCGGATCAATGTCATTGTAACCCAACCCGATGATCTGCGAATATCGATTGAACTCACTCTTGCCGCGCCGACGACAGGGATCGACTTGGTGCAGCTTCAGCCGGTGGCGGTTCTGGCGATGGATGCCATGCATATGGACGGAGTCTCGCCGGTGTTTTCACCATTGCGCGAGGGGGTCTGGATAGCGGACGCAATATTGCCTATGTCTGGGGTATGGGTGATGAGCATCGGCTTTGGCGAAGAGTTTATCGAAACCGCGTTTGACGTCCAATAAAGGTGAGATATGGGCAAATCTCCAAAACAGCAAATCGAACAACAGCGCACGCTGACCCGGCGGGCCTTGGTCGTGGGCGGTGTGCAGGCGGCAATCCTGACCGGGATCGGGGTGCAAATGGCCAGAATGCAACTGCGCGATGCGGACCAATACCGCATGTTGGCCGAAGAGAACCGGATTTCCTTGCAGTTGATCGGCCCGACCCGTGGCCGTATTCTTGACCGCGCGGGCCAGGTCATCGCGGACTCGACCCCGTCGTATCAGATCACAATTGTCCCCGAGAGGGCCGGTGATCTTGAAGCGATGCTGCGAAAGCTGCAACAGGTTTTGAAACTCGACGACGAAACGATCACGGCTGTTTTGGAAAAATCAAAAACGACCAGCTCTTTTGTGCCATTGACCGTCGCCGAGAACGTGACTTGGGACGATATCGCGGTTGTGTCGCTCAATGCCCCTGCCCTGCCCGGCGTTGATACCGAAATGGTGCGCCGCAGGGCCTATCAATTCGGGCCCGACTTTGCGCATGTGATCGGCTATGTCGGACGCGTCAGTCCCAAAGATATAAAAGAGGCGGCCGGCGAAGCCCCGGTTCTCTCACTGCCTGGATTTCAAATCGGTAAACTCAGTATCGAGAAGCGTTTCGAGCGCGAATTGCGCGGCGAACCGGGCACCAAAGCCATGGAAGTGAATGCCTCGGGGCGCATTATCCGGGACCTTTACCAAGATGCCGCAAAAGACGGTCGCGATATTCAACTTACGATCGACCACCACCTGCAAAACTTTGCGCTTGCGCGACTGAACGGCCAAAGTGCCGCGGCGATTGTCATGGATGTGAAAAATGGCGATTTGCTGGCGGCCGCTTCCGCGCCGTCATTTGATCCAAACCTGTTTGTATCGGGCATTTCGTCGGCGGATTATGCGACCTTGCGCGACTCCGAATTTCGTCCGCTTTCTGACAAAACGGTTCAGGGCGCCTATCCGCCCGGGTCCACGCTGAAAATGTCCCTGGCAATGTCGACACTGCAAGGCAAGAAAGTCACGCCAGACGAAACGGTATATTGCCCGGGGTATGTCGAGATTGCCGGGCGACGTTTCCATTGCTGGAAGCGCGCGGGTCATGGCAATATCAACCTGCGCGGCGCAATTCGAGAATCTTGCGATGTGTTTTTCTACGAGATGGCGCAGCGCGTTGGCATTGACAATATGAACGCGATGAACAGCCGGTTCGGCATTGGCGAACGCCCCGATCTGCCACTGGCAGGGATCGTTGCGGGCCTGAACCCGTCGCGCGAATGGAAACAGTCACAAGAGCATGGTGGCGAATGGTTGATCGGCGACACCATCAACGCATCCATCGGTCAGGGCTATGTTCTGGCAAGCCCGATGCAGCTTGCGACAATGACCGCCCGGGTGGCCACAGGCAGAATGGTTCAACCCCGCCTTGTGCGCAGCAACAGCCCAACTTCAAATTCCGACGTTGCATTTGAATCGATGGGGCTGGACCCCACCGACCTGGCCATGGTGCAAGAAGGCATGTTCGAGGTTGTAAATTCAAGCCGTGGCACCGCAAAATCCTCGCGCATTATGGAGCCGACACAAGTGATGGCCGGCAAAACCGGGTCCAGTCAGGTGTTCAGTATTACAGCCGCTGAACGCGCGTCTGGTGTGCGCTCTCAGGCAGAGCTGCCATGGAACCGACGCGACCACGCACTTTTCACCGCCTACGCCCCCTATGACGACCCCCAAATCGCGGTTTCTGTCGTGGTTGAACATGGCGGCGGGGGCTCTACAGCAGCGGCACCTGTCGCGCGCGATCTGGTGCTGTTTCACCTCAACAAGGGGCTGCCGCCACTCACGGCCTATCCGGAAAACCAGCGGTCACGCATGGCGACCGATTTGGCCGAAATCAAAGAACGGATCATCCCACCCGACACAGAAAACGGGCCAAGTCCGACGTGACCGGTCCATCATTCATCACATCTGCATGATCCGCCGCGGTCGATCGCGTCATGGACTGCATAAATTCTCAAGCGAACGGGGAAACATTGTTTTTTGAGTATTCACATCAAGCGACGTAGCCGGTAGCGTTTTACCAAATGCATGATGCATATAATTTTAACGCTTGCTGTGCGCGCCACACAATAAAATCAAGCCATGAAAGAGCCTATTATGACATACAAAACCTTCACATTGCCTGCCGGATTTCTACTTCTGGGCGCTTGTGCCGCGCAATTAAGCGACCCTGCGGTCCCGACGCCGAGCGCCAACGAGATATGGTTTGAGCAGGTTGCGGCTTTGGCTGGTCCCAATCAAAACCTTGAAACCATGCGGCTGCGCGAAGAAGACAACTGCTTTTGGGTCAGCTACGAGGGCGTGGTAGAAACCGTGGAGCTGCCGCTGCGGACTGCCGATGGCCAGAACATCTGTGCACCATCCCCGGCAGAACCCACCTCGTAACCAAAAAGCACTTCGGGAAAACCTGGCTGGCAGATTTTCCCGAAACGCCCACAAGGCAGATATGTCATGCCGGGTTACGGGGTGCTCGCGACAGCGCGCGCCCGAACCGCTTTAGCTGTGGGGTGTGACACCGTCTTCTGCCGGATACAGAAACGCGGTCGATCCCAGCTCGACCAGATCATAGAGGCCAATGATATGCGCCATCACCATGCGCACGCATCCCGAGCTGGCGCGGGTGCCAATCGACTTTGGCGCTGGTGTTCCGTGGATCCTCAGATAGGTGTCGCGATTGCCGACATACAGATACAGGGCGCGCGACCCCAGCGGATTGGTCGGGCCGCCGTCCATGCCATCTTCGAATTTTTTGAACGCGTCGGGATCGCGCTTGATCATATCGGGTGTTGGTGTCCAGGTTGGCCATTTGGTTTTACGACGGATCGTATATTCGCCCGGCTCATACAAATTGCCGCGCCCGATCGCCACGCCATAGCGCATCGCAACACCGCCCGGACGAATGTGGTAGAGATACCGGGCAATGGCATCGACATGGATATCGCCCGGCTTGAGTGTGTCTTTTGCTTCGACAAGCTGCGGCAAGTACCGCGCAGGAAAGCCCCAAGGGTTCGAGGTAAACGGGTCGTAATTGGCTGGTGTGACACGTGCATCCCATGTGTCCCACATTGATCGATCAGACGTCGCTGGCGCAGCCGCAAAGGCCGGGGCTGCAATCGGGACTGAAAAAAGCGCTCCAGTCGTTTGGATGAAATGGCGTCTTGTAAGCATTACTACTAATTCCCGTATTTTCTCGAAGCACGTCTGTAATACGCACCACCCTAGTTATAACTCATCATTTTTTCACTTCAACTTTTTGGCATCCAGCCATCAAGCGAGGTCATAAAACCTTATCACTGTTTCGCTCCAAGGGAATTCAAAATCGGGCAATCCGGACGATGATCCCCGGCACAGGCCTCGATCAGATGCGATAGTGTTTCTTGCATGTCACGCAAATCGGCAATCTTCTGTTCGATCTGAACCAGATGATCGCGCGCGATCGTTTTGACATCGGCACTGGAGCGGCTTTGGTCTTCGTAAAGCTGCAACAAATTGCGACAGGCCTCGATTGAGAAGCCAAGCGCGCGCGCCTGACCCAGGAAGGCGAGTTTATGGACCTCTTGCTGCCGGAATGCGCGGTAACCATTCGTGTCGCGCAAAGGTTTGACCAATCCGATATCCTCGTAATACCGGATTGTTTTTGCAGGCAGGCCAGAGCGGCTTGAGACTTCACCAATATTCATGAGACGGCTCCAATCACGTTCAGGTTTGCATCCGCCGGAACCGGCAGGACATCAGGTTTTGCCGGCGCGATACGGCGCAGTCGCAACGCGTTTGTAATCACAAACACCGAGCTGGTGGCCATGGCGCCCGCAGCCAACATCGGCGACAGCATCATGCCAGTGGCAGGATACAACACACCCGCCGCAACAGGGATCAGTGCCGCATTATAGGCAAAGGCCCAGAACAGGTTTTGCCGGATATTGCGCATTGTCGCCTTGCTGATCTTGAGCGCGTTAATCGCCGCAGTCAACTCGCCGGACATCAATACCACATCAGCGGCCTCGATGGCCACATCCGTGCCGGTCCCGATTGCGATGCCGGTGTCGGCGGCAGCCAGTGCAGGTGCGTCGTTGATGCCGTCACCCACAAAGGCAATTTTACCAAATGACGCGCGGAGCTCTTCGACAGCCTCCACCTTGCCGCTTGGCATCACTTCGGCGACCACATGGTCGATCCCGAGTTGGCGCGCAATGGCCTCGGCTGTGACCTTGTTGTCACCGGTGATCATCGCCACTTTCAGGCCAAGCGCATGGAACGCCTTGATCGCTTCCGGTGTTGATGGCTTGATCGGATCAGACACACCAATCGCCGCCACAACCTGCCCGTCAATCGCCGCGAACAGAGGGGTCGCACCGCTTTTTGCAAGCTGGCGACCTTGGTGTTCCAGCGCACCCAGTGCGATACCTTCCTGCGCCATAAAGCGGTCCGCCCCGACAAGGACAGCTTTGCCCAAGACCGTGCCGCGTGCCCCCATCCCGGTGATTGTATCAAAATCCACAACCTCGGGCAGGTCCGTCGCACCGGCAGCGCGCACGATGGCGGTTGCAATCGGGTGCTCGGACTGCGCCTCGACCGCACCGACATATCGCAGCACCTCGTCGCGGTCCCATCCGTCAGCCAGCAAAAGCGAAGTCAGCTCTGGCTTGCCCGCGGTCAATGTGCCGGTTTTATCCAACGCAATGACTTGGGTCTCTTGCAGACCTTGCAAGGCATCGCCGCGCCGGAACAGCACGCCCATCTCGGCGGCACGACCGGTGCCGACCATGATCGAGGTTGGTGTAGCCAGGCCCATCGCACATGGGCAGGCAATAATCAGCACCGACACACCTGCGACCAAGGCAAACCCAAGCGCCGGATCAGGGCCGAAGATCAACCAGGTCACAACAGTCAGAGCCGCCAAAACCATAACAATCGGCACAAAAACACCGGTAATCCGGTCCACCAAGGACTGAATTGGCAGCTTGGCACCCTGCGCGTCTTCAACCATGCGAATGATCTGCGACAGCACCGTACCGGCGCCAACGGCTGTGGCACGGTAGGTCAAGGCGCTGGTGCCGTTGATCGTGCCGCCAACAACCGTCGAGCCCGCCGATTTTGAAACCGGCACAGGCTCGCCGGTGATCATGCTTTCATCGATAAACGACTGCCCGGTCAGAACATCACCATCCACCGCGACCCGTGCACCGGGGCGCAGATGCAGGACATCGCCGTTCACCACATCCGCCAGCGGCACTTCAACAACCGCCCCGTCGCGCTCGACAAAAGCAGTCGCAGGCTGAAGACCTACAAGGCGCTGGATTGCAGCGCCGGTGCGGCCCTTGGCGCGCGCTTCGAGCCAACGGCCCAGCAAGATCAGGGTAACGATCACGCCAGCCGCCTCGAAATACACCGCGCGGGTGCCTTCGGGAAACAAACCGGGTGCAAAAAGTGCCAGCGTCGAATAAATCCACGCCGCCAACGTGCCGATCGCCACAAGCGAGTTCATGTCGGGTTTACCGCGCAGGAACGATGGCAAGCCTTTGGTGTAAAAACCAATTCCCGGGCCAAACATAACAAGAGTGATCAAGACAAACTGGATCGTCCAGTTCACCTGAATGTCGAGGTTTGCATCAACCCAAGGGCGCACGCCGGGGATGAAATTGCTCAGCATCTCCACCACAAACACAGGCATCGTCAAGATCCCCGCAAGAATGGTGGCGCGCGCAAACTTGCGCTCCACTGCGGCTTTGCGGTCTTGCTGTGACTCGTCATTGTCTTGCGGCAAGGATGTCGCATAACCCGACGCAGTCACCGCTTTTGCAAGTTGCGCAGGTGTTACAGCGCCTTCCAGATAGGTGACGCTGGCCATTTGGGTTGCCAGATTGACCGAGGCCTCAAGCACGCCAGTCTGCGCCTTGAGTTCTTTCTCGACGCGTCCCACACAAGACGCACAGGTCATGCCATCAACTTGCAGCCGTGTTTCAGCCTGACGTGCCGGATAGCCTGCGCGCTTGAGCTGGGTCACAACTTCAGGCAGCAAGGCGGGCGTGGCGATGAAACTTGCGCTTTCCGTGGCCAGATTGACGACAGCGTCTTGCACGCCTTTGACGCCGGAAATTGCACGCTCTGCGCGGCCGACGCAAGATGCACAGGTCATCCCGGTCAGATTTAGACGGTAGTTGATAGTCATTCTCAGAATCCGATTCTCTTTGTTCCACCTTCCAGTTAATGGTTCCAGTCATGGGAAGGCAAGGGTGAAATTTGTTTTATTCACCCTTGACCTTCCCATGCTGGAAACCTCACCTAGAATTCATACACAGGAGAACACCATGAAATTCAACGTCCCCGATATGAGCTGTGGCCACTGCAAAGCCACGATCGAGACCGCAATCAAGTCTGTCGACCAGGCGGCAAAGATCGAAATCGATCTCGCGTCAAAGACTGTCGATATCACAAGTGCCGTGAACGCCGGCGATTTTGCCGCAGCGCTTGACAGCAGTGGCTACCCGTCAACGGCTTTGGCAGGTTAACCGGCTATTCAGCCGCCTCGGCTGCGGCCTTGCGGGCCGCGGCCACATAGGATTCAAGCTCTGCGGTGTCCGCAAAACCGGCAAGCAAGGCTTCACCGATCACAAACGACGGTGTGCCACCAAATCCCAAGGCCGCCGTTAATTCAACCGATGTCTGAATGTGCTCGTCAACTTCGGGCGCGTTCATATCTGCCCGAAGCTGGTCCAAATCCATCCCGATCTCGGCTGCAATCTTAAGAACGCTGGCTTCCTCGGCGCGTCCGCGCATCCCCATCATCGCCCAATGGAATTCCTCGTATTTGCCCTGAGCGCGCGATGCCAATGCCGCGCGGGCGGCAAACACGCTGCCCTCTCCCAAAATCGGCCATTCGCGATAGACAAGCCGGATGTTCGGATCAGCGTCAAGCAAGGCCTGCACCTCTGGCATCACGCGCTTGCAATATGGACAATTGTAATCAAAAAACTCGACAACGGTGATATCCCCGTCAGGATTACCCAACACTGGCGCATTTGGATCACGTTCAAGCCGGTCGCGATTGGACAAAAGCATCGTGTCGCGCTGCTCGGCTTCAAATGCATCTTCACGGGCCTGAAGAATCGCCACGGCTTCCATCACGATTTGCGGGTTTTCCAAAATCGCCTGCAAAGCAAGATCTTTGATTTGCTGCTCGGTAAACTCCTGTGCGGCCAGTGGGACCGCCAGAAAAGCCGCAATTGCCGTAGCACCCAATAATTTTTTCATCTCTATGTCCCGTTTAACTTTTCATCTTCGGTGCGCTGCGCTTGCGTTTCACGCATCCGGTCCGACCAGGTTGATTTGATATACCCGATAATATTCAAAATCTCGGCGTCGGTCAGGGTGCCGCCAAAGCTCGGCATCCCGCTGTCATAGTCCACCCCGCTTTGTGCCAATGTCGCTTGTCCACCAAGTTTGGTGTATTGAAACAAAAGCCCGTCACCATGATGCCAGGTATGTCCGTCCTCGTTGTGCGGCGGAGCTGGCAATCTGCCGTCCGGGCCTTTTGACCGCCAGTCGGGTTGACCTTCCAAATTGACGCCGTGACAGGCTGCACAGCTACTTGCATAGAGCGCGGCACCCTGCACGATATCGATCTCAGCCATTTGCAAACTATCTTGCGGGTCCGCATTTTCTTCGCGTGTCAGAAAAATTGCGGCGGCACCCAGGCCAATCGCAAGTCCAAGTAAGACAATGAGTTTATTCATGCGCGCACATTCATCCATGTTTTCATGCCGGCATCCTGATGCGACAGCATATGACAGTGATACAACCATTTGCCCGGATTGCTTGCAACAAAGGCGATCTCGGCGTTTTCCAACCCGCCGATGTATAGCGTATCGCGCATCGGCCCGAAACTGCCATCGGGCAGAATTGCGCGGAAATGCTGGCCATGCAGGTGCATCGCATGGGGAAACGACGACTCGTTTTCAATTTTCATGCGCACGGTTTCCCCCAAGCCCACATCAACCAGCGGCTTGTCGGTCATCCCCACAACGCCGTTCAAGGCCCAGAACTGGTTCGCTTGAGCCAACTGCCGGAACGTCTTTACTTCGCCGTCCAATTCCGCCTCTTGCAAGGTGCCCATCGCGCCGCCTGCCAACACAAGCCTGGCCTGCACCGCGGAGCCCAGATCAATGATCCCTGTCTCGTCGTTGGCAGGCAAAGCACGCGGTGCAGGACGCGCCGTGCGGCTGGCCGCGCCGGTCACGTCAAAACCAACCTGAATTTGCGGCTCTTGCTCGGTAGCCCACATGATCGCGGCCAATTCGCCCGGCTTGGCGGTCACATCCACGATCAAATCCACGCGCTGTGCAGGGGCGAGCAAAAAGAAATCTCCGACCCGTTCAGGTGTCGCCACCGGCATCCCGTCATAGGCCACGATCCAGCCTGCGAGCCCCTGCAAACCCAGCGGGAAAATCCGCGCGTTGGATGCGTTGATCAACCGCAGACGCATTCTCTCGTTTGTTTTGGCGGGTAACACTGGCTGAAACAGGCTGTTGGTTGTCACAAAATTGCCCATGCGTCCAGCGTGACTGCGGTTCATCGGAGTTTGAAACTCGGGGTCGATCTCGCCGGTTTGCCGCAGAAGCCAATCATCGATGATCAAGACCTCTTCGCGGTCTATGTCCAGCGCATCGGCCTCTTGGACAATCAACGCGCCATACAGCCCGCGATCCATTTGTTCGGTTGTATTGTAATGCGTGTGATACCAATAGGTGCCCGCATCGGGGGCGATAAAATCATAGTCAAACGTCGCACCGGGCGCGACCGCCTCTTGGGTCAGACCGGGCACACCGTCCATCGCGTTATCGTTGCGGATACCATGCCAGTGCACTGCCGCGGGCTCGGCCAAAGAGTTCACCAACCGGCGCTGCACCCTTTGTCCTTGCTTGACGCGGATCTGCGGTCCCGGCGAGATACCGTTAAAGCCCCAAATCTCGGTCTGCGGATAGGGCTCGGGCAAAACTTGCGCCATGCCAACCTTTGGCTCAAGCACCTCAAAACCACTTTGCGCCAAGCCAAAGCGCGGCAGTGCCATCGCGCCAGCCCCCAGCAAGACACTGCGGCGGGTCGGTTTGAAAAGTCCAGTCATCAAGTCAATCCATTTCGTAAGATGTCATGCCGGTGCAGCCCGGCCCAGGCCACGCGACCGGACCCCGACCTATCTTTGGCAGCGCCTTAGTTGATACCGTTGGCCTGCTGCAATTCACGCACATATGCCACGATGTAGCTGACATCAGAGCGGGTCAAACCCTCGATCTGGGGCATGTTGCCAAAGTCCCAGTGATGCGATTGCACGCCATTTTGTGTCGCCCGCCAAAACGCTTCATCACCGTGGTGACCCGGCCTGTAGGTGACATGCACCAAAGGCGGCGCAAAGCCTTTTTTGCCAGCCGCATTCAATCCGTGGCACGCAGAACAAGCGCCCTCAAAGGCGATCTGGCCAATTTGAGCGTTCTGCGAAAACGATGCAGGGATAATGACATCCGCGATGGCCTCGCCGACTTCAAGGTTGCTGGTATCGGGCACAGCCATCGGATCAACGACCGGTGCCGTTGACGGGCTAAGAAGTAAAACGGCAAGACCCACAACAGGGACACCAAGAACCACATAGGTCCAGATTGATCGCGACATTCGTATATCCTTATGGTCTATTATATCAACTTGACCTGCGTAGCGACAGGCGAGCGGCTATAAACCTCTTCTATCTGTTCATTGTAAAGGCCGATACACCCGTTTGACGACTTGCGGCCAATCTTACGCGTATCTGCGGTGCCGTGAATGCGGTAATATGTCCACGACAGTTGTCCGATTGCTGCGCATTTCGCCATCCGGTGTCCAATGGTGCAAGACACGCGACACCGTATCGGACAACAGACTGCCCTTCCCGATCCTTTGGAACTTCATCGTTACCCGACCTCACTTTTTTCTCGCTTTTTTGCTTTATCCGGGTTTCTAGCAGGGTAAGGTCAATTCCAATTTGCTTCACTTAACCGTGACCACCTTTGGCTTGACCTTCCCTTGCGGGAGGACCCCATTAGCATTTAACACACCCTATAAGGACCGCATATAAAATGTCAGGCAGGAGGCGCTCTTGCCTGTAGCTGGGTTTTGGCATCTGAAAATGACCACAGGTGCTGCTGCAAAAATGCGTTCACGACAAACTGACAGGCCTTGATGTTGTTCAATCAGCATTGGCCACATGAAGGATAATTGCGGCATGAGCCTCAGGACCATACTCTACGCCCTCTTGGCCATCGGCCTTTGGACAACTCAAGGCATGGCGGCGGCGACCCAAGCCTATAAATCATCCTCCGTCGAGGCGCGACTTATCACTGCCGAGAACGGCGTGGCGCCGGGCGCAAGCGCTTTATCCGCAGGTCTCAGTCTCAAACTTTCGGAGGGCTGGAAAACCTATTGGCGATCACCGGGCGAAGTCGGGCTGCCGCCAGAAATTGACTGGAGCGGCTCGACAAACCTCGCATCTGCCAAAATACTCTGGCCCGCCCCCACACGGTTTCGTGCCTTTGGGATCGAAAATTTCGGCTATGCAAAACAGGTGACCTTTCCGTTCCAGATCACGCTCGCGGACCCCGGAAAACCTGCCATCCTCAAAGCGGATGTATTCTTGCTGATTTGCTCGGATGTTTGCGTCCCGCAAGATTTTTCGCTGACACTTGACTTACCGGCCGCGACCGGTGTCGATCAATCAAGCGCAGACGAAATTGCCGCCTGGTCCGCCAAAGTCCCTTTGGACAGCGCCGCCACGTTGCTAAACGCCAGCGCCAGCCTATCCGAAGACGGCAGTGCTTTGATTGTTGCCTTCGATGGCGGCACCAATTGGTCAAAGGCGGATATTTTCCCTGAAACGAGCGATGGCACCGCTTTTGGCGCGCCCGATATCCGCAAAGCCGCCGACAACAGCCTGTTGTGGGCCAGTTTTCCGATATTTGGCGACCTACAGGGTGATCCGACACTCTCGCTGACGCTGACCACGCAAGATCAAGCGGTTACATTTGAAACAGTTCCCCTTTCGGACACAGCGATTGCGCCGCCTTTTGATGTCGCGAAAGCCAGCGCAAGTGCGGCAAAACGACTGCAAATGTTGCTGATCGCGTTTTTGGGCGGCCTGATCCTGAACCTGATGCCCTGCGTGCTGCCGGTCTTGTCGATCAAATTTTCCGCGGCTCTCAAGATGTCAAACCGCCCCCTCAACGAGGTCCGCCTGGGCTTTCTTGCCAGTGCGGCGGGCACCTTGGCCTTTATGCTGCTGCTGGCAGTTGGTGTGTTGGCGCTGCAACTGCTTGGCGTTTCCATCGGCTGGGGGATGCAATTCCAAAGTGCAGGCTTCCTGATTGCGCTTGTTCTGGTGCTGGGGCTGTTCAGCGCCAATCTGTTTGGGCTGTTCGAATTTGGCCTGCCGCAAGGGTTGATGACCCGTCTGGCGCGCGACCAAGGCAACGGCTATGCGGGCGACTTTGCCACGGGTCTGTTCGGGGCTGTGATGGCCACGCCCTGCTCTGCGCCATTGCTTGGCACGGCTTTGGCCTTTGCGCTGACAGGACAGCCGCTTGATGTGGTGCTGATCTTCACCGCGATGGGTATCGGCCTTGCCATGCCCTATCTGGCGGTTGCAGCCCGGCCGTCTTGGGTCCAGCGTCTGCCCAAACCGGGGCGCTGGATGATTGTCCTCAAGGCCGTTCTTGGCCTGTTGCTGCTGGGGACGCTTGTGTGGCTGTTGTGGGTCTTGCAAGCGGTCGCCTCACCCGCCGTGATGATCGGCGTGATCATAGCCTTGATTGCCATCCTCGCTTGCGTTTTGTGGAACACCCGCGCGTCCAGCCTGCTGCCCATCGCAGTTGCAACCGTCATTGCGGGCGGCAGCTTTGCGTTGCCCGGCATCGTCGGCGAGACGGCCCCACAAGAGGTCGCAAGTCTGGATTGGGTGCCCTTTGAGCGGGCAGAAATTCCGCGCCATGTTTCTTTGGGTCACACCGTGTTTGTTGATGTGACTGCCGACTGGTGTCTGACCTGCAAAGCCAACAAGGCGCTGGTGCTCGATCGCGACCCTGTCGCATCGCTTTTGGCCGCGCCAGATGTGATCCCCATGCAAGCAGACTGGACCCGTCCCGACCCCGCCATCCAGCAATTTCTGGAAGCAAACGGACGCTTCGGCATCCCGTTCAATATCGTTTATGGACCCTCTGCACCCGAGGGGATCGCGCTGTCCGAGGTCTTGACCAATGACAGCGTCACCTCCGCGCTGACCCGGGCGCAAACAACCCGGTAACGCGGTTTGTATTCGCCCAAGCACTCATATCGCAGTCAGCACTGAGCACACAAAAATGGCCCGCAATGAGCGGGCCATTGGATGCCATAGCGTGCAGCACTCTGACTTGCCTGTATCACACACGCGCATATTTTTATTGTGTGGCTGCAATCCCCTCTGCCACAAGGCTGCGGCGTGGATCGCTGGCTGGTAGATCCGCAAGAAGCCCCGATGCCTGCTCGTAAGCGTTGCGCGCATCATCGCCGCGCTCCAGCACCGTATAGGCGCGTGCAAGCTGCAACCAACCGTCCAGATCATCGGGCTGGTCGGCCAACCGCGTCGCCAGCCGATCAACCATCGAGGCGACAAACGCACTGCGGTCGGTCTCGGACAAACCGGCGGCATTTTCTACATCTTCGACGGACGGACCATTGAGAGCGGGCGCATAATCGGCAAGTGACAACGGGGCCGCATCAATATTCGGAGCGATAAAATTCGCCAAACCGATATACGATTCCATCCACGGATAAAACCCGTCGGCCAGATCAAGACGTGCAACCAACATCGCATGAGCCTCTTGCAATGCGCCGGCCTGCTGCACCGCCAATGCCTTGTAATAAGTCGCGGCAGGATTGCTCGGCTCAAGCGCCAAAGCCTGATCGACCGCGCGTTCGGCCCGCGGTGTCACAGCACCGCCCTCATCCATTACAAGTGCCTCTGCATAGCGCGAAAACGTCCCCGACGTTGCATCGGGCCGCTGGGTCAATTGCCCGAATGCCTCTGCCGCGTCGGCAAAGCGTTCCATGCGCATGAAAGTTTCACCCAGCAAAATCCAGCCATCCGCAGGGCCGCCATTTTCGTCTTCTAGCAATTTGGCGCGCAATTGCGCGGTCAAGGTGTCAATCTCTTGCTTGCTGGCCACTTCTTCGGCGCGGTCTGCATAGGGCAGACTTGGGATCATCGGCGAGCCAAGATTGAAATAGAGCGCAACACCCGCAACCGGCACCAATATTGCCGATATCACCAAGGCTGTCCGACCGCCCTTCCCCTCTATTGCAGCTGCGCCATCAGATGTGCCAACGGCAATGATGCGTCGCTGGATTTCCAGACGCGCCGCGCGCGCTTCATCTTTGCCGATCACACCGCGCGCAAGTTCACGGTCCAGCTCGCTCAATTGATCGTGCAGCATGGACAAGGTGCTTTGTTCCCGGGTCAGATCGCCCGTTTTACCGGCAAAAATCGGATAAATAAAACCGACAAAAACAATGGCAATGAGAATACCACTCAGCAAAACCATCATTTGCTATCTCCAGATTCGTGCCGTGCAACGGCCTCGTTTATCAATGCCAATTCGGCCTCGTCCAGATCGGGGATCTCGCTCTCCCTGCGCTTGGCCAACCGGCGGAAAATACCTATAACCACGAATATGCCGATAAGTGCCGCCACAAAGGGCGACAACCAAAGCGCATAGGTCGTCGGCTTCCACGGTGGGCGAAACAGCACAAAGTCACCGTAGCGCGCAACAACAAAGTCATAGACCTGATCATTGGTATCACCGGCAACCAGGCGTTCGCGCACCAATAGCCTCAGGTCACGGGCGACACCGGCGTTCGAGCTGTCGATATTCTCGTTCTGGCAAACGACACAGCGCAAGTTTGTGGAAATATCCCGCGCTCTGGCCTCCAACACCGGGTCGCTCAAAATTTCGTCAGGCTCGACAGCAAAGGACGCGGTTGCGACAAACATCAAGATCAATGCAATCCGTATCATGAAGGACCTCCGCTTGCTTTTGAGAGCGCTTCGCGCACGGCGGCCATTGCTTTATCGGTATAGATCGGGCCGACGTAGCGAAACACAACCGTGCCATTCGCATCCACGATGAATGTTTCAGGCACGCCCGAAATACCCCATTCAATGCCTGCGCGCCCGCTTTCATCAGACCCGATACGGGCATAGGGATTGCCCAGTTCATCCAGCCATTCGGCGGCATCTTCGGGCTTATCTTTGTAATTGATGCCCATCAGGATCAAACCATCCTCTGCCACCATCCGGCTAAGCACCACATGTTCGGCGCGACACGGCACACACCAGGAGGCAAAAACATTTACCAACACCGGACCTTCGTTTTTCCTGAGGTCTTTTGCCGCCAGCGCCGGTGTGTCGATACCCGCAACGGCCGGCAAATCAAACTCCGGCACCGGCTGGCCGATCAATACCGACGGGATGCCATTGGGGTCGCGCTCGGGGTCAAGCCCCCAGAGTACGGCAGCCCCGATACCAAGTGCGGCCAGCAGCGGCAAGAATACGATCAAGCGTTTCATAGTCTACTCCGCCGCCACAGTTTCAGGCGCGGGCTGTGGCCGACTGCGCGGCGCGCCGACCCGAAGCCTGCGATCCGACAGTGAAATCAGCCCCCCCAGAACCAGCAGGAAAGACCCAAGCCAGATAAACCCGACAAAGGGCTCATACAAGATCCGCAACGTCCACTTACCTGTCGCACTTTCGTCGGCAGGTTCGGTGATCGAAGCATATAGATCGCCCGCCAGTGTCGAGCGGATCCCCGCTTCGGTGGTCTGGGACTGTGCAACCGGATAGGTCCGCCGCTCCGGATTCAAATACCCCAGATCCTTGCCATCGCGCATGATCTTAAGCGCCCCGACCTGGGCAATATAGTTTGGCCCTCGCACGGCCGTGACCCCTTCAAACGTAACATCAAACCCCGCAATCGAGACTTGAGCACCGGGCTCCACAAAAAGAACTTCCTCTGACTTCCATGCAGACGACCCGATCATCCCGAGCATAACAACAGCAACCCCGAGATGGGCAAGCGTCATACCATGCGCCGCGCGCGGCATCCGGCGCATTCGCGCCAAACTGTCTTGCAAAGGTTCGCGCCCCAGCTTGATCCGCAGCGCCCATTCATGCAGCGTCGCCAACAACAGCCAGAACGCAATCAGAACCGAGACAACCGCCAAGACCGGCCCGCCGGTCTGAAAATACCAAACCACCAGCATAGCCACTATCGACACGGCCAGAACCCATTTCAGACGCTGCACGACACCGGGCAAATCCGCACGTTTCCATGACAGAAAAGGCCCGATCGCCATGACGATCAACAACGGCAAGGCAATCGGAAGAAACGCCGAATTGAAGAACGGCGGCCCAACGGAGATTTTATCGCCGGTAAGTGCCTCCAGGAACAGCGGATAAAGCGTGCCGAACAAGACAACCGCCGTCGCCAGACCAAGCAGCAAATTGTTGATCAACAAGCCACCCTCACGGCTGACGGGGGTGAACAATCCGCCCGGCTCCATTTTCGGCGCGCGCACAGCATAAAGCGTCAACGACCCGCCAATTGCGATAGCCAGTAGCCCGACGATATAAAGGCCGCGTGCCGGATCGACCGCAAAGGCATGGACAGACGTCAAAACACCTGAGCGCACAATGAACGTGCCCAGCAAGGACATCGAAAAGGTCAAGATCGCCAACAAGATCGTCCAGCTTTTGAACGCGCCACGCTTTTCGGTGACAATGGCAGAGTGCAGCAAAGCGGTGCCCAACAACCACGGCATGAAGCTCGAGTTCTCGACGGGATCCCAGAACCACCAGCCACCCCAGCCAAGTTCATAATAGGCCCACCAGGCCCCCAGCGCGATGCCTGCGGTCAATGAAATCCACGCCGCCAATGTCCACGGGCGCACCCAACGCGCCCAAGCCGGATCAACACGACCCTCGATCAGCGCTGCCACTGCAAAGCTGAAAACAATCGAGAAACCGACATAGCCGAAATACAGCAGCGGCGGATGCATTGCCAAACCAATATCCTGCAACAGCGGGTTCAGGTCATTGCCGTCAAGGGGCGCTGGAAACACGCGCTCGAACGGGTTGGATGTGAACAACATAAAGCTCAGAAAACCAATGCTGATCCAGGCCTGCACACTCAGCGTGCGCGCCTTCAAAGGCAGTGGAATATTTTGCCCCAACACGGCAACCGCCGCACCAAAAACCGCCAGGATCAGCGACCACAACAACAGCGATCCCTCGTGACTGCCCCATGTGCCCGCGACTTTAAACACCATCGGCTTGAGTGAATTGGAGTTCTCGACCACATTCACAACGGTAAAATCGCTCACCACGAAAGAACGCATCAAAGCGGCAAACGCCACTGCAATCAATATACATTGCAAAACAGAAGCCGCAGTTCCGCTGCGCATCCACAGTGCGTTTTGCCTTGCAGCCCCCCAAATTGGAATAACGCCTTGCACGACTGCCGTCATCAACGCGAGCGTCAAAGCAATTTGGCCTATTTCTGGGATCATGCTGTATCTCCTGTTTTGCCTGCCTTGAACGGTTCCGGCACAGTAAGGTCAAGTCGAAACTTGCCCCGCGCCCCTATGCAACTGCTCACAAAACCGTCATTGTAAACCAAGCTGATTTCACCTTGCGTTCAAGCACACAGTGCGACAAGCAACATAGGTAATTTCTTACATCTCGGCCACCGAAAAACCAATGCGCCGCACAAAAGGTTTTCGCAAGTTATGCGTTACAAACTGATCCTAGCCGTCATCTTTGCAATCGCTATCGCTGGCATGTCCTATCTGACGTGGAAAAACCCTGATATTGTAGCATATTTTACCGATCCCGATGTCGCAAAACAACTTGTAGCGGATCTTGGAATCCTTGGCCCTTTGGCCGTTATCGGTTTGATGACGGCTGCAATTGTGTTTAGCCCGATCCCAAGCGCGCCCATTGCAATCGTGTCGGGGATGGTTTTTGGCCATACTGCGGGCGCGATTTACGTCATTGCGGGGGCCGAAGCAGGCGCCTTGATCGCGTTTATGATTGCCCGTGTGCTCGGGCGCGACTTATTGGCACAGTGGTTTGGTGACAAGATCGATGCAGGGCTTTTGGGGTCACAAAACGCCCTGATGTTCGCCGTCTTCATCAGCAGGCTTATCCCGTTCATATCGTTTGATCTGATGAGCTATGCCGCCGGGCTAAGCGCGCTTGGGTTTTGGCGCTTTGCCATCGCGACCTTTGCCGGGATCATCCCCGCAAGCCTGTTCCTGACGCATTTTGGCGGCGTTCTGGCCGATGGCAGTGGCCAAAGTGCGGTCATCTATTCACTGGCCCTTGGCGGCGTCACAGGGATTCCGCTGGTTTACATGGCCATTCGCTCGCGACGTAAATTATAGTCTTCTGTGCGCATATAAATCGGCAAAGACCGGGGCTTGCTGGGGTTCGTCGGGAGCTGATGATAGATCCGTGCCAAGGACGGCGTCATCTGGGACAACCGGCTGCGCGGTTTCGGCCTGCGCCTCTTCAAGTGCGGCAAACGCAGCGTGGGTATGGTGCACCCAACAGGATTCGAACCTGTGACCTCTGCCTTCGGAGGGCAGCGCTCTATCCAGCTGAGCTATGGGTGCGTTGCGCTGTCTATACCCATGCCAAACAGACGCCGCAACTGCCGAAGGCAGGTTTCACGCCATACTAGCCGAATAATTCGTGGCACAGCTCGAGCGCATCAATCAGCACGTCCACTTCCTCGACAGTATTATACATCGCAAACGACGCGCGGCAGGTGGCGCCGACGCCCATATGCGCCATCAACGGCATCGCGCAATGGGTGCCTGCCCGCACCGCAACGCCCTTTTTATCCAGCACCGTCGAGATGTCATGCGCATGGGCCGCCCCGTCAATCGTCAGACTGAAAATCGCGCCCTTGGTTTCCGATTGCCCCTGCACCGACAGCCAGTTCAATCCGTCAAGCCGGCTGCGGGCATAGGCGCACAGGGTTTTTTCATAGCCCGCAATCGCGCCCATACCAATGCCAGTCATATAGTCGATCGCAACCCCAAGCCCGATGGTTTGCACGATCCCCGGCGTGCCCGCCTCGAATTTCATCGGCGCATCGTTATAGATCACCGCATCACGGCTGACCTCGCGAATCATATCACCGCCCCCCATAAACGGGCGCATCTCGGCCATGCGCGCAGGCGCCACATAGATCGCGCCGGACCCCGACGGCCCGTAGAGTTTATGGCCAGTGATTGCATAGAAATCCGCGCCGATATCTTGCACATCAACCGGCATATGCACCGCCGCCTGGCTGCCATCAACCAGCACGGGCACGCCTTTTGCCCGGGCACCCGCACAGATCGCTTTGACGTCCACAACCGTGCCCAGCACGTTTGACATATGGGTCACGGCCACCAGTCTGGTCTTTGGACCGATCGCTGCAATCACCGCCTCGGGGTCCAGATCGCCCTTGGCATCCACATCAACCCATTTGATCACAACCCCCATGCGCTCGCGCAGGAAATGCCAGGGCACGATATTGGCGTGATGCTCCATGATCGACAGCACAATTTCGTCGCCAGCCTGCAAGCGGGGTGCGGCCCATGCGTAAGACACCATATTGATGCCCTCGGTGGTGCCGGAATTGAGGATGATATCAGCCTCGGACCCGGCATTCAAAAAGCGGGCAATCTTGCCGCGCACGCCTTCATATTTCTCGGTGGCGATTGTCGACAGCGTGTGCAGCCCGCGATGCACATTGGCATATTCATCCGCATAGGCGGTATTGATCGCGTCAATCACCACCTGCGGTTTTTGTGCAGATGCGCCGTTATCCAAGTAAACCAGCGGCTTACCGTTTACTTTGCGCGATAGTATCGGAAAATCCGCCCGCAGCTTTTGCACATCAAACATCGTCATAGCCCCACACCTGCGCTGATCCCGATCAACGTCATGAAAAATCCAAACCCAAAGCCAATCCCGCCGATCGCCACCACAATCGTCAAAACCGCGCGGCCAAAGCTTTCAAACCGGTGCACCTGTTTGACAAAATTCAGCAATATCCAAAGCAAGGCCACAATGCCAAAAATCGAAACGTATGACGCCATCACAGGGCTGATCAAATAGACAATCGCCTGCACGGCGCGAATGACCAGCGCCACGGCTTCCAACCAAATGATGATTGCAAAGCTATGGGGAAAGGTCGCCTTCCCGCCAAATACCTGCCCTGTCAGATAGAGCGCAAAGGTCAAAATCACCAGAACACTGGCCATCACCAGACCATATAGGTTCGGGGTAAACCCCATCGGCATCGCCACCGGTGCGACAAAATACAGCAAGCGCAATAAAATGACGCTTACGATGCTGACCAGCGCCAATCCGGTCCACAGCGTGCCGCGGGTATAGCGCCGCGCCATGATCTGCCTTGCCACTTTGGCCGGATCAATAATCGTGGTCCAGATCGCCGCCAGAAATGAGCTGATCGTGATGTTCATGCCTCAGCTTGCCGCAATGTCTGCACCCAGATCACCGCCAGCGCGCCCAACCAGATAGCCCCCACAATATGGGTCTGGGTCGATGCGCCCAGAAACCCTGCGGTTAACCCATAAAGCAATGCCGCCGGCGTCGTGGCCAAAAGCGACCAGAACAATGCCAGACGTGCGGTGTAAAAACTGCCTTTTCCACCAAACATTTTGGCGATCAGATGCGACAGCGCCGCAATCGCGTAAAACATCAGCGGCCACACCGTCAACCAGCCGACAAACTCATAAGCAATCAAGCGTGATAACTCTGGGGCCTCGGCGCCCGGTGCAAGGTCAAACCCCGCGGCAAGCCGTGACAACCTGGGCCACTGCGCGATGAAAATCACCGTGCAAGCAACCATCAAATAGGCAAGCGCACGGTCTTCACGCAAGCCATGCGCCAGCAGGTCGCGCATCACGGCGCGGGGCCTGCGCCATGTGCGCACCATATCTGCGGTCACCGACATCAGCCGCGCCTCGCCAGCCAGCTTTCCAGCCGGTCGCGCAATTCATCGGCCAACACGGCGTCACCGATTTCCTGTAAGGCTTCCGCCAGAAATGCCAGCGTCAACAGATCCGTCGCCGCCTGTAACGGCACGCCGCGTGACTGCAAATAAAATAGCGCGTCCTCGTCGATTGCACCCGATGTGGACCCATGCGAACAGGCCACATCATCGGCATAAATCTCCAGCTCGGGCTTGGCCAGAAACTGGCTGTCACCGTCCAGCAACAGCGACTGGCTGATCTGATATCCATCGGTCTTTTGCGCGCCCGCCTTGACCAGAATCTTGCCCTGGAACACACCGACCGCGCCATTGCGCAGCACTTTTTTAAACACCTGACGGCTTTCGCCGCGCAAACCCTCGTGGGTCACAAAAACCGTATCATCATGCACAAACTCAGCACCATCACCCACACAAGCCCCCGCCACATGCGCCACCGCATCGTCGCCGACCATCTCGATGATACACTCGTTGCGGGTCAAACGTCCGTTCACCGCCAGCGTGAATGACTTGAACAGGCTTTCACCTGCAATCCTTGCAAAACAATGTGTTACGGCGCGACGTTCATGGTCGCGGCCCTGCGCGCGCACATGGTGGAACGCGCCGCCTTGGGCCACATCGACCTCGAGCACAGAATTGAACCGCGCCGCCGCCGGCCCGTTTTCCAGCAGCGTCAACGCAGCACCCGCCTCCACCTTCACAAGCGAATGCAGCATCACATCAGAGACCTGATCTTTGTGCAAATAAATCAGACTGACAGGCTTGGCCACTTTCGCCGTCGCACGGATCACCACACCGTCGGTGGCAAAAGCCGTGTTCAACGTGGCCAAGGGCCGCGGCACAGGTGTCTGGCCGCGGGCTTCCAGCGTGCCGTAAAACTCTTTTGCCCAATGCACATCCGCTGCCGCCACATCACCCAGACGGGCAATCTCGACACCTTCACCCGCCAGATCATCGGAGGCATCAGGATCAAAAACCCCATCAACAAAGACAATTTTGATCCGCGCGACCGTATCAAACAACAGCGGCTCGCCCGCGTCAAAAATCGCCGCAGGCAAAGCATCCGCATCGGTCAATGTGGTCGGATCGGTGTATTTCCAATATTCGTCACGCTTGCCCGGCAGCCCCATGACAGCGAGCCGGTTCAATGCATCCTTGCGTGCCGTTTCCAACCCTTGGGGCACTGCAAGCCCGGCCAGTCGCGCCTGCGTGGTATCGGCTTTCAGCTTGGCCAATGCCATTATGCCACCTCTTCCAGAATATCCGCATAGCCGTTGTTTTCAACCTCCAGCGCCAAGTCAGGACCGCCGGATTTGACAATACGCCCATCGGCCATGATATGCACAACATCGGGTTTGATATGATCCAGAAGACGCTGGTAATGGGTGATCACCAGAAACGAGCGCCCCTCGGAGCGCAGCGCATTCACCCCTTCGGCCACCAATTTCATCGCATCCACATCCAGACCGGAATCGGTCTCGTCCAGGATGCACATCTTTGGCGCCAACATCGCCATCTGTAAAATCTCGTTGCGCTTTTTCTCGCCGCCCGAAAAGCCGACATTGACCGGACGTTTCAACATATCGGCGTCGATCTTCAGGCTTTTGGCCTTTTCACGCACAACCCGCAAGAAATCGCCCGCAGACAGCTCCTCTTCGCCGCGCGCCTTGCGCTGGGCGTTCACGGCAGTGCGCAGAAACGTCATATTGCCGACACCGGGAATTTCGACAGGGTATTGGAACGCCAGAAAAAGGCCCGCCGCCGCGCGCTCTTCGGGCTCCATGCCCAGCAGATCAACACCATCAAGCGTCGCCGACCCGCCCGTCACCTCATAGCCGCCCTTGCCCGACAACACATAGGACAAGGTCGATTTGCCCGACCCGTTCGGCCCCATGATCGCATGGACCTGCCCCGCGCCGATCGACAGATCAACACCTTTCAGGATCGTCTTGTCTTCATCTTGAAGGTCGGCCATCAGGCCCTTGATTTCCAGCATTCTATTTCTCCTGCGCGCGAACATGTGTTGAAACGATAAAACCCCCGCAAGCGCTCAAGGCTCGCAGGGTCAAAACTTGGGGACCGCCATGGCCCGTTAAAGCGTATATGTGGTCCCGAAAACCAACAGACTGCCCGCCATGGTTGTGGCTTGGATTGCCGCCACATACTCGGCCGAATATAGCGTCTCGAAGGCCTGCGGGAACAGCCAGACCAGATTGTGCATCCCCGCGACCATCACCCAGATCCCGGCGAACTGCGCGCCCATATGCGGCACGGTTTTCATCTTTAAAAAACCGCCAATCAGCAGCGCCAGAATTGCCGCACTGGCGTAGATCACCATGGGTGCCTCGGGTCCGAACACGCCAAAGCGCGTTGACATCAATTGCGTCACCAGCAACGCAACCGCCCCGACCCCCGCCGAGCAGATCAAGGCCACCAGCCCGACCCGCTTGACCTGCGCCTTGATGATCAACTGTTTGGAAAGCCGCTTGGGCACATGCATTTCCATCTCCGGGTCGAAATACGACGTATTGCGCGGGTCGTTGATTTTGCTCACCCTTGCGTTGAATTCGTCCAACTGATCTGCCATCGCCATTGTCATCACCCTCAAGCTTTTTACGCATTTTGCTCAAGTTAACACTTTGGTGACCACTGCGGCCCAAATAAGGCGCACCGGCGGCATCGCTACGGCATTTATGTTGAATGAACATGGTCACGCCTACCCCACCGAGCCTTCCAGCGAGATCGCGACCAGCGCTTGGGCTTCCATGGCAAATTCCATCGGCAGCGCTTGCAGCACTTCCTTGCAAAACCCGTTCACAACCAAAGCCACGGCCTCTTCCTCGTCCATGCCTCTGGACCGGCAATAAAACAACTGGTCATCATCCACCTTGGATGTGGTCGCCTCATGCTCGACACGGCTCGAGTTATTCTTGACCTCGATATAGGGCACGGTATGCGCGCCGCATTTATCGCCAATCAACAGGCTGTCACACTGGGTATAATTGCGGCTTTCCTTTGCCTTGGGGTGCATCGACACCAGCCCGCGGTAAGTGTTCTGCGCGCGGCCCGCTGAAATCCCCTTGGACACGATCCGCGACTTGGTGCGCTTGCCCAGATGCACCATCTTGGTGCCGGTATCGGCCTGCTGCATGTTGTTGGCAATCGCGATGGAATAAAACTCGCCCTGGCTGTCATCCCCGCGCAAAATACAGCTTGGATACTTCCACGTAATCGCCGAGCCTGTCTCGACCTGGGTCCACATCACCTTGGACCGCGAGCCACGGCAATCGGCCCGCTTGGTCACAAAGTTATAAATGCCGCCCTTGCCGTTTTCATCACCCGGATACCAGTTCTGCACGGTGGAATACTTCACCTCGGCATCTTCCTCGATGATAATCTCGACCACCGCGGCATGAAGCTGGGCAACATCGCGTTTCGGCGCCGTGCAACCCTCCAGATAGGATACATAGGACCCCTTGTCGGCAATGATCAGGGTGCGCTCAAACTGGCCGGTATTCTCGGCATTGATGCGGAAATAGGTCGACAATTCCATCGGGCAACGCACGCCCGGCGGGATATAAACAAACGACCCGTCCGAAAACACAGCCGAGTTCAGCGTCGCGTAGAAGTTATCCGACGCCGGCACCACCGTGCCCAGATACTTCTTCACCAGATCAGGATACTCGCGGATCGCCTCTGAGATTGAGCAGAAAATCACCCCCGCCTTCTTCAACTCGGCCTGAAACGTCGTGCCCACGGACACAGAATCAAACACCGCATCAACGGCCACCTTACGGCCCTCGGCAGGTGTCGCCGCAGCGCCCTCGACGCCCGCCAGAATTGCCTGCTCTTTCAACGGGATACCAAGCTTGGCGTAGGTCGCCAGCAATTTGGGATCAACCTCGCCCAACGATTTTGGCTTTACCGCCATGCTCTTTGGCCGGGCATAATAATAGATGTCCTGAAAATCGATTTCAGGGTAACTCACCATCGCCCATGTCGGCTCGACCAGATTTTCCCACCGTGCAAACGCCTCAAGACGCCAATCGGTCATCCACTGCGGCTCGTCATTCTTGGACGAGATCAGCTTGACGATATCGGGGTTCACGCCCTTGGGGGCATAATCCATCTCGATATCGGTGTCCCAGCCATGCTTATAGGTGCCTGACAGGGCCGCCACCGCATCCACGGTGTCCTGATCTACGCCGTCTTTGACGTCAACTTGATCGACAGTCGCCATTGCCTAACTCCTTACTTCTGCGCAAACGCGCGCATATTTATCCGTCCAGACCTGCGCAAACCGCAGGACCTCCTGCTCTGTCGTCTCGACACCCAGCGACACCCGCACAGCGCAGCGGGCCTCCTCGGCGCTATGCCCCAAAGCCGCCAACACGGGGCTCGCCTTCACCTTGCCGCTCGAACAGGCCGAACCCGCCGAGATCGCAAATCCGGCAAGGTCCATCGCCATCACCTGTGTCTCGCCCTTCCAGCCCTTTGCAATAAAGCAACTGGTGTTGGGCAAGCGGTTTGCGCCATTCCCTACAAAAATAGTCTGCGAAGCCTGCGCCTCAATGGCCTTTTCTAGAATATTTCTAAGCTGCGCAACCCGCTCCCAGCGTCCATTCGCCAAATCGCGCTGTGCAGCCTGTGCCGCAGCACCAAATCCGGCAATCGCGACGACGTTTTCGGTGCCTGACCTGCGGCCCATTTCTTGCCCGCCGCCTTTTATCTGTGCGGCCAAATCGGTGCCCGCCGGCATGATCAGCGCGCCAATACCTTTGGGACCACCAAACTTGTGGGCTGAGAGAAATACCATCGCCACACCCGCCCAAGCATAGGAAAACGGCACCTTGCCAAACCCTTGGGTCAAATCGCTCACAGCCAGTCCCGCAGGCAATTCCTGCACCAATCCGGTCTCGGAATTGGCCAATTGCACAACAGAGTGCGCCGGATCGTCAACCACAACACGGCCCCGGGCGACAGGTAAAACCGCATCAACCCAGGCCGCCACCGCCGCATGTTCCAAGCCTGACGCCTTTAATCCGCGCCCCGCCAAACACAGCGCCGCCGCCTCCGTCGCCCCCGACACAAACACAACATCCGCGCCCGATGCCCCAACAGCATCGGCCACCTGTGCCCGCGCCGTCTCGACAATACCCTTGGCGGCACGGCCCTCGGCATGAACCGAACTGGGGTTCCCCACCAGATCCATCGCCGCAATCATCGCCACCCGTGCCTCGGCGCGCAATGGCGTTGTTGCGTTATGATCCAGATACACCCGGCTCATCGCATCGTCCAAACCAAACGATGCCGGGGGTATGGCGGCTGGCCCCCAAGGCGATTACACATCATCAACCACCTCGAACAACGCAGGCACCGCCGGACACGGCGCCATCTCGTTGCCCACCACATCCGACAGCCGGGTCTGATGCAAAAACACATAGACATTGGCGCTAAGACCCTCCCACAACCGGTTGGTCAGCGACTGCGCACGGCTGCCAGAGGCGCCACCAGAGGCACCGGCCCCCTTGTGCATCGCACTCACAGTCTCATCAACAGCGCCCAGAATTTCCGACACACGAATTTCCGACGCCGCACGCGCCAAACGATACCCGCCCCCCGGTCCTCGCACCGATTCCACCAACTCTGCACGGCGCAACTTGACAAACAGCTGCTCCAGATAGGCCAGCGACACATCCTGCCGCTTGGAAATCTCGGTCAGGTTCACCAGCGATCCCGCTGGCTGCAAGGCCAGATCCGCAAGTGCAACCATCGCATAACGGCCCTTGGTGCTCAATTTCATCGATCATCCCCTGCCATTGCTGCGCAAAAGCGCAATTTCATTGACGTTTGCGGCCTGCCTCATTAGGTGCAAAGCAACCCTTAAGACATGTGGTCCGCCACGTGTTTAGAATCTTTCTAAAGTGCCTGAGCGTTTTCGTCAAGAATAGCAAACGGCCCCTATACCTAAAAGAAGGCCGCATCAATGCCCGAAGTCATTTTCCCTGGTCCCGAAGGCCGCCTCGAAGGGCGCTATCACCCGCAAAAAGACCGCGATGCGCCCATCGCTATCGTGCTTCACCCGCATCCGCAATTCGGCGGCACCATGAACAACCGCGTGGTCTACAACCTGCACTACGCCTTTTATAACATGGGCTTTACCGTTTTGCGGTTCAACTTCCGCGGCGTCGGGCGCAGCCAAGGCGAATACGACCAAGGCGTGGGCGAATTGTCCGATGCTGCCTCGGCGCTTGATTACCTGCAATCAATGAACAACAACGCGAAACATTGCTGGGTCGCGGGCTTTTCTTTTGGCGCATGGATCGGGATGCAGCTTTTGATGCGGCGGCCAGAAATCACCGGCTTTATCTCGGTGTCGCCACCTGCAAACATGTATGACTTCAGCTTTCTGGCGCCCTGCCCTGCGTCCGGCTTGATCATCAACGGATCAACCGACCGCGTAGCCCCGCCCGCCGACACCGTGACGCTGGTCAATAAACTGCACGAGCAAAAAGGCATCACCGTCACCCATGATGAAATGGACGGCGCGGGCCACTTCTTTGAAGACCCCTACATGGACCCGATGATTGGCACAGTGAAATCCTACGTGCGGCGGCGCCTCACAGAGACAACACGCTAAATGTCCGATTACACGCTTGATACCGCAAACGAACTGGCCGACCTCGCCTTGGCCGAACAGGCCGCGTCCGGTGACGAAAAAATCGTGCTCGCCATCGCCGAAGTTTTGGGCGCCTCGTCGCAAACCCTGCAAGAGGCGTTCCTGACCGCCGTGCGGGTGCGGCGCGCCGAAACCCGTGCGCGCGAATTGCTCGCGGCCTCAGCGGCCAAACGCAACACCTGATCCGGGACCACAGCCCAGAACAAACTGGCCATTAACCGCCCATAGTGTTTGACACCCCCGCCCGACATGCTACTGGCCCCCATAGGCCAAAGACTTGACGATGGATGCAAGCGAGCGCCTGTTTATGGAACCCGACTGCCGGATGCACTCGGGGCGCACAATTGAAGTATCCGTCCGAAAGCTGACTATGAAACCGATGATTCAGACCCTTGCCGATGCACTGGCAAAACAGGGCTATGAGACCCTCACCCCTGTTCAAGACGAAGTGACAAACCCTGCGTTTGAAGGCAAGGACCTGCTGGTCTCTGCGCAAACCGGCTCGGGTAAAACCGTGGGCTTCGGCCTTGCGATTGGTCCGACAATCCTGACCGAGGACGGCACGTTCGGCCCCGCCGCACGGCCCCTCGCCCTTGTCATCGCGCCGACCCGCGAGCTTGCGCTGCAAGTCAAACGCGAGTTGCAATGGCTCTATGCGGGCGCTGGCGTCACGATGGCGTCTTGCGTCGGTGGCATGGATATGCGCGACGAGCGCCGCACGCTGGAACGCGGCGCGCATATCGTTGTGGCCACACCGGGCCGCCTCAAGGACCACGTCATGCGTGGCTCGATGGATATGTCCGACATCCGTGCGATTATCCTGGACGAGGCCGACGAAATGCTCGACCTGGGCTTTCGCGAAGACCTCGAATTTATCCTGGGCGAGGCCCCTGCCACCCGGCGCACATTGATGTTCTCGGCCACCGTGCCCGCCGCCATCGCAAAACTCGCCAAATCCTACCAAAAAGACGCCGTGCGCGTGCAGACCGTCTCAAAAGAAAGCCAGCACACCGACATCGAATACCGTGCGCTTTCGGTGGCCAACCACGACATCGACGCGGCCATTATCAACACGCTGCGCTTCTACGACGCGCCCAATGCGATTGTGTTTTGTAACACCCGCGCCAGCGTGACCCGCCTGACCACCCGCCTGTCGAACCGTGGCTTTGCTACCGTGGCGCTGTCGGGCGAGCTATCCCAGCAAGAACGCAGCCATGCATTGCAAGCGATGCGCGACGGGCGTGCGCGGGTGTGCGTGGCCACCGATGTAGCGGCCCGCGGCATCGATTTGCCCAACCTCGAACTGGTGATCCACGCGGAGTTGCCCACCAACGCCGAAACCCTGCTGCACCGCTCGGGACGCACAGGGCGCGCAGGCCGCAAAGGGGTCTCCGCGCTGATCGCACCGGCGAAAATGAAACGCCGCGCGATGAACCTGCTGACATGGGGCAAACTGACCGCGACCTGGGACAAGCCGCCGTCCGCTGACGACGTGGTCAACCGCGACCGCGAACGGCTTCTGGAAGACCCGATCTGGTCGGAAACCTTTACCGAGGACGAGACCCTCTTTGCGGGCAAACTTCTGGACCTTCACACACCAGACGTCATCGCCGCCGCATATTTGCGCCTTTATGCAGGCAAGCAATCCGCACCGGAGGATTTGTCCGACTACAAAGACGGCCCACAAAGTGCCGACCGCCCCGACCGCCCCGACCGCTCGCCCAAAGAGCGCAAGGAATTCGGCCCCTCCAAATGGTTCTCGGTCGATGTGGGCCGCGAAGGCAAGGCAGAGGCGCGCTGGCTCTTGCCGATGATCTGCACCGCAGGCGGCATCACAAAATCCGAGATCGGCGCGATCCGGATCCAGCCCAACGAGACCTTTGTCGAAATCTCCGCACCTGCTGTGGCAGGTTTCCTGAAATCCGTAGGCCCTGACATGTCGCTGGAAAATCAGGCCAAACTGACCGCCCTTGATGGCCCACCACAATTGGGCGAACGCGGACCGCGGGTCACAAAACGCGACTACGACGACAAACCGCGCGAGAAACGTGACGCCAAACCCTACAACCGCGACGAGCGTCCGCGCAAACCCCGCGACACCTCCACACCGCCGCCATCCACACAGGCAGATGTGGCCGCTATCGAGCCCTCAGGCGAGGCGCGTGCAAAACCGCGGCACAAAAAATCCACCTTCGCCAAGCCAGAGCGTCGCGATCACGGCGATGCGGTCGCCCCGCTCAAGAAACCCTACAAAGCGCGCGACGACGACAGCCGCCCCGCCTACAAGGGCAAATCAGAGGGCTACAAAGGTAAATCCGACGGCGGCAAGTCAGACGGCGGAAAACCCGCCTACAAAGGCAAATCCGACGGCTACAAAGGCAAGTCAGACGGCGGCAAACCGGCCTACAAAGGCAAGCCAGTCGGCGCAGCAAGTGCCAAGCCCAAGCCAAAAGCCAACGACACATCCAAGCGGTTTGTGCCACCGGGCGGCAAGCCATCACCGCGCAAAGCTGCGCCAAAACGCAGTGCCCCCAAGCGGTAAATCGCGCCACAATTTCGACACAATATCGCCTCTTGGCGGGCATAGTTATCTGCAAAGGTAATTTTATCGCCCGATCAAGAGGCGCGCGGACACTCCGCACATCGAGGCAACCAAGGATGAGAGCAATGGCACAAGCCAAGCCAATCGGTCAAAAACCGGCCCCCGCGCCCACGCCGGCAAAGGAACAAGGCGCCACTCCCGCGCCTGCACCGGTCTTCACCGATTACGCAAGCATCTGACCACGATCACGGCCAGCGAGCCGCCGCACACCTCCGCCCCTCCCTTCGGAAAATGCAGCGCTCACTGGCCCTTTTTCTGCCCTGCGCGTAAAGTGCAAAAATGACAGATCCTCGCTTGAAAATTATTTTGGTAAACCCCGAGATTCCCTACAATACGGGCGCCATCGGGCGCACTTGCGTGGCGCTTGATCTGGAACTGATCCTGATCAAACCTTACGGGTTTTCATTGGACGAAAAGTCGGTGCGCCGTGCTGGCACCGACTATTGGAAATACGTCGATCTAAGCGAATATGATGATTGGCAAAGCTTCTTGGACGCCCGAAAACCGCCCCGGGACCGCTTGTATTTTTTCGAAGAAAATGGCGCACAAAGCGTCTATGCCCCGGATTACCAAAACGATGCATATCTCGTTTTCGGGTGTGAATCCAAAGGCTTGCCACTAGCGATTCTTGATGAGCTGCAAGACCGGATCTTTCATCTGCCGATGCTGAACAAACGTGTGCGCTCGCTCAATCTGGCCAATAGCGCCACCGCCGTCATTTATCAGGCGATGCGCAAGCAACTGGGTGGGGCTTAGCCCCCCAAACAAAAAGCCGCCGCGCATCCCTGCGCCGCGGCTTTTCAAATTTTAACGGGGCGGTTTACCCAACCAGTTCAAGGCCGGAAAAGAAAAACGCGATCTCTTCGGCGGCTGTTTCCGGCGCATCAGAGCCGTGCACAGAATTCTCACCGATTGACAGCGCGAATTCCTTGCGGATCGTGCCCTCTGCGGCGTCCGCAGGGTTTGTCGCCCCCATCACTTCGCGGTTTTTCGCAATCGCGTCTTCACCTTCCAGAACCTGCACCACAATCGGCTCGGAAATCATGAACTCGCAAAGCTCGCCAAAGAACGGACGCTCGGCGTGCACACCGTAAAACGTCTGTGCTTGTGCCAAAGACAACTGGATACGCTTGGATGCCACGATGCGCAGGCCAGCGGCCTCGAATTTCGCCGCGATTGCGCCTGTCAGGTTCCGCTTTGTGGCGTCCGGCTTGATGATCGAAAAAGTGCGTTGAATTGCCATGATGGGCCTCTTTTGCTGATGTCTGGGGGAAACCCCCGTGAATTGATGGCCGCGCACTACCATGGCCGCGCAGTGTTGAAAAGCTGTGATTGACGCGGCCCGCCACATCAGGCAAAGCCCCCTCATGCTTAAAATATCAGACATCACATATTCCGTCGCTGGCCGCACCCTGGTCGAACATGCGTCCGTCACCATCCCGACCGGCCACAAGGTCGGCCTTGTCGGGCGCAACGGCTCTGGCAAAACCACGCTGTTCAAAATCATCCGCGGCGAAATGGTGCTTGATACCGGCGTCGTGAACATGCCGCAGGGCTGGAAAATCGGCGGCGTCAGCCAAGAGGTGCCCGGCAACGAGGTCTCCTTGATCAACACGGTGCTGCGCGCCGACACCGAGCGCGAGGCGCTGCTGGCCGAGGCCGAGACCGCCACCGACCCAAATCGCATCGCCTACGTGCAGACCCGCCTGACCGACATCGACGCCTGGTCGGCAGAGGCGCGAGCGGCCACCATCCTCAAAGGCTTGGGCTTCACCCATGACGAGCAACTGCAACCCTGCTCGGCCTTCTCGGGCGGTTGGCGGATGCGGGTGGCCTTGGCTGCTGTGCTGTTCTCGGAACCTGACCTTTTGCTGCTCGACGAGCCGACCAACTACCTCGACCTTGAAGGCGCATTATGGCTCGAAGCCTACCTCGTCAAATACCCCCATACCGTGCTGATCGTCTCCCACGACCGCGAGCTTTTGAACCGCTCGGTCGGCGGCATCCTGCATCTGGAAGACAAAGGCCTGATCTACTACACAGGCACTTATGATATGTTCGCCAAACAGCGGGCACAAAAACGGGCGCTTCTGGCATCTGCTGCCAAAAAACAGGACGCCAAACGCGAACACCTGCAAGCCTTCGTGGACCGCTTCAAAGCAAAAGCCTCCAAAGCGAAACAAGCCCAGTCCCGCGTCAAAGCGTTGGAAAAGATGGAAACAATCCGCGCACCCGAAGATGTGGCGCGCACGGTTTTCACCTTCCCCAAGCCCGAGGAACTCAGCCCGCCGATTATCGCCACCGAGGGCGCTGCTGTCGGCTACGGCGATACAATCATCCTGCGCGACCTCAATTTGCGCATCGACCAGGACGACCGTATCGCCCTGCTGGGCCGCAACGGCGAAGGCAAATCGACACTCTCGAAAATGCTCTCGGACCGGCTGCAAATCGCCCACGGCAGCATGGTCACCTCCAACAAGCTGCGCATCGGTTTCTTTGCCCAGCACCAGGTCGACGAGCTGTTCATCGACGAGACGCCTTTGCAACACCTCATGCGCGAACGCGCCTCTGAAGGCCAGGCCCGCCTGCGCGCCCGTCTCGCCGGATTCGGCCTTGGAGCCGATCAAGCCGATACCGTCGTGGGCCGCCTCTCTGGTGGGCAAAAGGCGCGTCTGTCGCTCTTGCTGGCCACCCTGCCCGCACCGCACCTGCTGATCCTCGACGAGCCGACAAACCACCTCGATATCGAGAGCCGCGAAGCACTTGTCGATGCGCTCACCGCCTACACCGGTGCCGTGATCCTTGTCAGCCACGACATGCACCTTTTGTCGATGGTCGCCGACCGTCTCTGGCTGGTCAAAGACGGCCATGTCACACAATACGAGGACGATCTGGAAGCGTATCGAAAAATGCTTCTGACGCCCGACAAACCGGTGGGCAAGGATAAGGGCAAGGCAAAAACTGCCGCGCCCAAGGTCGAAACCTTCACCCGTGAACAAGTTCAGGCCCTGCGCGCCGAGGCCAAAAAATCCGAAGAGCGCGTCAATAAAATCAATGACATGCGCGACAAACTTGCCAAAAAACTCGCCGATCCCGCCCTCTACGAGGACAGCAAGGCAGGCGAGCTTGCCACATGGAACAAGAAATACGCCGAAGTGATGAACGGGCTGGAACGCGCCGAAACCATGTGGATGCAATCGCTCGAAAAGCTGGAAAAAGCGCAAAAATCATGATCCTCTTTGGTTTCCCACTATCCCCGCCGGAGGCCCCCTTTGTGAGGCGCGCAAGACCATGACAGAAATTCCCGCCCTCATCGCCGCCTTCACCACGCTGTTCATCATCATCGACCCGCCCGGTCTGGCACCACTTTTTGTGGCTCTGACCCAAGGCATGACATCCGTCCAGCGGCGCACAATCGCGCTGCGGGCTTGCATTATCGCAGGTGCTTTGATGCTTGCATTCCTGTTTCTGGGCGAGGCTCTCTTGGGCTTTATCGGTATCTCGATGCCCGCCTTCCGCATCGCCGGCGGCATCTTGCTGTTTCTCACAGCACTCGAAATGCTGTTCCAGAAACGCCAGGCCCGCCGGCAGGAAAACGCCGATGAAGGCGCGTCAGAACACCACGATGACCCGTCGGTCTTTCCGCTGGCCCTGCCCCTCATCGTGGGCCCCGGTGCGATCACCACAATCATCCTGCTGGCGGGCCAAGCCAGCTCTGCCCTCGATTTTGCCGCCATCGCGGGCGTCATGCTTGCGGTGCTCTGCTTTGTGTTCATCTCGTTTCTGATCGCCACACCGCTTGACCGGATGCTTGGCAAAACCGGAATCAGCATCGTGACACGGGTTTTGGGGATATTGCTGGCCGCTCTGGCAATTCAATTTATCCTCGATGGCATCGCGCAGTCTTTTGGGATCGGGGCATAGACCCTATATCAAAGCCATGAGCCCAGATCAGACAGCCAATCTCATCTATCTTTCCGTCTTGGGCGGCGCATTGCTGCTGTCCTATCTGTTGGCCAGCCGGATGAATTTGGGCAAGACCCTGCAACAGGCCGGCATCTGGGTGCTTATTTTCATGGGCGCCATCGCCGTGATCGGCATGTGGTCGGACATCCAGAATACACTGATGCCCAAACAGGCCATGATCGGCGAAAACACCATCGTGCTGCCGCGTGAACGTGACGGGCACTACTACCTGACGCTTGATGTGAACGGGGTGCCGGTCAACTTTGTCGTCGACACCGGCGCCACCCAAGTGGTGCTGACCCGACAAGACGCCGCGCGCATCGGCATCGACGTGGGTGCATTGGCCTATCTGGGCAGCGCCAATACCGCCAATGGCACCGTGCGCACCGCCGCTGTGCGCCTCGATACGGTCAGCTTGGGCACGATGCGCGACACCCGCGTGCGTGCCGTGGTCAATGACGGCCAAATGGACGGCTCACTTTTAGGCATGACGTATCTGTCGCGCTTCGACAGTATCACGATCAAAGACAATCAATTGATTCTGACAAGGTAAGCCCATGAAATATATCGCAATAATCGGCTTCTTGGCGCTCTCGGCCTGCGCTGCACCCCCAACGTCACTGCCCGCAGACTTCGACGCCGGTTTTGCATTTTAGGCGCTCTTACTCTCGGCCTTTTTGACCCACGACCCCATGTCCTGCGCCCAATATTGCGCCTCGCACCCCGCATCACTCAGCATTTTCCACTGACCGCGCGCGTGCTGCAAGGCCGCATCATCATTGCCGTCAAACAAGATGCACGCGCGCCGCAACAGGCCCACTTCGGCGGCACTTAACGCCGCACCATCCACGCTCATCACACAGTCAAACCCTTCGCTGGGCACATCGACTCCCAACAAAACAGGCTGCTGCGCGTCATGCGCGCCACCCGACAAGCCGTGCGGCAAAAACCCCGTGGGCGCACCCTGCCATAACACGCGGTCCAAACGCTCCAGATGCGGCGTTTGACGGCCCCGCACCAGCACCCGCCATCCCGCGCCCCGCGCCTTGCCCACCAGCATCGGCACGGTCTGGTCCAGCGGCGTCTCGGTCAGGTGATAAAAATAAACCGCGCCCACTTAAACCTCGTAATTGTCTGATATAAAACGGTTTAATGCCATTACACCCCAACCTGTCGCCCCCGCAGGCGCCAATGTCGTGGGTTTCGAAACAGAGGCAACGCCGGCAATATCCAGATGCGCCCACGGCACATCGGGCTGCACAAAGCGCGCCAAAAACTGCGCCGCCGTGATCGACCCCGCCGCACGTCCGCCGCCTGTGTTGCGCATATCGGCAATCCGGCAATCGATCAGCTTGTCATAGGCGGCTGACAGCGGCATCCGCCACGCCCCCTCGCCCTCGTTGCCCGCCGCTTTCAAAAACGCGCCGCTTAATGTGTCCGAGTTTGAAAACACACCCGCATTCTCATGGCCAAGTGCAATGATAATCGCCCCCGTCAATGTCGCGAGATTGATCATGCCCACAGGCTTGAACCGCTCTTGGGTATACCAAAGAATATCGGCAAGCACCAAACGCCCCTCGGCATCGGTATTGACCACCTCGATCTTGTCACCCTTCATCGAGGTCACCACATCGCCCGGGCGCACCGCGTTGCCCGACGGCATATTCTCGACAATGCCCACAACGCCCACAACATTGGCCTTGGCGCGGCGCAGTGCCAGCGTCTTCATCACACCCGACACAACACCCGCGCCGCCCATATCCATCGTCATCTCTTCCATGCCTGCCGCAGGTTTGATGCTGATCCCGCCGGTGTCAAACACCACGCCCTTGCCAACAAGCGCAAACGGCGCCTCATTGCCGCCGCCGTTCCACTGCATCACCACTACTTTTGAGGGGCTGGCCGAGCCTTGGCCGACGCATAATAGCGCGCCCATGCCCAAAGCCTGCAACTCGGCCTCTTCCAGAACTTCTACCTTGATGCCAATCGCCTGCAATGCCGCCAACCGGTCGGCAAATTCGGTGGTGGTCAGCACATTGGCCGGCTCGTTGGTCAAATCACGGGTGAAAAACACGCCCTGCGCCACCGCCGCAATCGCCTCCGCATCATGGTCTTGCGGTTTTGACACCATAAATACCGCCGCACCGCGGGCCTTTGGCGTGGCGGTCTTGTGGTCGGAAAATTCATAATCGCGCAACGTCAGCCCCAAAGCCACATCTGTCACGCGCGCCAATGTGCCCGCCAAAACCGTGATATCCAGCGGCCCCTTTTCACGCGCCAAGGCAGCCCCCGCCTTGCGCGCCTCTGGCTGGCTTGGCTTGCGGTCCAGCTTGACCACAATCACGCCCTGCGCCGCCATCCCCGCAGGATAGGCCAAACGTGCAGCTTCGCCCACCGGCAAGCCTTTAAACGCGGCACTTTGCACAAACCGCTGCACCGCTTTGCGGCTCAAACTATTTACTTTTCGCGCGGGTGCATCCAACTTGCCATCCGCACCCACAAAAATCGCAACCAGCCCCGAAACGCTCGCCACCTCATCCAAAGTCACCTGTGTAAAACGGCATGTGATCGGTTGTGTCATCTGGGATCGGTCCTTTTGTTGCGGGGTTTGAGCAATACCTAGCTTGATGCCCCCGCAATGACCAGATAGCGGTTTTGTCCGCCGCAACTTTGGGCTAGTTTGCCACCATATGTAGGGCATTCATCCGGGGGATACGCCATTTGGCACGGTTTGACCGTTATCTGCTGTCACAGCTGATGGTCCTGTTTGGATTCTTCAGCCTCGTGCTTGTGATGGTCTACTGGATCAACAAAGCGGTGGTTTTGTTCGACCAGTTGATCGCAGACGGGCAATCGGCCGCGGTGTTTCTTGAATTTAGCGCCTTGTCGCTGCCTGCGGTGATCAAACTGGCGCTGCCTTTGGCGTCATTTGCGGCCGCAGTCTATGTCACCAACCGCATGACCTCGGAATCCGAAATGGTCGTGATCCAAGCCACCGGCTATGCAACCTTCCGCCTTGCACGCCCGGTGCTGTATTTCGGCATCATCGTGGCGCTCTTGATGTCGGTGTTGACCCATTTTCTGGTGCCTCTGGCCTCGGCACAACTGAACCTGCGGCGCACAGAACTCGCCCAGAACGTCACCGCACGACTGCTGACCGAAGGGAAATTCATCGAGCCCACCGCAGGGATCACCTTTTACATCCGCGACATCACCCCTGCGGGCGAATTGCGCGACATTTTCCTGTCCGACAGCCGCGATCCCGCGAAAACCATCACCTATACCGCCGCCCAAGCCTACCTGGTGCGCACCGACACCGGTGCGCAACTTGTGATGATCGACGGGCTCGCCCAGACCCTGCAAAGCGATACACAGCGGCTCTTCACCACCACTTTTAGCGATTTTACCTATGATATCGGCGCATTCCTGACTGTCGCGCAAGCCACAGGGCGCAGATCATCCGAGGTCGGAACACTTGAATTGCTGCGTGCAACACCGCAACTTCAAGCGCAAACCAATCAAACAAGGGCGCAGCTCATCTCGCAAGCCCATGACCGCTTCGGGCAAGCCCTGCTTGGACTGGTGGGCGCGCTTTTGGGCTTTTCCGCGCTTATGGTCGGCGGATTTACCCGTTTTGGGGTCTGGCGCCAAATCGTGGGCGCCATCTTTTTGATCATCGTAATCAAAGCCGTTGAAACCGTCGGGATCAATATCGCCCGCAACAATGCCGCCTTCTGGATGGCCACCTATCTGCCGATCGTGCTGGGGCTCGCCATTGTCTGGCTTTTGCTGTTTGCATCGACACGGCCCTACCTGTTGAAACGCAAACCGCGCCTGCTGGTGACACCATGATCCTGCACCGCTATTTCGCGCGCCGGTTCCTGATGACGTTTCTGGGGGTCTTTGGTGTGTTCTTTCTCATCATGGTCTTTCTCGATCTGGTCGAGCAATTGCGGCGCTACAGCAAATTCGACGCAAGCTTCTCAGAGGTGCTCACCCTGACCCTGCTCAATGTGCCGCAGGGGATTTACCAAATCCTGCCGCTGATCATGATATTGGCCACAATCGCTCTGTTCTTGGGGCTTTCTCGCTCGTCAGAACTGGTGGTGACACGGGCCGCAGGGCGCTCGGCGCTCATGTCTCTGGTTGCACCGCTGATCATGGCGCTGACCATCGGCATTCTGGCCGTCAGCTTTATAAACCCGATCGTGGCCAGCACATCGCGCCAATACGAGGCGCGCAGCGACGCGCTGGCAGGCAATAGCGCGGTGCTGTCGCTTGGCGCATCGGGGCTCTGGCTTCGGCAGGGCGACAGCACCGGCCAAACCGTGATCCGCGCCAAAAGCGCAAATCTTGACGGCACCGTTCTGACCGGCGTCAGCTTCATCACCTTCACCGCTGACGCAGGGCCGGTCCGGCGCATCGAGGGCGCGCGCGCGCAGCTTGTCGCGGGCGCATGGCGGGTGCAAAACGCAAAAAGCTGGCCCTTGGGCAGCGACATCAACGCCGAAAGCGCGGCCACGATCCACGCCACTCTCGACATTCCCTCCAGCCTGACCGCATCAGAGATCCGCGACAGCTTCGGCACCCCCTCGTCGATCCAGATCTGGGACCTGCCGGCCTTTATCGAAAGGTTGCGGGCGGCAGGGTTTTCGGCGCAACGCCACGAGGTCTGGCTGCAAATGGAGCTGGCGCTGCCACTGTTTCTGGTGGCCATGGTGATGATCGGGGCCAGCTTTACGCTGCGCCATCAGCGCGGCGGGCGCACCGGCTTGATGGTGCTGTTCGCCATCTTGTTGTCCTTTGCAATTTACTTTCTGCGCAACTTTGCGCAAATTCTGGGCGAAAACGGCCAGCTTCCGGCGCTATTGGCGGCATGGGCGCCACCGCTCGCCGCGATCACACTGTCGCTGGGCATCTTGCTCCATAACGAGGACGGCTAATGCGGTTTCTTCTGGCTCTCCTGCTGATCTTGCCCTCGCTCACCCGGGCCCAAGGCATCGCCACGCTTGTGGCCGATAGCGTGGTCGTCGCAGGCGACGCGCAATTGATCGCGGACGGCAATATCGACGTGTTTTACGACGGCACCCGATTGTCGGCGACCCAAATCACCTATGACCGCAGCTCGGACCGGCTGATGATCACGGGCCCGATTGTGATCACGACCGCCGATGGCACGGTGCTGACCGCCTCGCAAGCGAGCCTTGATCCAAAACTTGAAAACGGCATTTTGCGCGGCGCCCGTCTGGTGCTGGACCAACAGTTGCAACTGGCCGCCACCCAGATCGACCGCGCCGAGGGGCGCTATTCACAACTTTACAAAGTGGCTGTAACATCCTGTAAAGTCTGCGGAAGACAATCACCATTATGGGAAATCCGCGCGCAAAGCGTGGTGCATGACGCACAAGCCCGACAGCTCTATTTCACCAACACACAGTTCCTGATTCGCGGCGTGCCGGTGTTTTGGCTGCCCAAAATGCGGCTGCCCGACCCGACGCAGACGCGCGCGACAGGGCTGTTGATCCCCAGCTTGCGCACCACCGACCAACTGGGCACCGGCATCAAACTGCCCTATTTCATCACGCTGGGCGACAGCCGCGACCTCAAACTCACCCCCTATCTTTCGCCGCGCACAACCACGCTTGAAACCCGCTACCGGCAAGCCTTCACCACCGGCGACATCGAGATCAACACCGCAGTCAGCCGCGACACGCTGGTCGACGCCAATCGGTCTTATGTCTTTGCGGCGGGTGAATTTGACGTGGGCGCAGGCTATACCTTGTCGTTTGCGGCCCAGACTGTCAGCGACGACAGCTACTTGCTGGACTATGGCTATTCCGAACAGGACCGGCTTGTATCCGCGGTCACTCTGGAACGGATCGGCGAAAACCGGCTGAACACGGCCAATCTGACCTACTACCAAACCCTGCGCGATGACGAGGTGAATGCCTCGCTACCGCCCGTTGTCGGCAGCTTTCGCCTCGAGCAACAGCGCTACCCCGCCAGCGGCGGCACGCTGCGCTTTGCGGTCTCGGGCGATACGCTTTACCGCACCGACGATAGCCTCGGGGTGGCAGGGCGCGATATGAGCCGGCTCGGCGCAGACCTCGACTGGACCCGTGACTGGATCAGTGCATCGGGGCTTGTGGTCTCGGCAAATGCGGGGCTGCGCGGCGATCTTTATGCCATACAAGACGGCGCCTTGGACGACGAGGACGGGCTGCGCGGCGTGCCGCAATTGGGGATCACGCTGCGCTATCCGCTTGCCGGCACCAGCGCGTCAGGGGCGCAAAACCTTGTCGAGCCGACGCTGGCGCTCTTGTGGTCCGACAGCTACGGCATCACGCCGCCCAACGAGGATAGCACCCGCTCGGAACTCGACCAGACCAACCTGCTAAGTGCGACCCATTTTGCCGGCGACGATGCCGTTGAGACAGGCCTGCGCGCCGCGGCAGGGGTGACATGGACGCGGCTCGGGGCGGGCGGCGCGCAATCCACCGTCACTTTCGGGCGTATCCTGCGCAGCACCGACAGCGGCGATTTCAACCCCTCGTCAGGGTTGGACGGCACCTCGTCGGACTGGCTTTTGGCCGGACAATACATCAGCCGCGACGGGTTCCGGTTTGACGGGCGCACATTGTTTGACGATGACGCCAGCATTACGCGGGCCGCCACGCGGATCGGCTGGGACACCGACTGGCTGGCGCTGAACGCGGCCTATATCTGGCAGGCCGCCGACACCACCGAAAGCAGACCCGACGCAGTCTCCGAATGGACGCTTGACACCGACGTGAAACTCAGCCCGACATGGAGCGTTTCGGTTGACACGCGCTATGATCTGGCCAGCGACGAACCTGCGCGCGCCGGACTGGGCGTGGTCTACCATAACGAATGCGTCACGGTCGATCTTTCCGTCTCGCGCCGCTATACGTCTTCGGATACAGTTGATCCATCGACCAGCTTTGGGGTATCGGTGACCCTGAACGGATTTTCAGCGGCGCAAAGTAGCGCCGCACCAAAGGCGAGCTGCTCGCCATGAACGTGATGAACAAGAGGCCGCATATGCGCAAATTTCCACTGATCGCTGCCCTGCTCGCTTTTGGGGTGACACTTGGCTCGGGGGCCGCCGGCCAAAGCGCGCTGGAACCCGTCATCCGCGTCAATGACGGTGTCATTACCGCCTTTGAGCTGGACCAGCGGCAGCGGATGCTCGCGGCCTTCCGCACCCCCGGCGACCTGACCAAAGCGGCGCGCGAGGGGTTGATCGATGACCGGCTCAAACAACAGGAAATGCGGCGCACAGGATTACAGCTCAAAGGCGAAAGCCTTGATGCGGCGATGGTCGATTTTGCCGGGCGGGCGAATATGTCGCTTGACCAGTTCCTGGACCTTTTGGCCACAAACGGGGTGGAAAAAGAAACGCTTCGGGACTTTGTCGAAATCGGTATCACTTGGCGCGACTTTGTGCGTGGGAGGTTCAACGGCCGCGTCACGGTCTCTGACGCAGACGTCGACCGCGCGATCCGGCAAACCGGCGCAGGGGGCTCGGAAATCGAAGTCCTGCTGAACGAAATCATCATCCCCGCGCCGCCGCCCGAGGCCGCACAGGCAATGGCTACCGCAGAACGGATCAGCAAACTCACCTCGACATCGGCCTTTGAAGCCGAAGCGCGCCGCGTCTCTGCCTTGCCAAGCGCGCCCAGCGGCGGCCGGTTGGGCTGGTTGCCCCTGTCGAACTACCCGGTGCAATTGCGCGACATCGTGCTTGCGCTTGCCCCCGGCGAGGTGACCGCACCACTGTCGATTCCCAATGGTGTCGCCCTGTTCCAACTGCGCGATGTGCGCGAAGTTCCGGCCCCGAAAACCGCGCCAACCGCAATCGACTATGCCACATTCTATCTGGCAGGCGGCTTGTCGGAAACCGGCCTGCGCGCGGCGCGCTCGCTGGCCGACAGCGTTGACACCTGCGATGACCTTTACGGGCTCGCACGCGGCCGACCGGCAACCGTTCTGGACCGGCAAAGCCTGGCGCCAAGCGACATCCCGCAAGATATCGCGCTTGAACTGGCACGGCTTGACGCCGATGAATACTCCTACAACCTGACGTCGGCAGACGGGCAAACCTTGATGTTCATCATGCTGTGCGGGCGCACAACCGCGGCCGCGGGCGAGGTCGACCCCGCCGCGGTGCGCAACCAATTGCGCAGCCAACGCCTTGCAGGCTATGCCGAGGCCCTGTTGGAAGACCTGCGCGCAACCGCTTTGATCACAGGCCGATGAGCCCCGCAAAACCGATTGTCATCAGCTGCGGCGAACCCGCAGGCATCGGACCCGAAATCGCCTATAAGGCTTGGCAGGCCCTGCGCGATGAAATGCCCTTGCTGTGGATTGGCGATATCCGCCACCTGCCTGCGGGTGCAAATGCTCGCGCTGTCGCATCCGCAGCCCAGGCGGCCACCCTCTGCCCCGCCGCGCTGCCCGTGCTGGCGCGCGACTTTGGCGCAGCCGCTGTCGCAGGCAAGCCAAACACATCCCATGCACAAGGCGTGATCGACGCGATTGCGGCAGGTGTGTCGCTTGTGCAAAACGGTGACGCGCGCGCGCTTTGCACCGCGCCGATCCACAAAGCGGCACTGATCGACGGGGCCGGTTTCGCCTACCCCGGCCATACCGAATACCTCGCCGCTCTCGCGGGGGCCGATACTGTCGTGATGATGCTGGCCTGCGACATGTTACGGGTGGTGCCGGTGACGATCCACATCGCTCTGGATCAAGTCGGCACAGGCCTGACCGCCAACCTGCTAACCGATACACTTTTGACCACCCACGCCGCATTGCGGCGGGATTTTGGCATAAAGTCTCCGCGCATTTGCGTCGCGGGCCTGAACCCACATGCAGGTGAAGGCGGCAAAATGGGGCATGAGGAAATTGAAATGATCACCCCGGTTTTGAATGCATTACGGGCACAGGGCATGGATATCACCGGACCGTTACCCGCCGACACCATGTTCCACCCCGCCGCGCGCGCGCGCTATGACGTGGCGGTCTGCATGTATCACGACCAAGCCCTGATCCCGATCAAGACACTCGATTTTTCCGGCGGAGTGAACATCACGCTTGGGCTGCCCTTTGTGCGGACCTCGCCCGACCACGGCACCGCCTTTGACATTGCAGGTCAAGACTGTGCCGATGCCACATCGATGATCGCCGCGTTGCGGATGGCTCATACAATGGCCAATGCCCGTGGGTGTTGATAGCACGGAGCCTCCGGCGCGAGTATTTCAAAAAAAGCGAGGCGAAACAACGTGATCGATAACCTGCCCCCGTTGCGTGACGTGATTGCCGCGCATGATCTTGCGGCGAAAAAATCGCTGGGGCAGAACTTTTTGCTCGACCTCAACCTGACCGCGAAAATTGCGCGGTTGGCGGGTGATCTTTCCGGCTCTGACGTGCTTGAAATCGGCCCCGGTCCCGGCGGTTTGACACGCGGCCTGTTGGCCGAGGGCGCGCGCCGGGTGCTGGCGATTGAAAAAGACCCGCGCTGTATGCCGGTGATGGCCGAGATTGCAGCCGCCTATCCCGACCGCTTGCAGGCCATCAATGGCGACGCTCTGGATATCAACCCTCTCGCACATCTGACCCCACCAATCAAAGTGGCGGCAAACCTGCCCTATAACGTCGGCACTGAACTCTTGGTGCGCTGGCTGACACCCCCGACATGGCCGCCGTTCTGGACCAGCCTGACCCTCATGTTCCAACGCGAAGTGGCCCAGCGGATTGTCGCACAACCGGGCAGCAAAGCCTACGGGCGGCTGGCCCTTTTGGCGCAATGGCGCAGTGACCCGCGCATCGTCATGGACCTGCCGCCCGAAGCCTTTTCACCACCGCCCAAGGTCTCTTCTGCCGTTGTGCACCTGACCGCCCTGCCCGCGCCGCGCTTTGAAGCCGACGCGGGCACGCTCAACCGCGTGGTCGCCGCGGCCTTCAACCAGCGGCGCAAAATGCTGCGCTCGGCTCTCAAATCACTCGATCCGGCGATTGAGGATCACCTGAATGCCGTCGGGATCAAACCCACAGAGCGGGCCGAACAGGTCAGCTTGGAAGAGTTTTGCACCTTGGCACGGTCTCTCAAGGGCTAGGTATTGCGCGGTAGTCGGGTTCCAAAATCCACACCAGCCGGCGACATCCCTCCAACAAAAAACCCCCCGAAATCCGGAGGGCTTTGACTTATTCTGCGGCCTCGGGCGCGGGCTCGCTGGGCGGCTTTGGCTTGCGCTGACGTGGTTTGCGCGGCTTTGGCTGCTCTCGGGCGGTCTCTGGTGTCTCCACCAAATCGGCCCTCTCGTCAGCACCCACATCGGGTTGCTCCATGCGAGCTGGATCATTCGACGCGGCCTCTTGCGCTGCCAAGCGTTCCTGACGCTCGCGATCCCGCTCCGACTGGCGCTGGCGGTTTTGCTCTTCCTGGGCGTCACGCTCGGCCTGACGCTGGCGGTTCTGCTCTTCTTGCTCTTCGCGCTTGGCATCAACTTCGCGCTGCGCTTCGGCCTGCAAACGGGTGTAATGCTCTGCGTGTTGGGCAAAGTTTTCCGCATCCACACGGTCGCCCGACAAAACGGCGTCACGGTGCAATTGGTTATATTTCTCGATGATCTGCTGCGGGGTGCCGCGCACCTTGCCATCAGGACCAGAGCTATCGAACACCCGGTTAATGATGTTCCCACCCGATGGGCGGCTATTGCGGCTTTTGTTGTTCCGCGACCGTGACTTCGATGATCTCATGAATGTGCTTCCGTCAAGCCCTGTGGCTTTTGTTGCGCTTTGAATGCGGCCCCCGGCGTGCGTTAGCACACATCATGGAACCAAGCGTTTTTTGGCAATAATCGCCGAGAGCGAGCATAAAGCTCTTCGTGCGATGGGGTGTAAAAACCATGATACCCCGCTCGGTGCAAGACAAAATTGGCACAAGGCAACACTTTAGGCCGGTTTTTGCCCCAAAACCACACGATCACGCCCATCGAGGTCCACCTCGGCGCGCACCCCCACCAATCCCGCGTCTCGCATCATCCGCGACACGGGCTTACTTTGGGTCGGACCAATTTCAACCGCCACCCAGCCGCCCGCCGTCAAATGCGGATCAAACCCTGCGATAATCGCCCCATAACAGCGCAACCCGTCCGCCCCGTCGGTCAAGGCCATGCGCGGCTCGTGCAATTGCACCTCGGGCTGCAAACCTGTCATCTCGTCTGCGGCAATATAAGGCGGGTTCGAGACGATCAGATCAAACTCCCCCTGCACATCCTCGAACCAATCGGACCGGCACAAAGTGGCGCGAGCCTCCATCTCCAACAGTGCCACATTCTGCGCCGCCACATCCAAGGCGGCCTGTGAAACATCCACGCCCACACCCGTGGCACCCGCGCGCGCGCCAAGCAGCGACAGCAATATGCACCCCGATCCGGTGCCCAAATCCAAAACACGCTTAAATGGCAGTGCAAGGCACTGTTCCACCAGCGTTTCGGTATCAGGGCGCGGGTCCAATACATCCCGCGTCACCACAAACCGGTGCGCATAAAATTCACGGTAGCCCAGCAAATGCGAGATTGGCACATGGGTCAGACGGCGGGCAACCATATCCTCGAAACGGGCCAGCGCCGTGCCATCTGCCAGATCATCATCGACGAACCGGTGCGGCATCGCAGCCCGCCACAACAACCGGACCTCTCGCTGTGCATCGTCAAACCCCGCCGCCCGCAACCGCGCCAGCGCCGCCGCCATCACAGAGTGTTGCGTCACGCGCCCATCTCGGCCAGCAACGTGGCCTGCGCATCGGCCTGCAAGGCCGCAATCGTCTCGTCCAGATCGCCGCCCATCACTTGCGCCAGTGAATACAACGTCAGATTGATACGGTGATCGGTCATGCGGCCTTGGGGGAAATTATAGGTGCGAATACGCTCCGATCTGTCCCCCGATCCGACTTGTGCCTTACGGTCCGCCGAGCGTTCGCCATCAACGCGTTGCCGCTCCAAATCAAACAGACGGGTTTTCAACACCTGCATGGCAATCTCGCGGTTACGGTGCTGCGATTTCTCGGCACTGACCACAATCAATCCGGTGGGCAAATGGGTGATACGCACCGCCGAATCGGTCGTGTTCACATGCTGCCCCCCCGCCCCCGAGGCGCGCATCGTATCAATGCGAATGTCATTTGGCGAAATCTGCACATCAACATCCTCGGCCTCGGGCAGCACCGCCACCGTCGCCGCAGAGGTATGGATACGCCCGCCACTTTCGGTTTCCGGCACGCGCTGCACACGGTGCACGCCGCTTTCATATTTCATCTTGGCAAACACACCGTCCCCGGCGATGCGCGCCACAACTTCCTTGACGCCGCCCAGTTCCGACAGGCTCTGCTCCAAAATCTCGAATTTCCAGCCCTGCGCTTCGGCGTAACGCTGATACATGCGCAGCAAATCCGCCGCAAACAACCCCGCCTCGTCGCCGCCGGTGCCCGGTCTGATCTCCAACAACGCCGGACGCCCGTCCGCGGCATCTTTGGGCAATAACGCCAGTTGCACATCATGCTCGGAAGCCTCCAACGCCGCCTTCAACTCCGGCAACTCCGCTTCTGCCAGCTCTTTCATCTCGGGGTCGCGCAACATCTCTTTGGCCTGATCCATCTGATCGACCAGATCGCGGTATGCCATAACCGTCTCGACCACAGGGCGCAATTCGGCATATTCGCGGCCCAATGCGGCAATCTGCGCGCCCATATCACCTGTGGCCATTTTGGCCTCAAGAAACTGGAAACGGTCAATGATCTGGGCGATTTTATCAGGGGCTATCATGGCATCTCACTTGCGGCAAAATCGATGCTGGGTCAAGCAATCATAGCGGGCCAAGCTGGTCCAGCCACGCCAGAACCCGCGCCTTGTTGACCCCCAGATCAGAGCTGCCGAACACCAGATGGGCATGGATCGTCAGCACGCCGTCGCGCACAAAAACCTGTGTGATATCAGGAAATCCCATCACACGGCTGCGGGTCACAAACCTTAGCGGATCGGTCGATAAAATCCGCGTGCGCGGGGTCGCATCCGCAATTTGCGTCACACGCGCAATCAGATCACGCGCCTCACCCTGAAACCGGCGCACCGCGACATAGCCCCCCGCCAGATCGGTGTCCGCCGTATACTGCCCTTCCACGGCAAGCGGCCGCAAAGGGGCCGTGCGCACATAGACCGACAGGCCAACAAACAGCAGCAAAACCACCACAACACCAATGATCAGAACTTTCAAATCCTACCTCTCAAAACGTCATACGCGGATCACACCGCTATCTGTAGGGCACACCGGGCAAGATCGACAGCATCTCGAACATCAAATTCGCCCCCGTCAGCGCGGTATTGCCGCTCGGATCATAGGGCGGCGACACCTCCACCAGATCACAGCCCACGATATGTAGTCCGCGCAACCCGCGGATCAATTCCATCGCCTGCATCGTGGTCAAACCACCAATTTCCGGCGTGCCAGTGCCCGGCGCAAAACTTGGATCAAGACTGTCAATATCATAAGAGATATAGGTCTTATGATTGCCAATTTTTGCCTTAATTTCAGCAGCTAACGGCGTAAGGCTCTTGTGCCACAAATCAGGCGCCAGATACTGGTTGAACCCCCAGCCCGCAGCCTCGGTAAAATCATCTGCCGTATAGCCGGTGCCGCGCAACCCGATCTGGAATACCATCTCCGGCACAATCAACCCCTCCTCATAGGCCCGCCTGAACACCGTGCCATGGGTCTCGCGCTCGCCAAACATCTCGTCGTTCACATCTGCATGGGCATCCACATGCACCAACGCCAAAGGCCCGTGTTTCCGCGCCATAGACCGTAAAATCGGCAGCGTCATGCTATGATCCCCGCCCAAACTCATGGGCACAAAATCATACTTCAAATGCGCATCATAAGCCTCTGTAATCAAACGGATAGTGTCGCTCAAACTAAAGGTATTTATCGCCACATCACCAAGGTCCGCACACTCCAGCGCATCAAAGGGCGCCGCCCCGGTCTGGATATTATACGGCCGGATCATCGCTGATTGTTCGCGCAATTGTTTGGGCCCCATGCGCGTCCCCGACCGCCAAGAGGTGCCAATATCCATCGGGACCCCGATGAAACCAACATTTAACCCTTTTGCGCTATCAACTTGCGGCAAGCGCATAAACGTCTGCGGCCCCGAAAACCGCGCAAGATCATTTCCGCTAATCGGCTGGGTTGGCATCATTTTTTCCTTTTGTTCCATAGCGCTAAACAACACAGCTCCATCGCTACATGGGCCCCCGCAATCGCCGTTGCCCCGGTTGTATCATAGGGCGGCGAGACTTCGACGATATCGCCGCCGACGCAATTGATCCCCGCCAGATCGCGCAGGATCGCCGCCGCCTGCCAGCTTGCCAAGCCACCCCAAACAGGCGTGCCCGTGCCAGGCGCAAACGCAGGGTCCAGCGCATCAATGTCAAAGGTCACATAAGTCGGCGCATCACAGACAATTTTCTTCACCTTTTCAACGACATACGCGGCACCTTTCTCATGGACCTCGCGCGCACCAATATAGGGCATCCCGCAATAATCGTCACATTCGGTGCGAATACCAATCTGCACCGATCGGGTCACATCCACCAACCCCAACTTGACCGCCTTATACATAAACGTGCCATGATCGATGCGGCTCATATCATCATCGGCCCACAGGTCGGAATGCGCATCAAATTGAATAACCGACACCGGCCCAAATTTTGCAGCATAAGCGCGCAAAATCGGCAATGTGATAAAGTGATCACCACCTAAAGTAATACTCGCAGGCCCTTGATCAATAATGGTTTTTATATGTGCCTCTACCAGATCTGGCACGCCCGCCACATTGGCATAATCAAACGGCATATCGCCATAATCGACGATCTCGAACTCGCTCAAGGGATCAAATCCGTCCCAGCCAAAAGGCGGATCATAGGGCTGTAATGTCGAGGCCTCGCGGATCGCTCGCGGCCCAAACCGCGTGCCCGGCCTATGGGTCACGGCCTGATCGAACGGCACGCCCGTCACCACCAGATCAGCGCCCACGATGTCCTTGGAATACTGCCTGCGCAGAAATGACGTGGCCCCGCCAAAGGCATTCTCGAACGCCAATCCACGGCGGTCCTTGCGGGTAAATGCCAAATCGGTTTGGGTCTTTGCGTCTTCTAAGCTCATGTTATATTTCCTTAAACTGGCAATGCACGCTCGATCAGGCGGGCGAAAAACGACGCCCCGACCGCCGCCGTCTCGTCATCAAAGTCATACACGGGATGGTGCAAGCCCGCCGTGTCGCCATTGCCCACAAACAGATATGCCCCCGGTCTCTCATTCAACAAAAATGCAAAATCCTCGGCCCCCATCTCTGGCCCGCTGTCATCGATCACGCCGCTATCGCCCGCAATCTCCCGCGCAATATTTGCCGCAAACACCGTGCGCCCCGCATCGTTGATCGTCGCGGGGTAACCCACATTATACACCAGCTCCGCCTCGACCCCGAAACTGATCGCAGCCCCCGCCACAATCGCCTCGAGCCGCGCCATGACCATGCCCTGCACCGCCCGATCAAAGGTCCGCACGGTCCCGTTAACAAAGGCTTTTTCAGGAACAATGTTATCGGCGGACCCAGTGTGAATTTGGGTGACCGAAATCACCAGAGTGTCTTGCGCATAGGTATTGCGGCTCACAATCGTCTGGATCGCTTGGGCGATGCTGACAGCTGCAACCACCGGATCGACACAGTCATGCGGCATGGCACCATGCCCGCCCTTGCCGGTGATATGAATGTCAAAATCATCCGCCGCCGCCATAATCGGGCCCGGTGTGGTATAAAAATGCCCAACCGGCGTGCCGGGTGCATTATGCAGCGCATAGACTTCCTTGATGTCAAAACGGTCCAGAATACCCTCTTTGACCATCACTTCGCCGCCGCCGCCACGTTCCTCGGCGGGTTGGAAAATAAGCGCCACACGCCCTTTGAAATTCCGCGTCTCCGCCAGGTAACGCGCCGCCCCCAGCAGCATCGTGGTATGCCCGTCATGCCCGCAGGCGTGCATCATGCCGTCAATCGTCGAGGCATACTCCAGCCCGGTTTCTTCTTGCATCGGCAGCGCGTCCATATCGGCACGCAGGCCAATCGTCGGCCCCTCACCCTGCCCCTCGATGATCGCCACGATGCCGGTGGTTGCAATCCCTTCATATATCTCAGTGATGCCAAAGCCGCGCAAGCGTTCCGCCACAAATGCCGCCGTTCGATGGCAGTCAAACATCAATTCGGGGATCTGGTGCAAATGCCTGCGCCACGCCGTCATGTCGGTGGTAAAATCGGCGATACGGTTGATCACAGGCATTCTGGCACTCCGGCGGTTAAGGCAATAAGGTCACTTGATAACATGTGAGGAGGCCGCGCAATGGCAGATACGTTAATCCATGACCCAAATGGCGGGATGCCGCGGCTGTTGGAAATCATGCGCCGGCTGCGTGACCCGCAAACCGGCTGTCCTTGGGACATCGAGCAGGATTTCGACAGCATCGCGCCCTATACGATCGAGGAAGCCTATGAGGTCGCCGACGCCATTACGCGACGCGATTGGGGCGATCTGGAGAGCGAATTGGGCGATTTGTTGCTGCAAACTGTCTATCACACCGCAATGGGCGAAGAGGCCGGGCTTTTCGATTTCGACAGTGTCGTGAAGGCCGTCAGTGACAAAATGGTCGCCCGCCACCCGCATGTTTTCGGCGATGAATCGCGCGACAAATCCGCCCAACAGCAGACCCGCGACTGGGAGGCAATCAAGGCGGCGGAACGCGGCGCGCGCGCGCGCACGCTTGACGGTGTGGCCGCTGGGCTGCCCGCGCTGACCCGTGCGGTGAAACTGCAAAAACGCGCGGCGCGGGTCGGCTTTGATTGGCCCGATACCAGCCATGTTGTGGATAAAATCATCGAGGAAGCGGGCGAACTGGTCGCAGCGCGCGACACACTGACCCAAGACGCGGTGGCGGAGGAATTCGGTGACCTGATGTTTGTCATGGCCAATCTTGCGCGGCATCTGGGCGTTGATCCAGAGGCAGCGGTGCGCGCCACAAATGCAAAATTCATGCGCCGCTTCAACGCGGTAGAGGACGCGCTGGCCGCAATTGGCAAAACCCCGGCGCAAAGCGACCTGGCGGAAATGGACGCATTATGGGATCAGGAAAAGCTGCGCGAAAAAAATCCGACTAAATAATTCAGGTATTGACCTGACTAAAAGACTCGGATTAATACGGGCCATCGAAACTCTTTCAAGGTATGACCCCATGTCCCTGCGCTCTTTACTTCTGACGACTGCCTGCATCAGCTTTGCAGCCCCTGCATTTGCCCAAGAGGTCAACATCTATACCACCCGCCAGCCCGAGTTGATCCAGCCGGTCATGGAGGCATTTACCGCGCAAACCGGTATTGCGGTGAACCTTGCGTTTGTCAGCGACGGTTTGGTCGAGCGGCTCAAGGCGGAAGGCAAACGTTCGCCTGCGGATCTGGTCATGACCGTCGATACCGCGAACCTGCAACAGATTGTCGATGCCGATGTGATCCAGCCGGTGGCCAGCGACATTTTGAATGCGGCAATTCCCGCAAACCTGCGCAGCGCCGATAATTTATGGTTTGCGCTGACCACACGTGCCCGCATCGTTTATGCCAGCCGCGACCGTGTGGCAGACGGCGAAGTCACGACCTATGAGGACCTTGCCTCGGATAAATGGAAAGGCCGCATTTGCACGCGCTCGGGTCTGCACAACTATAATCTTGCGCTGATGTCTGCCGTCATTGCCCATGACGGCGAAGCGGGTGCCAAGGTATGGGCCGAAGGGGTGCGCGCAAATTTGGCCCGCAAACCAGAAGGCAACGACCGCGCACAGGTCAAAGCGATCTGGGCGGGCCAATGTGATATCAGTCTCGGGAACACCTATTATATGGGCGAAATGCTATCGGATCCCGAACAGACAGCTTGGGCCGAAGCCGTGCGCATCATCTTTCCAACCTTTGAAAACGGTGGCACCCATGTGAATGTCTCGGGCGTCGCCATGACCAAAGCCGCGCCAAACCGCGAAGAGGCGTTGCAACTGATGGAGTTCCTCGTGTCACCGACCGCGCAGGGCATTTATGCGGAATTGAACACTGAATACCCCGTGCTGGAAGGCGCACCAATCTCTGATCTGGTCGCAAGCTGGGGCAGCTTTACCGCAGATGACATCGACCTGGAAGACCTGGCAAAGAACCGGCCAGCCGCGTTGCGCATCATGGAAGAGGTCAATTTCGACGGTTAAGGGATGGGGGCCAGCCCCCAAACCCCCGGCATATTTACGCTCGGAAGAAACGGGGCCGGATTGTTACGATCCGGCCTTTTCTGCAAGGGCGAGCCACTCTTCTTCGGCGTCCGAAAGTGCGATTTGCCGCTCTACCAGAGCATCCGAAGCCTTTTGGAATTTTGCGGGCTGTTTGGTGAATAGCTCTGCATCCGACAGCACGTCTTCCAGCTTGGCAATCTCGGCGGACAGTTTTTCCATCACCGTTGGCAATGCGTCCAAACGGTGCTTTTGGGTGAAAGAAAGTGCGGTTTTACGCGCCACAGGCCCCGCCTGTTTGCCGCCTTTGGACAATTGCTTGCCTACCGACTTTGGTGCATCAGGCAACCTGTCAGCGCGTTGATCTTGGTAGTCCGACCATCCACCCGCGTAGGCGACCGCCTGCCCGTTGCCTTCCATCGCGATGGTTGTGGTGGCCACGCGGTCAAGAAAGTCGCGGTCGTGGCTGACCAGCATCACAGTGCCGTCATAATCGCCCAAGATGTCCTGCAACAGGTCGAGCGTTTCAATATCGAGATCATTTGTCGGCTCGTCGAGCACCAGCACATTGCTTTCGCGGGCCATCAGGCGCGCAAGCAACAGCCGCGCTTTTTCACCACCAGATAGTGACCGCACAGGCGCACGGGCTTGGGCCTCGTCAAACAGAAATTCCTTGAGGTAGCCAACCACATGTTTGGGCGTGCCGCGCACCATGATCTGATCGGATTTGCCCGAGACACCCAAGACCGGATCAGAGGCCAGATTTTCCCAAAGCGTCATGTTCTGATCAAGCTGCGCCCGCGCTTGGTCAAAAACCGCGATATTCAGTTTCGTGCCTAGCTTGACGAGACCCGCATCTGGTTCAACTTGACCCAGCAACATATTGAGAACAGTGGTTTTTCCTACCCCGTTTGGCCCTACAAAAGCGACACGGTCACCGCGTTGGATCGTCAGATCAAACCCGTTCACGATGATTTTTCCATCATAGGATTTGACCAAACCAGTGGCCTCGACCACCTTTTTACCAGAGCTGGAGCCGCCATCAAACGCCATAGCGGCGGTGCCTTGGCGCTTGATTTGCCCGGCCTTTTCTGCCCGTAAATCAGCCAAGGCGCGCACGCGACCCTGGTTGCGTGTGCGGCGCGCTGATATGCCCTCAACGGCCCAACGCGCCTCGGCTTTGATCTTGCGGTTCAGCTTGTGACGCTGCTGGTCTTCTTCTTCCCACAGCTTGTCGCGCCACTCCTCAAACCCGTCAAACCCCTCTTCGGCGCGGCGCACCTGGCCGCGGTCTATCCACAGGGTTGCACGGGTCAAAGCGCGCAAAAACGCGCGGTCGTGACTGATCAGGACAAATGCGGCGCGGGTCGATTTCAACTCGGCCTCAAGCCAGGCAATCGCCTCGATATCCAAATGGTTAGTCGGCTCGTCGAGCAACATCAATTCGGGCGCTTCGGCCATCAGTTTGGCCAAAGCCGCGCGCCTGCGCTCGCCACCTGATGCGGTTTTCGGATCGCCCATCGGGTCGAACTTCAATCCTTCGGCCACCATATCAACGCGGTAGGCTTCGTCTTCGGGCAAACCGCTGGCGGCATAGGCGCCAAGCGTGTCAAACCCTTCCATCGTCGGGTCCTGCTCCATGTAGCCAACCGTGACGCCGGGGCTTGCGACCCGCGACCCGGAATCGGCTTCGACCAAGCCGGCCATGACCTTCATCAAGGTGGATTTGCCCGACCCGTTCCGGCCCACAAGGGCCACGCGGTCGCCGCCTTGGATAACCAAAGACAGATCTTCAAATACAGGATCACCCCCAAATGTGAGGGCAATATCGGATAGCTGGAGTAAGGGTGCGCGTGCCATATGCGTCTGCTATTGCGCGCGCTGCATTTGTGCAAGCCTTCAGTTGAGCGCCGCACGTCTTAATGCGCGGGCGCGCGCAGGCGGAATTTTGGCAATTTCAACAGCGGTAAAGACATGCAGCGTGCCGAGTGCGCGGTCAATCACCAGATGATCACTGACATAACCGCCCATCGCCAGATAGGACCGCAACAATGCGGGCAGCTGAAGACCCGCCGCAGTCGGGTTCAAATCTGCGGTTGCCACCTCATAAAGAGGTTTTGTTTCAAAGGCTTTCACCTCGACCCTCATGTTCCCCTGATAGCGCGCGCGCAACAGTGAAAAGGCATCGGCATAGCGCGCCGGATCGGTCCCCTCAAAACTGGCGCAGCCAAAAATGACCTGGATATCCTGGCTGTCGACGAGACGGGTCAGCACCGCCCAAGCTTCGCGCAAAACATCGGGCACCGTGGCATCGGGGACCACACAGAAGCGGCCGATTTCCAGGGATGGGCCTGCCAGACCATAAATCGCGTAAAACCCGCCGGTATATGTCGCGTTCATATCGGCAAGATCGGGCAGAACACGCAGGCGCAATGTGCCCACCAACACGCCTGCCTCCTCGATCATCACATGCTGTGACAGCGCATCAAACGCATCGCTGTCGATCCCCTCGCATTTGCGAAACAACCGGTGGCGCAGGGCTTGGCATCGCATGACATCTTCATCGGATTGTGCAAAGCGGCTGATCACGCCGGTTTTATGCCTCGTTACAGTCAAAATGCCGCCCCTTCGCCAAAGCCGTCCTGATCGCTATAATACCCAAAGGCCGCGACAAAGGGGAAATACTGGCAGGTGGAAAACGCGGATCAATTCTCGCCCAGGAAATCGCTGGCGTTAACCTGCCCGAAACTGCCCAGAAGCTGACGGACAAATGTCGAATCGCGCGTTTTGTTATCGGTAATACGGCGTGACAGCACGATCACATTGCCATCTTGCAGGCCAAAGGTTTCGATATTGCTGACAACACCATTGGCATCAAATGAAATCGCAAGAACCTCGCGCTCGGTCTCGACGGGGGCCATCGCCCCAAAGCGGCGGAATTTACTTGCGACATAGTAGAACCCGCTATCGTCCGACAGACCACCAGCCGTTGGCGGGCCGATGCTCAAGGTGACGGTCTCGCGGGTATCCACTCCCACAGTGACCAGGGCCAGATCTTCGCTGGGAGGCATATAGCCGTAGTTGCGATAAATCGGTGTGCAGGCCACGGCCCCCACCAATGCGAGCATGGCAAAACCGCGCACGACCCTATTTGACTTGCTTCCCATCCGACTGCCCCCTTGCGCATAAGTCTTATGCCTTTTATCCCACCTACATCATGCAGCCCCACTTGTTCAAGAATGGAAGCACACTTGGCTGATTTGCCCACTTCACTTTTGCGCCTTGCAGATCTTGCCGCGCGCAAGGCCACCCCTTTTGATCTGATGCCAAATGCACCGCAGCGGGCCGCTATCGCGCAGGCCTTGGGGATCATCGGCATCAAAAAGCTGAAATTTACGGGCGACATTAAACCTGTCGGGCGCACCGATTGGGATTTGCGTGGCAATCTGGGCGCAACAATTGTGCAAAGCTGCGTGATCACGCTCGAACCTGTGACCACACGGATCGACGAGCCTGTGCAGCGGTCCTATCTTTTGAACATCGACGCGCCTGAAGAGGCGGATGTTGAAATGACCTTTGACGAAAACGCAGAACCACTGCCCGCCAGCATCGACCTTTATACCGTGCTGATCGAGGCACTATCGCTGTCGATGCCCGCCTATCCGCGCGCACAGGGGGCCGAAATGGGCGAAGCGGTGTTTTCCCAAAGCGGAGTCTCGCCGATGACAGACGACGATGCCAAACCGTTTGCAGGGCTTGGCGATCTGCGTAACGCCTTGGAAAAAAAGGCCGATTAGGCAACTGTCGCCGCAACGGGAAAAAGGGTTGCGTCGCTGCAATTTCGCAGTATGTTCGCCACCTGTTTTACATCTTGTCTCGACAGCGCCCCAACAATCGCGTAGGGCACCGCCAAGACAGACACATCAGGGCCAAAGCGCCCACTTATCATAGGGTTGAGACATGGCCGTCCAGCAGAATAAAGTATCCAAATCCCGTCGTAACAACCGTCGTGCACACGACAGCCTTGTTGCGGCAAATCCAAACGAGTGTGACAACTGTGGCGAGCTCAAGCGCCCGCACCATGTTTGTCCGTCTTGCAACCACTACGCCACACGCGAAGTGATTGCCGCGACAACAGACATCGATCTGGACGAAGACGCAGCGTAAGCTGCGGTCATAAACCATGACCCCATCCAGAACGGACCATAGCGCTGCAACCGCACATGTGATTTCCGTTGATGCGATGGGTGGCGATAAGGGGCCCGCAACTGTTGTTGCGGGCCTTTGCATGTTTCTCAAGGATAACCCTGCCGCGCGCGTTATTTTGCACGGCCCCAAGGGTGATCTTGCGCTGTTGCTCAAAAAGCAGCGCATCACCGACCGCGTCACGATCCATGACGCGGCCGAGGTGGTGAAAATGACCGACAAGCCAAGCCATGTGCTGCGGCACGCCAAAGGCACCTCGATGTGGTCAACCATCGAGGCGGTGCGCAATGGCGACGCGGCGGTGGCGGTATCTTGCGGCAATACCGGCGGATTGATGGCAATCGCAATGCTGCGCCTGCGCAAGGCCGAAGGGGTCAACCGCCCCGCAATTGCCTGTCTGTGGCCATCGCGCAACCCCGCGGGCTTTAACGTGATGCTGGACGCGGGGGCCGATATCCGCGCCGACCAGGACGATCTTTTGACCTATGCGCTGATGGGGGCCTCTTATGCACGCAACGGGCTTGATATTTCGCGTCCGCGCATTGGCCTGCTCAATGTCGGCACCGAAGAACACAAAGGGCGCGCCGAGCTGAAGGTCGCCCACGAGATGATCGGCCAAGCGGCGGAAAAAGGCGAATATGACTACGTTGGATTCGTTGAGGGCGGCGACCTGCCCTCAGGCCGCGTCGATGTGATTGTGACCGACGGGTTTACCGGCAACGTGGCGCTGAAAACCGGTGAAGGCATCGCCAACCTGATTTCGGGCCTGCTGCGCGAATCGCTGATGAAAACACCGCTCTCGATGATCGCGGCCCTTTTGGCACGCGCATCCCTCAAGCGGCTCCAGCGCAAAATCGACCCGCGCCGGGTGAATGGCGGCGTCTTTCTGGGCCTCAACCACACCGTCATCAAAAGCCACGGCGGCGCTGATGCCACCGGTGTCGCGGCCGCTCTGACCCTTGCATACCGCCTTGCGCAATCGGGATTTTCTGACAAATTGGCGGCGCGGGTTGCATCTGCGGCGGCGCTTGCGCAAGATACCACTCAATAGCCCCATAACCGCAACCGGGATCAGCAAACATGACACGTCGCGCAGTTGTAATCGGTGTTGGGCATTATCTTCCCGAACGCGTTGTTCCCAATGCAGAGTTTGAAAAAACCCTTGATACAACCGACGAATGGATCACGTCGCGCTCCGGCATCGAACGCCGCCATTTTGCAGCGCCTGACCAGACCACATCCGACCTTGCTGCATTGGCCGCCACCAACGCGCTGGCGATGGCGGGGCTGACGGGCAACGACGTGGACGCGATCATCGTGGCCACCTCAACCGCGGATCTGACATTCCCGTCGGCGGCGACAATGGTGCAAGCAAAAATTGGCAATACAAAGGGCTATGCCTTTGATGTGCAAGCGGTTTGCGCGGGCTTTGCCTTCGCTCTGGCGAATGCCAACGCGCTGATCGTCTCGCAACAGGCAGACCGTGTGCTGGTGATCGGGGCCGAAACCTTCAGCCGGATCATGGATTGGACCGACCGGTCGACTTGCGTGCTGTTTGGCGATGGCGCGGGCGCTGTCGTGCTCGAGGCCCAAACCGGCACCGGCACGACCCAAGACCGCGGCATCCTGTCCGTCGATCTCAACTCCGACGGCAGCTACCGCGATCTGCTGTATGTTGACGGCGGCGTGTCGACACAGACCACCGGCGTCTTGCGGATGCAGGGGCAGGAAATTTTCAAACATGCGGTCGAAAAACTGGCGCAAACCGCCCATACCGCACTGGGTAAAGTGGGGCTGGGCGCCGATGACGTCGATTGGGTCGTGCCGCATCAAGCCAATATCCGGATCATCAAATCCACCGCGCGCAAACTGGGCGTTGGCATGGACCGTGTCATTGTGACGGTGCAAGACCACGGAAATACCTCTGCGGCATCGATTCCCTTGGCCTTGTCGGCGGGCGTTCAAAATGGCCAAATCAAACAAGGCGACCTGCTTGTCACCGAGGCAATCGGCGGCGGATTGGCCTGGGGTGCCGTCGTGCTGCGCTGGTAGCGCCATAATTGCCTTTAAAAGAGCCCCGCAAGCCCTTGTTATTGACTCTGAATTTACCTCTCGCCTATGGTCATGAAAATTCCGGGGGAAAATCATGGCTGACAAGACGTTGACACGCATGGATCTGGCAGATGCCGTGCACTCACAAGTTGGACTTTCACGCAACGAAAGCGCAGATCTGGTCGAAAGCGTTCTGGCGCATGTTTCTGACGCATTGGTCAGCGGGCAAGCGGTAAAAATTTCGTCTTTCGGAACCTTCTCGATTCGCGAAAAAGCCGCGCGCGTGGGCCGCAATCCCAAAACCGGCGAAGAGGTGCCAATCCACCCGCGCCGTGTTTTGACATTCCGCCCCTCCAACCTGATGAAAGATCGGGTTGCAGCAGGCAATAAATAGGACAGCACATGGCCAAATCTCGCGACGCATTCCGCACCATTAGCGAGGTTTCAGCTGCGCTTGATACTCCCACGCATGTCCTGCGGTTCTGGGAAAGCAAATTTACGCAAATCAAACCCGTAAAACGCGCCGGTGGGCGACGCTATTACCGGCCCGACGACATTGACCTGCTTTCGGGCATCAAGGCTTTGCTGCACGATCAGGGCATGACCATCAAGGGTGCGCAAAAACTGCTGCGCGAAGCGGGGGTCAAACATGTGGTCTCGCTTGGACAAACCTCCGCCCCGGCGACAGACGAGGTTGTCGAGGCCCCGCAAACCCTGCCAGCACAAGACAAAAATGCCGCAGTGGATGTGGTCACACCCGTGCCAGACCCAATGCCGCCCGCCGGTCCCGTCCCTGTCCCCACACCTGCCCCGCGTGCCGACCGGCCTATGGCGCTTGGGGTTTTATCGACGCAAAACCACACCCATATCCACGCAAATGCGGCACAAATCGCCCCGCTTCTGTCCCGCTTGGGCAAACTGCGCGACAGCTTGCGGGCGGCATAAGCAATTGGGTCTTGCCTGCCCCCTCAAATCGGGTATGAACACCGCCAGTCGGGCTATAGCGCAGCCTGGTAGCGCGTCCGTCTGGGGGACGGAAGGTCGCAGGTTCGAGTCCTGCTAGCCCGACCAAAACAACCGCCCGCTTGTGCCCGTGCACAGCGGGCGTTTTTGTAGGCCAAAAGGGACAGATCATGACAGAATCAGGCGTATTGGCAGACCATCAATTGCGCGGTCTCATCGCACAGGGCCAAATCTGCGCATCTCACCCCATCGCACCCGGCCAAATCCAGCCCGCATCGCTTGATTTGCGCCTTGGTGCCACAGCCTACCGCGTGCGCGCGTCCTTCCTCGCGGGCCGCAATCGCACCGTCACCCAGCGGCTTGCCGACTTTCAGATGCACGCCATCGATCTGTCTCAGGGCGCGGTTCTGGAAAAGGGCTGCGTCTATGTCGTGCCATTGCTCGAATCGCTGGCACTGCCACAGGATTTGACAGGTGCTGCCTCGGCCAAGTCCTCGATCGGGCGTCTGGACCTTTTGACCCGCATCATCACCGATCGCGGCGTGGAATTTGACCGCGTGCCCGCCGGATACAACGGGCCGCTTTACGTTGAAATCTGCCCGCGCTCGTTTTCGGTCGTCGCCCGCATGGGGCAAATGCTGAACCAGATCATTTTTCGGCGCGGCAAAACCATCCTGTCCGACGACGCGCTCAAAGCACTTCACGCCGTCAGCCCGATCGTCTCTGGCGATCCGGTCATCTCGGACGGATTGGGCTTCTCGGTTGATCTCAAACCCGAAAAAGGCACCTTGGTCGGTTACCGCGCCAAGCCGCACACAGGCGTGATAGACCTGTCACTGCTGGCCCATTACACGCCATCGGACTATTGGGAACAAGTGCACAGCAAAGACGGCTGGATCATCCTGGATCCCGGCGCATTCTATATCCTCGTGAGCCGCGAATCGATCATCATCCCACCGATGAACGCCGCCGAGATGGCGCCCTATCTGGCAATGGTCGGCGAATTCCGGGTGCATTACGCCGGTTTCTTTGACCCGGGGTTCGGTTATGCCGATGCGGGCGGATCAGGCTCGCGCGGCGTGCTGGAAGTGCGCTGCCACGAAGCCCCGTTTGTTCTTGAACACGGTCAAGTCGTCGGGCGGTTGGTCTATGAGAACATGGCCGCGGTGCCTGATGCGCTATATGGGCGCGACATCAAGTCGAATTACCAAGGGCAAGGCCTGAAACTTTCCAAACACTTCGCCGCGACCTAACCCTTGGCTTTCGCCACATAAAGCGCAGGCAGACCCCAAAATTTACTCGTCTTCGAACATATCGACCTGATCATCGTCATCTTCATCCGCCTCGTCAGCAACCTGCGACACACCCGGCGGTGGCCGGTTTTCCAGCAAGCCGGCCGCGCGCAGTTCTTTCAGGCCTGGCAAGTCGCGTGCGTTTTCCAACCCGAAATGATCAAGGAAACCTTGCGTGACCACAAACGTCACGGGCCGCCCCGGCGTCATGCGCCTGCGCCCGATCCGCACCCATTCCATCTCGATCAACTGATCCACCGTGCCGCGGCTGACCGATACGCCCCTGATCTCTTCGATCTCGGCGCGGGTGACCGGCTGATGATAGGCCACGATCGCCAAGGTCTCGATCGCCGCGCGCGACAGTTTGCGGGTCTCAACGGTTTCTTTTTGCATCAAAAACCCAAGATCACCCGCCGTGCGAAACGCCCAGGCATCACCGATCTTGGTCACCTGCACCCCGCGCCCCTCATACCGCTTGCGCAAATGCACCAGCGCCTCTGCGGGATCACAGCCATGCGGCATCCGTCCGATCAACTCGTGCCCCGTCACCGGCTCTGCGGTGGCAAACAGGATCGCCTCGACCATGCGTTCCTGCTCGGCCATGGGCGGGGCCTCGAACAGGCTGTCATTGGTGGGTTTAGCCATCGCGCGGCTCCCTTTTGCGAATGTGTATCGGGGCAAAACTCTCGCCTTGCCGAATGTCGATCTTGCCCTCTTTGGCCAGCTCGAGGGAGGCTGCAAAATTGGCAGCCGTGGCCGAGCGGCGCTTGACCGGATCAACCTCCCAGCCTTCGGGCAGATAGCTCATGATATCGGTCCAGTCACCGGCAAAGCCGATCAGATGCCGCATCCTTGCGAGGCTTTCCTCCATCGTCATCACCGCGTCGCGGTCCATCACAAAGGGGCGAAAATCATCGCGCGTGCGAATCCGCGCATAGCCCTGCATCAGATCCAGCAGCGTCGCGGTATAGGTCACGCGGCGCACGCGCTGCACATCTTCGGTCACTCCGCGCGCAAAGAAATCACGGCCCAATTGATCGCGCGCCATCAGCTTTGCAGCGGCGTTGCGCATCGCCTCCAGCCGCTCCAGCTGAAACGCCAGATGGGCTGCCAGTTCCTCGCCCGAGGGGCCGTCTTCGGTCGGGTCCGGGGGCAGCAACAACCGCGACTTCAAAAACGCAAGCCACGCCGCCATCACCAGATAATCAGCCGCCAATTCAAGTCGCAGTTTTTTGGCCTGTTCGACAAACGCCAGATACTGCTCGGCCAGCGCCAAAATCGAAATCTGCCGCAAATCCACCTTTTGCGTGCGCGACAGCGTCAACAACAGGTCCAGCGGCCCCTCGAATGCACCAACATCCACAATCAACGCCTCTGCGGCCTGCCTTTCGGCGACCGTTTGCACGTCTTCCTGGAAAATACTGTCAGTCACAAAACCCTCACGCCAAAAGCGCTTCAAGGTCCGCAATCAGGCCCGCAATGTCAATCTTTTCGGGCGTTTTCCGCTGGGCCAGGGCGCGGGTCGCGCGGATTGTGGCCTGTGCGGTCATGTCACCCGCGGCACGGGCCACCGCCGCCATCTCGGCAGGATCGCCGTTGCAATGCAGTGCAATGTCACAGCCCGCCGCAATCGACGCCGCAGCGCGGGCACCTATCTTGCCCGAAAGCGCCTGCATCGAGATGTCATCGGACATGATCAACCCGTCAAAACCGATGTCCTCGCGGATAACCTTCATCATCTTGGGTGAGGTGGTTGCCGGATTGTCGGGATCAATATCGGCAAACACAATATGCGCGGTCATGCCCATCGCCATATCGTTTAACGCTTTGAACGGTGCAAAATCATGCGTTTCCAATGCTTTGCGGGACACATTTACAGTCGGTAAATCCTTGTGACTATCGACACAGGCGCGGCCATAGCCCGGAATATGCTTGAGTACAGGCAGCACGCCACCGGCTAAAAACGCATCGGCACAGGCGCGGGCGGCAGCAATCACGGTTGCAACATCCGCACCATAAAGACGATTGCGCAGCACCGGATGGGTCGCCTCCTCGACCAAATCCGCCAAGGGCGCACAATTCACATCAATGCCGACATCAAATAAGTCTTGCGCAATCAGCCGGTTACGAATCCATTGGGCGCGCATCGGCGCGCGGGCCCGTTCCATCTGCTCCAATGCGGGTAAATATTCGCGCCAATGCGGGCTGCGCATCCGCTGCACGCGGCCACCTTCCTGATCAATCAGGATCGGCGCATTGCGCCCTACTGTGTCTCGCAGATCAGCGGTCAAGCGCCGCAGTTGGTCCGGGCTTTCGATATTGCGCGCGAAAACGATAAATCCAAACGGGTTTACATCGCGGAAAAATGTTTTTTCCCAATCTGTTACAACCCGACTTTCAGGTCCGAAAATCGTCGCGTTGCAGTGCAACTTACCGCACTACCACAGGGATACAGTCGACATTTTCCGCAACCATCGTGGCACAGAAACGACGGGCATCGTTCAATTCGGCAAAGCCTTCGGCGCGCAAACGATAAAACGCCTTTCCGCCCGATGTTGCCGCTTGAATGACGCGCGATTTGCCGCTCATGACCTCGCCAAAACGGTCCGTCAGGCGGGTCCACTCTGCCGCGGCCACCTCGGCGGAAGGAAACGCGCCAAGTTGCACCAGCTTGGTGCCCACTGCAAAGTCGGCTTGCGAAACCGGGCTTTGCGCAGCGGGGCTCTGAACCGCCGGTTCGGCAAGTGCTGCGGCAACCGAGGCAGTCACAATCGCCGATGTCGGGCGGGCTATAGGACGCCGCGACACCGCAAGTGAGGATGCAGAGGCGTCCAGCTTTGGCACCTCTGGCACATCTGTCGGGGTCACAACACGGGCCGCGGACACAGCAGCCACAGGCGATGCACCCGCAGCAATCTGATCGGCAAGCGCCAGGATATCATCGGTGGACAGGGGCGCATCGATCAGTTGTTCCGCCGTCAACGCAACCCTTGTCGGCAGATCGTCCAGCGGCTCTTCCAGCATGGGGTCAACCGCCTGCACTTCGTCGGCCTCCGCCAGCGACTGGACTTCGAAATCTTCCGCCGCCAAACCTGCGGTCACAGGGGCGAGGGCAACAGTGTCTTCGGGGGCTGCGGCCTGACCGCGGGCCGCAACCTCATTTACCGCCAACCCGAGGTTCGTTGACACCGTGCCGCCAGGATTTTCGGGCAATATGCGCATCTCGCCAGACATCGCGCGCACAACAGGAATACCCGACACGTCGCGCACCACCAGCTTGTAGCCCCAAATGGCAACGCCGATGATCAAGGCGCAGGATACTGCTGCACCAGCATAATTTACCAAAACTCCGGCGCGCGCGGCCCCTCTCATAGGGGCCGACCCCTGCTCATAAACTGCCATCTTTTGCCTCACTGCCCGCGCCACTGCCAACGTCGGGTGGGTTGCCTCAATTACAAACCCAGAGGCGGCACGCTTTAACGCATCTCTTCCGCTGGGGTTACGCCAAGAATACCAAGACCTGATGCAATAACAACAGAAACGGAGCGTATCAGGGCAATTTTCGCCTGTGTTGTGGCATTGTCACCGTCTTGCAGGAACCGCAGGCTCACGTCGTCGTTGCCACGGTTCCACAACCCGTGCAGATCAGAGGCCAGATCATAGAGATAAAACGCAATCCTGTGCGGCTCATGGCCCTTGGCTGCAATCTCGACCAGACGCGGCCACTCGGCGAGCTTTTTGGCGACGGCCAATTCGGCGTCATGGCTCAACTTGCCCAAATCCGCACCGGCCAATGCCGCATCCGACACGTCAACACCCGCCTCGACCGCCTTGCGCATCACCGATTTTATCCGCGCATGGGCGTATTGCACATAAAACACGGGGTTGTCTTTGGACTGTTCGGTCACCTTGTCAAAATCAAAATCCAGTGGCGCATCATTCTTGCGCGTCAGCATATGAAACCGGGTCACGTCGCGGCCCACCGCATCGACCACATCGCGCAGGGTCACAAACGTGCCCGCCCGCTTGGACATCTTGAACGGCGCGCCGTTTTTATACAGTTTCACCAGTTGTGTCAGCTTCACATCCAAAGGCACACGGCCATCAGACAGCGCCGAAACCGCCGCCTTCATGCGTTTGACATAGCCCCCGTGATCGGCGCCAAACACGTCGATCAACTGGTCATAGCCGCGCTGCACCTTGTCATAATGATACGCAATATCGGGCGCAAAATAGGTCCATGCACCGTCGGATTTCTGCACCGGACGGTCCACGTCATCGCCGTGATCGGTTGACTTGAACAAGGTCTGCTCGCGCGGCTCCCAGTCATCAGGCAGTTTGCCCTTTGGTGGCTCCAGCGTGCCGCGATAAATCAGCCCCTTGGCATCCAGCTCGGCAATCGCCTTTTCAATCAACCCCGTGCCATAAAGCGATTTTTCCGAATAGAAATTGTCCATTGTGATGCCAAGCCGGGCTAGATCTGCGCGGATCATATCCATCATCTTCTCGGTCGCAAACAAGCGGATTTCGTCAAGCCACTCATCTTCTGGCGCCTCAAGATATTTGTCGCCAATCGCAGCCTTGAGCTCTTCGCCCACCTCAATCAGATAGTCTCCAGGATAGCTGCCCTCAGGCCAATCCACGCTTAGATCATGCGCCTCTTGATAGCGCAAATAGACCGAGCGCGCCAAAACATCGACCTGCGCGCCGCCGTCATTCACGTAATACTCGCGGGTCACATCATAGCCCGCGTAATCCAGCAGGCTGGCCAGCGCATCGCCAAACACAGCGCCCCGCGTATGCCCCACATGCAGTGGGCCGGTCGGGTTCGCCGAGACATATTCCACCAGCATCCTTTGCGTGGCCCCCAAGGTCGACCGCCCATAGGCCGGATCGGTCAGCACGGCCTTGACCACGCCCTGCCAGACGCCCGTATCCAGCCGCACGTTCAAGAACCCCGGGCCTGCCACATCAACCGCCGCCACCCGCGGATCCTCGCGCAGCTTGACCGCCAACGCATCGGCAATCGCGCGCGGGTTCATGCGCGCAGGCTTGGCCAAGACCATCGCGGCATTGGTTGCCATGTCACCGTGCGCTGCATCACGCGGCGGCTCGACTGTCACGGCAGCCATCGCCAAACCGTCAGGCAAGACACCGCTTGCAACCAAACCCTCAAGGCAAGTGATCACCAGACCACGGATATCAGCAAACAGGTTCATCTTTTGGGGCGTCCTTCGGAATTGGGTTCATCGCGGTTTAGCACGGATACCGCGAGGGTCAATGTCAGGTATCGGCAGGCGGCTGCCCGTTGGCATCCGCAGGGTCATTGCCGGGCGGGCGCAGCGCAATAATCCGCACCCCTGGCGCCCCCTTCACATCCTCGTCGCGGCGGATCAGCTTGATCTCTCCGGCAGGGGAAATACGGGCGATCAATTTGCTCTCGGGACGGTTTGCGCGCCACTGCTCAAAGCTGAACTCCTCGGTCAGGCGCGTCACGCGGAACGTCCAACCCGCGCGGATCAAACCGTTCATCCCTGCATGGGTTTCTTCGGGTCCAAACTTGCGCCCCCCCAAGGTGCGGGGCAATTGATGCCGCGCACTTTCGCTTTTTTCGCGCATCACCTGAAACACGTTGTCGCGACCAAATTCAGGCGCCAGATCGGTGGCGACAAGGGTATTATAGGCGTCGTTGCTGGTCGCGGCGACCAAGGTTGCGTAGCTGACCAATTCGACGCGCTGCTCGGCGGCCTCCGATAGAATATCACCCGAAAACGTCTCGATGCCAGCGGTGCGTGCGCCGCGCAAATTGCCAAAGTTGGGATCAGTCATCAACACCGGCACCTGCGCCTTTTTCAACGCCTCGGCAAAACCGGTGGTCCAGGGCGAGCCGCCAATGATCACCACTCCGGGCGTATCAGCGCCCGTCAGCCCCAAAAACCGCGCGAATGGTGCCAGCGTAAAGCCGTGCAACACAACCGTGACCGCAACCAGAACAAAAGCCAGCGGCGCAATCAGGGCGGCATCCTCGAACCCAAGCGCCAGCAGCCTTTCACCAAACAGGCCCGCAACCGCCACCAAAACCACCCCGCGCGGGCCGGTAAAGGCCACCAGAACCTGCTCGCGATACGGGATGCCCGACCCCAATAGAGAGACCAGCACCGTCAAGGGGCGCGCCACCAAAACCACCAGCGCGACAAAGGCTATCGCGCGCATGTCCAACTGTCGCAGTGCGGCAAAATCCAGACTTGCCGCCAGCAGGATAAACACCCCCGAGACCAGTAAAACCGTCGCGTGCTCTTTGAAACGGCGCAATTCCTCATAGCTGGGCAATTTGGCGTTCGCGATCACGATCCCCATGATCGTCACAGCCAACAACCCGCTTTCATGCAGCACAAAATCCGACACTGCAAACACCGCCAAAAGCAGCGAAAACAACACCGGCACCTTCATGAATTCCGGCACATAGCCGCGCTTGAACGATTTCGACAGCCCCACCCCCGCGGCCCAGCCCAACAGGGTCGCAAAGCCGATGCCCGTCAACAAATCCGCCGCGGCCTCGCCCGGTGTCGTCGTGGTATTGAGAACCAGGACAACCGAAAAGGCCAATACCGCCGCCAGCGCGCCGATCGGGTCGTTCACAATCGCTTCCCACTGCAACAAGGCCGCGGGCCTGCGCGACAGGCGTGCGGTGCGCAACAAGGGGGCAATGACCGTGGGGCCTGTCACGATCATAATGCCGCCAAAGACCGCCGCACTTTCCCACGACAAACCTGCCCCATAGCGCAGCGCCAGCGCCGAGGTCAGCCAGCCCAAAGGCGCGCCAATAAACACCAGACGCTTCACGCCTTTCTGTGCATCCTGCAACGAGTGGAAATTCAGCGTCAGCCCGCCCTCAAACAAGATAATCGCCACTGCAATGGAAATAATCGGCCCCATCAACGGGCCGATATCGCGCGCAGGATCAAAAACCCCCAAGACAGGGCCGATCACAACCCCGGCCACCAGCATCAAGACAATCGCGGGCATCCGCAACCGCCAGGCCGCCCATTGCGACCCCACGCCCAAGGCCCCCACAAGCGCAAACGCCATCACCGGCGCCATCGCCTCTGCTGCGGTATCAACTGCCATCAATCACTCCTGCGGGGATATCCTCGCCGCCAATCAGCCGCTTGTGTTGCTGAATTGCAAACCGGTCCGTCATGCCCGCAATATAATCCGCCACGATCCTTGCCAAGGCCGTTTTATCAGCCGCATCCGCCACATCCTTGCGCCACTGCTTGGGCAATTCATCGGTATTTTCCATGAAAAATGGAAACAGATCATCAACCATCTGGGTCACCACAACGCGCATTTCCACCACCGCAGGGGCGCGATACATGCGCGTGAACAGGAACTTGCGTATCACTTTCAGATCGGCCCATAGTGCGGGCGAAAACTGGATCATCATGCGCCCGGCATGACGGATATCATGCACCGACTGCGGATTGAGGTCTGCCAGATTATGACGGCTTACCGCAATCACATCCTCGACCAGCACACCAAAGAAACGGCGCAGCGCCTCATGGCGGCGACGGTAATAATTCAGATCGGGATATTTGGCATCGACCCGCGCAAAGCAGTCGCGCAATATCGGCAATTCAGCCAATTCATCGGTGCTGAACAACTCGGCACGCAACCCGTCATGCAGATCATGGTTGTTATAGGCAATATCATCGGCCAGCGCCGCCGCCTGCGCCTCGGCACTGGCATGGCTATGCAGTTCCAGATCATGACGGGTAATATACGCGATCAACGCCCAAGGAATGTCGCCCGTCACTGGGCCATTATGTTTGGCAATACCTTCCAGGGTTTCCCACGTCAGGTTCAACCCGTCCCATTCGGCATAATGCCGCTCTAAATCGGTCACGATCCGCAAGGCCTGCGCATTGTGATCAAAGCCGCCGTAAGGCTGCATCAGCCGGTCGAGTGCCTCTTCACCAGTATGCCCGAACGGCGTATGCCCCAGATCATGCGCCAGCGCCACAGCCTCGGTCAATTCCACGTTCAACCCCAATGCGGCGGCCACTGTGCGGGCCACTTGCGCCACCTCGATCGAATGGGTCAACCGGGTGCGAAAATAATCGCCTTCATGCTCGATAAACACCTGGGTCTTATGCTTGAGCCTGCGAAACGCGCTCGCATGGATGATGCGGTCGCGGTCGCGCTGAAACGGTGAACGAAATTCGCTCTCGTCCTCTGGATACAGACGGCCGCGCGCATTGGCGGGGTCCGTCGCATAGGGGGCTGTCATGGTGTCGTGCCCTTTTTGCCTGTCTTGTCGAATTTGCCTGTGCAACCTATATTGCAAATATAATCAAACTGTAAGGCTCTTGCATATGTTGACGATCCCACCCTCCGTGACCCCCCGTGCCTTTGCGCGGCTTTCCCAGATCGGTGCCGCGGCGCAAGGCAAGGCCCTGCGCGTTGCAGTTGAAGGTGGCGGCTGTTCGGGGTTTCAATACCAGATCGACCTCGACGCGGCCAAAGACGATGACCTGATCCTCGAGGGTGCCGGTGAAAAGGTGCTGATCGATGCGGTCTCCCTGCCCTTCCTCGCCGCGGCTGTCATCGACTTTAGCGAAGAATTGATCGGCGCCCGGTTTGTGATCACCAACCCCAATGCCAGCAGCTCTTGCGGCTGCGGCACGTCGTTTTCAATGTAACCTGCTTGTCGTTGGAGCTTACAAGGTCGACGCGGTCCGGAACGACACCAGACGGCGGGATTTTTCATCCCAAAGATCTAGACTTGCACATTTAAAGCTTTCCCACATCGTCAGACGGCTTTGCTCGACCAATTCAGTGTGGTCGCGTAACACTTCCGGCAGGCGGTAAAACGGAATGCGGGAATACAGGTGGTGCACATGGTGGATCCCGATATTGCCCGTCAACCAGCGCAGAACCACCGGCAAATCATAATGCGACGAGCCCTGCAAAGCGGCCTCGTGCAAATCCCAATCAAGATTCTGGTCCCACATTGTGTTCTCGAACTGGTGCTGGACATAAAACAGCCAAACACCCACGGATGCGGCCACAATCGTGGTCGGCAAGAACACCAGGAACACAGCGCCCAAACCCAGGAACCAGTAAATGGTAAATAACGCCACAGCCGTCGCAAGGTTGGACCCCATCGCACTGATCCAATACTTCGCACCGGATCTCATCAAGCCAAATGGCAACCGGTTTTGCAGCAAGAACAAATACGACGGACCCAGCACAAACATCGTCAAAGGATGACGGTAAGCGCGGTATTTCACCCGGCCCCACACGCCAAGCGCCCGAAATTCCTCTACCGTCAAAGTCATGATATCGCCAATGCCGCGGTGATCCAAATCGCCGTGGTGGCCATGGTGAATAGCGTGCGTGCGCTTCCACACATCATAGGGCGTCAACGTCAGCACACCCAACGCCCGCCCGATCCAATCCGACAACGTCCGGTTCGCCACAAACGACGCATGACCACAATCATGTTGAATAATGAACAGCCGCAGCAAAAACGCGCCATTGAGCGCTGATATCAAAAATGCCGCGATATAACTGTATTGCAATGCCCAACTTGCCGCGATCCAAAGCGTCAAAAACGGAACAACCGTCACCGCCAACTCAAAACCCGACCGCCAATTGCTCGGGTTGCGGTATTGCGCCAGAACAACCATCCACTCGCGTGCAGTTTTCTCGGCTATTTCCGTCACAGGGGCTGTCAACATTTGGGCTTTCTCGCGTTGCTTGTGTGGATGTCGATAAAGCACAAAAATATTGACGCAAGGTTTATTTCGCAAAATGCGCTACACATTATCTTGTGGGTCCGGCTTGCACCAACCGCAGCATTGAGCCAAAACAAGCCAGCATCAGGGGACTGACATGAAAATCGCGACCTTCAACATCAACGGCGTCAAAGCCCGCATCGACGGGCTCACAACCTGGCTTGCCGACAGCGCCCCTGACGTGGCCGTCTTGCAAGAAATCAAATCCGTCGACGCAGGGTTCCCACGCCAAGCCCTTGAAGACCTTGGATATAATGTCGAAACCCATGGCCAAAAGGGCTTCAACGGGGTCGCAATACTGTCGAAATTTCCGCTCGAAGACGTGACCCGCGGCCTGCCCGGCGATGACAGTGATGAACAGGCCCGCTGGATCGAAGCGACTGTTGTGGGGCAAAAAGCCTTGCGTATTTGCGGACTTTACCTGCCCAACGGCAATCCGGCGCCGGGGCCGAAATATGACTATAAACTGGCATGGATGGACCGGCTTTTCGCCCGTGCCCAAGACCTTTTGTCACATGAAGAACCCGCTCTAATGTGCGGTGACTACAACATAATTCCCCAACCACAGGATGCCGCACGCCCTGACGCATGGGCCAATGACGCACTGTTTCGGCCCCAGAGCCGCGCGGCTTTCCGTCGCATCCTCAATCTGGGCTACACCGAGGCCTTCCGCGCCCGCCAGACAGAGGCAGGACACTACTCGTTCTGGGATTATCAGGCCGGCGCCTGGGACCGCAACGACGGGATTCGCATCGACCACTTCCTCTTGACACCGCAATGCGCCGACCTGCTGCGCGACTGCTGGATCGAAAAAGACCTGCGCGGCCGCGAAAAACCCTCCGACCATGTGCCGGTCTGGGTTGATCTGGCGCTTTAGGCCGTCACATCGTGATCATATAGCCAGCCCAGGCGTTTGATAAACGCGTCAGGTGCCACCGCACCAAGGGTCTTTAACCCCGCAAAGGCTACATGACGCCCAAGCCCCGACAGATGGTAATTGCGCGCATTGGCACTGGCTGCGGCAAGGGCGCGGACCACGCGGTCACGGCGCAACGCCTGATAACGGGCAAACGCTTGCGGCACATCCGCCTCTTGCGCGCAGCAGCGCGCCAGAACATAGGCATCCTCGATCGCCAAATTCGCGCCCTGCGCCAAAAACGGCAGCGTCGGATGCGCCGCGTCCCCTAACAAGGCCACGGGTCCGCGCGTCCACTGCGCCACAACAGGATGGCGAAACAGACCCCACAACAGCGGTCGATCAATCTGCGCCAAAATCTCTTGCACCGCGGGCGCACAATCGGCAAAAGCGGCGCGCAAATTTTGCGGATCATCGCCATGCGACCAGCCTTCGGCAGCCCATGCGCTGCGCTCTTGCACCGCGACCACATTCAACAACCCGTTGTCCAGCGGATAGGTCACAACATGGCGGTGCGGCGCCATCCAGATATGCGCCTCGGCAGGCGTTTCGCGCGTCGGCACCACGCCGCGCCAGGCCACCTGACCGGTGAAAGTGGCCTGCTGTGCATCAGGTTCGCAATAGGCGCGCAGCTTGGAATGGATACCATCCGCCCCCACAACCACATCCGCGTGCATCGGCCCTTTGCTGGTTTGCAAAACACCCTGCGCATCCATACCATGGGCTTGCACGCCCAGATGCACCGTGACACCGGCCGCCTCTGCGCCATCCGCCAACAGGCCCTGCAAACCGGCCCGGTGAAAAAACCGGTAGCGCGGCGTTTGCGCCGTCAGATCAAAGCGGGTCACATCGCGGCCCGACATCGCATCTTTCGGCACCACCGCATCCGCAGCAATACCCGCCCTGGCCGCGGCATCCGACAGACCCAAGGCCTGCAAGACACGGCCCCCATTGGGGGTGATTTGCAGCCCCGCGCCCACTTCTGTCAACGCTGGCGCCTGCTCCAAAACAAAAACCTCCGCCCCATGACGGGCGAAGGCCAAAGCAGCCGTCAAGCCACCGATCCCCGCCCCCACAATCGCAACTGTCTGGCGCGGCTTATTCATCTCAATCGTCGCGGTGCACTTTTTCGCGACGCTCGTGACGCTCTTGCGCCTCGAGGCTCATCGTCGCGATCGGACGGGCATCCAAACGCTTCAGCGAAATCGGCTCGCCCGTGATCGAACAATAGCCAAATTCACCCTCGTCAATACGCCGCAGTGCTGCATCGATTTTATTGACCAACTTGCGCTGCCGGTCGCGTGTGCGCAGCTCGAGCGAGCGGTCGGTTTCCTCGGATGCGCGGTCGGCCACATCGGGAATATTGCGGGTCTGGTCTTTCATGCCCGCAACAGTATCGCGGCTATCTTCCAACAAATCCGCCTTCCAGGTCAACAACTTAACCCGAAAATACTCCAGCTGGTTTTCATTCATAAACGGCTCGGTCTCGACCGGTTTGTAATCTTCCGGCAGGAAAGTTTCTACTTTCATCTTGGTCCCTTTACGCTTGTCAGTGCCCGTCGTTTTAACAATCGAAGACATCGTCCACCCCTTATTTTGCGCACATTTACCCCTTCAGATCGGAACTGTCACCCCCCTGATTTACGTCAGCGCAAACAGTTGATGCCGCCGGTGATCCCGCATAGGTTCAGCACGCAGCAAATAGGAAGACACCATGCATTTCAAAGGCACCAAGACCTATGTCGCGACAGACGACCTGAAAGTGGCGGTCAATGCGGCGGTCACTTTGGAACGGCCCTTGCTGGTCAAAGGTGAACCCGGCACCGGCAAAACCGAGCTTGCGCGCCAGATCAGCGAAGCCCTCGATCTGCCGATGATCGAATGGCACATCAAATCCACGACCAAGGCGCAACAGGGGCTTTATGAATATGATGCAGTCAGCCGGTTGCGCGACAGCCAGCTTGGCGACGAAAAGGTGCACGACGTGGCCAATTACATCCGCAAAGGCAAGCTCTGGCAGGCCTTTGGGGCGCAGGGCCGCGTGGTCCTGCTCATCGACGAGATCGACAAGGCCGACATCGAATTCCCCAATGATCTGCTGCAAGAACTCGACCGGATGGAATTCCACGTCTACGAGACCGGCGAAACCGTGCGCGCCGTGCACCGCCCCGTGGTCATCATCACCTCCAACAATGAAAAAGAACTGCCAGATGCCTTTTTGCGCCGCTGTTTCTTTCACTACATCAAATTCCCCGACCAGGACACGATGCGCAAGATCATCGCCGTGCATCACCCTGATATCAAAGACCAATTACTCACCACCGCGCTGACCCAATTCTTTGAGATCCGTGACACCGCAGGCCTCAAGAAAAAACCCTCCACCTCCGAAGTGCTTGATTGGCTCAAGCTCTTGCTCGCCGAGGATCTGACCGCCGAAGACCTGAAACGTGACGGTGCCAATGCCTTGCCAAAACTTCACGGCGCTCTACTCAAGAACGAACAAGACGTGCATCTGTTTGAACGGCTTGCCTTTATGGCGCGCGCCGGGCGCTAGACATATCCCGTCACACATCTTAGACAGGCGGCAGGGTTCAATGCACCCGCCGCTTGCAGGCCCCGGCCATGGTGAAGCTTTGAGCAATACTTTCAACTGACGTCAGCTTTATGCGGTCTGTTGGCAACGCAAGCACCCAACGCGAAATCCGCATCGATCTGAAAGATGTGAACATGACACCCCTCCCTTCTCTGGACGCGCTCAAGGCGCAAGCCAAAGCCCTGCGACAGTCTCTGGCCGCGACCGGACACGCCATCAGCCATGCACAATCGCTGGAACTTCTGGCCAAGCAACTCGGGCACCGCGACTGGAACACGCTGCACGCCAAAACCGGCAATACGCCGCCCCCGCTTGTGCAGCTGGGCCAACATGTCACCGGGCTTTACCTTGGCCATCCGTTCGCAGGCACCGTGATCAGCGTCAGCGACATCGGGCACGGTGCGCGCACGCGCATAGCCGTGCGTTTTGACGCGCCCGTCAACATCAGCAAATTCGACAGCATGGTGATTGAGCGCCGCCAAGTCAGTGCAACCCTGAACAGCAATGGCTGCACCACCGAGAAAACCTCGCAAGGCACGCCGCATATGGCTCTCGCTCTGGCTTGAAACGGGCGGGCCGCTATATCTGGTAGCGGCCCCATATTTCACCACAAGCGGCTTGAGCCCTTTATGCAACGGCAGGCCGCAATACACTTAAATCAAAGGTTTTTTGATGCAATTCACCTTGTCATTGCGCCTACTCACCCTGGTCGCGCGGCGGGTCTCGCAAAAGCCTTGATTGCGTCAAAGAGGAGCCGCAGTTCACCAGCAGATTAAAGCTTATGAAACTTGAGGAGTAGCAGGTTTGAGCAAGGCAATAGTGCCGGTTGAAATCCGCCCTTTGCAGGCCGCAGATCATGCGGCATGGCGTGGGCTGTGGGCCGCATATCTGGAATTCTATGGCACAACCGTGCCCGACGATGTTTATGCGTCGACGTTTGCGCGCCTGCTCGGCCATGATGATCGCGACTTCAATGCGCTTGTCGCGGTGCAAAACGGCACCCCCGTCGGACTTACCCATTATCTGTTCCACCGGCACTGCTGGCGCATTGAAAACGTCTGCTACCTGCAAGACCTCTACACGCAGCCCTGCGTGCGCGGCACCGGCGTCGGGCGCAAACTGATCGAAGCTGTCTACGGCGCGGCTGATGCGGCACAGGTTCCGTCGGTCTACTGGTTGACCCAAGACGACAACCTGACAGGCCGGCAGCTTTACGACCGCGTCGGCACCTTGACCAATTTCATCAAATATCAAAGGCCCGCCGCATGAACCGGCTCGCAGCCTTCGCGCTGACCTTCATCGCGTCTTGCGCGCCGGTCCCGCAAGACGCCCCGCCCAGCCGTGCGGCAGGCTTTGCGCAAGCCCTGCCCCCCATGCAGGTCTTTACAACCACCTATGTCGTGCCCGCGACACGGCCCAACAGCGAAATCGCCCAAGACTTCCTTGATCTGTCCTTCCGCATGGAAAGCGGGCGCAACGTGGCACAAATGACCCGCTTTAAGGGACCGATCACCGTGCGGGCCACGGGGGTCACCAACCCCATTATGATCCGCGACCTTGAAGATCTGCTCGCGCGGCTGCGCACGCAAGCAAAGCTCGACATCCGCATGGTCAGCCCCGACCAGCCCGCTTCAATCACCATAGAGGCCGTGCCGCGCGCCGTGCTCTCGGCGGCGGTGCCAAAAGCGGCCTGCTTTGTGGTGCCGCGCCTGACAAGCTGGAGCGAATTCAAAATCGCACGGCGGACCCCGCAGGTGGATTGGACCACCCTGAAACGGCGCGACCGCGCCGCAATCTTTGTGCCCGCCGATGTGGCCCCGCAAGAAATCCGCGACTGCCTGCACGAAGAACTGGCCCAAGCGCTCGGCCCGCTCAATGATCTTTACCGGCTGCCCGATTCGGTGTTCAACGACGACAACATCCAAGCCGTGCTGACAGGGTTCGACATGTTGATCCTGCAAGCCTATTACGCCCCCGAGTTGCGCAACGGCATGTCGCGTGGCGAAGCCGCGGTGCGGATCCCCGGCATCCTCGCCCGGCTCAATCCCGCAGGCGAGCGGCAGGCGGGCGCACCGCTGAACGACACCTCGCGCGACTGGATCGAGGCGATGGAAACCGCTTTGACCAACGGCGCCTCGCCGGCGCGCAGACGGGCCGCGGCGCAACAAGCCATCTCTCTGGGCACCGCCTTTGGCTGGACGGGGGTGCGGGCCGGTTTTGCGCAATACGCTTACGGGCGCTTGCAAGTGGGCAATGACCCGACCGCCGCATTGGCGGCGTTCAATGCCGCGCAGACAACATATGCGGGGTCTGCTACCACGCAAATCCACGCCGCACATATCGGCGTGCAACAAGCCGCCTTTGCGCTGGCGGCCGGTGACGCGGCGCGCACGATTGCGCTGAGCGACCGCTGGGCACCGGTGGCCGAGCGCCATCAAAACGCCGCTTTGCTGGCGACACTGCTGATGTTCAAAGCCGCAGCCCTGGAAATGCGCGGCGATATAGCACAGGCAGAAAGCCTGCGTCTGGACAGTTTGGGATGGGCGCGTTACGGATTTGGCTCTGACGCAAACGTGCAGGCACGGCTGAACGAAATCGCCGCGCTGCGCCCCTATTAGAAAGCCTATTACATGATTTTCCCTCTGGCCGGTCTATTCATCGGGGCGCTTGTCGGGGCCGTTCGGGCCAAACGGCGCGGCGGCACAACGTTTGATTTGCTGCAATGGGGCGCTGTGTTCTCGCTGATCTTCGGGCTGATCGGGCTGTTCATTCTGGTGTTCATCGAACGCGCTGCCATCTAGACGATGTTCCTGCCGTTCTTCGACAATTTGCGCAACGCAGGAGTTCCGGTCTCCTTGCGCGAATTTCTGGCGTTCCTAGAGGGCATGGCAGCCGGGTTAGCGACCTACGACATCGACGCGTTTTACTACCTTGCACGCGCGATCATGGTCAAAGACGAACGCCATCTCGACCGCTTTGACCGCGCCTTTGCCGCCAGCTTTTCGGGCCTTGCGGCAATCCCGCCACAAGCCGTGATGGACGCCGTCGACATCCCGCAAGACTGGCTTGAAAAGCTGGCGGAAAAGCACCTTAGCGCCGCAGAAAAGGCCGAAATCGCAGCCCTGGGCGGCTTTGATAAACTCATGGAAACCCTCAAAAAGCGCCTTGAGGAGCAAAAGTCGCGCCACCAAGGCGGCTCCAAATGGATCGGCACCGCAGGCACATCACCGTTTGGCGCCTATGGCTACAACCCCGAAGGCATCCGCATCGGCCAACCCGATAGCCGTCACCAGCGCGCGGTGAAAGTCTGGGACAAGCGCGAATTTCGCAATCTCGATGACAGCGTCGAGTTGGGCACCCGCAACATCAAAGTGGCGCTCAAACGCCTGCGCAAATGGGCGCGCGACGGGGCCACAGACGAGCTTGACCTGACCGAGACCATCCGCAAAACCGCCCAACACGGCTACCTGGACGTGCAAACAAGACCCCAGCGCCGCAACGCGGTGAAAGTCCTGTTATTTCTCGACGTCGGCGGCTCGATGGACCCGCATATCAAAGCCGTGCAAGAGCTGTTCTCGGCGGCCAAATCCGAATTCAAACACTTTGAATTCTTCTATTTCCACAACTGCCTGTATGAAGGCGTCTGGCGCGACAACCGACGCCGCTGGGACGCGCAAATCGCCACCGCAGAGATCCTGCGCACCTATGGGTCGGACTACAAATGCATCTTTGTCGGCGACGCCTCCATGTCGCCCTACGAGATCGCCTATATCGGTGGCGCCAACGAGCATCACAACGCAGACGCCGGCGAGACTTGGCTGACCCGCGCCCGCGACCAATGGCCCAATCACCTGTGGATCAACCCCTTGCCGCAAAACCATTGGCCCTATACGCAATCCATCGCCATGATCCAGCATATCTTCGGGGCTGATCGCATGGTTCCGATGACCCTCTCGGGACTGTCTCGCGGCATGAAAGCACTGACATGAAGAACCGCATCAAACACCTTTGCTTGCACCACCGGTTGATCGTGCTGGCCTTTGTCGGCACGCTGGTGGTCATTGCTTTCTTTGGCATCAAGACCATCGCCGCGATGATCTACTGGATGGATCCTGCACATCAGGACCAACAACTGGCCCCCTGGATGACCCCGCGTTACATCGCGCAATCATATGACTTGCCACCCGAGGTGCTTGGGCCCGCGTTGTTTTTACAAAAAGACATGCCGCCAATGCGCATGTCGCTGGGCATGATCGCCGATAAAAACGACATGAGCATGGCGCAGATGCAAGCGCGCATCGATGCCGCCGCCGCCCAGTGGCGCGCAGCACAGGACAAACCCCAATGAGTGAAATCGTGCTCGCGCTTGTCGCCGACTACGGTGTGCCGGTTGTGTTCATTGTGACCTTTCTAAGCTGCCTGGCCCTGCCCGTGCCCTCGTCTTTGCTGATGCTGGCCTCTGGCGGCTTTGCGGCCACGGGCGACCTGTCGCTGACTGCTGTCGTGCTGGCCGCATTCATCGGGGCAGTCTTGGGCGACAATACAGGCTACTGGATCGCGCGGGCCTCGGGGGTGCGCATGACCACCTGGCTCGAGGCTCAGCCCAAACGCGCCACCCTACGCCGCAAATCCCAATCCTTTATGGATAAAAGCGGTGGTTCTTCGGTGTTCTTTTCGCGCTGGCTCGCCGCCCCGCTGGGCCCCTATGTCAACTTCGTCTCGGGGCTGACCAATTTCAAATGGCACCGCTTTGCACTTTGGGGGCTGCTGGGCGAGATCGTCTGGGTCGGCCTTTACGTCGGGCTGGGCTATACATTCGCCGACAACATCACCTCGGTCGCCAGTATTCTGGGCAACGCAAGTGGTTTGATCACCGCCCTGCTTGTGGGCACAGGTCTCGGGCTTTGGTTGTGGAAGCTTAGCAAGCCACGCCTCGACAAAGCGCCTACGCGACCCCATATCTAACCCATGTTGAAGTTCACACCCATCCTGCTTGCGCTGATTTACGGGATCGCCATGTACCGGTTCTCGGTCTGGCGCACCTCCAAGGACCTCGACGAGAAATCAACCGAGCTTGCCGACCCGATCCTTAAATCCCTGACCGAAGACATGGCGCGCGCTTTGGATATCAAACGCATCAAAGTGCACATCTATGAAATCGATCCCGTAAACGGCCTTGCTGCCCCCGACGGGCGCATTTTCATCACCCGCGGGTTCTTCAACAAATACCGCGCAGGCGAGGTCTCCGCCGCCGAACTGGCCTCGGTGATCGCGCATGAATTGGGCCATGTCGCCTTGGGCCATTCGCGCAGGCGGATGATCGACTTTTCAGGCCAAAATGCGATGCGCACGGCGCTGGCCATGATCCTGAACCGGTTTTTGCCGGGCATCGGCATGTTCATCGCCAACGCGCTCATGTCGCTGCTGGCAGCCAAGCTTTCGCGCAGCGATGAATACGAGGCCGACGCCTATGCGACCGCTCTTTTGATAAAATCAGGCATCGGATCTGCGCCACAGATCTCGCTGTTTCATAAACTCGACAAATTGACAGGCGCGCGCGGTGCGGCCACCCCGGCGTGGATTCTGAGCCATCCGGTGACCGCCGAGCGGATCAAGGCGATCGAGACCAATACCGCAAAATGGCAGCTGTCCTAGGTGATCTCGACCAGCGCCTTGCCAAACCGTGGCAACCGCGCCTTTTTCATCAAACCGCGCATCGTCCAGTCCACATCCGACATCTGCCGTGCCGTGGCCAAAACCCCGTCCGCCACGCCGCGCATTCCGCTTGGATCTTGCGCCAACATCCGGCAACAAAACCCGTCGGGATCAAACCGCGCCAAACCTTCCTCGGCCAATATACCGCGCGGAAAATCCTTCGCGTTCATGGTTAAAATTGCGTCACACGACCCCGATACAGCCGCCGCCAACACATGAATATCATCCGCATCAGGCAGCCAGAGACGCGGCATTTGCCCTTGGTGCACCGGCACAATCGCGCGCGGAAAAGCCGCCCCCAACAGTGCAATTTCACCGCGTGCAAAAACTTCCGCCTCGGGGCCAAGCTTGCGGGTGGCCCTTGCCCATTCTTCCAAAATCCGCTCCGACCAACGCGGTTCGAACAGGCCCAAACCGGCCGCCCCCAACACCACCTCGCGCATCACCGTGGGGTAAAGCACGCAAGCGTCGATCAGCACTCTCATAGACGGAAAAACACCGCTTTCAGATAGCCGCTTTCGGCCAAATGCGGCAACAGCGGATGATCAGGACCGGCAAAGCCCGTGTAAATCACCTGACTACGCTTGCCCGCACGGCCAATCCCGCGCGCTGATGCATTGCGGAACTTGGTCAAATCAGCGGCGTGCGAACACGAACACACACCCAGATAGCCGCCCTCTTTGACCAATCCAGCCGCCAATCGCGCCACCCGTTCATAGGCGCGCAGCCCCGCATCCAGCGACTTGCGCCCCGGTGCAAAGGCAGGTGGATCACAAATCACAATATCAAACTGCGCCCCCTCTTCGGCCAAGGCCTCCAGCGTCGCAAAGGCATCGCCACGACGGGTCTGAAACTTGCCCGACACACCCATCGCGTCCGCACCCGCTTGCGCCAATTCCAGCGCAGGGGCCGATCCATCAACCGCCAGCACCGAAGCCGCACCATTGGCCAAAGCCGCCAAACCAAAGCCGCCAACATGCGAAAACACATCCAACACGCGCGCGCCCTTGGACAGGTTGGCCGCAAACGCATGATTGGGCCGCTGGTCAAAGAAAATACCGGTCTTCTGGCCCCCCATGACATCCGCCATGTAGGTCGCACCATTCATCTCCACAGGGATCGGCGCTATCGGGGCCTGACCGCGCAACACATCTGTGCGCTCTTGCAAACCTTCCAGCGACCGCGCGCGCCCGGTGCCATTCATAATAACCGTGCCAACACCCGTGACCTTCACCAGTGCGTCCACCAGCATCTCGATCATCACATCGGCCCATGCGGCGTTGGGCTGCACCACAGCCACATCGCCAAAACGGTCGATAACCACGCCGGGCATCCCGTCGGCTTCGGCGTGCACAAGGCGGTAATTGGGCTCTGCGTATAGCGTCTCGCGGTGCTGCAAGGCTGCGCCAATCATGCGCTCGAACCATGCCGCATCAACCGGCACATCCACATCACGCGACAACATGCGGCAAAAGATCTTGCTATTGGGGTTCACCGCCACAAGGCCCATCGGCCTGCGCTCTGCGTCTTCCAGAATGGCGATGGTGCCAGCACTCAGACCTTTGGTCCGGCGATCGGTGACAACTTCATTTGCATAGACCCACGGAAAACCGTGGCGAATTGCGCGGGCGTCGCCTTTAGGATTGAGGCGGACAACGGGGTAAGGGGACTGTTCCATAACAGCCCCCTTACCCGCAAAAATTCACCTGCGAAAGATTATATCTCGTATGTGCCCGACAATTCGTCCGCAAACACCTGCGTCAGGAAATCGGTGACACGGACCTTCTCGGTCTGGCCGCGCTGATCCTGCATCAGGGCCGCAATACCGCCCGGTGCGGACAGATCGGCTTCAATGCGGCGGGTCGGCTCCAGAATCTCGCCGGTCAATGCATGGCGCACAGTCATTTCAAACTCGATGTTATAAACGCCACCGACAGAATAACGGGTGCGCTCAGTGACGCCGTGAAAGCGGATCAAACGGTAATCCACCACAACAGGCACCAGACCATCCATCTTGTCCACGTTGCGGTCCAGGGCGGTTTTAAACATCGCGGCAATCTGCTCGATACGGTTCCCGATCGGATCACCGCGCCAAACCACGTCGGCATTCGGGTAAAAGCTGTTGGATTCAGACACACGAAGCTGCGTTGACGCCGCAAACGTCATATCCTGCACCGCATAGTTGCGGGCGATCACGCGGCTCTGCGCCCCACCAAAGCTTGACGTCTCGAGCGGCGCATTTCGTGTGACTGTCTCGACACTTGCACAGCCGGCCACTGCCAGACCCAAAACTGTAATTGCCATCAACTTGAATAGTTTCATCTTGCTACCTCCGGGCTTAAACCCTTATTTTCGGCATCACCCCCAACGGGCTTAGGAAATAATTAACCAAGAGATTTGGGCAGAAATGTGGTCAAATGCGGCGATTGCAGGGTGATTGCAAAACCTGCCGCACCTGTTGTGAAATAGTCGCAATCGCGGCGGTGCCATCCCTTGTTAGCGCTAACAAAACATGCTATGGACGCCCCAATCAGTTTCAGGAGGACACGATGGCCGTTCACAAGACAATTCAGGCAGTCACCGACCGCATCATCGCCCGCTCGGAAAAACCCCGCCGCATCTATCTCGACCGGATGAATGCCGCAGCAAACGAAGGGCCGCGCCGCGCGCATCTGACCTGCGGCAATCAGGCCCACGCCTACGCCGCGATGGGCCAGGATAAGGGCGTCTTGGCAACCACCCAAGCGCCCAACATCGGCATCATCACCGCCTATAACGATATGCTGTCGGCGCATCAGCCGTTTGAACACTACCCCGATATTATCCGCCGCGCAGCCCGGGCAGCAGGTGGCACGGTGCAGGTCGCAGGCGGCGTGCCCGCCATGTGTGACGGCGTGACCCAAGGGCAAACCGGCATGGAGCTGTCGCTGTTCTCGCGCGATGTGATTGCCATGGCCGCTGGCATCGGGCTGTCGCACAATGTCTTTGACGCGGCGATTTACCTTGGTGTCTGCGATAAAATCGTGCCCGGCCTGATCATTGCCGCGGCCACTTTCGGCTACATCCCCGCGATCTTCCTGCCCGCAGGCCCAATGACATCCGGCCTGCCCAACGATGAAAAGGCCAAGGTGCGCCAGTTGTTCGCCACCGGCGAGGTCGGCCGCGAAGAATTGATGGCCGCCGAGATGGCCTCGTATCATGGCGCGGGCACCTGCACGTTTTATGGCACCGCCAATACCAACCAGATGCTGATGGAATTCATGGGGATGCACCTGCCCGGCTCGTCGTTTGTGAACCCCGACAGCGGGATGCGCGACGCGCTGACCACGCGCGGCACCGAACAAGTGCTGGGCAACACCGCCCTTGGCCGAACCTTCCGCCCGACCTCTGAAATCCTGTCCGAAAAAACCTTTGTGAACGGCCTCGTTGGCCTGATGGCCACCGGCGGCTCTACCAATCTGGTGCTGCACCTGCCTGCCATGGCGCGGGCCGCAGGCGTGATCATCGACCTCGAAGACTTCTCCGATCTCTCCGAAGCCGTGCCACTGATGGCCAAAGTCTATCCCAACGGGCTGGCGGATGTGAACCACTTCCACGCCGCAGGCGGACTTGGTTACATGATCGGCGAGTTGTTGGGCGCAGGCCTGCTGCATGACGACGTGCAAACTGTCATGGGCGCGGGCCTTGCACAATACGCCCAAGAGCCAAAACTCGTGGACGGCAAAATCGCCTTCACCGCAGGCACCACCAAATCGCTGAACGAGAAAATCCTGCGTCCGGTCTCGGACCCGTTCAATCACCATGGCGGGCTGACCCAACTGGCAGGCAACCTCGGGCGCGGCGTGATCAAAACCTCTGCGGTGGCCGTCGAGCGGCACATCATCGAGGCCCCCGCCCGCATTTTCCACACCCAAGAGGCGGTGAAAGACGCCTTCAAAGCGGGCGAACTTGCACAAGACACCGTCATTGTGGTGCGTTTCCAAGGGCCAAAATCCAACGGGATGCCAGAATTGCACGGGCTCACGCCGATCCTCGCCACCCTGCAAGACCGCGGCCACAAGGTCGCACTTGTCACCGACGGGCGCATGTCGGGCGCTTCGGGTAAAGTGCCCTCCGCCATCCACATCAGCCCCGAGGCCGCCGACGCAGGCCCGCTTGCGATGCTGCAAGACGGCGACATCATCCGGCTTGACGCCACGCTGGGCACCATCGACGTGATCGGCGTCGATCTGTCCACACGGGCCCCCGCCACCCCGAACCTCAAAGGCAACGGCAACGGCGTGGGCCGCGAACTTTTCCAAGTCTTCCGCGATAATGTCGGCCTGTCATGCGACGGTGCCGGCGTCTGCATCTAATCCAAGGACCAAACCTCATGACCCCACACGACGCCTCCGCAAAAAGCCGCGCACTCTGCCTTTTGGCCCCCGTCATCCCTGTGCTCGTGGTTGACGATGCGGCCCATGCCGCTGATCTCGCCCGTGCCCTCGTCAAAGGCGGATTACCGGTCCTCGAAGTCACGCTGCGCACCGCCGCCGCCCTCGACGTGATCCGCGAAATGGCCACAGTGACAGGCGGCATTGTCGGCGCCGGCACGCTGCTGACGCCAAAAGACGTGGAAAACGCCAAGGCCGCTGGGGCCACCTTCGGCGTCTCACCGGGTGCCACTGATCTGCTGCTGGACGCCTGCGAAGCCAACGATCTGCCCCTGCTGCCGGGCATCGCTACCTCCACCGAGGCCATGCGCCTGCTGGAACGCGGCTACAGCGTGCAAAAATTCTTCCCCGCCGAGGCCAACGGCGGCGCACCCGCGCTCAAGGCAATAGGCTCGCCGCTGCCGCAAATCAGCTTTTGCCCGACCGGCGGCGTCAGCCTCAAAAACGCCAATGACTACTTATCATTGTCCAACACACTTTGCGTCGGCGGCTCTTGGGTTGCGCCCAAAACCCTCGTGGACGCGGGCGATTGGGACGCAATCACAGCATTGGCCGCCGAGGCCAGCGCCCTGCCACGCTAGTCAGGCACCCGCGCAGCGCGACCACCGCGCCGCCTTGCAGGCCCCGCAGATTGCAGCGCGGCCTGCAACGTGGCTTGCATCGGATGATCGGCGGGTTGATCGGCATATTTCGCCAACAGCCCCGCGACCGCAGCCTTCACATCGTAACCTGCTGGCATCGACAACGCCCAATCCAAAAAGATTGTGCGACACTCCGAGGCCGTGATGCCCTCGATGCGGAAAGATTCGTAAACCAACCCCTTGGGGTCGTTTGGATCACCTGATTTCGACATCTTGCATCCTATTCCGCCAGTTTCCGGCTGATCACGGCATCAGCTTTGTCTGCCAAATCCGCCATCGCCCCCTGTAGCGCCTCCATCGTCGTAAATCCAGTCTCGCGCAAGATCAGACGACGACCACCCTCACCCAGATCCTCTGGTGCAAGCGGGCCGCCCGTCAATAGCCGCGCCGCCGCCTGCATCCGCCAGAAAAGCCCTGCCGCCGCCGAAATTGCGCCCGCATCTGCGGCACTCAACCAGCCATGCGCGACACCTGCGGCCAATTGCGCGGGTGCGTCACGCGCCGGATTGCCCGCAATCAGTGCGGCGGCCTGCGACATCAGCTCGGTATCTTGCAGACGGCCCGCGCCAATCTTGGCGTCCCACGCGCCCTGTGGTGGCTTGGCTTGGGCAATGCGCGCGCGCATGTCTGCCAGATCGGGCAAAACCGTCTTGCCCGCGCTCTTGGCCTGCAACAGCTCGCGGCGGAATGCCTCAACCCGCTGCATCAACCCCTGATCGCCCGCAATGCCCCTCGCACGGGTCAGCGCCAGATGCTCCCATGTCCACGCCTCGCCCGATTGATAGGCCATAAACGCCTCGATCGATGTGGCCACAGGCCCGGCGCGGCCCGAGGGGCGAAGACGCATATCCACCTCATACAGCCGCCCTTCGGCCATCGGCACGGTCAGTGCGGTCACCAAGGCTTGGGTCAGCCGCGCATAATACATCCGGGTCATCAACGGGCGCGGACCCTCAGAGGCCTCGACCCCACCCGCATCATAAATCATAATCAGATCAAGGTCGGAAAACGCATTCAACCGCTGCGCCCCCAAACTGCCCATCCCCAAAACCACCGCACCAACACCGGGCATGGCCCCGTGCTTACGGGCAAATTCCGCCACCACCACAGGCCAGATCGCCGCCACCACAGCCCCCGCCAAATCCGCATATTGCACCCCGCTGGTATCGGCATCGATCAGCCCGCGCAGATGATGCACCCCAATGCGGAAATGCCATTCCTTGGCCCAGACCCTTGATGCCAATAGTTGCGCTTCATAGTCGTCATAGCCTGCCAGAACCCGCGCCAAATCTTTTGTCAGCGCCGCAGCCCCCGGCCAGACATCAAAGAACGCGCCGCCAATCACCGCATCTAGGACACCGGCATTGCGCGACAAATATTGCGCCAACGCAGGGGCGGTCGCGGCAATATCCACAATCAACTGGGTCAGTTGCGGATTGGCCTCGAACAGCGAAAACAACTGCACCCCCGCAGGCAATCCGCGCAAAAACCCGTCAAACTGCAACAAGGCCTCCTCGGGCTTGGCGGCATCTTGCAACCGCATCAATATCTCGGGCTTCAAGCGTTTGAAAATCTCTCCCGCCCGGTCTGATCGCAGCGCAGGATAGGTCTGCCAACGGGCGGTCACCTCTTGCCCCCAATCATCTGCCATGGCTTTGGGCGCATCAGGTGCAAAGAACCCTTCGGTCTTGACATGCACCTCTTCCAAACGGGCCCGCAACTCGGACCTTAACCCCGCCACATCACGGCCCATAAACGCCGCCAAGCGCACAAACCCCTCTTCCGATTTTGGCAGGGAATGCGTCTGCGAATCATTGATCATCTGCAAACGGTGCTCGACCTCACGGTGAAACCTGTAATGATCATAAAGCGTTACGGCATCATCTTCCGGCACCCACCCCGCCTTGGCAATCGCACTCAACCCGTCTTGCGTGCGGCGCTGGCGCAGGCTCTCGTCGCGCCCTCCCGCAATCAACTGGCGGGTCTGGGTGAAAAACTCGATCTCGCGAATGCCACCGCGCCCCAGTTTCATATTGTGGCCCTCAAGCACCAACTTGCCGCCCAAGCCCTTGTGATCCCTGATCCGCAGCCGCATATCATGGGCGTCCTGAATGGCTGCAAAATCCAGATGCTTGCGCCACACAAACGGGCGCAACGTGGCGATAAACGCCTCTCCCGCCGCGATATCCCCCGCACAAGCCCGCGCCTTGATAAACGCAGCCCTCTCCCACGTGCGCCCGACACTCTCGTAATAGCGCTCGGCCATCTCGGTCGAAATACATACTGGCGTGGAATTGGGATCCGGGCGCAGGCGCAGATCGGTGCGAAACACATAGCCCCCCGCCGCCACATCCGACAGGATCGCCGCCATCTTGCGCGTCACACGAATAAAACCCGCGCGGGCATCGTGATAATCGGCAGGGTCAAACCGGGTCTCGTCAAACAGACAAATCAGGTCAATATCGGACGAATAATTCAACTCGCCCGCCCCCATCTTGCCCATCGCCAGCACCACCATGCCCGCCGCCGTCGGCACCATGCTCTCGTCCATGCCGGGCAATTTACCGCGCCGCACCTCTACTGCCACCAGCGCCTTGATCGTGGCATCGACCGCCAGATCGGCAAAATCCGTCAAGACCTGCGTGACCACCTCCAGCGGCCAGACCCCGCCCAGATCCGCAAGCCCCGTCAGCAGCGCAATGCGGCGCTTGGCCTGGCGCAACGCATCGGGCAGCCCTTGCAACGGCACCTCGGGCATTTGCGCAAAAATCGCCGCCACCGCCGCCTCGGGGTTGTCCATCGCCGCGGGTAACCACGCCCCCTCTCGGGCCATCAACCCCGCCAAATACGGGCTACACCCCGCCGCCCCCACAATCAGCGGCACAAGCCCGGACGACAGGTCGGGCAAATGCGCCAAGGCGTCCCGTCCAAGGTCGGGATCAAACGGATGCGGCGCGCGGCTGAGGCGTGTGTTAAAACTCATGTGCCTACCTTGTGTGTCGTGTGACAGAGAGTTCCGCAGTAAGTGGGGTCACGTGGGATTAGGTGGTGTTTCAAGGTAAATCGCCATGTTTTATTGGGGTAAAAGGGTCAGGCTGGGCAAAATTGGCCGCGATGTTAGAAGGTCTGCAATATGCGCAAAAATGGCAATTTTGGGGCTATGAGCCGATTTTGTGACAGATAGCTCTGCAAACTATCACACGTGCACACAGGCCAGTCAAATAAGGGTTTAAAGGGGCGCTTGGCGTTCAACCTTGCCCGCGAGATGGTTTAAAGTGGCGCGTGAACTGGAAAGTTGGCTTTCCAAGACGTTTGCAGCTTTCCAGAACGGCACTTATCCAAAATAAAACAATAGGTTAAGTCATTTGCTATGGTGTTGCCAGCGGCGCTGAACTGGAAAGTGATTTTGGGTCTATTTGCCAGAAATCACATCCCGAAGCTTGCCCTGCCGTGCGGGGTTCGGATGGCACCTTAATGGTAATGGTGCCTAGTTTCTACAGGTCAACGTAGCCATGACGCGGTTGAGACTCTGGCTCATGTGAGCTACCCCCCGAAATTAGGACACTGACGTAAGCTGCGATTTGTAGTTTGCT